>JAHBXL010000003.1 GCA_019636495.1 Phycisphaeraceae bacterium | reverse complement strand
ACCGCGTGGTTGATCGCCGCGTGCGCGGGCACGCGGTCGAGCAGGACCAGTTGCGCGGCCCCGGCCAGCAGCACGCCGCGGACGCGGGCTTCGAGTTCGTCGAACGGCTGCGTCAGGCACGCCTGAAGGAAGAAGCGAAGGGTGAGAAACCGGCGCACCGCGGCATCGTGGATGGCGTGGGCCAGCGCGAGATCGACGGGAGAGAGGTCCGGGCGCGCATCGGCGACTTCCATCGCGTGGGGGTCGAAGTCGGGGTAGAGACGGGCCTGCCGCGCGAGCGTGCGCACCGCCGCATCGCGGGCAATGTCAACGAGTGGCGCAGCACCTCGATACAACTCGACTCCAAATCTTGTCGAAGGCTCTTACTGAGGACCAACTGCCTTCAGTTACAGCGGGAACTACCAAACCGAGAATCGAGGTGCCGCGCATGATCAGCAACCTGCGAACCAGTACCCGAGGAACACAAAGATATCTCCGGGATCAACGCCATGGCTCAAGTCGAGATCCGCACAGGGATGTGATGCAAAGAAATCAGCCAAATAGGCGAAGATGTCCGCAACCTCAACTACTCCATTGCCATCCCAGTCCGCCCAGCAGAATGGCGCAGTCGGAAACTCGAACGCACCAATGTCGATGACATTCACTACGCCGATTAGACAAGGCGGCTCTGTCGCGACCGGGTCACGAACCAGGCGGCGCGGCAGCACCCGCTGCCGACCGCCTAGATCAATGGGATGGCGTTCCATCTGGTCGAGGTCGTCATCGACGTCCAGAACATCGAAGGAAACAAGTGCGTTACTCCCAACATCGATGCAGTCCGACACTGCTGTTAGGTGGAACGAATTCCCGCCAGCAAACGCTGGATCACAACCCACCACTACTTCATTAACTACCCCGCCGATACAGCTGCTGTTGATCTCAAACACATTGTTGGTTACACAATCGCCGGTCGCCGGGTCAACGAAGCAAACATGTGCGCTCAACAAGTTGCTTGATCCAAACAATATGGTATTTGTAATATTAACTTCTGGCCACAAGTTACCAACGGCAGATGCAAAGATCGCGGGCGCCCGGCCCGGAACTTCGGTATCACTTGGGTACACAAAGTTGTTTGCAATCGTACACTGAGAGACAAAAACGTGCACGCCGCCAACCACGGAAACTGCACCCCCATCGCCGCGAGCGATCTCAAACCCACCGACACCATCCGACCCCGCCACATTCTGCGCAAGTAGGCAGTTTATGACCTGAACAACGTATGGTCCTTCAGTTTGAACTCCGTTGAAAAACCCCAGAGCACCACCAGACCCGCCAGGATACTGGCCCATTGCTCGATTGCCGGCAAAGGAACAGTTGACGACAGCATCTCCGCCGCCACCTACCCCCCAAGCAATCGCTCCACCAACCCCCGAAAACGTCTCGTTTGCACCGAAGTAAGACTTCTTGATTTGCATGCCACTCAGATCGTGTTTGTCGATTGCGCCTCCGCCGTACCCCGCTCGATTGCCAGTAAAGGAACAGTCGGAAACGCGGACAATCGCGTTGCAAACTGTTGAAACTGCACCACCAACGCCCCAAACAAAATTTTCGTTGCTAGCCGGGGCCCTTGCATCGTTCGCCGTGAACGTGCAAGCGTCGAATTCGGCGTAGACAGTGGCGCTCTCAACACACGCCGAGAGATAAACAGCACCACCGAACAACGCACGGTTGTTCTGAAATGTGCTTTCCAGAACGCTCAGCCTGGCGGTGTAGGCCAAAGAATCCCCGACGCCTACGGCAATTGCTCCGCCCGCGCTTGTCGCCGATGTTGGCTCCCCTTCGAATCGATTGTCGGTACTGTTTGAGTTGAACGTGCAGTTGACTACTTCAAGGTCAACAGACATCGCCCAAACAGCACCTCCACTGGCAAACGACTGATTGTTTGAGAAATCACATCCCTGAAAACGGACCTTTGGGAGCACTGTGGCTGCACTCCCATCAATTAGAACTGCTGCGCCTACTCCGCCCAACGGGTCTGTGTGATCGAGACGCCCGTGAGCAAACACGACGTTAGAGACCGTCGTGACACCGCCCTCGCACTGCGCTTCAGGCACCCATGCCAGAATGCGACAAGCGCCTTGGCCGGAAAGTACCGTCGCGCCCTCTCCTCCTTGCCTGCCAATCACATGAACGCCTTGCCGAATCTGGAGACCTAGACCGCACACATTGAAGAGTCCGCCCTCAATCGTCACGGTGTCTCCGCAGTGTGCTGCACCAAGCGCGCTTGCAAGGGCCTGCGTGTCCTCGGAAGGCACATGGTAGGTCTGCTGCGCCATGGCAATCTGCACAATTGCGATTGTCAATGCTACCAGAAAATTCTGTGCCATCAGATGGTACTCCCACTTTCGGTGTTGATCTCGGCACTCTCATCGGCGCTGCCGATTGGGAAGAAGATACTAACTCGCCAATCTGAGCATCTCAATGCGCAATCCAACAGTGGATAGCATGTGGATTACTCCCAACCCAGTCTCGCACCCAAGGGGCACCCAGAGGCCATGTGGTGATGCACGAGTTCAAAGGAAAAGAGGGCCCGGTGTGAACACCGGGCCCCCTCGGGAGTCAACTACAATCTGCACCGAATCGCGTCAGTCGATCCAGATGTCACTGCCAACGTTGATCGTGATCGTCGAGCCGCTCACGGTCACGCGGCCAATCGGGCGAAGGTAGGCGTTGGTCGTGGTACCGATGGCCTGGCCGGAGGTCGCGCCGACCTCGTCGGTCTCGATGACGAACAGGTTGTCCGTCACAGCGCGGGGCGTGCCCGTGGCGCGGGTGTAGGTCAGGCCGTCCGGGTTCGGCTTGGTCTCGAAGGAGACGTGGCCATCGTTGTAGGCGATGTTGCCCTCCCACGTGCTGCGGCCGCCGTGGATGAGGAGGGTGTTGGAGCCGGTGCCCGTGACACCGTTCAGGAGGGGCCAGCGGCCGGTGGCCGGGTAGGTGCCCTGGTCGTTGGCGGTGTAGGCCGGGCCGCGGTTGCCGAAGACGGCTTCCGTGGTCGAGAAGGTGTCGGCCCACTGGGCGCGGCGCTTGCCGAACAGAACGGTATGGGCGTAGGAGTTGTTGGAGACGTTGGCCGCATCGGTGCCCTGCTGGTTGTCATTGGCCAGCGCGGTGCCCTTGAAGCGCGGGTCCCAGAGGGCCTGCGCGGGGGTCGCGGCGAACTGCGGGTTGTTGTACTCGTAGTTCTCGTCCTTCTGCACCTGGCCGGTGTTGGCCTCGGCGGGGCTGATGCAGATCTCGGGCGAGATGTTGCCGTTGAAGATGAGGACCGAGAGGATGTTGGAGGTGATGTTCTTGGCCTCGCCGACGGCGGTCACGGTCGTGTTGCCGGTGTCGATGCGGCTGGGGATCGGGTACTCGCTGTTGTTGTTGTTGGCCCAGACCACCATGGACTGCTGGATGCCGCGGGTCTGCGTCGAGTCCTTCAACTGGCGGGCCGACTGGCGCGCCTTGCCGAGGGCAGGCAGCAGAATGCCGACGAGCAGCGCGATGATCGCGATGACGACCAGCAGTTCGATGAGGGTAAATGCACGATTCTTCATGACAGACTTCTCCAGATACAGGGTGTACGAAGCACGGTCGTTTCGCCCGAACGGCACCGGATCACGTTGATGTCGATGTCGAATCGGGCACACACCAGACACGGGTCACCGCTTCGGAGCCACAAGGCCCCTCTGCGGCCGCGCGACCGGCTCGCCCGCGCCGCACCGTGCGACGGGGACTGCCTGTGCGCGAAACCAACCCGACGCCTTGCCGCGCCGCATGAGCGAGAGCCCATGTGGCCTGCGGTGCGTCCACCAGAATGTCGGCGTGCGGTTGACCTCTTCGCGGATGATGCGGCGACCGGACGGTCGCTATGAGGCCATGTTGTCGACTGTCGCTTGCCAGTCAACGGGTGATGTTCGTTCGGTCACCCGCTCGCCATGTCCCCCACCCACCCCACGAAACCCAGATTTCTGCACGTGCACGTGCACAGAATACACACTACTCTTCGCTCGTCAACGCCGAGTGTTCCAACTGTTCGGCCCGATCTTGAAATTTCTCGGTCGCCGGGACGTTTAAACCAACCCGTTCAAACTCCAAATATCTGACGATCCCACCAAGCCATGACCACACCACAGCCAAACATCGACAGCAACTCGCCGGAATCCCGCCTTCAGGCCATGGGCCTGGTTCTTCCCACACCGCCAAAGCCGGTTGCCGCGTACATCCCGTTCCGCGTCTCGGGGAACCACGTCTTTGTCGCCGGGCAGATTCCCTTTCGGGATGGGAAGTTGCTCGCGGCGGGCGCGGTGCCGGCGAAGGTGCCCGTGCCGCTGGCCATCGAATGCGCCCGGCAGTGCGCCCTGAACGGGCTGGCGGTCGTACGCGAAGCGATCGCCGCGGCGGGAATGGATGGCGGCCTGTCTCGCGTTGTGCAGTTCGTGCGTCTGGGCGTGTTTGTCGCGTGCGGGCCGGAGTTCACCGATCACCCGAAGGTGGCGAACGGCGCGAGCGAACTGCTGGTGGAGGTCTTCGGCGACCGGGGTCGGCACGCCCGCGCGGCGGTCGGCGCGCCCAGTCTGCCGCTCGGCGCGCCGGTCGAGGTGGAGTTCGTCGTGGAGGTCGGGTGAGAGTGGCACTGGCGACCCGCCCGAGTTCCTCGTGCTTCGATCATCATGGCCGGGACGGCCATGCCACGCCTTTCACGCCATTCCCGGCTTCCAGCGCACAAAGCCCTCGATCGCCTCATACTCGGCCAGGCCCAGTTTGTCGAACAGCGCAGCGCTGGCGCGGTTGCGGTCCTCGGCCCGCTGCCAGAACTCGCGCGGGTCGTTGGGCCCCGGAAAGAGCGCGTAGTCCTTCTGGCTCTCGTGCTTGAAGATCGCGATGCGCTTGCGGCGGACCTCATCGGGCGAGAGCGGCACCGCCATCTCGATGTCCTCGGGCCCCCACTCCTGCCATGCGCCGCGATAGAGCCACAGCACGCAGTCGCGCATCCAGTCCCGGGTCGCCAACCGGTTCACCGCCTCGATGATCGCCGCGAGACACACGCGGTGCGTGCCGTGCGGGTCGCTGAGGTCTCCCGCTGCGTAGACCTGGTGCGGGCGGACGCGCTCCAGCAGTTCCATCGTGATCCGCACGTCCTCCTCGCCGATCGGCTTCTTCTTGACCCGCCCGGTCTCGTAGAACGGCAGATCGAGAAAGTGGATGCGCTCGGGCCGAACGCCGGAGTACTTCGCCGCGGCACGCGCCTCGGTCCGGCGGATCAGCCCCTTCACCCGCTGCAGTTCTGGCGTATCGGGCTCGCCGGGGCTCTTGCGCGAGAGGAATGCCTCGATCCCCGATTCGAGTTTTTCGGCGAACTCGCGCCCCAACTGCGGGAACGCCGCGGCGAACTCGCGGACGAAATCCACCTGCCGCACCGCGGCCTCGTCCCAGACGGCGATGTTGCCCGAGGTCTGATACGCCACGTGCACCTCGTGCCCCTGGTCGCACAGGCGGATGAGCGTCCCGCCCATGCTGATGACGTCGTCATCGGGGTGCGGGCTGAAGACGACGACTCGCTTAGGGAAGGTGGCATGGGCGTCCCGCCCATGTGCTTGTTCCGTGGCACGGCCGCCCCGGCCGTGTTCTTCACCAACCACGGGCAGAACGCTTGTGCTGCTCTCGGGCTTTCCTCCCGGCCAGCCGGTGATGGTGCGCGACAGGGCGCGGAACACCTCGCGGTTGATGTCGTACGCCCCGCCGCGGGCCGCGAGCAGTTCCTGCAGGCCGTGCTCGTTGTAGTCCTCATCCACAAGTTTGAGGATGGGCTTGCCCAACTCGCGCGAGAGCCAGATCACCGCTCGGCGCGTCAGCCGCTCGTCCCACTTCAGGCCGAACTGCTCCACAGTTCCCAGCAGCCACGGGGTCTTGAACCGCGTCAGTTCCGCCGCCGCGGCGGGATCAAGCACGAACCGCACCCCCCCCCCCCCCCCCCCCCGGCCGCCCCCCCCCCCCCCGCCGCTCCCGTGCTGCTGCAAGTAACTGGCCGAGACAGTGTGCGTGACCTCGCCCTGAACCGCGCGCCGGACAATCTGCGCCTTGTGCTCGCCGAAGGCCATGATGACGATCCGCCGGGCATCGAGGATCGACCCGACGCCCATCGTGATCGCCCGGCGCGGCACGTGCCGCTCGCCGAAGAAATCGCTCGATGCGTCCATCCGCGTGACCTTGTCGAGCGTGATCAGCCGCGTGCGCGAATCCCGCGGCGAGCCGGGCTCGTTGAAACCGATGTGCCCCGTGCGGCCGATTCCGAGCAGTTGCAGATCGATGCCGCCGTGCCGCGCGATGGCCCGCTCATAGTCCTCGCAATACTGGGCGATGCGTTCCTGCGGAATGGTGCCATCGGGCACGTGCGCGTTCGCGGGGTCGATGTCAACGTGGTCGAACAGGTGCTCCTGCATGAAGCGCCGGTAACTCTGGAGCGCGGCCGGCGGCATCGGCCAGTATTCATCGAGATTGAAGGTCACGACGTTGCGGAACGAGAGCCCGTCGCGCTTGTGCATCCGCACAAGTTCGTCGTACACGCCCTGCGGCGTCGAGCCGGTGGCCAGGCCCAGGACCGCCTGCCGGCCCTGCGCAGCACGCTCGCGGATGATCGCGGCGATCTCCGCCGCGACCGCCGCGCTGGCCGTCGCGCTCGACGAGAACACCGAGACGGGGATCTTCTCCGCCGGGCACCTGGGCTCCGCCGCGGCGAAGAGGCCGGGAACGGTCGGTGTCGGCTGAGACTTGGTGACTGGACGGGCGGTCATTCCGCGGGCTCCATGTTGGGAATCCACGGATGGTAACGGCGCATTGAACCCCGCGCGGAAAGCGGCCGATAGGCGTCCTAGCATCGCCTTCCCCACGGGGTGTAGCGCAGCTTGGTAGCGCGTTTGACTGGGGGTCAAAAGGTCGTGGGTTCAAATCCCGCCACCCCGATTCAACCGAAAACCCCGCCCTCTCGGCGGGGTTTTTGGTTGAAACGAGTCGCAGGGTCTGACCCACGACTGACGGCGCAGCCGGCAAGTCGTGGGTTCACGCCGAGCGCCAGCGAGACGCCGCGGAGCAGCGCGATGCGAAATCCCGCCGCTCCAACCGGGCCATGCATCACTCACCGACAACTCACAAGCCTGAACGTCCATGCTGCATGTCGCCGGATCTGAGTAGACAATGTCGCACTCGCGGCCATTTGTGCCCGGGGCCGTGCTCTGTCCACCCACCCCGATGATGCACGCGACGAGAGACCATCCGATGACCACGCTCCCCATCTCCGCTGCCGCGCTCGTGCTCGCTCATGCCGGGCTCGCAGCGCCGGGGCCGTGCAACAACCCGCCGGCCGATCCCCCTGTCGATCTCTCCGCCGCCACCCCCGCCGTCGCCGCGAACAACGCCTTCGGGCTCGACCTCTTCCGCCTGCTCGCCTCGCAGTCGCCAAACGACAACCTCTTCATCTCGCCCTATTCGATCTCGATCGCCATGACGATGACCGCCGAGGGCGCACGCGGCGAGACCGAAGCCGAGATGGCGCGCGTGATGCGCTTCCCGATCGACCCGCGCGCCGGCGCGCGACCCGTTACACAGATCCACACCGGGTTCAACGCGCTGTCACAGCGCTTTGCCGCCGCGCAAGGCAGCGCGGACCCCCAGACCCGCGAGCGCATCGCCGCGCTCCGCAAGAAACTCGATGACGCAAACAACGTGGTCGAAAGACTCCAGAACGATGGGCAGTGGGACAGGGTCTCGGCAGCGCACGAGGCCGCCGAGCAGGCCGCGGCGGAAC
Source organism: Phycisphaeraceae bacterium (assembly GCA_019636495.1). GTDB lineage: Bacteria > Planctomycetota > Phycisphaerae > Phycisphaerales > UBA1924 > JAHBXL01. The sequence goes on along the minus strand of JAHBXL010000003.1, from coordinate 250,867 downwards.
TCAACGCGCTGCTTGGGACCATCGATCGATTCGACTTCCGCAGCGCGAACGCGCTCTGGGTCGACAAGACCTACGACCTCGCGCCTGTGTTCGTGCAGACCATCGACCGCTTCTATGGCACCGGCCACGTGACCGCGCTTGATTTCGGCGGGCAGACCGAGAAGTCGCGCGTGACGATCAACACGTGGGTGGAGAACAACACCGAGCAGCGCATCAAGGACCTGATCCCGCCGGGCATTCTGAGCCGCGACACATGCCTGGTGCTCACCAACGCGGTGTACTTCCTGGGCCAGTGGAGCACGCCGTTCGAAAAGAGCCGCACGCGCGAGGCGGACTTCACGCTCGCCGATGGACGGACGGTCAAAGCCAAACTGATGTGCGACCCGTGGCGCGACGGCGTGCCGTACGCCGCGTTCACCGCCGACGGCAAGTACTTCGCCACGCCGCACGCAGTGCCCGCCGATCAGTCGCAGTGGCCGCAGGTCTATCCCGATGATGACGGGTTCTCGATGATCCAGTTGCCCTACAAGGGCGGCGACCTGGCCATGGTGCTCATCGCGCCGCGCACGGCCGCGGGCCTGCCCGCGCTGGAGCGCACGCTTTCTGCCGAGTCTCTCGGCGCGTGGCTTGCGAGGTTCGAGGCGCGCCGCGTCGACACGGCGTTGCCGCGATTTCGCCTCGAATCAGCCCGCGATCTCGCGGAGCCGCTCAAGGCCCTGGGCATGAAGCGCGCCTTCACAAACCCGCTCGAGCCCGGCGGCGCACAGTTCCCCGGTATCTGCGCCAGCGAAGACCCTTCTGAACAGCCCTACATCGGCGCGGTCCTGCACAAGGCGTGGGTCGAGGTGAACGAGGTCGGCACCGAGGCCGCCGCGGCAACCGCCGTCATCATGGTCCGCGCCGGCGCGGCGGTGAGGCCTGTGGAAATGGTCCCCTTCATCCCGAAGTTCCACGCCGATCATCCGTTTCTGTTCATCATCCACGATACCAAGACCGGCGTGATCCTGTTTGTCGGGCGCATCGCGCGGCCGCAAGCCTGAACACACGCAGCCTCTTCCGTGGACCAGGAATCCGGACCGCAAGACATTCGGCCGCCTCCGCGCAGCCCCGCTCCTGCATCGGGGTCTTCATCGCGTCCCGCGCTCCCACGCCTTGATCTCCCCGGTGATGCGCTCGGCCAGGTCGTTGGGGACGGGGAAGGTCAAGTGATACTGCACGATGCGCCATGCGCCGCCTTCGACGCGCGCCACGCCCGTCCCGCGGCAGGTGCCGTACTTGTCGTTGTCCAGCAACTCCTTAAAGAACGCGATGCGCCCGTCGGTGCCGGACACGGGTGTGACATGGCGCGAGCCCGCCCGCGGCACATACGTCCACCCCTTCCCCTTCGAGAAGTACGGCTCGGCGTACGCCTTGAACTCCTCCATGGTCCATCGCTCGCCTGCATCCGTCCCGATGAACACCGCTTCGGGCGCATACAGCGAGAAGTACGCCGCGCCATCGGCGCGTGCCGCCGCGGCGTGAAACGCATCGAGCATGGCCAGCACGTCGTGCCGCGTCGCGTGCGCGATGTCGCGCGCCTGGTTGTGAGATTCCTGTCCGCTGGTCTGCTTGTTCACTCGGCTGCTCTCGCTTGCTGCGCACGCGGCGAGCCCGACGGACAGCGCCGCCAGAAGGACCTTCGCCGCACTCCGCGTCCTGTTCATGCAGGCAGGGTACCCATCGGCCGCGCCCGCCGTCAGATCGCAAGGTCGTCGCCGCGCAGTCCGGTGGCGGGCCTGGCCGGTGTCATCAACGCCAGACCGATGGTCAGCGGGCCGCACCGACCGGCCAGCATCAGCACGACCACGATGAGTTTGCCCGCGGTCGAAAGATCGGCGGTGATGCCCATCGACAGGCCGACGGTGCCGAGCGCGCTGGCCACCTCAAACAGCAGCGGGAGGAACGGCTGCCGCTCCGTCAGGCACAGCAGGAGCAGCCCGACCCCGAGGTGCGCGAGATAGAACGTCGCCGCGGCCGCGGCATAGAGGACGCGGAGCATCGGCACCTCGTGACCGAGCCAGGCGACGACCTCGCGTCCGCGCAGGACACTGAGCAGGTTGGCGACCAGCGCGCTGATGCTGGTGGTCTTGATGCCGCCGCCGGTGCCGCTGGGCGAGGCGCCGACGAGCATCGCGAGCATGATGACCAGCAGCGCGGCGTGGCCCATGCCCCCGATGGGCACCGTGTTGAAGCCCGCCGTCGTGGACGCGGTCATGGTCTGGAACGCCGCGGCGAGGAGCCGCTCGCCGTTGGGCAGCGCGCGGACGGAGGGGTCAACGAAGAACAGCAGCGCGAAGCCCAGAACGAAGATGCTCCCCGTCATGACCAGGATGACCTTGCTCGTGAAGGTCAGCAGACGCTCGCGCAGTCGGAACGAGTACCACACGTCCTGCGCGACGATGAAGCCGATCGCGCCAAGGTATGCGAGCGTGCCGATGGTCAGGTTGACAACCCAGTCGCCCCGGAACCGCTCGAGGCTGTCGCCGTGCAGCCCGAAGCCCGCGGTGGCGAAGGCGGAGACCGAATGGAACACGCCGGACCAGAGCGGGCGCTCGATGCCGAGCGCGGCGAAGCGCCACGCGAGGATGATCGCACCCGCGACCTCGCACACGACCGTGAAGACGGCGACGTGGACCACGAAGTTGCGCATCACGAAACAGTGCGGCAGGCTGAACCCCGCGCGCAGCACGCCGAGCCTCGGGCCCTCGAGTTTTCCGCCGCGCGCGAGGATGAACACCGAGGCGATCGTCATGAACCCGATCGCGCCGATCTGGAACAGCACGAGCAGGAGCAGTTCGCCAGCGAACGAATAACTCTCGGCGGTGCCGGTGGTCACCAGGCCGGTGGTCGTCGCCGCGCTGACGGCGTTGAACAGGTTGTCCGTGAACGACACCGGCCGTTCGCGCATGAAAGGGAAGCACAGCAGCGCCGCGCCCGCCGTCGACAGCAGCGCGAAGCCGAGCACAAACTGCTGCGGCGGACGCAGCCGCTCCCACGCGGCGCGGAGGCTTCGCATCGCCCCGAGAGCGGCCCGCGCGAAACCGCCGAACGCCGCACGCGCGGCACCCGCCCCGCCTCCGGCGCGGGGTTGGTCCTTGCCCAGACTGTTCGATCCGCTTTCGTTCCGACCGTCGTTGCCCGGCTCCTTGGTGCTTGGCCCGGGGCGCGGCATCGCCGCCGCGCGCTCCTGCACGCGCAGCCGACACATCGCCCATCGCACCGCCGCGAACCCGTGAAACGCCCGATCGGTCGACCGGCTGTCTCAGGAGAGCCTCGCGCAGTGCCCTTTCACATGCCTACGGGGTAAGCTGACGGGCTAGGCCTTGAAAGTGGCCTGGGATCGACCGATCCCTGCGCCCCTGCCGCGATTGTTCATCGCGGCGGTGGGTCCCCCGTTCTCCGGCATCGGCCGGAGACTCGGCTGCACAGACGCGGTGATTGTTCACATGCGCGCCGTGGAGTCAATCTCACCGCATGGAATGCGAACGCGCTGCGAAAACTACGGCAACTCCCGCCGCGTGTACATCATCGCGTTGTAGTCGATGTCGTCGAGTTTCACGCCCAGTTGCCGCAGAGTGTTCATCGCCTGCGCCCGGTGGTGCACCTCGTGCAGCACGAGTTGCGTGAGGATGTCGCCCTTGGTCGCGCTCACTTCCACGCGCTTGCCATCATCGCGCTGGGCCATGTAGGTGACCACCTTGCCCCATTCGCCCGCGCGATCGACCGACCCGATCGCCGCGCGGGTCTGCGCTTCGATCGTCTTCCATTCCTGCTCAATGATCTCGAACCGCGGCGGCGTCTCATCCCGGATCGGCCACTCCTTGTATGGCGGCACCGCCAGCCCCTGCATCCGCTGGATGTAGAACCACTCGCAGATCATGATGTGCGTGAGAATCCGCGCAAGCGTGCCGAGGCCGATGGGGAACACCTGCGTGTGCTGCTCCGGCGAAAGCGGCCGAGACCAGTCGAGGATCTTCTGTCGGGCGAGGACGAGGTAGTTGTAGGTTTTGAGGGGGTTCATTGCGCTGATTTCCTGTATCCGGTGGGGCAGGCGTCCCGCCTGCCATCCAGCACGCGAAGCGGGCCTGCGCTGGTTGCCAGATGCGCAGCGTCTGGCCGGCAGCCACACCCTACCACATCCTCTGTTCTTCTGTCTTCCGCCCATGAAATGGGCGAGCGTTGGTTGCCAGATGCGCCAGCATCTGGCAGGCCAGCACAGACAAGCGCCTGTCCTCTCCTCTTTCTGTCTCCCGCCCATGAAATGGGCGGGCGTTGGTTGCCAGATGCGCCAGCATCTGGAAGGCCAGCACAGACAAGCGCCTGTCCTCTCCTCTTTCTGTCTCCCGCCCATGAAATGGGCGGGCGATGGTTGCCAGATGCGCCAGCATCTGGCATGCAATGGGCGGGCGAGTTCGTCAATCGAACAGATGATCCGGATCGAAGTCGATGCCGTGCTCGGTCAGCAGCATCGGAAACTCCTGCTCAAACGTCGTGCCCCGGTGATGCTCTTCCTGCCGCCGGATGTCGTCCTCGACCTCCGGAACCACCGACCGACTGATGGTGAATCCTCCGTAGCCGCGTTGCCACGCGAACTCGCGCATGGCGGGAAATGTCTCATGGATCCACCCAGAAGACCTCGATTTCACCTCGCGGGCCAGCACCGCCGGGGCGATATCCGCCGCGAACCGGATCAGCAAGTGAACATGATCCGGCATCCCGTTCCCGGCGATGAGTTGACTCCGAAGGCTCTTGGCGATCCCGCCAAAGAACGGATAGAGACGGTCCTTGAGTTCGGCGTTGATCCACGGGTCGCGGCGATCAGTACCGAACACCATGTGGTAGTAGTTCTGTGTCCAGGAGGATGGCATCTGCTCAGTCTACCAACAACTGGTGCAGTCGCCCGCCCATTTCATGGGCGGACAGAACAAAGTATGGATGAGGAAAAGAGAACTGCTTTCGCCACCAGACGCTGCCGCGTCTGGCAACCATCGCTTGCCCATTTCATGGGCGGAAGAAACAAGCCCGCAGCAGTTCCACTCGCTACTCGGCAGCGCTACTTGCTCTCCCCCGCCCTCGCCATCAAGCCGGGCCGGCGCTTGAGGCCACCGCATCTTCTGCCTTCTTCCCTTCGCCAGGTTCCGATCGCGTGGGGCTAGCGAACTTTGTCCCACATTCCGGACACCGCTCCGCACCAGCAGGCCGCGGATACGCACATCGCCTGCACAATCCCTTTCGATCCCGTCGGGCCTTTCGCACAACTCGAACGAGCAGCACGCTTCCCATCGCCGCGACGCTGTAAACCAAGACATTGAGAGCCATTCCGATCCACTCAACTCCGAGCGGCAAGACAGTCGGTACCCCAAATGCATCATGCCCGACAACCAATCCTCGGCGGATCTCGGCCCGAATCGACCAGCCGTTCGGCGCATCTCCAAACCTGCCTGCCATACCGTTCCACTCAAAGATGCCCGCTTTCGAATCCACGGCCGGCCATGGACGACCCGGCGTTCCCTTAGCCAATCTGGCCTCATATCCCAGACATCGAAACGGAAAGCCTGAGGCGTAGTAGCCTACAACGTCTCTGTCAACCTCCCGCAGTTGATTCAATCTTCTGATGGTCTGGCGATCCCAGTGCGCGGGAGCCTGGCGACGCTCCTCGACATTGCGAAGCTGGCGCGCATACGCCATCCAGAGCAGTTCCGCACTTCCATAGTGGCTGTTACCAATACTCGAGCGTATCACGGTGGACTCAACGTCCCTCACGACGTACCACGTTTGAGGTTTGCTCGACAGCGCGAACACAACAGCCACGAGCCACGACGCAATCGCGGCGACGATCAAGACTAGAGCTACGCGCCAAACGCTGGACATCGCACGCCCCGTAACCGGCTCTCACTCCCCCGCCATCCCCTTCAACTTCCGCAGCGTATCAAACGCCTCCAGCGGCGTCAGTGCTTCGATCTTCACCTCGCGCAACTGATCCACTGCCGGATGCTGCACGAACTGAGTGAACAGCGCGAGCTGATCGGACTGGCCCGCGGGCGGAATGCGGGAAGTATCCACGCGCTTGCCGCGGCGTGGCTTGACGGCCGAATCCCAATTGCCTTCGGCGTCCCCCTCGCCCTTCACGGGCAGGATGCCCGTGCTACTTCCGTCGACACCCTCCGCCTGATGCACCGCCAGCGATTCCAGCACCTCGCGCGCCCGCGCCACCGTTCCCGTCGGCATGCCTGCAAGTTTCGCGACGTGAATGCCGTACGAGCGGTCGGTCTTGCCGGGCAAGATGCGATGCAGGAAGACGATCTCATCCCCCCACTCGCGCACGCTCACGTGCAGGTTTTGCACACACCCGGGCATCAGTTCTTCCAGCCGCGTCAGTTCGTGGTAATGCGTGGCGAAGAGCGTGCGCGGGCCACGGAACCCCTCACCGGCTCGCCCGAACGGGCTCGCCACCTCTCCCCGCCCCCCCCTTTCAGAGCCACGGGGAGAGGGTGCTTCCGAAGCGACCTCGACCGCACTGCCCGCCGCCAGCGTCTCCGCGATCGCCCACGCCAGGCTCAACCCATCGAGCGTCGAAGTGCCGCGGCCGATCTCATCGAGCACCACCAAACTCCGCGCCGTCGCGTGATGCAGGATCCGCGCCGTCTCCGTCATCTCGACCATGAACGTGCTCTGCCCCGCGTGCAGCGCATCATCCGCGCCGACCCGCGTGAAGATCCGATCCGTCAGCCCGATCGTCGCGCCCGCGGCGGGCACGTAACTCCCGCAGTGTGCCAGCAGCACCAGGAGCGCGGTCTGCCGGATGAACGTGCTCTTGCCCGCCATGTTCGGCCCGGTGATGAGCGCGAGCGTCCCGCACGCCGCCCCCCCCACTTGTCCCTCGTCGATTCCGCCCAACTCGATGTCATTGGGCACGAACCCGCCGCCCGCGCCCTCCAGCAACTCATCCAGCACCGGGTGCCGCCCCTGCACGATTCGCAGCACCGGCTCCTCCACGATCTCCGGCCGCGCCCAGCCGCGCCGCGCCGCCTTGTCGGCGAAGCACAGCAGCACGTCCAACTCGGCCGCGATGTCGGCGAACGCCGTGATCGGCGCGGCGAGCGCGGCCGCGCCGGCGCACAAGGACTCGAAGATCGCCAGTTCCCGCGCGATGGCCCGCGTCTCGGCGGTGGTCACCTTTCGCTCATACTCACGGAGTTCGGGCGTGATGTACCGCTCCGCGCTCTTGAGCGTCTGCTTCCGCGTGAACTCCGCCGGAGCCCGTCGCGACTGCGCCGAGGGCAACTCGATGTAATATCCGAAAATCTTGTTGTACCCGACCTTCAGGCTCGGCAGGTCGTGCTTCTCGATCAGGTCCTTCTGATACTGCGCCATCCACTCCGCGCTGTCGCGCTGCAGCAGCCGCGCCTCATCGAGTTCGGCATCCACCCCGTCTCGCACGAGCCCGCCCTCTCGCAGGTGCGCGGGCGGGGCCTCCACGCACGCCGCGGCGATCTTCTCCGCCAGTCCGCCCAGTTCCGCCTCGATCTTCCGCAGCGCTCCCAACTGCCCCGCAAACGCCGGCGCATTCTCCAGCGCGTCGGCCACCACCCGCACCTGCCCCACCGACCGGCCGAGGCCCACGACATCGCGCGGCGTGGCGCGGGCCATCGCGATCCGCGCTGCCATCCGCGGCACATCCTGCACGCCTTCGAGCGCCTCGCCCAACTCCGCCGCGGCACGGCGATCGCTGATCAACGTCGCCACGCACGAGTGCCGCATCTCGATCGCCGCACGATCACACAACGGTCGGCACAGCCACTCGCGCAGCAGCCGCCTACCCATCGCCGTGCGACAGCCGGGGTCGGCGAAGATCCCGACCAGCGAGCCGTCCCCCGCCGCGGCCTCGGCGCTGCCGATTCGACCCACATCGCCGCGCATCGTCCCCAGCACCTCCAACGCGCGCAGCGCGATCGCATCCAGGTGCAGGTGGCCGCGGTTCTCTTCCTTCCGCGGCGGGTGCAGATGGGCGAGCGTGCCCGCGCGCTTCCTGCCTGTGCCGGCGCTCGCGCTCCCGCTGGCCCCCTCCTCCTCGCCCGCGCCCTGAGTCTGTCGCAGATAGCGGATCGCCGCGCCCGCCGCGCGGATCACCGGGTCATCGCGCTGAATCCCGAACCCCTCCAGCGTCGCCACGCCAAACTGCGCCAGCACCGCCTCCAGCGCTTCATCATGACGGAAGTGCCACGAAGGCTGCGGCGTCCCCGCAAGCCCGAGCGCATCGAGCACCACCTTCATCCGCGGCGGCGTTGCGCCATCGGCCGTCTGCGCAAACAGCACCTCCGTCACCTGCCGCCGCGCGAACTCATCCGCCAGCGCGCCCGCGGTCGTCTCGAACACCGCAAACCGCCCCGTGCTCACCTCGACCACCGCCGCGGCGACACGTCCCTCGGGCGCATCGCCCGAATCAAGAAAACACGCCGCGGCGAGCGCGCACGCGGCATCGGATGCCAGCAGCGTTTCATCAACGAGTGTGCCGGGCGTGAGCACGCGCGTGACGGCCCGCTCGATCAGTCCCTTGGCCTCCGCCGCGTCCTGCATCTGGTCGGCCACGGCGACGCGGTATCCCTTGTCGATCAACCGTCGCAGGTAGGTCTCGAGTTGGTGAAACGGCATGCCCGCCATGGGCACACCCTCGGTGCGCTTGGTCAGCGTCAGCCCCGCGGCCTTGGAGAGCGTGATCGCATCATCATCGAAGCACTCGTAGAAATCGCCGATCCGGATGAGCAGCAGACAATCCGGGTGCTGCCGCTTGAAGCGGTAGTACTGTCGCATTGCCGGGGTGTCGCGGGGGTCGGCCATCTGCCTCTCTTGGTGGCCCGGCACTCCGTGCCGGGATTCTGCTTCCTGGTGGCCCGGCACTCCGTGCCCGGCACCACTACGCGATCTGGGCACAGCGTACGCGACACGCCCCGAATCCGGAAGCGCCCGCCACACAATCCCGTATCCATTCCCCCGGGTCCCTGCCTCCAAGCGCTGTGCTGATTTTCCGCCTTGCTTCTTTCCCTTACCATCCATGCCATGCCCCCATCCCCCAGCCTCACGCGCATCCTCGAACGCTTCGGCCCTCTGGCCGCGCTGCTGCTGCTCATCGCCGGCACCGCCATCATTGAGGCGATGAACGTGCCCGCCGAGGACCGCCGCTTTCTCACGCTGGCCAACTTCAACAACATTCTCGGGCAGAACAGTTTCGTCGGAATCGTCGCGATCGGCATGACGTTCGTCATCCTCATCGGCGGCATCGACCTCTCCGTCGGCGCGATGGTCGCGCTGGTCGGCGGCGCGGCGATTCTCGCCATGAATCGTGTCGCCGGCGCGCAGGGAGACGAGCAGCGCGTCGCTCTTGGTATCGCGGCGGCCGTGGCCGTGTGCATCGGCGGGGGCATTCTCGCCGGAACGTTCAACGGCCTGCTCGTCGCCAAGGGCCGCATCGCGGCGTTCGTCGCAACCCTCGGCACCATGGCCATCTTCCGCTCGCTCATCGTCGCGCAGGTGCAGGGCGCCGAGATCCGCTCCGCCGTGCCCGACTATCGCGGCATCGGCTCGGCGACGATCTCCCTCCCCGGCCTCGGGCTCGAGGGCCACGATCTGCCGCTGCGCGTCAGCATCCTGGTCTTCCTCGCGCTCGCGGCGGTCGCGCACATCGTGCTCTCGCGCACGGTGTTCGGCCGACGCGTCTACGCGCTGGGTGACAACGCCATGGCCGCACGCTACGCGGGCGTGCCCATCGTCTCCACCACCATCAGCGTCTACGCCATCGCCGGATTGTGCTGCGGCGTCGCCGCGCTGCTGGTCTCGAGCCGCGCCAACTCGGTGGCGAGTTCCTCAACCGGCATGCTCTACGAACTCGACGCGATCGCGGCGGTCGTCATCGGCGGCACGCGCCTTCAGGGCGGCGCAGGACGGGTGTGGGGCACGGTTGTGGGCGTGCTCATCCTCGGCGTCATCAACAACATGCTGAACATGCTGAATGTGAACGTGTACTACCAAGGACTGCTGAAAGGGCTCATCATCCTCGCGGCGGTTTTGGCCCAGCCCAAGAAGCCGGCGTAGCACGGCCATCCTGGCCGTGAAAAGTTCCCCGTACCCCGGCCATCTTGCCCGCGCACAAGCCGCGTAGCACGGCCATCCTGGAGGTGCACAAACCGAGTAGCACGGCCATCCTGGCCGTGAAAAGTTCCCCGTACCCCGGCCATCTTGCCCGCACACAAACCGAGTAGCACGGCAATCCTGGCCGTGCACAAACCGAGTAGCACGGCCATCCTGGCCGTGCAGAACCGACCGTACCACGGCCATTTTGAAGGTGCAGAGGTTCCGCATGGCCAAGATGGCCATGCTACCACCACGATACACTCCCGCGCATGGCCACAGATCGGGCCATCTCATCCGGCATCGTGAAGCGCCACGGCGCCAAACTCCCGCACTGGACCCGCGAGTCCGCGGCATACGCGGTCACGTTCCGACTCGAGGACAGTCTCCCAGCCAGCGTGCTCCGGGGTTGGCTTGCGGAGCGAGAGGACATCGTCAAGCGCGCAGCCGCTCTCGGTCGACCACTTTCGGTCTACGAACTCACAAGGCTCGACGAGTTACATTCAGAGCGCATTGAGAGGTACCTCGATGCGGGCCACGGGGCATGCTGGATGAACAAGCCGGAGATTGCCGAACTCATCCAGAATGCGGTGCTGCACTTCGACCTTGAGCGATACAGGATCTTCGCGTGGTGCGTAATGCCGAATCACGTTCATGTCATACTTCAACCTCTGCCGGCTCATGAGTTGCCAGGGGTTCTGCATTCATGGAAGAGCTTCACCTCGCTCCAGGCCAACAGGCTGCTCGGTCGAAGCGGCATGTTCTGGCAATCCGAGTACTACGATCACCTGATACGGGATCGGACGGACCTCGCGAGGCAGATCGCGTATGTATTGAGAAACCCGGCATCCGCGGGACTCGTCGACTGGCCCTGGGTTGGGCGCAGGAGTGAGGCGCTACTGGAATCCGTGTTTGCTCCTATGATCGAAGCACCAGCGACGGCCAGTACCGACACTGCGGCTTAAACGCACGGGCAGGATGCCCGTGCTACATTGTGAATCCCATGTCCGACCAGCCCCCCGCACACCCGCCCGCCCCACCCACCACACCCGGCCCGCTGCAATCGCCCGCGCCGGCGCAGTCGGGCCTCGAGCAGTACAACCGCGTCGCCGAGACCGTGGGCATGATGCCCTCGTTCCGCAAGTTCGACTACATCTTCCAGGGCTCGTGCGTGGTTGTCGGCGCGCTGGTCGGCGCGGGCATCGGTTACGCATACATGCAGGGCCTGGGCGCGATCTTCGGCGCGCTGGTCGGCTTCATCGTGATGGGCGTTCTCAGCGGGCTCGTGCTCATGGTGCTCGGCTGGGTGCGGGCGTTCAAGAAGTAACCCGTCGCGGCGTCACCTTCCCATTGAGCCCCGGCCGAACGACCACCTCCGGCGCGGCCTCGGCACGCGGCCCGTCCCCCGGCTTCTGCGCCGGCGCTTTCCAGCGCGGGTTGATGTACTCGTTGTAGCGCGGGTGATCGAACGCGTGCATCACGAACATCACGTCGTTCCACGCCGCGGGAAGAACCCGCTTGTGACGCAGCCCGAAGATCGGTGAAATCTTGCGATGCTCGCTCTCGCGATTGAAGTCGTCGATCGCCGCGAGTTCGCCCGCGAACGGCCCGTGCAACTCCGCATCATCGCCGATGCAGTCATCGAAGTAGCAGAAAACCCGCGGCAGCGTGGCCGCCGGTTCATCGCGAAACAGCCCGAATGCCGCCATCGTCGATGAGTGATAGTCAAGATCGAACGCGACGAACCCCACCGGCGGCGCATTGAACTTCGACCGAAACGTCGGCACCGTCGCACGCACATCGCCCAACACCAGTTCGCCGCGCTTGAGTTGCGACCGGATCCGCTTCAGCGGCATCTTGAACAGCCCCGGCGCCCACACATACGACATGTCGCGATGGTCGACCGGCGTCGGCATGCCCTTGGCCAGCCCAAAGCCGTAGACCTTCACCTCCACGCCGGTTTCGGCCCGCACCAGATCGCCCATGCGCTCAAGTTCGATCAGCCCCTGTCCTCCCGCGACGCCGAACTCGATCGCGCTGATCGCCGGCAAGCCCAGCGCCCGCGCCTGCAGCGCGGCGTGATAGACGCCATACGCGTAGTGCGGCCGCGGCAGCGCATCAAGACGCAGCAGCGTCGCGAACGACCCCGGCACTCCGAGTTTCAGGTGCGCAAGACGACGGGCACGGGCAATCGCGGTTCGGAACAACACGGACTCCTTTAACTCCACCCCCAACCAACCCGCAGGGCCAGTCTAGCGCAGCCCATACTCCTTCAACTTCCGGTACAGCGTCCGCTCCCCGATCCCCAGCAACTGCGCCGCCTTCTCGCGGTTGCCCGCTGTCAGCCGCAGCGTCTCGCGGATGGCCCGCTTCTCCAGTTGCTCGAGGCTCGTTCCGGCGAGCGACGCGATTCCCGCGCCCGCTCCACCGCCCAGGCCTGCACCCGCGCCGCCTGCGCCGATCGACCCATCTCCCGCCGCGGCAGTCCCGCCCTCATCCTCCGGCGCATCCGGGCTGCTTACCTCGTCGGGAATGTGCCGCGTGTCGATCCGCACCGCGCCATCGCCCGCGCCCCCCCCAACTCCCGCCGCGGCCTCGCCCATCGCCATCACCACCATGTTCTGGATCACGTTGAGCAACTGCCGCACGTTGCCCGGCCACGAGTACGCCGTCAGGCGCATCATCGCGGCATCAGTGATATCGGGGATGACCGGCGCGGGCTGCGACTTGCCCTTCGGCGCGGCGGGGGTCATCTGCGCGGCAAACCGTGCAATCGCGTGCCGCGCGATCCGCGGGATGTCCTCGCGCCGCTCGCGCAGCGGCGGCAGGTGAATGTGCGCGCCCTTGATGCGGAAGTACAGGTCCTCGCGGAACTTTCCTTCCTTCGATGCCTGCACCAGGTCCTTGTTCGTCGCGCTCACGAAGCGCACATCGACCTTCCGCGCCTCGTTGCTCCCCAGCCGAACCACCTCGCCGCTCTCCAGCACGCGCAGCAGTTTGGCCTGCATCGTCAGCGGCATGTCGCCGATCTCATCGAGGAACAACGTGCCCGGCCCGCCCCCATGCCCGGCACCCGCGCCGCCGGCATACTCAAACACGCCCTCGCGGTCCTTCTCCGCCCCGGTGAACGCGCCGCGCACGTGCCCGAAGAGCGCATCCTCGAGCAGGCTCTCGCTCTGACCCGCGCAGTTGAACGGCACGAACCGCGCTTTGGCCCGCTGGCTGTTCCGGTGAATGGCCTGCGCGATCAACTCCTTGCCCGTCCCGCTCTCCCCGGTGATGAGCACCGGAATGTTCGATGGCGCGACCGCGCGAACCGTCTGCAAAATCCGCCGCATCGGCTCCGAGCCCGCGATGATCCCCTCGAACCCGTCGTGCTGCACCAGTTCGTTCAGCCCCGCGCCCTCGCCGCCTCCCATTGCCTCGTGCCGCAGCAGCACCGTTTCCGCCGCGCGGTTCACCAGGTTGCGGAACACCTCCAGGTCGAGCGGCTTCTCGATGAAGTCGTACGCCCCGAACTTGAACGCCGCGCGGGCCGTCGGCACATCCCCGTGCGCTGTGACCATGATCGTCTCGGCCTGCGGCTGCAACTCCCTCGCGGCCTGCAGGACTCTCAACCCCGCATCCCCCCCATCGGCCGCCGTCCCGCCCACGCCCGCCGATGACGGCATCCGCAGGTCGGTGATGATCACATCAAACTGCCCGTGCCGAAACTCGTCGAGCGCGGCCGCGACGCCGCCCACGATCGTGCACACGTGCCCGAACTTCTTCAGGGCCTCGGCCATGACCTCGGCGTGCTCGGCTTCGTCCTCAACGATGAGCACCTGCGCGGCGAGTTTTTCGTGCTTCGAGGCGGTGGGCATGGGCAAGGATAAGCGAGTCGCTGACACCCGAGGTGCCGCCCGCCAAGACGGGGACCCAATCAGGAATAGACTGTTGCCGGGTATGCATCAAAGTGGTACAATCGTGCATATGCGGACGACTCTGAACATCCGAACCGACCTGCTCGATGAGGCCCGACGACAGACCGGAATCAAGCGCAAGACCGATCTGGTTCACGCCGGACTGGAGGAGCTCCTTCGTGCCGCGGCGATTCGCCGATTGATCAACGCGGGTGGCAAGTTTCCGAAGTTCGGCCCGGCGCCGCGCCGTCGTAGATCGGCCAAGGCTTGATCCGTGGTCGCCTTCAACTCAAGCAAGTTTGTTCTTGCAGACACATCGGTCTGGGTCGATCACTTTCGGCGTGGCAATCCCGCGCTTGCCAAAGCGCTCGCGGCACAGCGGATCGGAACGCATGACTTTGTCATTGGGGAACTGACTCTTGGTTCCCTGCCCCAGCCGGTTCCCGATGTCGGCGACCTGCGGCTGCTGCCGCTCATCCCCATCGTTGAGACCGATGTCTGCATCGCCTTTGTCCGTGAGCATCGGTTGATCGGCAAGGGACTGGGCTGGATGGATGCGCATCTGCTGGCATCCGCGTCGCTCGCAAAAGTAGGCCTCTGGACGCTTGATCGTTCGCTGCGTCAAGCAGCCGAACGCCTCGAGTTGTTCGAAGTACCTTGAGTAATCCTCAGACACTTCACGGGCACCCCCCCTGCCACGCCGCGATGAAATCTACCACGTCCTGGTTGTCCACCAGCCCGTCGCCGTTGAAGTCCGCCGCGGCGTTGCCCGCGAACCACAAGTCATAGAACAGCGTGACATCCGCGCCGGTGGTCGAGCCATCGCAGTTGTAGTCCGCCGCGCACAGCACCAACTCCGCCGCGATACTCGTCACGCTCCCGCAGGGGTTGCTCACGACACAGTCGTACACGCCCGCATCGGTCGGCCGCAAGGGCGAAAGGTCCAGCACGCGCTGCGTGCCGATGGGAGCATCGATCGGCTCGCCGTTGTGCCGCCATTGGAACTGCAAGTCGTTGTAGCCCTGGGCCACGCGGACATTCAGCGAGATGTTTTGCCCGATGCACACCGCGCCCAGCGAGACCGGCTGACGGACGATCTGCGGCACCGGATTGCGCCACCGCGCCAGAAACGCCGATGGCCCATCTCCAGCGGTGTACCAAGCGCCTCCGAAGTAAACATGGCCGCGATACTCGGCAATCGCGCGGACATCAGGCGGCGCGCCGGGTATCGGAACCAACTGCTCGCCATTCCACCGGTTGGGCCCGATGAACAGTTCTCCCTGGATCGGCTCGATCGCCCGCGCGGTGCCCGAGGGCAGCGAAATGCTGACCGGCCCCGGCTGCATGCCGTCCGCTGTCCAGGTGTAAGCCCCCGCGAAGTTCGTGCCGAGGAACAAGCGATCCTCGAACACGGCCATGGTCGGAATGACAAGTGGGTTCAACGGGCGTGTTCCCGGAATCCAGGTCCAGTCCGACCCATCCCACTTGGCAATCGGGCGGAAGCCACTGGCAGGACCTGCGCGGTTCCGGCCCGCCACGATCAACTCGTTGCCGAACACCTCCAGAGCAGTGAACCAGCCCCACGGCCGAGCGCCCTCGATCGCCTGCCACGCCCTTCCATCCCACCGCGCGATGTTTCTCGCAGGCACTCCCCCGGCAAGGTCGAAGAACCCCGCAACGATCAACTCTCCTTGATAGACCGCCAGCGCATACCCGCCACGACTCCCAGAGTCGTACGTCGACGCGCTGGTCAGACCGGACCCCAGCGGCGCCCAGCGTGTGCCATCCCATCGCGCGATCTTGTTGACCGGCACGCCGCCCGCCGTATCGAACCCGCCTGTGGCGATCAACTCGCCTTGGTACTTCGCAATCGCCCGCACAAAGGGCGTCCCCAAGCCCTCGCCCAGCGGCCGCCACCGCACACCATCGAAACTCGCGATCCCCCGCGCGGAGGATTCCCCCGCGCGAGTGAACCAACCGCCGGCCACCAGTTCGCCCTGGTACTTCTCCAGCGCCAGCACCGGCGCATTGAAACCCGACCCCAGCGATTCCCACTGCCCGCCGCAGAACTGCGCGACAGCGTTGACCCCGACCTCACCGGCATTTGCGAAGCGGCCGCCCGCAAGCACGCAACCGCCCGCCACGGCGATCGCATCGACGCCGCCTGGTTCGACTCCCTCACCCAGTGACGACCATGAGTTGGTCATCGCGCTCCACGACGCGATGTGCCTTGCGGGCACACCATCCACAGAAGTGAAGTTCCCGCCTGCGTACAGCCTCCCGCCACCCACTGCAAGCGCATTGACCGCCCCATCCTCAGCACCGCCGCCCAGCGCCGACCACGCCGCCCCGTCCCACGCGGCGATCCGGCGCGCCGGAACAGCGCCGGCGGTCTGGAAGTGGCCCCCGGCGATCAACTTTCCACGGTACACACGCAGCGCGCGAACGACGGGCGCGTCCACTCCCCCCGCCCCACCGCCGAGCGATCGCCAACTCGTGCCGTCCCACGCCGCGACTCCGCTGAGTGGCACCTCGCCCGAGGCCCTGATGATTCCGCCCGCGATCAACTCCCCCCGATACACCTCCAGCGCGTAGACCTGTCCTTCCAACCCCGCGCCGATCGGCCTCCAAGCCGCACCATCCCAGCGGGCGATTCTCTGCAACGGTGTGCTCGGATCACTCTGCGAAACACTGAACCGCCCGGCTGCGATCAACTCCCCGTTGTACACCGCCAGCGCGTTGACGGGCCATTGCCCGTACTGCCCGATGCCAAAGCCCCCGCCGATCTCCTCCCAAGATCCATCGCCAGCGCCTACCCCTGTCCAACGCGCGGTACCCACGATGACCGCATCGCCGCTCCGCTGAAACTGCCCGCCCGCGATGAGGTGCCCCTCGTGAACCATCAACGCCAGAACCCGCCCGCCCTGCTGGGCATTCCGAAGTCCAGCGCCAAACGGGTGCCACCGCTCGCCATCCCACGCCGCGATGTTCTCAGCGGCAATCTCCCCCGCAAATGTAAACCGCCCGCCCACGACAATGAGATTGCCCAGCGGACCATCGCCATCGGGGTCCCATGACAGAAGACAATCCACCTCGCCGTTGATGCCCGGGATCCCCATCCCCGGCAGCCACTCGCCCTCGCACTGCGCATGGGCGTGCGACACCAGCACAACCGCCGCCGCGGCAAAAAATGCCGACCACATGCGGCCACCGCGCACGCCCATCCACACTCGTTTGTTCATCGCTCACCCTCGCGTTGGCCGGCCCGACGCGCTCATGCCCCCCGCGCGCTCCACCCTCCCCACGTTGCCGTTGCCCCGGGCCGATGTCCGTACTCTACGCGAACCGCCACGCCGGGTTCCGACTTATCTCGCTCTTCTCATCGCGCACAGCGCAATCGCGATCGCATCCGCCACATCCGCCGGCTCGGGCCTTCGCGGCAGGCCGAGCAGCGACTTCACACCATCCTGCATCTGCGACTTGCTCGCGTGCCCGTTGCCCGTCAGCGATTTCTTCACTTCCGTCGCGCCCAGTTCCACGATTCCCAGCCCCGCGCGTCTCGCTTGCAGCAAAACCACGCCGCGAGCGTGACCCATCACGATCGCCGTCGTGGGGTGCGCGTAATGCGCGTACAACTTCTCGACCGCCACCACCGCCGGGCGCTGGCGCTCGATGATCTCCGCCAGGTCGCGTTCGAGTTCCACCAAGCGATCCGCTACGCTCGACTTGCTGCTCAGCCGGATCACGCCCGCTTCGACGAGCGCGCTGCCGAATCCGGCTCTGTGCGCGCCGCTCCCCCCGCCCGCCCCCCCCGCCCCCACCACTCGCCCCGCCGCGCCACCGCCCCCCGCGCTTTCAACGCACGCGTACCCCGTCACGCGCAGGCCGGGATCGATCCCCAGCACCTTCACGATCGGCTCCGCTTGTTGCGTTTGACCGCGACGGTCCCCTGCCGCGCCGCACCACGCTTCGCGTGCGCGCCCATCCCCCGCAACACCGAAGCCACTGATTTCACCAGCATGTCCGCCTCGATGTTCACCCCGTCCCCCGCGCGCAGCCGCGACAGCGTCGTCAACTCCAGCGTCGTGGGAATCAGCGCGACCTCAAACCCATCGGCGTGAACCGCCGCGATCGTCAGCGACACGCCGTCCACGCACACCGAGCCCTTGGGGATCATCAGCGGCCGCAACTCTCGCGGCACGCGCACCCGAACGCGCCAGTCGTCGCCCGCGCGCACGCTCACCACACGTCCAACCCCATCGACGTGCCCCTGCACAAAGTGCCCGCCCATCAGCGTCGCGGCGGTCACCGCGTGTTCGAGGTTCACACGGTCACCCGCCTTCAGCCCCCCCAGCGTCGTCCGAGAGAGCGTCTCGGGGATCACGTCAAACTCGAGGGTCCGACCGCCTCTCCCCGCCCGACCCCGCCCCAATGCGGCGATAGTCAGGCAGACGCCCCCGACACAGATTGAATCCCCCAACGCCGAACGGTGTCGCCAGGAACCGGGATCGACCCGCAGACGAACCGGAACCGCTGGGCCCCGCCCGGTTTGTTCGATCGCGGCCACCCGGCCGACGGCTTGGACCAGCCCCGTAAACACGGGCAGACGATAGCCGAGGGCGGATGGGCCCGGGACACGCCCGCAGCCCTTGCCGAGTCCTCCGGCTTGACCATTTGGCGGGGGGGGTCGATACTGCTTGCCCCGACAGAGCGACTTCCGGGCGGTCCCGGCCGCTCCCTGCCACAGAACTTCCGCCGCGGACCACCCAACGAAAGGCCAGAACACGATGAGCCTCACGCCCCCCGCCCGCCGAAGCCGAGCCCGTCTGCGTCCGACCGTTGCGGGTGCCGTGCTGCTCTCGCTCGTTTCCGCCGCGGGCGGATGCGAGACCGACGGCCAGCCCGCCGCGGCGGCCTCGCCCGAGGCCCGTGCCGCATCGGTGCCGGTACACACGAGCGAGTACGCGACGCTGGGGTATCGCATCGAGTGGCGCGGCTTCCCGACGATGTTCGCCGGCGAGCGCGTCCGCTTTGCCGAGGTGCTCGGCGACCTGGTGATGGTGCAGGACACCGCGGGCGTCGTGTCGGCGATCGAAGTCCGCAGCGGCGAGCGCCGATGGTCGGACCAGCCGGCGCAGCGGCTCACCAAGTACACCGGCATGACGCGCGAAGGCAACCGCGTGATCGTCGCCAGCGAGTCCGAAGTCTTCTTCTACGACTCCGAGACCGGCAACCTCCTCGACAAGCAACGCCTCGAGCGCGTCGTCAACACCCGCCCGATGAAGATCGGCGAGGTGCTCGTCTTTGGATGCTCGGATGGCCAGGTGCTCGGACACCTCACGGTCAACGGCTTCCGCCTCTGGGGCTCCGGGCTCGATGGCGCGATCACCGCCGACCCCGTCCGCTTCGGCGATACCGACGCGGTCGCGCTGGTCTCCAGCCGGGGCGAGATCCTCGTGACCGATGGCCGAACCGGCAACGGCATGGGGCGGGCTCGCATCTTCGGCGGGCCGGGCGCGCCGTTGGCCGCGAGCGATTCGTCGCTGTTCATCGCCAGCGTCGACCACTCGCTCTACGCCTTCTCGCGAGATCGCGCAGCGCAACTCTGGCGACACCGCACCGAGGAACCGCTCCGCCGCGCTCCGGCCTTCTACGAGGGCCGCGTCTACTGCGACCTCGGAGGCCCGGGACTTACCGCGTTCGACAGCGGCTCGGGAAGCATCCTGTGGCAGAACAAGAACGTCCGCGGCGAGGTCGTCGCCATGCGCAAGGGCCGGCTCGTCGTCTGGGACAACGCGACCTCCACCGCGACCCTCGTCGACCCCGCTCGCGGCGAAACCATCGAATCCGTCAAACTCGATCGCATCGTGCACCTGCGCGCCGACCAGTTTGTCGATGGACCGCTCTATGCTGTCAGCGCCAACGGCGTCGTCGCCAAACTCGTGACCCGCAACTGACCGCCTGCCCACCGACGCGGCCCAATGCCCGAACTCGTCCCCATCCGCCGCGCACTCCTCTCCGTCAGCGATAAGGCCGACCTCGTGCCCTTCGCCCGCGCCCTGCGCGAGCGCGGTATCGAGATCGTCTCCACCGGCGGAACCGCGAAGACCCTCGCCGCGGCGGGGATCGATGTTCTCCCCGTCGAGAAGGTCACCGGTTTCCCCGAGGGGCTCGATGGCCGCGTGAAGACACTGCACCCCTCCGTCCATGGCGCCCTCCTGGCCGTCCGCGACAACGCCGAGCACGCCGCCTTCCTCAAGGCCCATGGCATCACGCCCATCGATCTGGTCTGCATCAACCTCTACCCGTTCGAGCAGACCGTCTCCCGCCCGGGCGTCGCCATCGCCGATGCCATCGAGAACATCGATGTCGGCGGGCCCGCGATGATCCGTGCCGCGGCAAAGAACTACCAGTGGGTCACCGTCGTCCCCGCGCCGCAGTACTACGACCGCATCGTCACCGAGATCGATGCCAACCACGGCGCGACCACCCTGCGCACAAGGGCCGAACTCGCCGCCGCGGCGTTCAGCAAGACCGCCGAGTACGACGCCTCCATCGCCTCGTTCCTTGGCCGGCGCGTGCCCGGCGCATTCCCGCAGGTCCTCAAGATCGCGTTCACCAAGAGCGAGGAACTCCGCTACGGCGAGAACCCGCACCAGGAGGCCGCGCTCTATCGCGATCCCTCCAGCACCGGCCCCAGCATCGTCAACGCGCGGCAGTTGCACGGAAAGCAACTTTCTTATAACAACATTCTCGATGCCTCCGCCGCGCAGGAGGCCGCCCGCGCACTCTCCCGCCTCGCCGCGCAGCCCGCCCTGGCACACCTCCCCTTCACCGCTGTCGTCGTCAAGCACACCAACCCCTGCGGCGCGGCCATGGCCGCATCGCTCGCCCGCGCCGTCGATCGCGCCATCGCCGGAGACCCCCTCGCCGCCTACGGCGGAATCCTCGCCGTCAATCGTCCCGTCGATCTCGCCGCGGCGAAGATCATCGCCGATGAGCGCAACTTCTTCGAAGTCGTCGTCGCGCCCGAGTTCGATTCGGGCGCCCTCGCCGTGCTGCGCGAGCGCTGGACCAATGTCCGCCTCCTCGCCGTCGGCGACAACGCCGCATCCGTCGCGCGAAAACTCGAATACCGCTCGGTCCCCGGCGGAATGCTCGTGCAGGACCGCGATGTCGCGCCCCCCGAGCCCCTGCGCTGGGAACACAAGGCCGGGCCTGCGCCAACCCCCAATCTGCACGCCGCGGCGG
This sequence comes from Phycisphaeraceae bacterium, assembly GCA_019636495.1. Taxonomy (GTDB): domain Bacteria; phylum Planctomycetota; class Phycisphaerae; order Phycisphaerales; family UBA1924; genus JAHBXL01. The sequence continues at coordinate 229,550 of JAHBXL010000003.1, read as the reverse complement.
TGGCAATGGAGACCATCGCCAAGTTCGTCTCCAGCAACGCCGTCGTCATCGGCGGAGTCGATGCCTCGCCCGGACCCAGCACCGATGCCTCACACTGCATCCGCCTCTTCGGCATCGGATCGGGACAGGTCGATCGCGTCTCCGCCTGCCGCCTCGCGGCAAGCAAAGCCGGCCCGCACGCGAAGGGCGCGGCCGCGGCGGGCGATGCGTTCTTCCCGTTTGCCGATGGCCCGCGCGTGCTGATCGATGCCGGTGTCAAAGTGCTCGTCCACCCCGGCGGCTCCAAGCGCGACCAGGAAACGTTCGACCTGTGCAACCAGCACGGCGTCTCGTGTCTGGTCACCGGGATGCGGCACTTCCGGCATTGATTCAGTCCGGGGCGTGGCCGGCCCGGCCATGTGTCTCAAGAGCCCCCTCCCAGTGGGAGGGGGATGGGGGAGGGTGAGTTCCGCAGATGACTGAGCCGGCGCGGTCTTCGGGACCGCGCGGCGGCGAGCAAGCCCACGGCCGGCACGGCCCCCCCACTTTGCCGGCCCACCAGAAGCAGCCCCCGCGCGCGATGTCTTTGCCTTTGGGGGTCGGCGGTGGCACCGAGATTCTGCCCCTGATTGAGCGTGATCGTGCACTGATCGTTCCACCGAGATCGCAGAGCCGATCTCGGCGGCACGGTGTCGTCCCTGTGTGAGGGCGGGCGGAAGGTGTACTCGGTGGGGGCGGGAGGTGGGACAAATCAGGCGGGGCCGTGTATCTGGGCAAGCCGGGTCGCCGGTGTGTGGCGCATCAGCCCGGGAGGGTCCAGTGGGCTTGCGGTGGGGTGAAGATCCCGCCAAACCCAAACACTCCCCTTTCATCGCTCCTCGACTCCATTTGCCTTGCCCCCTACGCTGACCGATGACAGATTTGTACAACTCACCGCCGCCCAGCGGCGACGGCGAGCGATTATGAGCGCCCCACGCTCCAGACCGTCCTATCCCAAGCAAGCCGCGCTCGAAGATGCGGCCGGGGAGTTGGACCCGCCAGGAGCGGGGCAATTTGGGGGCGGGATGGCGCTTCCGGGCCACGCGGCCGCCGCGGCGACCGCGCTGGATTGCAAAGTCCTCGTCCTGAACAAACTGTTCGTTGCGGTCCGCGTCATCTCGGCGCGCAGGGCGTTCACGATGCTCTGCCGCGAAATGGCGGAGGTCATCCACGTCGATGGGGGCAAGTACCTCACCTACGACTTCGAATCGTGGACCGAACTCTCGGCACTGCGGCGGACGTTCGAGCCCGACAAGCACGACTGGGTGCGGACGGTGCGGCTCGAGGTCGCGGTGCCGCGGGTCATCCGGCTCCTGGGCTACGACCGCCTGCCGGTGCAGGTGGTGAAACTGAACCGGCGCAACCTGTTTGCGCGCGACCGTAACCAGTGCCAGTATTGCGGCAAGACGTTCCCCACCAGCGAACTTTCGATCGACCACGTGCTGCCGCGCTCGCAGGGCGGCGGCGAGGCGTGGGAGAACCTGGTGTGCTCGTGCGTGAAGTGCAACGCCCGCAAGGGCGGCCGCACGCCGGAGCAGGCGCACATGCGGCTGGTCCGGCTGCCGGTGCGCCCCAAGCGCAACCCGCTGATCACCATCCGACTCGGGCAGGAGCGCTACTCATCGTGGAAGACTTTCCTCGATGATGCATACTGGAACGTCGAGTTGAAGTGAACGTGTGCCGTTTCCCCTCTCCCCGTTGCTTTGAACGGGGCGAGGTGGTCGCGCAGCGACCGGTGAGGGGTGCCTTGGTTCGTTCTCCTCTCCCCTGCGACCGCGGAGAGGGAAATCGAGAAGCCCGCCTCACATCTTCTTTTTCCGCGGACCCTTGGCCGCGGGTGCGGGCCCGCGCATTTCGTCAACCTTCGCCGCGAGCGCGAAGTCCTTCTCGGTGATCCCGCCCGCATCGTGCGTGCTGAGTGTGAGCGTGACCTTGTTGTAGCGGATGAGGATGTCGGGGTGGTGCTGCGCGGCTTCGGCCGCCTCGGCCACGCGATCGACAAACCGCATCGCCTCGGCGAAATCGGCAAAGTCGAACGTCCGCTGGATCGCGCCGCCGGTCTCCGACCAATCGGGCCGCGCTTCGAGCATTCCGGCGATCTGCGCATCGGTCAGTTTCGTCATCGCGGGCACTCCGTGCTCGTGACACACATTTCCCACCGTCGCGCGGGCCATCCGCGGCCGCAGGAGTGTATCGTCTGCGGGCCCCTTGCACGCCTTGCCGGGGCTCCCGCGCCGAGCCGATGTCCCAACACCCTGAAACAACACGACTTGCGCCATCGCCGACGGGTGCGCTGCACCTCGGCAACGCCCGGACGTTTCTGGTGAACTGGGCCATGGCCCGCCGCGCCGACTGGCGGATCATCCTTCGGATCGAGGACCTCGACACGCCCCGGATCAAGCCCGGGGCCGCCGCGGCCCTGCTCGACACGTTGCGCTGGCTTGGCATGGACTGGGACCCCGATCCCGATGTTCCTGACCAGGGAGCGGGTCCGGGCGTGCTGGTGCAGAGCGCCAACATCGCCGCCTACACCCACGAGATGCGCTGCCTCGCCGGCCTCGGCATGGCCTACCCCTGCCACCTCAGCCGGACACAGGTCGATGCCGCGGCGAGCGCGCCGCAGGAGGGCGCACACGAGACCCCCTACCCCGCCTCGCTTCGGCCACCCATCGCCTGTCAACCGCTGGACTTCGACTTCCCGCCGCCGGGCCAGGGCAGCGCCCTGGGGGAGGGGCAGCGGCCCAACTGGCGCTTCTGCACGCCGCCGGGCGTGGTCGAGTTCGAGGACGCGTTCGCGGGGCCTCAGCGCATCGACCCTGCCGCGACCGTGGGCGATTTCGTGCTCTGGACGCGGCGCGGGCAGCCCTCGTACCAACTCGCGGTCGTCGTGGATGACAACCGGCAGGGCGTCACGCAGATCGTTCGCGGCGACGACTTGCTGGATTCCGCCGCACGGCAGTTGCAGATTCGTCGCGCCCTCGACATGGAACCCGAGCCCACGTTCACGCACCTCCCGCTCGTGCTTGGTCCCGATGGCCGGCGCCTGGCCAAGCGGCACGGCGATACGCGGATTGAAACGTACCGCGCGGCGGGTATCCCGCCGGAGGCGGTGATCGGCCTGGTCGCCTTCTGGTGCGGCGTGCTGCCGCGGCGGAAGCGCCTGAGCGCGCCGGAGTTCAGGGCCGGCCTGGACCTGAGTACCATCAAGCGATCGCCGATCACCTTCACCGACGAGGACGACCAATGGCTCCGATCGCAATCACGCTGAAAGTGGCGCTGGCCCTTTGCCTGGTGTGCGCGTGCGCCGCGCTCACCGCGTGCGACGAAAAGGACACCGTCTCCGCCGATGTCGCGCAGGTGAAACTCGCGGGCAAGACCTTCCACCTCCAGATCGCCGCGGACTTCGACACGCGCATGCGCGGGCTGGGCGGCCGCACGCACATCGACGACGATGGCGGGATGATCTTCGTCTTCCCCGCTTCGCAGGTCGCCGTGCAGAACTTCGTCATGCGTGATTGCCCGATCGACATCGACATCATCTACACCGACGGCGTGGGGCGCATCCTCACCATGCACGAGATGAAGGCCGAGCCGCCCCGCGGCGAGGGCGAGGGCAAGGACGGCGAAGCCAATGAGCGGTACGAGGCCCGTCTGCCCAAGTATTCCAGCCGCTACCCCGCCACCTTTGTCATCGAACTCCGGGCCGGGACCATGAAGAAACTGGGTCTGAAAGAAGGGGACATGGCCGTGTTTGACCACGCCGCCCTCAAGAAGATGGCCAGATAATCCGATTCCCGGTCTTCGGGCGAGTCTCACGCCGCGGCCGCGTCGGCCGGGGCGAGCGCCTTGCCGTCGCGAAGACCGGACCGGCCATGCAAAGCCACTCCCTGGCACTGATCGCTCCCGCCGGTTCCGAGGCCTCGCGCCCCGGGTGGTGGGAGCCGATCCTGCGTGCATGGCCGGGAGTCCCGCCGCGGGTGGAACACCTCTCGCCCGAGCAGGTGCTGTCGACCTCGCGTGCGCTCAAGCCCTCGCAGACGTGGGACGCCGCGGCGGTAGCGCCGTTCCCCGCGTCGCAGGACTCGCTGCTGTACAAACTCGCGGACGTGTTGCAGCAGGCGCTGGTGCCGACGCTGCTGCTGCTGGACGATAACCCCGACCACAACGCGCGGCTGGAAGGTTTCAACCCCGGTTCGATCGTCACGCAGCGTGCCACGGTCGATCCGCGCTCGCTGGCCGGGCTGCTGTTCGGCCTGTCGCAGCGGCAGCCGGCGGTCCGCGCGCTCGACCAGACCGTGCGGATGACCCAGTCGTTCCAGGGCGAGACCGCCGCGGAGATCGACCGACTGCACCAGGAACTGCTGCTGGCCGCGAAGGTGCAGCGCGACTTTCTGCCCAAGCGCATGCCGATGCTCGACGGGCTGGGCTGCTCGGTGCTGTACCGCCCGGCGGGGTTCGTCTCGGGCGATACGTACGACGTCTGCCAACTTGACGAGTACCACATCGGCTTCTTCCTGGCCGATGCGATGGGGCACGGCGTACCCGCCGCGCTCATGACGCTGTACATCTCCGGCTCCATCCCGCGCAAAGAGATCGGCCCCGGCCCGCACGGCGGGTATCGGCTCATCCCCCCTGCCGAGTCGCTCAAGCGCCTCAACGCCGAACTCGCGGATTCGATCGCCGGCCCCGCACGCTTCGCCACCGCCATCTGCGGGCTGGTGGATGTGCGCACGGGGCTGATCACGCTTGCCGCGGCGGGGCATCCGCCGCCTCTGCGCATCGGGCCCCACGGCGTGCGGCCCATCAACGTCTCGGGCATGCTGCTGGGCGTGGTGCCGGACTTTGAGTACCAGCAGGTGACCGTGCGCCTGGAGGAAGACGAGATCCTCGTCATTCACTCCGACGGCATCGAGTCGGCCTTTGCGCGCAACGCTCGCCCCGGCGAGGCCGGAACGCCGCCCATCCCGCCGCACTTTGCGCACTTTGCGCAGATGCGCCGCGGCGATGCGCTGGCGAGCCTGGGCGCGGCCATGGACCGGCTGGCCGATGATCTTGACGCGCAGACCGGGTCGCTGCACCAGGACGACGACGTCACCGTGCTGGCGTTCCAATCCACGTGCGTGCGCGAAACGACCCGCGCCGGCGCGATCGACCATCGCGCACACCACCGGTGAGCGAGGTTGTTGGGCATGGCGGCAGGCGTCCGGCGACTCTTCCCGATCCCCAGTCCACAGTTCCTCACGCCCCGCGGACCTTCACGAACCGGTCCGACTCGACCAGGCCGTCCTTGAGACGGAAGATCCGCTCGCAGCGCTCGCTGATGCGGTCATCGTGCGTGACCATGATGATGGTCATGCCCGACGCGTGGAGTTGCTCGATCACGCGGAGAATCGACTCGCCCGTTGCCGAGTCGAGGTTGCCCGTGGGCTCGTCGGCCATCAGGATGACCGGCTCGGTCACCAGCGCACGCGCGATCGCCGTCCGCTGCTGCTGCCCGCCCGAGAGTTCGCGCGGGCGGTGGCCGGTGCGGTCGGCAAGGCCGACAAGTTCGAGTTTGTCCATGGCGCGGGCGCGCCGCTCGCCGCGCGAGATGCCCTGATACAGCAGCGGCACTTCGACATTCTCAAGCACCGTCAGTTCAGGGATCAGGTTGAACGCCTGGAACACGAAACCAATCTTCCGTCCGCGGTACGAGGACAACTCCGTATCCGCCATCACCGAGACATCGTGCCCGTCGAGCAGGTATGAGCCGCTGGTAGGCCGGTCGAGGCAGCCGAGCATGTTCATCAGCGTGCTCTTGCCCGAGCCCGATGCGCCCATGATCGCCAGGTACTGCCCGCGGGGCACGGTCAGGTCGACCCCGCGCCCGCTGCGACCCACCGCCTCGACCAGCACGCTCCCATCGGGCTTGTAGTACGTCTTGGTCACGCCGATCAACTCGGCAATGGGACTCCCCCAACGCGGGTTGGCGGCGGGACCGGGCGTGGGCTGGACTTCGGCCATGGGGGTGATCATCGGTCCGGTTGCTACCCGCGACCCGGCAAAAGGTCGCGGCGAGCGGCCATCAACGCGCGTCCCGGCACGCTCAATACCGCCGCATCCCCGGTTGCGCCGTGGCCGCCCAAAGATCGATGCCCCCGGCCATCGAACGCACATCGGCAAAGCCCATGGCGCGGAGCGCGGCCGCGGCACGCAACGAACGCGATCCGTGGTGGCAATAGACGATCACCGGTCGGTCGCGGCGGCCTTCCTCGTCCTCCAGTTCGTCCGCACGGCGTTCCAGTTCCGCCAGCGGGATGTGCACCGCGCCGGGCAGGTTCACAACGTTCCATTCGTCGTCGCGGCGGACATCGAGCAGAATCGGCGGCGCGGCCGATGCCAGTTCGTCGCGCGCGGCCAGGGGCGAGACTTCCCACCCATCTCGGAACGGATAGCCCGGCGGCAGACCGCGGGCGTCGCTGGAACGGCCGGTCATTGCGCGCTCTCGGACCTTCGCGGGGGCTGTGCCGCAGGCGGCGGGAGCAGGCCGGCCCGGGCCGCGGCGTGGATCCGCGGGCCCGGCGTACGCTCGTACGTCGTGGTGCTGTTGTCGACCGTCGCCCAGGGCGGCGTCCGGATGGCACGCGGGATGAACAGAACCATGTCCGCCACGGCGTAGAACGGCGCGGCCAGACCTTCGAAGACCTGCGCGTTCATCTGCTCGGTGGTCACGCTGTCGATGGCGCTCGCGGAAGTCGGGAACTTCCCGCCGGCGCGCGGGCTCGAGTCGTTGAACGCCGGAGATCGCGTGAAAACCGGCTGCCGCTCGGGATACACAGGCCACGTCGTGATGGGGATGAGCGGCCAATGCTCTCGCGAGACGGTTTCGGTCCGCGGACCGGGATCGATGCGGGGGGCATCCATGGGCAGGACCGGGTCCGTCGGCACGGATCCGAAGAAACGGGATGGCGCCCAGCCGCGGGCGATGGCCTCATCGGAGTTGGTCGAGAACGAGTTGCACCCCGGTGCCGCGGACAGCAGGAGCACGCCCGCGGGAATGAACAGTCGCTTCATGGGTTGAGGATACGCACGGGCGCGCCGGCCGGGTGCAAGGATCATTCCGCCGCGCGGGCTTCGCGGACGGCCTGCAGCGCCGTGCGCTGATCAAACCCCTGGCGCGCCAGGAAGCCGAGCACGCGCCGCTGGCGAGCCTGTTCACCCAATCGCGGCGGGAGTTTCCGCATCTGCGCGCGGGCCGCGGCGATCGCGAGTTCCAGCGCCGAGCGGGTTCGGGCCTTGACGGCCTCGTCGGCCGCGGCGCGGGCCAGGCCGGACCCGACGCCGCGCCGCGCGACGCGGGCGACAACGCGCTGCGCGCCCACGGGTCGCGCGGCCTCCGCACGCGCGACCGAGCGTGCGAGTTGGTCATCGTCGATCCAGCCGCGTTTCACGAAGTCCTCGACAGTCGTGCGGGCGTAGTCACCCGATGCGCCGGCACGGCGCATCAGCGCCTGGGCCTCGATGCGGCTGAGCGCGCGGACGGCGAGGCGCGATTGGAGCCGCAACCGCCCCTTGCAGTTCGCCGCGGCGTGCTCGATCCGCTCCAGCAGCGTGTCGCACACTTCGCGGCCCGCCACGAGCCCGAGACCTGCCGCGGCCTCGGCGTCGATCCGCCAGGGCTTGCGGCCTCGGATGCGAGCCACGACGCACCCGGGCTTGGCGGGGTCGGGGCGGAGTTCGGAGATGACCGGAATGTCGCTCACGTGATCTGGTCGAGAAGTGACGAGATCTCGCTCATCGCCTTCTGTTCGCCGGAGGCTCGAGCGGCGACAAGCCCCGCGCGGAGTGTTGTCGCGGCGGCAGCGTTGTCGTCGAGCGCGATCTGCGACATGGCCTTGTGGTAGTAGGCGTAGTGGTAGGCAGGGTCGGCGGCGATGCAGCGATCGTAGAACTCGATGGCGCGGGCGTGGGCATCGTCGGTGCCCTGTTTGGCGTGCTCCTGCGCCAGGCCGTAGAGCACGAACGGGTCGGCGGGGTCGGCCTCGAGAAGCGCGGCGAGTTTGCTCAAACGGTCGGGCATGATCCGCTCCTTCACGAGCCGGGCCGGGAGACCCGGGAGGGATGTCGATATGCTACAGCACGCCCGAGCGGACCGGTAGCGCCGCGGGAGAAGGTGATATTCGGATGGAGATGTCCATGCACGGGATCAAGACGGTCGGCGTGATCGGCGCGGGGCAGATGGGCGGCGGGATCGCCCAGGTGTCGGCGGTGGCGGGGTTCAAGACGCTGGTGTACGACGCGTTCCCCAAGTCGCTGGACAAGTGCAAGGCCGACCACGAGAAGCGGCTGGCGCGCGATGTGGAAAAGCAGAAACTCTCACAGGCCGATGCCGATGCCGCGCGGGAGCGGCTGCGCTACGTCAGCGGACTTGAGCCGTTCGGCGATTGCGACATCGTGATCGAGGCGGTCGTCGAGGATGTGAAGGTGAAGGTCGCGCTGTTCACGCAACTGGCCGAGATGTTCGCGAAGATCCCCGGAAAGCAGATCCTGGCGAGCAACACGAGCAGCATTTCCATCACCGAGATCGCCGCGGCGTGCAACAACATCAAAGGGCCGAGCGTGCACGCGCCCGAGCAGATCATCGGGATGCACTTCTTCAACCCCGTGCCGATCATGAAACTGGTCGAGGTGATCAACGGCCTGGCGACGAGCGCCGAAACCACGCAGCGCACCATCGCCCTCGCCGAAGCGATGGGCAAGACGCCGCTGCCGGCCAACGACCGTCCGGGGTTTGTCAGCAACCGGGTGCTGATGCCGATGATCAACGAGGCGTTTTATGCGTGGATGGAGGGCGTGGCCAAGCCCGAGGACATCGACGGCATCATGAAACTGGGCTGCAACTTCCCCATGGGGCCGCTGAACCTCGCGGACTTCATCGGGCTCGATACCTGCGTGCACATCATGGATGTGCTGGCCGATGGGCTGAACAACGACCGCTACCGCGCGTGCCCCCTGCTGAAGCAACTGGTCACGGCGGGGAGGCTGGGCGTGAAGAGCGGGCGCGGCGTGTTCGAGTATCAGAAGAAGTGACATTCCCGCGTCCCGCCGCCGGGCCGACCGGCCCCCGGGGCGGCCGCTATGCTGTGCCCATGCCGCTCACGGAGGATGCAGCCCCCAAAGCCGATGGTGTGTACCTGCGCGTTCTCGCGAGCGGCTCGGCTGGGAACTGCTCGGTGCTGCTGTTCCGCCGGGGCGGGGTTCGACGCGTGTGCCTGGTGGACCTCGGTCTCTCGCCGCGGCGGACGGTGCGACTGCTGGCCGAGTGCGGCCTTGGTCTGCACGACGTGGACGATGTGCTGGTCACGCACTTCGATGCCGATCACTACTACGAATCGTGGGGCAGACCGGCGCGGCGCGGAGAGGCGCGCGGCGAGGCGATGATCCCTCGGCACGTGAGGGTGCGCGTGCACGAGCGGCACGCGTCCGCGGCGGCGCGGGCGGGAGTGCCGGCGCACTTGGTCGTGCCGTTTGCGTGCGGGCCATCGGGCGGCGGCGTGTTCGAGATCCAGCACGATCTGGGCGGGGCCACGGTCTGGCCGGTGCTGACGGCTCACGATGCGCTGGGCAGCGTGGCGTACAGGATCGAGCATCACGGGTCCGACGGCGCGGCGACGCTGGGCTTCGCGACCGACCTGGGCCGCGTGACCGACGCGCTGCTGGAGCACTTCCGCGGCGTGGACACGATGGCGATCGAGTCGAACTACTGCCGCGCGATGCAACTGGCCAGCGACCGGCCGGAGGTACTCAAGCACAGAATCATGGGCGGGGCGGGGCACCTGAGCAACGACGAGTCTGCCGCGGCGGTGCGTGAGATTTCGCCGCGGACGCGCGCCGTGCTTCTGCACCTCTCGCGCCAGTGCAACACGCCGGAGGCGGCGCAGCGTGCGCACGACGCCGGTCCCTGCGGCGTGGTGGTGACGAGCCAGCACACGCCGACGCCGTGGCTCCGCATCGGCGCATCATCGTCGGAGAAAGCGCGGCTGCATCCGACGGTATGCATCGGGTCGCGCGGCCTGTTTGACGGGGTCACAGCGGCATGAGCGCGCCGGGTGAAGAAGCCGTATCCCGGATCGGCGACGGCGTGCCGGCCCGTCCGGGCACGCTGCGCGAGGCCGCGCAGCGCTCGGCACGGCACCTCCGGCGGTGGCTGGGGCGGGCTCGTTCGGCCATCGGCCTTCGTCGCGGCGTGAAGGTGCACGGCGTGTACTACAAGGAGTTGTCCGCCGAATCGCTGCAGCGCGCGCTGTCGAAGAAAGGTCGCGGGTGGAAGGAGTACCGCGTTACGTTTCCCGATGGCAGCAAGCAGATCATCCGAGCCTCGGCCCAGCGCGTGTACGACGATGTCATGGCCCCGCTGGGCTATGACGCGGGTCAGGGGCTGCTCGCGCCGCTCCTGGAGATCATCCGGCCCGGCTCCCGACTGCTGCTCGTGAACGCGGGCACCGGCTCCGCCGCGGCGTGGCTCGGCGCGGCCGTCGGCAGGTCGGGCGCGGTCGTCGCGCTCGAACCCGATGAGCAGAGCGTGATGTTCGCCGCGAAGCGGTATCCGCGGCACAACGTGGCCTTCGAGCACGCGGGGATGGAGGGCCTGCGCGGCGAGACCGATGGCGCGTTCGAGGGCGCAGCGGTGCTCAGATCGCTGCCGGGAGATGATGCGGGGGCATTGTCCGAAGTATGGCGGGTCATCGCGCCCGGCGGATGGCTGCTTGTCGCCTGCTCCACAGGTACGGGCGACGCCGCGGCGGGCGCACTGCGAGCCCTGCCGGGCCTCGATGGAGTCGGTGTTCGGGCCGATGGACCGGCCAGTTCGACGCCCGACCTGGTCTTCGCCACGCGCCTGCCGGCGGACGAGCCGGACAATCGCGGCCCGCGCGGCAGAAACTCGGGCCGCGGCGGCGAGGGCAACGACGACATGGAGATGCAGCCGTAGGCGTGAGCGCACATTGCGCTCATCGTCCGCGCGTCCCGATGCGGGCGATCACCGGGCGATGGTCGCCGTCGATGCTCGCGCCGACCTTGGTCCACTCACAGGCAAGCCCGGCCCCGGCAAAGATGTGATCAAGTCGAAAGCCCAGCACACGCCACAGGCCGCCGAGTTCACCATCGGGCCACGTCAGCCCGCGTCCATTGCCCGCCGTGGCGTGTGTGTCGGTCAATCCTGCCCGCGCCAGCCAACGCGCCGATTGCGCCGTAGATGTGTGGTTCAGATCTCCGGCGAGGATGACCGGCCGTCGCTCGCGTTCGGCCCACGCCGCGAGACCGCGCACGAGCCGGCGCTGCTCGCGCAGATACGACGGCCTGATCGGCGGCAGCGTGTGCACGCCCTGCACAACAATTTCGTGCTCGCCGCGCCTGATCACCACGCGAATCTGCGGCTCGGCACAGGTCCAGTCGCGCCCGATTGCGCCCCCAGGAACACTGCCGCGAAGCGCGGGGTAGAGCACCGGCGCTTGGCTGAACTCGATGCGCGAGTAGACCGCCATACCGAAGGCATCATCGCGCTGCGCAACAGCGCTGTGTGGGAAGCGTGCGCTCAACTCGTGACCCACGCGCGTATGCATCGCGCCGGTGTACTCCTGGATCACCAGCACATCGGGCCCGTGGGCATCGATCTCGGCCAGCATCGCCGCGGCGTTCGCGCGGCCGTACATCACGTTGCACGACATGATGGTGATTGCATCGGCATCGGCGACACGCTGCCCCTCCCGCGGCAGGAGACTCAGCCCGATCGGCGCTGCGCAGCACGCCGCGAGCGCGAGCATGGCCGCCCCCGGCCACCACAATCTGCGCAGCGATGCGAGCAACGCGGAAAGTGCGAGGAACATCGCCGCGTGCGGCGTGAAGGTGCGGAGCATGAACGCCAGCCAGTTCAATGGCGCGATGAGACGGCCATCATCGCCGAGGTCGGGCCACAGCCAGCCGAAGGCGAGCGACCCCGCAGCGACAAACACCACCATCCACGCGAAGCCAATCTGCCAACGCCGTGCAGTGGGTCGGGCACTCACTGGCATTGTGACGGAAGGTATCTCGTCCATAGCGCTGCTTGAGGATACTGGGAACGCAGGTGGTTGGTTCGCCAGCGGGGTGCGCGTTGCCCGGTCCCGTCTGAAGTTCCGACTTCCCACTCCACTTCCCACATCCCACATCCCCGCCCCCTATCCTCTCGTCCCATGCACTGGACCGACGAAGCCCTGCAGGGCCTGGACACCTCCAAGCCCGTCATCATCAATGACTCCAAGACGCCCTCGGGCCGCGCGCACGTCGGCGCGCTCCGCGGCGTACTGATTCACGATGCCGCGTTCCGCACGCTCAAGCAGCGCGGCGTCGATGTCCACTATCGCTTCGGCTGCGATGACTACGACCCGGTCGACGAGATCCCCTTCGGACAGGGCGAGATCTGGCGTCAGCACCTGGGCAAGCCGCTGTGCAACGCCCCACCGCCGCCGGGCTCGAGCGCGACGGACATGGCCGACCACTTCATCACCGAGTTCTGGTCGGTCTTCGCCGACCTGGGCGTGAAGTGCGAGTTCTATCGCATGCGGGACATCTATCGAAGCGGCAAGTTCAACGAGGCGATTGACCGGATCCTGCGTGCTGCGCCGACCGTCCGCAAGATCTACAAGGAAGTCTCCAACTCCGACCGCCCCGACAACTGGTTCCCGTTCCAGACGATCTGCGAGAACTGCGGGCGCATCGGCACGACCGAGGTGACCGAGTACGACGGGAAGGAGGTCGTCTACGAGTGCAAGCCGAATCTCGTCGAGTGGGCCCAGGGGTGCGGCCACCGCGGCAAGGTTTCCCCGTTTGATGGTCGCGGCAAGATGCCGTGGAAACTTGAATGGGTCGCGAAATGGGCGACGTTCCCGGTTGCGGTTGAGGGCGCGGGCGAGGATCACAACACCAAGGGCGGCTCTCGCGATGTCGCCGCGCACTGCCTGAAGGCGATCTATGGGCTGGATGCGCCGCTGAACATTCCCTACGGGTTCGTGCTGGTGGGCGGGGCGAAGATGAGTTCATCGCGAGGCGTCGGTGTCGCCGCGCGGGATGTGGCGAACTTCCTGCCGCCGGAGATCCTGCGCTTCCTTATGCTGCGCACGCCCCCGAAGCGCCAGGCGAACTTCGAGCCGACGTACGAGCAACTGGTCAAGGTCTTCAACGAACTCGACCGCGCGCACTTCAAGACCTTCAACGATCCCAAGTTGTCCGATGATGAAAGGAAGACGTACCACCTGTGCGAGGTGAAGCCCGAGGGCGGGGAGGGGGGGTTCTTTGACTGCGAATTCGGGCTGGTGCTTGCGCTGGTGCAGATGCCGCACCTGGATGTCGTCCGCGAGTTTGAGAAGATCAAGGGGTCATCGCTCACCGAGATCGAACTGGCGCACCTGTCGCGGCGGATTCGTGCCGCGCAGGTCTTCCTCGAGCACTACGCCACGCCCGAGGAGCGGATGCAGTTGCAGCAGACGCTCCCCGCCGCCGCGGCGGAACTCACGGTGGTTCAGCGCGGCTTCCTGCACACGCTCGCGGCGATGCTCGATGGTGCGGAGTGGAACGGCGAGGCGCTGCAATCGCTGGTGTTCGATGCCGCGAGGCTGACGCCCATCGAGCAGCGGCTCGCGTTCGCGGCGTTGTACCGCGTGCTTTTCGACAAGGCCGCGGGCCCGAAGGCGGGCAACCTGCTGGCGTTCCTCGACCGAGCATGGGTGAAGAAGCGACTCCTGGAAGTGCCGCTTGATCAGGTCGAGTTCTGGCGGGCGACGGCGGAACCGGCCGAGAAGATCGCCGCGTGGCTGAAGGACAACGCCGCGGCCATCGCATCGAAGGAAGTGACGACGCGCGAGGCGGGTGCGGGATCGCCGGGCGCGGCGGTTGCCGAACTGCTCATTACCATGACCGATGGCAAGCGGCACGTGAAGCGGGTGATGGTGGAGAGCGGGGGGGCGGAGGGGGCGAAGAGAGCAGTAGTGCACTTCTAAGTGAGATACAAATGTGCCGTGATAGCTGGACCAAGCGGTCTAATAGTCGTCACGAAAGCGCAGCCTATTGTGGTTGCCATCTGAGTGCCAGGAGCACTTGAGATTTCAGTGACAAACTACTCTTGGGATTCTGGCTGGTGTATGCGATGTTCAGAACGAGGATCTGGATACCACGTTCGTGGTTCGGGTTCCTTTCCCGCCTGAATCGACTGAATGCGAGAAATCCAATTGCGGTACTCGGGACTACCGGCCTCGAATTCGTAACCGCCTTGCGGCAGAAACTCCAAGGGAAGTGCACTCTCAATCTGGCCTTCCAATCTCGACATTTCAAACGTCACGGCAAACTCAAAGCGGGTGCGAGAACTTGCATTCGACAGTAGGCCAGGAGGCACCTTAGGGAGCTCAAGCTTTTTCGTTTCGACAATAATTGCATTCTCGTCAAACGAGAGCGGCTCAAAACTGTGAGCAAACAGATTTCGGATCTTGCGAAACACATGCAGATGCTTTTGCTGTTGAGAACCGATGAGTGCCAAGGCAAATGCCATGTCAATTCGTGACGAGTAAGTACCAACAGGCGCCCCCGGGCCCTTTAGGAGTTGCCGCCCATGTGAGCGGCTGCTTACGAAGACACGCTGAAACAGGCGTTCGAGCTGTGTGTCTAGGTAACTCACCCCAACGATAGCGGCACCGCGATCCGTCTCCGCGGACAAAGACATTTGGACGGTGATTCTCTTCTGCACATGGTCAGAAAGTGACCGCCACCACTCCTGCTCCGTGAAGTTCGGCTGTGCGCCATTCATGCTGAGAGCATAGTACTTCGCGTTTACTCCGGAAAGAGCGAAGCGGGGGTTCCTCACTCCCGAGTTCCTCGCTGCCGGGAACTTTTCGGTTTCCCTCTGAGAGTATCATTTCAGTGATGACCAGGCTCATGGAACAAGCCATCGAACGACTGCGTGCAGTCCCGGAAAGCCAGCAGGACAAGCTCGCGGAGTTCCTGCTTCACGAACTGGCCGAAGACCAGCGGTGGACCGACACATCGTCGGCGAACGGTTCGAGCCTGAAGTCGATTGTCGATCAGGTGCTCGCCGATGATGCCGCGGGCCGGTGCGAGCCGCGCGCTGGATGAAGCACAGATCGCTGTGGTGAAACCCGGATTGGTCCGGGCTTGGGCCACGCGTTCAATCCGAATCTCTTTCCCATCTGTGCCCATCCGGCCTCCGATCCGGGTCATCATTGTCAACTCCGGATTTGGCCTACGGCCAGGCAGCCGTGCCCCCGGTCCACCCCGCGCCCGGCCCGCCCGCTAGCATTCCCCGCACCCTTCCACACGCACCCGCTTGCACGCATTTCACACCCCACAATGCCCACCATGACACCCCCGTCCGCCGCGTCGCGGCCTGTCGTTTCCGCCCAGCCCGCCTCCCACTCCGCCGCGGCGGTCAACAGCGGCTCGCACGCCTCCCTGTTTGCCGCGCTCGACACCTTCCCGCACCGGCACATCGGGCCCGATGAGCACGAGATCGCCGAGATGCTGAAGGTCGTCGGCTGCGCGAGTCTCGACGAACTGGCCGACCGCACCGTGCCCGCGGACATTCGCCTGGGACGGGCGCTCAACCTGCCCGGCGCGAGCGACCAGAAGGGCGAGCACGAACTGCTCGGCGAGTTGAAGGCGATCGCCGCGCAGAACCAGGTCTTCCGCTCGTTCATCGGCATGGGCTACCACGGCACCATCACGCCGGGCGTGATCCTGCGGAACATCCTCGAGAACCCGGGCTGGTACACGCAGTACACGCCCTACCAGGCGGAGATTTCCCAGGGCCGGCTCGAAGCGCTGCTCAACTTCCAGACCATGGTCAGCGATCTGACCGGTCTGCCGCTGGCGGGCGCGAGCCTGCTCGACGAGGGCACCGCCGCGGCGGAGGCGATGGCGATGTGCTTCAGCATCGCGGGCGCGGATGGCGCGAAGAAGCGGTTTATCGCCGCGAGCGACTGCCACCCGCAGACGCTGGCGGTGGTGAAGACGCGGGCGGAGTCACTGGGGATCGAGCTGGTGATCGCGCAGAGCGAGGCGGGCGGCAAGGGCGCGATCCACACGGTTGATCTCGCGGGCGTCTGCGGCGTGCTGGTGCAATATCCCACGACCGATGGCCGCGTGGAGTGCTGGGAGAAGTTGTGCGAGCGCGTGCACGCGGCGGGCGCGCTGGTCGTTGTCGCGACCGACCTGCTCGCGCTGTCGCTGCTTAAGCCGCCGGGCGAGTGGGGAGGGGGGGGCGGGGACATCGCGGTCGGCAGCGCGCAGCGCTTCGGCGTGCCGATGGGCTACGGCGGCCCGCACGCGGCGTTCATCGCGACCAAGAGCGAGTACGCCCGCAAGATCCCGGGGCGCATCATCGGCGTCTCGCGCGATGCGTTGGGCCAGCCCGCCCTGCGGATGGCGATTCAGACGCGGGAGCAGCACATCCGCCGCGAGAAGGCCACGAGCAACATCTGCACCGCGCAGGCGCTCTTGGCGATCATGGCGGGGATGTACGGCGTGTATCACGGGCCCGAGGGCGTGAGGGCGATCGCGCTGCGCATCCGCGCGCTCACGCAGATGCTGCGCGCCGGGCTGCTCAGGCTCGGGCACACCATCGGCGAGGACCTGGTGTTCGATACGCTGCGCGTGCGGCCGGCGGGCCGCTCTGCGCAGCAGGTGCTGGAAGCAGCACGGGCCGCGCGCATCAACCTGCGCGACTTCAGCGATGGCACGGTCGGCATCTCGCTCGATGAGACGGCCACGCGCGGAGACCTCGCGGCCATCCTCGCGGCGTTTGGAGGCGGCAAAGAGGATGCGGACGCGCTCGCCGCATCGGCCCGGCTTGAGATCCCGCCGGTCTTCGCCCGTACCAGCGCGTTCATGACGCATCCGGTGTTCAACTCGCACCACTCCGAGACGGAGATGCTGCGCTACATCACGCAACTCCAGAAGCGCGACCTCTCGCTGGCCGACAGCATGATCCCGCTCGGATCGTGCACGATGAAACTGAATGCCACGGTCGAGATGATCCCCGTCACGTGGCCGGAGTTCGCGCACATCCACCCGTTCGCGCCCGTCGAGCAGGCCAAGGGCTACCAGCGCATCTTCAAGGACCTGGAGACGTGGCTGGCGGAGATCACCGGGTTCGCGGCGATGAGCCTGCAGCCCAACGCCGGGAGCCAGGGCGAGTACGCGGGGCTCATGGTCATCCGTGCATACCACCACTCGCGCGGGCAGGCCCACCGCAACGTGTGCCTCATTCCCGATTCGGCCCACGGCACCAACCCCGCCTCAGCCGTCATCGCGGGGTTCAAGGTCGTGGCCGTCGCGAACAAGCCCAACGGCGACATCGATCTTGATGATCTCAAGGCCCAGATCGCCGCGCACAAGGACAACCTCGGCGCGCTGATGGTGACCTATCCCTCGACCTACGGCGTGTTCGAGGAGCACATCAGGGAGATCTGCGCGCTGGTGCACGATGCGGGCGGACAGGTCTACATGGACGGCGCGAACATGAACGCGCAGGTCGGTTTGTGCCGACCGGGCGATATCGGCGCGGATGTCTGCCACCTCAACCTGCACAAGACGTTCTGCATCCCGCACGGCGGCGGCGGCCCGGGAATGGGCCCCATCGGCGTTGCCGCGCATCTGTCGCCGTTCCTGCCCGGCCACCCGGTGGTGAGTCCGTTCGGCCCGGCCGCGGGCGCGGCGGGCACGAAGGCCATCGGCCCCATCTCCGCTGCGCCGTGGGGCTCTCCGGCGATTCTCACCATCCCGTGGGCGTACATCGCGCTCATGGGCGCGGCGGGATTGAAGCGGGCGACAGAAGTGGCGATCCTCAACGCCAACTACATGGCCCGCCGCATGGAGGGGCACTACCCCGTGCTGTTCCGCGGCAGGTCGGGCTTCTGCGCCCACGAGTTCATCATCGACTGCAACGCCTTCGACAAGTCGGCGGGCATCAAGATCGAGGATATCGCCAAGCGGCTGATGGACTATGGCTTCCACGCGCCGACAATGGCCTGGCCCGTGCCCGGCACGCTGATGATCGAGCCGACCGAGAGCGAGCCCAAAGCCGAACTCGACCGCCTGTGCGATGCGCTCATCGCCATCCGAGCCGAGATCCGCGAGATCGAAGAGGGCCGGAGCAGCCGGACCGACAACCCGCTCAAGCACGCGCCGCACCCGATCAAGGCCGTCGCGACCGATGACTGGAAGCACACCTACTCGCGCGATCAGGCGGCGTTCCCCAAGGGCGCGCCGTGGCTGGCCGAGCGCAAGTTCTGGCCGCCGGTCGCGCGGGTGGATAACCCCTACGGCGACCGCAACCTGGTGTGCACCTGCCCCCCGATGAGCGCGTACGCGTCGTAAAGACCTGATCAAGCCGTCGTCGCACGGTTGCTCTACCAAGCCGCCTTAGGCCAGCGCACCCCTGCCGCGGAGCGGCGGGCGCAAGCAGTGCTTGGCTCGCAGTACGCGACGGCGACAAAGCAGGACCAAAAAACAAACCGGCCGCCCTTTCGGAGCGGCCGGCTCAACCGTGGTTCCGCACGATGGCCCGCGAATCGCGGGTAATCAGCGGCGACGCCGACCGGCCGCGATGCCGCCGAGGGCGAGCATCACCGCCGCGCCGGGCGCGGGGATTGCGATCGAGGAGATGAACGTGCTGGTGCCGCCGACCGAATCGCCGGGGGTGATCGTAAAGCGGAGTTGGGCGCTCATGTCCAGCCAGCCCGGGCCAATCGGCGACAGGATGCCGGTGTTGTTACCGCCATTCACAGAGCCAAACGGCGACGCCGTCGAAATCGAACCTGCTCCGTTCAACGCGTACTGAGTGCCGAATGGCGCGGCATTCGGATTCGGGCCGTAACCCCCATTGAACTGCGTGCGCCACCAACCCGCCGCGGCGGCGCCAAACTGATCAATCGATGTGACCGTCACGCCGTCACCGTTCTGGTCGACCGCGGCAAAGTTGCTGCTCGCACGGGCGAGCACCGGCTGCGGGAACGACACGTCGAGGTTGGCGGTGGTGATGATAAACGTGGTGTTCGTCGCGCCGCCCCAGGCCGTGAACGTGAGGGAAATCAGGTTGTCGTGCGGCGTGTTCAGCGGACCTTGGGGGTCGATCGTCATCGACAACTGAGAAACCGCGGCCCCGTTCGATAGCGCGATGTTACCGTTCGAGTAGACCCGCGCGCCCGGGTTGGCTCCCGGAGCCGTGAGACCGAGCGGCACAATGAACGTGTCCGTACCCGCGCCGTTGATCGCCGTGATCGTCAGGAACGGGTCGGAAATCGAGGCGCCCGCCGTCGAAGCGAGAACGAGTACCGCGGCGGACGTACCAACAACCGCGGCGGACTTGGTCATCTTTGTGGACATGGAACGGTCCTATCTGATCTGTTGCTGTCACACGACCGGACTGATTCATCGATACACGGACGCATGGGGCACGATGCACGGCTGCGCGGCCGACGCGACCCCGATGAAACGGTGCGATTCAGCGACGGCGACGCATCGCCAGCAGGCCACCGATGCCCAGAAGCGTGGCTGCACCGGGCGCTGGGATGATCACAAACGTGCTGACGCCGCTGGCGATGTCGCCCGCGGAGAGGGTGAAGTCGAAGCCCGACTGCATGTTGAAGACCGAGCCGGGGATCAACTGGAATGGGCCGGTGTCCGCCGAAACGTTGATGCCAACCGGGTCGAACATGGCCGACGTGTGCAGGTCGGCGAACGTGGTGCCGTCAAGATCAGAGAACGGGATGCCGCTGTTGTTGAACTTGGCGACATACATGCCGGGGCGAGAGCCCAGGCCCAGCGAAACGCCGTCGCTGCCGGTGTCATCGGCCGTCAGGCCCGCGGACGCGGTGCCGATGCCGTTGACGATGCTCGCGAATGACAGGATCGTCGAGGTCGCGGAGAAACTGGTCATCACCGCGCCGGCCTGAACCGCGAAGTTCAGCGACACGACGGGGTCCGCGATGGTTTCGACAAACGCGTGCTGCAACGTGCCCAGCACAACGCCGTTGGGGTGCGTTGCAGTCGGGGCCGAGCGAAGTTCAAAGGGGGAATCCATCAACCAGCCATAGACCAAGTCCCCGTTCTCGTTTGAGAACGAGTACATGTTCTGGCTGTCGATCTGCAGGCTGTAGGAGACGGGGACGCCGTCAACCGTCGCGCTGGCGTTCAGCACAAAGCAGAACTGGGAAACGCTGCCCAAGGCACCCGCGCTCGTCGCGAGCAATACGGCGGCAGCGACGGTGGCGGAAAAAACGCTCTTGCGGGCAAAGGCCATGTGGGTCTCTCCTCACTACATGAACCCGTTCGCCGCGAGCGATCCAACCGACACTCGGCGACGGGAATCTCTCTACTCAACCGGATCCCGCGCGGCAAAGCCGCCGCTCGAGACCATCTCTCAGCCACCTACTTTGCCAGAAAAAACACCTGTTGTCAAGGCGAATCTCATTGAATCTGGCGCATCTTGCCTATTCCTTCACTATCCATAGTCCGACTGCGCAAAGTGATCCCTAAATTCGGTTATTTGGGATGCGCTGCGTGCCAAGTGAACTGGCCAGGTTTGGCCTAAAACATCCTTATCTGTCCTTTATCAGCCATTTTTGCGTGGCGGACCGAGTACGCTGTCCTGTACACTCGCGCAGCATGCCGGCCGATGATTGCCGGCTCGATGCTCCCCCAAACACCGGAGGGCCACGCTTGCCCGGAACATCTCACTGTGCAGGCCTTCTCGTCGGCCTGTTGATCGCGAGTGCCTCGTGGGGTGAGCCGGACCGAATCGCGAGCAGCGACCGAGTGTCGTTCTCGCGACCGGTGGTCATGTCCGCGGAGTTGGACCGCTCACGTGCTTCGGTCGTCGCGCGCCTCGTCGCGGGGCGGGAGCACATCGTCACCGCGAGCGCGGCGATGCTTGATGCCAACACCGACAAGGCAGCGATCGATCACGGCGCCGTCGACAACGCGCTTGTCGCGATCTTCGCAGCGCATGGGCTGCAACGCTCCCGGCCGACGTTTGAAACGGAGCCGGGCAATCGCGCGCTCGCGGATCAACTCGGCCTGTCCCGTCTGGTCACGTTCGAAGTCGCGAACGCCTCAGCGGCGAATGCCGCGGCCGCGGCGCTTCGCTCACGCGCCGACTTGTTCGAATCGGCGGAACCCGATGCGCTCGGGTATGTGCACGGCGTGTTCGTTCCCAATGACCCGTTCTTCCCGTGGCAGTACGGGCTCCGGAACAGCGGCGCGGCCATCGGCGGCATCGCCGGCATCGCGGGCGCGGACATCAACGCCCCCGCCGCGTGGACCATCGCGACAGGGGGCTCGCCCGTCATTCTCGCGATCCTGGATACCGGCGTCAGCCACAGCCACCCGGACCTCGCATCGCGCCTCGTGCCCGGCCGGAACTTCATCGGCGATGATCCCGAAGCGACCGACGACAGCCCGTGGGTCTCCCACGGCACCGCATGCGCCGGGATCGCCGCGGCAAGGGCCAACGACAACTTCGGCATCGCGGGTGTGACGTGGAACTCGCTGGTCATGCCGGTACGCGTTGCCGACCTTTGGGGAAACAGCAGCGAGGTTGCGTGCGCCGCCGGAATTGTGTGGGCGATCGATAACGGGGCACGCGTGCTGAACATCAGCCTCGGGTTCACAACGGGCACCCAGGTGCTCCGTGCCGCGGCGGAGTACGCCCATCTGAGCGGGGCCGTGGTTGTGTCGTCGGCGGGCAATGCCGGCGCAGGAGTCCCGATCTACTACCCGGCGCGATTCTCGAGCGTTCTCTGTGTGACGGCGACCGACAATCGAGACCAGTTCGCCGGGTTCTCCTGCCGCGGGCCCGAGGTGGACCTGAGCGCGCCGGGAGTTCTGATCGCGACGACCATCGACACGAATCAGAGCCCCAATGGTCACCGACTGGAGACCGGCACATCGATGGCAGCGCCGTTTGTCGCGGGTGTTGCGTGCCTGCTGTTGGAGACCTCTCCCTGGCTGAGCGGGGACGAGGTGAAGCGCATTCTTACGGAAACCGCCGACGACCGAGGCCCGGCGGGATGGGACGAGTACTACGGCCATGGCCGTGTCAACGCGGGTCGCGCGCTCGCCGCGGTCGCCGACAGCGACCGGTTCTGCATCGGCGACTGGAACCGCGACGGCGTTGTCACGCCCGAAGACTTGTACCAGTTCTTCGATGACTTCTTTGCGGGGCGGGCCGACATCAACGGGGACGGCACGACCGACACGCTCGATCTGTACGCGTTTCTCGCGGCGTATCTGGCCGGCTGTTGAATGAAAAGCGGCCGCTCAATGCGGCCGCGAGGTCGATGCGTGAATCAGAAATCCGTGCTCACGGGGGCGGCACGCCGGTTCCGCCGCCCGCCCCGCCTGTGGTTCCCGTCACGGGCTGCTGGGCGAAGCCGTCGATCTTCCCGATGCTGTTGTCGGTGTCGAGCGACACGTAGCGCCGGCCCTGGACGGTCGAAGCGGTGTACGACGGCCAGAAGGCATAGCCGTTGATCTGCCGGTGCATGTAGTCCGGGCCGCGCACAATCAACTGGCCGTTCCAGGCGCGGATGCTCGCGCCGTCCCCGCCGTTGTCGATCCACTGCGTCGGCTCGACAAGCGTGATGAGCAGGTCGATGATGTCCTGCGTGCGCTGCTCACGGGTGCGCGGCTGCTCCTGCTGCTGGTTGTTGGTGTCCTGGAACGGCGTCTGACCGCCGCCCTGGCCCTGCTGCAGCACGCTCTGCAGGTCGATCTGCGGGACTTCGGTGTACCGCGGGATCACGTGCAGAAGGTCGTTGATGTCGTAGATCTCGACGCGCTTGCTCTTGTTGAGCGCGGATTTGGGACCGATCTCCAGCGCGCCGACATCGGAGAGTTGCCAGGTGTTCTCCTCGAAGTCCTCCTGCGCCTTGTCGAGCACTTTCTCGAGCACACGCAGCGCCGGCTCATTCCGCACGGCCACGGTGATCAACTTGTCCTTGTTCATTCCCGTGCCGCGGTCGGACTGCCACATCGGATCGAACTCCGCCCCGCTGATCTCCTGGATGAACGTGATCACGTCCTCGAGCCGCGACTCCTTGAAATCGATGGTCATGCGGCGCTGCATCTTCTGCAGCGTCTCGCGCTTGGGGTTGACGGCCACGCGCCGGGCCGGCTGTGCCGCCTGGGTCGGCGCCGGGCTTGCGCCCGCGCGGGTCGTGTTGGTCTGCGCGAGTGCGCCGGCGGCCGCGCACACCATTCCCGCCGATACCGCCGCGAGCGTCGCGAACCGCACATGCCTGCTCATGGAATGCTCCTGTCCCCCTGCCGCGCCCACCGGCGCCAGACCCCGCTCCCCTCCGCCGACCGCCCTGCATCATTGGACGCATGACCGGGGCGGCGGTTCCATCGTCTCATGGTGTACGCATCACATCGGCCGGATGTTCCCAAACAAACCCCGAGAAAGCCACATGAGCCTTCATGCCGACTTCGGAGGTTCGGTTGTCGGGGCGGTCGCCTTCGCGGCAGCCAACACGCCATCGCCGTTCGAGGGCGATGGGGCCGGATCGGGCCTTGTCGCGGACGCCGGGATCGCGATACCCGTCATGCCGGCGGGCACAGGGTCGAGGATCATCCGTTCGCTCGCGCGGCCGAACGCCGCGTTCACACCCTCTTTCATCTGCACAACGAGGCTGAAAACCAGCGGCACCAGCAACAGTGTGAACACGGTGGAGCACGCCAGCCCGCCCAGCACGACCGCGCCCAGACCGCGGTACATCTCCGAGCCCGAGCCGGGGGAGACCACCAGCGGCAACATGCCGCCGAGCGTGGTACAGGTGGTCATGAAGATCGGGCGGAAACGTGAGGCGACCGAGGCGCGGATGGCCCTGAAGATCGGCATCCGCTCGCCCTCTGCGCCGTAGCGACGCGGGTCCTCGAAGTTCAGCGACTGCTCGACGATGAGGATCGAGTTGTTCACCACGGTGCCGATGAGGATCACGAATCCGAGCATGGTCAGGACGTCGAGTTGCTGCGGCGCGATCGTCGGGTCGGCGAGCGTGATGTCGTGCACGATGCGCAGGCCGGCAAAGCCCCCCACCACCGCCAGCGGCACGCTGAACATGATGACCAGCGGGTACAGGAAACTCTCGAACACCGAGCACATGAGCAGGTAGGTGACCAGCAGCGCCCAGACGAAGCGGGCCGTCATGAACTGCGGCTGCGTCGTCACGCCCGCCAGCAGCCCGACCACAACCGTCGTCAGCAGCATGATGCTCACCGCGCCGTAGAACGCGCCCGATCGCGGCACTCTCCCGCGACGCGCCAGCAGGCCGAAACCCCGCGCGAACGAGTACGCCGCGGCGAGCGCCCCCAGCACGCACAGACCCCCGCACACCCACAGCAGGCCGCGCTGCCAGCCGGCCAGCGGCGCGCCGGTCTGCGCCTGACCGAAGAGCGCCGCGCGCACCTCGTCGAGGCTCGCGGCGGTGCCCTCGAGGCGCACGCGCATCGACGCGTCGATCAGCCCGGCGGCCTGGGCCCGCGGCAGGAAGTCCTCGCGCACCCGGGTCATGACCTCGTCGACCGTGATCCCGACCGGCGGCGCGATGCTGATCGTGACCGAGGGCAGTTCCTCCGAGCGCTGGATCGCCTGTGGCGCGGTCGTGCGTTCCAGAGTGACCACGGTGTCGAGCGGCACAACGGGGCCCGCCGGCGTCGCGACGGGGACCGCAGCGAGTTGCTCCTGATACTCCAACCGCCCGCTGCGCGGCAGGAGAACCATGTCAACCGTGTCGCCGCCAAGACGAAAATCGTCGATGAACGCGCCGTCAAACAAACCGCGGACGGCGACGCCGACATCGCGCACCGTCAGACCCAGTTCGCGACCGTGCTGGTTCAGCCGCACCGTCGCCTCGGGCTGGCCGAGCAGGAAGTTGCTGGGCTCGGGCTGCACGTTGCGCATGCCGTACCCGCCCTGCTCGGCGCCGGCGGTCAGGAACATGAACTGCGCCGCGGCGATCACACGCGAAAGATCCGGCCCGGAGATCTCGATTTTCACCGAGTTTCCGCCGCCCACGCCGCGACCGAAGATGGCCGACTGCCGCGCGCCGCCGAACGCATCGGGGATGGTGTTCATGGCGTTGGTGAGCACGCCGCCGACAGGAATGACCACTTCCGGCCACGCGGAGGTTGCGCCGCAGAACATGCCGCCGTTGAAACCGGCGATGAAGAAGTTGTTGATCGGCACCGGCTCGAAGGGGGCCATCCCCGGCGGGAAGCGCGGGATCGGCGGGAGCGCGGCGACGGCGGCGCGGTCGGCCGCATCGACTTCGATATACGGCCGGATCTGCTGCTCGATCCGCGTCGCGATGGACTCCTGCTGCTCCACCGAGTATCCCGGCGGGATCAGCAGGCCGCCGAAGACCAGGTTGCGGTTGCCCGTGGGCAGGTAATCCAGCGGGGGCATGAGTTTCATGCTGCCCCAGAGGCTGAGCGAGGCCATGGCGATGATGATCGCGGGCCGCAGCGTCCAGCCGCGCCAGCCGGTCATGATCCACATCAGCCCATCGGCAACCCGGTCGGCCAGCCGCTGCAGAAGCGGCGCCAGACCGAACAGACGGTCGAAGTTCCGCCGCAGCGCGGAGCGCTCGTGATCGGGCCTGTGCACGGAGAGCAGCCGCGCGCCCGCGGACGGGATGACGGTGATCGATACCACCAGCGAGAACAGCACCGCCGCGGCGATGGCCAGCGAGATGTCGCGGAAGAGTTGGCCCGCTTCCTCCTTGATGGTGAGCACGGGCACGAACACGGCGACGGTGGTGAGCGTGGAGGCAAGAACCGCGACCCACACTTCCTTGGCGCCCCAGTACGCCGCGAGCCGCGGCGAGTCGCCCGCGCGGACGCGGCGCACGGTGTTCTCCAGCACGACGATCGCGTTGTCGACGACCATGCCGGTCGCGAAGGCGAGCCCGGCGAGCGAGATGACGTTGAGCGTGCGCCCGAAGGCGACCATCGCCAGGAACGTGCCGATGACCGAGATGGGAATGGCCAGCGCGACGACGCCGGTCGCCGTGAAACTGCGCAGGAACACAAGCAGCACAAGCGTCGCGATGATGCCGCCGACCCACAAGTTGGTCGAGACCAGGTCGATGGCCGAGTCGATGTAGGTGGTCTCGTCGTACACCTGTCGGATGCGCAGGTCGGGCCCGACCTCGCCGCCGAGTTTGGGCAGGATGTCGGCTCGCACCTCGTCGAGGCGGCTGCGCAACTCGGCCATGACCTCCACCACGTTGGCGTTGGCCTGCCTGATCGTGTTGATGGCGATGCACGGCTGGCCGAGCGAGCGGACAAAGCCGCGCTTCTTGGTGTGGCCGAACTCCACGTCGCCCAGGTCGCGCACGTACACCGGCTTGAGTGCCGCGCCCGGGGCGTCCGCCGCGGGCCGGTAGGCGACAATGGTGTCGAGCACGTCCTGCTCGGTCGCGAACTGCCCGACGATGCGTACGCGGTAGTCGCGCTTGCCCTCGGCGATGGAGCCCGCGGAGATGTTACGGTTCTCGGCCTGCAGCGCGCCGATGACTTCGTTGAAGGTCAGCCTTCGTTGCGCGAGTTTGACCGGGTCGAGCAGGACGCGCACCTCGCGCTCGCGCCCGCCGAAGACATTCACCTCCGCCACGCCGCCGATGCGTTCGAGGTACGGCTTCACTTCCTTGTCCAGCGCATCGTACAGCGTGGTGATGTCGAAGTCCGGGTGCTTGTGGCGCTTGGCCGGGTCGACGTCGACGATGATCCAGGCGATGGCGTTCTCGCTCGCGCCATCGGCCGCCTTGATCGTCGGCTCGTCCACCTCGGCCGGGTACGAAGGGACCTGTCGCAGCGAGTCGGAGACTTCCTGGAGCGCGCGGGAGATGTCGGCGCCGAGGTAGAACTCCAGACTGATCGTCGACTGGCCCTCCGTCGAGGTCGATCGCATCCGCTTGAGGTTGGAGACGTTCTTGAGCCGCTTCTCCTGCTCACGCGTGATGTTGTCCACGATCTCCTGAGGGCTGCGTCCGGGCCAGCGCGTTGTGACCTCGATGTTCGGACGATCAACCGTCGGCGTCAGTTGGATGGGGATCGCGCCCAGCCCGATCAGGCCGAACATCACGACGAGGATCACGCCCACGGCGACGCTGACGGGCTTGTTGATCGACCAGCGGATCGGGTCCATGCGGGAAACTTCCGAGAGTGCGGCGTGGGCGAGTGGCGGGCTGGGGAGTGGTCCGGCGGTGTGTGCTCGCTACGGCCGTGCCGCGGCGGCGCCGCCGCCCGGCGGCGCATCGATGACAAGCAGCGGCTGGCCGGGGAACATGCGCTCGTTGCCCTCGATGACGACCTTCATCCCGGGCTGGAGCGCGGGCGACTGCACAACGACGCGCTGGCCGACGGCGAAGTCGATGCGCACGGGCGCGATCGCCGCGACACCGCCGCCATCAAAGTAGACGAACGGCCCGGTCTCATTGCGGAGGATGGCGTCCTTGTGAACCGTGAGGGCCTGCGTGGTCTCGCCGGTGGGGATGAGGCCGACGACCGTCATGCCGGGGCGCAGCGGGCCGCCGTTGGACGCATCGGCGGAGCCGACCACGGGCTTGTTCTCGAGGCGGACGCGCACGGGGAACAGGCGCGACAACGGATCGGCCGCGGGAATGACGCTCGATACCGTGGCGCGGATGGTCTCGTCGATTCCGGAGGCCCGCAGCGCGGGAACGCGCAGCACGACCTCGGGCGAGTGGCCTTCCTTGGGAAACAGCCGCGCGGCGAAGGCCTCGGGCACGTCGAGCCAGGCATCGAGCGCGTCGAGCGCGACCAGTTCGATCACCGCGTCGCCCTCGCGCACCCACTGACCCAACTCCGTCCGGCGCGAGACCGCGACGCCGTCGAAGGGCGCTTCGATCGTCATGTCCTCGAACCGCTTGGCGGCCGAGCGCAGGTCGGCGCCCGCCCAGGCGACATCGGCGCGGGCCTGCAGCAGCCGCGCCTCGGCGTTGGCCTTGTTGGTCCGCGCTTCGTCGATCTCAATCTGCGCTGCCCCGGCCCGCGCGAAACTGTCCT
This sequence comes from Phycisphaeraceae bacterium, assembly GCA_019636495.1. Classification (GTDB taxonomy): domain Bacteria; phylum Planctomycetota; class Phycisphaerae; order Phycisphaerales; family UBA1924; genus JAHBXL01. Next base: position 201,419 of record JAHBXL010000003.1, on the reverse strand, counting down.
CGATGCGCGCCAGATCGCGCTGCGACTTCTCCAGCGTGGCGATGCGCTCGGCCACGATGGCCTCGCGCGTCTGCATCAGCGCGGTCGCCCGCTCGACTTCCAGCCGCGCCAGCGCGTCGTCCAGTCTGGCGATTACCTGTCCGGATCTGATGCGGTCGCCTGCTTCAACGGGAATCTCGACAATCTGGCCGGGCTCTTCCGCGGCGACGATTGACCGCCGGACAGCCCGCAGTTCGCCGGTGACCTCGCGCCAACGCTCGACCGTCTCCAGGCGGACATCGTCGAGCCGCACCTTGGCCGGGGGCGGTCCATCTTGGCCGTAAGTAGTTGCTGCAAAGCAAGATACAGCAAGAAGAACCGTCAGACCAAGTCTCGCGCCACGCGGCATTCCTGAACTCCTCGGACCCCGTTGGTCCACCCCGCCCTCACCACATGGCCCCGTCGTCGATTGTGCCCAGGGCTCGACACCGGACAGCCCGCGGATTGCGCCGATTGATCGGCGGTCGATGGTAGGCAGACGGTCGGTAGTTGAATGGCTCTCAGCCCGCCAAGTTGCGGGGATTGCGTTCACGTTCTGCCAGACTTTGGGCCGCGCCCCGGCCCGCGGCCCAGCCGCTCGACCAGGCCCATTGGAAGTTGAACCCGCCGATCCGGCCATCCACATCGCAGGCCTCGCCGCAGATGTGCAGGCCAGGGCATGGCCGCGATTCCATGGTCGCGGGTCGGATCTCGGACAGCGGCACGCCGCCCGCCGTGACCTCGGCGAACAGGTAACCGCGATCGCCCGTGACCGGCACGGGCATGGCCGTAAGAGCGCGGGCCAGTGCGCGGCGGACATCCCGCGTCAGCGTGCCCACAGCGGCGGCGGGATCAACACCGGCCGACTCGATGACCGCGCGGGCCAGACGATCGGGCATGGCGGGCGCAAACGCCGGCGCATCGAGCAGGGCGCGGAGCACCGAACCCGGCCGCGCCGACGCGGCAACCAGCGCGGCATCGCACTGCTCGGTTGTTCGGCCGGGGAGCCAGTTGATGTGCAGCGTCGCGCCGCGATCTTCGAATCTCGCCGCGGCAAGGTGGCGTGAGACATCCAGCGCGGCAGGGCCGGACAGCCCGAAATGGGTACACAGGAGCGACCCGGTGTACGCCGCGACCTTGCGGCCGCTGGGGGAACACACCTGCACTTCGGCGATGTGCGAGAGACCCGACAGATCGGTCAGGCACTTCGCGCTCTTGTCGACGACCAGGGGCACCAGCGCTGGGAAGGTCCGCGTCACGGTGTGCCCGAGCAAACGCAGCATCTCCCATCCGTGCCCATCAGATCCGGTCTTTGGCAGGCTCTTGCCGCCGGTGGCGATGATGATGCGATCCGCCGCGACAACGCCCGCGGGCCCGCTCAGCACGAAGCCCGCCGCTTCGCGCGTAATGGCCTCGACGCGCCAGGGGCAGAGCAGTTCGCACCCGGCTTCGCGGACCGCGCGAAGCAGCGCATCCAGCACGGTGTGCGCATCATCGGTCGTTGGGAAGAGTTTGCCGGTCTCCTCTCGCTTGAGTTGCACGCCGAGTTCGGCGAAGAACGCGACAGTTCGCGGCACATCAAAGCCGCGCAGAATGTTGCGCACGGAGTTACGCGACGAGCCCGGACCGACGTTGTAATCCTGCTCGGTCACCTCGTGGTGCGTGACGTTGCACCGCCCGCCGCCGGCGACGAGAATCTTCGCGCCCGGTCTGCGAGCCGAATCGAGCAGCACGATGCGGAGGCACGCCCCCGAGTGCCGCGCGGCCCGGCCCGCGGCGATCGCGGCCATCATGCCCGCCGCGCCGGCACCGACAATGGCGATGTCGGCCTGCAACGCACCGGGCGGCTGGGGTTCGAGGGTCTGCGTGTTCATTCGTGGGCGCGCGGGTGCAAAAACGACGACGGCACGGGCCGCGAACCCGTGCCGTGAACAAGAGCCACCTCAGGGATTTGAACCCTGGACCTATGCTTTACGAAAGCATCGCTCTACCGCTGAGCTAAGGTGGCCAAGCCGCAGAAGCGGCAGGCCAAGAGTATCGGCAGGGTGGAGCGGGTTTTCCACCCGCGAAGAAACTCCGAGGTCAGACGGATCCGCTGCTCAGACCGTGAGTTGCCGCACTTCCAGCCGTCCCCCCGTGGTGGACAACAACTGGTCCAGTTGTCGCCGGCCGATGCGCACGCGCATCCGCACGCTCTGGCCGTCCTCCGCGTAGTGCCGGTCGAGAACCTTGGCCCGGGTCTCCAGCCGCTGGATGGCCTTGCCCTCGCTCAGCGGCACGGTGACATCGACTTCCTGCACGCCCATCTGGGCCGCCGCCCGCACCTTGTTCCGCAACGTCTCGAACCCCGGATGCCCGGGATCGACCGCGGCAATGGTGATCGCGCCGGGAATCTTGCTGAGCCAGACGAGCAGTTCGCGGTTGTCGCTCAGGCGGTCGGACTTGTTCAGAAGGACGACGCGCTCGGGGGGCGTCCAGGACGCTTCGCCGTCGTCGCTCGCGCCGCGGGCGCCGGCGGGCCCGGCGGCGCGGGCATCGCGCTCCTGCCGTTCGGCGATCTCCTTCTCCAGCGAGTCGAGCGTCTCGATGACGGTCGCGTACTGCATGTCCGCGGCGGGGTCGGAGACATCGAGCACGATGAGCACGAGGTCGGCGTGCGTGGCCTCCTCGAGCGTGGCGCGGAAACTGGCGATGAGGTGGTGCGGCAGGTCGCGCACGAAGCCGACGGTGTCGGAGAGCATGACGGCCAGGCCGCCGCCCAAGTCCCAGTCGCGGGTGCGCGTCACGAGCGTGGCGAACACGCGGTCGTCTGCGTACGCCCCGCCGACCGTGAGCGCGTTGAAGAGCGTGCTCTTGCCCGCGTTGGTGTAGCCGACGATACCCACCGTAAAGTGCGAGAGTTTCCGATCGCGCACGGTTCGGCGTTTGCGCTCGTAGATCACGTCGAGTTCGGCCTGCAGTTCGAGGCGCCGGCGCTGCGCCAGGCGCCGGTCGATCTCGAGTTGCTGCTCGCCGGGGCCGCGCGTGCCGATGCCCGCCATCCCGCCGCCCGCGCCGCCGACGATGCGCTCGAGGTGGTCCCACATGGCGCGCAGACGCGGGTAGGTGTACTCCATCTGCGCCAGTTCGACCGCGAGTTTGGCCTCGTGCGTGGTGGCGCGGCTCGCGAAGATGTCGAGGATCAGTTCCGAGCGGTCGATCACCTTGATCGCGCGATGGCCCTTGGGCGACAGGATCTCCTCGATGTTTCGGATTTGTCGCGGCGACAGGTCGTGATCGAAGATCACCAGCGTCGCATCCAGCGCGTCGCACAGGTTGCGGAGTTCCTCGAGTTTGCCCGAGCCGATGAACGTCGCGGCCTCGGGCTTGGTCCGTCGCTGCTCCATCTCGCCGACGACCATCGCACCGGCCTGCTCGGCCAAACTGGCCAGTTCGCCGAACGGGTCCCGCGGGTCAAAGTTCGACTCGGGCAGCCGGACGGCGGCCAGTACGGCGCGCTCGGACTGGACGCTGATGGATGTGCGCTCGGTGGGTGCAGGCATGGAGTGGAACGCGACGAACTAAGCGAGTGCGCCGCACTGAGTTTAGGCGGGCACGAACGGCCGGCGCGGAGCACCGACGCACGAGGATCAGGTCACCCAGTAGAACTTCCAACTGCCGCGCTCCATCACGACCCACAGTCTCGTGAAGCGGGTGTCCTCCGCCGCAGCGCCGGTGAGTTTCAGGATCCACACGTTGTCGCCGGGCTGCTGCAGGATGATCGTCGGCGAGCGTTCGGCCATGGGCATGCGCGCGAACAGCACCGCGATGTCTCGCCGGTGCTTCTGGAGAAAGTCGACGATGGCCCGGGGCGACTCGCCGCGGCGGTCAAACTCCTCCAGCGTCCGGCGGCTGATCAACTGCTTGAGAATGACATCGGTATTGCCCTCGTCGAGTTCTCGCTCGAGGTGCGACATGAGGGCGCGAACCGTGCGGCACAGGAGCGTGCGCGAGCCATCGGGATTCTCGATGACGATGCGGCCATCGCCCGGATCGGCGTTCGACGCGGATGTCGGCGCGCGGCCCGAGACGGGTTGCTGACCGAACTGCGCGCCCGATACGCCTGTCAGGAATGGCCTGTAACTGGTGACGCGTTCTTCGGTCGCGCAGCCCGCCGCGGCGAACAGAACAGCGCACAGCGCGGCGGCGAAAGTCGCACATTGCGGCACGCGCTCGTTCATGCGGCGGCCTCCTGTCGGCTGCGCACGGCCACCGTGGTCGCGTTCTCTTCGCCACGATGCCAGCGGTCGTGCGCGTGGAACCTGACATCGGGCGCGGTGAAGTCGCTCCGCCAGTGGCAGCCGCGCGACTCCTCGCGCCAGTGGGCGGATCGTGCCGTGAGCGCGGCGGCGAGCAGCATGTTCTGGGTTTGCCAGCCCTCGGGCGAATCAAAGATCTTGTCGAGCGTGTACCGCGCCCAGAAGTCGATCATCTCGCGCACGCCCGCAAGGCGCGTGCCCGAGCGCTCGATGCCCGCATTCCGCCACATCGCCGAGCGCAGGCTCGAAATCACATCCGCCAAGTCCAGTTCCCCCTGCTCGCTGATGCGGATGTCGCTGATGATCGGCACCGGCGCGGGCGGCACCCCCCCACTACCACCGCTCCCATTGCTCGTCGCACCGCTCGCGCCGGGCGTGCTTGCGTTCGCCGCCTCGCGCCCGGCGATCTCCCCCATCACCAGCCCCTCAAGCAGCGAGTTGCTCGCCAGCCGGTTCGCGCCGTGCAGACCCGTGCACGCCACCTCGCCCACCGCAAACAGCCCGGGAATGTTCGTCCGCGTTCGCTCATCGGTCACCACGCCGCCGATGGTGTAGTGCGCGGCGGGATTCACGGGGATCAGGTCGCTTGCTGGATCAAGATCAACCGACCTGAGAAGCGCGGCAATGCCCGGGAAGCGCTCGGCAAAGTTACGAATGCTCCGCACATCCAGCAGCACGTGCGTGCCGCCGTGCGTCGCCAGGCGCTGCACGATCGCGCGGCTGACGATGTCGCGCGGCGCCAGTTCGGCCATCGGGTGCACATCCGGCATGAAGCGGTGGCCCGATTGATCCAGAAGCAGCGCGCCCTCGCCGCGAACCGCCTCGGTGATCAGGCTCCGCGGCCGGCCCGCCAAGTACAGCGTCGTGGGGTGAAACTGAATAAACGCGAGGTCGGAGACCTGCGCCCCCGCCCGATACGCCATCGCCAGCCCATCGGCCGTCGCCGTGCGCGGATTGGTGGTCTCGCGGTAGATCATTCCCGCGCCGCCCGCCGCGAGAATCGTGCCGCGGGCCCAGATCACCTGCAAGCCGTAGCGCGGGTGGTGCGTGATCGCGCCCATGACGGGCGAACCGGGCTCGGGGCTGGGCGTGACCAGGTCGAGCGCAAAGCACTTCGTGAACACACGCACTTTGTCGAGCGACTTTGCGCGTGCAAGCAGGCAGCGGGCCAGTTCGCGCCCGGTAGCATCGCCATCGGCGTGCAGGATGCGAGGGCGCGAGTGTGCGCCCTCCTGCCCGAGCGCGAGCGTACCGCCTTCAAGATCAAACCTCATGCCCCAGTCGATCAGTTCTCGGATTCGCGCGGGACCGCGCTCGATGATCGTTCGCACGGCCGGTTCATCGCACAAATCCGCGCCCGCCGCGAGCGTGTCGGCGATGTGCGACTCGGTGCTGTCCGCGGCATCCACCACCGCGGCGATCCCGCCCTGCGCCCACGCGGTGTTCGAGTCCTCATCGGCCTCGCCGGTCTTGGTGACGACGATGCACTCTTTGCCCGCCTCCGCCGCGGCGACCGCCGCGCGAAGCCCGGCGACGCCGGTGCCGATCACCAGCACATCGGTGAAAATCTGCGGCAACAGCGACGACCGGAAGGGGATGAGGTATCGGCGCTGGTCGAAGAGTGGGTGCATTCGATCAAGGGTATGGATGCACGGCGGTGGATGTTCCTTGGCCATCGGCCATGGCTTGTGGTAGACTGGGAAGGTGATCGGTTGGGGCGGCGGGGGCGTAAGGCGGGAGCAATGAACCGATTGCTGGGCGTACTTGCGGCTGCGGCGGTGCTGTTTGTCGCGGCGGAGAGCCGGGCGCAGTTCTTCGATGACTTCGATGGCGATGCTCTCGCGCCGCACTGGCAGACCGTCTGGCCAGAGCCTGAGGCCTGGGACTATGAAGTCTCAGGCGGGTTGCTGACGGTGAACTCGCTCAACCTTCCGTCGTCTTTCGGTTCTCCAACGAACTACCAGATGCTGGATACCTTCATCCCCCCATTTTTCGGTGACTTCACCGCTACGGCTGTGATGGGTCTCACGGCCGGCTCTCACCGATCGATCAGCGTTCAAGTTGCCGGATCACAAGTTGGAGGCCCTCCGACCATACTTGCCCGCATGACGTTTGGTGATTCAGGAATTCTGGCCTTCGGCCCCGGTCCAGTTAGTTCTCAGCCTCTTGAACTTGAGCCGGGGCTGCATGAGTTCCGAATGATCAGGACAGGATCCCAGATGGCCTACTTTGTGGATGAACTGCACTTGGGATCGCTCCCTACGAGCGCGACACACGGGGCGTACTGGTTTCGCCTGATGTTTGACGTGGATCACCCTCAAGGGCTCCCGATGACACCGATTCTAGTTGACCACGTGTCGATTGTGCCGACATCGGCAACGGGCGCAATCGCTCTCGCGTTGTTCTCGATGGCAAATTCAAGAAGGAGACGTTGAATGCACGGCTCGTGGGAACCGACTGTCGCCATTCCGATGCAGTTCCGCGCCATTCACTTGGCGCATCTCAAGGTCGGCAAGTTTCTCTACTGGGCGGATGGATCATCCGCCAGCACCCAGACTGCTCTCTATGACCCCGCTGATCCGAATCAGCAACCAATCTATCACACGGGCCAGAACCTCAACCTGCACTGCTGCGGTCACAGTTCACTCGCCGATGGGCGGTTGTTCACCGCGGGGGCGAGTTCAACAGTTCGGGGATCGCACCCAAGTTCGCGGCGATCTTCAACCCCACATCCGTGCCTCCCGCGTGGACGCGCAAGGCCGACATGCACCTTGGCCGCTGGTACCCCACTTGCACCACGCTGCCGGATGGCAAGGTCGCGGTCTTTGCCGGTTGGACCGCCAACAACGTCAGCCCGCCTCCCAACGCCGACATCCCCGAGATCTACGATCCGGCAACGGATACCTGGGAACAGAAGCCCTCGGCGACGCGAGTGCAGGAGATCTATCCGTTCATGTTCGTCATGCCCGATGGTCGGCTCTTCGATGCAGGACCGAATCGCTTCACGCATTTCCTCGACCCGGCCACGTGGACCTGGGGCGCAGCGATCGACAGCATCCTGCCGACGTGCGCGGACAGTTCGGCGGTGATGTTTGACGCGGTGAAGGGCAAGATCCTCAAGGCGGGCGGCGCGCCGGTCTCTGGCATCGGCGCGGCGACAGATGACGCCGCGGTGTTCGGTGGACCAGATCAACCAGAATAGGTGATGGTTGGGAAGTTGAAACTCGCGCGGCGCGACCACAACATGGTGGTTCTGCCCGATGGCAAGGTCGTGGCCATCGGCGGCACGCAAGGACCAACGCCGAAGGACCCGGTCATGCGGGCGGAAGTCTTTGACCCCGGCACGGGCGAATGGACTGTTGATCCGGTGACCGAAACGATGGCCATCCCGCGCTGGTACCACTCCACCGCCTCACTCATGCGCGATGGTCGCGTGATCGCGGCGGGCGGAAACAACGACCTGCCGCTCTACAACTGCCAGAACTGCCAGTACAACCGCCCACCCTATCTGTACGGCAATCCTCAGCGGCCCGTGCTTACAACGAATGTGCCGACGGAAATGGTCTACGCGCAGGAGTACTCGTTCGGCTTCCTGCACGAGGTCGGCCGCCAGATCACCCGCGCCACGCTCACCCGCCTCACGTCCGTCACGCACGGCTTCGACCAGGACCAGCGCTTCGTGCCGCTCAAGATGACCGTGGGCGGCGGGCAGGTGCACGTGGAAGCGCCCGCATCCGCGAGTATCGCTCCGCCCGGCTACTACCTGCTCTGGATTCTCGACGACCTCGGCGTGCCATGCTCGCTCGCGGCGTACGTGCGCGTGCACGCGTAGCGGCACCCTCATAACCCCGGCCCGACCACACCGCCCATGCGCGGAGCCTGCGGCGCTGCGTTCATCGCCGCAGCGGGCACCATGCGGTCGAGTTTCGCCTTCAGGTACCAGGCATGGTGTTCAAGGTGCCAGGTGGCGTAGTTGCAGATGACGCGGACGGTTTGCTCGCCGCGGACCGCGTGCAACGCAACCCGCTCCCACTGCGCGGCGGTGAGCGTGGCGAGAAAATCGGCGTGCCAGCGCCGCAGCGTGTGGATGACGGCGACGTAGCCCGCCATGGGGTGGGCCGGGCCGGTGTGGCGGCCATCGGCGCCCTGCGTGCCATAGAGCCCGCTGTCGATGAACGCGTTCTCGTCCCAGGCGTTGAGCATCGGCCGGTCTTCGGCGACGGTCCGCCGCATGCGATGGACAAACGCCAGTTCGGCATCGGCCAGGTGCCCCACCAGGACGCGCACCGGCCAGCGGCCCACGCCCGCCTCGGGCAGGAACGCCGCATCGAGTTGCTCGTTGCTCAGTTTGAACATCCGCGCATCGAAGTTCTCCACGCCGCGGCGATATCGCGTGAGCAACTCGGCGTTGCTGAGTTTGGCGAAGTCCTCCAGCATGGGCTGGGGCGGGCGAGCGGTGGGAGGCGTGGTGGACATGCCCAACGGTACGCCGCGGCACATGGGGGGTGGGGGGGCGGGGGGAATGCGGTGGCGGCCGGGGGGGATGCCCGGGTTGCATACGCTCCGCCATGGCCGCAACCCCGCCGACACCCGATCCTGCCGCGCCCGATGCCGCAAGGTGCCCCGCGCTGCGGGTGATGACGATGCCCAAGGACACCAACGCCTACGGCACGATCTTTGGCGGCGTGATCCTGAGTTTCATCGACCAGGCCGGGTTCGTCGAGGCCAAGCGGCACGGCCTGCACCGGTGGGTGACGGTGGCGATGGACCGGGTGGAGTTCAAGAAGCCGGTGCACCTGGGCGACGTGGTGTCGTTCTACACCTCGACGGTGCGCGCCGGAACCACGAGCGTGACGGTGCGGATCGAGGTGGAGGCGGAGCGGTTTGAGTCGGGCGACCGCGTGCCCGTCACCGAGGCCACGATGACGCTGGTGAGCGTGGGGCCGGATGGGCGGCCGATCCCGTTCACTTCGGCGCCGACGATCCACTATCCGGCGGTGTGAGCGTGACCGTGGGCTGGCCTGGCTTGCGTGCACACGGCGCGGGCCGATACCATCCGTCCATGAGCGAATCCAGTTTTCTGGCCGTTGGCGATCATGTCGGGCTGCTGCTCGGCACAGTCCGGTGCGAGAAGGTCGGCGCGCGCGAGGCGCAGATCCTCGAGAAGGAACTGGACGCGCTGGCGCCCGGCCGCGGCTGGCGGATCGTGCTCGACCTGTCGGATGTGACGATGCTCGCCTCGATGGGCCTGGGCCTTCTCGTCTCCACCCACAAAAAGGCCAAGAGCAACGGCGGCGCGCTGGTCATCTGCCATGTCCGGCCCGATCTGATGCAGTTGATCCAACTCACGCACCTGCAGAAGGTGCTGAAGATCGTGCCGGACAAGAACGCCGCGCTGAAGGCCGTCGTGTGAGCCCGCACGCGTCGAATGCCCGCGGCGCTGCACGCGTACCCGTGATCGCGATGATCTCCGGCTCGGGCCGGACGCTGGCGAACCTGCTGGAGCACGCCGAGCGCGGCACGTCGCGAGCACACATCGCGATGGTGGTCGCCTCGCGCCCGTGCGCGGGAGAGGAACTGGCCCGCGGCCGCGGCATCGCGACCATCATCGAACCTCGCGAGATCGACGCGGCGCGGCTCGAAGCGCTGGCCCGTGAGGCGGGCGCATCGTGGATCGTGCTCGCGGGGTATCTGCGCAGGCTCGGCATCCCGCCTTCGCTCGTCAACCGCGTCGTGAACATCCACCCCGCGCTGCTGCCGAGTTTCGGCGGCGAAGGCATGTACGGCCGGCGCGTGCACCGCGCCGTGCTCGATGCCGGGTGCAAGGTCTCCGGCTGCACCGTCCACCTCTGCGACGACGAGTACGACCGCGGGCCGATCATCGCCCAGGCGGCCTGTCCGGTCCTCGACGACGACACCCCGGAATCACTCGCGGCACGCGTCTTCGAGTTGGAGTGCCGAACGTATCCCGTCGCGCTGGAACAACTGCTCGCCGGCCGCGTACGAGTGGAGGGTCGATGTGCCCGGATCGTGTCCGAGTAGTTCCGCCGCGTACCGCTGTTCCTCCTCCGCTCTGCAGCGCTCGCAGGGTCGCACCATGAACCGCCGATGGACAGTGTGCGTGGTGTTCGCGGCGCTGGGCGCATCGGCACCGGGCGCGATCGGCACGCCCCCCGCGTTGCCATCGCGCCAGGCCGAGCGTGAGGCCGCGGAACCTACGCTCACGCGGGAAGAACACGAGGAAGCGTTCCTGAAGGCGATGCGTCGGGGCGATCTGGAGGGGGCGGAGCGCACGCTGCTCGCATGGACCCGCGACGATGCCGACAACTTCGTGCCCTGGTACAACCTCGCGTGTGTGCTGTCGATCCGCGGGAAACTGGAGCCCGCGGCGGAGGCCCTGCAGCAATCGGTGGTGAAGGGCTTTGCGGATTTTCACACGCTGACGACGGATCCGGACCTGCGGCACCTGCGCGGCACCGAGACCTACAAGGCGATCGTCGAGGGCTGGGACCGCATCATCGACTCGCGCATCGACGCCCAACTCGACGCGGCGAGGAAGATCTTCCGCGGCACACCGGGCCGCCCGTACACGTTTGAGAAGGACGAGGCTCTGCGTCTGGCGTACATCAGCGCGCTCGACGCCACGACGTTCGCGCAGGCGCGGCAGGAGATCGCGCTGCTGGCGCACTGGTGGGAGACGCTGGTCCTTCCGGAGGATGAGCCGCTGCGGAGCGGGCGACGGGCGCCGATCGGTCCCGAGGGCGATGGGGCCGCGCGACCCGCGCCGCCGTGGGTCACGATCGTCCTGCCGAGCAGGCCCGACTATCTCCGCTGGGTGACGCAGCGGTACGGCGCGGCGGGTGAGGGCGTCGGCGGGGTCTACAGCCACGACGAGAAGCGCCTGGTCGCGATGGATGCGGGCTCGACGCTGCGGCACGAGTACTGGCACGCGCTGCACTGGCGGCACATGGACCAACTCGGCCAGCGCCACCCTGTGTGGGTCATGGAGGGGCTGTGCAGTTTGGTCGAGGACGTGGAGCCCGCGCCGGGCGGGTTCCGCGCGCTGCCGAGTTGGCGGACCAACATGGCGAGGCGACTGGCCATGGGCGGCGCGCTCATGCCGTGGGAGGTTCTGTTCGAGATGGGCCAGCGGCGCTTCGTGGGCACGCGGCCGCTGGCGTATTACGCGCAGGCCCGCGCGGTGTTCATGTTCCTGTCTGAGCGCGGCGTGCTGCGCGACTGGTACACAGCGTATGTCCGGGGCTACTCCGACGATCGGAGCGGCGCACGGGCGATGGAACAGGTCTTCGGCACGCCGCTGGCCGAGGTCGAGAAGCAGTTCCGCGCCTGGCTGCGCGAGGTGCCGACGGTGGCCGAGGAGATCCGGCCCGGCATGGCCAACCTGCCGGTTGACGTGAGCCCCGGCGTGGGCGACGGAATCGTGATCGACAGCACGCCACGAGGCAAGGCGGGGCGCGAATCGGGCCTGCGGCTGCGCGATGTGATCACCGCGATCGATGGCCATCCCGTGCGCGACATGAACGACTTCATTCGGCTGATCGGCGACCGCGAGCCCGGAGAGCGCGTCCGCATCTCCTACCGCCGCGGCAAGATTCACGCAGAAACCACGGTCGAACTGATCAAGCAACCGGGCTGAGACGAGTCGGGCCCGATCAATCAAAGAACGACACCGCGCGGGCGTGCAGCCCGTTCAGCACCAGCAGGTGCTCGACCGCCTCGCGCACCGCGCCCCGGCCGCCGCGGGCGATGGTCACGAACTTCGCCACAGCCTTGACCTCCGGCGCGGCGTCGGCCACGGCGATGGGGAAGCCGACGGCGCGCATTGCGGGCAGGTCGGGCCAGTCGTCGCCGATGAACGCGGCCTGAGCCAATGGCACGCGACACTTCTCTGCCAGCGCGGTGACCGCCTCGCGCTTGTCCTTGCAACCCTGCACGACGTGGGGCACGCCGAGTTCGCGCATGCGGTGCTCGACGGCACGCCCCGCGCGGCGGGTGATGATCCCGGCGTGCAGACCCAGCCGCAGCCACGTGGTGATCGCCAGACCGTCGCGGACGTTGAACCGTTTGATCTCGCGCCCGTCATCGTCGAGCATGATCGAGCCATCGGTCAGCACACCGTCGACATCGAGCGCGATGAGGGGGTAGGTCGGTGCCGCGACTGTCACGGGGGAATCTCCTCCTGTTTCTGCAACGGGCACCCGCGCTGCCGGGCCTCCGCCGGAACGCGTCACTCGGCCTCGATCAGCCGCATGGAGATCAGGTCCTGCACGTCGAGGATGCCCACGGGTCGGCCGGCGGCATCGACGACGGGGATCTCGTCGCGCCGGTGCTCGCGGACAAGGTTCACGGCGTCGCGCACCAGCGCGGCATCGCGGATGGTCTGCGGAGCGCGGGTCATCAGTTCGCGCGCGGGGCGGTCGAGTTCGGCGTGCGAGCGCAGCACCACGCGGCGAAGGTCGCCATCGGTGAAGATGCCCGACAGCACGCCGGTGGACCGGTCCACCAGCAGCAGCGCGCCCGGCCGCCGGACACCGGGAAGGTCCGAGGCGAGCATCGCCTCGCGCATGCTCAGATCGTCGGGCGCTGCGGCGAGATTCCGGCCCACGCGGAAGCGCAGCACCTCCCCCACCGTCTGCAGCAGGCCGCCCAGCGCGCCGCCCGGGTGCCGCTTGCGGAAATCGTCATCGGTGAAGTTGCGCCGGCGGGCTGCGCACAGCGCCAGCGCATCGCCCAGCGCGAGCGTGCACGTCGTCGAGCAGGTCGGCGCGGGCGAGATCGCCGGATCGTCGCACGCACCGATTGCAAGGCTCACCGCGGCCAGTCGCTCCAGTGTCAGGGCGCTCCCACCGTCTGATCCGCGCGTGATCGCGATGACCGGCAGGTTGTCCTGCCGCAGGATCGCCGCGAGACTGACGACCTCGGCGGTCTCGCCCGAGTACGACAGCGCGATGCAGACATCGGTTGCGCGGAACCTGCCCAGGTCTCCGTGCGCGGCCTCCGCGGGGTGCACGAAGTGCGAGGGGATGCCGACCGACGACAGCGTCGCGGCGATCTTCTGGCCGATCAGGCCCGACTTGCCCAGACCGCTCACCAGCACGTTGCCGCCCGAATCGGCGCATCGGACGATCAGACCCACGGCCTGGCCGAAGGCGGGCCCGAGTGTTTCCGCGAGACGACCAACCGAGGCGGCCTCGGCCTGCAACACGCGCCGCGCGAAGACCTCCTCGCCGGCGGCCGGCTCGAGCGCGGGACGGGGGGCCGATGAGGTGGCTGCCGGGGGGGCCGCCGGGGGGGCGGGCGGGGGGGCGGGCGGGGGGGCGGGCGTCACACGGGGCGTGCCGGGCATGGGGAGAGGGTAGACTGGTGGGCCGAAGTTCTGCCCGGTACGTTCCCCAATCGCGGAGTCCGCATGGTCGCCGAGTACAAGGTCCGGCTCGAAGCATTCGAAGGCCCGCTGGATCTTCTGCTGTTCCTGATCCGCCGCGCCGAGGTGGACATCCACGACATCCCCATTGCTTCGATCACCGAGCAGTATCTCTCTCATCTTGAGCAACTGACGGCCGGGAGCGAGTCGGGCAGGATCGACATCGAGCGGGCCGGCGAGTTTCTCGTGATGGCCGCGACGCTGATGGAGATCAAGTCGCGCATGCTCGCGCCGCCATCGGCCGATGGCGAAGAGCCCGGCGACAGCGGGTCTTCCAAGGGCAGCGAGGACGGCAAGGCCGCGGTCGATCCGCGCGCCGAACTGGTCCGGCAACTGCTCGATTACAAGCGCTACCGCGATGCCACCGAGCGGCTCGAGGAGTATCGCACGGAGTGGGACCGGCGCTTTCCCGGCGGCGCGGCGGGGCGACCCGAAGCGCCCGTGGACCAGACCCCGGCCGAGGACGAGCCCGCCGATCTCGAAGACGTGGACATCGTCGATCTGGTCGAAGCGTTCGCCCGGATCATCGAGACCGTGGACCTGGCCCGCGTCGGCGAGCACCGCGTGGTGATCGACGAGACGCCGGTGGAGATTCACGCCGAGGACATTCTCGACCAGTTGCGAAGGCGCGCGCAGGAATCGCTCGCTGCGCACATCGCCGGGACGGGGACGGCCGAACTCGAGTTCGCCGAGGTGTTCGCCGGTCGGACGCGCTCGGAGATGATCGGCCTGTTCCTGGCGATGCTCGAACTGGTTCGCCAGCGGCGCATCGCCGTGCGGCAGGAGAGCGCGCGGGGGACGATCTATCTCGGCCTTGAGGCCGACGATGAACCGCAAGCCGCATCGGCAACATCCGAACAATCCGAGGCCGCGGGCGCGGCGGTGGAGCCCGCCGCGGGCGATCACGAGGAGCACCGATGAGCCAGTTCCCGGGCGCGGAAAACGCCGATCAGGTGCCCCCGCCACCGCCCGCAGCGCCGCCGACGGCGCCGGGCATGCTGGCGATCCCGGACCGCCCCGCGGCATGGCCGAGCGTTGTGGGAATCATCTGCATCGTGTTCGGCGCGCTCGGGGTCATCGGCGGGATGTGGGGGATCGGGTCCAACGTGATGATGATGCTGGGCACGATGCCCGTGCAGACCATGGGCGCGGGCCCCGCCGGGCCGGAACTTCTCCCGTTGATCAAGTCGATGATGCCCTTCATCGTGGCCGGCGAGGCGCTGAAGTTCCTGCTCGGCATCGCGCTGATCGTCGTGGGGTGGCTGATGCACGCGCGGCGGCCGATGGCGCGACCCGCGGCGGTGTGGTGGTCGCTGGCAAAGATCTTCGCCACGATCGCCGGCACCGCGTATGCGGGCTGGATGCAGTATGTGATCATGATGGAGGTCACGCGGATGATGGCCGAGGACCCCAACGCGCCTCCGCAGATGCAGGGCGTGATGACCGGCGTCATGGTGGCGACAATCGCGATGACCGTCATCTGGAGCCTGGCGTGGGGGTGCGCGCTGCCGGCGTTCCTGCTGATCTGGTTCTCTCGGGCCAAGGTGAAGGCCGAGGTCGGGCGCTGGGCAAGCCGGCAACACGGGCGGATTTCCTGAGATCGAGGCGAACCACCGAACGATGCGCTGCAAGACCTGTGACTACCCGCTCTGGCAGATCCGCGACCGGCGTTGCCCGGAATGCGGCACGGGCTTCCGGCCCGGCGACTTTGACTTCGTGCTCAACGCGGTTCGGTTCTGCTGCCCGCATTGCGACCAGGCGTACTACGGAACCGGCGACCGCGGGCACCTGTCGCCGCGAACGTTTGCGTGCGTCTCGTGCGGACGCAGCGTGGACATGGACGACATGGTCCTGCTGCCGACCGAGGGCGTGCGCGAGGAGCAGACCAAGGTCGAGATGAACCCGTGGCTGGAGCGCGACAAGCGCGGGTTCTTCCGCGCCTGGCTGAGCACGACTCTGAAGTCGCTGGGGACGCCCAACCGCCTGATGGAAGCAACGCCCGACAGCGCGTCGACGCTGCAATCGGCTTGGTTCGCGCTGATCACCAATGGCGTGTACGTCTGCACGGGACTGCTGCTGCCCTTCGCCGCGTTGATGGTGTTCATCCTGTTCGGAGCGGGCGGCGGCGGTTTCGGCGGCATGGCGGGCGGCCTGACCGTGTTCTACCTCGGCATTGTGGCGGCCGTGCTGATCGGCGCGTTCATCTGGGCGGCGGCGGCGCACCTCGTCCTTGTGCTCACGGGCCCGGTCGCCGCGGGGATCGGCCGGACCACGCAGTGCATGCTGTACTCCAGTGCGGCGATGGTGGTCATCGCCGTCCCGTGCCTGGGGTTCTACTTCTCGTTCATCAGCGGCATCTGGTGGGCGGTCGCGGCGACGATGATGGTGCTCGCGGCCCAGCGCGTCGAGACCTGGCGTGCCATCGTCGCGGTGCTGGCGCCGCTGGTCCTGCTCGTGGGCGCGGCGGTCGCGATCATCGCCGGCATGATCTGGTACTCGGCGTCGCAGGCGTCCGCGGCGGCGCAGTTCGCGGCCCAAGCCCAGGCCCAGGCCGCGGCGACACAGGCGCAGGCCGCGACAGCACAGACGTTGGCGATTGCGCCAAATGCCTTTCAGAATGACGCCGAAGCATCGCGCATCCACCAGTGGGGCGCGGCCCTGCTGGCTCATCACGCAGCGCACGATGAGTGGCCGACGCATCCGGCGGAACTGATCAAGTCCGGGGGCGTATGGCCGGGGCAGTTTGTCGCGAACCGAAGAGACCCCAACGCGCCCCCGTGGGCCCCATCGGACCCGCGCCCGACTGCCAACGTGCTCATCGGCAGCATGTCCATCGACGATTTCCAGTTGGCCGATGTGACCACACAGGAAACCGCGGTGCGCAGCGCGATGACCGGCATCCCCGGGAACACCATCGCCTGCCGCGTGGGCGACACGGTGTTCGTGTACTACGGGATCGACCCCGCCGACATGCCGGGAGAACTCTGGCTGGTGATCGGTCACGACGAACCGGCGGAGAGCACGCCGCGTGCGGCCCGGCTCTTGTGGGTCGTGCGTGCCGATGGCCACCTGGGCCGCTTTGCGCCGCAGAATCTCGGCACACACCTTGCCGAACAGAACGCACTGCGAGTCGCGAACGGCCTGTCGCCGATCCCCGATCTGGCGACGATCCGGGCGGACCGGTCGGTCGTGGGCGAGGAACAGCACCCGTAGAGCGGCGGATCCGGCGCGAGCGATGTGCCGATGATGACACCCATCAACGCAGCGGGATATGACGCGCCAGGAACGGGTCCAAGGGCGTGGCGGTATTGCCCGTGTTCTGCAGGTCGTGGCGGATCATGTACCAGCCGTTGGTGTGCGATGCGCGGCCGGCAAAGCCGGTAACGGCGATGGCCAACCCGTACCGAGGCCCGGCCTGCCCATCGGGCCCGGTCCCGCCGCCGCCGCCAACGACAAAGAACGCGTCCAGCAGCCCATCGCCGTCAAGGTCCGCGAGCACCGCACCGTTCGAGCCGTCGGACGCGCGCAGGCCCTCGTCCAGAAGGGCCGCGCCGTCGAACTGGCAAACGAGTCTTCCGCCGTCGAACACCGCCAGCAGCCCGGCGCTGGTGACGACAGCGACATCGGGCCGTCCGTTGCCGGTGAGGTCGGCGATGCTCGCGCCGCGCGTGGCGTGGCCGGCCGCGGCGGGCCAACGCCGCGGAGCGGGCTCGGGTGTTCCATCGAGCGCGAGCGCGCCCCATCGGACACTTGTCCAGAGCACGCGGAGCGCGCCATCCGGACCTGCAGGCGCGATGGCGCAGGGTGCCATGATGTAATGATCGCCGCTGGGCCGGTCCCAACGGACAAGTCCTGACCTGGCCTCGACGCAGCGGAGGCGGCCATCATAACAACCGAAGAATAGCAGTTGGTCCTTGCCGTCGCTGGCCAGCGCCGGCCCGTGATACACACTGTCGGGCAGTTCGACTCGCCACAGCCGCGTGCCGTCTCTGCCGGAGATCGCGTAGTAGCCAAGGTCGGCCTTGCGTCGCGAGAAGACGCCCGCCAGGTAGTCGTTGACTCCGTCGCCATCGAGATCGAACACCAGCGGGCAGGTCTGGATCGCGTTGAGGCTGCGCCCATCGGCCGGGTCCGGCGCGACCTGGAGCGTGCGAAGCACCCTGCCGTTCTCTCCGGCGAGCACGTGCAGCCTGCCCTTGAAAGTTCCAACGACCACGTTCATCGACCCGTCGCCGTCCGCATCACCAATCCACGGCGGCGTATCGATGCACTCGCCCTCCCCGAGGAAGGTGTCCCACTTCACCTTGCCCGTCGCGGCATCAAAGCACAGCACGCGGCAACCCGATGAGTTCGGCGCGACGAGGTCCAGCCGCCCATCGCCCGTCACATCCGCGAACTTGCACGATGCGTCGTAGCAGTGGTTGCCATCCGAGTACTCCCAGATGGTCGAGCCATCCTTGCCTGACAGCACTATCACCCGCGAGTCCCCGAAGTACGTACAGAACGCGACATCAGCGAAGCCGTCGCCGTTGACATCCGCCACCGCCCCGCCGCCGAAACTGTGCGACTTCAGCGGGACGGTCCAGAGGACCTTCAACTCCGGCGATGCCGGCGCGGGCTGTGTCAATGCCGCCGCGAGAAACCCGATGACTGCTACAGCGAGCATGAACGGCTCCTCGCCCCTCCCGATGATCTATGTCCCCACAGTCCGAACCGTCCCCGCCACATCAAACCCCGCCTCTGTCTTCGCCTTCACCTCTTCAACCGTCACGCCCGGCGCGACCTCGGTCAAAACAAAACGTCCCCCACTCCCCCTCGTCTCATCAAACTCAAACACCGCGATGTCCGTGATCAGCATGTGCACGCACCGCCGCCCCGTCAGCGGAAGGTTGCATTCCTTCACGAACTTCGCCGCGCCGTCCTTGGAGTTGTGCTCCATCGTCACGACGACCTTCTTCACGCCCGCCACCAGGTCCATCGCCCCGCCCATCCCCTTGACCATCTTCCCCGGAATCATCCAGTTGGCGATGTCCCCCGCCTCCGACACCTGCATCGCCCCGAGGATGCACATGTCGATGTGCCCGCCGCGGATCATCGCAAACGAATCCGCCGACGAAAAGTAACTCGCGCCCGTCCGCGCCGTCACCGTCTGCTTGCCCGCGTTGATCAGGTCGGCATCCACCTCCGACTCGGTCGGAAACGGCCCGATCCCCAGCAGCCCGTTCTCCGATTGCAGCCACACATCCATCCCCGCGGGGATGTGGTTGGCCACCAGCGTGGGCATGCCGATGCCGAGGTTGACGATGTAGCCATCGCGCAGTTCCCGGGCGGCGCGGATGGTGATCTGGTCGCGTGTCAGGGGCATGGGGGAAGGATACCGCAACGCCCGGGGCGCGGCGGCGGCACCCCCTATCACCGGTCAGATCGCGACCTTGCGGTTGTACACCCACCACTCCAGCATGATGATCGCCAGCGCGACCAGCAGCAGGTACGGCCAGATCTTGCGGCGCAGCGCGGTCTCCTCGTCGCTCCGGGCCGAGACGCGGTCATTGGCCAGGTCGAGCCTCGCCGCCGCGCCGATGTCGGACTCGTTGGGGTCGGCGAGGTTCGCGGCGATCGGCCTCCGCGATCGGCCATCGACGACAAAGTCGGCTGCGGTGCCGGGACCCTGCCACGAGACGGTGTAGATGCCATTTCGCAGCACGGGCCCGAAGGCGACCGAGCCATCGCCGGCGGGCTCGAGGGTGTGCCGCGCGTTGTCGGGCGTGGTCAGGCGGACATCGCGCGAGCCGAGGGGCACGCGGGTGCGGAGCGTGTCGCCGGGACGGACGGTGTCGCCGCTGGCGCCAGCGCCCGAGTCCGACAGGTAGAGCACCGCGCCGGCCATGAACAGCACCCAGCCGGGATCGAGCCACCAGTCCGAATCGCCCGGGTCCCATGGCACGACGATCGACAGCACCGAGGCATCGGAGACCTCCAGCACGCCCGGGCCCTTGTCGGTCGAGGCCAGCACGCGGACCGGCGTATCGGGTCGGACCGACACGCGCCGGAACTTCGAGATCGTGATCTTGTCGAGGGCCGACAGGGCCAGCGCCGGGTGGTCGCGGCGGAAATCGGCGAACACCGCGCCCTCGGCCGGGCCCTCGTCCACCACGCCCAGCGGCGGCGGCGGCACCGCGCCGAGCACCAGACTGCGCCCCGGCGGCAGGCCGGGCGTACGCGCTGCGCCGGCGTCGCCCGGCGCGGCATCGGCGGGGGCGCCGACGGCGGCGACCTTCACCTGCGGCAGGAACCGGTCCAGCACGAACACGTCGTATTGACCGGCCTTGCCATCGTCGAGCATCTGCTGGAACTGCGCGGGCTTGATGACGTCGAGGGCCGAGAGTTTCATGCCGCGGAACGCGGACTGGATGAGCAGACTGCCCTCGGAGACGAGCGCGACGGCAAGTCGCTTGGCGGGCGGGATGACGAGATAGCCGATGTTGTCGGATGGGAGGGCATCGGGCTCGCGCGTCGAGATGCGCACGGTGGCGATGCCGCCCTCGGCGCGGTCGATCGGGAAGACGAACCCGCCCAGCCCCGGCACCCACTTGTCGCCGGAGTCTTCCTTGCCGTCGTTGTCGTCCTGGTCGAGCGCGGCGGCGTCCTTGGGCCTGGCCGCGCCCACGACGACGTCGCGCACGTTGGTCGTCGCGCCGTCGATGATGAGTTCGACATCGACGCTGCGGGGCTGGCGCGCGGTCGATTGCAGACCGACGAAGATCGACAGGCGCGACGGGTTGTCGAAGGCCCGCTCGGCGCGGACGCCGGTGATGCCGACGTTGGGCGCATCGGGCGTGCCGACGCGGTGGTAGAAGACCGCATCGGTTTCGCCGCGCTGCACTTTCATCGCATCGGGCAGGCGGCCATCGGAGAGCAGGTGCACCGTTGCGCCGGGACCCACGGGAACGAACCCCTTGTCCTCCTGAAACACCTTCTTGCCGGTGTAGGCCTCGGCCAGCGCCCACGCGCGCTCGAGTTGCCCCGGCGCATCGGTCGGCTGGATGCTGTTGATCGCGTTCCGCAGGTCGGTCTTGCTGGGCGTGAAGGTCTGCAGCACCTGTGCGCTGGCATTGAAGACGATGACCATCGCTTCCTCGCCCTGGTTGTCGAAGACGCCCGGCTCCTTGAGCGCATCGACCAGTTGCAGGGCGCGCTGCTTCGCGGCATCAAGCCGCGTCGTCGGCGTCGACTCGGGCGGCGCGCCCGGCGGAAGGACACGGCCATCGGTCGCGTTCATGCTCGCGGAGTTGTCGATGATGATGATGTGCCGCGCGTTGGTCAGGCCCTGGTCGCGGTACTCGGGCTGCGCCAGCGCGAGCAACGCCGCGGCGAGAATCAGCAGTTGCAGGAAGAGCAGGATGTTGTTGCGGAGTTTCTGGAACGGCGCGTTGGCCTGCAGGTCCTGGATGGCCTTCTTCCACAGCAGCGTCGTCGAGACCTCCATGTCGCGCCGGCGGAGTTTGAGGAAGTAGAGGATGATCAACGCCGGCACGGCGATGGCCGCGGCGATGCCGGCGAGGATGGGTGTGGCGAAGGTCATTCTTCCTCCGGAGGGAACACAGAGGGATCAGAGCAAGCGGAGGGCAACGGAGGAGTAGCCGGGAGTGCGAGAAAGGCGGGGCAGAGGACATTGAGGATTCGCGAGACACCATCGACCAGACGCGGGTGGTTGAAGTTGATGAGCAGGCCAAGGGGCAGATCGGTTGATCGCAGATAGGAAAGTGCCTGGGCCCGATGGACCTCGGCGGTGCGTTCGACCGCCTTCAACTCGACGACGATCAGGTCGTCAACAACGAGATCGAGACGCAGGTCGCCGATCTCAACTCCTTTGTAGTGGAGTCGGATTGGCTGCTGTCGGCGGAAGGGGATTCGCCGCAGCAGAAGCTCGTGGGCCATCGCCTCCTCGTAGAGATTCTCAAGCAGCCCCGGTCCGAGCGAGTTGTGGACATCGATTGCAGCCCCGATGACCGCGCGAGAGATCTGGTTCCATCTGTCAGGGATGGTTCGCTGCGAAGGTCCGCGGGAGCCGAGAATGTCCGTTTCCAATCCCACCTCTGTTGCCCTCTGCTTGCTCTGTTACCTCTGTGTTCCCTCTTCGGCCCTACTTCAACAACCCACGCCGCCGCAGGTAATCCAGCACCAGCGTGTCGATCGGCGTATCGCTCTTCACCGTCATGTGCACGATGTCGCGCTGGGCGCAGAACTCGTGCAGGCGGTTGCAGTAGGCGTTGAGCGTCTGCTTGTACTTCTTCAGGAGCGGCGCGGTGATGGTCACCTCCGCGGTGTCCCCATCCTCCATGTCCTTCAGGCGCAGGTCGCCGCCGATGCCCCCCTTCTCCGGCTCCATCTCCTGCGGGCTGAGCACCTGGATGGCGAACAGGTCGTATCCGTGGCCGACGAGCAGGCGCAGGCCCGTCTCGTAGCCCTCCTTCACCATGAAGTCCGACAGCACGATCATCACGCCCTTGCCGCGGCGGGTGAGGGCGATCTTCTTGCAGGCATCGGTGAAGCGCGTGCCGCCGATGGGCTCCAGGCCGATCAGGTATCGCGAGATGTCGTCGAGCCGCCGACGGCCGCGGAGATCGCGCAGCGTCGAAACCAACCCGCTGGAAACGCTCGGCGCATCGCCGTTCACACCCGCGCCGCCCTCGATGGCCAGCGTGTCGATCCGCTCGCCGATCGCCGAAATCGCGACGCGGTTGAGGTTCACCAGGCCGATGTACGCCAGGCTCGCGGCGAGTTTCTGGCAGAACAGGAACTTGTTGGGCTCGCCCGCATCCATGCTCGTCGAGCAATCGACGACGACGTGCAGCGACAGGTCTTCCTCCTCGAGGAAGAGTTTGAGGAAGAGGCGGTCGAGCCGACCGTAGATGTTCCAGTCGATGTGCCGCAGGTCGTCGCCGACGACATAGGGCCGGTGATCGGCGAACTCGACCGACTGGCCGCGTTTCTTGGACCGCCGCTCGCCCTTGAGTTTGCCGGCGAAGATCTTGCGGCTGGAGACATCGAGTTGCCCCAGCCGCGCCATGAGCGCAGGCTCGAGCAGGTCTTCGAGCCGTTCGGGGCGCTTGATGTTGGGGGTTTTGAGCATGGGTTCGGAGGGAACACAGAGGAAGCGGAGCAATCAGAGGGGAGCAGAGGAACGCGGTTGGGAGAAGGGAACTGAATGCGATCCGACGATGTGTACGCCCGGCTGTCAGTCGGGGTCTGGGTGCGATCCTCCAGAGAGTAATGTGAACAACGACTTGATCATGGCCGGCTGGTCGATCGATGCTCGTTCTGGAAGGCGATCCAGCGGCTGCGCGGGCACCAGCCCACTGAAATCGCCGTTCCACAGACCGCGGGGTGACGATTCGTCTGTTGACCAGCTATTCGGGATGAAGTAAACCTGATGCCCGATCGCGGTCGCGACCCGTTGGGCGATGTCTCGTCCCCAGGCATTCATAAGCGCATGAATCAACTCGATCATCGCCGGTTTGGCGAGGTCGTTGGGGTCCTCGGTATCGAGCCCCAACTCGCTGCACATGGCCCCCAGACCCCTCACCAATTGTGCGGCCACCGAATAGCTCGCTGTGTACCAGCGCCACAACTCGAACCGAACTGGCTTGAGGTTCTTGATTGAGTAGGCCGGCACGTACGGAAGCAGGTCCGGTCGAAGCGGAGATCCGGCGGTGGCAACCCGGAAGGGAGATCCCAAGCCGAACTCGTCGGCAAGCAGAATCAGCTTGTTTCCCTCAGATGGATCGAACTTCTGTGAAGCACTTGTCCAGGATCCCACTGGTCGAGCGAGAGCCCCCCACGACACCTCCCACTGTCCCTCGGTGAGCTTCTGAAGCGCCTCCCACGATCGCAACAGATGGACCTGGTCGACCTCCAGTCCGAGCGGTGGGCGCGCAGCGACCTTCAGTACAGCCTGATCAACCGCAACCGCATCGATCATGAGACGATTCGTTGCATCGCATCGGGACACGCGCGCATCGGACAGCCCGAGCAGCCAGTAGTACTGCATGGCGTGCACCAGCTGCTGGCCCGCGACCAACAGCTCGTCTCGCGGCATGATCGAAGACCGCGGTCTCTGCGGCTTGCCTTGAATGCGTATATGCAGGTGGTGCGGCACGGTGTCGGCTGGTTCCTTCGCCCGGTTCTTCTCTGCGTTCCTCTGCTTGCTCTGCTCCCTCTGTGTTCCTCTTCCCTCACAACGCCTTCACCGGCTCGCGCGGCGTGGCTTCCAGGATCTTGGCCACGATCTCATCCGCCGTCACGCGGTCGGCCTCGGCCTCGAAGTTCAGGATCAGCCGGTGCCGCAGGGCCAGCGTCGCGATGTCCTGCACATCCTTGTAACTCACGTGGTAGCGGCCATCGGTCAGCGCCTTCACCTTCGCGCCCAGCAGGATCGCCTGCGCGCCGCGCGGCGAAGAACCGCATCGAACGTACTTGCCCGTGATGTTGGGCGCAAACTCCCCGCCCGGGTGCGTCGCCAGGATCAGCCTCGCGGCATACTCCTTCACGTGCGGCGCGACGACGCAGTCGCGGATGAGGTTCTGCGCCGAAAGGATCGCCGGGCCATCGAGGATCTTCTGCACGTCCGGCGCGTGCGAGCCCGTGGTGCGGTCGAGGATCGTCATCAACTCGTCGAGTTGCGCGTACCCGACGTTGATCTTGAAGATGAACCGGTCCATCTGCGCCTCGGGCAGCGGATACGTGCCCTCCTGCTCGATGGGGTTCTGCGTCGCGAGCACGAAGAACGGCTTGTCGAGTTTGTAAGTCGTGCCCGCGACGGTCACGCTCCGCTCCTGCATCGCCTCCAGCAGGGCCGACTGCGTCTTGGGCGTGGCCCGGTTGATCTCGTCGGCCAGCACGATCTGCGCGAAGATCGGACCTCGCTGGAACTGAAAGCCGCGGCGGCCCGTCGCCGGGTCCTCCGTCACGATGTTCGTGCCGATCACGTCCGCGGGCATCAGGTCGGGCGTGAACTGGATGCGCGAGAACGGGAGCGACAGGCTCTCGGCCAGCGTGCGCACCAGCAGCGTCTTGCCCAGCCCGGGCACGCCCTCGAGCAGCACGTTGCCGCCGGCGAACAGGCCGATCAACGTCGCATCGACCACCTCGCGGTGGCCGACGATCACCTTGCCGATCTCGTCCTGAAGAGACTTGAACGTCGCTCGGAACGCCTCGCACGCCTGCTTCACTCGCTCGGGCGTATCGGGCATGAAGTCTGTCTTGGTGGCCATGGTATTGCACTTTCGACTGGGGCTCTCTTGACACTGCGTGACCGCACGCACTCACAATCCTGCACTCACTCCGCACCTTCACCGCTACCGCTCGCGCTTCTCTCCCCCGCCCTCGTCCTTCATGTCCTCGCGGGCTCGCTCCTTGGCCTTGCGCAGACGGGCCAGGCCGCCCTCGCCCGCCTCCGCGGCGGACTGGGCCTGCGTGCGCTGGAAGGGCGAGGGCCGCGCTGAGTCCTCAAACGTCGGCACCGCGAGGTTCTCCTTCGCCCCGGCCAGTTCCGAGGCCGAGGCCTCGAACTTGGCGGCGGCGGTCTGCTGGTCGGCTCGCGCGGCCATCCGCAGCGCCTCGCGCTGCTCGGCGCTCGCGGCCTTGGCGGACATCCCGGCCTGGGCGCGTTTGCGCACCTCCAGCAGCGTGCCCGTCTGCTCGCTCCCGCGGGACTGACCCTGCCCCATCGCACGACGGACCGCCGCGGCGATGAGTTGCGGGTCGATGCGGACGCGCCGCACGGCGACATCGACCAGGAACATCGCGATGGCGAGCAGCGAGACCAGCAGCCAGATGGGCCGGACGGCGACGGGCATTTTCAGCCCGTCGCGCAGCCAGAGGTTGACCTGGTCGGGGCTCTTCGAGAGGTCGAGCACGCGTCCGCCGGTGCGCTCGGCGATGAGTCGGCCCAGTGGGGCGTTGTCGCGCAGCGTGCGATACTCATCGGCGAACGGCCTTGTGACGGCGACCTGCAGGTTGCCCTCGCGCGGCTGGCCGCCGGGCGTCTCGGGCGGGGCGATGTACTTGAAGTTGGCGACGTACGCGCCCGCGCGGGCCGAGTCGAAGACGCCCTCGTAGCGTCCCGGGCCGACCTGTCGGAGTTCGACGGCCTCGGCGGTCCCATCGGGGCCGACGACGCGCGGGAAGAAGCGGACGAAGTTCATCCGCTCGCCGCCCGCGTCGAGCGCTTCGACGATGACGCGGGTCTTGTCGCCCAGGTCCTCGGTGACGATGCGCATGTCGGCGTTGCCGCCGGGCCGCATCATCCAGCGCACGTGGCCGTCCCAGAAGGCGCGGTAGCGCCCCCACGAGGGCCAACTGCGGGCCCAGCGCTGACCGGCATCGGAGGTGAACGCCACGACCTTGCCCAGGCCGTGCTGCCAGTGCGCCAGGATCGGGTCGTTCTCCTTGCCGCGGAGCGTGACGACCGAGAGGCCCTCGCGGTCCGCCGCGACGACATAGCCCTGGATGGGCGGGACCGAACCGCCCAGCCCGCGGACGGGCTCGGCGACCGCGTTGACGAGAGTCGGGGTGAAGGGCGGGCCCTCCCAGATCAGCGAGCGCTTCACGATCTGCGCTTCCTTGACGAAGATGCTGGGCAACTGCGCGAACTGCCCCTGGTCGACGATCGGGTAGAACTTGCCGCCGGTGCGGTCGGCGATCATCTTCATGGTCTGCCCGCTGGGGCCGGTCGCGCTGCGCTCGTGGGGGAAGACCATGACCGTCGAGATGGAGATCTTCGCTGCGCGGCAGAGGTTCAGCAGGTTGAAGTCGGTGAACGACGGGTCGCCATCGCTCATGACGATCATGTGCCGCGCGCCCGCATCGGCGGCGGACAGGCCGTTGTACGCCAACCGCAGCATGGTGTCGAACGATGGGGCATCGCCGTAGGTCAGCGAGTTCATCGCGCGGGTGACGGCGGCGCGGTTGCCGACCTCGGAGAGCGGGTGCACCCAGGTCGCATCGCGGCTGAAGTTGTACTCGACGACGCCGATCAGGTCGAGCCGCGAGAGGTTGTTGATCGCCGCCAGGCCCGTCTGCTTGGCCCAGTAGTTGCCCTCGGGCATCTCGCACGAGTGCATGACCAGGACCAGCGCGCCGCGGGGCATCTGCCGTTTCTGCGGCGGGTCGAGGCGGATGGGCAGGGCGTCGGCCAGCGGCGAGCCGAGCCACCCGCCCGCGCCGAAGGAATCGGGCCCGCCGACCATCATCAGCCCGCCGCCCAGGTCGTGCACGTAGGACTTGAGTTCCTCCTGCAGGCGGATCGGGATCAGGTCCGACGGGGTGTTGACCATGATCACGCCGTCATAGGCCTGCAGTTCGATGAGCGACTGCGGCGCCTGCGCGGGTGCGACGATCTCGCAGGCGATGCGCGACTCGGTCAGGGCGCGGTCGATGGGCTCGGCCTCGGAGAGGTCGGGCGCGATCACCAGCACGCGCCCCTCGCTCTGCACGAACGTCACCGCCAGCGATTCGTTGTTTTCCTTGATGGAATCGGCCGCGGGGTCGTCGGGCTCGAAGACGGCGCGGAAGGTCTGCGGCCCGGCGCGGGGCAGCGAGATGGGCACCCACAGCGCGTTGAGGCCCTCGTCCAACGCGATGCGGCGCGACATCTCGGGGCCGTCGGCGTCGAGATCGACCGGCTCGCCGTTGATGAGCAGCGTGAGCCGCCCGGTCGTCGGCTTGAGCGAGGTGATCAGCACGCGAAGGTTGATGTTCTGCCCCATGCGCGCCGTCGACGGCACCACCACGCGGTCCACGATCACCTCGTTCTCGTGGCTGTAGGGCAGGATGACGACATCGATCGGGATGTTCGCCGCGGCGGCGGTCTCGGCGAATGAGCGCACATCGCCGATGGTCTCGTTGAAATCGCTGACAAAGAGCAGGCGGTTGGCGGCGTCGGCGGGCTTGGTGGCCATGCCCAGTCGCCCGGCCTCGGCGAGGTTGGTGCCATCGGTCCCGGCGAGTTGGATGGCATCGGTCTCGTCGGCGGGGGATGCGGGCAGGTTCTGCACGAGGGCATCGCGCGCCACGGCGATGCGCGAGACGAGGTCGCCGGCGCGGTAGCGGCGCGTGGCCTCGCGGAGCCATGCCTCGGCGCTGCGCTGCAGGTCCTTGGGGACCGACTCGCTCTTGTCGAGGATGATGGTGATGTTGACGCTCTCGGCCTCGCGCCGCCACGATGGCCGCGCCAGCGCCGCGGCGATGAGCAGGATCACCACCAGCCGGATGCCCAGCGCCACGCGGCGGGAGGTGGTGCCCATGCCCGAGAGCGACTGACGGCCGATCCACACCACCAGCGCGGCGCATACGGGCACCAGGGCCAGCCACACGGGCTGGTCGAACTGGAGCGGGCCGAGGCTGATGGAGGCGAGTGTCATGCGGGGGTCGTCGCGTGGGCGGATGTCCGATGCCGGGCCGGTGTCTACCGCCGCGGGCGCGGCGCGTTGAAGGCGAGCAGGCGGCTATTGCCCGTGTCGAGGACGAACGCCGTCCTGCCGAGGATACCAACTGCCCACGGGGCCGCGAGTTCGCCCTCGCCGCGGCCGGGCCGCCCCCACGCCGCCAGCCCCCGCCCGGAGGCCAGGTCCACGTGCTGCACGCGGTTGTTGCCGTACTCGACGACCAACGCGGTGCCATCGCCCATGGAGGCGATTCCCTGCGGGTATCGGAAGCGGCCCAGCGCATCGCCCGGCTCATCGCGCGAGCCGTACCAGGCGACCAGGTCGCCATCGAGCGTGAAGCGGCCGATGCGGTGGTTGTGGGAATCGATCACGATCAGTTCCTGCCGGCCCTCGACCGTCTCGATCGAGATCGCCTGCGGCCGGTCAAACTCGACCTGCCGCGTGCCCGGCGTGTCGCCGCGTCCCGCGCCGAACGCGCCGAACGAGAACTGAATCTCGAAGTTTGCATCGAACACGCTGACGCGATCGTTGCCGCCGTACTCGCTGACGTACACGCGCTGGATGGACCGCCCATCAGGCGCGTAGAGCACGGCGACATCCGTCGGGTAGCGGAACTGCCCCGGCCCGGTGCCGTAGGCGCCGAAGGAGCGCACCAGGGTCGGCGCGTGGCCGGGGTCGGCGCGGTCGCCGGTCGGCGGGCGGAACACCATCACGCGGTAGTAGTGCGTGTCGGCGATCCACACCAGTTCGTTGCACCACTCGCCCCGCTCATCGGGCCCGGGCCCGATGGTGATGCCCACGGGCTTGCCCAACTCGGTCTCGGGCATGCGCCAGAAAACCTCGCACCGGCCATCGGCCGGGTTCAGGCCCTGCACGCGGCCGGTCTTGTCGACCACCCACACCAGCCCACGACCGGCGGGCGGCGAGACATCCAGCGCGCGCGGATAGCCGAACCGGCCCGGCACATCGCCCAGCCCGCCGAAGACCTGCCTCACGGCGATGGGGTCGCCCACCGATGAGCCGCCGCAGCCCGACAGCACCACGCACAACGCGATGGCGAGAGCGCCGCGCGCCGACATGCGCTTCCCGCCCCCGCCCGGCCCAGCCCCGGCCCGGTCTGCCCGGTCGTTTGTCACGTCGTGCCTACCCGCTGGTTACGCTCCCCGTTGCACGGCGCCACGGTGCGCCGACGATGGGACGATACGCCCGCCGCGCTGCTCAGGATCGTTCCGATTCCCCGGTCCGGGCTTTCGCCAGCAGCACCCCGCCTGCCACCGCGCCGAGCAAACCCGCCGCGGCCATGCTCGCGCCCGCCGCGGCGAGTTGGTCCTGACGCAGATAGTGCAACTGGTCAAGCAGGAACTGGGCCAGGTTGTCCAGCCCCGGCGGCAGCACCTGCACGGTCGATTCGATCTCGTGCAGCGAGAGCATCGCCATCGCGACCGCCGCGCCCAGGACCGCGGCCCAGCGCGGCCGAACGCACGCCAGCAGCCAACCCCTGAACGTCGCGCCGCCATCGAGTTCCCGCGCATCGCGCAGGTCGGCCGGCTCGCTCGCGCCCAGCCACCAGCCGATGATCGCGCCCACGAACGCGAACCGCGCCAGGTGCGTGAGCACCACCAGCGGCAGGCCCGAGGCCGGCGCGGCCAGCGCGTACGCGCTGCCCACCAGCACGCCCGGCACCAGCCCCACCACCGTGAGCAACAGCACCACCTGCGATACGCTGCGCCGGCCCTCCGCGCTGCGCACGCCCGAGACCGACACCCACGCCGCCAGCAACACCAGCGCGCCGACCCCGCCCGTCCACGCCGCGGCGTGCGCGCTTTGCCAGACCGCAGCGCCGCTCTGCCGCCAGAACTCGGCAAACGCGGAGACCTCGCGCACGCTCAGGACAAACAGCAGCAGCGGCACAAGCACCGAACAGGCCCACAGAGCCGCCGCGCAGGCCGTGAGCACAACCCAGACGCCGCGCTGAACCTGCCCTCTCGTCTCAACCTCCGCCACACCATCCGCCCACTCATCCGCCCCCCCATCGTCGCGCGATGCGCCCGGCACCAGCCTCAGCACGAACACCGCCCCCGCCACCGCCACCGCCAACAGCGGCCACGATGCCAGCCACACGCCGCGGAGATCGGGCACGCGGTTCATTTCCGACCACAGCCAGATCGAGTAGGTGTACACCTGGGCCACGTGCAGGGGGATCGCCGAGCCGGCCATCACCAGCGCGCACAGCACGGCCGCCCGCGCGATGTCGCGCCACAGCATCCGCACCACGTGCAGCAGCACCACGCGCGGCGGCGCGCCATCCGCACCCATCGCCTCCAGCACGCTTCGCGGCAGGCGCGCAGCCGCCGGCGCAAGCACCAGCAACGCCAGCGGCCAGACCCACAGCGTCAGCCCCACCAGCGCGAAGGCCCGCCACGCATTGGCCGCGATGCTCACCGGCGCGACCGCCAGCGCATCGCCCAGCCACGTGCCCGGGGCTCGCAGCAGGTTCCATCCCGCATACGCCAGGTAACTCGGCAGCAGCAGCGGCGACAGGCCGACTCCCATCGCCCACGGCCGGGCCCGGCGCGGCAGGCCGCGCATCCACCACGCCCACACCAGCGCGAGCCCCGCCGCCAGCACGCCCACCAGCACGCACCACAGCACCATCTGCCCCAGCGCGACCACGCCGATCCACTCGCGGAACGGGTCGACACGCTCGACCGCCGACTGCGGACGCGGCAGCGCGCGCAGATGACGGATCAACCCCGCCGCGGGAACGATGATCAGCACGAACGCGGCCGCGAACAGGAACATCGTCCCGGCGTGCGCGGCCATCGAAGATCGTCTTCGCGAGAACATCGCGGCGAGTCTACGCGTGCGGACTTTTGACTGAGAGAACAGGCCCCACCGCCCCAGAACCCGAGCCCGACACCCCGCGCGGCCGGAGCGGTACACGGATCAGGCCGATGCGGGCGCGGATGGGGACGAATCGGTGTTGACCGCGAGGCCCCGCAATGCCGCAAGGCTTCCAACACTGCGAACTCCGGAAGCGGCAGCCTTGGCAGACTTGCCCGGGAGGCCGACCATCGCCGGCGAAGTCGCACTCGACGAATCACAAGGCTCATCGGCTTCGGGTCCTGAAGGGTGCGGGGTGCATACGGTTCGTGGATTTTCAAGACCCCCGTGCGGTCCATGCACGAGAGCCAGGCGAAGCAGACCATGCCAGCAACAACAACCAGGACAAAGCGGGACCGGACATTCGAGCAACCGCGAGACGATCTGCCGCGGAACACGGTTCTGCATGCCGATGCACTCAAGGCGCTTGGCGATCTGCCTGCCGGACACGTCGACCTCACGGTCTTCAGCCCGCCCTACGACGGCATCCGGGACTATGGCAAGAACTGGACGCTCGACTACAAGACGCTCGGCTCCGAGTTGTTCCGCGCCACGACCGATGGCGGGGTATGCGCGGTGGTCATCGGCGACGGCACGAGGGACTTCGCCAAGTCGCTCACGACCTTCCGCTGGGCCGTGGATTGGGTGGACCGCGCGGGATGGCGCTTGTTTGAGTGCTGCATCTACCAGCGGCATGGCAACCCGGGGGCGTGGTGGAGCCAGCGCTTTCGCGTTGACCACGAGTACATCTTGATCTTCTTCAAGGGCGACCGCCCGCGGTTCTTCGACAAAACCACGCTGATGGTCCCCTCAAAGCACGCCGGGAAGGTCTACTCCGGCACCGACCGACTGACCAATGGCGGCTTCAAGAAGATCGAACCCAAGGCCGTCAACGACATGAAGTGCCGCGGCACGCTGTGGGAGTATGCGACGAGCAACACCGAGGGCAACCGAACGAAGCTGGAGCATCCGGCGACCTTCCCCGACAAACTCGCGGAAGACCTCATCATGTGCTTCTCAAAGCCGGGCGATCTCGTGCTTGATCCGATGTGCGGCAGCGGCACAACCTGCGTCATGGCGGCGAAGAACCGTCGCGACTACCTCGGCATCGAGATCAACGAGGAGTACCACCGGATCGCTCGGCGGCGAATCCGCTCAGAGGTCGAGGCCGACTGCCGCTTGTTCTGAATCAAGTGGTCCGCCGAAGCAGGGCAATTGGGCTGTCGACGCTTCCGAGTGTGTACGAGAAACCTTCCTTTGTCGCGCCGGTGATCGCCATGGACAGCACCCCATTGGCCTGTGCACAGGCGAGCGAGTTGCGGAGAGCCTTCTTCGAGTCAGCCGGCAGCACGCTTGTCTGGTACACCTCGCTGAACACGGGCGCGACCCGCAGCCAGTCCGGCGGGTCCGTCGCGACTTCTTTCGCAACCGCTCCTGCAAGCTCCGCCGCCTTGCCGCGTGACTTGTCTTCCCTTGAATCAAAGCGGCAGGCCCTTTGCCTTGCACCGAACCCGGCCTGCGCCGCCATCTGCTGAACATGCTCGATCAGCTTCAACGCGGACTGCGCCGGAAGGCGTCGC
The DNA here is from genome assembly GCA_019636495.1 of Phycisphaeraceae bacterium. Lineage (GTDB taxonomy): Bacteria > Planctomycetota > Phycisphaerae > Phycisphaerales > UBA1924 > JAHBXL01. The sequence continues at coordinate 168,748 of JAHBXL010000003.1, read as the reverse complement.
AACAACGTGCAAAGCCGCGAGACGGGGTGCGGGGACTGCAAAGGCTCCTCGCCTCCCATCGCTCGCAACCAGTCCAGCGCGTTGGTCTGGTACATCGCGGCATTTGTGAAGGCCGAGTCCGTCTGCAGGAGCAACGCAAGCCAGATCCGATCGAGAACGAAGTCGGTGTTCTCGCAGATGTGCGATGCAATGAGGAGAGGGAGAGTGCCGAATGGATATTTACGTTGGAACGAGTCCCACGCATTGAACCCTCGCCAGATGTTCGGGTTGGCACAATGTCGGAAGTTCGTTGCAAGCGCCTCGGCGTGCTCGCTGTCAATCGCGAGCATGTGGTTGCCGATGCACCGCGCATCCGGTCGCATTATCTCGAGGTCGAGGAACACGACGGCCGACCACTCGATCGACTCGGGCGCATCCCAGAGGCAGAGGGCCTTGCCGTCGTAGGTCCCCTTGATCTTCCAGCCCAGATGCCGCTGCTGGAACAGGCCGCACGCCAGGCCATCGAGATCAGGGCTGATGATGCAGGACAACCCTCGCTCCCGGAGCCAGGGAAACGACCCGAGCCATGCGTCAAACGGCGCGGGCAAACTCATATCGACTCATCGTCGGCAGGAAACGCCCCGTCTGGGAACGCTCGTGCGACGCTCCTTCCGCCGCAACGTTCAATGTAGAAGACGGCATCCCGACCGCACCCCCGCGCCATCACTTCATCAAAGCAGGCGTCGAGCACGTCATCAATGTCTGCGAAAGGGCCGCCAAGGCACCGAACCTCATCAAACGCATCCGCGGCCATCGCGTACAGCCCGTCGGCAGATTCTCCGCTTCGCACCGTCGTCATGATCTGAGACTAGCGACTGTTCGCTCGTCGCGTCAAGCCGCCACCCGCCGCCGTCTCGCCCCTCGACCACGATTGTGCAGCTCTGGCTCGTTGAACAGCGTGACTCTTCGAAGTTCGCGCTGTCCATGCGTCATCCATCGCCCAGGCCCCGCACCGCCATCGACGTCCCACCCGCCCCCCACCCCCCACCCAAGGCTGCCAACACTGCCAACCCTGCGAAGCGGCAGCCTTGGCAGCCTTGTCCCACCCCCCACCCACCCCCCCCCCCACCGCCCCCCCACCGCCCCCCCACCGCCCCCCCACTCCGCCCCCCACCGGCCGCCTGCCAACGGCTCTGGCCTTGACGCGATCTGGGACCGCCCGGCATGGCTCGCGGCAGGTTTCCCCGATTCCACGCGATCGTGGTATGATCTCCGCCCATATGGCCGCGAACGCCAAGACACTCTCCGAGCCCCCCAAGAAGCCAGCCGGCAAGGCACCGGGCAACTCGCCGGGCAAGGATGCCGCCAATCCGCCCTTCGCCGGACGTCAATCGCGCCTGGCCCGCGCCATCGCCGACAAGGGCCTCGACGCCCTGCTGGTGACCAATCCCAAGGACGTGGGCTATCTGACGGGCTTTCTCGGCGGCGATTCGTACCTGCTCTGCCGCGCTGCGGCATCGGCCTCGGGCGCTGCGCCCGCGCCCACGCTCATCAGCGACTTCCGCTACAAGGAGGAACTCGAGCCGGTGGAGGCGGCGGGTCTGGCCCGCGTGCACATCCGCTCGCGCTCGATGGTCGAGGCGGTGTGCGAAGTGCTGGAGGGCGCGCCGAAGGCGACGGTCGGCGTGCAGGGCGAGCAGATGACCCTGGCCGAGCGGACCTCGATCCAGCGGCGCTCCAAGCGCAAACTGGCCGAGACCATCGGCCTGCTGAGCGAACTGCGCATCATCAAGGACGAGTCCGAAGTCGCGCTGATCCGCAAGGCGGTGAAGATCCAGGAATCCGCGCTCGACGCGGTCCTGCCGACCATCAAGCCGGGGCAGTCCGAGTTGGACATCGCCGCGCGACTCGAGTTTGAGATGAAGGTGCGCGGCTCATCGGAGCCGGGGTTCCAGACCATCATCGCGGCGGGCGCGGCGGGCAGCCTGCCGCACTATCGCCCCACCGGCGCGAAGATCAAGGCCGGCAAGCCGCTGCTCATCGACTGGGGTGCGGTCTTCCGCGGCTACCACGCCGACATGACGCGCACGTTCACGCTCGGCAAGTGGCCGGAAAGGGTGCGCGAGATCTACGACATCGTGCTCGAGGCCCACACCCTCGCCGCGCAGGCGCTCGCGCCGGGAAAGACCACCGTCGAGATCGACAAGATCGCGCGGATGCACATAGCGCGGCGCGGCTACGCCGAGTTCTTCGGGCACGGCCTGGGCCACGGCATCGGGCTCAACGGGCACGAGGAGCCGCGCTTGACCAACATGCTCGCCGCGCGTCCGCTGCGGGCGGGCATGGTCGTCACCATCGAGCCGGGCATCTATCTGCCGGGGGTCGGGGGCGTCCGCATCGAGGACGATTACCTCATCACCGAGACCGGCGCGACGTGCCTGTGCCGCATGAAGAAGGATGCGGACTGGGCGGTGCTGTAGGAGGCGAGGGGGAAGGGGGCCTTTCGTGGGCCGTATCACCGTGAATCGCACACTGGACTCCACCACATGATCGACATCCGCAAACTCAAGGAACTGGTCCGCCTCATGGTCGAGAACGACCTGTCCGAACTCGACCTCAAGGACCAGCAGGAGACGGTGACGGTGAAGCGCGGCTCGGCCGCGCCGATCGTGCACCATGCGCCGGTTTACGCCCACGCGCCCGCCGCGCCCGCCGCGTACGGCGCGACCACCGGCGAAAGCGGCCTGCCCAGCGATACGGGCGAGTCTCGCCCGCCCGCCGCGGGCGGCGCGAGCGAGGACACGTCCGGCCTGGTGCCCATCAACTCGCCGATGGTCGGCACGGTGTACCTCGCGGCCAACCCCGAGTCGCCGCCGTTTGTCACCGCGGGCGCGAGCATCGGCCCCGATTCGACGGTGTGCATCATCGAGGCAATGAAGGTCTTCAGCGAGATCAAGGCCGAGGTCAGCGGCACCATCGAGCGCGTGCTGATCCAGAACGGCAAGCCCGTGCAGTATGGCCAGCCGATGTTCCTCGTGAGGCCCTCCTGAGCCATGTTCAGCCGAATCCTCATCGCGAACCGTGGCGAGATCGCCCTGCGAGTCATCCGCGCCTGCCGCGAGATGAACATCGAGTCGGTCGTCGTCTACTCCGAGGCCGACAAGGGCGCGCCCTACCTGTCGCTGGCCGATGAGGCCATCTGCATCGGGCCGGGGCCGTCCAAGGAAAGTTACCTCAACATCCCGCGGATCATCGCCGCGGCGGAGGTCGCCAACGTCGATGCGATCCACCCGGGGTACGGCTTTCTCTCCGAGCGTGCCGAGTTCGCGCAGGTCTGCCGAGACTGCAAGATCGAGTTCATCGGCCCCTCGCCCGAGGCGATGGGGCGGCTGGGCGACAAGGTCGCCTGCAAGATCGCCGCGAAGGAAGCGGGCGTGCCGATCTTCCCCGGCTCGCCGGGCGCGATCGAGGATGAGGATGAGGCGGCGAAGATCGCGGAGAAGATCGGCTACCCGGTGATCATCAAGGCCGCGGCGGGCGGGGGCGGCCGCGGCATGCGGGTGTGCCACAACGAGGCCGCGCTGCGCAGCAACCTGCGCAACGCCTCCACCGAGGCGAAGGCGGCGTTCGGCAACGGCGCGGTGTTCATCGAGAAGTTCCTGGAGCACGCGCGGCACATCGAGGTGCAGGTGCTGGGCGACAAGCACGGCAACGCGGTGCACCTGTTCGAGCGCGACTGCTCCATGCAGCGCCGCCACCAGAAGGTGATCGAGGAGGCTCCCGCGCCGGGCGTCGATCGGCGGAAGATCACCGCGCTGTGCGAATCCGCCGCGAAGTTGATCCGCGAGGCGCACTACGCCGGCGCGGCGACGGTCGAGTTCCTGATGGACAAGGACCAGAACTTCTACATGCTCGAGGTCAACACGCGGGTGCAGGTCGAGCACCCCGTGACCGAGCAAGTCACGGGTGTTGACATCGTGAAGGAGCAGATCCGCGTGGCCTTCGGCGAGAAACTGAGCATCCGGCAGGAGGATGTGGTGGTGCGCGGGCACGCGATCGAGTGCCGCATCAACGCCGAAGACCCCGACAAGAACTTCATGCCCTCGCCCGGACTGGTGGCGAGGTTCGAGCCCCCGGGCGGGCCGGGCGTGCGGATGGATACGCACGTCGTCACCGGCTACACCGTGCCGACCAACTACGACAGCATGATCGGCAAGCTGATCGTGCACGCGCCGACGCGGCGAGAGGCGATAATCCGTACGGAGCGAGCCCTGCGCGAGTTCCGGATCGAGCCGATCAAGACGACGATCGCGCTGCACCGGCGGCTCATGCAGAACTCGGCGTTCCAGGAGGGCGGGATCGATATCCACTTCCTGGAGCGGTTGTTGAAGTAGGGCTCGGAAGCTGGAACGAGACAAGGCAGGTACGCAGAGATTCGCGGAGAAGCGCGGAGGGACGCAGAGGTTGAGAAGGCAAGTATCGCCAGACCCGTCCTTCCGGAGGTCTCACGGCTCGAGAGCGACCCCGAGAATGTGACGGTGGGGATGCTGAAGAAGATCGCCGCGGCGCTGGATTCGGCCCGGCCCGCGGCGAGAAGGGGAAGAAAGGAAAGCGGGGGGCGTAAGGTTCAAAGTCCAAGGCGGCTGATGGTGAGGATTGAACGACAGTCAGCAGGATCGGGCTTCTACGCTCGCGCCGGTGCGCTGGAGTGCCTCAAGACGAGGAACTTACTCATGCCACACGCCCAAACACCGCCTGCCACCTGCCGAGCCCCCGGAACCCTGACTAGTCGGATACGCTTGCCGACTCGGGTACGATCCATCAGAAGGTGCCGAGTCCCGCGATGCCGTCGATTAATCTGTGCAACACAAATCAACCCACTGATTGAGCTGGAGCACGCGTTTGACATTGGAGATCGGGTTAGACTTCTTCCGCCGGCTTTGGAGCGTTCAGACACTCGTGGAGCGCCTTGGTGGAGTGCTTATTGCACTCTTTGCTACGGTTCTGGTCGCTTCCATTGCCCTAAACTACTCAACTTGTGATCTGGCGTGGCGACTGTTTGTCGGTCCCGTCGCGGGCATTGGTGCGTTCGTCGCATGGTTTGTCGGACGTGACGTGTACTTGCGCGCTGGCGGCGGTCGGCGCATCGGAGTTTGCCTTCGGGGCGATGCGGTGTCACCGGCAGTGTGGAGGGCCACCACCCGCGAGGTCGCTCGCATCCAATCGCATTCATCGTTTCAACGCACACGCGCTCGCCTTCGATTGATTCCAGAAGTGATGGCGGATGATTCCGCAGTACGCGATGCGACTGCTGCCCGATATGGGTTTACCGCGATTCTTGTACTCGAAGTGTCGAAACGGCTCGACCAACCGGACAAGACCCGCTTTGATATCAAACTCTCGTCTAGTAGCCGGAAGTCGTTGAGTGAGGAGTTCGTCGCCGCAACGCAGCTTCACATGACTCGCTTGGTTCAGTCCCAAGGTGCGCCTGGAACTGTGGAGGACCTACTTCGGTACCGAGCCCAAGCCGTAGCCGAAGTTCTACTGATGTCGCTAGGTATCGAGGACATCAGTCGGGGAAACTTGACGAGCGCCTTCGCGTTCTTGGACGCACTTGAGCGGCGAGTCAGTAACCGTTTCTCGCAAGATGAGCACCCTCGTAAGGCCATTCGGTGGCTCGCGCAGCAGGCTCTTATACTCCCTTCCGCATACCCGAACGCGTGTCCGCCAGGACCAGTCCTGCTTGAGGTTGCAATACAAGCGTGTCAGACTGCAATTGATCGGTTCGGCGATCAGTTCCCTGATGTGTTCGCCGCGCAGGCGCGAAACTTCTTCTTTGCCGGCAAGCTCTCCGAGGCAATTGAGTGCACTGACCGCTGCTTGGCGGGCACTCTTGTGCCAAGAACACGGGCACATGCCGTGTTGAACGCTGCAGTCCTCAATCTGTTCCTTGCGAACTGGGATCTGAGCGCCAAACACTTTGAGGAGTTGCTCTCGGCAGATTTGTGGGGCCATTTCGCATTTGCTGGTCTCAGAGACTTCGCAGACTGCTCGCGCGAGATGGGATATGACAGCGCGATCTTGCTCCAGGCACTCTATCGGCACTGTCTCGTAGGCGAAGATGTGGCGAACTACGACAAGTTGGCGCGGGTCTGGCTCAACGAGGATCGGTCGCGAAACCGACTACGTCGAATTTTTGAGACGACAGCTTCGCGGTTCAGGTCCCAGCTAGCTCAAGCCAACAAGGACAATCACAAGGCGAAGAAATCTGGGCAGGCCCAACGTACGGCGTTCAAACGTCGAAAGAAACCTCGCTGACAGGACTCCCTCCCCCTCCGTGCTCTCCGTGTCCTCCGTGGTTCAATCAGAATCGCGGCGGTCTTCGCGCGGGCTTGCCCCCGCACCATCAAGAAACCGATTGAGTCCGGCTGCTTGTCGATGCACGAACCCAGCGTGTTCCAGCGCGGCTTTGGCCGCATCGAAGTCGCCCCGCCGGATCATCACATCCACATCCTGTGTGTTGCGCACCGCCGCGCGATCTACTGTCGCAACCCACGCGGCGACAGCATTCCCGCCAACGATCGCGTAAGGCACATTCCCGGCCTACGGAGCTGTCGCGGTGATCCTGGCGAGACGAACCAAGTAGCATAAGGCATGCTCACGGCATAAAGACCCCTTGAAGCATCTGCAATCCAAAATCTCTCCCCCGCTCACCCTCCCCGATACCCCATAACGACCAGCGTCTGGTCATCCACCCGCGGCCGGCCCGCCGCGTGGCGATCGACCGCCTCCAGCACCGACCGCCGGGTGCGTTCCGGGTCGCCCTCGCCGCGATCGATGGCCGCGGCGAGGTTCGGGAGGCCGAACAGCTCGTTCCGCGGGCTGAACGCCTCGGAGATCCCATCGGTGTACAGGACCAGCAGGTCGCCGGGCGCAAGCGTGATGGACGCCGCGGGCGGGTTGAGGTCTTTGCTGACACCCAGCGGCGGCCCTCCGCCCGCATTGAGCAACTCGACTCCGCCGCCGCGGCGGCGCAGCATCGGCGGGTTGTGCCCGCAGTTTACATAGTTGAGCACCCCTGTCCGCCGATCGAGGTTCAAGAAGCACGCCGTGATGAACATGCCCTCATCAAGGCTGGTGTGCATCAGTTCGTTGATCTGGGGGACGACCGTGGCCGGCGCGTGCCCGCCGCGGCACCACGACTGCATCGCCGTCCGCAGCATCGCCATCGCCACTGATGCGACCGGCCCATGCCCCGAGACATCCGCGATCACCAGGTCAAGGGTGTCAGGGTCGGGTTCGTGGAGGTCGTAGTAGTCGCCGCCCGCGGCTTCCGATGGCATGTAGCCTGTTGCGAAACTGAGGCGCGGATCGGCCGGGAGCGATGCCGGCAGGAGCAGCCGCTGCACGCGTCCGATCTCCTCGAACGTCGCGCGCAGCCGCGCGTTGGCCAGCCGCGCTTCCTCCAGCGTGTCCAGGTACACCGCCGATCGGGCAAGCATGTTCCCAGTGGCCATCAGGAATCGCGCATCTTCGTCACGGAAGGCCGCGGGTCTGTCGGCGAACACGAGGATCCACGCCTGGACGTGCCCCTGCCAGTAGATCGGCACCGCGAGCAGCGCCTTGTGCACGCCCGCGGCCGCGCGCAGCACCGGGTCGGCCGGGTCGATCGCCAACTCGTTGAGCATGACCCGCCGCTGCTGGGCGATGACCCAGCCGATCAATCCGCCGGAGGCATCCGCGTCGAAGCCGCCCCGCGGGGCGAAGAGCGTGGCGAAATCGGCCCGGACGCGCTGGTCCGGGTCGCCCGCGTTGACATCGAGCAGCACGCGGAACCCCAGTGACCCCGCCGCGACCTCCGCGCCCGGGATCCACGCGTACCTCCGCACCGGCGGCGGCCAGGGGAGCACGTACAGCAGGCGGCTGGCGGGCATCGCCCGCGACAGCGCGCTCACGAATGTCCGCACGAGATCGGCGGGATTCCGCAGGCGCGACAACTCGCGCTGGATCTCATCATCCAGGTCGTCAGCGCTCACGGGCGACAACGGCGCATCGTTCATCGGATCTTGGTCACCCGGCATCGATTCACGCGGCCATCGCGTTCGGCGGCCCGCGCACCTTCTACTTGCCGTCCTTCTTCTGACCCGGGATCAGGCCCTGGATCGCCTTGGTCGCATCCTTCACCGCGTCCTCGGCCTTCTTCGCGGCGTCCTTGGCCGCTTCTTCCACCTTCTTGCCGACCTCCTCCACCGTGCCCTTGGCATCGCCCAGCACCTTCAGGTCGAGGTTCGACAGATCGCCGAGCGAGGCCAACTGGCCCGAGAGATCGCCGAGGATGTCGCCTGGGATCAGGCCCTTGCCCTTCTCCACCGCCGCGGCGAGCACGGCCTGCACGATGATGCCGGTCAACTCGCCCATGGAGACACCCGTGCCGCTGACGCCGGTGCCGGTCTTGCCGACGTTCTGGAGTTTGACCTCGTCGATGGGGATGGTGACCTTGGTGAGCGCACCCAGCGCATCGCCGCCACCGAGCAGATCGACGTGCACGGTGACGTTGCGGATGGACAGGTCGCTGATAACGAACTTCTTGCCGTCGCCCTCGGTCGGTTTGGGGGCGGGCTTGGTTTCGTCACCCGACCCGCTGACCTTCTTCAGGTTCTCGAGGATGGTGTTGTAGTTGGTCTGGCCGTCCTTCTTCTCGAGCCGCACGTCGATGGAGTTGAGATTCAGGTGCGGCAGTTCCACGGTCGGCTTGTTCAGCGAGCCGAGCGATACCGCGACCGAAGCGTCGCCAAGCGTGAGAAAGTGCGGACCGGGGAAGCCCTGCGCGTTGGCGACGCGCAGGCCCGACATGCCGAAGCGTCCGCTCAGCACGCCGATGCTCGCATCGTTGAGCGTCGTCTGCACCCCCAGGGCGTAGGTTCCGCCCTTCTCGATGGCGACCCGCGCGACCTTGTTGGCCTGCGACACCAGCACCGCGCCGATGACGACCACCAGCAGCACGACCGCGACGACCAGCACGGCAAGCAGTTTGATCAGTTTCATGTGTGTCCCCTTGTCTGGACGGGCAAATCCGCCGCAGGATTATCAGCATGCCGCGAGCCCGCGGCGCGTGGGCGGCGAACAATCGTGCCGGACGGTGTCACCGATCCGCGAGGCCGAACGATGAACGACCTGATCGAGCATTTCCGACGGTTGTACGAGTACGAGTTCCGCTGTACAGCGCTGGTGCACGAGGGCCTGATGAGGTCGCGCGAGAACATCGAGCGGGTGGGCGTGGCCGCGCTGGCCGCGCCCTTCGAGCGCGCCGTGCAGGTGTGGTCGCACATGCAGGCGGCCCGGCGCATCTGGCTTGTCCGCCTCGGCCGCGAACTCGACCCGCCGGCCGACGGCCTGTTCCCGGCGTGGTCGATCGACAAGGCACTGGCGCAGGCCGAGGAGATGGACATCGCCTGGCACGGGTACATCGCCGCGCTGGATGCGCACGAACTCTCCCGCGTCACGCGGTACACCTCGACCGAGGGCAAGGGCTACGACACCGAGGTGCGCGACATCCTCACGCACGTGGTGAACCACTCATCGTATCACCGTGGGCAGATCGCCTCGCTGATCGCCGCGACCGGCGCCAAGCCGCCGATCACCGACTTCGTGTTCTTCTGCCGCAGGCCGGTGGCCTGATGCCGCGCCCGACGACGAGGGTCACGCCGCAAGATCGTCGTCGGCATCGTCCTTGGGCGGGTCGCCGATGCATCCCCACTTCTCCTTGGGGAGGTGGCGGTGGTGGATGTGGATGACCCGGGCCAGTTGGGCCGCGAAGACCTCGCCGATCATCCGCAACTGGTCGAGCAGCAGCGGGCCGAAGGGCGATGCGCGGTCGCGGAAGAGCATGACGATGGCGAGCACCTCGCCCTCGTGGCGGCAGGCGAAGCCGACCACGCCGGAATCGCCCAGCCACGCGGCATCCTCGCCGATGAAGCGCCGGAGCGACTCATCGGTCGTGAAGTTCATGAGTTTCTCGGACGGCTCGAACTTGGGCGCGACCGTGTTGGCGATGTGGTCGAGCAGGATGTCGACCGTCTCCTTGGGGCAGTCGTAGTTGACGTACGCGCCCAGCGAGTAGTCGCCGCTGGTGGTCGGCAGGAACACCGCCGCGTTGGTCGGCCCCGAGCGGGCCAGGACAAACTCGAGCGTGCTCCGCAGCAACTGTTCGATGTCCAGTTCGTGGCGGATGAGGCTCGTGAACTCGTTGGTGGTGGTGACCTGGTTCATGTTCGCCATGCACTCCCTTGTGGCGTGAACCAGATCGGTGCAATCCGGGGCCTGCTGTCGGGCCGTGTCGTCGCGCAGCGCGTGGTCGCGTCGGCACAGACGGTCCAGCCTTCGCAGCCCGCGCGGGCCGCGCGGACGGCGCGCCCGCCCGATGGGGCAATCCGCCGCGCGGAGCAGCCGTTCACGTATTTCGAGGACGCGCAAGCCGTGCGCAAACACCGCCCGGCAGCCCGACCGCCGTGCCCGCCGCGCCATCATCCGCGTCGGTCTGCGGGCCGTGAGCGTGACGATCGACCCGTCGGCCGACAACCGCTCCGCCAGTTCAAGTGCCGCGCTGCCAAGCGCGTCATGGTCGATCACGACCAGGCCCACCGGGAGGTCATCGGCCCCGGGGTTCGCCAGCGCCATGGCCATCGCCTCGTTGGGCGTGCGGGCCAGCATGCACAGCGCCGAGCCGCCGACCGCCCGCCGGATGGCGGACACCACACGCGGACTGTCGGTCACGATGAGCACGCTCAGCGCGCCGGCATCGTCCGCGGGCTGCGCGGCGTTGCCCACGCGCTCGATGCCGGGCCGCATCGGCTTGAGTTCGAACCAGCCCGGCGCGGCGTGCGCACCAGGACGCGTTTGAGGTTGATGAGGCGGGCGGGGTTCTGACGAGTTTCCGACTCGAGCCATGGAGTCTCTCCTCGCGAAAAGGGGGTGAAACGGTTTGATCACTCGCGGTGCCGCTCAGGCGGCCCGTTGAACCCTTGATTCAGAAGACCCCGGCGCGATGGTGGCCACCGGCGCAGGGCCCGCGCTCGGCGCGCTCGACCAGCGGTAATCGGGAAGCGCGATCGTGACCGTCGTCCCGCGGCCGGGCCGGCTGGCCATCAGCACGTCCCCGCCGTGCAGCCGAACGACGCGATGGGCCAGCGCAAGCCCGAGGCCCGGCTGGCGCCCCGCGGGTTTCTCAGAGAAGAACGGATCGGTCGCGTGCTCCAGCGCGTGGTCGCTCATGCCCGAACCATCATCGACCACGTGGATCAGCAGTCGCGTCGGCTCGGCGCTGTCCTCCTGCACGCGCACTTCGACCGGCGAGCGCGGCCCAGATTCCAGCGCGTTCACCACGACCTCGGTCAGTCCCTCCGCCATCAGTCCCGCATCCACACGCAGCGCATCGAGACCCTCGGCGATGGTGAGTTTCACGCCCAGCAGACCCGGAACCTGCGTTCCCTCGCCGCGGCCGGCGCACCGGGCCCGGGCACGCTTGATGACGTCCTCGAGCAGCGCGGCCGCATCCGTCGGGCGGAGGTCCGGCTCGGGCGGGTTGGCGATGCGGTGCAGACGGGCGATCAGGTCGCTGAGCCGGTTCGCGGCGTCCACGATCACGCGGGCGGCGTTCCGGTCGCTCTCCTCGCGCAGGCGCGAGGCCAGAGCCTGCGCCCGGCCCGAGATCACCGTCAGCGGGTTGTTGAGTTCGTGCGCTGCGCCGGCGGTCATCTCGCCCAGCCGCGCCATCGCGCGAGTCTCGGCCAGTTGACGCTGGGCTTCCTCGAGCGCGCGGTTCGTTTCGCCCAGTTCCTGGTTCAGCCGTCCCAGCCGCGCATTGGCCCGCAGGATCGACTCCACCAGCAACTGCTGGCTCGGCTCTTCGCCGAGGCCCAGGTCGCGGCATCGTGCGCTGGTCGATTCATACAGCCGCGCGATCTGACCCTCGATCCGCGGCCAACTCAGCCCGACACGTTCGGCCAGCGCGCGGTCATCGGGCTCCGCGGCGTAGTTTCCCGACCAGCCCAGGCCCAGCCTTCGGCAGAGCGCATCGGCCACGCCGACAACGCCCACCAGCGCACGGTGCTCGCCCTCGGGCAGGCGGTCGATGGGCGTGCCGTGGCCCGCGATCGTCTCGCGCAGCGCGGTCGGCAGGCCCCACAGGTCGGCGAGCCGCGCGCCCGCCACGAGGTGGTCCATGCCGAGGATCGGCCGCTCGAAATCGGCGATGTTGCCCTGGCGGGACTCGGCCAGTTCGACGACGCGCGCATACGCCCGCGGCAGCACAACCTCCAGGGCGAGTTTGCCCAGGTCGTGCACGAGCCCGCAGACAAAGCACTCCTCGGGGTGCAGACCGAGTTCGGGGTGCTCGCGTGCGATGAGTTCCGCGGCGCACGCGACGGCGATGGAGTGCTGCCAGAAGCCCGTGCGGTTGAAGGGCTGCGCAGGCGCTGTGCCCGGACGCTGTTTGCGGCCGGCACGCGGCGACAGGTTGCCGCTCCAGTCGAAGATCGCGACGCTGAGCACCAGCGACCGCACCGCATCGAGGCCGAGCATGACCACGGCCATCTCGACGGTGGTGATCGGATGGCGCGTTCGGTTGGCGGCCCGCCGGCACAGCGACAGCAGACGCGCGGTCATGGTCGGGTCCGATTCGATCAGGCGGACCACGTCGCGGACTTCCGCGTCTTCCTGCGCGCCCAGTTGCAGCAGTTTCGCGGCGACGGTGGGCAGCGTGGGCAGCGCGCCCAGTTCGCGCAGGACCAGTTCGGTCCGGCGCGAGAGCAGCGGGTCGGCGGCGATGGACGGCACGACGCGACCGCGGGCCGCGGCGGCAGCGCCGGTCGCGCGCCCGAGGATGCTGGCTCTGCGCGACGGCGGCATGATCGGTCGTGCTCCTGGTCGGTCGCGGGCGGCGCACGCGGCCTGCGGTCAGGCGGCCTCGGTGAGTTCGTCGATGCGTTTGAGCAGCGCGTTCACGTCGAAGGGCTTGCGCACGAAGTCGTCGGCGCCCGCGGCCTTCAGCGAGTCGATCTCTTCCGGATTCACCACGCCGGAAACAAAGATGATCCGCGTGTCCTTCAGTTCCTCGTGCTCGCGGATGCGCTTGCACACCACGTTGCCGTTCACATCCGGCAGCATGTAGTCCAGCACGATGAGATTCGGCCGGAACTGCTCGGTCAGCAACCCCGCGTCGTATCCCGTCGAGCAGAACCGCACGTCGTAGCGCTCGTTCCGCCCGAACAGGTCCTTGAACATGTCGATGATCTGCGCATCGTCGTCCACGACGAGAATCCGCCTGGCGCCCTGGTCCAGCGCGCCCACGGGGATGTCGTTGGCCCGCATGAACTTGATGAGTTCGGCACGGGGGATGCGCCGGAACTTGGAGCCCGGCACGCGAAAGCCGCCCAGACGGCCCGCATCGAAGCAGCGGATGATCGTCTGCTGCGAGACCTTGCAGACCTCCGCGGCCTCACCGGTCGTGAAGATCCGCTTCCCGGCCCATTCGCGGCCGTTGTGCTGTCCGTTTGAGCCTGACATGCGGGCCTTCCGGGGGTTCGAACTTTCGCGATGCGCCGACCATCGGCGCAGAGTGCATACCGCGGGTTGGTATCGACCCTTGCCCGGTCCGACTTAACGGCACAGTTTGTCCCAACTCCCCCGCTTCACATTCACCCCGCCCAACGCCCGAGAACCCCGCCGGGCCGATCGCTCAGGCGCGTGCCCGGGCACGCCACTGCGTGACCGCATCGGGCTCTCGGGCATAGATCGGCACCAGGTCCGCCGGATCGATGTCGGGGAACGCGGCCGAAGCGGCCAGACACGCCGCGGCACTGAGCGCGGGTGGACGTACCACGATGCCCGCGTGCACGCACGCCTCGCGCATCGCCATCGGCAGGTGCGCATCGGCGATCAACGCCCGCACTCCCTCAGAAGCGAGCAGGGGTACATCGGCCGCGCACAGAACGCGGCCCACGCTTGCATCGGGCTCGCCCTCGACCCAAACCCACGCCGTGTCGTTCTTGCTCGCCAGCGCGACGGCGCGCTTCACACGCTCCCCGTGCGAGTCTCCCGCAAGCGCGACCGCTGCCGTCGGCACTGCCACACACGCCGCCCCGCTGCCCTCGGCGATCATCTTGCCCACGGCACACGCGACACGCAGGCCCGTGTACCCGCCGGGGCCGACGGCGACCGCCACGCGCCCGCCGCGAAGATCAGTTGGGCCCAGACCCGTGCGCGCACACAGGCGGTGGATCGCGGGCACCAGGTCGTCGTCCCCCTCCCCCCCGCTGCCGCCCGAGACCCGAATCGCGCTCGCCCCCGCCGCGCGGCCCCGCGCCCCCGCTCGCACCGGCTCCTCGCCCAGCGGTTCCAATCCGACCTCGGACATCCGACCGAGCGCGACCGACATCCCCGAGCCCTCCGCCGCGGCGGTGGGATTCGAGGTCTCGATCGCGAGCGTGAGTCGGCCTTGCATCACGCAACAGTATGGAGCCCGGCCCAGTCACACGGTGCGAACCGCCGTGCGTGGCGTAGACTCCGCGACCGATGCACCGCGCCCATCGCGCCATCCCGTTCGTCCTTGCGCTCTCCGCCGCGCCGTGGCTCGCCTGCTGCACGGATGGAAACGCGAGCCGCGGCGAAGGGGCCCTGCAGGGCTTCGGCCCCGAGCGACTCTCGGTGCACCCGCTCACTCGGTTCTCGACCGATGCCGCCGGGCAGCCGGTCATCGTCTGTCACTTCGAGTTGCGGGACCGGTACGGGCAACTCGTCCGGGCCCTGGGCCTCGTGCAGTGCGAACTCTTCCGCCCCGGCTCCGAGCAGCCGGATGGGACGCAGTTGCAGGACCTGGTCTGGCGGATCGACCTGACCAAGCCCGAGGAGAACGCGCGGCAGTTCGACGACCTGGTGACGCGGACGTACACGCTTTCGCTGGGCGGGCTTCCCGAGTGGCTGCTTCGCTGGCGCGCCGATGAGGATGCCGCGGGAACGGTCTCGCCGACCTTGCGCGTCACGTTCTATCCCGGAGTGCATGGCGACGGCCCACCGCGGGAGGACGTGCTCCGCCTGTCGCGGTGACGATGCCGCGGCCCGATGGCGATCGAGGAAGCGCAGGAAACGTGCGCGGGGGCCGCGGCGGCCCGGCATGAAATGAACGAGGGCGGCGCACACCGCGCCGCCCTCTGGAGTTCTACCGGTTGATCTTCGCGAGTCCCGCTCAGTCGCGCTTCCGCCGCCCCGCGGCCAAGCCGCCCAGGCCCAGCAGCACGCACGCACCGGGCGCGGGCACATCCACCGGGATGCGGAAGATCAGGAACTCGTCGTGGTTCACGCCGCCGCCGAGCGGCGCGGGGATGCCGGGGTTGAGCGAGCCGTTCCCCGAGTCATACCACACCCACTGCGCGCTGGGGTCGATGTTGGGGTAGTACGCCCACGGGTAGGCGAACGGCGCGGTCGGCGTCGTGGGATCGTTGTCATATCCCGGCGCACCCGTCGGCGTCACCCACAGGCCGTTGTTCGTCGCGTAGTTGATCGCGTTGTCCACCATCGCCTGCGTCGCGATCGTGTTGGCGGGCCATGGAGCCGGCCAGAAGGGATTCGTCGCCGCGTATGCGCCCGCCGGGAAGACCGCCCAGTTGCCATCGCCCGAGAGCGCGTTCTGATTTGTCGTGACGTTGCGGAAGTCCGCGATCAGACCCTGCGCGACCGCGAGGTCCGACGAGGTCACGATGTAGACGTACGACGTCAGGGGCGAACTTACCGCCGTGAAGAAGTACTCGGTCGGCCATGAGTTGCCGCTTCCCACGGCCGCGCCGGTCGTGGAGATTCCGGTGCCGAAGTACACATCGAAGTAGTTGTCGACGGTGATGTACATCTCCCAGTTGTCCGCCATGGCGGGCGTGGTCAGCACCGCACCGGCAAGCACCGGCAACGCTAAACGAAGCGCGCGACGATTCATTCTTCTCTCTCCTCTCGGCATACACACTCGTGCCGCGGTTCACCGCGGCACGCCGGCGGACCCCTCTCCAAGGGTCCACCCTGCCAACAGTATGACACAGCCGCTCCGCCAATACAAGGACCTGGACGACTGTTGGCGAGATTCCTGAACTCCACCTCTGTCGGAGATGCCGCCGGGGAGAGGGAGGCGGAGGGGCATTCCTGCGAGGCCATGCCCGCCCGACCCCGATGGACCAACCTCCAAGGCCCGCACTGTTCGGAGGGCGTTCGGTTCGCCGGCCCTCGTTCGTCGCCCCCCTCGTGCGGCTCAACATGAACCAGCACGTCGGCGACCCGCGGCACCCTCCCGCGCACCGCAGCGCGCACACGCCCGCCGACGGCGTGGGCCTCGCGCACCGGCATCGCCGGATCAACCTCCACGTGCATCTCGAGGAACCATCGCGAGCCGCTCCGGCGGGTCCGCACCTTCTCGATGTCCAGGACGCCCGGCACCGCCATCGCGGTGTCGCGCGCCGGGCCGATGACCGAGCCTGTCGCGTGCGGGCCCTCCTCGTCCATCAGGTCGCGCAGCGGGACGCGCATCAACCTCCATCCGTTGTAGATGATCACCGCCGATGCGAGGAGCGCGGCGTAGTCGTCGGCGCTGGCCCAGCGGCTCGGTGCGCCGGACGCGGCGGCCGCGCCGCCGAAGAGACGTTCGCCGAAGAGCGCGATCGAGATGCCGATGAACGCCGCGGCGGAGGTGATCGCGTCGGACCGATGGTGCCACGCGTCCACCTCCGCCGCGCCGCTCTCTTCCTCGCGCGCTATCCGCAGCACCCGCCGGAAGAGCAGTTCCTTCACGACGACGACGACAACCAGCACGACCAGCGTGAACGGCGCGGGCCCGTGGTGAGGGGTGATGATCTCGTCGATGGACTTGATGCCGATACCGATGCCCGCGGCGAGCACCATCGCCGCGACGACCAGCGCGGCGAGGGATTCTGCCTTGCCGTGGCCCCAGGGATGGTTCTCGTCGGCGGGTCGCGCGCCGATGCGCAGGCCGCCCCAGATGACGACCGAGCCGAGGATGTCCGTCATCGACTCGACCGCGTCGGCGACCAGCGCGTAGGAATGCCCCACCAGCCCTGCGACGAGTTTGACCCCGGCCAGCGCGATATTCACCAGCAGGCCGACAACGGCGACTCGCTGCGCGCGGAGGTTGGCGGGCGGCGTGGACACGTTGTGTGAGTGTACCTCGCCCGCCCGATCACGCCGCGGTCCCGCGGACCGCTCACCGCCCCAGCACGCACACGATGTGATGCTCGGCCGCCTCCGATTCCCGCAGCGCGGGCGCATCGGCGTCGGTCCCGGCGATCACCTGCGTCTCGACAAAGCCGGCCTCGCGCATCGCATCGCGCAGTTCCGGCACGCTCCACAGCCGCCAGTCGTAGACAAACGCGTCGAACAACTCGGCGACCACCTCGCCATCGTTCTCCACGCGGAAGTGCAGCGCGTTCTCGACGCGCCCCGTGAACGGGTCCACGCGGCGCTGCTGCCAGGTGTAGTGGATGCGCTCGCGCGGCTCGCGCCCGGTGTGCGTGCGCTGCACGTGGCCGGTGCGGAACGCCGCGGCGCCGCCGTAGGTGTCGCACACGAAGATGCCGCGCGGGTTCAGCCTCGCGTGCGCGCTGCGGAAGTACTCGACCAGTTCGGCCCGCTCGTGCAGTTCGCCGATGGAGAAGTTGCCGACAAACACCACGTCCGCCGGATCGGGCTTCGAGATGGCGCGCACATCGGCGTTCACCAGTCGCAGCCGCGCCGGCTCGATGCCCGAGTTGGCAGCGCGCTGCGCGGCGTACGCGACCGCGGCAGGATCAAAGTCGGTGGCGATGGCCCGGGCATCGGGGTCGGCGATCAGCCAGGCGCGCGACAGCGCCGCCGAGCCCGCGAAATCCTCCGCCAGCGTGCGAGGCCGCGCGCCGTGCAGCCTCCGCAGCATCGCCGCGGCGGTCAGGGGCTCCTGCACGCACAGTTCGTACAACTCCAGCGGGTGCGGCTCGGTCAGGGCGGGCATGGGTGCTCCTGAGTCCTTCGGGCGATAGCGGGTCGGGCGGGGTTGCGGCGCGGCGGGAACGGGCGAACAATCCGTGCTGATGATGCGCGTGCCCGAAGATCTCCGTACCTATTTTGGCATACGCGGCGTGCGGTGGACACGCCGACGCGAGGAGATCTTTGCCGCTCTGTGCGCCTGTGCCGAGCATCCCACCGCCGAGGAACTCTTCCAGAAGGTAGGTGTTCGGGATGAGGGCATGAGTCTGGCCACGGTGTACAGCACGCTCGAACTGTTCACACGTCGCGGGCTGTGCCGGCGGATCAGTCCCGCGCACGGGCCCGACCGTCGCTCCGGCGGCGCACGCTACGACGCCGACACCACCGAGCACGCGCATGTCGTCACCGCCGATGGCCGTGTGATCGACCTGCCCGATGATCTCGGGCGCGAGGTGCTCGCGCATCTCCCCGCCGGGGTACTCGAAGCGGTCCGCGCGCGAACGGGCGTGCGCGTCGGACGCATCTCCATCGAGTTCATTGAAGAAGTCTGAAACCGTCTCAGCCCGATGCCGCCGCGGCGGCGGCGACAGCCCCGACCACCGCGGCGTTGCCCGCGGCCTGCTGCTGCGCCGCGACGTGCCCGGCAACCGCCTGCGCCGAGGCGCTGCCGCCGATGGCCATGAAGACCATCCCGCCGCTGGAGTTCACGCCGCGCTCCCACAAGATGGCACCGTTGCGCTGGTCGATGCAGTACACATACCCGCCGCGGCCGGCGTACAACTCGCCGCCCTGCGTCATCAGCGTGAGCGGGCTCCCGAACAGCCGCGGCAGTTTGATGCGCCACACCGTCCGCCCCGTCAGGCGGTCGAGCGCGGCGACAGTCCGTCCGGATCCGATGAACAGCAACTCGAGCGTGTCGGCCATGGTCACCTCCGCTCGTACAGCCTACCACGGCTCGGCCCGCCGGGGAAGCGCGTCGAGCGTCGGCGATTCCCGCGGGCCGCGCGTTCCGGCCCGCATCCGCGGGGCGGGCCGCCGCGGCCCGGGGCCGGGGCACTACGATTGCCCCATGCCCTCACTCGACATCGTCAGCAAGATCGATTTCGCCGAACTCGACAACGCCATCAACAACACCAGGAAGGCGATCGCCTCGCGCTTCGATTTCCGCAACTCCCCGGTCGAGATCACCGTGGACCGCAAGGAGAAGAAGATCCACATGCACGCCGCCGATGGCGGCAAACTCGACGCCGTGAAGGACATGTTCGAGTCCGCCGCGATCCGGCGAGGCCTGCACCTCAAGAGTTTCGAGTTCCTCCCCGCCGAGCCCGCCCGGCACGGCGCCACCGGCGCGATGAAGCGCGATGTCAAACTGAAGGAAGGCCTGACCAGCGAACTCGCCAAGGAGATCGCCAAGATGGTCAAGGAATCCAAGATCAAGGTGCAGGCCTCGATCCAGGGCGACGAGGTCCGCCTGACGGGCAAGCAGATCGACGACCTGCGCTCGGTGATGGCGATGCTCAACGCCGCGGACCTCGACCAGCCGCTGCAGTTTGTCAACATGAAGAGTTGAGCCCCCGTCGCCCGGTTCTCCCATCGCGCTTCTATCCTGTCGCGTTGTCCGCCGGCCGCCCGGCCCGCCCCAAACCGCCACGCGGCCACACGGCCGATCGGCCCATTTCTCCGGAGTTCCCCATGCCCTCAGCCATCGCGATGCAGTCCGGCAAACTCGATGTCCCCAACGACCCCATCATCCCCTTCATCGAGGGCGACGGCACAGGCCCCGACATCTGGCGCGCATCCGTCCGCGTCTTCGATGCCGCGGTGGCCAAGGCCAGCAACGGCAAGAAAAAGATCCACTGGCACGAGGTGCTCGCGGGCGAGAAGGCCTTCAACAAGACCGGCAACTGGCTCCCCGACCAGACCATCGACGACTTCAAGAAGTACCTTGTCGGCATCAAGGGCCCGCTCACCACGCCCGTCGGCGGCGGCATCCGTTCGCTCAACGTCGCGCTCCGACAGATGCTCGACCTCTACGTCTGCCTCCGCCCCGTCCGCTGGTTCCAGGGCGTCCCTTCGCCCGTGAAGAAGCCGGGCGACGTCGACATGGTGATCTTCCGCGAGAACACCGAGGACATCTACGCCGGAATCGAGTGGGCCGCGGGCACGCCCGAGGCCGCAAAGTTCCTCGCGCTCATGGAGAAAGAGTTCCCCAAGGAGTTCAAGAAGATCCGCTTCGGCTCCGCCGCGGCGGGCGTTGAGTGGGGAAAGTCGATCGGCCACCCCGAGTTGTACCCGACGCCCGCGGTCGGCATCGGCCTCAAGCCCGTGAGCAAGCCCGGCTCGGAGCGGCTGATCTGGGCCGCGATCGAGTACGCGCTCAAGAACAACCGCCGCTCGGTGACGTTCGTCCACAAGGGCAACATCATGAAGTTCACTGAGGGCGCGTTCAAGGATTGGGGGTACGAACTGGCCGCGAAATCGTTCCGCGAAAAGTGCGTGACCGAGCGCGAGTCGTGGATCCTCGGCAACAAGGAGGCCAACACCGACCTCTCCAGCGTCGAGAACGCCCGCATGATCGACCCCGGCTACGACATGATGACGCCGGACCAGCAGAAGAAGATCGTCGGCGAGGTCGAGAACGTGCTGAAACTCTGGCCCACGCACGGTCAGGGCAAGTGGAAGTCCATGCTCATGATCAAGGACTCCATCGCCGACATCACGCTGCAGCAGGTGCTCACGCGGCCCAAGGACTTTGACGTCATCGCGACGATGAACCTCAACGGCGACTATCTCTCCGATGCGCTCGCCGCGCAGATCGGCGGCATCGGCATCGCCCCCGGCGCGAACATCAACTACATCTCCGGCCACGCGATCTTCGAGGCCACGCACGGCACCGCGCCCAAGTACGCCAACCTCGACCAGGTCAACCCCGGCTCGGTCATTCTCTCCGGCGAAATGATGCTGCGCTACATGGGCAGCGGCGGTGACACAGATTGGACCAAGGCCGCGGACCTGATCATCAAGGGCATGGACGGCGCGATCGGCGCGAAGACCGTGACGTACGACTTCCACCGCATGATGGAAGGCGCGACCAAACTCAAGTGCTCCGAGTTCGGGGATGCGATCATCAAGCACATGGGGTGAAATGATCGTCTTGAAAGAGCCCTGAGCGCAATCTCATGTGCATGACAACGCAATGAAGCAGCGCATATACCTCGACACGTCCGTCATCAGCCTGCACGATGATCCGCGCTCGCCCGACCGCCGCGCGCTGACCCGCGAGTTCTGGCGACGAATCAGTGACTTCGAGGTGTCAATCTCCGAAGTCACCACACGCGAGATTGAGGAAACTCCCGACGCTGCGCGCCGGGAGCAGATGCTCCGACTCGTCACCGGACTTCCGGTCCTCCAAGTGACGCCCGAGGCGAAGGCTCTCGCCCGCCGATACCTCACCACCGCCATCTTCCCGCCAAAGGTCGTTGATGACGCGCTCCATGTCGCGATCGCCATCCTCTCTCGTCAGAACATCCTTGTCTCATGGAACTTCAAGCATCTTGTCAATCAGCGTCGCCGCGCCGCGATCGACGCGTTGAACATCGGCAGTGGCCTCCCGACCATCGCTATACTCTCTCCGCCGGAACTCTGAGGCCTGCCTATGTCCTCCCAGCCCTCCATCCCGACACCCGCAACGCCCGAGTACTTCGACTACACCCGCGCCGCACGCGAAGCCGGCATCTCCGACGCCGATCTTCGCTCCCTCATCCGCATCTTCGAGGGCGACTACCCCGACGACCTGATGCTCCGTGAACTTCATGTCCTCCGGGCCTGCAACGCCGTCGCCCGCGGCATGGTCACAATCCGCGAGGTCCTCAACCCGCCAAACTCGCAGGCCGCCTGAATCCCGACTTCGTATTGGCCCGCATCATCTCACCGGAACTCCCACCCCGACCCCGCGGCCGGGGTTTTTCTTTGTTCGCCCCCTCTCCCCGCCCCCGCGGGGAGAGGGGGCTCGGCGCATGCCGAGCCGGTGAGGGGCTCCGTGGTCCTTTGGTGCCGCGTATCACCTGCCGGCACCCGGAACCCGGCCTCCCCGACCCTGGTGAGGCCGAGGGCGTCTTCACCCCGCCGCGGCCAGAAGTTGGCCGCTGATGCCGGGGAACCTGCGGTTCCCCCGGCACCCCCTCTCGCCGAACAGACTCACCAACGCTCGACCGACCCTCGTGCCCGTTGTTGCTGGCATTCCCGCCCGTTTTCTTGTATGCTCCCCATCCAACCCTGGGGAGTCTTCTTATGCGACGACTTGGTTGCCTGCTCGTCCTGGCCGCACTCGGCGGAATCACCGTCGGGATCGGAATGCTGATTACTGCCTCTCGCGCAACCGCCGAGCCCGTCCGCATTAACATCGCGGACCTCACCGCCCGTCAGATCGACATCAACCCGCACGTCATCGTCGAGGGCATCTTCCCCTGCTCGGTGGATGCGATCATCGGCCGCGTCCGCCGAAAAGACGCCGCCTGGATGCCCGCCATCCCCGCCACGCCGCAGTTCGTCGCCGCGCTCAGGGAGTGGCGCGAGCGCAAGGGCTCCATCGATTCTTTCCCCCGCCAGCCCGGCGTGAAACTGCTCATCAAGAGTTCGAACACCTCCGATGAGCATCTCCTCTCCCTCATGGGCCAGTCCTCGATCCAAGGCATGTTGGTCAAGAACGACATCGGAATCGTCAAAGGCGCGGCACTCAAAAAGGGCTACCCCGGCCTGGTCAGCACAAGCTGCATCCTTCTCCACGAAGGCGCCGCGCCGCCCGGACCAATGGATGCCCTCGGCACCTTCGGCCTCGCCGCGGCACTGCTCGTCGGCGGTCTTGCGATCCTCTTCTTCCCGCGGCAGAAGAACGCCCCGATGCTCGCTCCGCAGTCCGCATCCTCAACGCCGTCGGCGCCCCCCCACTGTACTGACCCTCGCTCGTAAGGACCCTCGACCGGTATGCCTCGCTCCCCTGCCGGTAGGCGACTGAAAGCCGGTCCAATCCGCGCCCCCGCCCGGGGGACGCGTGACACGAGTTGAGGGGACCGCCGGGCCTCGTGCCCGGCGGGGCATCGACGTCCGAACTACTGCTAACAATCGACCATCCTCAATTGTGATTCACAGGCGCTGGGCGGAGTCCGAAGCACATCCACTCCAACCCGCGCCGATCCTCGCAGCAGACAGTACATTTGCACAGGGCAGGCGATTACGCTATACACCGGGTGCAGGGTACGCCGCAAGGCGTAGAAGTGTAACAATGGACGATTCCAACGCCTCTACCGGCAACGAAGGTGGCGTAACGCCGAGTGAGCGTTACTTAGCGAAGCTGTGTCGGAGGTCGTTCCTTCGGCTATGGAGCTACCCGAACCTCTACAGGAATCAGGGGAACGCACGTGGCGGCGATGGAAAGGAAATCTGCGACCTAGTCGCTCTCTACGGCAACACCGTTGTGCTGTTCTCCGACAAGTCGTGCGCGTTCAAAGACTCCGGACGACTTGACATAGACTGGAACCGCTGGTTCAAGCGTGCTATTCAGAAGTCCGTCGACCAGTTGTACGGGGCCGAGCGGTGGCTGAAGGATGAGCCTAACCGGGTGTTCATTGATCGACAATGTACGACACGACTCCCTCTCGCGCTTCCACCACGCGAGCAGATGAGAGTTCATCGGATTTGCGTAGCGCTCGGCGCGAAGCAGAAGTGCAGAGAGTTGTTCGGAGGGAGCGGCAGCCTGCCACAGCTCTTGCCGACCACTCCCAAGCAGGGAACACCCCTCGTTTCGCTTCCTTTTACCATAATGCAGGCGGACTACGGAAGCGGAATAGTACATGTCTTCGACGATGTGACCTTAGACATTGTGCTTGGTGAGTTGGACACCATTGCGGACTTTTCGGAGTACTTGCAGCGAAAGGAGGCGCTGCTGGATCGCGGGGTCCTGAGCGGCGTGGCGGGGGAAGAGGACCTGCTTGCACTTCACCTGCGACACCGCGCTTCGGATTCCGGTGATGGTTTCGGTCTGCCGCAGGATGCCAAGAGTGTCATTGTTACGGAAGGACTCTGGGACGACCTGGTGAAGAGCTCGCAGTTTCGAGCACGCAAGGCTCTTGACAGATTCAGCTACCTTTGGGATGAGATAATCGACACTGTTGCCGGGGATGCGCTGGGCCAGAAGCTCATGATTCCGCAATCCGTGTCAGATGTGGAGCAAGCTCTTCGAGTAATGGCTAGTGAATCTCGCTTTTGGCGGCGTGTTCTGTCTCGCCATCTTCTGGACTTCGTCGCGACGTCACCACCCAATCGAATTGGCAGACGAGTACTCGTCGCAACCGAACAACGACCCACGACATACGTGTTTGGCTGTTTTCCTCCCGACAAGGTTCGAGACATTGAGTCGTACAAGTACCGTGCGTGGCACATGTATCACTACTGCCTGGCGATTGCGGCACGTCATCCGCGTCCTTTGCAAGTTGTTGGCATTGGCACCGAAGCCGGAGCAGGCAATGGGGGCCGGACGTACGACCTCGTAATGGTTCGTATCAACAATTGGACACCTGAATTGGAGAAAGAGGCCTCGGATGCTCGCGAGGAGCTGCGCGTATTGGAACCAAGCAACGTAACTTGGCGACAAAGCCACGACGACGAGTATCCTCCCCTTCCTCCCACGCGTAGCAAAGGGGCACGCTCGAGGAAGCCCGGGCGGAATGAGCCTTGCGTTTGCGGTAGCGGTCGAAAGTACAAAAAGTGCTGTGGTCAATAGAGTGTGGACGAGTGCCCCAAGATAGTCGATGCGCTCATTGTCCGGCGCTTATTCCAGTTGCTCACGATCTCCCTTGGCACACCGAGCTCAGACTGCAATCGGCGGCGTATTCTCCCCCCATGCCCCTCCCCCACACCATCCTCGCCTACAACACCGCCCTCCCCTCACCCGCCCACCGCGAGATCGCGGGCACCCTCGCCGCGGCCATCGATGCCCACTTCGCCAAGTTGCCCAAGGCGGTGCGCGACACCGCCGAGTGCAAAATCTGGCACCGCCACCCGGTCTGGTTCCTCGATGGCAACCCCATCGTCGGCTACTCCCCAATCGGCAAGGACGCCATCCGCCTCATGTTCTGGAGCGGCCAATCGTTCGACGAGCCCGGCCTGCCCGCCGACCCGCCCGGCAACAAGTTCAAATCCGCCGGCATCCGCTACACCGCCACGGCGGACATCTCCGCCAAAGACCTCAAGCGCTGGCTCAAGAAGTCCATCGACATCCAGTGGGACTACAAGAACATCGTGAAGCGCAAGGGCAAGTTGGTGCGGTTGAAGTGAGGGTGAAGGGTCGAGAAGCCCGTTGAAACGGGCTGAGAAGTCCGGCAGCAGATGGGTGTGGCCGGACCCGCTGACCACCGCTGAAGCAGTGGCCTCTGAGCGGGCAAGACCGCTGAAGCGGTCTCAAAGCGACCACGACCGTTCAACTTGCGGCATCGGTGATGCTCCAACCGCACCAGTTCCGACCCCGGCTTGAGCGATGTCGGAAGTGGGATGTCGGATGGCGGAACAACGGGAAGGGGCAGGGCATTGGCAGGCGGGACGCCCGCGCCAGCGGAGTCCTCGCGCCGCCGGTGCCAGCCTCCGGCACCATGCAATCGAAAGCCCCCACCCCCACCAGCGCAGGCCGAGCGCCCTACGGCCCGCCGATGTGCCCCGGCGTCTGCCATTGCCTGATGGCCTCGATCGGCCAAAAGAGCATGATCACGTTCAGCGTGAGGTTGTCGCGCATCACGAACAGCAGCACGATTTCCGTCAACACGAACAGGCCCATCGCCCACTTCCAGCCGATGGCCCGCGCGATCAGCATGCCGAGCCCGCACGCGATCACATCCCCCACCGCGTTGGCCACGCTGTCGCCCATGTAATCCAGCGACATCGTCACCGTTCGGTAGCGGTTGATCACAAACTCCGTGTTCTCCACGATCTCCCACGCCGCGGCGACCGCCACACCGATCGGCAGCCGCCACCGCACCGGCGGGGCCCATCGCGGCATCCACTTCGCCCAGAACACGAACACGGTCCAGAAGATCAGGCCGTGCGAGACATGCGTGATGGTGTACGGGTCGGCCCAGTGCTGCGAGCAGTGCGAGGTCCAGACATCGCTGATCCAGAACGCGCTGTCGCCCTCCTCGCACCACCACACCCGCCCCTGCCAGCGGAGCATCAGCGCCGTCAGGCCCAGCAGCGCGGCGACCGCCAGCCACGGCGCGGCCCGGCCCGCGAGCGACTCGCGACGCCGCGTGACCACTGATCGGGGCATGAGCGGCGTGCCGGCCATACCCATGCCATCGGTCCGCGCGCTCTCGCGGCGTCAATCCGCGGGCCTATGGTGATCGCACCATGTCGGGCCTGTTCGCCGGAACACCGCTGGAGCGACCCATCACCTGCGAGCGCTGCGGGCTTGATCTGGCCGCGTGCGCCTGCCCGCGCGACCGCAAGACCGGCAGAGCGCTGGACCCGAGAGACCAGGCCGTGCGGGTGCGGCGCGAGAAACGGAACGGGAAGGTGGTGACGGTTGTCGTCGGCTTTGCGCCGCGCTCCGACCGCACCGATGATCTGCCCGCGCTGCTCAAGCACTTTCGCGGCACGTTCGGCACGGGGGGAACAGTGTCGCGCGCGGAAGGGACGATCGAACTGCAGGGCGACCACCGCGACAAGGTGATCGAGCACCTGAAGTCGCTGGGCTACCCGGCCAAGGCGGCGGGCGGGTGAGGTGGTCCGCGGTCAGTCGGCGGGCACGAGCCGCACAACCTTGTCGGGGTCGTTGAGAACGATGTAAATCGTGCCATCGGGCGCGGTCACCACATCGCGGACGCGACCGTGGCCGAAGAAGATCTCCTCGCGCTCGACGAACTTGCCATCGTTGATGCGGACGCGGTCCACGTTTGCGCCGGCGAGCCCGCCGGCGACCAGGTCGCCCTTCCACTTCGGGAACGCGCCGCCGCGAACCAGGTCGAGGCCGCACGCCGCGATCGATGGCAGCCAGCGGTACGCGGGCATGGTGATCGTTGCGCCGTCCTTGGCCTTGCCATCGGCGGTCCAGGGCGTGGCGTAGGGCATGTCGCTGTAGTTGATGGAGAAGGCGACCTCGGGCCAGCCGTAGTTGGCGGCCTTCTGGATGAGGTTCAGTTCGTCCCCGCCGCGCGGCCCGTGCTCGGTATCCCACAGCAAGCCATCGAGATCGAACACGAGGCCCTGCGGGTTTCGATGGCCATAGGACCAGATGGAGTGATACGCATCGGCGCGCGAGACGAACGGGTTGTCGTCGGGAACTTTGCCATCGTCCCACAGGCGGTGGACCTTGCCGTTGGGGCGCGAGAGGTCCTGCGCGTGCGCGCCGTTGCCGCGCTCGCCGATCGAGAAGAACATGTGATAGCGCCCATCCTTGCTCTTCTCGTACGCGGGCTCGAAGACGATGCGGTTGCCGAAGTGCACGCCGCTGGAACTCATGTGCTCGGGCTTGGCGCGGAAGAGCACTTCCTGGTCGGTCCATGTCGGTCTGCCGTCAACATCCTTGAGACGCCCGCGGATGATGCTGGTCATGCTGCGCCCGCCGCGGCGGGAAGCATCGACACCCGGCGCGGGCTCGTTGAAGCCGAGGTAGATCCACCCGTTCTTCTCGAACTCCGGGTGCAGTGCGACATCCATGAGTCCGCCCTGTCCGAGGTGCACCGAGGGCGGCACGCCCTGCACGGGCTCGGAAAGCGTTCCGCCCGGGGTCCGCGTCGAGTTCACCCTGAGCGTGCCGGGGCGCTCGGTGATGAGCATGCGCCCATCGGGCAGAAAATCGACGGCCCACGGAATGGACAGGCCGCTGGAGACCACGTCCTCGATGCGGTACTTGTGGTGCTGGGTCGTGTAGACGCCGGAAACGGCCTTGGGTCCGCCGACACGCCGTCGCAAGTCTCGGGCCTGGAGTTCTCGCAGGTGGACGACAAGCCCCCAGACCTGCGGGTCGCTCAACGTGCCGCCGAAGGCGTGGCCCTCGACATCCTTGAGTCCGTCGCGGATGGTGTCGTAGAACGGGCGGTCGTGCTGCTGATCGAACAGCCCATCGCGCAGCAGAGACCTGGCCTTGTCGCCGCCCGCGGCATCGCGCCCGTGGCACGAGGCGCAGTTGTTGGCCCACAACTGCGTCACGCTCTGGGCCCGCGCTTCGCCCAGCGGCGCGCAGGCGAGTGCGAACAGGAACAACGACCCGGCGATCCTCGGCGCGAGCATGCAGCGGCCCTTTCATGGTGCCCAATGAGCGTTCAGGGTAGTGAGCGTACCGGCGTGCCGGCGACCGGACGCATTCAGACCTGGACCTGCTCGAAGTGGATTGACCGCGCATCCGTGTTTGTGCGGGCAAAGTACGCTTCGATCCTCTCGAGCCCGGTGACCTTGTGCACGTATGCCGCGGCCCGCACAAGATCGGCCCGCTGCACGAGTTCCAGCCGCGGCTCGATGAGTCTCAGCCGCGTGCCGTAGAACGCGCAGCCCTGGTGGGCCACCAGCACGACGCGCTTCAGGCCGTGCACCTCGACCAGAAACTGCAACTCGTCCACGACCCCCTTTTCCTCGAGGTGGGCCTCGGAATGCCCCGCAAGGCACGCCGGACCGCCGGGCAGGGCCACGCGGTCGTACCGGGGAAGCCCCAGCCCATTCTGCAGGAAGTCGTCGAAGTGCTCACCGATGCGGCCATCGGAGCAGTACACCGCGGCAGCGCGGATTCGGGCAGAGTCGTAGGGCAGGCGGGATTCATAGGCCATGGCGGCAGTCTACCAGAGTCGTGAAAAAGACGCGCGCCCGGGATCAATCCGCGGGCAAGAATCGCCCCATGGGACGAGGCCAGAACATCGAGCCGACCGAAGCGCCTGAACTGGGGTGGACCAAGCAGGAGTTGATGGACTCCGGCGACATCTCCGCCAAGACCTTCGACCTGCTGCGCAAGGCCGCGCGTGTCAAGGGCCCTTCGCACGGCGGGCTCACGCACATCTACAGCGCCGACGATGTGGTCGCGCTGGTGCTCAAGGGCGAGGGCGGGACATTCTCGGAAAGGGCCGGGGCTGCCGCGGCGGCGTGGCGCGCGCTGCTGGAAGCGGAGCGCATCTACATGGAGCCGCGTGTTCCCAAGCGGGCAGCGCGGGTGCGCAACCGCTAGAACGCGACCGTCTCGCGCGTGTCGGCGTTCCAGAGGCGTGCCAGTGCAATGAGATCGGCGCGGTGGCGCATCACTTCGGGACGCGCCTCTCTGACGATGTGCCCGAGAAACCCGCCATCGGCCGCGAGCAGGTCCGTGGGGTTGGGGTAGCGCTCATGCAGCGCTGCATCGGCCTCCCAGAGACACCTGAACGATCGTACCAGCGATTGCCGCGGGCGCAGACGGGAGAAGTCCCACGCGCGCGGCGCGCAGTCGGGGAGCGCGCCGATCCACGCGCTGTCTCGCTCGTAACCGAGCGTGACCAGGAGCGTGGCGAACCCGGGGCCGAGGATCTCCACGAGTGCACGATCGAAGTAGTTCCGCCAGTCGCCCGACTTTCCGCTGCGCAGAAACGAGTTGCGTCGCTCGCCCGTCGCCGGATCGATCTGCGCCGCATCTCCGGCGGTGACCCGCTCAAACGCGAATCGGTCGCAGTGGGCCGCCGGGTCAAAGCCACTTACTCGCAGCGCGGGCGCGACGCCCACAAACGATGCCGCCCGAAGCATCGCCGCCGGCGCATCGGCCAGCAGGTCCTCGTAGCGCACGATCAATCGAATGTCGGTCGAGAGTCGGGCATCATCGAAGTCGGCGTAGTACTCCCGCAACTCGTCGCGCCGCGCGCCAAAGTATGCCGACACCCAATCGTCGCGCTGCGTCAATGTCCCATCGCGCCCCCGCCGCGCAAACAGCCCGATCATCCCCGGGTTCACGTGCGCCAGGTCGTGATAGAACCGCGACACCAGCACGTCCCGCGGGTCGCGGATCAGTTGCAGGATCCGATACCCCGGCAGCAGTTCGTGCAGCCTCCCCGGCGGCTCGTGCTTGGAGGGACACCCGACCGCGCGCGGGGCCGCGCCGGCTCGACTCTGCGCCTGTCCTGCAAACAACGGCTCCAGCAGATCCCCAACCCTCGGACGGCGCGACTCGTCCCGCGCTATCAGCCCCGCGCGGGCCGGAATCCGCATCTGCACCCTCGACATTGCCGCCGCGGCGGCGGTACGGGCCGATTCAGGCAGCGGCTCGCCCGACGTGAGCCCCGGCTCGAGCATCCGCGCCAACGCATCACCAAGCGTCAGCCCTCCCGCTCGCAACACCTCCAGAAACTCGGGCACCCCCAGCACGTGCGAGAGCGCGAGCAACAACGCTCCATCCTCGCGCTCGCCATAGCCGCCGACGCCGGGCAGCCCAAACAGCATCGCCTCGAACCAGTTCGAACCGCTCTTGGGCATGGCCGTAGTGACAAATCGCACCGTCGGCACATGAACGACGGGCGCGAGCGTGGTGCGTAGGGCCGCATGCGCAGTCATGACACGATCCATCGGCCCGCACGGCCCGAAGTCTGGAGCGGCGTGCTCCTCCCCGCAGAGCCCGCCGAGTCACGCCCCCAGCAACCGCGCAAAGTCTTGCCAGAAAACGGGATACGTCTTGCCGACACAGGCCGGATCACGGATCATGACTCCGTGGCGACGTAAACCGACCAGCGCGAGCGCCATCGCCATGCGGTGATCGTCATACGTATCGAACGCCACACTCGAAGCATCATTCTGAAGAGCAGGTGGAATCGGAGTTATTGCCAGACCCTCGTCCCCCGCCGCGGCGAAGGGCTCGATGCGCGCTCCGACTTTCGACAGTTCCGCCACCAGCGCGGCGATCCGGTCCGTCTCCTTCACACGCAGCGTGCGCAGCCCGGTCATCCGTGAAGGGCCATCCGCAAAGCACATGATCGCGGCAAGCGCCATGGCCGTGTCGGGCATCTGCGAGAGGTCGGTTTCGATCCCCTGCAATCTGTCGCCGCGAACGGCGATGCCGCCGGGCGTCAGTTCAACCTGCGCGCCCATTCGGTGCAGAACGCGGACAAATCTGGCATCGCCCTGCAGCGAACACGGGCCCGCACCGCCCTCGAGCCACAGGCCGGGAACGAGCACGCGCGAGCCGGGCACGAGCGCAGCCGCGGCCCAGAAGGGCGCTGCGCCGCTGGCATCGGGCTCGACCTCATAGGTGAAGCCTCGAAGGCCGGGCGCGCCTCCCGCGGGATCGACCGATGGAAAGACGGTCGCCGCGGCCGGACGCGAAAGATCACCGCACTTGGCCTGCGCGCCGCAACGGCGCAGCAGAGCGAGTGTCATGTCGATGTAACTCGCGCTGGTGGGCTGCTGGGTAAAGTGCGCTGTAAGACCATGGGGCAGCCACGGCGCGACCAGCAGCAGCGCGGAGACGAACTGGCTGGAGGCTGTCCGAGCGATGAATACCTCGGACTTGAGCGCGTCCACATCGGCGGGGAACACGTGCAGAGGCGGATACCCCGCCGCGCCGAGCCACTGCGTGCGCGCGCCGATCGCCGCCAGCGCATCGGACAGTTCGCCGATCGGCCGTTGCCGCATCCGCGCGTTGCCATCGATGATGATCCCGCCCGACTCGCGCGGCGCCAGCATCGCCGCCGCGGCGAGAAATCTCGTCGCGGTGCCGGCATTCCCGAGATCAAGCGTCACCGGCTCGGTGCCGATGCGCCATCGCCCGCCGACGCCGCGTATCACCAGCACGTCGCCACGAGCCTCGACCCGCGCGCCCAGCCGCACGATCGCCTCCAGCATCCGCTGCGCATCGTCGGCGTCCACCAGCGGGTGGCGGATCGTCGAAGTTCCGTGAGCCAGCGCAGCAAGCAACAACGCGCGATTGGTCAGGCTCTTTGAGCCCGGCGGACGAATGACCGCGTCGAACGGCCGCGAAACGGGCGTGATGGAGATCGGGTCGGACACGGCGGCGGAGTGCGGGGTGCGTAAAGCGGGCTTCCTGACCTCATACTTGTCACGAGGCGCTGCTGCCTACTCAGCCTCTTCGGCCTTGCGAAAGACGGCGACCACATCCTCGATCGGGATGACAAACAGCCGATTGTCCCCCTCAAACTCCACCGGCACGGCGTGCTTTGGGTTGAAGAGCACCCGGTCGTAGCGGCGGATGGGGTAGTCGTCGTCCTTCTCGATCTGCCGCGAAATCGCCACCACCCGCCCGGTCAGCGTCGGAATCTCGATCTTGTCGGGCAGGTGAATCCCCGTCTTGGTCGTCTTGCGGTCCTCGTCCTTGCGGATGAGCACGCGCTTGCCGACGGGCTCGACCACCTCCAGTTTCGCCGCGGCGGGCCTGGGCGTGTCCTTGCTCATGGTCGCAGTTTAGCGGCCCCGGCGCACCGGACGCGCGGGGCGTGTAGGCTTGTACCCACATCGACCCGCGCCGAGACCCCCGCGCCCTTCCACCGCACGAGAACCCACCCATGCAGCAGATTGAGCGCCTGAGAACCCTTATCCGCGACGTGCCCGACTTTCCCAAGGCCGGCATCGTCTTCAAGGACTTCACGCCGCTCATCCGCGACCCGGCCGCGCTCGCCCTGGGCGTTGAACTGATGGCCAACCCCTACCGCGGCAAGGGCATCGACCTGGTGATCGGCGCCGAGTCGCGCGGGTTCATCTTCGGCATCGCGCTGGCGCAGTCGCTCTCGTGCGGGTTTGTGCCCATCCGCAAGCCCGGCAAACTCCCGTGGAAGCACAAATCGATCAGTTACGAACTCGAGTACGGGCACGACTCGCTGGAGATCCACCTCGACGCGATCGAGCCCGGCCAGCGCGTGCTGCTGGTCGACGACCTGCTCGCCACCGGCGGAACCATGAAGGCCTGCTGCCAACTCGTCAGCGAGATGCAGGCCAGCATCGCCGGCATCACCGTGCTGATCGAACTGGTTCAACTCCAGGGCCGCGGCGTGCTCAAGGATTACGGGCAGGTACACTCGGTCCTGCGGTACTGAACCTTCGTGAAACAGCCCATGCTTCCGCCGCGACACGGTCTCGTTCGCGCCGATCGGGCCGCGGCCGGGAAACGACCTTCGCCGGCGCGGAGGCGGGCATCGTGAGCAGGCTCACCCATCGGCCATCCCGATTGCGCAGCAAGCCGCCCGCGGCGTAATCGGGCAGCCAACCAACGCCATCGACGAGGTAGCAGAACCGGTGGTCGCCCGACTGAAGGCGCAGCCTGCTCCGCCACCAGCCGCGCTCGGGCTCGGCGCAGCGCGCCATTGGGCACGCATGGTCGATGCCCTCGACAAAGTCCCCGATGATGCAGACCTGCTGGGCGTGCGGCAGGTAGATCTCGAACAGCGCGGTCCCATCGCTTCGGATTGTGACCATGGCTCTCCCGGCTCTCGCCGGCCTCCGTTGGATCGCCGAACTCTGATGCACACACCACGACCCCCGTTCCGCCGCGACCGATTGCCGACTCGCGGACGGACAGACCCTCAGCAGACTTGTACGTCCGAATCCCGCGGGCGTTCGCGCATTCGGAGCCAGGAACCGAATTTCAAGGACTTCTGCTCGGCTCACGCCCCTGCAAACGGCCCGTTCAGGCTGGCCACAATGGGTGGGCCGGACTCGACCTTGGATGCCGCAACGAGGCTTCCGGGTTCCTGTGGCTGGCAGCACGGTTCGCGGTTGGTGCCGCACGCGGCGCACTGACCATGCCCATGGACCCACACCACCTGCGCGGGGATTCCGCACCAGGGGCAGGGAAGCAACGGGCAAGACGCGACACGCATCATCCGGCGATCATCGTACCTCGCGGTCAACACCCTGCAGTTTGGCCTTGATGACCCGCTCGGTGCCATCGCGCACGATGGTCACTTCGACTTCGTCACCCGCGTTGTGAGCGGCAAGCAGTTCCATCCATCCTCGAATGTCGGCGATGGCCTTGCCGTTCCACTTGATCATCCGGTCGCCTTCCTTCAGGCCCGCGGCCGCCGCGCTCCCGCCCTCGGAGACGCCCTCGACCAGCACACCGGGCTCGGTCTCGTCGTATCCGGGCCGAATGCCGAAGCGGACGCGCATGGCGGCCATGCTGGGCCCGCGATCGGGCTGAGCATCGGCGGCGGGCGGCGGCGGCGGCGCGGGCTGGTCGCCGCGGGCGCGGCCGCCGCGGCCGGTTCGTGCGGGGGGCCCGCCCGGCCGTTCGTCCTCGTTGAGTCGGCCGAAAGTCGCCGTCGTGGGCTGGAACTCGAGCGATTCCTGCCGCGCTGCGAGATTGAAGACGATGTCCGATGCGAGCGCGGCGACCTGGACCGCACCCTCGATGTTGATCTTGTCGGGCGTGTCGCCGGGCGCGTGGTAATCGGGATGGAACCCGCTGAAGAAGAAGATCACCGGGATCTGCGCGTTGTAGAAACTCTGGTGGTCGCTGGGCCCCTGTCCGCCGGGCAGTTTGCGCACGCTGAGCGGGCTGCGCGCGATGATCGGGTCGAGCCACTCCTCAAATCCCTTCGCGGTGCCCGTGCCGTTGAGATCGACGAGGTTGTTGCGGACGCGCCCGACCATGTCCATGTTGATCATGGCGTAGATGTCGCGGGCATTGAAGGTGTTGTTGCGCACGAAGTGTCGCGAGCCGAGCAGGCCGATCTCCTCCCCCGAGAAGTGCATGAAGAGCACCGAACGGAGCGGCTGGCCGGCGGGAGCGGAATCGAAAAAGTCCCTGACACGGTTCATCGCGATCAGCACGGCGGAAGTGCCCGAGGCGTTGTCGTCGGCTCCGGGGTGCAACTGGCCGACATTCGCCGGGTTGGCTCCGCCATCATGCCCGAAGCCGACGTGGTCCATGTGCGCGCCGAGGATCACGTACTGGCTAGCCAGTTCGCCGCGTCCCGGCAGAATGCCGCCCAGGTTCTCGGTGATCTTGGGCGCCTGCTCGGCGCTCACGTCGATTCTGACCCTTGACCGCGCGAGCGCGTGCACGCCGCCGCCCTCGTCGGCAAGACGTCGCAGGTCCATCAGACCGCGGCCGCGGGCATCGGCCGCGCGAACCAGATCGTCCGCGCCGCGCTGGCTCATCATCACCACGGGCACACCCATCGGACGCCCGAAGCCCTGCGACGTCTGCACGGTTTCGAGATTGCCCGCGCGCGGGTCGTCGGCGCCGGGAGGGTTCACGAGAATGATCGCGCCTGCGCCCCGGTCGATTGCCGCCTGCAACTTGGGCCGCAATGCCGCCGCCGCGCTCCAGCGCGGGCCGCCCTCATCGACAAACCGCGAGCGCCCGGTCTCGTCCATGGGCTCGAAGCGCATTACGATCGCGATGCGGCCATCCAGCGGCTCGGCCTGGGCGTAGGTGCTGTAGTCGTCGGGCCCGTCCTCGATCGAGTAGCCCACGAACACCGCCTCGGCCTCGATCGTTCCCGAGCCGGTGATGGCCAGCGCGTTGAAATCCTGCCCGGGAATGAAGGTGCGTGCCCCGGCGTCGCCCCCGCCGGAGACGCTCAACGCCTCGCGCTGGACGACCGTGCCGCGACCGACGCTGAACGACTGCCGGTAACTGGCAAAGGGCGTGGTGACGGTGGTTCCGTCCGCGGCGGTCTCCTCGAGCGTGAACGCGGGAGTGAGGCCCGCCCGCCGGTAGTAGAACTCGAGGTAGTCGGCCGCGAGCCGGTTGCCGCGCGAGCCCGAGCCCCGTCCCTCGTAGTACGGGTTGGCGAGCGTGAAAATGTGCTCGCGATACAGCGCGATATCGCGCTCGATTGTCGCATCGGTGGCCGGAGCCGCGATCGCCGCGGCGCACAGTGTGGCGACAACGCCGGCGAGAATGGAGATGCGCCATGGTGCGCGAACGAGAAGTGTCATGCTGGTCCCTTGTGTGCGGGAAAAGAGCGGAACGCGGCCCGGCGCGGTCTACCCGCTGGGCGGGCAAAGGTTGCAAGTGTCAGGCCGACATCAGGCCCCGACGACCTTGGGCAGGAGCGTTGGACCCTGAGCGGCCTTGTTCCCCGCGGCGAGTTTGCGGGGATCGGTGCGCGAGATGATGTCGCTCACGCCGTGCTGGTTGAATCCCTTGTAGCCGTCGTTGCGTTCGAGGTTCTCAAGGTGCGAGCCGACCGCGCCCTCGGCACGAAAGACCGCGGCCTGCGCCGTGGTGATCACGCCCGAGTCGAGGAGTTTGAGCAGCCGCTTCTCGCTCACCTTCCATCGCTCGCCCGCGGTGAAGGCCTGCCGCAGGAACGGGAAGTTGGTGAACGGGTCCATGGTCTCGATGTTCGCCGCTTCGAGTTGGTCGCGCAGCGCCTCGTGATCGAACACGCATTCGAGGTGATGCATGCCCGCCTGCAGCAGAGCCTCGCCATGCAGGCCGCACCACAGACCGACCGTGCCCATCTCCCTGCGCGGCTCCAGGCCGTTGTGCGAGAAATCCCCAAGGATCTCCTCCGGGCTCATGTCCACATCGGCGAAGATCGTGATCCCGCATACCGGCTGCTCCAGCACCTGTGCGCCCCAGCCCGCTTCGGCACCGGCATAGAACCGCTCGCGGCAGCGGAATCCGAGTGTCTCGAAGGTGGCGATCAGCCGCCTGAAGTACTGCCGGCTTGATCGGTAGGTGTGGTGGTCGTGGTTCGCCCAGCCCAGGCCCAAACGGTCCTGCCGCGCCTTCTGAATCTGCGCGGCCTTGTTCTTCCGCTGCCAATACTCGCGCTCCGCCGCAAAGAACAGGTCGCACGCAAGGTCGGGCCCGAGGTCCTTCACCGCCGCGGCGACGATGGCCTCGGTGTGGTCGTAGCCGATGTCGTCATCGTCCCAGTCTCGCGCGCGGCGACGGAAGATCTCATAATGCTTGAGCGTGTTCACGGCCTTGTCGGGATCGAGGTCGGGCGCGGCGAATCCGAGCGCGCCGTGCCGTTCGATCACCCACATCTCGGCGTTGTCGGCCTTGAAGGCCACGGCCTTGCGAATCTGGCAGAGCGGGTCGCCCTCGATGTCGTCCTCGGAAATGGTCGGATCGTCGGCGATGTGCCAAGCCGTCAGGAAGTCGCACACCGACTCAACCTTGATCGCCACGCGCGACGTCTTGCCGCCCACAAGAATGATCGCGGGAAAAATGCCCTTGTCGTTCAGGTAGCACTCGGGCGCACCGGGCATCGCCTTGCGGATGTACCCGACCTCCCTGAGCCGCGCCTTGAGGGCATCGCTCCGCGGCACGATCATGTGATCGACCCAGTCCACGAATCGCGTGGCGGTCTCGTGCTTCATGCGCGAGGCGACATTTGCCGCGCCGGGGCACCGCGAGAGAAAGTCGTTCACCAGTTCGTTGACCAGTCTCCATGCCGCGGGTTGCGGCTCCCAGTTGAACTGCTTCAGGGCTTCGACGCCGGTCACGGGCTGCGCGTTCTTGGACCCCATGGCTGAACGGAACTCCATCCCCCTCCCCGCGGGTGCGGAAGTGAGCCAAAGCGTAGGGCGCGGCCGCGACCGCACCGGCTTGGCGCACTCTTGATGGTCCGCGACTTTCCCCGGGCGTGGCCCGCATCAATCCTTCACGCGATCCAAACATCGGAGGACGGCATGATCCACTCGATCGGAATCGGTTTGGCGGTTGTCCACGCCGCGTTTGCGGCGGCATTGGCCGTGCAGCCCGGCGTCGAACTGATCGCCCGTTGCGAAGTCTCCGCCCAGGCAAGCGACCTCTCGGGGTTGGACAACCTGATCGGCAACAACATCCCGCACGACCGCTTCGGCGGCTGGGGCTCGGCCATCGCCTGGACAGGGCAGGGGAACCGCTACATCGTCGCGAGCGACCGCGGCCCGGGTGATGGCGCAAGCGCGTTCCGCTGTCGTGTGCACATTGTCGAGATCGATCTTCCCGCCGACCGGCCCACGACAGACCGCCGGCCGCGCACACCCGAAGCGGCATTCAGACTCGTTGAGACCATCATGCTTACGACCTCGGACGGGCGGCCGTTCTGGGGCAACACGGGCAACTACAACCGAAACGACCAGAAATCCGGCCTGCGGCTCGACCCCGAAGGCGTGGGAACTTCCCCGTCCGGCACGCTGTGGCTCAGCGAGGAGTACGGCCCGTGGATCGATGAGTTCGACATGTCCGGCAGGCACCTGCGCCGGATCGCCCCGCCCGAGAAGTTCCGGATCGCCACGCCCGATGGCGACCCCGAGCGAGAGATGCCGCCCTACAACACGCGCGGCCGCCAGCCCAACCGCGGCTTTGAGGGCCTTGCGATATCCGATGACGGTGCGGTGCTGTGGGCCATCCTGCAAGGGCCGCTGATCCAGGACGGCGCATTCGACGAGGAGCGCGAACGCGTCGGACGCAACGTCCGCGTGCTGGAGGTCCGCCCCGAGACCGGCGCGATGCGCGAGTTCGTCTACACCATGAACTCCGCCGCGGCGGGGATCTCCGAGGTGCTCTCGTTCGAGGACCGCACGCTGCTCGTGCTCGAGCGCGATGGCCGCGCGGGCGAGAAGGCCCGCTTCCGCGGGGTGTTCGCGGCGGACTTTGAAGGGGCGACCGACGTGAGCGCGATCGACTCGCTGCCATCGGTGGGGCTGTCCGAGGGGGTCTCGCCGCTGCGGAAGCGCCGCATCATCGACTTCATGGACCCGCGCCACGGGCTGATCGGCCCCGAGATGCCCGAGAAGATCGAGGGCCTGTGCTTCGGCCCCGACCTGCCCGATGGTCGCAAACTGCTCATCGTGACCAGCGACAACGACCTGAAAGACGGTATCCCGAGCCACGTTTGGCTGTTCGCGATCGATCCGGCCGTTCTTCGCGGCAGGTGACGCGATGGCTTACGGCGAGATCGGCGTCGTGCTGGTCACGGCGACAGGAGTCGAGACGGCCCGCACATCCTCGATAACGTAGAAGCACGTCGGGTCCATCGATCTTGCGAGCCGCGCGACGTCCTTGATCTGCCGGCGCGTCGCCTCGATGTACAGCAGCCACACCGGCCCATCGCGCCCGCGCCCGTCGAAGACCGTCACGCGATAGCCGTGCCCGCGGAGCCGGGCCGCGAGCGAATCGCCCTGCCGCGTGAACACGCGGATGACCTGCTCGCCGTGCGCCAGCCAGTTCTCGATGGTGATGCCCAGGAAGTTCCCGCAGGCAAAGCCGAAGGCGTAGGACACCGCGTAGAGCGGCTTATCGAGATTCTTGAAGACGGTGCTGAGGGCCAGGACCCAGATGAGCACCTGCACGAACCCGAGCGCCCACGCCCAGAAACGGTTGCCGCGGATGACCATGACCACGCGGAGCGTGTCGAGCGAGACATCGCCGAGCCGCGCGACGAAGATGAAGAGGCAGCCGAGAACAATGTCCCAGTCCATAGGCGGATCGTTGGCGGGGTGCTCATGGCGGACAATGCACTGCGAGTCATGGCCGATGGTCGCCGCTCACCGCTGACACGCTCCGCCAGTTTGATCGACCGCCGGCTTCCCGTTCCCGATCACGCACACGCCGAACGCGCACGCCGCGGCGATGGTCATCCGCCACGGGAAAGCGATGGTCACATCGGCAAGGGTCCGTGCGGTGTTCGTGCCCGCGTCCGACCAGATGGGCACGTGCGCTGCCCATTTCGAGAACAGAAGAGGTTCGAGCAGCAGGACCGCCGCGGCGCCGACTGCCAGCGCGGCGATCACGCTGCACGCCGATCCGCGCCGGGTGAAGATGGCGCAGAAGAACACGCCCACCAGCCCCGCGTAGGCGAAGATCATGACCTTGAGCGCGAACTGGATCAGCGTTTCGCCCGAGCCCTCGTGCCAGGCGACGCAGAGCATGGCGAACGCGCCGACGATCACGCCCCACCCGACGACGGCCCATCGACTGACACGCAGGTAGTGGCCATCGTCGCGCGCGGGCCGGACCTTGCGATAAAAGTCGGTGACGAACGCCGCGGACATCGCGTTGAGCGCGGAGAGGATCGTCGTCAGCGCCGCGGCGAACAACCCCGCCATCATGAGCCCCTTGAGCCCAGTCGGCATGCGCTGCAGGATGAACTGCGGGAAGACCTTGGTTCCCGCCGCGACCTCGTACGCCGGGGGCGCGACCAGATCGGGCCGCTTGTTCACGATGAACAGCAACAGGCCGATCAAGAGGAACAGCAGCACCACGGGCACGGTGATGAGTTGCGAGAGGATGACGGACTGCGCGCCCTTCGCGGCGGACTTGCACGACAGCATCCGCTGCGCCAGATCCTGATCGGTTCCGAGTGCGGCGAGGTTGAGCAGCATGAAGCCCGTGAGCGCGGTGAGCAGCGTGTAGGACTGCGACAGATCGAAGCCAAGCCGCGGCGCGCCGGCATCGACTCCGGTCCGCAGCACGGTCAGTTTCGACGGCGCCCCCGCACCCGGCGCCGGATCGCGCAATGCGCTGAGCACCTCGCTCATCGGCCGGTCGATGATCCCCCACAGCACCCACACCGACACCGCCGCAGCGCCGACGAACACCACCGTCTGGATCACGTCTGTCCAGATGATGCTGCGCATGCCGCCGACGAGCGTGTAACCGATGCCCGCCGCCATGATCAGAGCGATGGCGACGAGCATCGCGCCGCGATCGGCGTGCAGGTCGCCGTAGAGGATCATCGTCAGCGGGATCGCGGCGATGTAGATGCGTGCGCCGCTGGCGAAGACGCGGCCGATCATGAACGTCCAACTCGCCGCGCCGCGCGCTACCGCGCCGAATCGTCGCTCCAGCAACTGGTACACCGTGGTGACGTTGAAGCGGTAGTACACCGGCACGAAGAATGCCGCGATGATGAACGCCGCGACGATCGGCCCGATGCTGGTGGAGATGTAGGTAAGATCGCCGGTGTAGGACTCCATCGGCGCGCCGACAAACGTCGCGGCCGAGAGCGCGGTCGCGAGAATCGACACCGCCACCGCCCACACCGGCGCGTTGCGTTCGCCGAGAAAGTACTCGCGGTCGCTGGTGACCTTGCGAAGCGAGAAGACCCAGCCGGTTCCCGCGAGAAGCACGAAGTACAACGCGACGACGACCCAGTCGAGGTTCGTGAATGCTGCCGCGAGCGTCATCCGTGCGCTCCGAGTTTCCGGGTGGCGCCGGTCTCCAGACCGGCGCGCCCCGCTCTGGAGAGCGGAGCCACCACCGCAGTCAATACGAGTACTTCGGCTCCCAGCCCGCCGCGCCGTCACGCAGAAGGTCGAGCATGTGCCAGATGGAGCAGAACTCGTCGCCGGGTCCGAAAGATGCCGCGCCGATGCGGGTGATCGACCCATCGCCCGCGCGCCGGAACGTCGAAACGCCGGGCCACGGCTCTCCGGGCTTGGGCTCGAAGCCCATGTCGTGCGCGAACGAACTGCCATGGCCGCTGACCACGCGGTAGGGCCAGCCGCGCGAAGCGGCGAACTCGCGCGCCACCTCGGGCTCATCGGCCGAGCAGAGTGCGAACCCCGCTCGGTTCCCGATGTGCCTGGCGAATCCCACGAACCCGTCGGCCCAGAGCGTGCAGTAGGGGCACTTGCGGCCCATGTTGTGCACAAGGATCAGGTCCGGCTTGTTGCCGAAGAGATCCGAAAGCCGT
The DNA here is from genome assembly GCA_019636495.1 of Phycisphaeraceae bacterium. Classification (GTDB taxonomy): domain Bacteria; phylum Planctomycetota; class Phycisphaerae; order Phycisphaerales; family UBA1924; genus JAHBXL01. Next base: position 127,172 of record JAHBXL010000003.1, on the reverse strand, counting down.
ACCTCTGCGCCGTCCACGGACCGCAGCACGTAATCCCGCACCGGCATCGCCGCAGCGGCCTTTCGCGCCTCGACCAACTGCCTGCGCAGCGCGCTGATTTCCGACTCGATCCGGCGGACTTCGTCGTTCATGGGTGTTCTCCATCGCCCGGAGAGTGGGCAGATTACCGTGAAGTTTCTGTCAATGCGGCGGGGGAAGTGCCCCGATTCGGGTTCGCACCGCTGTTCGAAATTCAACCGCGGCAGGTTGGCGGAGTCCCTGCGCGGGTCAACAATCCTCGGAGTAGGGATCAATCTCTGCCGGCCTGCATGCCGCGGCGAGGCGATGCATGGCGGCAACAGACAAACGCGAGGAGCGGACCAATGGCCAGAACCAGCGCACCGCGCAAGACCGCGACGGCCGTGCCTGCCGCCGGCATCAACGCCGAAGTCAAACCCCCTGCGGTGTCGCACGCTGCGCCGGCGCGGCCTGCGCGGCCGCCGATCGAGCAAATCCGTGCCCGCGCATTCGAGATCTACCAAACGCGCAGCCGCGCCGGCAAGCCCGGCGATGCGGCGAGCGATTGGGCCCAGGCCGAGCGCGAACTCACGCAGGCCGCGCGCTAGGCGGCGGCTGCCACTCGCCCGAAGTCGGGACGGTGCCGGTCATTGTTCCCGTGCCGCTGGCCGGCTTGCCGCCCGCCATGCGCACCGGGCCGTTGCACGCGCTCTCCCCGTCCAAGGCGTCGTCGAGCGTCGCGAAGACCTCGAGCACGGAGTCCAGACGCGAGAGCAGGATGCCCTGCAGCGCCGACTGCGACGGCGCGGCGATGCGCAAGCGAAGCCCGTCGCGCTTGCAGACTTTGCTGAACTGCACCAGCACACCCAGCGCCATGCTGCCGACTCCCGAGGTCTCCGAGAGGTCAAGCACGATCAGCCGCGGCTTGATCGCCAGCACGTCGCGCAGCAGGGTGGCCAGCCGGTCGGCGTTGTTCACGCCGACATCGCCCATCACGCGCGCGATGACCGGTCCATCCGCGCTGCCGTACCGCTCTGTTCGAACGTCCAATCCGCGCATGGGCCACCTCGTTTTCCCGCCGCCTTCCCGCCCGCCCGCCGCGAACCCCGTGCCGCACGAACCCAGCACCCGCAATGGTGGGCGCGCCAGGCTGGCCGTTCCACTGGCCGCAAGTGTTCACCGGCTTTCCGGCAATGCCAGTTCCCACGCTAGGATCATGCCGTTGAAGGCCGCCGTCCGCCGCGGCGGATGGGTTCTCGGCCCTGCTTTCCTCGCAAGCACACCAACCGCCGGCTTTTCCGCCCGCCTCCACCTTTCGAACCGGAGCCACGCACCATGGACCTGTACATCGATACGGCGAACCTCGACGAGATCAAGCAGGCCGCGGCCTTGGGCGTGCTGGATGGAGTGACGACGAATCCGTCGCTGATCGCCAAGGAGAAGGTGCCGTATGCCAAGCGGCTGGCGGAGATCTGCGAGTTCGTGAAGGGCCCGGTCTCGGCCGAGGTCGTCGCGACAGACTACGACGGCATGATGAGCGAGGCCGAGCCGCTGCGGAAGATCGCCGAGAACATCGTGATTAAACTCCCGATCACGGTCGACGGCCTGCGCGCGTGCAAGACGCTGTCGGACAAGGGCGTGAAGACGAACATGACGCTGTGCTTCCAGCCGCTGCAAGCGCTGATGGTCGCCAAGGCCGGCGCGTTCCTGGTCAGCCCGTTCATCGGCCGGCTCGATGATGTCTCCGAGGACGGGATGGACCTGATCCACAAGATCCGGCAGATCTACGACAACTACGGATTCCCGACCAAGATCCTCGCGGCATCAATCCGCCACCCCAAGCACATGGTGGACTGCGCGCTGGCCGGCGCGGATGTGAGCACGGTACCGATGTCGGTCATCAAGCAGGTGCTGAGCCACCCGCTGACCGACTCGGGGCTCAAGAAGTTTGTCGAGGATTACAAGAAGGCATTCGGGGGGTGAGGGTCGAGTGGCTGAATGCCACTCGCAAGGACCGAGCGCCCAAGGGGCGAGCGGCCAATGACCAGTTTGCTTCGGGTGGCGGATACGGAATGCCGCTCAAACTTGAGTGCCAAGCGACCTTCGCCATGGAGTGGCGAGGTACCCAAGAGCACGGGATTCTGCGGCGATCCGTCTGAATGGTGTGTGCGGGCCGTTCACGACCTTCGCCACCACCGCTCGCGCAGCCACAGATAGTCGGGGTTTCCGGCCGCGGGCTGGCCGAACTGCTGGAGGCGGCTCATGTTGATCGTGCGTCGGTCCTTCCAGGTGTGGATTCGTGCGCTGCCATCGGTAAAGGCGATGGTGCCCTTGTCATCGTGCCAGACGGTGAGCGGGTCGATCCACTGCTGCGGGTTGATGTACAGGACCCAGGAGTTCATGTTGAGCCCGCGCGGGTCGGACTCTTCGAGGAAAGCGAAGTGCTCGGAACTCCGCCACAACTGGTCGAGCCTGCGCACCGCGCGCGGGCCGGAGCCGATCTGCGATTCCCACTGGTCGGGCCCGCCGAGAAAGTTGGGCATCGAGTACGTCACCCACGCCAGCCGCGACACGGCGTTGGGCCGGAAGCGGTCGCGCACATCCGATGGGCACTTGTACGCGCGGTGGTCGTTGACATACTGGAACATCGCGCCGCGGCGTACGCCGAGCACGTGCGCATCCACGCTGGTCTGTGCCGCCAGTTGCGCCTCGGTCAGGCGCTGGCCGGCCTCGGTCTGCGGCCAATCGACCCAACTCGAGGGGATCTCGAACGAGTTCGTCCACGAACTGATGGTCGCATCCCTGAAGTCGCCCGCATAGAGCACGAAGCCCTGGCCCATGCTCCGCTGGTTGGCAAGGCAGGTCATGGTCCGCGCCTGGGCCCGTGCGCCGCGCAGTGCGGGCAGCAGCAGCGAGACCAGCAGCGCGATGATGACAATGACGATCAACAGTTCGATGAGCGTGAAGCCGCGGCAGCGGATGCCCCGCACCGATCGCGAATGCGCCGAGTTGCCTGATCCTGAACTGCGATGCATGTCACCCTCCACGGGTGCCCAAAGAAAGGAACACCCAGACCGTCCCCATCTCGCAGACCGCGTGCAGATGGTCGATCGCCCCAAGATACAGCGCATTGGGGTCGCCCAGTAGGCAATCCTGGTGTGCCCTACTGCAATTCCGCCGCGATCTTTGTGCTTTGTTCGTATGCCCTTACGACGAGACCTCTCTATCTCACGTCTGCGCGCTGCCTGCCCAGTGTGACCGACCGGTCGACCACCTGACAGATTGTTCGTTCCCGGCAAATGCCAGAGGTACCCCATGTTCGAACTCAAGTCCGCCTCGCACTCGGCCGATGCCGAGATATCGGGCCATGCTGCCACGGTCCGCCGCCGCGCCCCTCTCCCGTCCGACCCCTCCCGCTGCGCGGCCCGCCAACGCCAAGGAGGCACACGTGTCATCCGGATCTACGCTCGCCAGCCCGATGCACCGTCACATCGACCGTCGGCAGTTTGCCCGGTTTGTCGTTGAGCCAATGTACACACCGGTCGCCGTACGCGTGCAGGCCGATGGCGACGATGCCCCGTTCGACTTCGAGGGCCACGCTTACGACATCTCCGAGGGCGGAATGCGGTTCGAACTGGACCACCCGGTCGAACCCGGCACACGAATCGCCATGCGCATTTTTCTGCCCGGCACCTGTGAGCGCGATGAAGGCCGAAGCGTGCTGGTCGAGGGGCACGTCGTCTGGCTCGAGGACGCCGACCAGCCCGGCCCCTACAAAGTCGCCGCCGTGTTCACGCACTTTGCCCGCGCCGGCGACCGGGACCGCCTGCTCAGGCACTTCGGCAGCGGCCGCTACCGCCTCGCCGCGTAGCCTTGCGCGGTGAAAGCGAAACCGGTCGGCTCCGCGCCCGAACCTATACTCACGCGATGACGACCGGACGTGTACCGATACTCCCTTGCGCGCCATCGGGGTTGAGCCCTGCGGCGGCCGCCGTCCGGCATGTCCTTCGCGCGGTCGCGCTCGCGTGCCTGTCCGTGGTCCTGCTCGGCGCGGCGGACCCGCAGGCCATTCCCGCCGGCACAACGCCCGCCGCGGCCCAGCCCCTGCCCGCCGCCCGCGCGGCGAAGAACGTCGTCATCATCCCGATCAAGGGACCCATTGACCGCTGGACTGCTTTCGGCGTGCAGAGACGGCTTGCGCAGGCCGAGCGCGAAGGCGCCGACGCGGTGGTGTTCGAGATCGACACCCCCGGCGGCAGCCTCATGGCCGTGCTGGCCATCTGCAATCTCATCAAGGGCTCGTCTATCGCCAACACCGTGGCGTGGATCAACCACGATGCGTACTCCGGCGGCGCGATCATCGCGCTGGCCTGCCGCGAAATCGTCGTTCACGATTACGCGACGTTCGGCGATGCGCTGCCCGTCGCTTCGGCCCCGCTCGTGGGCATGGTGCCCATTCCCGAGGCCGAACGCGAGAAGATCATGGGCCCCCTGCTGCTCGAGGTCGTGGACTCGGCGCGACGGAACAACTACGACGAGATGCTCGTGCAAGGCGTTGTCCGTCGCGGCGTGGAACTGTGGCTGATCGAGAACCCCTCGACGGGCGCGCGGTTCTTCGTGACCGAGACGGAGTATCGCGCCGCGGTCGGCGGCGAGCCGACACGTGTCAACCCCACGCTGCCCTCGGTCACGGGTCCGAGCGGCGGGGCCGATGCCACGCCGGGAACGCCCGCCGCGCCGGGGTCTGATGCGCCGCCGCAACCCGCCACCGACAGTGACTCCTTGGCCTTCCGACCCGCGGCGGGCGCGATGGACGCCCGGGCGGTGCGGGAGATCAACGAGGGTCTGGAACTCCGCGCCTCGCGCTCGGCGCGGCCCGATTTCCGCGCGCCAGGGCACGCGGGCCAGTACCGCTTGGTCGAGTACATCTCCGATGGGCACGGCATCTTCGTTCTCAAGTCCGAACAACTGGTGCGATTCGGCCTGGCGACGCAGAAGATCCGCGACGAGGAGCAACTGCGGGCCTACTTCGGGGCGCAGAACATCGTCCGACTCGGCCCCACCTGGTCCGAAGGACTGGCCCGCGCGATGACGCTCCCCTGGGTCCGCGGCCTGCTCATTGTCATCTTCCTTATCTGCCTGTTCCTCGAGATGAGCAGCCCCGGGGTAAGCGTGCCGGGCGCAATCGCCGCGGCCGCGCTCATCGGCCTGGTGGTGCCGCCGCTGCTGGTGGACATGGCCGCGTGGTGGGAGGTCGCTGCGATCGTCGCGGGGGTCGCGCTCATCGCGATGGAGTTGTTCGTGATCCCCGGCTTCGGCGTGTGCGGCGTGCTGGGCGTGGTGTTGCTGTTCGGCGGCCTGGTGGCAACGTTCGTCGGCGGCGACGGCCGGCTGTTCCCGGGCGCGAACCCGGACCGCTCCAGCGAACTGACGTGGGGCGTGGTGACGGTGCTGGTCTCGGCGCTGACCAGCGGCGGGATCATCTACATGATCGCCAAGCACCTGCCCTCGACGCCGCTCCTGGGCAAACTGGTATTGAAAGAGAGCCTGGGCGGCCCGGAACCGACGATGCTCGAGGCCATGGCCGCGACGGCCGCGCTGGCGAGGGTGGGCGACATCGGGCGGGCGCTCACGCCGCTTCGACCCGCGGGGCGCGTGCAGATGGGCGAGCGGATCATTGACGCCGTGTCAGACCTGGGATTCATCCCCGCCGGGGCGCAGGTGCGCGTAACCTCTTCCGACGAGTTCCGCATCGGCGTTGAGATGGTCGAGGAACCTCCGACGCACACCGCGGCATAGGGAGCCCGCACCGCATGATTGAATCGTTGCTCATCTGGGGGATCGCGCTGGTCATGCTGGCGCTCCTGCTCATCGTGGCCGAGGTCTTCATCCCCTCCGGCGGCATGATCTCGCTCGTCGCCGCTGCCGTGGCGATCGCGGGGATCATCTGCCTCTTCCGCGTCGATTGGCGGTGGGGCCTGGCCGGGTCGGGCACGCTGCTGGTGCTCGGGCCAGCGGCGTTCTTCTTTGCACTGCAGTTGATGCCCAGCACCAAGATGGGCCGAAGGATCCTGTTCGGCGAGAGCGAAGTGGAGAAGCCGGTCCTGCCGCCCGACACCCACACCGAGTTCGACGCGCTGGTGGGAATGGAGGGCGTGGTGCTGACCGATCTCCGGCCGGTCGGCGTCATCCGCGTGAAGGACCAGCGGCTCGATGCGCTCGCCGAAGTTTCGTACGTCAAGGCCGGTCAGGCCGTGAAGATCGTCTCGGTCGAGGGCACGACCATCAAGGTGCGGCCGGTCTGACTTTGGTGGCACCGATCTCCAGATCGGTGCGGTCGTCGAATCCGTCGGCACGGGGTGCCGGCCCACTTGGAGGCTTCATCCCGCCCAGTTGATCACCAGTTTGCCGAACTGTTCGCCCGCCTCGAGCCGCGCATAGGCATCGCCGCAGCGGTCGGGCGCGTACACCTGGTCGACAATCGGCCGCACGTGCCCGGCGCGGTAGAGCGCGACCACCTCGGCGAACTCCTCGGGCGTGCCCATGGTCGAGCCAAGAATCCGCAACTGGTTCCAGAAGATTCGCGCCAGGTCGGTCACCGCGTCGGGGCCGCTGGTGCAGCCGGGCGTGACATATGCCCCGCCGCGGGCGAGCGACTTGATGCATTTGATGTGCGTCGCCTTGCCGGATGAATCGACGGCGACATCGACGCCGCGCTTGCCCGTCGCCTCGCGCACCTGCTTGGACCAGTCCTGCCCCTGATCGAGAATGGCCACATCCGCGCCCAGTTCCTTGGCGCGGTCGAGTTTCCATTGGTGCCGGCTGGTCACGATCACGCGGCAGCCCGCGTGCCGCGAGAGCATCAACGCCGCCGTCGCCACGCCGCCGCCGATGCCCGTCGCCAGCACCCATTGCCCGCCGCGGATGCGGGCCTTGGTCACGACCATCGAGTACGCGGTGAGAAACGTGAGGCCGAACGCCGCGGCCTCGCAGGGGTCGAGCCCATCGGAGACGGGCTGGAGGTTGGTGACGGGCGCGTTGAAGCGCTCGGCCATGGTGCCGTGGTGATGCTCGCCGAGCAGTTCGTACTCGGGCGCGAGCGTCGAACCCGGGCCATCGTCCGGCCGAGGCGAACCGCTGCGCGGCATCGCGGCGTTCAGCACGACGCGCCGGCCAATCCACGATTGATCCACCCCCGCGCCGACACGCTCCACCACGCCGCAGCCATCGGAGCCGCTGATGCGCGGGTACTCGAGTTCCAGCCCCGGCACACCGCGAACGACCCACAGGTCGAGGTGATTGAGCGCGCTGGCGAGCGTGCGGACCTGCGCCTGTCCGGGTCCGGGCGGTGCGGGATCGGGCCAGTCGTTGACCAGTTTGACCTGCGCCGACGCCGCGGCGTTTGCAACAGGCTTGACGACAGTGATCGCTCGCATGGGCGGATCGTAGGTGGGCCGGCACTCCGTGCCGGCGGTTCCCGGGTGGGCCGACACTCCGTGCCGGCCATTGCTGCCTCTGCGCCTTCACTCAACCCATCCGACCATCACGTCGTTCACGTTCGTCCCCGTCGGCCCGGTTCGGACCAGACACGAGCCGCCATCGTGCCGCACGAAGAAAGTGTGTGAATCGTGGCGTGAAAGGAACTCGGCCGCCTCCAGCCCGGCCCGGCGCGCTGCCGTCGCGGTCTGGCCGTTCACCACCGCGCCCGCGGCATCGGTCGGGCCATCCACGCCATCGGTCGCCAGCGAGAGCAGGCCGGCGCGCGGCAGACCCTCGAGCGCGACCGCCGCGGCGAGGGCGAGTTCCTGATTGCGCCCGCCGACACCGGCTTCGCCTCGAACGGTGACGGTGGTCTCTCCACCCCACACGACCGCGCGCGGTGTGCCCTTGGCCGGTGTGGCGAGTTCGCGCAGCCGCGCGACCAGATCGCGGCCGACTTCCGCCGCTTCGCCCTCGATGCGCGTGAGGGTCTCGACAACTTCGTACCCCTGCCGCGCGAGTTCGGTCGCGGCGGCTTCGACGGCGAGGGCATTACTGCCGACGATCAGGTTTCGGACGCGCGACAGGCGAGGGTCGCCGGGCTTGAGTGTTTCATCGACATGGCCCGCCGCGCCGCGTTGCAGGTGCGCAGCGATGCGGGGCGCAGCACTGAGCACGCGGCGTTGCTCGAGCACGCGAAGGGCGTCCGCGTAGGTTGTCGCATCCGGCGCGGTCGGGCCGGAGCCGATCACGCCGACATCGTCGCCGACGACATCGGAGAGAATCAGCGAAACGATGCCCGCGCCCCTTGCCGTGGCGAGCCGCGCCAGCCCGCCCCCCTTCAGCACTTCGCAGTGCTTGCGCACGCAGTTGAGTTCGCCAATCGGCGCACCGACTTGCATCAGCGCATCGCTTACCGCGCGCAGGTCGTCGAGTTCGAGCCCGGCGCTCGGCAGCGTCAGCATCGCCGAGGCCCCGCCCGAGAGCAGGAACACCAGCGTGTCGTCCGCGTTGACTCCCTCGACCAGCCCCCTTGCCTCTTGAGCGGCGAGCACGTTGCGTTCGGTCGGCAGAGGGTGGTCGGCGGGGAGAACTTGGAGTTGGGGCGGAAGTTCAGCGCACCGCTCTGGAGAGCGGTGCCACCCGGGAGTGCGGTGCCACCCGGGAGTGCCGTGCCACCTTCCCACCACCAGCCCGGCACGTACACGCTCCCCCAGAAGCCCTGCCGCAGCCGCGGCCATCGCCCGGGACGCCTTTCCTGCCGCGAGGAGCACCACGCGGCCCTTGGCGGGGAGAGCCTCGGCATGCCGCCGGATGCACGCCCCCGGCTCCGCCGCGATGAGCACCGCCGAAACCAGACTATCCACATCCGGACGCTTCACGCCGCATCCCCTGCCTCAGGCTCGACTTGACAACCCAAAACATGGTAATCTGCTTCCCGGCTGCACCGGGACGTGCGGCGAGAGTCCATCCAACCTCAGACCCTTCGCAGTCCACAACTCTGGAGCGACCATGTCTCAGATGCCTCCCCCCATGACCACCGGAGTGCAGCCTCACCGCGGCACGATGATCCTCGTGCTTGGCATTCTCGGAATCGTACTTTGCATGATCTGCGGCATTGTCGCCTGGGTCATGGCCAACAACGACCTCCGCGCCATGCAGGCGGGCCAGATGGACCGTTCCGGCGAAGGGATGACCAAGGCCGGCAAGATCTGCGGGATGGTCGGTGTCATTTTGTGGGGTCTCTACATCCTGGTCAATGTCGCGATCCTGCTGCTGGCGCTGGTCGCCGGCGGCGCGGCGGCCGCGGCGGGCGCCGGCGGCACACCCTGAGCGGTGTGACCGCGGAGAGTTCGAGTAGTTGTTGAACACCCGATCGGGTCGCGCATGTCGTCATTTCCGCCAGTTCATCCCGGCGCGCTCTCTCACTTGCAGCCGCACCGCGGCGCGATCATTCTCACGCTCGGCATCCTCAGTCTCGTCATTTGCGCCATCCTCGGCATTTTCGCCTGGGTGATGGCCAACAACGACCTTCGGCTGATGAACGCGGGGCAGATGGACCCATCGGGCCGCGGCATCACGCAGGCGGGGAAGATCTGCGGGATGATCGGCACCATTCTGATGTGCGTCGGGCTGGGGTTCGCGGTGTTGTATCTCGTCTTTGTGATCGTCATCTTCGGTCTCCTCGCCGCGGGCGCTGCGGCGGGCGCGGGGGGCGGGCCGGTCGGGCCATGAGCGGGCGGATCCACGGGCGTGCGATTGCGGCATGGCGCGGAATCTCGTCCCGCCTCGCTGCCCGCGGCGTGTCTTCGCTGGTCATTCTGGCCGCGCTGGTGTGGGGCACGCTGGTGGTCGCCGCGCTGGCGATTTCGAGAATCACCGGCAACGAGGTCTACACCTGCTCTTTCCGGCGCGTGACGGGTTACCCGTGCGCGACGTGCGGCGGGACGCGCGCGGCCGAGCGGCTCTTTCGCGGCGACCTGTTTGGCGCGATTGCCTTCAACCCGCTGGCCACAGCGGTGGTGATCGGCACGCCGCTGCTGCTGCTGTGGTGGATCGCGGTCCCCCCCCCACCCCCACCAACCCCACCAACCACGCCGCGAAAACGTCGCGTGCCTATGTGGGCGGCGGTGCTGATCCTGATCGTGATTGTCGCGGCGAACTGGGCGTATGTGCTGAGCCGCGGATGAACGCTGGGGATGCGCCGCAGATGAACGCACGGGATGGGCCGCAGTTCAACGCAGACGAACGCAGATCAGAATGGGGGCCACGGATCGACACGGATGGTCAGGGATTCAAGTCAGAGAATTCATCTCCTTTGCGACGGCCTTGGGTTTGAATCTGCGAGCATCTGCGTTCATCTGCGGCGGCCTCCGATCGGTGCCCTTCCGTGTCAATCCGTGGCTGCCTCCTGCATCGCGATCCGCGGCACCTCACAGGACCAGCAGCCAGAGCCCGATCCATGCCGCGCCGGCGACCATGACGATGGCCGTGTAGCCCACGATGTCGCGGGCCTTCACGCCCGTGATCGCCAGGAGCGGCAGGGCCCAGAATGGCTGGAGCATGTTGGTCAGTTGGTCGCCGTAGGCCACGCTCATCACCATCTTCCCGACTGGCACGCCGGCCTCGACGCCCGCGCTCACGGCGATGGGGCCCTGCACCGCCCACTGTCCGCCGCCGCTGGGCACGAACAGGTTCACCACGCCGCCCGAGATGAACATCAGCACCGGCAGCGTGCCAGTGGACGCGCTCGCGGCGGCCCACTCCGACAGCCGCGCGATCAGCCCGCTCGCGGCCATCATGGCCATGATTCCGGCGTAGAGGGGAAACTGCACGACGATTCCGCCACACCCGCGGGCGGCGTCTTCCACCGCCGCGATGTACGACCGCGCTGAGCCGTGCAGCGCAAGACCCAGCGCGAGCATCGCCGCGTTGACATGGTTGAGGCTGATCGCCGCGATGCCCGCACCAGAGACATATCGCCACACCGCCGCGGCGAGGCCGATCGCGAGGACCCACACCACGACCGGCGAGGTTTCGAACCACTCGGGCACTGACATTGCGCGGGCATTGGTGGCACCGGCATTGGTGGGCCGGCACTCCGTGCCGGCCGTGTTCGCCCCTCCAAACGCTGCCATCTCCTCCGCCCTTCGCGGCGCAAGCAGCGCACACACGCACGGCACGATCAACACCAGCCCCAGCGTGATGACGAGGTTCATGGGTGAGAAGAGCGTTTCGCTCAAGGGGACGGTGCGTTCGCCGAGTTGCGAGGCCATCGCGGGTGAAACTTTCTCGATCCCCGCGCGGGTGGTCATGCTCAGCGGCGCGGAGCCCGAGAGCCCTCCGTGCCAGACCATCAGCCCCGTGTACCCCGCCGCGCACAGCAGCGGGTAGTGTGCGGCTATGCCGCGCCGGGCCATCGACCGCCCGACTTCGCGCGCCAGGAGCGCGCCGACAACCAATCCCAGGCCCCAGTTGATGACCGCGGCGAAGCACGCCGCAAACGAGACCAGCGCGGCGGCCTGCGCACAACTCCGCGGCTGCGCGGCGAGGCGCGAGATGAGCCTTCGCACAGGCCCGCTCGCGGCAAGCGCGTGGCCCGTCACCAGCACCAGGCACATCTGCATGCCGAAGCCGAGGAGCGTCCAAAGGCCCAGTCGTGCGCTTTCGGCGGAGGAGCCATCGGGCCGACGGTCGATCCCGCCCCAGGCATCGAGCAGCCGCCCGGCACGATCGGCCGCGGGCACACCCTCGAACCCAAGCAGCATCGCCAGCGCGGCGGTGAGGAGCGTGAGCAGCACCGCGAGCACGAACGGATCGGGCGCGGTCCGGCGGAAAACCTCGCAGATGCGTAGACCGAGACGGCTGATCATGCGGGCAGGCTAACCGATTGTCGGGTGCAATTGGGTGGGTCGCCACTCCGTGGCGACGATCGGCCGAGCCGGCACGGAGTGCCGGCCCACCAGAGACAGCCGGCTCGGAGTGCCAGCCCACCAAAAACCCTGTATCCTGCTCCATCCATTCGAAGGAGACTCCCGCCATGTTCAAAACCCTCGCCCTTGGATTCGCCGCCGCCGCGGCGTGCTTGTTCGTCGCCGCCGGTTCCGGACCTGCGCCAGCCCCTACCGTCGAATCCGCCGCCGCGCCGGCCGAGGCCCAGCCGGCCCGCAAGAAACTCCGCATCGGCGTGACCGTTCCCGCGGCCGACCACGGGTGGACCGCCGGTGTGGGCTGGTGGGCGCGCAAGGCGATGGACCTCTACCCCGAGGTTGATTGGGTCTTTTCCACCGCCGCGAACCCCGACAAGCAGATCGCCGACATGGAGGACATGCTCGTTCGCGGCGTCGATGCGATGGTCGTGCTCGCGACCGAATCGGCGCCGATCACGCCCGCGGCGATGAAGGCCAAGGAAAAGGGCGTGTTCATCGTCAACGTCGACCGCGGCTTCCTGCCCGGCAAGGATGGCGAGCCCATCGCCGATATCTTCCTCGAGGGCGACAACAAGGCCTTCGGCCGCAAGAGCGCGGAGTTCATGGTCGAAAAACTCGGCGGCAAGGGGAACATCGTGATCCTCACGGGCATCCCGTGCACGGTCGATACCGACCGCGTGAACGCGGCGATGGAGGTGTTCAACGCGCACCCGAACATCAAGGTCCTCGCCCAGCAGCCCGGGTTCTGGAGTCGCGAAAAGGCGCTCGCGGCCATGGAGAACATGCTGACCAAATACCCGCGGATCGATGCTGTGTGGGCGAGCGATGACGACATGCTGCTGGGCGCGCGGCAGGCGATCGAAGAGGCAGGCCGGGCCAGGCAGATGTGGATCCTCGGCGGCGCGGGGATGAAGGAAGTCGTGAAGATGGTGATGGACAAGGACGCGATGGTCCCGGCCAACATCACCTACCCGCCATCGATGATCGCCACCGGCATCCACCTGTGCGTCAGCACGCTGCGCGATGGGAAGAAGGACGAGGTCATGAAGTTCATGCCGCGGCACCTGCTGATCGACGTCGAGTTGATCACGCCACAGAACGCGAAGAACTACTACTTTGCGGATTCGGTGTATTGAAGTCGCGCGTGGCACGGGCATCCTGCCCGTGCGTTTGTTTACGGTTCCCACCCGAACGCCCGCGGCCGCAAGTCCGGGCGTTTTTTCGTGGCGTCTACCGCCAATTCTGGGCGCACTCAACGTCGACAGTTCAGTACACTGGCTCGATGAGACTCACATTGATCTCGTTGATTCTCGTGCTGACTGCTTGCGGATCGATCCCGCGGTCTGGGACTGCCACCGACGATCGACCCTCGCTCTCTGACCTGACCGAGACTTTCCGAGCACTTGGCGCAGAAGATCCCGAGGACTGGGCGCGCTCGCAACACCAAGAGGGCATTCCGCAGCTCGCTCGCTTCCTCCTGCTTCGCGAGGCATGGGACGGCGTTGTCGATGAGCAAGACTCTCGGTGGATTGCCCAGGAGGTTCGACTTGCACAGCGAGAGCCCGATGCCCCACTTACAGGAGCCGGCCGCGCCATTGCAAGCATGAAGGCAAAGGGTGTGACGGACGAAGAACTCACCGATCTTGTCCGCACCATGCAGTTCTCCGCGCTCTTCAACTTTCTCAACGCACTGGATAACCCGCCGGGAGATGTCTCCGACCTTCCGCTCGCCAAGGCGACGCGATGGGGTCTGTTCCGGGTCGATCCGGAAACCGGCATTCCGATTGAGACCGTTGGTGGGCTCTACGAGAGTCTGCTGGAGACCGACCCCACTGGTCGCGAGATGCGGCCACGACTGCTCCAAGCCAAGTAAAGCCCCGCTGCCCCAAGATAGGATCTGCGGCCTCCGTAAGAACTCTCCTCTTTTTACCCCAACACATACCTCGCCCCCCGGCCCTTCCCGACCAGTTTCAGGTGCCCCGCCGCTGCGAGTTCTCCCAGCCGCTTCTTCACCGTGCCGCGCGGCGCGCCGGTGACGGCGATCACCTGGCCAACGGTCACTGATCCATGCTCCGCGGCAAGTTCAAGGATGCGCACGGCCAGTTCGGGCATCGTGGCCCGCATCAACTGTTCGCGCTCGACCTTGGCTTCCAGCCGACGCTTCTGGCCCGCGAGCGCCCGCAGAAAGAACTCCACCCACGGACCAAGGTCGGGCGAATCCGACCGCAGCATCGCCTGCGTCCTGCGAAGCGCGAGGTAGTACCCCTCCTTGTTCTGCTCGATGATGCTCTCCAGCGAGCTGTAGGGGACGTATGCGTAGCCCGCCTTGAGGAGGATCAGCGTCGTGAGCGCGCGCGACAGCCTGCCGTTGCCATCCGAGAACGGGTGAATCGCCAGGAACACCACGACAAACACCGCCGCGATGATCAACGGATGGAGCGACTTGGTCTCGCTCGCCTCCCGGTACCACGCGATCAGTTCCTCCATCTCCCGCGGGGTATCGAACGGCGAGGTTGTCTCGAAGATCACGCCGACAGATTTGCCGGACTCATCGAACGCCTCGATGCGATTGGGGTGGGTCTTGTAGTTCCCGCGGTGCCGCTCGTCCTTGGCGGAGTATCGCAGCAGCAGCGCGTGCAACTGCCTGATGTGATTCTCGCTGATCGGGATGAATGCGTGGCTGGAGAACACGGTCTCCATGACCAGGGCATAGCCGGCGACCTCCTGCTCATCGCGCGAGGTGAATGACTGCGCACCGACGCGGCTCAGCAGCGCTTCGACCTGCGAGTCCGTCAGCCTGGCCCCTTCGATGCGAGTGGAAGAGCCGACACTCTCGATCGTCGCGACCTTGCGGAGCTGCTGGAGCCGCTCGGGAGCGAGTGTTCCAAGGGCGCGCCAGGTGCCCTTGAACTCATCGATTTCGGCGATGAGCGAGAGGACTTCCGGTGTGATGACGATCAAGTCTGTCCGCACCATAGCCAATATCGTAGCCATTTAGGGCCATTCTGCCCGCTCCATGCCTATTTATTGGCTCTAATTGGCTACAACATTGGCTACGGAGAATATCCAGTGCGCTCTCGGACGCAAATGCGCATCGGTATGCCCCCTCTTTCGGAGATGCAGCCGGTGCTCCCGCTCCCACGCCATCAATCGCACCCGGCGAACCACGCCGACAGGAAGAGGAAAATGTCCGACACGTTGGTCGTGCCGCTCTGGTCGAAATCGCCCTGACCGGCGAACCACGACACAAGGAACGCGAAGATGTCCGACACATCGGACACGCCGTCCGCGTTCCAGTCGGTCCGACAGCCGACGATGATCGTGCCGGTGTCCATCAATACCGGCGCGCTCTTGCCGTAGAAGTTCCAGAGGTTGTACGCGAGTTGGCCGAACGTGTCGGCACGAGGCGAGTCGAACTGCGCCGGGATCCCATCCAGCAGCAGGTCGGGGAAGATCCGCTCCTGGGTCTGCGGGTCGATGGGGAACATCCGCTGGTCCTGATCGCGCAGAAACTCGATGTACTCCTTGGTCGTCGTCTGGTGATACACCGTGACGGTTGCGCGGGCCGCGCCGATGGGAATCTCGTAGCGAGTGTCGTCCCAGTACTGGCCATCGGCATACAGACCGGGCGGCACGCTCCCGGCCTGCACGGCCTCGGCCATCGCGTTGTTGAAGCCCATCGGCGGGATGCGGTTGTCCTTGAGGATGGTGTTCACCAGAGCGAGACGGAAGGCGTGCCCTTCGGGCTCTCCGGTCAACGCCGCGGCGGTGGCGTCCAGCCCGTGGACCGCTTCGTACACCTTGGTGTCGTCGCCGTGGAACTCCGCCGTGGCGGCGTTGTACGCGCCCCGCTCGGCAAGGAGGGACCCGTTGGCGGCGAAGTACCGAACATTGATCCACATCCGCCGGCCCTCGGTGTAACCGGTGGGGAGTTTGTGGCCCGAGAAGTTGATGATGCGGACGTTGAGATCGTCCTCGACGATGCTGAGTTCCATGTCGCTGGCATCGCGCATCAACTGGGCGTTGCGCGACACCGACGCGTTGACCGAGTTCTGCGTCAACGCGGTGTGGACCTGAGGTATGAGGCCGTTCACGGCGCGGAGCACCCACGAGTTCGAACCGTTGAACTCGTGCGCCGGGACCGTGCGCAGCGGCGCTCCCGAGTTGCTGCAGTTGCGGGTGCCGGCGCGCCCGGGCATGTGGCAATCCTGGCACGAGGAGACGACCGGGCCCCGCGCGCCACCGAATCGGCCGCCGAGATTCACGCCGCCCGCGGCAAACAGGCTGACCGTCCACTCGCTGAAGGTCCGCTGCTCGGGGAACTGGTGGTACTTGTTCACCGGGGGCGGCGCGTTCAGAGCATTCGGCACATACGCGCCGGTCGCCACATCCAGCGTGTACGTCGGCGTGCTGACATCGTGACACGTTGCGCACATCCGCGAGTCGGAGTGGAACGGCGACTGCGCGAAGAAGTGGAACCCCGGCCAGCCGCCCGCCCAGCCGGCGTTCAGGTTCAACGGACCGCGCCGGACATCGTCGGGGTCCAGGACCATGTTGGCGTTGTGGGGCCAGTTGTGTCCGCTGCCGGCAATCCCGGCAAGGATGCCCGCATCCGATGGCGGATCGACGCCGGGCGTGTAGTCGGGATCGACCATGCGGTGGCAGACGATGCACGACACGCCGTTGAGTTCGGTGTTGAAGATCGCCGAACCATCGGTCGGATACGGCTCTGCGACATAGCCATCGGCCCATGGCGCGGGTGCGTGGCAGCGCAGGCAGAAGTCGCCGATGTACTCGGCATCCTGCTGCGCGATCGAGAACGCGGCCCAGAAGATCGGATCGCGCGAGGCCTGGGCCATCATGGTGGCGGGCCACAGATTCGAAGGGGCGTTGGTCGGACTATGGCACAGCGCGCACGATGCAGGCGACGCCATCGACACGTTCAGGCTGCCGGCCGCGGTGCCGCCGCTGAAGAAGTCGACTCGCGTTGTCTGAAGCGGCAGCGGCGGCGGATCAAACGCCGTGGCGGCGATGATCGCCACACCACCAACGCCCGCAATCCAGGCGGCCAAACCAACGACCGAAGTGCCGCCTCGTCGAATGAACCGCACACCGCGCTCCTTGGCATCGAGTGTACATCGCCGTCGCGTGCCATGCCACCAAAGAACCCCTGACTATGGGCCCGTTTATTGGCCACGGCCCCTCGTTGGCCGCTCCCTGGCGCGGCGTCTGGCCATCGCGGACCCGGTGTAGGATGCCCAAGGCTTCCCCCGCAAATGCTCGCATGTTTCATTATCCTCATCGCCGCCACCGGACCGTTTGTCGGCTGGTGGACGGCCGCGCGGCTGGGCGAGGCGCTGATCGACCGCGGAGATCTCCGCGGCGAGTGCGCAGCGTGCGGCTACGACCGCGCCGGCCTGGCGGCAGACCAACTCTGCCCGGAGTGCGGGCTCGACGCGACGACAGCGCGGGCGAGCCTCGACCGGCGCCATTTTCTGTGCGCCGCCGTGGTCATGGGCTTTGCAGTCACGATGTCGGTGTTGTTCGTGCTACTCGGGCAGCCGCTGACGCTCGGGGAAGAGGCGTGGGGGTGCGCCGGCGTGCTCGTGCCGCTCGGCGTGCTCGCGCTTCTTGGCACGGTGCCGCGCGTGGGCCGGCGCGGTTGGATCATCTTGGCGCTCGTCGTGCCGGCACTGGTCGTCAACCTCGTGTTCATGGTGCCGGCCTACGCGGACCTTGCGCTCAACCAGAGGCCTGGGCCGTATGGCCGTGGTTTCGCGCTGCAGATCGTCCCGCTGGCCGTTGGCGTGATCGGAGTCAGCATCTCGGGCTGGGGTGTCGCCGCCGCGGCATGGGCGATCGCGCTTGTGCAGCGCGTACGGTTGAGGCGACCATTGACCGAAACGCGGCTTGGCGGATCGTTCGATTCAACCTGATGCGAATTCGAAGCCAGTCGGCAACGAACAGCGCAAACTTCTCGTAACAGCGGATTTATCAATCTACCCCCAGAATGGGTTGGCTGCTGGAACCGGCCGGATTTACCGACTCACCCATCGCTGAGACATGACCGATGCATAGCCGTTGGTGTCACGCGACCATGGCCGTTGCGGCACGAGTTGTTGGCATTGCGCAAATAGCGTGATTTTGGCACCCGAACGGGGGTGTTTGCCGCCTTTTCTCCGTAGAACCCCTGCAGTCGTTCGGATAAAGTCCCACTTGTTCCGAGCGAAGGATGAGCGAGACATGACCGCGATTCTTGGTATTTCGGCGTTCTACCACGACTCCGCGGCGGCGCTGGTTGTGGATGGCAAGATCGTCGCCGCGGCACAGGAAGAGCGGTTCACACGGAAGAAGCACGACCAGGCGTTTCCGGTCCATGCGATCGAGTACTGCCTGCAAGAGGCGGGGCTGAAGGCCGAGCAACTCGACTACGTGGGCTTCTACGAGAAGCCGCTGATCAAGTTCGAGCGGCTGCTCGAAACCTATCTGGCGTTTGCCCCGGCGGGGTTCGGCTCGTTCTGCAAGGCGATGCCGCAGTGGCTGAAGGACAAACTGTACCTTCCCAAGGCCATGCGCAAGGGGCTGGGCGGCAAGTACACCAAGCGATTCATCTTCGTTGAGCACCACCAGTCGCACGCGGCCAGCGCATTCTTTCCGTGCCCGTTCGACGAGGCCGCGATCCTGACGCTTGACGGCGTCGGCGAGTGGGAAACGGCGTCGTTCGGCGTCGGCCGCGGCAACACGATGGAGTTGACGCACGCGCTGCACTTCCCGCACTCGCTGGGCCTGCTGTACTCGGCGTTCACGTACTTTACGGGCTTCCGGGTGAACTCGGGCGAGTACAAACTGATGGGCCTTGCGCCCTACGGCGAGCCCAGGTACGTGGACCTCATCAAGCAGCACCTGCTGGACATCAAGGAAGACGGCTCGTTCCGCATGGACATGTCGTACTTCAACTACTGCCAGGGGCTGACGATGACGAACGCGAAGTTCGCATCGCTCTTCGGCGGCCCTGCGCGGCCGGCGGAGTCGCAGGTGACGCAGCGGGAGATGGACATCGCGGCATCGATCCAGCGGGTGACCGAAGAGATCATCCTGAAGATCGGCCGACACGTGCACAAGGTGACGGGGATGAAGAACCTGTGCCTGGCCGGGGGCGTCGCGCTCAACTGCGTGGCCAACGGCAAACTGCTGCGCGAGGGACCATTTGAGAATGTGTGGGTCCAGCCCGCCGCGGGCGATGCGGGCGGCGCATTGGGAACCGCGCTGTTCACGTGGCACCAGTTGCTGGACAACCCGCGCAGCACGCGCCCGCGGGACCTGCAATCGGGCTCGCTGCTCGGGCCGCGCTTCGAGGACGAGCGGATCCGGAAGTTCCTCGACTCCAAGGGCGTGAAGTATCACCACTTCACCGATGAAGACGCGCTGTGCGAGCGCGTGGCGGAACTGATCGACTCGGAGAAAGTGGTGGGCTGGGTGCAGGACCGGATGGAGTTCGGCCCGCGCGCCCTGGGGAGCCGGAGCATCATCGGGGACCCGCGCAGCCCGGCGATGCAGACGGTGATGAACGTGAAGATCAAGTTCCGGGAGAGTTTCCGGCCGTTCGCGCCCTCAGTGCTGGAAGACAAGGCCGACGAGTTCTTCCAGGTGCGCAAGGGGGAGCAGAGCCCCTACATGCTGCTGGTGGCGCCCGTGCAGCCCTCCAAGCGCATCGACCTCAACGGCAAGGCCGACGGGTTGTTCGGGATTGAGAAACTCAAACTGCAGCGGTCGGTGGTACCGGCGATCACGCACGTCGACTACTCGGCACGCGTGCAGACCGTCGACCCCGATCGGCACAAGCGGTACTACAAACTCATCAGCGCCTTCAACCGCCGCACGGGCTGCCCGGTGGTGATCAATACGTCGTTCAACGTCCGCGGCGAGCCCATCGTGTGCACGCCCGAGGACGCGTACCGCTGCTTCATGGGCACCAACATGGATGTATTGGTGCTGGAAAACTTCGTGTTGCTCAAGACCGAGCAGCCGGGCGCGGGGGAACTGAAGAACGAGGAGTATCTGAAGCAGTTCGCGCTGGACTGAGCCGCCGCGTGCTTGATCGGAACGAGCATGGACCATTCGCCGTCCAAATCGAAGCGAGCGGGCTGGGCGGGCAAGGACCTGCTGCTGCTGCTCGCCGCGCCCGTCGTGCTGCACATCGGGCTTGCGCTCTGGACGGCGCGAGACTCCTTCGGCCAGTTCTGGACAGACCCGCGGGACCGGCTGATCTTCCTCGTGCCCGCCGCGGCGTACGCCCTGGTGGCCGGGGTGTGTCTCATGCGTCGCCGGTGGGCGCTCATGCTGCTCGTGCTGACGGTGCTGGGAGCGGTGGTGCTGCTGGCCGGAGAACTGACGCTCCGCGCCCTCAAGCCTCCGTTCGTGTCCAATCTGCCACGCCAGCCCGGGGTGCAGTACATCCACCGCGGCGACTGGCTGCCGGGCAACCCGCCGGGGCGGTGCGCGGTGTCGATCAACCAGTTGGGGCTTCGCGCCCCGCCGATCACCGCCGAGGAACTTCGCCAGAAGGATGTTCGCATCATCTGCATCGGCGGCAGCACGACCGAGAACTACTACAGCGACGACGCGGAGTCGTGGCCGTGGTTGTTGATGCAGAAGATCGATGGCACCGGCGGCAAGTCGGTGTACGTCGGCAACGCCGGGACCGCCGGCTCCATCACCGCCCACCACCTGATCATGATCGAGCAGTATCGGCACATGGACCTGTTCAACTGGGTCGTGATCCTGTGCGGGATCAACGACATGGGCGGCGTCCGCGACAACGCCCGGCCGGACCTTCCCGATGCGCCGTGGCACGTGCGACAGGCCAACGCGCGCGAGGAGACCTTCTTCAAGCGCCCTTTCCGCAACACGGGCGTGTACTGGCGGAGGTTTGAACTGTACGGCGTGATGCGCAACCTGCTCATCAAACTCGGCTACGACAACTCCAACGCACGGCAGTACATGGATGGGCGGGGGTATTGGTTCAGCGACCTGCGCACGCACCGGCAGGAACTGCTCAAGTCCGAGGGACGCGACGACATCCCCGCGAACTTCGAGGCCGACCTCGAGTTGTACCGCGCCAAACTCCGCGAGATCATCGCCGCCTGCCGCGCCAGGGGCATGAACCTGGTCTTCATGACCCAGCCGACGATGTACGAGGAGAACATCGACCCCGCGCTCGACGCGCTCTGCTGGCAGCGGGCCAAGGGCGCGACCTTCACCAGCGGCGCGCTGGCCCGCATGATGCGTCGCATCAACGACACCCTGATGGAGATCTGCGCCCAAGAGGGCGTGGATTGCATCGACCTCGACCGGCGCGTGCCCAAGAACACCGAGGCCTTCTGGGACGACTGCCACTTCAACATCAACGGCAACCGCATCGTGGCCGATGTACTGGCGGAGTACTTCCGCGAGAAACTCGGCGGGACGAACTGAATCGCCCTGCCTTTCGGAGACGCCCCATGGCGATGATCGACATCAAGATCGACCCCAGCCCCAGGGAACTGCGCGTGTTCGCGCTCCTGTGGGCGCTGTTCTTCGTCGTGATGGGCGTCATCGCGCTCTCGACCGAGACCGCCCTGCTCAAGATCGCCGCGTTCACCGGCGCGTGCTTCGTCGTCAGCATCCTCCTCAACACCGACTTCCCGAAACGCGCCCAACTCATGGGCCTGTGCATCCCGCTGGGCATTCTCGCCATCTGGGCGTTCGAGCACTACACGCGCGCATCCGGCGCGGCGTTCTTCGCCCGAAGGGGCCAACTCGGCTTCGAACGGCTCGACGGCGCGGCGCTGTCCCTGCTGGTGGTGCTCGGCCTGGCAGGCGCTCTGGGCGCGGCGGCGGTCCTGGCATCGCCGGCCCTCGGCAAGGCGCTCTACCGCGGCTGGATGTTCGCCGCGCTGCCCATCGGTTGGACCATCTCGCACATCCTGCTGGGCATGGTCTACTTCCTGGTCTTCACGCCCATCGGGCTGATCATGCGTCTCCTGGGCAAGGACCCGATGGAGCGGCGCTTCCAACCCGATGCCCCCACGTACTGGATCAAGCGCCCCCCGCCGGCCGAGTCTTCGCGCTACTTCCGCCAGTTCTGACGCGCCGCGGGCCGCCCCCACCCACCCCCCACCCCACTCCCACCCCGCCGCTGGAACGATCCCCATCCACGGAACGCCGCCATGAGCAACGACACCAAGAGCGATTTCGCCAAGCAGGCCGAGCAGGAATCGCCGGGCCTGATCACCGAGATCATCGACCTCCTGAAGCACAACAAGAAATGGTGGCTGATTCCCATCATCGTCGTTCTGCTGATGGTCGGCGTTCTGGTGATTCTGGGCAGCACCGCCGCGGCCCCGTTCATCTACACGCTGTTCTGAGCCGTCGCGGAACGGCTCGAGGCGTGTGACACGAGCGCGGCCGATGTCCAGAGTGCGGCACATCCTCCTGGGTACACCCGCGCGCCGGCGGATGACGCTCGCGGGAATCGCGCTGCTCTTCGTTGCCGGCGCGTTCGAACTGTCCTGCCAGGCCTACGCGGCTGTCGTGCGCCGCGGCTTTGCGCAGGTGATGTCACGACCGGAGTTCTACTATCAGCGGTCCGACCGCGCCGCGCTGGCCTACGGCCTCAGACGCAACTACGAGCGCGAGCACGAACAGCGCCGCGTCCGCATCAACTCGTTCGGGTTCCGCGAGGACTCGGAGTCTCGCTTCGACGACCATCTCCGCGTGGTCGTTCTCGGCGATTCGGTCGTCTTCGCCACGGGCCTCTCGCAGGAGCACACCATTTCCGCCGCGCTCCAGGTCCTTCTTGACCCCGGCGCCGAAGCGATCAAGGTTCTGAACGCCGGCGTGCCCGGCTACGCGCTGGCCGAAATGCCCGAGCGCCTCCGCGAGACGCTCGACGCCTATCGCCCGCATGTGGTCGTCTACCTGCTGAACTTCAACGACTTCGCGCTCCGCGGCAGCATCTACGAGGGAGCCGACAACGGACTCTACCGCATGTTCGACATGCCGTGGTTGAAGTCGCCATGGTTCGTGCGGAAGGCCGTCTACCGAGTGAAGAAGGGCGACGTGCTGCCCAGCATCGAGTGGTACGAGTGGATGTACCGGGGCACGCGTGAGCGGAACCTGCCGAGAATCGCCGAGATGCAGCAACTCTGCCGGGATCACGGCCCCCAGTTCGCCATCGCGCTCATCCCCATCGGCGCCGGCGCACTCGGCGACGCGCGGGCCGCCTCCCTCGCCGCGGACATCGCCGCGCAACTCCGGTCGCGGCATGGCGTGGACGTGCTCGACCCCACCCCCGCGTTCGTTGTCGCAGCGGCGGACGCGGACGACGGAGTCGCCGGATTGATCGACAGCACCGATCACTTCACCGCGCTCGGGTGCGAGGTGATGGCGCGCGCGATCGAGCCGCTGGTCCGTGTCGCGCTCAGCGCTGCGCCGGGCCCGACGCCGCGAGCGGAGACTTGGCCATCAGGGTCTGCTGCCAGTTCTCAAACGCCTCTGCCTCGCGGCAGTGATCCTGCATCGCCTTGACGTTCCAGCCGTCGTTCTTCATGGCGACGATGGCGCTGGCCGCGGCGAACGCGCCGGTAGTGGTGGTGATGAGGGGGACGCCGAGGCGGACAGTGGCAGCGCGGATCCGTCCCTCGTCGCTCTGCCAGCCGGTGCGCGTCGCCGTGTTGATGACCAGTTGAATCTTTCCATCGGCCATGAGGTCGATGACATTCGGCCGCGCGCCGGTCTCGATCTTTTGCACGACCTGCGCCGAGATGCCCAGCGTGCGAAGGAACTCCGCCGTGCCATCGGTGGCAAAGAACAAGAACCCGGCTCGCTGCAGCAGTTTCGCGGCCTCGGCGCACTTGGCGCGGTCGCTGCCGCGGAGCGACATGAAGACCGCGCCGCTGGTGGGAAGTTCGCCCCCCGCGGCCATCTGGCTCTTGGCAAAGGCGATCGGGAAACTCGCATCGATCCCCATGACCTCGCCGGTCGAGCGCATCTCGGGGCCGAGGATGACATCGACGCCGGGGAACTTGCTGAAGGGGAAGACGGATTCCTTGACGGCGTAGGCACCTGTTTCGTAGACCTCGGCAGCGCCCAGTTCGCGCAGCGACTTGCCCATCATGACCTTGGCGGCGAGGCGCGGCCAGGGAACGTGGGTGGCCTTGCCCACGAAGGGCGCGGTGCGGGAAGCGCGGGGGTTGACTTCGAGGATGTAGATGCGGTCCTTGCCGCCGCCGCGCTGGATGGCCATCTGCACGTTCATGAGGCCGCGGACGCGGAGGGCGCGGGCGAGTTCGCGGCTGATGCGCCGGACTTCTTCGACGGTCTCGGGCGCGAGCGACCAGGGCGGGATGGCGCAGGCGGAGTCGCCGGAGTGGATGCCGGCCTGCTCGATGTGCTCCATGACTCCGCAGACGAGGGCGGTGCCGGTTGTGTCTGCACCGGTCTGGAGACCGGTGCCACCAGATGCACCGCCCTCCCCCCGGCCCCCTCCCTCTGGGAGGGGGAGAAAGTCGGCGATGACATCGACATCGACTTCGGTGGCATCATCGAGGAATCGGTCGATGAGGACGGGCGCGCCATCGAGTTCCGAGATGTTCACCGCCGAGGTCATGTAGTGGCGGAGGGATTTCTCATCGGGGCAGATTTCCATGCCGCGGCCGCCGAGAACGTAGGACGGACGGACGAGCACGGGGTAGCCGATGCGGCCGGCGATCTCGATCGCCTGATCGAGCGAGCGGGCGATGCCGCTGGGCGGCTTGTGCAGGTTCAGTTTGTTGAGGAGCGCATCGAACCGGTCGCGGTCCTCGGCGAGGTCGATTGAATCGACGCTGGTGCCGATGATGGGTGCGCCCGCCGCGACGAGGCCCTTGGCAAGGTTCAGCGGAGTCTGGCCGCCGAACTGGACGATGAGGCCGCGGACGAGGGGAGAAATGTGGGATGTCGGATGTGGGATGTCGGATGGGGTCGAACCGAGTCGCTCAACGACATTGAGCACATCCTCGAGCGTGAGGGGTTCGAAGAAGAGCAGGTCGCTGGTGTCGTAGTCGGTGGAGACCGTCTCCGGGTTCGAGTTGATCATCACCGACTCGAAACCGAGTTCCTTGGCGGCGAAGGAAGCGTGGACGCAGCAGTAGTCGAACTCGATCCCCTGGCCGATGCGGTTGGGGCCGCCGCCGAGGATGATGACTTTCTGTTTGTCGGTGACGCGGATTTCGTCTTCCGATGTCGGATGTGGGATGTCGGATGTGGGATGTGAAGAAGAAGAGGGAAGAGCCGCGGCGGTTTCGTAGGTGCTGTAGTAGTACGGCGTAACCGCTTCGAACTCCGCCGCGCAGGTGTCGACGAGTTTGTAAACCGGTTCAATGTTGAGCGACTTGCGGTGGGCGCGGACCTGGAGGATGGAAGTGGGGGTGATGGTGCCCAGGTAGAGCATCGCCAACTGCGCATCGGAGTAGCCGAGTTGCTTGGCTCGGAAGAGGACCTCTCGCGGCAGGTCTTCGAGCCTCTTGTATGAGCAGAGGACGTCTTCAAACTCGACGAGGCGACGGAACTGGTCGAGGAAGAATGGATCGATCTTGCAGAGGTCGAAGATGCGCTCATCGCTCCAGCCCATCTTCATGGCGTAGCGCAGGTACCACAGGCGGCCTTGGCTCGGCACCGCCAGTTTCCGCGTGAGTTTCTCCTCGGGGATGGGCCACTCGAGATCGGAGTTGTCGGCGAGTTTGGCGCCCTCGGTCGCGCCGCCGCGCTTCCACGCCAGCCACGCATCGTTGCGATCAAGCCCGAAGCCGAACCGCTTGATCTCCATCGAGCGGATGGCCTTCTGGAAACTCTCGGCGAAGGTGCGACCGATGGCCATTCCCTCGCCGACCGATTTCATCTGCGTGGTCAGCGTCTCATCGGCTTCGGGGAACTTCTCGAAGGTCCAGCGCGGGATCTTGGTGACGATGTAGTCGATCGCCGGCTCGAAGCACGCGCTGGTGGTGCCGGTGATGTCGTTGCGGAGTTCATCGAGCGTGTAGCCGATGGCCAGTTTCGCGGCGATCTTGGCGATCGGGAAACCCGTCGCCTTCGAAGCGAGCGCGGAGGAGCGCGACACACGCGGGTTCATCTCGACGACGACCATCTCGAACGGCTTCTTCCCATCGGGCCCCGGCGTCGGGTTCGGGTTCACCGCGAACTGCACGTTGGAGCCGCCGCACTCGACGCCGACAGCGCGCATGATGGCGAACGCGGCATCGCGCATCGCCTGATACTCCTTGTCGGTCAGCGTCAGCGCGGGGGCGATCGTCACCGAGTCGCCGGTGTGAACGCCCATCGGGTCGATGTTCTCGATCGAGCACACGATGATGCAGTTGTCCTTCTTGTCGCGGACGACTTCGAGTTCGTACTCCTTCCAGCCCAGCACCGACTGGTCGAGTTGCACCTGCCCGATCATGCTGGCGCGCAGGCCGCGGGTGACGATCTCGTCGAACTCCTGCTGGTTGTAAGCGATCCCGCCGCCGGTTCCGCCGAGCGTGAATGCCGGGCGGATGATCGCGGGCAGGCCGATCTCCTTGAGGAACTCCTGCGCTTCATCGAGCGTCTTGACGGTCTTGCACTTGGGCATCTTCAGGCCGCAGCGTTCCACGACCTCCTTGAACGCCGCGCGGTCCTCGGCGCGATGGATGACCTGGCGGTCAGCGCCGATCATCTCGATGCCGAACTCCTTGAGCGTGCCGTTATCAAAGAGCGCGCACGCGGCGTTGAGCGCGGTCTGCCCACCGAGGGTGGGGAGCAGCGCGTGGATCGGGTCGCCGAGGCGCTGCTGCTCGACGATGATCTTGCGGATCGAGGCGGGGGTGATGGGCTCGATGTAGGTGCGGTCGGAAAACTCCGGGTCCGTCATGATCGTGGCCGGGTTCGAGTTCACCAGCACGACGCGATAGCCCTCGGCGCGCAGGGTCTTGCACGCCTGCGTGCCGGAATAATCGAACTCGCACCCCTGTCCGATGACGATGGGGCCGGAGCCGATGATGAGGATGGTCTTGACATCGGTGCGCTTGGGCATCGCGGCCGGCTCTCCCCGCTTGCGGTCGTACGGCCCATTCCCCTTGTTCGCGCGCCGACACCCGGCGCACGAACCCTGTGGGCCGCTGCGTCGCGGCGGGTCTGGTGGGGAAACAAGGCGGGAGCCGCAAACTCCGGAAGAATAGCGCGGGACGTGGGCGGCATCCTCAGCCGGGTCCGTGCCGCGCCGCCTTTGCACCCAGAATGTTCAACCCCTTGGCGATCGCCAGTTCCAGGTCGGGGCAGACTTCGCGGGGGTCGAGGGCATCGCCCGCGCCCGCTGCCCGGATCTGCTCCACCTGCTCGTGGCTGAGACCGGCGAGAATCAGGCTCCGCCCCTGATCGCGCATCCGGGCCAGCACCGCCCGGAGTTCGAGCACGGAGTTGGCATCGATCCGGCTGACCTGCTCGAGGTCGAGGACGACCACATCCGTCGCATCGTGGAGCCTGTCCGCCCACGCCAGCAGGTTGGGCATGCGATGGACGACGCCGTGCCGGGCCGCATCGCGGCGGAGATGGAAGACCGCCAGCCTCGGGTCCAGACCCAGGCCCCCGGCGCCGACCAGGTCCGAGGGCTCGACCTCGGCGATTGGCCGCGTGACATCCTGATAGATGATCCACGCCAGGAAGAGAACTGGCGGCACCATCGCCAGCCTCGGCATGGACTCATACGCCGCGGTGCCGAGCCCCGCGCCCAGCGCGAACGAAGCGACAATCGAAAGCAGGAGGACCAACCGCATGGCCGTAGGGTGATGCCGTGCGCTGTGAATCAGGGCGCGAGCGGGGACGGGCGGCGAGTTGCGCCCGCGGTCCTTGAGCCACAACAGCATCTGCGCGGTCTCAAGGCCAAGGTCCGTCAGCACGCCGGTCACGTGCGTCGTGCGCACGACCCCGTTGGAGATGCGCGTGATCGTGGCATTCTGCAGGCCCATTGCCATCGACGCCGCGGCGGTCATGAGGTAGAGCGGCGCGCCGCGCTCGATCGTCCCGTGCTCGTGCAGTTCGACCCCCAGCCCGAACAGCGCGAGCAGCACCGCCTCGATCGCCATGGGCAGGACATAGATCGACTCCCAGTTGCGGCGGCGGCCGAACTCCGTTGTCATGCCGCTCAGCACCGCGCCGATGAAGAACGCCGCCAACAGCCAGAGCGAGAACGCGGCGAGCCCCCACGTGCCCGTCGCCACGCCCTTACCCAGGTCGGAGGCCGTCCCCGTCACGTGGGAGGTGACGTGCCCGCAGGTCAGCAGCGCGACGATGTTGGTGTATCCCGCGACCCACGCCAGCGTGATCGCCAGGCGGGCCTGCTGCGTGAACGAGTGTGCCTGAACGATGAACACGCGGTCTCTTCCGTACGCGGAACGACAGCAAGGGTAGTGCCCGACCATCCCGACCCGCCGTTCCCGCTGGGTTCGGCGCGTGTCGCAAGGGCCAACGGGTTACTATCGGCTGTGTGGGGCGCGAAAGCGCAAGGCCGCTTCGGCCAATGAGGCCGCCGGGGGCGTTGATCGGGAGGTTGAACCATGACATGGCGCGCTCTGGCAGCACTCGCCTCGATTGTCTGCGGATCCTCCGCTTTCGCGGAGAGCCGCACGCCCGCGGCCCAACCGCCCGCGGCGGCGGCCGCCGCGACCACGCACGCCGGCGCCTGGTCGGGGTCGATCAAACTGCCGGGAATGGACCTGAAGATCCAGGTGCTGCTGGAGTTCAAGGGGGGCGCGTGGTCGGGAACGATCGACATTCCGATGCAGGGCGCCAAAGGCCTGCAACTCGAGGCGGTCGAGATCAACGACGACGAAGTTTCGTTCCGAATTGCCGGCATTCCCGGCGAGCCCACCTTCAGCGGAAAGCCCGAAGCCGCGGACCGGATCGCCGGCGACTTCTCGCAGGGCGGGGCCTCGTTCCCGTTTGAACTTTCGCGCGGCGAACTGGCCAAGGCCAAACGGCCGCAGCAGCCGGCACCGCCGTTCCCGTACGCCGAGGAACAGGTCACTGTCAGCAACGGCGAGGTGTCTCTCGCCGGCACATTCACGCTGCCGCCCGGCGATGGACCCTTCCCGGCGGTCATCCTCGTCTCGGGCAGCGGACCGCAGAACCGCGATGAGGAGATCTTCGAGCACCGGCCCTTCGCCGTCTGGGCCGATCACCTGACTCGCGCGGGCATCGCCGTGCTGCGCTATGACGATCGCGGTGTCGGCGACAGCACGGGCGACCACACCACGGCGACCACGACGATGCTCTCCACCGACACCGAGGCGTGGGTGGGCTTCCTGAAGAGACGCGGTGAAGTTGGAGCGGTGGGAATCCTGGGGCACAGTGAGGGCGGGATCATCGCGCCGATGGTCGCCGCGCGGAACAACGATGTCGCCTTCATCGTCATGCTCGCCGGCCCCGGCGTCAGCGGCGCGGAAGTGCTGATCGAGCAGAACCGCGCGCTGATGTTGGCGGCTGGCGCCGACGACTCCACCGCCGAACAAGTCGCCGCGGCGGCGCGCCCGCTGTTCGAATCGATCATCCGCGGCGAAGAATCCGCCATCACGCGCGAGCGCATGATCCGGCTGGTTCTCGCGCAGTCGGGCCTCGACGAGTTGACGCCGGAGATGGAGCCCATGATCAATCAGCAGATGGCCGGGCTCGATCGGCCGTGGTTCTCCGAGTTCCTGCGGCACGATCCGGCGGACGACTTGCGCAAAGTGCGCGTGCCGGTGCTGGCGCTCTTCGGCGAGCGCGATGCGCAGGTTGTTCCCGCGCAGAATGTGCAGCCGGTCGTGGCCGCGCTTCAGGCCGCGGGGAACGAGAGCGTGACGGTGAAGGTGATCCCCGGCACGAATCACATGTTCCAGCCGTGTACAACCGGCAGCGTGCAGGAGTATGCGCAGATTGAAACCACCATCGATCCCTCGGTGCTGAATCTGGTCCGCGACTGGATCCTGGCCAACTCGAAGCGGTGACCCCCAGCCCCCCCCGCCCCCGCCCCCTTCCCGCTGCCCTGACCGCCGGGGCATTCGCTTGAATCGTCCGCGCGCGAACCGCACCCCCGGTGCGGCGTACATCCAGAGCCGCCCACGACAGTTGCCCGGATCGTCCGGAAACCGGTGGTCGCCATCGCGTGCCGGTTTCCCGCTCAACCGCGGCCATTGGCTTTACGATTGCCACCATGACGGCCACGCCTTGATCCGAACAACTTCCTATAATTGATTTGTCGCGCGCGCCGAAACGGAGCCTCTCAGATGTGCGGAATCGTCGCATACACCGGGTCCAAGAACTGCCAGCACCTCATGCTCGAGGGTCTGAAGCGGCTGGAGTATCGCGGCTATGACTCCGCGGGCATCGCAACGATCGAGGACGGCCGCATCCGCGTGGTGAAGACGGTCGGACGCGTTGCAAACCTCGAAGACAAACTCGAAGAGGTCGGCGGGCTCCGGGGCACGATCGGCATGTGCCACACGCGCTGGGCGACGCACGGCGGCGTGACCGATCCGAACGCGCACCCGCACACCGATGACCGCGCCGGCATCTGCCTGATCCACAACGGGATCATCGAGAACTACGCCGCGCTCAAGACCTATCTGCAGGAGAAGGGCCACACCTTCACCAGCGACACCGACACCGAGGTGCTCGCGATGCTCATCGGCGAGTTGTACGACGGCGATCTCGAGGCCGCGGTTCAGGCCGCGCTTCGCGAGGTGACGGGCGCGTACGGCATCGTGGTGATGTGCGAGAAGGAACCCGACACGCTGGTCGCCGCGCGCAAGGGCAGCCCGCTGATGGTGGGCGTGGGCGATGGGGAGTTCATCATCGCGTCGGACGGATCGGCGATCGTGTCGCACACATCGCAGGCGTTCACGCTCGAAGACTACCAGGTTGTCAAGGTGACGCCGACGGGCTTCCGCACAAGCACGATCCACAACGTGCCCGTGACGCCCAAGGTGCAGCAGCTCGAGATCGAACTCGAGGAGATCGAACTCGGCGGCTTTGCCCACTTCATGCAGAAGGAAATCTTCGAGCAGCCCAAAGCGCTGGCCAACACCTTCCGCGGGCGCATCGATTCAAGGGACGGCAAGGTCGTGCTCGGCGGCGTGGCCACTCTGGCCAAGGAACTCATCAAGGCCAGGCGCGCGATCCTGCTGGGACAGGGCACCGCGTTGCACGCGGCGATGATCGGCGAGTACATGCTCGAGGACCTGGCGAAGATCGGCGCCGTCGCCGAGTACGCCAGCGAGTTCCGCTACCGCAACCCGATCATCGACGAGGGCACCGTCGCGATCGCCGTATCGCAGTCGGGCGAGACGGCCGACACGCTCGCCGCGCTCTTGGAGGCCAAGGAGCGGGGCGCGCTGGCGCTGGGCGTGATCAACGTCGTCGGCTCGACCATCGCTCGCGAGACCGATGCGGGCGTCTACCTGCGCGTCGGTCCCGAGATCGGCGTCGCCAGCACCAAGGCCTTCGTCGGCCAGGTCGCCGTGCTGACTTTGCTGGCCTTGTGGTGGGCCCGTCGGCGGCAGATGTCGGCCGACCAATGCGCCGAGATGCTGCGTCACCTCGAGACCGTGCCCGCCAAGATCGAGCGCATCCTCACGCAGGACGAGCAGATCCGCCGCGTCACCGAGAGGTATGTCGAGAGAGAGAACTGGCTCTTCCTGGGGCGCGGGTACAACTACCCCACCGCGCTCGAGGGCGCGCTCAAACTCAAGGAAATCTCGTACATCCACGCCGAGGGCATGCCCGCCGCGGAAATGAAGCACGGGCCCATCGCGCTCATCAACGACGGCATGCCCGCCGTGTTCATCGCCAACAAGGGCCGGCAGTATGACAAGGTCATGAGCAACATCGCGGAGGTCAAGGCCCGCGGCGGACACGTGATCGCCGTCGCCACCGAGGGCGACACGCAGATCGCCCGGCACGCGCACGACGTGCTCTACATCCCCGACATCCCCGAGGCGCTCTCGCCGATGCTGGCGGTGGTGCCGCTGCAACTGATGGCGTATCACGCCGCGGTGCTGCGCGGGCATGATGTCGACAAGCCGCGCAACCTGGCCAAGAGCGTGACGGTGGAGTGAGGCGGGGCCTCATCGGCAACCAGTCGCATGGTTCAGGCACACGCCTTCGGGTACACTTCAGGCGTGGACGCCATGCCACGCTCACCCTGCGTCACGCATCCCCCAGCGCTTTCCTCTGCCGTCTGCGCCTTCGCTATCCTTGCCGGGGCGGCGGTCATCGCGCCCCTCGCGGTTGTCGCCCTTGTCGCCCCGCGGTTCATGGAGATCTTCCGCGACTTCGGCGTTGCGCTCCCGCTGCTGACGCAAGAAGTGATCCGCCTTGGTACGAACCTTGCCTCGCCGCTCGGCGCGGTTCTGCTCCTGGTGATCGGCCTGGGCATTGCCGGGTCGCTCTGCCTGGCGTGGCGGGCGCACCGTCTTCTCGGGCTGTCCGTTCTGCTCGCGAGCCTGACATGGCTCCTTGTCGCATCCGCGATCATCACGGTCAGCCTGTTCATCCCGCTGGTCGCGATGATCCAGTCGCTGCAGCAGGCCGGCGCGCCCTGAGAGGCAGATCCAACGCCCGATAACATTTGCCTGCGAGCCATCGGCCCTCCAAAATCCCGCGCGTCGTTTCCCAATGCCGATAACCCGCGGCCGCGGCGTTCCGCCGCGTGCCGACCAACAAGGCCACGAGCATGCCCGCCGCGCCCACCTTCGCCAAGCCCGCCCCCAACACCGCCGATGTCGGCCTGGTCGGCCTTGCCGTCATGGGCGCGAACCTCGCGCTCAACATGGCCGACCACGGCTTCAAGGTCGCGGTCTACAACCGCACGGCCGCCGTCACCGAGAAGTTCATCGCCGACAACCCCCCCGCTGTCATCGGCCCCGGCGGCGCGCTCATTCCCGCGGCGGACCTCAAGGACTTTGTCGCGAGCATCAATCGGCCCCGCCGGATTGTGATACTCGTCAAGGCCGGCCCCGGCACCGATGCGGTGATTGACGGTCTCGCGCCACTGCTGGAGAAGGGCGACTGCATCATCGACGGGGGCAACGCCGAGTGGACCGACACCGTCCGGCGCGAGAAGTCGCTGGGCGAGCGCGGCCTGCTCTTCGTCGGCTCGGGCGTATCGGGCGGCGAGGCGGGCGCGCGGTTCGGCCCATCGCTCATGCCCGGTGGCACGCGCGAGGCGTGGGAACTGATCATGCCCGTCTGGACGAGGATCGCCGCGAAGGTGGACCCCAAGACCGGCCGGCAGTATCTCGATGCGGCGCGGGGG
Organism: Phycisphaeraceae bacterium; assembly: GCA_019636495.1. GTDB lineage: Bacteria > Planctomycetota > Phycisphaerae > Phycisphaerales > UBA1924 > JAHBXL01. The sequence continues at coordinate 93,923 of JAHBXL010000003.1, read as the reverse complement.
CGGCCCGTGGCTGCGCCGGGCGCTGTGCCGTGCACGACGTACATCGGCCCCGGGGGCGCGGGGCACTATGTCAAGATGGTGCACAACGGGATCGAGTACGGCGACATGCAACTGATCTGCGAAGCGTACCACTTCCTGCGCGAGGTGCTCGCGCTCGATGTCGGCGCGATCGCAGCGATCTTCGCCGAATGGAACAAAGGCGATCTCGACTCGTTCCTGATCGAGATCACCGCGGACATTCTCAAGCAACGGGACCCGGTAACGGGCAAGCCGTTTGTCGATGTCGTGCTCGACGCCGCGGGCCAGAAGGGCACGGGCAAGTGGACGATCAACTCCGCGCTCGACCTGGGTGTCCCGGCGGCGACGATGGCCGAGGCGGTCTTTGCGCGGAACATCAGCGCGCAGAAGGAAGAACGCGTCGCCGCGAGCAGGGTGCTGCACGGCCCGAAGGTGGGCGAGCACTCGCACTCGGTCGGCTCGGGCGAGTACAACTGGGTCGAGGCGGTGCGCGATGCGCTGTACTGCTCGAAGATCTGCTCGTACGCCCAGGGCTTCGCGCTCATGCAGGCCGCAAGCCGCGCCAACGAATGGAAACTGAACCTTGGCGAGATCGCGTCGATCTTCCGCGGCGGGTGCATCATCCGGGCGCGGTTCCTGCAGAAGATCACCGAGGCCTATGCGCGCCGGGCCGACCTGCCCAACCTGCTGCTCGATGAGTACTTCGCGCAGACGATCGACCGGGCGCAGCAGCACTGGCGCGGCGTCGTCGCCCGGGCCGCGGTGCAGGGCGTGCCGGTGCCGGCGTTCGCCTCCGCGCTTTCCTACTTCGATTCGTATCGCTCCTCGCGCCTGCCCGCCAATCTGCTGCAGGCCCAACGCGATTACTTCGGCTCGCACACCTACGAACGCTCCGACCAACCGCGCGGCCGGTTCTTCCACCTCGACTGGCTCGACCCCAATCGCCCGCAGATCGACGCTTGAGCATGCCGCGCGATGTGGACCTGCCCCGCCGCGACGCGGGCAACGGAGATCACCGATGGCCTCGATCCCCATGCAAAGAGCCCATCAACTCGCCCGCCTGACGACCGCGGCGAAACTTGCGCGTGCGCTGCCGGATGCCCCGGTCCGCGTCGATCCGCCCGAGGTGCTTCGTACCGCGCGGCTCGCGCTCCGGCCGCTGGCGTGGAGCGACCGCGAGGAGTTCATCCGCGCGCTGCGCGAGACGCGCGACGCCGCGACCGAGTACTGCCCCATCGCCCGAGACGGCGAACGCGATGACGAGACGTTCGACCGGCTGCTGGACCAGTGCCGCGCGGGCGATGCGACCGATCTGGCCTGGCGGCGCATCGCCGAGGACCGCGCGGGCCGGATCGTGGGCGCGGTGAACCTGAACGACATCACGCACGGCCTCTCGCCGCGCGCCGAACTGAACTTCTGGATCCGCACGACCGACACCGGGCGAGGCCTGGCGACGGAGATCATCAACGCGGCGATCGCGCACGCGTTCGGTCCGCGCTGCCCGCGCCTGCTCCGCGAGGGGACGCGTCCGGGGCTCGGCCTGTCGCGCATCGACGCGCTGGTCGCGCCGGGCAACTCGCCCTCGCTTGCGATCATGCGAGCATTGAAGTTCGCGATCGATGCCGAGCACCCCTCGTGCAGGCTCGTGGTGGGCGGCAGGCTGGTCGAGCATGTCCGGTTCACGCGCTGGTGCGATGCCGAACGCGCGGCCCGCGGGATCGACGAACTGCACCCGCGTTTCGCACGAACGCTCGATGCGGTCACGGGCATCGAGAACCGCGCCGCGCAAGATGCGCGGGAATCGGCGTGCGCAACGATCTGACCAACCCGCCCGGGCCCCCGATGCTCCGCACGGCGCGGATGACCCTGCGACTGCTGCGCGAGAGCGACCGCGCCGAGTACGTCCGGGCGATGACGATCTCGGAGTCGCACCTGCGGGCGACATCGCCGCGGAGACCCGAGGGCCAGACCATCGAGATGCTGTTCGAGCGGAACCTGGCCCGCGGCATCGAGGAGTTCGGGAGCGGGCGCGCGGCGCGACTCGCGGGCTTTCTCGACGACGGCCGCATGGCGGGGATGTTCAGCCTCAACAATATCGTCCGCGGCGTGTTCCAGTGCGGCGACGCGGGATGGGGCGTGATGGCCGATTGCACCGGCCGCGGTCTGGCGACCGAGGGCGTGCGGGCGCTGCTGGACTACGCATTTTCACCCGATGTGAACGGCCTCGGCCTGCACCGCGTGCAGGCGAACATCATTCCGAGCAACGCGGCGAGTCTGCATGTCGCGCGGAAGTGCGGCTTCCGCGAGGAAGGTCTGGGCCGCAAGATGCTGCGGATCGATGACCGCTGGCAGGACCACGTGATGCTCGCGAAACTGGCGGAGGAGCACTTTGGAGATTGCCGCGCCGATCAATCACTGTGTCACGCAAACATCACGCAAACATGGGTTGAGGATAACTGCCAAAAAAGGGAGTGTGAAAAAGTTCAGACAATCCTTGACCCCCCCCCCCCCCCCCCTGTAAACTGGTGACTATGCAGCGGGTAACACTCACCATCCTGGTGATGTTGATCACTGTGCCGCCTTGCGCAGGTCAAGCGGATGCTGATCGCCGGTATGAGTCTCCGCAACAGTGGTTTGATGCTGAGTGGGAGCGGGCGGGACGAAAGCCGGAGTGGGAGTGGATCTCGATCAAATGGACTCAGGAAGACCGTTGGGTTCCTCCACAGGCCGAGATCAACCGAATACGTCGGGACATTGCCGGGAAGCCCGACCATCCCGAACGGCTGGTGCTGGCTGATCTGGAAAAGCGTCTCATGGGCGAGTTTCAGGTCGGCGAGTTCGCGATCTGGTTCGGCGAACGTGGCTCACTACGTTTCAATCACCATTCTCGTACCGAGCCGGGCGACTATTTTGACCGGACGATCACTCCGCAGTCCGTGTGGGGTCTGACACCTCGCGGTCTTGCACTGCTTGACCCTGACTCAAGCGAGCCTGGGTACAACTTCGTGGCAGCCGCTGTTGGGGCCGAGTTCATCTACAGCCAGTTTGTTGACGGCGGGCTTGGCGCCCTGCGTCGTGCGGAAGTCCCCAAGGGGTCACTCAAGCAGAGCGGCGACTCACTCGTCATCGATTGCCGCGGCGGCCCAAGGATTGCCGACGCGAGGGTCTTCGCTCGCTGGGACACGGCCCTGGCCCGCGGCTTCATTGAGAGGATCGACATCCGATGGGGTTCGGAGAAGTCGGCTGGCGGAACGCTCCATGTTTCGGGCTGGACGCTCGACAGCGTGCTGAACTGTTGGGCGGCGAGTGAGGTGCATTCGGTGCCGATGGGTCAGGCCGCCGGCCTGCTTTGGAAGCGGGGAGTCACCGAACTTGTGACGCGCGACCGGTTCGCAGATCTGTGCAGAGTCCCATCGGCGGATGGAGCGGACGTCATCCGCGGCCCAGCGACGTTCATGGTCATCGAAGATCGCCGGAGCGCTCACCGACAACTGACAACCATAGGTGACGGCGGCACGTTGGCTGAGCCGCTGCCGCCCCTCCCGCACGACTCAAACCGAAAGTGGATCACGATCACCGGTTGGATTGTCGCCGCCTCGTTGGCGGCGACATTGTTCTTCCTGCGGCTGAGGCAGGGCTTGCTGCGCAGAAGCGCAAGCCAATGAGAAAGGAGCGCGGATCATGGCACGGTTGAACTCGGTCCAGCGTCGGGCGCATCTTGCAGCGCTGATGCTCATCGCGTCGGCCCTCTTCGCCACATCGGCGCTGGCATCTGTAACTGTGTGTTACATCAACACGACAGTGTCCTGCTGCCATGTCTCCGTTGGCGCCCAACCAGACCGCGAGAGAGTTTGCAGCGGAAATCCATGCTGGGACAACATCTGCCCCGGGTCAAACATCAACATTCCCGATGTCACCGGCGGGACCCCGGGACGCGACAACTTCGGGTCGGTGAACATCCCGGGCACCGGCAGTAACTTCGCGGTGTGCAGGTGGTGCAAGCAGCACTGCGACCCCGTCACGGGCGCGTGTGTCCCATGCATCGCACCTTGTACCAGCTCATTTGCGAACTGCTATGCGTTCGCCATCAGGGGGAACCCGTGCTGACATGAGCATGTTCGCCATCCGCAACACGGTATCACCAGCCGGCGCGGCGTTGGTTTGCGTACCAATGCTCGTGCTCGGGGTGTCCAGCGTTGCCAAGTTCGCCGACATGCCGCAGTTCGTCGCGTCGCTCCGGACGTGGACACTGGTGCCCACCTCGCTGGTACTCCCGGTCGCGTTCCTGGTCGTCGCCTGCGAGTTTGCGATATCGATCTGGTGGTTCATCGGCGGCCAGCGCATCGCCTGCGCTCTCGCGGGTGCGGTGCTGCTTCTCTGTTTCGCTGGGGCGTACGCCCTGCACCTTGCGTTGGGCATCCGTCCTTCTTGCGCGTGCATGGGAGCGCTCCAACAGGTCATCGAGGCGCGAACCGAGGGAGGGATTATCGCGATTCGCGCAGCATCGCTCGCTGTCATGCTGCTCCTCGGTGCAAGTCTCGCGGTCCTTGGCGATCGGTTTCGGGCGGCAGCAGCAAGCAAGGGTACGACATGACTGTGCATCGTCCGCTTCCGGCTTTCACGCTCATCGAGTCCCTGCTGGCCTGCGCGCTGGTCGCGGTGCTTGTGGCGCTGCTCCTGCCATCCATCGCCGATGTGCGGCATCGCTCACGCCGGCTGGTGTCGGCATCGAACCTGCGATCACACGCGACCATCTTCGGCTCATACGTGACGGACTGGCGCGATACCTACCCGTACTTCACGTCCCCGAACGCAACCGCCTCGGTCGTCCGCAATCCATCTCGCGAAATCGCCCTCGTCGTGCCGTACTTCGGCGCTCACTTCACGTGGCATGTGGCGCTCGCGGACGGCTATTTCGCCGGTGACCATACGAGCAAGGCCTTCAGACCCCCGGGGCGTGAGGACGTTCGGCCGGGATACACGGCCTACTGGTACCCGTGCACGTTCATCGCCGCGCCCGCGTTCTGGCGATACAAGGAACGAGAGGGTCCGCATCAGCGCGTGCCCACAAGGACGGATCAAGTCCTGTTCCCATCGGCGAAGGCGTTGCTCGTCGAGTCGGACATCATCTTCCCGGACCAGGTGCAGTTCGTGCGACCGCGAGTTCTCGCGGCAACCGTCGATGGCGCGGCACAGGAGCGGCCGTCCACGCAACTGATCGGTTCATGGTACATAAGCGGGGACGGCCCCTGGCACGGGGCGATGCACGGCACGTGGTGGCCAACACTGCACCATACCATCGGCGGGGTCACCGGACGCGACTTTCGGTAGGCCCGCTCACGGCGCCATCCCCGGCAGCGCTTCCAGCGAGCCGTCCCTCGAAACGCGCAACTGCCCGGTCGCGAGCAGGTAGTTGAGGACGGAGTTGCGCAGGTCGGTGCGGGCCTGGTCGCGGGCCTGCTCGGCGTTGAGCAGGTCGTTGGCGGTGTCGACGCGGGCCTGGGTGTCAACCTCGTCGGCGCGGATCTCCTGCTCCTCGGCCCGGCGCTCGGTGATGTCGACCCGCTGCTCCGCCAGCACCAGGTTGAACCGCGCACGCTCGATCTCGCGCACGCGGGCACGCACATCGAGCACCACCTCGTCGCGGAAGCGTGCAAACGCCCGCTCGGCCGACTGCTGCGAGATCATGCTCGCACGCAACTGCAGCCGCTCGATCTCCCGATCCAGCGGCAGGCCGAAGGTAATCCCCGCGTTGTACCGCAGGTCGTCCAGTTCGTACACGACCCCGCCTTCCCGGGCATCGTCGTCGGTCGGGAGCGTCACGCCCGCGCCCAGGTTCAGATCGGGCAGCAGGTTGTTCTGCGCGATCCGCACCTGCCGCCGCGCATCGTCCAGCCGGTCCCGCTGGTTCTGCAGGTCCAGGCGGAATCCCAGGGCGAGTTCCGTCGCCGCGGCCAGCGTGACATCGGGCTCGGGGATCGCCAGTTCGAATGGCAGGATCGCCACGGCCTGCCGGACCGGCAGCCCCAGCCGAACCTTGAAGCGGTCCAGCGCGAGGACGTAACTCTCGCGCCGGTTGGCGAGGCTGGCGCGGGCGTTGAGCGTGTTGTTCGCGGCGAGGTTGACGTCGATCTCGGGCAGTTTCCCCGCGTCGTACCATGCCTTCTGGCGGGCCTCGAGTTGCTCAAAACTCTCCAGTTGCTTCTCCTGGCTTTCGATGCCGTCGAGTTGCTGAAGAAGGCCGAAGTAGTCGGAGGCGATGCTCACGAACAGGTTGCGCCGGAAGTCTTCGAACTCCCTCGCGGCATACACCAGGTTCCGCTCGGCCTGGATCAGGCTCTCCTGCGCCGCGTAGCCGGCGCCGCGCAGCAGCGGGATGGTGCCATCGACCGCGATGCGCGAACTCTGGACATACCGTCCGGTGGCGTTGCGCCGCAGATCTTCGGCCGCTTCCCACACCCACCGCGCCGCGACCTCTCCGCCGAAGGGCAGTTGCTTCCGGGCCGCGAGTTCGTTCACGATGTTCAGGGTCGAACGCGGCGCGCCATCGTCCCACCCGCCCGCCACGCCCACTGTCGATGTGGCAAACAGCCGCGGCTCCCACCGGTGCCGCTCGATCAGCAGACGGATCGCCGAGAGGATGTAGTCCTCCTCCGCCGACAAGAACTCGCGTGCCGTCAGTTGGGCCTGGCGCAGCGCAGCGGGCAGGTCCAAGGCCATCGCGTCGGCCGACTTGGTGTCCTCCTCCTGCATCGACCGCAGACGCTCGGCAACATCCCGGGACTCCTCCGCGACGGCGAACACCAGGCTGTCCGCTTCGGGGTTGACGGTGTCCGGCTGTTTGCGCAGCGCGGTGCGTTCGGTGAGCGATGGCGGGTCGGGCCAGGCCCGCTCGGGAGTTCGCGTTTCGCGGCCCAGCCGAGCGTTGGTATCGCGCAGCAGCGCTTCTGTGCGACGATCGATCGACCGCAGGCCGGAGTCGCACCCGGCCTGAATGGCCATCAGGCCCGCAATCGCGAGAATCGAGACCGGCGTGGGGCATACCCGAGATGCTGGATTATTGCAATATGTCATCATGATCAAAGAAGATCGGTGCATTTTCGATGCAGATTACCGTCAATTATGGCGTCTGGCAAGCACGTTGCATAACCTTGGATGGTTTGGGAATACGGGGGCCGGATCATCGCGGCTCCGACGGGCCGCACTCGACCGGGGAACAGGTCCTGCGGCTCGACCAGCCCAATGTGGAGCATCTGACAACCCATGGCCTCGATCACCTACGACGGGCAGTCCTTTGTGCTGGACGGGCGGCGCATCTGGATCGTCAGCGGGAGCATCAACTACGCACGTGTGCCGCGTTGCTGCTGGGCTGACCGAATCCACAAGGCACGCGAGGCCGGGTTGAACTGCGTCGAGACGCCGGTCATCTGGTCTCGCCACGAGGCCCGTCCCGGACAGTTTGATTTCACCGGCGAGAACGACGTCCGCCATTTTGTCGAACTGGTCGGCAAGGCGGGGATGTACTGTATCCTCCGACCGGGCCCGTTCGTGGGGCAAGGGTGCGATCTTGGCGGCCTGCCGCCGTGGCTGCTGACGACGCCCAACGTGCGTCTGCGCACCAACAGCCAAGCCTTCCTCGAAGCGTGCTCGCGATACATCACCGCTCTGGCGGGCCAGGTGCGCGACCTGCAGGTCGTCAGTCCCGGCTCGCGGCGTGCTGCCGCCGCGGCGGCCGGCGGCGGGCCCATTGTCCTGATCCAGAATGAGAGCGGTTGGACATGTGGTCATGACGGCCTGGCGGCAGGGTATCTGGGAGAACTCGACCGTTATTACCGCGAGGCGGGCCTGGCGGTGCCGATCGTCAACGCCAACGACCTCTGGCAGGGCGTCGAGGGCGAGATCGACGGCTGGACCGGGTACGACGGTCTGCTGTCGCACCTCCGACAACTGGGCTGGGTCCGTTCGGATCAGCCCCGCATGGTCATGGACCTGCGCCTCGCCGCCGAGCGTGCCTGGGGCCGTGCGGCCGAGCCGGCACGCGACGGCGGGGACATCCTGGCCCGGATCATGGAAGTGCTCGCCGCGGGCGGACAGTTCAACCTTTCGCCGTTCGCGGGTGGAACGTTCGATGGATTCTCGGCCGGTCGCGACCCGTCGCGGGCCGACGCGTTCCTGACGACCAGCGCGGACGCTGGGGCACCGGTCGGCGAAACCGGCTCGCGGGCCGCGAGTCTCCGGCAGGTCCGCCGCGGGTGCATGTTCGCCTCGCGCTTCGCCCGCGTGCTTTCGCACTTGGAGTTGCGATCTCCGCAGGTCTCGCTCCTGCCACAGGGCGCTGCGGGCACTGGCACCAGCGTGATCCACTGCTCGGGCGCGCAGGGCGGCGTGGCGTTCCTGTTCGCGGGGGGCGAGCGCGGCAAGACCCGTGCGGCCGACCCGACGCTCCTGCTGCAGGACGGTTCGACGCTCCCCGTGCCGATGGGCGACGAGCCCGCCGCGTGGTGCCTGCTGGACACGCGCCTGGCCGGACGCTCGCAACTGAACTATTGCAATCTCAGCGCGTTCGCGCTGGTCGGTCGCGCCTTCGTGTGCGCCGGGCCGGAGGGCGCGCGGGCGCACCTCTCGATCAATGGCTCGCCACTCGAAGCGCCGGTGCCCACCGGCTCGGCTCGCCTGCCCACGGTCATCGAGCACGAGGGCATCGCCGTCGTCATCGCCAACTACGCCCAACTCGACCTGGTCCACCCGACCGACACGCCGACCGGCAACGGCTCGGGCGCGCCCGGCGGGATCTACATCGGCGTCACCGGATTCGACGCCGACGGTCGGCCGATCCCGCACCCCGACCTCAAGGCCTATCAGTTCATCGATGCCGAAGGCAACGCCGCGACCCACAAGGTGCATGCGGCCAACGGCCCTGCACGCCCGACCAAGTCCGCGCGGCTGGTGCTCGGCGAGTGGTCGTGCGCGAAGCAGCGCAACTACGCCGACGGCTCGGGGCCTCGATTCGCGGCGATCGAAAAGCCGGCGGACCTGGTCTCGCTCGGCGCGCCGTACGGCTATGGGTGGTACCGGTTCAGCATGTCCGCCAACTCGCCGCGCAAGTCCAAGGTCATCTTCCCGCATTCGGCCCACCGCCTGCACCTGTACATGGACGGCGAGTCCGCGGGGGTGGCGGGCATCGGGCCCGGCGCGACCAGTGCTGCCACACTCTCGCTCAAGAAGGGCCGGCACACGCTTGTGGCTCTGGCGGAGAATCTCGGCCGCGTCGCGGGCGGGTCGGACCTTGGCGAGCAGACGGGTTTGTACGGGCACGCGTGGGAAGCCAAGGAGGTCCGCGTCGGCAAGCCGAAGATCGTCGCCTCGGACCCGGTCAACCTGCTGACCTTCCGCGCGCCGCTGTGGCGCGTTCAGGAAGACGATGTGACCGACCCCGCGCGCCTGACCTGGACCGTGCCCCACCGCAGCAAGACGCCGCTGGTCGTGCATATCCCCGAACTCGAAGGCCCCGCCGCCGCCGTGTCGGGCCTGCTGATCGTCAACGGCCGGCCGTTCCACTACTTCCAGACCAGCGGCGCGGGAGCGGGAGGGGGCATGGTCTTCCTCGACCTGCCCGCGCTCAACCGCGGCAACAACGAGATCCAGATCGCGCTCTCGCACGCGACCCGCGAACACGCCGACGAACTGGGCGCGAAGGTGCGCATCTACGACTGCATCGATTGCTTCACCGCCAAGGGCGAGTGGGCCTATGCGCGGTGGGAGCGGCCGGGGACCGACGCGTTCGAGTTGATGCGCGGCGGCGTGCCCGCCGGTCGCGGCAAGTCCGATGGGCTGCCCGCCTGGTGGAAGTCGTCGTTCGCCGCGCCATCGCCCGAGGAGGGCGCAGCGCCGCACGGGCTGCTGTTCGACTGCGCCGGGCTCTCCAAGGGCCAGGTGTTCGTGAACAAGCACCACATCGGTCGCTACTGGACAGCCACCGGCGCGGGCAAGGCCGTTGGCCCGCAGACGCGGCTGTACATCCCGCCGTCGGCGCTGCTCGGCGGCTCCGAGAATGAGGTGTGCATCTTCGACGAGCACGGGTTCGGTCCCGGCAAGTGCCGAGTGCTCCACGCCGATGGCGGCGTGTGGGACTCGTGAGCGGAGCGGCATGCGCGACACCGACCTCTGGCAACGTGCCGCCTCGTTCGCCGCGGCCGCGCACCGGCACCAGACCCGCCGCGACGGCGTGACGCCCTACGCCGCGCACGCGTTCCGCGTTGCGCTCACCGTACGTCACGTGTTCAACTGCGACGACCCCGTGTGTCTCGCCGCGGCGTTGCTGCACGACGTGATCGAAGACACGGGCGTGGACTACGACGAGATCATGGATCGCTTCGGGCCGGCCGTGGCGGATTGTGTCGCCGCGCTCACCAAGAACATGGCCCTGCCCGAGGCGCAGCGCGAGGCGGAGTACGACGCACAACTCGCCAACGCAGACTGGCGGGCCCGGCTCGTCAAACTCGCGGATCAGTACGACAACCTGTGCGACCTGCTCGGCACGGACGCGGCTTTCCGCGCCCGTGCAGTGGAGCGGGCCCGACGCGCGCTCGCGCTTGCAGAGCGCGACCGCGGCAACGCCTGCACCGACCGGGCGCGCGCCGCGGTTGACGAGACGGTCAATCGGCTGACTCAATCCTGACCGGGTACGGTGGCCGATGCCCCGGCCTTCCGCTCGGATTCGGCCTCGACCTCGGTCTGCTCGGCGATGATCGCCTGACGCAGACGCGTGAGCACGCGCTGCTGGTGCTCGACGGCCTCGGCGCGTTCCGCGGCCATGCGTGCCTCGGCCGACCCCGGACGCGCCCGACCGGCGTCGGCCCGCGCCCGGTCAAGGGCGTTGAGCAGTTGCAGCATCTCGTTGTCGATGGTGCGAAGGTCATCGGCGGCAGCCGGCGTCGCGCCGGGGTTGATGTTGTCAAAGTCGATCAGCATCTGCGCGGCCTGCGCGTTGCCGCCGAACTGGTTCAGTCGCTGACCGTTGAAGATTCGAACCTGCGCAGCGTACGACTTGCTGTCGCCGATGTACCGCGCATCGCCCGACTCACCCCCGGCCGTCAACTGCACCGGCAGCGCCTGCTGCTGCATGCGCATCCGGATCAGTTCCTGCTGGCGCAACTGCAGAGCGGTGGTCGGCCCGGGCCACGCCGCGGGATGCAGCGGAGTGACGATCGCCTCGTCCTCGGGCAAGAGGTAGTCGCGAGAGCGCGTCCGCCACGCGCGGGCGAGCCGCAACTCGTCAAGGTTGCTGTTCTCAAGGTCGGCAAAGCGGCCCAGCGGCACGTCGAGTTCGAGCCGCTCCGCGCCCCTTCGGACAACCAATCGCATCACCGTGCCCGGGTCTCTCGCCACGATCAACCCCTGGATCATCGGCTGAGCCGTCGGGCCGTGCAGCCGAACGCCGTCGGCCTCGACGATCAGATCGCCCGGCTCCAGAATCCGGTGACACGGGAACGGCGGATAGGTGCGATCGATCACAATCCGGCTCTGCAGGAAGCGCAGGTTGAACCCAACGCCCATCGCGCCCCGCGGTGAAAACCGGAATCGCTCCCGCGCCGCCGTCAGCAGTCGCGCGTGCGCTTCGATCGGCAAGCGCTGCGACTTCAGCACGCGCTCCAGATCCGCGAACGTGATGCCCGCATCGAGCGACAGGCGGTCGCTGGCACGCTGGCGCGTTTCGAAGTCGGGCGAACTCAGATCGGCAATCAGCGAATCCAGAAGGCCGCCCGCCGATGGCTCGACCGCTGCCGCGGGCTCGGTCTGGGCATGCACAAGCCCGGCCGCTCCGGCTACGACCGCTCCGGCCAGCCATGCCGCGGCCATCACCCGGTTGGTCATCCGCGGAAGGTTCATCGCCGTCTCCGCTCCGTGCCTCCACCGCGATGGTCCGACCGCCAAAGGGTCGGACATCCCCCGATGTTCTACCGCCACTCTACGGGTTGGTGGCCCAGCGGGCAAGGGTCTGGGCATGGCTTTCCATCCATGCGGCGGTCCGGCGAGCCAGCCGGAGCACCCCGGTCCCTGAATAACGACCGAACCGACCCGTCGCGGCGATCGGCAACGCGACCTCGGCGATGATTGCCTGGGCGCACAGGTGCGACACGGCAGACCATGCGAACCGGCTTGACATCTTGGGGTCCGCTTCGCGGTATCCGCCCCAGAAAGCCCGGAACAATGCGGGATCAAAGTCGACGGCGAAGGGCGCGCGATTCGGCGCCGGGTTCTCCAGGGTCCGCCGCCGAAGGGCGAACTGCAGTGCGCCGTTGGCGGTGTCGGCCAGCACCGGGGCCAGGCTGACGGCGTCAAAGTCCAGCACGACGGCGACCGAGTTGTCGGCCGCGAAGACCAGGTTGCCCGGGTGCCAGTCACCATGCACGACCTGCTCGATCGCATCGACCCCGCAATCGGTCGCGGCCCGGGAGGCGCGCTCGTACCGCTCGGCAAGGTCCGAGGCGACTTCGGCCAGTTCCGGGCTGCCGAGCGTCTCGGGCAGCGCGCGGAGAATCTGCGGCAGGTGCGGGTGCGCGTGAAACGACCGGCGCCGCGGGGTCCACGACAGCGCGCACGTCCGCATTGCGTTGTGGCAGCGTGCAAGCAGACCGCCCGATGCCGCGGCCGCGGCGGTCGAACGGTCGTAGGCGCGGCCCTCGACGAACGCGTACACCTCGTAGACGTGCTCGCTCAGTTGGAGCATGGTGTTGTGGTCGTCGCGCGTGCCCAGCAGTCGCGGGACCGGGACGCCCCGCGCGGCCAGGTGCAGGACCACCTCGTGCGATGCGGCGATGCGGTGCAGGTGGTCCACCCGCGCTGCGCCGGGCGGCGGAGCGGCACGGCGCTTGACGATGAACGCGCCGCGTTCGGTCAGCAGCAGGGCCTTGGGGCTCGCGCGCGAACCGGCCGCGAACGGGCGGGCCGACCGCACCTGCCCGAGGTCGTAGCGCGAACACACGACCGCGAGTTCACCCGTTGAAAAGCGTGCTCGATCGTCGGACACGCGAGGCCTCCGCGGTCATTCGACGTTCTGCACCTGCTCCTTGATGCGGTCGATCGCGCCCTTGATCTCGACCGTCCAGCGCGAGATCTCCGCGTCCTGGCACTTGCTGGCGATCGTGTTCGCTTCGCGCAGCATCTCCTGCGTCAGGAAGTCCAGCGTGCGGCCGACGGGGCGCGGATCGGGCCCCGAGAGCAGTTGCGTGAAATGATCGATGTGCGCCGTCAGCCGGCTGATCTCCTCCGACGTGTCGGCCCGCTCCGCGGCGATTCCGATCTCGCGGACCACGTCCACGGCCTCGACGGTGACGCCCAGTTCGGCGATCATCGCCGCGATGCGAGACTTGAGCCGCTTCTCATACTCGGCCATCACCATCGGTGCACGCTGCATGACCAGTCGCAGGCGGTCGGCGATCACATCGCGATTGGCGATCAGGTCGGCCCGGACAATCTCGCCCTCGCGCAGCCGCATCGCCAGGACGCCCTCGCACGCCCGGCCCGTGATCTCGGTGAGAACGGCCCGCGCCTCGGCCAACCGCTTCTCCTCATCGGCCGGCGGCTGCAGAACGCCCGGCAGCGCGACCAGCGCGCCAAGATCGAGATTCACCTTGCCGCTGCCAGAGATCGACGACAACTGCTGGACGTAGTTCGACAGCGCAGCCTGGTTGATCGTGTGCGCCGCGCCCCCCGATGTGTCCGAATGCTTGGCCGTCAGGAACACCGACCCGCGCGAGAGATTGTGGCGCAGCAGGTTCTCGAGTTCGGCCTCCAGAGGCTGGAGGTCCTCGGGCAGGCGGATCATCGCCTTGAAGTACTTGCTGTTGAGCGAACGGACCTCGACAAAGTAGTGGGCGGTGCCCACCTGGCGCGAGGCCTCGCCAAACCCGGTCATGCTTCGAATCAAACTCGGCTCCTGGGCTGCGGCGATGAGTGATCAGGCCCCCGGCCTCATCCCGGATCGGGCTCACCGGCCGCGGGCTCGGCCGCGCCTGGCTCGGTCGATCCCGGCTCAACTGACCCCGGATCGGACGGCTCTTCTGAGGGAGGCTGGGCCGGAGTTACGTCCGGCGCGGGCGTCGGAGCCACGGTCGGCGCTGGCTGCACCGGCACCATGTCCACCGACGTCGAACCCGTGACCGGCGCATCGGGCGCGGGCTGGCCCGTCGGCCTCGCCTCGGGGCCGGGCGGCGCGGCCATGGTCGGCCGGACCACATAGTTCAGGCCGATCGCGGCCAGAATGTACAGCACGAAGATGCTGATCGTCGCGACCGTCAGGGCATCGCCGGTTCGCGCGCCGAACGCCGTCTGACCCGATCCAGCGCCCGACCCGAACGCGCCGGACAGACCGCCGCCCTGGGGCTTCTGGATCAGCACCGTCAGGATCATGACCAGGCACAGAAAGAAGAACCCGACGACCATCAGGCCGATCACCACGCCGCTGAGTTGGGCCAGAGTCAACATGGGGGAGGCATCCTTGGGAGAGTCCCAAGTCTAGGACCGCCAACGCACAAAGCCCACGGGCCTGAACCCCCCGCAAGCCCTCGTTCCAAGGCCCTTCCCTACGGACTTATCGGCCCCGCGGGGCCGCCGCGGCCGCGCTCACGATGGCCACAAACTCGTCGGCCTTCAACGAGGCGCCGCCGATCAGCCCGCCGTCCACGTCGTTCTGTGCAAGCGTTTCCGCGGCGTTGCCGGCCTTCATGGACCCGCCATACTGGATGCGGATGCGGGATGCCGCCTCGGGCGAGAAGATCGAACCGAGTTCCGAGCGCACCTTCGCCTGTGCGGCCTGCGCATCCGCGGGCGTTGCATTCTTCCCCGTGCCGATCGCCCAGACCGGTTCATACGCGATGGTCAATCTCGCGGCATGCTCGATTGGAACCCCGGCAAGCCCGGCGCGCAACTGCCGCTGGTTCACTTCGTCGGTCTTCCCCGCCGCACGCTCGTCGAGTTTCTCGCCGATGCACAGGATGACGGCGAACCCCGCCGCGAGCGCTGCACGTGTCTTGCGGTTGATGAGTTCGTCGCCTTCGCCGATGACGTGGCGGCGCTCGGAATGCCCGGCGAGCACGACCTGAACGCCGCAGTCCTTGAGTTGTGCCAGCGAGACCTCGCCGGTGAACGCGCCGTTTGGCTCGGGCCAGAAGTCCTGCGCGCCGAGCATCACACTGGAAGAACGGTCGCGCAGCACATTGAAGACATGCGGGAGGTAGACAAAGGGCGGGAAGATGGCGACGTCGCAGGCCCGGTCGAGTTTGTCCGCCGCGACGGCGCGGGCCACATCGTCGGCAAGCGTGCGGGCCGCCGCGCCGTCGAGGTTCATCTTCCAGTTGCCGCCGACAAAGGGCTTGCGCATCGGTCACATCCTTGTGCGGCCCGCGGCGATCAATCGCGACTCTGCAACTTCGCCAGCAGCCGCAGGATCGAAACATACAGCCAGACCAGCGTGATCAACAGACCGATCGCCCCCAGCCACTCCATGTGCTTGGGCAGCCGCTGCTCCGCGCCCTGCTCGATGAAGTCGAAATCGAGCACGAGGTTCAATGCGGCGATCACCACGATGAACCCCGCGAACGCGATGCCCAGCGGGCCGTTGCCCCAGATGTACGGCACCTGCACCCCAACGAGGTTGAGAACCAGGGACAGGATGGCCACGATGCCGATGCCCACGGTGGCGGCGAAGACGCCGAGTTTGAAGTTCTCGGTCGGTTTGATGATCCGCGTCGCATAGGCGAACAGCAGCGCGCCGGCGATTCCGACCGTCAGAAGCAGAGCCTGAATGACCAAACCCGGCCCGAGGCTTGCGATCGCGCCGCTCTTGAACCCCGCCGCGTAGTTGGACCAGAACACCGATGCCCCGCCCGCAAACGCGCCCTGCGCCAGGGCGATGGGCACCGCCAGATACGGCGAGGCCGTCGGCTTGAACGTGCACACCAGCGTGAGCACACAGGTCAGAAGCAATCCGCCCAGGAGCGCGGGCAAAGCCAGCCCGGGGTTCGCCGCGGCCAGCCCCCACACCCCCACGCCCGCCGCGGCACACAGGCCCAGCAGGATCGCGGTGGCCGTGACCGCGCCGTTGAGCGTCATGTGCGAACTGCTCCCCTCGGCGAAGCGCTCGTAGGCCGTAGAAGGGGCAAAGACACGCTCGTTCAGGACGGGGTTACTCGTGCGCAACATGAAGCGCTCCTTGATCTCTTGCCCTCAGGCGGGAAACAGGGGTGCGAAACCGAGCCGCAGCGGCCAGCACAGCATATCCACACAGACCATCGCCCGCAGACCGCTCGTTGGTCGCCATCGAGCGGGGGACGTCGGCCCGACCCCAGCAGGCAGGCCAGCCTGCTTGTGGAGAACTCAGGTACGATGTTGACTTGCCCCCCCCCCCCCCCCTGTTATTCTTGCTTTCATGATGGAAGGTCTCGGTGTGATTCACACACTTGTCCTAACTGCTTGCACTGTTGGCCCGGCGACGATAGCGGCCGCTCTGGACCCGACGGATGAGCAGGTGCGGGCTTGGCTTGCCTCGGAGGCCAAGCGGGCAGCGAGGTTTGATGTTCCTCCGTCGCTCGTAGTTCAGTGGACCCAGGAAGATTACAACACGTTGACCCCGGACGAACTCACTTCGCTGCGAGCGGAAGTGGCAGGCAAGCCGTACCATCCCAAACGTGTTCTTCTTGACAATGCCGAGCGGCAGATCAGGGACGGCAAGCAGAGCGTGCACATGTTCTGGTTGTCAGATTCACGTGGCCGCTGGCGCTTCGGGCTTGAGTATCCTGGACAACTGGTGTCGGACACGGTGTATGACCCGAGCGGCCAATCGTGGCAACGCGGCAACGGGACGCTGAAGCTCTTTCGGGCGCGCGACGTCGAAGCGGGAGGTGTGGTCGATCAGGATCCGAAGGCAGAGGAACTGACGTTCCGTCCAGCGATTGATCGTATTCTGTTTGGTTCGCTTGGAGCCAACAGCGCGCTCGGCGTGCGCATGCAGGCTGTTCAGGTGGACGGGGATCGCTGGGTGGCGGAGTTCTTTCTGCCAACGGAGGCCGGTCGTGCCGGCGAAATGACGATTACAGGGCGCTGGTCAGAGGAGCACAAACGCGGCTTCGTCGAGCAACTTGAATACGCGCGGCCACGAGTCCCAGGCCATCGGGGCGATCGCGTGAGGTTTTACGGCTGGACACACTCTCCTGATGCCGACATCTGGGTGGCCACCGACATTCAGTTCTTCGACGGGCTGAACCGCATGGAGCGTCGATACACAAGTGTCGATGTCCGTGCGCTGTCGGCAACCGATGTCCGGATCGCACTCGATGTACCGACGAGTGGAGCCGTCGACACCTTCCGAGGCGTTGTCCGACTATCACGGCGACTCGATTATCCGGCGGGCAGGGACGAGCGGCTCGATCCAGATGCGGGGACGATCGCGGAATCGAGAACGCTTCGCGGGCACGGCACTTCACCAGCACCTGACCGTCGACGACTCCTGGGGTGGACTGTGCTCGGTGCAATCAGCGTGATTGCATCGCTGCTCATCTGCCGCCGGGTCGGGCTGCGAATAACAGGAGGCACTGTATGATGTCGTATCGCTGCACGATCGCTGGAATCACGTTGAGCCTGATGATCCCGATCGCCACCGCCGTGGCGACGCTCTACAACTGCTATGTGCTCATTCCATGGTCGTGTTGCACCGGATGGGTTTCTCAATGTCCCTATTCCTCCGGCGGCTTCGATTTCAAGTACACGTGTCACTCCACGTCAACCGGGTCCTGTGACGTCCAGGCCGCTGTCAACGTCCATACCGGGCAGCACTTGGACACGTCGCAATCGGGACCCGAGCAATGCCGATGCACGATCACCATCAAACTCTGCAATCCGAACGGCCTTGAGTGTCTGCCCGGCGGCACGACCGAGGCGTATTGCCACGATGCCATCGTGTTCGGCAGTTGCGTCACTCCCTGAAGCGAGCAGGACGATGGGCGTCGATTCGAAATGCCCCATGATCAAGCCTGAGCGATGCGGGCTTCGGCTTTGTCGGTGCACGGCGTTCACGCTGGTTGCCACGGCGATGCTTGTTGTCGGGCTTGGCGGTGCAGGCAAACTCCTTGATCTCTCCTCGTTCAGAACGTCTCTCTTCACTTGGGAGCGATTGCCGGACTGGGTAATCGATGTTGGGTGGTTTGGCGTTCCTACGGTTGAAGCGACCGCGGCGATGCTCTGGTTCGCCGGAGTTTGGCGACTCACGTGCGAGCGAGTCGTGATAGGACTGCTCGCATCCGTGATCGCCCTGATCTTCGTTCACCTCGCCGCAGGCAGAGTGCCGACCTGCAACTGCTACGGCGTGTTCATGAATCACCTGGCGTTCATGTCCGAGGGCCGCTGGTTGCTTGGCAAGGCAGTCCTGCTGCTGGTGCTCCTGATGCTCGGCCACATCACCATGCTCCTGACCCCGGAGCCGCAGCGCCGAAGGCCGCCTCCCCATGATCGTGCCGCCGCCCATGATGTTCGCGCAGCAAAGGCGTTCACCTTGGTGGAGACGCTGGTCATCATTACCATTACTGCTGTATTGATCGCCCTGACGATCGCCGGATTGTCATCGGCCAAGGACCGGTCTCGCCTTGTGTTGACACTCGGCCGTCTTCAGCAACATGGTGCTGTGCTCGCCACATACGGTTCCGATTGGAAGGACCAGTTCCCAGCACCCGTGGATGCTGCGTTGCCGCCATATGAGTTGTTTGCGGCAGGCGAGTCGCTCGTCCTTCCCTCCTACTTCGCCCTTCACGGCTCATGGCACGTGGGCCTTCTTGATCAGTACTACGCCAATCAGAACCCCGAGATTTTTCACGATGCGCGATCGGGCTCCGTTGAACATCGATACGCGTTCGTCATGTCTTGCACCCTCCTTGCGGCCCCGGACTTCTGGTCGGCCGAGACGCGACTTGCTGGTTCCGCGCAACTGCGTTCGCCGAAGCAGTCGGACGCGACTTTTGCCTCAAGCAAGTCCACCATACTTTCTATTCAGCCGTTCATGAGTCGCCTGGTTCCCCCCGACAACCTTGTGCCCGACCCGCGGACGCTGACCGCTGGCGTTCCGACTGCGGCCGCCGATGGGCACGCCGCCAGCAGATCCGCTCGACGGTTTCTGCCGGGCCTTCAGATTGGCGAGATGATACCGAGCCCGCCCGGCATAACGTTTCATCAGGTCGATCTGTTCGTTGGTATGCACACTGTGCGCGGCGTACGCGGCCGGGACTGGGACTGACTCCTACCGGTTCCGACTCTCCAGCGCCTCGTGCGAGTAGTTCGGCGCTTCCTTCGTGATCCGGATGTCGTGGGGGTGGCTCTCGATGACGCTGGCCCCGGTGACCCGGACAAAGCGGGCGTGCTTTCGGAACTCGTCGATCGTCCCGCACCCGCAGTACCCCATGCTGGCCCGCAGCCCGCCCACCAACTGGTACACAAACTCGGCCAGCGACCCGCGATAGGGCACAAGGCCCTCCACGCCCTCCGGGACGAACTTGCGGAACCTGTCGTTTGCACCGCTCTGGAGAGCGGTGCCACCAGCGGTGCCACCAGAAGCGGTGCCACCCTGTTTGTGCTGGCCGTAGCGGTCCGCGCTGCCGGCCTCCATCGCACCCGCCGAGCCCATGCCGCGATACGACTTGTAGCGCCGGCCCTCGAAGATCACGCTCTCTCCCGGCGATTCATCGAGCCCCGCGAACAGCGAGCCGAGCATCACGCACGATGCGCCCGCCGCGATCGCCTTGGCAATGTCGCCCGACATGCGGATGCCGCCATCGGCGATGACGGCGATGTCGCGCCCCGCGGCCTTCACGCCGCGGAGGGAGTTGAAGATCGCCGTGAGTTGCGGCACGCCGACACCGGTGACAACGCGCGTTGTGCAGATCGAGCCCGGCCCGATCCCGGCCTTGATGGCGTCGGCCCCGGCCCGCACCAGCGCCTGGGCACCCTCCGCCGTCGCCACATTGCCCGCGATCACCTCGACATCGTGCTTCTTCTTGATCGTCCGCACAGTGCGGAGCACGTTCTCGGAGTGCCCGTGCGAGGTATCGACGACAACAAAATCCGCTTCCGCGGCGATGAGCGCCTCGACGCGGTCGTATTGATCAACGCCGCACGCCGCGCCGCAGCGCAGACGCCCGCGTGCATCAAGGTTCGCTTTCGGGAACTGGCTGAGGCGGTCGATGTCGCGCTGGGTGATCATCCCCGCGAGCCGGCCCTTCTTGTCGACCAGGATCAGTTTCTCGACTTTGTTGCGGTTGAGAATGCGCTCGGCCTCTTCGAGCGTCGTGCCGGGCGCGGCGGTCACCAGCCCGGACGACGTCATCACGCCGCGCACCGGGGTGTTCAGGTCCTCGACGAACTTCAGGTCGCGCTTGGTCAGGATGCCGACCACCCGCCCGTGCGAGCGCAACTCGTCGGAGCCGTCCTCCGTCACCGGGAAACCCGACACGTTGTGCTCGCGCATCAGTTGGCGGGCATGGCCGACGGTGTCGTTCGGGCCCACCGTGATCGGATCGAGGATCACCCCGTTGGCCGACCGCTTGACCTTGCTCACCTCGCGTGCCTGCGCCTCAATCGGCAGGTTGCGGTGGATCACGCCCACCCCTCCCTCCTGCGCCAGCGCAATCGCCAGCGCCGACTCCGTTACAGTGTCCATGGGCGCCGAGACCAGCGGGATGTTCAGACGGATGCGCGGCGTCAGACGCGTTGACGTGTCGGCCTGCGAGGGCATCACGTCGCTGTAGCGCGGCAGCAACAGCACGTCGTCGAACGTGATGCCGTCGCCGATGATCTTGCCCGCGGCAGGATCGCCGCCCTTCGCGACGCCGCCCCCGGCGGCCGGACGCGAGGACTTGGAAGTGGACCCACGAGAAGCACGAGAGCCGTTGTTGGTCGCCATGCACATTTATGGCTGCGCTCGCCGCGCGGTCAATGCGAAGCCGTTTGAATGGCCCGCCGCCGATCGGGTAGACTGCCCCCTATGGAAGCACGCATCATGCTCTGCCCCGGTCAGGGTGCTCAGGTTGTCGGCATGGGCAAGGCTTGGTTCGAAGCCTCGCCCGAGGCTCGCGCGGTGTTTCTCGAGGCCGATCGCATCCTGGGCGACCGCCTCGGCGTTCCCCTCTCCACTTTGTGCTTTGAGGGGCCTGCCGAGCGGCTGAACCAGACCGATGCCTCACAACCGGCGATCTACGTCTGTTCGGTGGCTTGCTGGCGCGGCCTGCTGGCGTCCTGGGGAGCCGGATCGGGCGCGACCGAAGCCGGGCTCGCCGCGACCGCCGGGCTCTCACTCGGCGAGTACACCGCCCTTCACCTTGCCGGCGTGTTCGATTTCGCCTCCGGGCTCGAACTTGTCGCGCTTCGCGGCAGGGCCATGCAGGATGCCGCGGACGCGATCAAGGCGGTCGATGGCTCGCCCGGCTCGGGCATGGTGGCCCTGATCGGCGCCGACGAGGCGCAGGCGAACGAGGTCTGCAATCTGGCCCGTGGGGCCGATGTGCTGGTCGCGGCGAACTTCAATGCGCCCGGTCAGGTGGTCATCAGCGGGTCGATTGAAGCGTGCAGACGTGCAGTGGAGGTCTCCGGACAGCACGGCCTGCGGGCCGCGCCGCTGCCCGTGGCCGGGGCGTTCCACTCGCCGCTGATGGAGCCCGCCGCGGCGAGACTGGCCGCCGCACTCGCCTGCACGCCGATGAGAGCCCCGGCCTGCCCCGTGGCTTCGAACGTGACGGGCCGGGGTCACGAAACCGACCCGGACTCGGGGCGTACCATTGAAGACACGATCCGTGCCCGGCTGGTCGAGCAGTTGACCATGCCGGTCCGGTGGGACGAGGGATGCCGCTGGCTGGCCGCGAATGTCCGCGGCGCGTGGCACGAACTGGCCCCGGGCAAGACGCTGATGGGCCTGATGCGCCGGATCGACAAGTCAATCAAGGTGGAAACCCATGACGAACCAACCGCGACGTGAGAACTGGGCAGTGGTCGGTCGGAACGCCGGCCGGCTGACGGCGGGCGCGTCGGCGCTGCTCTCGCTGGCGATGATGACCGGGTGCCCCAAGCCCCCGCCTCCGCCCGAGCCTGAGCCCGAGTATGTCCCGCCGCCGCCCGCGCCCACCGAAGTGTCGCTGAGCGACCTCCTTCAGGAAATGAAGGCCGACCCACGCGTTCAGTTCGCCGACAACATCGTGACCTACGACGAGCCGTTCGCGCGTGCGATGATCAACCTCGCGGATGCCATCGCCCGCGGCGACGATGGGAAACTGCAAGGCATGCTGGATGCGAGAGCGGGCTCACATTTGGTGTCGCTGGTCGAGGAGGGCTCGTGGGCCGATTCAACCCAGCCCATCGAGGCCGTGCGCATCGTCTACGCCGGCTCCTACGACGGCGGCGCGATTTCCGGCGGCATGGCCGCAGGCATGAGCGGCGCGATGTCGCAGATGCTCGAAGTCATCCGCCAGGGACTCGATGCCGGGGGCGGCGAGGGCATCTTCGAGTACATCTCCAAGCAGATGGCCGGGCAGGTCACTCCCGAGCAGATCGAGGAGGCCCGCAAGAAGTACGAGCAGTACTCGAGCCTCAAGCCCGACGAGTTCGTGCAAAAACTTCAGGAAGAGATGGCCAAGGTGGCCGAAGCGATGCCCGAGATGCCCGCGCTCGACCTGTCCGCGCTTGCCGGCGGCGCGGCGACGCACGGCGTGCTCATCGCCGTGCAGGATGCGCGCGGCGCGTACCTGCTCGGCTGGGGCGCATCGCAGATCGGCGACGACTGGACCTTCTCGAACGCGCCGGCGGCCGAGGGCGAGCGCCCGCGCGCTTCGGCATGGGACGGCATCGGCCTGTTGGGATTCCAGTACACAACCATGAACGCCGGCGCGCTGTTCGACGACCTGTTCGCCGACCTTCCGGGCGTGCTTCCGGGCGCAGACTCGCCCGGCTCATCCGATCCCGGCAGCCCGTCCTCTGAACCCGGCCGCGAGCCCGGTCGCAAGAACACGCCATCGGGACCCGTGAACATTCCCGGCGGATCCTGACCGCCGTCGGAGACAACGAATGAGCACTCCCCAGGAGCCACGCCGCGTGGCCTTCGTCACCGGCGCAAGCCGCGGCATCGGCAGGGCGATCTCGCTTCGCCTTGCCCGAGATGGACGCCACGTCGTGCTGGCCAGCCGGACAGCCGGCCCGCTGTCCGACCTGGCCGAACAGATCCGCGCGCAGGGCGGTTCGGCCTCATTCAAGGCCGTTGACGTGGGCGATGCCGCTGCGCTGGCCAAGTCGATCGACGAGGTCGTGGCCGAGCAGGGCCGGCTCGACATTCTCGTGAACAACGCAGGCATCACGCGCGACAACCTCGTGCTCCGCATGAGCGATGCCGAGTGGGACGAGGTGATCAACGTCGATCTCAAGTCCGCGTTTGTCGCCATCCGTGCCGCGGCGCGCCCGATGATGAAGAACCGCTTCGGCCGCATCATCAACATCGCCAGCACATCGGGCGTGGTCGGCAACGCCGGGCAGGCCAACTACGCCGCGGCCAAGTCGGGCTTGCTCGGCCTCAGCAAGACGATCGCGCGGGAACTGGGTTCCAAGGGCATCACGTGCAACGTGGTCGCGCCAGGGTACGTCGCGACCGACATGACCGAGAACCTCCCCGACGAGATCAAGACCAAGATCAGCGACATGATCGCGGTGAAGCGGTTGGGCATGCCGGAGGACATCGCCGCGGCGGTGGCGTACGTGTCGTCCGATGATGCCGGATACCTGACCGGCCAGACAATTGTGGTGGATGGCGGCATGACGATGTGCTGAGCCCAGTGGCGCGGCCATAATTGAGTGCGATGCCCCCTCCGCCCCATCCCACCCAGCACGACCACGACCACGGCGCGCTGTTGCGCGCTGCGGGCCTCCGAGTGACGCCGGTGCGGCTCGGGGTGCTTCGTTCGCTGTGCCAGGCCCATGCGGCGCTCACAGCCGATCAGATCATCGACGGGCTGGCAAGGGCTCGCGGCGGGAAGAGCCCCGGCCGCGGCAGCAAGCCCGATCGCGTCACCGTCTACCGCACCCTGAACGCGCTGGTCGACGCGGGGATCGCCCACAAGGTCGACCCCGGCGACCGGGTCTTTCGATTCGGCCTCGCCGGCGACCACGCGGCCCACGTGCCCATCGCCGCCAAGTCGTGCGACTGCGGACCGTCCGAGAACTGCGCCCACCCCGCCGCCGCGGCGGTAATCCCCACGCATGACGCCGACAAGGCTGGCCACCCGCACTTTCTGTGCGAGAGTTGCGGGAAGGTGGAGTGCATGGACGACACCGAGATCGTGCTCAAACCCAGGGACCAGCGACCCCCACTCCGACCCGCCCCGCGCATACGCCAGCAGGATGTTCTGCTCCGCGGCACCTGCGGCGAGTGCGAGCCCGACTCCCGCCCCGCGCCCCGGGAATCCGCGCCTCAGAAGCCGGCACGGAAGCCCGCGCGGCCGACACGGGCTGGCAAGACCATCCCCATCGCGGCCTTTCGGCGGCCGCCGCAGCCGCCGCCCCGGCCGGCCGCGTAACCAGACCGGTGCCGATGCGCGTAGAACAGACACGGGCGTGCGGGCGAACCAAAGCGGGAGCAAAGCCATGGCCACATCGCGTCGGACTCCGGGCAGCACGATCTTCGCGGCAGTCGCGGGCGTGGCGGTCTGCGGCGCGGCCGCGGCCGGTCCGGTGAACAAGAACTGGATCGCAGCGAACGCGACGTGGTACGTCCACGTCGACGCCGAGGCGGCGGTGAACTCGACGCTTGGCCAGTACGTGGTCACGAATCGCAGCCGTCTGGGGCTCGACGGGATGGACGGCCTTCGCGCCCTGGGCATCGACCCGTTCAAGGACATCAAGAGCGTCACCATCTACGACACCGACGACGACCCGGAGAACGCGGTCGTGGTCGCGAGCACGACGTCGGCCGTCGAGCAGTTGATGGACATGCTCCGGGCCGATCCGGCGACGCGCACCATGACGGTTGACGGGCACTCGCTGATCGCCTTCGACGACAAGGGCAAGACGCAGTACTGGCACGCGCGATCGGGCGAAGCGCCCGATGCGCGCGTCGTGTTCATGTCCGACGACTGGCGCACCGTGACCGACGCGGTCAAGGTCGCATCGGGCGACCGTTCGAGCCTCGCGCGTGTCGGCGCCGGCTCGCCGCTGGCGGGAGACCCCAACTCCGGCTCGATCCTCTTCATCCGCGCCGCTGAGTTGCCACGCAACATCCGCGATAACCCCGACCCCAACGCCAGCGCGCTGCTCGGCCAGGTCGGCGGCGTGCAACTGGATGTCGGCGAGCGAGGCGGCGAGGTCTACGGCGATGCGCAGTTCCACACCGCCAGCGCCGAGGACGCCCAGAACATGTCGCAGGTGGCGCAGGGGCTGCTCGCCCTGGGCCGGATGATCACCAAGAACAATGCCGACCTCGCGCCCGTCAGCGGCGTGCTCGCGGCGATCCGCGTCGAGCCGCAAGATCGCCAACTCAAGGTCGGCATTCGCTTCGCAGCCAAGCAGGTCGTCGAGGCGATTGACTCGACCATCAGGGCGCGCGAGAAGGCCAACGCGGCCGGCGCCTCCAAGGAGAATGCGCCCTGAGCCGGCTCGTTGTTCCAGCCTCGTCGGCATCTCCCGCGGGCCCCGGCGGCCGCGCGTGCAATGTCGCGCCTCTGGCCGGCGTGCTGCGCATCCCGACCGATGAGGAACTCGCCGCGGCAGCGCGCGAAGGCAATGCCGACGCCTACTCGTTGCTCGTGAGCCGCTACGCGACGCGCCTGTTCAACTTTCTCCGTCGGCGCGCCCGCACCGAAGCCGATGCCGAGGACCTGGCGCAGGAGACGTTCATCCGCGCGTGGACCAAACTGCACACCTACCGGCCCGGCATGCGGTTCTCGACGTGGCTCTACACCATCGGCACGCGCCTGGCCGCGACGCATGCGCGGACGCGTCGCCTGCCGGAGGTGGGCCCGCCGGCCGTCGAACCCGCGGACCCTCGCAACAGCGCACCGGCGGATGGACCCGACCCGCTGGCCGTCGCGCTCTGGTCCGCGGCCGACCGCGTGCTCCCGCCCGAGCAGCGATCGGCCGTCTGGCTCCGCTACGCCGAGGACCTCGCCGTCGGTGAAATCGCTCGCGTGCTGGGGAAGAGCCGCGTGAATGTTCGAGTCATGCTGTTCCGCGCACGGCGCACGCTCGCGGCGGAACTGGCCCGGATTGAGTCCGGTGGAAAGGACGCATCAACATGAACGCCCAGGGGAAGCACGCCCGTCCCTCCGATCGCGTCGAAGCGCTTCTTCGCTCGCGCGACAGTTCGCCGTGGAAGCCCGCGCCCGAGTCGCTCCGCGCCCGCGTGATGAGCGCCGTGTCGCAAACGCCCGGCAACCGGGCCGAATCCGCCCACATCGCGACCAGCGCGCGGCGCTGGGCCGCCGCCGCGGCGGTCGCGCTGTGCGCCGCATCGCTCGGGCTGCTCGTCGGCGCATCGCTTTGGCGGAGCGACACGACCGCCCCGCAGATCGCCGACTCTGCGCCGCGCCAGGCCGCGCCGATCCCGCAAACCGGTGAAGCGCCGACGGTCCTGCTGGCCCGCGCTTTCGGCGATCTGCGGCCCGCCGGCTCGGCCCGCTTTGTCGATGCCGTCGCCGCGCCGATGCGCACCGAGGCGCAGGGCCTCGCGGCCGAGACCACGAGCGCCGCGAAAACCGTGCTCTCGCGCCTGCCGTTTGTATCGATGGACTGACGACGAACGGTCTACTCGGGCATTGGGCGATGCAGCCGCTCGATCGAGCCGGCCTTCGTCTCGACCAGCACCTCGTCGGCTTCATCGAGGAACAGGCCGTGGTCGAGCACGCCGGGGATGTCGTTGATCTCCGCCGCGAGTTCGTCGAGGCTGCGGCCCTCGGTCAGCGTCACATCGATGATGAGCGAGCCGTTGTCGGTCAGGAACAGGTGCCCGTCCATGGTGCGACGGACGACGCCGTTGAGCCCGAGCCGCCGCAGGCTGGCGCGCGTGCTCGCCAGGCCGAACGCCAGCACGGCGACCGGCAGCGAGGCCCGCTCGCCCAGCCGGTGCACCATCTTGGCCTCCTGCACCATGTAGACACGGCGCTTCGCGGCATAGGCCACGATGCGCTCGCGCGTCATCGCGCCGCCCGCCCCCTTGATCATCCGCAGCATCGGGTCCACCTCGTCGGCCCCATCGAAGAGGTAGTCCACTTCTTCTTCCATCGCAAAGTCGATCAGCGGCAGGCCCTGCGAGCGCGCCAGCGTCTCGGTCACGTGGCTTGTCGGCACGCAGCGGATATCCAGTTTCTCATCCCGCACGCGTTCGCTCAGCGCGGTGATCGCGCGCGAGGCCGTCCGGCCGGTGCCCAAGCCCACGATCATGCCCGACGTGATCTCGGCGATCGCGGCCTCTGCGAGCGGGTCTGCGGTTCTGGGTTGGCTACTCAAAGCGAATCCCCTGTGCAAGTTCGAACTTCCCGCCGAAGTTGATGGTCGTCGTCTGCCGGCGCATGTACGCCTTCCACGAATCGGAGCCCGATTCGCGCCCGCCGCCCGTGTCCTTCTCGCCGCCGAACGCCCCGCCGATCTCGGCCCCGCTCGTGCCCGCGTTCACATTCGCGATGCCGCAATCGCTCCCCGAGCCCGTCGGCGAGAGGAACCGCTCGCTGGCCCGGATCGACTCGGTGAAGATCGCCGAAGAAAGGCCCTGGTCGACGCCGTTGTGCATCGCCATAGCCTCGTCGAGGTCCTTGTACGTGAACACATACAGGATCGGCGCAAAGGTCTCCTCCATCGCGATCGGCAGTTTGTTGCTGCGCGGCGCGCGGATGATCGTCGGCTGCACGAAGTGCCCCTTCAGTCCGTTGGGGGCCGCCCGTTCGCCGCCGAAGAGCACCTCGCCCCCCTGCGCCTTTGCGGCCTTCACCGCCGCGAGGAACTGCTCCACCGCCGCGGCGTTGGCCAGAGGCCCGATGAGCGTGCCTTCCTTCAGCGGGTCGCCGATGCGCGTGGCCACCTGCTTGTACGCCGCGACCAGTCGCTCGGTGAACTTCTCCGCGATCGACTCGTGCAGCAGCAGGCGGCGCGTGGTGGTGCAGCGCTGGCCCGCGGTGCCGACCGCGCCGAACACCGTCGACCGCAGCGCGAGTTCCTGATCGGCATCGGAATGCACGATCACCGCGTTGTTGCCGCCCAGTTCCAGCAGCGAGCGGCCCAGCCGCGCGGCGACCGCCTGCCCGACCGCCCGCCCCATGCGGCACGAGCCCGTCGCCGAGATGAGCGGCAGACGGCGATCGGCCACCATCGGCTTGCCCACGGCATCATCGGTCCCGATCACCAGTTTGAAGACCCCCGCGTGGCCCATTTTCGCCGCAACGCGCTCGGCCGCGGCGTTGGTCGCCATCGCCACCAGCGGCGTGAGCAGGCTGGGCTTCCAGATCGTCGTATCTCCGCAGACCGCCGCGAGCATCGCGTTCCAGCCCCACACCGCGTTGGGAAAGTTGAACGCGGTGATGACCCCGACCGGCCCGATCGGCAGCCACTGCTCGAACATGCGGTGCCCGGCGCGCTCGCTGGGGAACACCTGCCCCGGCAACTGGCGCGACAGGCCGACCGCGTAGTCGGCGATGTCGATTGTCTCCTGCACCTCGCCCAGACCCTCGGCCCGGATCTTGCCCATCTCGAGGCTGACCAGTTCGCCCAGCGGCTCCTTGACGCGGCGGAACTCCTCGCCGATCGCGCGGACCACCTGCCCGCGGGCCGGGGCCGGGACCTCGCGCCACTTCTTGAAGGCCTCGATGGACTCGTTGATCGCGCGGTCGAGCGCGGCGGAGCCATCCAGCCGAACACCGCCGAGTACTTCGCCGGTCGCCGGGTTCTCGGTGATGGCCACCCCGTCGTGCACACCTGCCGACTTGCCGCCCAGTTTCTCGGGCGCGACAAATCGCGGGTCATCGGTCAGGCCCAGAGCGCGGATCGGATCAGAAGACATGCGGCATGGTATGCGGCGATGCGGGATGTGGGCGATGCGTGCAGGGGATCGGGGTCCGGGTTCCGGGGCTCGGGGTCCGATGCCGCGTGTGACGACGTGCGCGCCACCGTTTACCTTGCGCTGGCTCATCAATCGTCTCGGAACCCGAGACCCGAGACCCGAGACCCGGGACCCGTCCTCCTACGCTCTCCTCGTGCAGCCCATCGTCCTCGCCACCGCCAACCCGCATAAGGTCGCGGAGTTGCGCGCCATTTTCGCCGCGGCGGGAATCTCGGTCATCGGCCTCAACGATCTGCCGCGCGAATCGCTCCCAAGCGACGGCCTGCGCGAGCCCGAAGAAACCGGCACGACCTTCGAGGCCAACGCGACCATCAAGGCGCTGTCCTACGCCGCGCAGACCGGCCGCGCGTGCCTCGCCGATGACTCCGGCATCGAGATCGATGCGCTCGCGCGGGCCGATGGCACGCCGCGGCCGGGCGTGATCTCATCGCACTACTCGACCGATGGGCGCGAGACCGGCATGAGCAGGGCCGAGCGGGATGCCGCGAACAACGCGCGGGTGCTGCGGGAACTCGAAGGCGTGCCGCCGGAACGGCGCACAGCGCGGTTTGTGTGCGTGATGGTGCTGGCGGGGCCGAGCCAGAGCGGGTCCACAAAGAGCACGGAGAGAGACACAAAGGGCACAGAGAATGCCGCCGCGGGGGCCGGGCGGGACGCATGCCCCACCGGATGCAAAGTTCTCGCCACTTCCCGCGGCACATTCGAAGGCCGCATCGGCACGCCGCCGCAGGTGCCGGCGGGGACGAACGGGTTCGGGTATGACCCGCTGTTCCTGGTCGCGCCGGGTTTCGAGCGGACGGGCGCGGAACTGAGCGGCGAAGAGAAGAACCGGATGAGCCACCGGGCCCGCGCCGCCGCGGCGATGGTGGATGCGATTCGCCGCGCCCGCAGTTCACATGGCTGAGGGTGACAGTGTCGATTTCCTGATCCACGCACTCAAGCACCAGAATCGCAACCGCTTTGCGCGGTTTCTTGCCTGCGGCGGCGTCATCTCACTTCGCGCGCCGGCGGCGAACTGAGATCAGCCCGCACACCGCCGAGGCAACAGCAAGAGTGGAAGGAGAAGGGATGGTCACGATCCAACTCTGGTCAAACCACTCGCCGTTCACGCGATGCAGCCCCTGCCCGACAATCGTGAGCCCGTCAGACGACACGCCTGTGGCCCGCTGAAGTTGCCAGTTGCTCAGGTCCACACCGGATGCGACGATGAGAGTCTGAAGGTCCACGATCCCCAGATCGGCGCTCCAGAGGTAGGCCCGTACACCGCTCGACCCCAACGCAGCGCCGACCACTGTCTGGCCATCAAAACTCATCGCCGCGGCGTCCACCGAGTGCGCTCCGGGAGGCAATCCGACGACCTCCACGCCCAGCCCCTCCCGCCAGATCGCAAGCGGACCGGGCTCGTTCATCAGCGTCCGCACCGGGGCCGCGATGCTCAAGCCGTCGCCGCTGATCGCCAACGCGTTCGCACCCTGCGAGACCCACGTTGTGATCGTGGTGTCGTCCGAAGATCCATCGGTGCCGACGCGGAACACGCGGGACGTTCCCGAGCCTGCAATAGAGCTTGCAACAACCGCGCGCTGACCATCGGCGGCGAGATCAAACCCTCGCGCGAGTACTGTTCCCTCCGGTGCACCGAAGGCGATCGGGCCGGTGTCGCTGGTCCATCGAAAGGCGGACAAGCCGCCGGTATCGAAACCGACAACGACGTCGCCACTGCCGCTCGCCGCGATCCCCCACGTGAAAGTCATGGCACCGGGCACCACGATGGGCTCGACCGATTCTCCGATCCGCAGTCGGAACGGCCCCCCGTTCCGCAGCGTGCCGACGATGGTGCCGCCATCCGCGCTGATGGAGAGTCTCCGCGAGAACGAGCCGGTCGGGTACCTGACCGAGACGCCCGTACTCACGACACCCGTGTCGGACGACCACAGGCCCGCCTCGTAACCAGCGAAAACAGACTGAAGTCCGACCACAGTTGCACCGTCGGCACCAATGCCTTCGGCAAAGAAAGGAGATTGATAGGACCCGATGCCGGAGAAGACCGCTCCTGGGGACTCGGCCGGCAAGAGCCAGTGCAGAAGCGCCGCAACAAGAATCGCCGCGCCACGTAGATGCCTCATGTGCTGTTCCTCTCGAAGACGCGATCAGAAACTCGCTAAAGTTGATCTGATGAATGTCTGCGACGTTGGCGGCGCAGGCCGAGCGTAGCCCACGCGATCACGCAGGCAAGGCCAGTCGAAGGCACTGGAATCGTCGCAATCCAACTGCGGTCGTGCCACAGTCCATTCAAGAGGTAACGGCCGCGCCCCACAATGATGGTGCCATCAGCCGAGATGCCGCGTGTTCCAAGAAGTTGCCACCCAGTCAAGTCGATGCCCAGGTCCGTGAGATAGACGTTCAAGTCCACAATCCCGAGGTCTTCTCGCCAGAGGAATGGTCTTGCCTGTCCCTGGAGGGACCATGAGTTGCCGACGACAACCGTGCCGTCATAGCTTGTCGCCCATGCCTCCGCCCAGTTGTCTCCGTCAAGCAATCCGATCAGATGAGTCGGCTCACCCTCACGAACCAGCACCACAGGCCCCACAACATTGGGCGATGACCGCTGCGTACATGCGATGGCTGACCCGTCGCCACTGATTGCCATCGTGTATCCGTTTGGATAACTTGCCCAGGTTGTCACGCCAGTTGATCGGTATCCCGTCGCAGGAGACCACCAATGGACGATCCCGCGTTCGTTTGACATCTGCGGCACAACCAAGGCCGCGGTCTGCCCATCGTACGAAAGGCCAAACGCGTGCGGCGCGCTGCCCAATGGAAGTTCAGCGGGCCGACCGATCGAGACGGTGCCTGACGACTCGGTCCAGTAGAACGCACCCCCTTCAACGTTCCACCCAAGAAGCGCGCTCCCATCAAAGTTGGACGCGACGCTCACACTCCAATACTGGCCCGCACTCAAAGGCTGAGTCCCGGCGTCCGTCGTCCAACGGAATGCGTGGCCGGTTTGCCCGCGACCCCCTAGCACTTGGGCGTCAGGGCTTACAAACACGTCGCGCCGGTAGTAGTTTGGTGGATATCGCACCACGAGACCCGTGGAGACGAGCCCGCTCTGTTCCGTCCAGATCTCCGCAATCGCTTGAGAGTCACCGCCGCGCCGCCCAGTGACAACACGGCCATCGGCGCTAAGAGAGGTCGCGTAGAAGTAATCGCCCGGTGCACTGACCGGCAGAAAACTGATGGAGGCCTCGGCCACTGACTGGCCGCTAGCGAGCGAAAGAGCAAGCGCGATGATGCACCGATTCGTGCTCATGGGCATTCCTGCGATGCTGGACTGTTGAACAACACCTGCCCGCGGGACGAGTCTCCCGCGCAAAGTCGCGAACGCGACCGACCTTCGGTTCGCAAGCCGCGTAGCGGCGGTTCCATACCCCCTGAGGCGGTCGAGGGTCTTGACACCCCCGCCCCACTTGCTATTCTGCCCCTGCCCATGGTGCCCTCCTCGTCCGGCCTGGTGCCGGGCGGGGCGGGCTGAAAAGGGAAGTGCGGTGAGGCGGGTTGTACGAACAACCCCCGATTCCGCCGCGGACGCGCCGCCGTAACGGGGTTGCGCGGGCTCGAAACTGCCACTGTTCTCGCGATGCGGGAATGGGAAGGCCGGGCCCGACTCCACTGACTTGAAAGTCAGTGGCACCCCGAAGCCGGAAGACCTGCCCTGGGCCGTGTTTCGTGCCCGCCCTCGCGACTTGGGGCGCCGGCCGTGTTTCGCCGCGCTGTTCCCCGCGGCGGTCCACCCCGGCAGTTTGAGTGCTCGCCCTGCCGGCGCTTCAAACACCCTCCCCGACGCGAAGGCCTTCAAGGTCCGGGAGCCGCTCCGCGCGATTCGGAGTGTGCAGGAGAGGCGAGAACCCATGAAGTTCCGTTCAGTTGTTCGTGCCGCGCTGGTCGCGGCGGTTGTTCCCGTGTTCGGCGTGCTCTCGTGCGATGCGCACGCCGCGCTGCCCCCCTATCAACCCGTCGGCTCCTATGCGCTGCCGACGGGCGCACAGGGCGACTTCAACCCCGTGGCCGTCGATGTGCTGCCCGATGGACGGCTGATCGGCGTAGCGTCCGATGGCCGGGTGCTGGTGCAGGATGCTGTCAACGCGGGCTCGTACACGCTCGCCGGGTCTGTCGGCCCGATTTTCGACGGCCCGTTCGGCAGTTTCGGGGCCTCGTTTGTCGCCGTGAGCCCGGGCGGCTCGCGTTTGGCCATCGGCGATAACGGCGCGGCCAACCGCGTGCACTTTGTCGATCTCGCCGCGCTCTCGCCCATGAGCACGACGGCAACCACCTTCGCCGCCGCGCCCAACTTTGATGGCGCGTGGGCCGACGATTCGACCTTGTACATCTCCGGATTCGGCTCCGGCCCCGGCGTGTGGCGCGTGGATTCCAATGCGCTCGGCGCCACGCAAGTGGTGGACATCGGCGCGGGCGGAAGCGGCGGCGTGGCAGTTCGCGCCGGCCGCGTGTTCATCGGCGACGGCTTCAACACGTCCGATGGCGGCGCGCCGACCGGCAACGTCCGCGCGTTCGACCTCGCCGCGCTCGCCGCGGCGGGCGCGCCCGTCGATTTCCTCACCGGCACGCTCGTCGCCGATGCGCTCAGCGCCTCACCGGTGCGCTTCGATGCGCTGGGCAACCTGCTCGCAGGCGGCGGCGACTTCTTCGCGGGCTCCAACGACTTCGGCTACGCCGCGGTGATCGATGCGGACGCGATCGCGGCCGCGCTGCTGGGCGGCGGGCCCGCGCCCGACAGCGCCGAACTGCGGCTCTCTCCCGCGGGATCGTTCGCGTTCTACGGCATCGCGTTCAACGATTTCACGGAGGAAGTGCTCGTGTTCGCCGACAACACGGCCTACCGCTACGCCGTGCCCGCGCCGGGCGCGGGAGCGGCCATCGCGGTCGGCGGCGTGTTCGTGGCCGCGCGCAGGAGGCGGCGCGAATGAGCGGGCCCCACCTGCAACCCCTCATGGCCGCCGCGGCGGCCGTGTGTCTTTCGTCGGCGGCCGCTGCGAGCGCCGGCGACTCGTGGTTCGCCACGCGCGTTGTACACTACGCGCCCGCGCCGGGGCAGTTCGTCAACCAGCCGCAATACAACAATCCCTCCCGCGCGCTCGGACCACCGACCGGCGGGGGGACGATCAGCCCGGACAACTCCGGCGTCGTAACCCTCGGCGGCTTCGGGGGTTCCATCACGCTCGGCTTCGACCGACCGATCCTCGACGACCCGCGCAATCCGATGGGACTCGACATCATCATCTTCGGTAACGCAAGTTATGTTCTTGGCGACCCCAGCCGCCGCTTTGCCGAGTGCGCGATCATCGAAGTTTCGCGCGATGACAACCACAACGGCCTGGCCGATGATGCCTGGTACCTGATCCCCGGCTCGCACCTGGCCGAGCCCTTCGCGGCGAGCCTGTTCACGATGACCTGGGACAACGACACCGCCGACCCGACACACGGCCCCGCGCAGGTCTCGTGGCTGCCGCCCGGCACGCCCGCGTTCCCGCCGCTGCACACCTGGCAGACGACCACGCACCAACTGCCCGTTTCCATGTTCGGCATCGCGCCGGTGCTGGTGAACCCCAACGGATCCGCCGCCGAGACCGAGGGCGTCTGGGGCTATGCCGATCACACGCCCACGCTCCTGCTCGGCGACCTGACGGGCAACAACCTCGTCGATGATCCAACGCTCGCACCCGAGGACTTCTACACCGTGCCCGATGATCCGCTCACGGTTGGTATCTCGCCGGGATCCGGAGGCGGCGATGCGATCGACATCGCGTGGGCGGTCGATGCGGCGACGGGCGCGCCCGCGAACCTCGATCGCATCGACTTCGTGCGCATCACCAACCCCGTGCACGCGCTGCTCGGCCCGGTCGGTGAGTGGTCGGCCGAGATCGATGCGGTCGCGATTGTCCGCCCCGCCTTTCATCCCGCCGACTTCGACCGCGACGGAGCGGTCACCGTGTCCGACATCTTCTCTTTCCTCGCGGCGTGGTTCGCCGCGGACCTTCGGGCCGACGTCGATGGCCTGCCGGGCCTGACTGTCGGCGACATCTTCGCGTTCCTCGCGCTGTGGTTCTCGGCATGACGACCCCGCGGCACAGATCCCGCAGCGCTCGCGCCATCACGCTCATCGAGGTGCTGGTCGTCGTTGGCGTGATCGCGCTGTTGCTGAGCCTGCTGCTCCCCTCGCTCGCCTCCTCGCGCGAGTCGGCACGTGCCGCGGCGTGCCTCTCCAACCTCCGGCAGTTGCTCATCGCCAACGACCTCTACGCGACCGATTTCGGCGATGCGTACGCGCCCGGCATGCCGGACCGGCAAGCCAACCTCACTCGCTGGTT
Source organism: Phycisphaeraceae bacterium (assembly GCA_019636495.1). Lineage (GTDB taxonomy): Bacteria > Planctomycetota > Phycisphaerae > Phycisphaerales > UBA1924 > JAHBXL01. The sequence continues at coordinate 58,400 of JAHBXL010000003.1, read as the reverse complement.
CGGCTCGCGAGAATCTCCCGGCGCGCGGTTCTCCGGATCGGGCGGGCCGCTGAGCGGGTATCTCGATGCGCCCGGCGAATCCGGCCGCGGCGTCCGCGCGTGTCCCTCCTTCGCACCCGCGCTGACGCTACTTGATGCCGCGGGCGCTGGGTTTGAGCGCGGCGGCGGCGGATACGGCTACAACACGGCGTTTGTCGGCGCGGTGCGGGCACGCGCCGTGAGCGGTGAATGGGCGCTGGTGACCGATCGCGCCGGCATGCCGCGGGCGCGTTTCATCGATCCAGCGCGAACCTGCGGCTTTGCCGACAGTGCGCTGCGCGATGCGGCGAGCCCCGCCGCGGCGGGCGTTGTGGAGTATTCCTTCCTTGAGCCTCGCTTCTGGCCCGAGTTCCCCGGCATCCGGCCCGACCCGAGCACGCACTTCCGCCACGGTGTTCGGCGCGGCACGACCGGCACGGCGAGTGTCGCGTGGCTTGACGGGCACATCGCGCCCGAGCGGTTGACCTTCTCGCAGGCCAGCGGGTTCTATCCCGGCGATCCGCGCGATGCGGCGATCGGCTGGTTCGGCGCGGCCGATGACAACAGCCTGTTCGACCCCGATTGATGGAGCCCGCGCTTGGAACTGCCCGTCACACGCTGCGTGTGCATGCAACTGGAGTTCGCCGATCTGCGACGGCTCGCGAGCGCCATGGACATGGACTTTGAAGCGCTCCGCGCCTGGTCGGGGTGCTGCACCGGCTGCGGAACGTGCGAGCCGTATGTCCGACTCATGCTCGAGACCGGCGCCACGGCGTTCGCGGTACTCTCGCCGGAGGATGCCGCGGATGTGATGTCGCGCGGCCGCGCGGGCACGCCGCCCGACGAAAAAGGGCCGCCCGGACAGGCGGCCCCTTGAGGGGTCAGTTGAGTTGTCGCGCCCCGATCACTTGGTGGCGTTGGCCGTCGGCTCGCCCACGGCGATCTCGACCTTGGGCACGCCCAGCGACTCGTTGCGGTTGGCGCCCAATGCCTCGGCGGCGCGGGCCGCCTCGGCGATCATGCGCACCTCCTCGTCCGCATCGCCGCCGGCGGGCAGGCCGAGCAGTTTGGGCCGGATGGCCTGATAGGCCTTGAAGCCCGTGCCCGCGGGGATGAGGTGACCCAGCAGCACGTTCTCCTTGAGGCCGATGAGGTCGTCCATCGCGCCGCGGAGCGAGGCCTCGGTGAGCACCTTGGTCGTCTCCTGGAACGATGCGCCCGAGAGGAAGGACTCGCTCTGCAGCGAGGCCTTGGTGATGCCCAGCAGCAGCGTGCGGCCGGTCGCGGGCCGGGCCTTCTTGGCCTTGGCCGCGTCCCTGCCGGCGGCCTCGGCCTTGGCGTTGGCCTCCTTGAACTCGGCCTTGCTCACCAGCGCGTCGGCCGGGAGGTCCGTGCCGCCGGACTCGGTCACGCGAACCATCTCGCCGATCTCGGCGTTCCGGCGGCGGAACTCGAACTTGTCCACCACGTCGTGCGGAAGCAGGTCGGTATCGCCGGGGTTCTCGACACGCACCTTGCGGAGCATCTGTCCGACGATGACCTCGATGTGCTTGTCGTTGATGGCCACGCCCTGCGCGCGGTAGACGTTCTGCACCTCGTCGAGCATGTAGATCCACAGGGCTTCTTCGCCCTTGATGCGCAGGATGTCGTGCGGGACCAGCGGCCCTTCGGTGAGCGCATCGCCCGCCTGCACATAGTCGCCCGCGTGCACGAGCAGGTGCTTGTCGGTCGGGACGTGGTGGTCCTTCTCGATCCCCGAGTCGGAGATCACGCGGATGGTCATCTTGCCCTTGCGCTTGTCGGAGTGGATCTCGACGCGGCCCGAGATCTCGGCCATCACGGCCGGGTCCTTGGGCTTGCGGGCCTCGAAGATCTCCGTCACACGCGGCAGACCGCCGACGATGTCCTGCGAGCCCGCCGCCGACCGCGGCTGACGCGCGAGCATCTGCCCGGCCTTGATGGTCGCGCCGTCGTCGACTTCGATGCGGGCCTTGGCGGGCAGGTAGTGGAAGTCGAGGATGTTGCCGGCATCGTCCACGATGGTGATCTGCGGGTGCTTCTCGCCCTTGTGCTCGATCATCACCAGCGCCTTGCGGCCCTGGCCCGCATCCTCCTCGCGCACCGTCTCGCCGACCTCGATGTCGACGTACCGGACCGTGCCCTCCTTCTCGGCCAGGATGGGCAGGCGGTGCGGGTCCCACTTCACCAGTTGCTGGCCGCGCTTCACTTCCTCGCCCGGCTGCACGAGGATGTACGCGCCGTACGGGACCTTGTGCTTCTCGAGTTCGCGCCCCTTGGCGTCCATCACGGCGATCTCGCCGCTTCGCTTGAGGGCGACAAGCACTTCCGTGCCGTCGTCGTCCTTGCCCGGCACCTGGTTGCAGTCGCGCAGTTCCACCGTGCCGCCCGTCGAACAGCGGATCTCGCTGTTGACGATCTCGCGGCTGCCGATGCCGCCCGTGTGGAACGTGCGCATCGTCAACTGCGTGCCCGGCTCACCGATCGACTGGGCCGCGATGATGCCCACCGCCATGCCCGGCTCCACCAGTTTGCCGGTGGACATGTCCATGCCATAGTCGAGCACCGAGCAACCCGTGCGGCTCTCGCTGGTCAGCGGCGAACGCACCATGACCGAGTCGATCCCGAGTTCCTCGATCTTCTTGGCGGCCTCCGCCGTGATCATCTCGTTCTCGCGGACGATCACCTCGTCGGTCATCGGGTTGACGACGTTGTTGCGGGCGACGCGGCCGATGATCTGCTCGCGCAGGGGCACATCGACCTTCTCGCCCTTGTACGTCGCTCGCTTCACGATGCCGCGCTTGGAGCCGCAGTCGTGCTCGGAGATGATCACCGACTGCGCTACGTCGCACAACTTGCGGGTGAGGTAGCCCGAGTCCGCCGTCTTGAGCGCGGTGTCGGCCAAGCCCTTGCGCGCGCCGTGCGTCGACGAGAAATACTCGAGGATGTGCAGACCCTCGCGGAAGTTCGCGCGGATCGGCGTCTCGATGATCTCGCCGCTGGGCTTGGCCATCAGGCCGCGCATCCCCGCCAACTGCATCAACTGGCTGACGTTGCCGCGGGCGCCAGAGTCGGACATCAGATAGACCGGGTTCAGGTACGTCGTGCCCGCCTTCGCCTCGATCGAAACCTCGTTGCCGTTCTCGTCGCGACGGTCGTTCTTCAGCGTCTCGACGAGTTTCTTGGTCACCTCCTCGCGGCAGTGCGACCAGATGTCCAGCAACTGGTTGTAGCGCTCGCGTTCGGTGATCAGGCCGCGCTCGTAGTTCTTCTCGACGCGGTCGACCTTCTTCTGCGACTCGTCGATTAGTTTCTGCTTCTCAGCCGGCACGCGCAGGTCCGTCACGCCGAACGACAGCCCGGCGAGCGTGGACTGCTTGAACCCGATTTCCTTCAGACGGTCGAGGATGTCGATCGTGTCGGGACGGCCGCGGTAGGCGTAGCAGTCGTCGATCACGCGGGCGCAGCCCTTCTTGCCCAGGGCGCAGTTGTAGAACGGCATCCCCGGCTCGAGAATCTCAGAGAACAGCAGGCGGCCCGCGGTGGTCGGAACGCGGCTGCCCGGCGCGATCGGCTTGGGCGCATCGGCCTGGGCCTCGACGATCTCGGTGAAGCCCTCGAGGCGGACCATGATCTTCTCGTGGATGCCGATCTTGCCCTGGTCATAGGCCAGCAGGGCCTCGGCGCGGTCCTTGAACCGCTTGAGTCCGCTCTCGGGGCGGTCGTCGGGCGGCATGACCGTGATGAAGTACACACCCATCACGATGTCCTGCGAGGGCGAGATCATCGGCTTGCCGTTGGCCGGGCCGAAGATGTTGTGCACGCTCATCATCAGCACGTGCGCCTCGGCCTGCGCCTCGACGGAGAGAGGCAGGTGTACGGCCATCTGGTCGCCGTCGAAGTCGGCGTTGAAGCCCGTGCACACCAAGGGGTGCAGGCGGATGGCGTTGCCCTCCACCAGCACCGGCTCGAATGCCTGGATGCCCATGCGGTGCAGCGTGGGCGCGCGGTTGAGCAGCACCGGGTGCTGGTAGATCACCTCTTCGAGGATGTCCCACACCTCGGCATCGCGCCGCTCGAGCATGCGCTTGGCGCTCTTGATGGTGTCGGCCAGCCCGTGCTCCTTCAACTTGCGGATGATGAACGGCTGGTAGAGTTCCAGCGCGATCTTCTTCGGCAGGCCGCACTGCCAGAGTTTCAGTTCCGGACCGACGACGATCACCGAGCGCGCCGAGTAGTCGACACGCTTGCCCAGCAGGTTCTCGCGGAAGCGGCCCTGCTTGCCCTTGATCATGTCGGTCAGCGACTTGAGCGGGCGGTTGGACGAGCCCAGCACCGGCCGGCGGCAGCGGTTGTTGTCGAAGAGCGCATCGACCGCCTGCTGGAGCATCCGCTTCTCGTTGCGGATGATGACCTCGGGCGCGTTGAGGTCCATCAGTTTCTTCAACCGGTTGTTGCGGTTGATAATGCGCCGGTACAGGTCGTTGAGGTCGCTGGTGGCGAAGTTGCCGCTTTCCAGCAGGACCAGCGGGCGCAGATCGGGCGGGATCACCGGGATCACGTCCATCACCAGCCACGTCGGGTCGTTCTCGCTGCCGCGGATCTGCTCGACGATCTTCAGCCGCTTGGCCAGATCCTTGATCTTCTGCTTGCTGCGGGTGTTCTTCAGGTCCTCGCGGAGTTCGGCGGCGAGTTTGTCGAGGTCTGTCCGCTCCAGCAGGTCGCGCACGGCATCGGCGCCCATGCTCGCCTTGAAGGCGTTGCCGTACTTCTCATAAGCGGTGCGGAACTCGTCCTCGGTCAGCACCTGCTTGAAGGTCAGTTCCGTGTCGCCCGGGTCGACGACCACGTAATCCTGGAAGTAGATCACCTTCTCCATGTCGCTGGTCTTCATCGCCAGCAGGTTGCCCAGCCGGCTGGGCATGGCCTTGAAGAACCAGATGTGCACGATCGGCGCGGCGAGGTTGATGTGGCCCATGCGCTTGCGGCGCACGCGCGAGTGCGTCACCTTGACGCCGCAGCGGTCGCAGATGATGCCCTTGTACTTCGTGCCCTTGTACTTGCCGCAGGCGCACTCGTAGTCGCGCTCGGGCCCGAAGATCCGCTCGCAGAACAGGCCGTCCTTCTCCGGCCGGTACGTGCGGTAGTTGATCGTCTCCGGCTTCTTCACCTCGCCGTAGGACCATGAGCGGATGTCGTTGGGCGACGCAAGAGTGATCTTGACGGCGCTGTAGTCATTGATCCGGTCGTACACGTTCTCGGTCATCACGGTGGTCGCTCCCAGGGGCCGGGGTTGGTGGCCCGGTGCGGGCGTGTCGGGATTCAGCAAACGCTGCGGTCGTGGTCGGCTGACGATCGGCCGGGGCCGGTCACAGCAGGCTGCCGCCGTCGGTCGTGGTCTTCTCGAGCGTGATGTTCATGCCCAGGCCCTTGATCTCGTTGCACAGCACGTCAAAGGCGACGGGCATGCCCGCCTCGAGTTTGTTCGTGCCCTTGACCATGCTCTCGTAGATCTTCGTGCGGCCCTCGACGTCGTCGCTCTTGACGGTGAGCAGTTCCTGCAGGATGTAGGATGCGCCGTACGCCTCAAGCGCCCACACTTCCATCTCGCCGAAACGCTGGCCGCCCGTGCGGGCCTTGCCGCCCAGGGGCTGCTGCGTGATGAGCGAGTAGGGGCCCGTCGCGCGGGCGTGGATCTTGTCGTCCACGAGGTGGTGCAGTTTCAGGATGTACATGAAGCCCACCGTCGTCCGCTGCGTGAACGGCTCGCCCGTGCGGCCGTCGAACAACTGGATCTTGCCGCCGCGGGGCATCCGCGCGAGCAGTTCTCGCGGGTGCGGCCACGTGCCGGTCTTCTCGTAGTTCTCGAGTTTGCGGGCGACGTGCTCGTTGGCCTCTTCAACGGCCTTGTGGACCTCGTCCTCGGAGCCGCCGTCGAACACCGGCGTCACCGCCTGGAAGCCCAGCACGTGCGCCGCCCAGCCAAGGTGCGTCTCCAGAATCTGCCCGACGTTCATGCGGCTGGGCACGCCCAGCGGGTTGAGCAGGATGTCCACCGACGTGCCGTCCTCCATGAACGGCATGTCCTCCTCGGGCACGATCCGAGCGATCACACCCTTGTTGCCGTGGCGGCCCGCCATCTTGTCGCCGACCGACAACTGACGCTTGGTCGCCACATAGACCTTGACCATCTCCAGCACGCCGCTCGGCAGTTCGTCGCCGCGCTTCATGTGGCCGATCTTGCGTTCCTTCTCCTTGCGGTTGGCCTCGATTCGCGGCCAGAACTGCCGGTACGTCACCTCGGCCGCCTCGCGGGCCTCCTTCGAGCCCTTGATCCACTTCAGGTCGAAGTTCTGGATCTGCTCGAGGATGACGTCCGCGATGTCGCTGGCGCCGACCTTCTGGCGGGTGCTGGGGTCGACCATCGGCGTGCCGATGATGTCGTTGATCGCGTTGACCATCTGTTTGAACAGGGCCACAGCGCTCGCGTCCATCTCCTTGCCGTAGGCGTCGATGTCGGCCTGCAGACGCTTCTTCTGGTCGGCCGTCAGGTGCATGCGGCGGCTGAATCGCTTGGCGCCGATCACGATGCCCTCGACGCCCGCGGGAACCTCCAGAGAGTCGTTCTTCACGTCCTCGCCGGCGCGTCCGAAGATCGCGTGCAGGAGTTTCTCCTCCGGGGTCAGTTCGCTCTTGCTCTTGGGGCTCACCTTGCCGACCAGGATGTCCCCCGGGCCGACACGGGCGCCCAGACGGATGATGCCCTGGTCGTCCAGGTTGCGGAGCATCTTCTCGCTGACGTTCGGGATGTCGCGCGTGAACTCCTCGCGGCCCAGTTTGGTCTCGCGGATTTCCACGTCGAACGCGTCGATGTGGATGCTCGTGAACACGTCGTCCTTCACGATCTTCTCGTTGATGACGATCGCGTCCTCGAAGTTCGAGCCGTCGTAGGTATTGAACCCGACCATCACGTTCTTGCCGATGGCCAGTTCGCCCATCTTCGTGCTCGGACCATCGGCGAGAATCTGCCCCTTGGCGACCTTCTGCCCGGGCTTGACCACGGGCTTCTGGTTCAGGCAAGTGCGCTCGTTCAGGCCGGCGAACTTCCGAAGCACATACTCGTCGGAGTTGTCGATGATGATGCGCTTGGCGTCGCAGTACGTCACCGTGCCCGCGTTCTTCGCCTTGACGATCATGCCCGAGTTCAGCCCGACGTCCTTCTCCATGCCCGTCGCGATGATGGGCGGGTCAATCTTGATCAGCGGCACCGCCTGACGCTGCATGTTCGAGCCCATCAGCGCGCGGTTCGCATCGTCGTGCTCGAGGAACGGGATCAGCGCGGCCGACACGCCCACGATCTGCTTGGGCGCGATGTCCACGTACTCCACCTGCGACGAGTCGATCTCGGTCAACTCGCCGTCCACGCGCGCCATGATCGCGCCCTTCTTCAACTTCCCCTCGCGGTCGATCGCGTCCGCCGGGGCCAGCACCGCCTTGATCTCCTCGTCGGCGCGGAGGTCCACGATCTTCCCCGTCGCCTTTCCGTCCTTGGACAGCCGGTACGGCGTACGGATGAAGCCGTACTCGTCGATGCTCGCGTAGATGCCCAGCGACGAGATGAGGCCGATGTTCGTGCCTTCGGGCGTTTCGATCGGGCAGATGCGCCCGTAGTGGCTGATGTGCACGTCGCGCACCTCGAAGCCGGCGCGCTTGCGGTTCAGGCCGCCCGGCCCCAGCGCCGACAGACGACGCTCGTGCACCAGGCTCGACAACGGGTTGGTCTGATCGACGACCTGGGACAACTCGCTGCGACCGAAGAAGAAATCGATCGCGCTGCTGATGCTCTTGGAGTTCACCAGGTCCGCGATCTTGGCGATCTCGTCCGGGTCCTTGACGCTCATGCGCTCCTGCACCGTGCGACGCAGTTTCAGGAAGCCCTTGCGGAGTTCCTCGACCGCCAGTTCGTCCAGCGTGCGCAGCCGACGGTTGCCCAGGTGGTCGATGTCGTCGACCTGTGCCGCGGGGCGGCCGGTCTTCGGATCGATGCGCTTGGACCGCAGGTCCAGCACATACGTGATCACCTTCAGGAAGTCCTCCGCCCGGACGAACATCGCGTCTTCCGGCACGTTCAGGTTGAACTTGCGGTTGATGCGGAATCGCCCGACGCGGCCGAGGCGGTAGCGCGTGTCGTCGTAGAACTTCTCGAAGAACAACTGCTTGGCCTTGTCGACCTGCGGCGGGTTGCCCGGGCGCAGTTTCGAGTAGATCTTCAGCAGCGCGCGCTCGTAGTCGTTCTCCGCCTCGAACAGGTCCAGCCGCTCCTCGGCGACCGTGTTCAGGATCAGCGGGTCCTGCGGGTTCTGGATGACGCGGACCTTCTTCAGGCTCGATGCCACGATCTTCGTCGCGGCCTCCTCGCCGATCTGCCGGCCCACGTGCACGAGTTCCTCGCCCGTCTCGGTGTCGATGATGCTCGCCGCGGCCCAGTGCTCGGGACGCACCTTCTCCGCCGCGATCTCGTTGACCTCGTAGAACAGCCCGAGGATCGCGTCGGTGCTGGCGATCGACTCGTCGAGGCAGCGGAGGAACGTGGTCGCGGCGAGTTTGGTGCTCTGGTCGATGCGCATCGCCAGAACGTCCTTTTTCGTGACCTCCAGTTCGATCCACGAGCCGCGCTCGGGGATGATGCGTGTGGAGTGCAGCGGGCGGTCGCCCTCGGCCGAGACAATCGAGAAATCCACGCCCGGCGAGCGGTGCAACTGGCTCACGATCACGCGCTCAGCGCCGTTCACGATGAACTCGCCGCCGCCCATCATGATCGGGAACTCGCCGAGATATATCTCCTCTTCCGCGACGTCCGGATGGCCCTCGCGGGTCATCCGCACCGCGACGCGGAACGGCATGCCGAACGTCAGCCGCAGTTCGCGGCATTCGTCGGGCGTGTAGCGCGGCTCCTCGAGTTGGTAGTAGAGGTACTCGAGTTTCATCGTCCCGTCGTAACTCTCGATCGGGAAGACCTCGCGCAGGAGAGCCTCAAGACCAAGCAGCGCGTCTCGGTCGTTCGGCCCCTTGTTGGTCTGGAGGAACCGCTCGTATGCGTCGGTCTGGACGCGTGTAAGAACCGGCACCGGCGCCGCATCACCGCGCTTGGAAAAGTCGCGCACGTTGGTCGCTGCCATCGATGACCTCGCGATCGTTGGTATAGCCACGGGCTCCGCGAAGGAGCCGTCTTCAGTTTTTGTTTACGCCGCTGCGATCAATGTCCCTGTGCACCCGCTGCTTTGTCGCGAATCTTCAAGTTTACCCATCTCCCGCGCCGAGGGCAAGTCCCCCCCTCCGATAATACCCCCCTGCCAAGGGGGCCCGGCTTTGGCCCTCCGCCCTCTCTTGTCCACCCACGCCAGAGGCCCCGGGCCGGACAGATTCGGGACGAAAAGGCCCCCCGGGCGTTCAGACCCGGGGGGCCGATGGCTCGTGGGTTGCCCGACCGAGTCGGGTCAGGCCAGTTCGACCGTACCGCCGGCCTCGGTGACCTGCTTGGAGATCTTGTCCGCCTCTTCCTTCGACACGCCCTGCTTGATGGGCTTGCCGGGGGCGTCGGCAAAGGCCTTCGCCTCGGCCAGGCCCAGGCCCGTCAGTTCGCGCACGACCTTGATGACCGCGATCTTCTTCGCGGCATCGACCGCCTTGAGGATCACGTCGAACGAGGTCTTCTCTTCGGCCTTGGCCGCGCCCCCGCCGCCGCCTGCCGCGGCCATCACCACCGCGCCGCCCGCCGCGGGCTCGATGCCGTAGGTGTCCTTGAGGTACTTGCCGAGTTCGACGGCGTCCTTGAGCGAGAGCGCCGCGAGTTTGTCACCGAGTTCCTGGATCGTGGACATGCTTCACTTCCTTCGAAACGTTCCGAGTTTCTCGTCCGAGAGGCGCCGGACCAGTTCCGGCGTTTAACCCCGAGGGGCCAGTCGGTCGCAGAGTCTGTTGAGAGGATCAGCCGGCCTTGCGGGCGATCGTCTCGCCCTTCTCCAACTTCTCCTCGATGGACTTGACAATGCTCGCCAGCGCGGAACCCGGGCCCTTGACCTGGGACACCAGTTTGCCCGCCGGGGCGAGGATGAGCGTGACAGTCTGGCCGAGGGCCTCTTCGCGGGTCGGGAACTTCGAGAGTTCCTTCACGCCGTCCTTGCCCTTGAACAGCGTGCCGTCGAGGATCGCGCCCTTGAGTTCGATCGCCGGGAACTCCTCGAGCAGGCCCACGATCTCGCGCGCCACCTGCACGACGGACTGCCCGCCGTAGGCGATCGCCGATGCGCCGGCCAGCAGCGGCTCGAGGCCCGAGAGCCCCGAGTTCTCGAACGCCTTGCGGGCCAGCGCGTTGCGCACGACCGCGATCTCGATCTTCTTGTCACGCAACTTCTTGCGGATCTTGTTGGTGTCGTTGCTCGACACCCCGCGAATGCTGATCAGCGCCGCGTCCTCGAATCCTTCGACCCGCTCGCGGTACTCGCTGATGATCATCGACTTGATGGTCTTGGACATGGCTCAACTCCCGTCGGCGACTTAGGCCGGCACCACCGCGGAAACGATCTTCACCGGAACGCCGGGGGTCATGCACCCGCTGATGACACACTTCTTGATGAACACGCCCTTGGCGGTGTTCGGACGCGACCGCTCGATGTGGCCGATGAAGTGCTCGAGATTCGCCGCGAGGTCCGCCGCGGAGAAACTCATCTTCCCGATCACCGCGTGCACATTGCCGCTCTTGTCGTTGCGGTACTCGACCTTTCCCGCGGCGTATTCCTTGACGGCCTTGGGGACATCGGGCGTCACGGTGCCGCTCTTGGGCGAGGGCATCAGGCCCTTGGGGCCCAGCACCTTGCCGAGTTTCGACACGATCCGCATCATGTCCGGAGAGGCTACGGCGACGTCGAAGTCCATCCACCCGCCCTCGACCTTTGCCACCAGGTCGTCGGCACCCGCCTCGACCGCGCCGTTCTCACGCGCGGCCTTCGACTGGTCCTCGCGGCAGAACGCGATCACACGCTTGGCCTTGCCGATGCCGTTCGGCAGCGAGACCGAGCCGCGGATCGCCTGATCGGCCTGTGCCGCATCAATGCCCAGGTGCATCACGACGTTCACCGTCTGGTCGAACTTCGGGCCCTTGTACTTCTTCACGGCCTCGCAGGCCTGCGCCGGGTCCAGCGGCTCCTTGGGTGCCGCGGAGAGGTTCGCCTTGTGCCGCTTTGAGAGTTTGATCGCCATGGGTTCAGCCCTCCACCACCGTGACGCCCATCTGGCGGCACGTGCCCTCGATGGTGCGCATCGCGGCTTCGATCGACGCAGCGCCGAGATCCGCGAACTTCTCCTCGGCGATCTTCTTCACCTGCGCCTTGGTCACCTTGCCGACCTTGTCCTTGTTCGGAACGCCCGCGCCCTTCTCGATCTTCGCGGCTTCCTTGATCAGTTCCGCGGCGGGCGAGGACTTGAGTTCGAACGTGAATGTGCGGTCGGAGTAGGCCGTGACGACGGCGACAACGATCTTGCCGTTGAACTTGGCCGTCTCGGCGTTGAACTTCGTGATGAACTGGCCGGGGTTGACGCCCGCGCCGCCAAGGATCGGACCCAGCGGCGGCGCAGGGGTCGCCTTCCCGCCCGGGGCCTGGACCTTGAAGACTTTGGTGACTTCTTTCTTGGCCATGATGATCTCCACCTCCCACCTTCCCCCTCGCGCCGGGCGAGGACTGCGGTTGCCGGCCAATGGCGTGCCGCGGGATTGGTGGTGCTTACGGTTCTCGATGTCGCCCGATGCGGCACGGAGCCGCCGCGGACAGGGCCCCGAGTATAGCGCTCATCCCCGGGCGGACAAGCCGCGCGCACTCGGGCCTTGATGCGCCGGCGGCAATCATCAATCACTTGTTCTGCGTCCGTTTGGGGGTCTTTGTGCACGCTGCTGATGCCGCGTCCGCCATGCAAAGACCACCGGGGCCGCGCCCAGCCCGCACACGACGACAACGGCAAACACAACAAACGCAGCGCCGGGATCGAGCAGCATGAATGTCGCGGCAATGAAACCGACGAGCGCGAACACCGCGATGGGGACAAGCCAGAGTTTCACCGCGCTTCGCCGCGAGACCCGCGCTCCTCACTTCAGGTTGGGAATGACCATCAGGAGAATCATCGCCACAATCGCGAATGAGACCACGCCCAGCGCGATACCGGTCCAGGCGTGCACGATGCCCTTTCGGCGCGGATCGCGGGTGTACGCGCGGATGCCGACGATCCCGAACCCGATCGCAAAGGGCGCGGCGAGCAGCCCCAGGACCGGGATCAGCGCGACCACGCCGATGTAGTACGCCGCGAGCGCGGCACCGTTCTTGTAGGGGATCAGCGCTGAGATCGCGCCATCTTCCGGGGCAACGACCGGCCCGGCCACGGTCGGCGGCGCGCCGATGATCGCCGCGAGCATGGGCACGGCGAGAACCGAGCGCGGCGTCGAAGCGGGGTCGGCCGCCTGCAGGACCGCTTCGCGCGGCACGCGACCCTCGCGCGCCCACTGCGCGATGGTGTCAAGGTCCGCCGGCCCGAACCGCTGACCGCTGGCAAGGATGACGAGATACTGGGTCTGCTCGCTCATTGGCCACAGTCTGTCCGGGAGCGGTCGAACTGTCAAACGCGGGCTCGGAGCACGCGGGTACACTGCCCCCATGCTCACCCTCAAGCCCGATGAATGCCGCGTTCTGGGCGTGCTGATCGAGAAGGCCCTCACCACGCCCCAGCAGTACCCCCTCTCGCTCAACGCGCTCACCGTCGGCTGCAACCAGAAGAACTGCCGCCTGCCCGTGACGGACTTTGACGAAGAACGTGTGTTCGACGCTGTCGAATCGCTCCGCGCAAAGGGTCTGGTGCGAGAGGCGATGCTCTCGGGAAGCCGCGTCGCCAAGTTCCGTCACGTCGCCCGCGAGGTACTCGAGGTCGAAACGCCCGCGCTGGTCGTGCTGGCCGAACTGCTGCTCCGCGGCCCGCAGACGGCTGGCGAACTCCGCGGCAACGCTTCGCGCATGCACCCGATCGAGTCACTCGAAGCCCTGCAGGGCGTGCTCGCAACGCTCGTGCAGCGCGATCCGCCGATGGTCCGCGAACTCCCCGGCGGCCACGCGCGGCGCTTTGCGCAACTCCTCTGCCCCGATCTGCACCCGCTTGATGAGCGTGTTGTGCACGCGCCGGCGAGCGCATCGAGTCCCCTCGCATCGGGCAATCGCGCCGCCCCCGCCGCCGGGCCCGATGTCTCCGCCCGCCTTGATGCGCTCGAACGCGAGGTCGCCAAACTGCGCGATGCACTGCAGCGCATCGCCATCGACACCGGGACGCCGATCAACCTGTAAGTCGACCGCACTCGCCCTCACGGCGCGGCGGTGTTCGACGCACGCTGCGCCTGCACCATCGGCACGATCACGCTCGCGGCCTGGCCGCAGGCCAGCACGCCGCCCGTCAGCGCGATCAACACCACCAGCACGCGCCCGAACCCCCCGCCCGCCTTCGCCAGCACATAGGCCACACCCGCCAACCCAAACACGCACGCGGCGAAGACCACGCCGCCGGTCAGTTTCGTCGCGAACAACTCCTGACGCATCCACGCCGACCAGTCGATGACAGCGAGCGTGACCACGGGGAGTGCAACACCGAGGTCCGCCAGGTGCGCGACAAATCGCGGCACGGCCAGCATGAGCATCGGCACCTGGATCATCCACGCAAAGAACGTGAGTGCGGCCAGTTTGCCCGCCGATGAGCCGCACCCGCAGCACGACCGGCACGCTCTTCGACCATCGCCGCCGCCCGCACCATCGGCCGATCCCACATGGTCCGACATACCCTGTTCCTTTCCGATTGGCCCCAACCAGATCATTCGGATTCGGACCAAGCCGCTTGCACGCAACGATATCCCTCGGGAAGACCTCCCGTAGGCGAGCAACGGCCTGCTTTCCTGTGCCAGGGCGCGGCAGCGTCACTCGCCGCGTCGCGCCCGAGCGCGGGCGGCCTCGGCAATCGCTCGATGCTCGGTGTCTGGGAACCGTGCCAGAAGGTCCGTTGCGGTTGCAATCACCCCCTGATGATCGCCCGCTCGTTGCAACTCGCCGAGAACATCGATGGTGATGGCCTCGAACATCTCTCGCGCGCGATCGAACCGTTGACCCGCAAGGCCGCGCCACGCCTGCTCATTCGCATCGAAGTGCCCGCGCGCCGCCGCGAGCAAGTGAGCGAGAAATGGCCGCTCGCCGCGATTGTACAAGACCGTCCCGAGATTGGATGCACAGACCATGATCTCTGGCAGGCCCGCGACGGTTTCGTCCTGCCAGATCGCCAGCAGTTCCTCGACCGCTTCCTCGTCGGCGATGCCGGACAACGCGCGGCCGGCCAGCGCTCGCTCGACTCGCCACAATGCCCGACGACCGTCCTGCGCGCCAATCGCCGGATGCGTCGTGAGGAACGCATCAAATGACTGCCGGCCCTCTTGCACTCGACCAAGTGCGAAGTGATCTCGCGCATTCTCGACATGCGCCATCCCGCCCAGTTCATCCCGCAGGCGCGGAGTCCAAGGTTGACCGATCAACCGACTTCGAGAGGCGATGGCCTCCTCTCGTCGACCAGACAATCGGAGAGCATCCGCCTTTGCAAGACATGCGCGTGCAAACAACTGAAGATCGGTATCGACGCCGCGAGCATCGATGATGTTCTCACATCGGCTGTACGCGTCAATCGCAGCCTGACGTTCGTTCATCGAGTTGTGAATCTCACCAACGCGGAAGGCGGCATACGCACGGCGGGTAGCCGTTTCCGCCACAGACTCCAGGCGGCGGAACGTCGCGACAGCCTGAAATCGGTCGCCGGCGCTGAGGAATGTCTCGGCCGCAGACTGAAAAAGATCGGAACTGTACGGCAGTCCGGCACCATACCGAGATTCCGCCGCGGTCCGCAACGCTTGCGCGCACTGCACTCCGCTTGCACCCGGCGGGCATGCGGTCTGACGAATCGCCTCGATCGTCTCAGCCTTCTCAAGCAACCACGCAGGGGGCACCACCTGCGCCACACAGGACCCGCAGACCAACCCAACTGCTGCGCTCGCCGTGAGGCTCCGGAGATTCACTTGTATCCCTCCAGTTGGCTGTTCTTGCGGACAATCACGACTGCAATCCAACCCACCCCACCCTTCACATCTGAATATTAGCCATGTGCAAGCCCCTGCTATCTTTGCATAGAACCGACTTCGGCACAATATCACTTGTTCACCAAACCACGCGTGCTACGCCAGCGCCCTTCCCGGGTCGCTCGGCAGGGGCAACATCCGGGCCAGCATCATGAACCGCTCATAGTTGCCGCGGGTCTCTTCCACCGAGTCGCCCCCGAACTTCTCCAGCACCGCCCGAGCGATCTCGAACGCCACCACGTTCTCCATCACCACGCTCGCGGCGGAGACCGCACAGATATCGCTCCGCTCGTAGGCGCTGGTCGCCGGCTGCTTGGTGTTCAGATCGACGCTCGGCATGCCGCGCAGAAGCGTCGAGATCGGCTTCATCGTGCCGCGAACGACGATCGGCGCGCCGTTGCTCATGCCGCCCTCGGTGCCGCCGGCGTTGTTGGTGTCGCGTACGAAGCCGAGCGAGTGCGTGTTGACCCGCGCGGCATCAAAGCGGATCGGATCGTGCACCTTCGAGCCCGGGCGCAGCGCGCACTCCTTGCCAAGGCCGATCTCCACCGCCTTGAACGCCTGAATGCCCATGACCGCGTACGCCAGCCGCGCATCCAGCCGGTCGCGCCAGTCCATCGTCGAGCCGATCCCCGGCGGCAGGCCGAAGACATGCGCCTCCACCAGCCCGCCCACCGTGTCCTTGTCGATCTTCGCCTGACGGATGATCTCGCACTGCCGCTTCGTCACTGCGCCTTCCCCGCCTCCCACTCCATCCGGGCAATACGTCTCGCTCGCATCCCGCGCCGCAACGAGCGACTTCCAGTTGTCCTCGCGCACCGCGCCATCCCACTGCGCATCCAATATCGACCGCACAAACCCGAAGACCTCGATGCCCTGCGCGCTGGTTCCACCCATGCCGCTCTCGCGCATCTCGCGAAGCAGCAGCCGCGCCACCGCCCCCGCCGCGACCCGCGCCGCCGTCTCCCGCGCCGAAGCGCGCTCCAGCGTTTCGCGGCAATCGGTCGTGAGATACTTGATGCTCCCCGCCAGGTCGGCGTGCCCCGGCCGCGGCAGGTGCACCGGCGGCGTCTTGGCCACATCGTCGAGCCGCGAGTCCTTGTTCATGATCTTGAGCACCACCGGGGAGCCGATCGTCCGACCCAGCCGAACGCCCGTCAGCGGCTCAGCGGTGTCGGTCTCGATCCGCTGCCGTCCGCCGCGTCCGTAGCCCCCCTGCCGCCGACGCAGTTCGGCGTTGATGAAGTCAAAGTCGAGCCGCAGCCCGGCGGGCAGGCCGTTGATGATCGCGAACATGCCGGGACCGTGAGACTCGCCGGCGGTCTGGTAGGAGAGGGTGGGCATGGGAGAGGATAAACCGGATGTCGGATGTCGGATGTGGGAAGTGGGAAGGCGATTCGAACCGCCGTAGCCGAAGCCCGAAACCCGGGACCCGAGCCGAACTCAGGACTCAGGACCCAGGACCAAAGGACTCAGGCCCCTCACTTCCACACCCGCAACTGGCTCACCACATCCGCCCAGTCATCCGTCCACGGCCGCGCGCCCAGCGGCCGGTCGGGCACGCCCCAGAACATGCCCGGCGTCGCTTCGATCAACCGCAGGTGCGCGGCATCATTCGCCAGCACCGCCCACTGCGAACTCACCTTGCCTTCGAGTCGAAGTTCATCGGGCGGTTTCGGGTCGGTCGCGAATCGCACCGCCATCGGCGGGCTCTCTGAACGGGCCAGCGCATCGAGCACCGGCACCAAGTCGATATGCCGGTTCGAGATATGGACCGCGATGATCCCGCGCGGCGCCAACCGCGACCGATACACCGCCACTGCCTCGTGCGTCAGCAGGTGCACGGGGATGGCATCCGAACTGAACGCATCCAGCACGATGAGGTCGTATTGCTTGTCCATCGCGCGGGCGAGTTCGAGCCGGCCATCGCCGACCACGAACCGAATCGCCGCGCCGCGCTTCTCCGCATCCGACACATAGGTGAACAGCCTCGTGTCCCGCGCGATCCGCACCACCTCGGGGTCGATCTCATAGAAATCCATCGCCGCAACTCGGTACTCCTCGCGGCAATACGCCGCGAGCGCGCCCGCGCCCAGCCCCACCACCGCCACGCGCCGCCCCCCCGCTCCCGCCTGCCCCTCCACTCCCGCCGCGCCCGGCTGCAACGCAAGCGCTGCAAACACATGCCCGATGGGCCCCGTCGGGTGGTAGTACATCGTGGGCAGTTCGCGCAGGTCGTCGGTGACGAACTGCAGGCCGTGCACGGTCGTTCCGTGCGAGAGCGTGTGGAAGCGACCGCTGGGTGATTGGTTCACGCGGTGCACACCGAAGAACGTTCGCGCTGTGTGCAACGTCCGCCCGCCGCCCTCATCCCCTTTAAGCGGCTCGTTCCACGCCAAGCCCAGCAGCGCCGTGAGGACCATCGCGAACCACACGCGCTTCGGCCGGCACCAGAGCAGCGCGACCGTGAGCCCGGGCGCGAACGAGAGCAGGCGCATGGCTCGCCCATCGAGCACGAGGTTCGCATCGAGCACGGCCCGAATGCCCACCGCCGCGCCCGCCGCCGCGCCGCCGATCAACAGCCCGAGCACAACGTGCCGCCACTGCGGCCCGATCGGCCTCTGCCCCTGCGCGGCGAGCATCGCTGCCAGGCACGTGCAGACGACGGCCAAGGGATACTCGAGCACGGAATCGAACACCATCGGCGCAAGCAGCGCGTTGAATGCGCCGCCAAGCACACCGCCGAGCGACACGAACAAATAGAACTCCGTCAGCCGCGCGGGCACCGGTGCCCGTCGGGCGAGTTCCACGTGGCACGCGAGCGCGCCGACAAACAGCAGCAGCAACTGCTGGGCGAGCACAATGCCGAGCGCGTAGCCGATTCGCACCGTCAATGCGACCGAGAGCGCAACCACCGGCAGCATCAGCGTGGTCAGGCTCGGCCCGATGCCCGCCCGCGCACGCTCCGAGAACGCGATGATGAACGTCACGAGGTACACCGCCAGCGGCAGCACCCACAGGAGCGGAATCGCCGCGACATCCGTCGAGAGATAGTTCGTCACCCCCAGCAGCAGGCTCGAAGGCACCGCCGAAAGCGATAGCCACCACGCTCGCTGCCGCCACGCGGTCCCGGTACCTGCGCCTCCTGTCACCGCGCTCGCCCTCTCGGGCGCGGGCTTCGCCTCGCGCCGAGTGTTCGACGCGCTCGAGGTCTCGCCGAACCCAACGCGGTGCGCCAGCGTGAGACAGCCGAGGACCGCCCCCACGAACACGATGTAGATCGATGTCCACAAGACCCCCTGCTCGCGCAGCCCCACCCCCGGCTCTATCAACACCGGGTAACTCAAGAGCGCAAGCAGACTCCCCGCGTTACTCGCGGCGTACAAAAAGTACGGTTTGCCCGCCGCGATGTGCCTGGTCGAAGCCAGCAGCCGCTGCGCCAGCGGCGCGGTCGCCGACACCGCGAACATCGGCAACCCCGCCACGACAAGCAGCGCGAGCAGCACCCACCACGACTGACCGCCGCCGGTCGGCGGGTCCATCGCCCACGCCGGCAGCGCGACAGGCAACGCGACGACCGCCACGGCCAGCACGCCCATGTGCACCGCCGCGGCGAGGCGCGGCCGCTTCCATCCGCCGATCACGTGCGCATACGCATACCCCGCCAGCAGCACGGCCTGGAAGAACACCATGCACGTGTTCCACACCGCCGGGCTGCCGCCGAGCACGGGCAGCAGCAACCGCGCAACCAGCGGCTGAAGCGTGAACATCAACGCCGCGGAAAGAAGAACGGTGATGACGAGGAGCGGGAGCATTCGATGTCGAATGTGGGAAGTGGGAAGTCGATGCAGATTGTCGCACAATCACGCCCGGCGTGCACGCGATCCAGGCCTGCCTGTTTCAACCTCAGTGCCCTCTGCGTCACCTCCGTGACCTCTGCGTACCGGCCTTTCCCTACGCTCGTTCATGCCCCGCACCTCCCACCCCCGATTCGACCTCATCATCTCCGACAACGATGGCTGCCTCGTCGCCGAGGACACCTCGCCGATGGACCTGGATTCTCTGGCGAAACTCGCCGCGCACAACCGCGCAGCACAGGATCGCCGCGACCGTCCGCTCCTCACCATTTGCTCCGGCCGACCCCAGCCCTTCGCCGAGGCGATGTGCCGCCTGCTCGCCAATCGCACCGCGCCGTGCATCGCCGAGAACGGTGTATGGATGTACAACCCGGCCGACAACGCCTACGAGATGGACCCGGCCATCACGCCCGCGCACCGCGCGGAGGTGCGCGATGCCGCGGCCTGGATCGAAGTCGAGTTCGGCCCCCGCGGCGTCTCGCAGCAGCCCGGCAAGTCCGCCTCGATCTCGCTCTACCACGCCGACACCGAGTACCTCAAGTCGATCGGCCCGCGCATCCGCGAGGAGTTCGTCCAGCGCAACTGGCCGCTGCGCGTCTCCATGACCTGGTTCTACATCAACTGCGACCTTGCGCACGTGAGCAAGGGCACGGGGCTCGACCGCCTGCTCGCCCGCACCGGCACGCCGCGGGAGCGCCTCATGGGCATCGGCGACACGATGAGCGACCTGCCCATCTGCGAGCGCGTGAGTTTCTTCGCGTGCCCCGCCAACGCGCACGAGGACATCAAGAAAGTCGCGGACTACGTCTCGCCGTTTGCAGAGGCGAAGGGGGTGGTGGATATCGTGGAACACGCATGCCGCTGACCTTCAGGTCAGTGCTGCTGTACCGCCGCGCGTCGCCCGCCGCCCGTGACGACCTCTGGCACTCATCACGCCGATCGCCTGACGAACACCTCGCCGTGCTGCTCAAGGGCATCGACATTGCCGGCATCGGCAAGCCTCTGCAACTCGTCCAGCCACTTCACGGTCGCGGGTTCGAGGCAGGGCTCGGACGGATCCTCATCCGGAACAACGGCCTCGACCTCGACACGAGCAACACACAGTCGCCCGTGGATCCACTTGGTCATGCGGACGCGCTTGCCCGGGATGTTCAACGGTTGTGGCATGCGTTCACCGATCGAAGAAGTGTACGGTCACCAGTTTGGCGACATCCAATGACCTGATGTACGACCAGACAGCCTTGACAGGCGTCCCGTCCGCCAGAACCAACTCGTACTCGGCAACTGGGTTGGGCTGCGAGCGGGGACGTTCGATGAGCAGTGTGGCTTCGGACATCGCCGCGATGACCTGCCACAGCACAATGCCACGCTCACGGAACATGTCATCGGCGTGCGAACTGACCAATAGGCGTTCGGCCGCAATCGCCGACCGAATTGACTCGTTGAGGTTCCCCATTTCCAGAGGCTACCGAAACCGAATCTTTGCGTGAGCCCCAGCCCTTCGGATCCTTCATTCCCGGATCGTCCACTCCTCCACCAGCCGCTCCGCCGCGCCCGCATACAGCACCCCCAGCAACTCCCGCGGCAGCGAAAGCCCCCGCAGCCGCGGCCCGCTCATCGCGTTGTACTTCGCGGGCTCCACCATCATCAGGTCCGGGTCCGCGATCGGCGATTCGCCGTCATACGCCGTTTCGAACATCGTCCGCAGTGCGAAGTACCGGCTCGCGTACAACTCGAACGCCGATTCCGGACTGTCCGCAAGGTCACTCATCGCCGACACGCCGGTCTTGGCGGGCGACAACTGGTCTTCCATCACGACCAAGTCGGATCCAAAGAGCACGCGACCTGCCGCGCCCCACTTCTCAAAGAACGCGCGGGTCGCCGTCACCGGATGCCGCGACAACTCCCGCACCACCCACTTCGTCGCCGAGGTGTCGATGTACAGGTTGTCGTGCCGCGACAGCAGGCCATCGAGGAACCCCAGGTCCTCCGGCCAACCGCCCATGTGCGCGGCGATCCACGGATTCGTGAACCGGTCGAGCATCCGCTCCAGCGCCTCGTAGTGCGATCGCTTCGTACCGTACTTGGCCGGGTCGGCGTACTTGGTCGCAAACCACGTGTCCGGGTCGGCCACGTGCACCATGTACATCATGCCCAGGTCGCGCCCCGCCTCGCACGCCGCGATGCGCGCCGGGCTGTCGATGTCGCGCACATCCACCGCGCCCACGCCGGTCACAATGTCCCGCAGCCGCGGCGAGGCCCAGATCTTCATAATCCGCGCATCAAACTCGCGGCGGAACCGCTCGATGGTCTTCACATACCCCATCCCGTGTGCGTTCGCCTTGTCGGGGTCGCTCCATGTCGGGATCGCAATGAACCGCAACGTGTCGCCCAACGCCTCGCGCACGACCGGCGCCTGCCCGATCTGCGTCATGCTGTAGGTCTTCACCACCCCGAAGAGCCGCCGTACCTCGTCGTAGATCCGGCTGGCCCGCTCGCCGTGGATGTGCGTGTGGGCATCGATGATCGGAACCACCGGCGCGCCCAGCCGCGCGGCCTCGGCGCGGTAGTCGAGCCCGAATCGGTTGGCGGGGGTTGGGGTGCGCGCGGACATGCCGAATGCTATCGGGGCGGATGGTCATTTCTGGAGTGCAGCCATCCTCTCTGCTCCCCTCCGCTTACTCTGCTGCCTCTGTGTTCCTCCGGACGAAGCGCTCCCATGCCCCACCCACCCCGCATCGCCCTCGCCCACGACTGGCTCTGCGGTTTCCGCGGCGGGGAAGCCGTGCTGGATCGCATCGCCCAACTGATCGCACGCGAGTTTCCACACTCCCCACCGCCGCGGCTCTACATCATGACCGATGACCGCAGGCCGCTCTCGCCCGCGATCGATGCGCTGCCCAAGGCCCGCTCGTTCCTGTCGCGCATCCCCGGCGGCAACACGCGCCTCCGCCGCTGGCTGCTCCCGCTCTATCCGCGCGCGGTGGATGGTCTCTCAAGGCAACTCGCCGCGGACCACGCCCGCGAACCCATCGACCTGCTCATCTCAACCTCGTCGGCCGCGATCAAGGGCCTCTGCCCCCCCACCGGTGTGCCGCACCTGTGTTACTGTCACTCACCCGCGCGGTACATCTGGTCGCAATCCGCGCAGTACTCCGGCGGTCTTCGCGGCATCGGTCTCCGCCTCGCACGCAACGGCTTCCAGAGTTGGGACCGTGCCACCGCGGCGAATGTCACACAGTTTGTAGCCAACTCAACCCACACCGCGCGTGAGATCGCCCGCTGCTATCAGCGCGAGGCGGTCGTCATCCACCCGCCCGTGCGCACCGACTTCTTCACGCCCGATCCATCGGTGCCGCGCGAAGACTTCTGGCTCTGCATCGGCGCATTGGAGCCCTACAAGCGGTTCGACCTTGCCATCGATGCCGCGGCAATCGCCGGTGCTCGGCTTGTCATCGCCGGCGGCGGCTCGCACGAGGGCACCCTCCGCGCCCGCGCTGCGCACGCGGCGAGCACCAGCAGCCGCCGCGCCCGCATCGAGTTCGCCGGCCGCGTGAACAATGAGCAACTCCGCGACCTCTACCGCCGCGCCTCGGTACTCCTCTTTCCGCAGATCGAGGATTTCGGCATCGTCGCGGTCGAAGCGCAGGCCTGCGGGCTGCCGGTCGCGGCGACGGCCGGGGGCGGCGCGCTCGACAGTGTTGTGGATGGTCAGACCGGCGCGTTGGTGCGCGATGCGACACCGCAGGGCCTTGCCGATGCCGCGAGCGATGTGGCGCGGCACGCCCGCGCCGATGCCTCGTGGCACGACCGCTGCCGTGCGAATGCAGAGCGTTTCGCCGAGCGGGTGTTTGATGGGGCGATGCTCGCGCAGATCAGGCGGCTGCTGCCTGGGTCGGCGGGATGATCGGAGCCGGCGTGGGCGCGGGAGATGGCGCGTGCACACCGTTGGCGTGGGCGCCGTTGGTCAGCGCCTGATGCCCGCCGGGCTCCACCGCTTCGACCGGCACCGGCAGATGCAGCGCACGGACCGCCAGCACCTGTCCGATGTACACCTCGTGGTCGGCCTCGAGGTCGTAGTGCCGAACGACCTCGCAGTCGATCGCCGCGAGCGCGCGGGCCGGGATCGGCGCGGTGCTCACCAGTCGCAGTGTTTCCAGCGTGTCGAAGGGATCTCCCTCTTCGCGCCCATCGAACTTGCGGACCAGCAGCCGGCTGGCCTTGTCGAGCAGGCAGAGCGCGAACGTGTGGCTGTCGCGCACCAGCGTCGCGATGCGGTGCCCCGTCGGGACCGCCACCGCGATGCACAGCGGCTCGTCGGCGCACTGCATCGCGCGCTTCACCAGCACGCCGCCGCGGCGGTGCTCGAAGGCTGATGTCAGCACGCACGACACCGAGGGGAGCAGCCCCAGCACCCGCTCAACATCGGGCGATTGCAGTTGACTCATGCGCCCTCTCCGAGTTGAACCAAGCCCAGAACCGAGAAGAACGCCCGATGGGCAAGGTCCTGACCCACAAAACTCCGGGCCCCAGTCTACCACCTGAACAAGGGTCTGTCATCGCCAAACGCGCGGAGATTGCGCGAGAATGTGCGTCCGATTGGTCCGCAAACTATCCACAAGTGGCTCAGAGTGGCGGAAGTGTGTTGCAATGTGTCGCGAAGTGGGGCATAATCCCATGCGTCGCTGACACAGGGGCCCGACCGTGCTGTTCACAGGCCACTTCGAGCACACGATCGACCCCAAGCAGCGGCTGGCGATCCCCGCCAAGGTGCGGAACCAGTGGGATACCGACCGAGACGGGCACGCGTGGTACTGCGTTCCCTGGCCAAAGGGGTGCCTCCGGCTCTACACCGAAAGGGAGTTCAAGGCTCTGGCTCAGCGGCACGCCGCATCGCTGACACCGGGTGAGGAGGAGGCGGAGTTGGAACTCCAACTCTTCGGCCTCGCGGAGCGGCTGGAAATGGACTCGGCGGGACGGGTGGCGATTCCCAGGACCCACCTTGAACTGACCGGGCTCAAGAGCGATGTGGTGGTGGTGGGCGTGCTGAATCGGATGGAGGTCTGGGACAGGACGGAGTGGAAGAGCAGGCTGTCGGATCGTTTCAACGCGCTGCCGCACCTGGTGGCGCGGATCGAGGCCAAGAAGGGGAACGGACGCCCCGCTGGAGGGTGAGAGCGACCGGGTTTCCTTCAGTCCCGCGCGCCGTCGAGACACGGCGCACCACGCGGGCTTTCAACGTGATTTGTACCCCGCGAGGTCCGACGGCAACGAAGGACTCGGGGCCTGGGGCCTGAATGCCCCCGGGGCACGCCGCACCCGCAAGGAAGCGACCGCGGCGTGGTGATCGACGGTAAGGACGCCGTCGTGTCCGCTCCGGAGGAATCGGGACTTGGGCGCGTCAACCTCGCACACGGGCGCTCGGCCGAGCCGCCACCGGCCGCGCGCCCTTTTTCATTCTGCAGAGAATCCGACCGCTTCTCTGGCAAGCCGCCACCGTGAGTGTCAGGCCTTCGCCGCTTCCTTCGCCCACGTGTCCTTGAGCGTCACGGTGCGGTTGAAGACCAGCGCGCCGGGTCTGGAGTCCTGATCTGCGTAGAAGTACCCCAGGCGCTCGAACTGGAACCCGCCGCCGCGCTCCCACGTGTTGCCGGGGATCAGTGCCGCGGCGACGTGCGGCTCGATGAACGCCTTCACCACCTCCAGCGAGTTGGGATTCAGGTCGTCCATCCAGTTCTCGGTGCGCTTGCCGGGCTGCTCGGCCGTGAAGAGGCGGTCGAAGAGCCGCACCTGGGCCGGCACGGCGTGCTGCGCGCTCACCCAGTGGATCGTGCCCTTGACCTTGCGGCCATCGGGCGAATCGCCGCCGCGGGTCGCCGGGTCGTAGGTGCAGCGGACCTCGATCACCTCTCCCGCGGCGTTCTTCACGACGCTGGTGCACTTCACGAAGTACGCCCAGCGAAGGCGGACCTCGATGCCCGGCGCGAGGCGGAAGAACTTCTTCGCGGGGACTTCCATGAAGTCGTCCCGCTCGATGTAGAGTTCGCCGGAGAACGGCACCTTCCGCGTTCCCGCGGCGGGATCTTCGGGGTTTGCGACGAAATCCAACTCATCGACCTTGCCCGCGGGCCAGTTCTCGATGACGAGTTTGAGCGGGCGCAGCACGGCCATCGCACGCGGCGCGGCCTTGTTCAGGTGCTCGCGAACCGCGTTCTCCAGCCGCGCGATGTCGATGAAACTCTCGACTTTGGTGATGCCGATGTCCTCGCAGAACGCGCGGATCGCCTCGGGCGTGTAGCCGCGGCGGCGCAGGCCGCTGATCGTCGGCATCCGCGGGTCATCCCACCCGCTCACGATCTTGTCCTGCACCATCTTGAGCAGGTTGCGCTTGCTCATCACGGTGTACGTCGGACGCAGTTTGGCGAACTCGATCTGCTGCGCATGATTGATCTTCTCGTCGCCGGTGCGTCCCACGTTGATGGCATCGATGAACCAGTCGTACAGCGGGCGGTGGTCCTCGAACTCCAGCGTGCAGATGGAGTGCGTGATCCCCTCGAGCGAGTCCTCGATGCCGTGCGCCCAGTCGTACATCGGGTAGATGCACCACGCATCGCCCGTGTTGTGGTGGTGCTCGTGCACGATGCGGTACATCACCGGGTCGCGCAGATTAAAGTTCGGCGAGGCGAGATCGATGCGTGCCCGCAGCGTCTTCGCGCCATTGGGCCACTTGCCCTGCTTCATCTCCTCGAGCAGGCGCAGGCTCTCTTCGGCGGGCCGGTCGCGCCACGGGCTGGTGGCGGGCACGCCCGGCTTGCCTCGCCTCGCGGCGACTTCCTCCGCCGAAAGGTCGCACACGTACGCCTTGCCCTTGCGGATCAGGTCCTGCGCAAACTCGTACATCTTGTCGAAGTAATCGCTCGCGAAGAAAAGCCCGCCCCCATTTGGCCCTTCCCAGTCTGCCCCGAGCCACTTCACATCGCGCTTGATCGAATCGACGTACTCCTGCTCTTCCTTGGCAGGATTGGTGTCGTCGAAGCGCAGGTTGAACTTGCCCGCCCGCCCGTTCGAGCCGTACTTCTTCGCGAGGCCGAAGTTCAGGCAGATACTCTTGGCGTGGCCGATGTGCAGGTAGCCGTTGGGCTCGGGCGGAAAGCGCGTGTGCACGCGCTTGTTCCACTTCCCCGAGGCATTGTCGGCCTCGATGATCTGCTCGATGAAGTTCAGCGGGCGAACAGGGGCGGGTTCGGACGCGCTTTCTGAACGGGAAGGTGGAACAGCACCGGGATTTGGCGACGCGGTCATAGGGCGCATTCTACGGCCACCGATACAATCCCTCACGGTGCCGCGACCACCAGACAGCCGGTCAGGAAGCACCCCCCATCCCGGTTCTGCAACTGGCCGCTCTTGCAAGACGCACGATGCTCTCGATCACACCGCGTGCAGGCACGTGTCGATTCGCTTCAGGCACGAGAGTCTGCCGATCACCGCCATGGTCTCGCCAAGTCCGGGGCTGACCGCCGCGCCGGTGAGCGCGATGCGAAGCGGCTGGGCGATGGGGCCGGGGTTCGGCAGGCCGTTCGCCTGCGCGAACGCATCGAGGTGCGCGGCGAGCCCCGCGGGCGACCAATCAAGAAGCGCGTTGAGCGTCTCGCGGAACTCGCGCAGCAGTTTCACGCCGCGGCCATCATCGGCCCGCATGTGCTTCTCGACCGCCTTCGCCTCAAAGTCAGTTGCCTCGTCATCGCGCAGCAGGAACGCGGCGGACTTCAGGCCCTCGCGTAGCGTCTTGGCGCGGGGCTTGATCGCCGCGGCCAAGGCCGCGAGCCGGTCGCGGGGCACAGCGCCGATGCGGTCCGCCGCGGCTGGCTCGAACTCGCGCATCCACGCCATCCACCGATCGATGAACGCGTCATCCGAGAGCGCGGCGATGGCATCGCCGTTGAATGAGAGCAGTTTGTTGCGGTCGAACTTGCTGTTGGTCTTGCCGATGCGCTCGATCGAGAAGTGCTCGGCCAGAAACGCGTTGTCGAACTTCTCGAGGTCCTTGCCATCCTCGGTCTTCATGCCGGGGTTCCAGCCGAGCAGCGCGAGGTAGTTGCAGATCGCCTCGGGCAGGTAGCCCGCGGCGCGGAAATCGGCGACTTCGATCTCGGGGAGCGCGACACCGAACACGCGCGAGATCGCCGTTGCGACTTCGAGCGAGTCGTTGTCCTTGGCGAGAAAGCCGGCGATGTCCGGCGCGGCGGCGCCGAGTCGCGGGGCCAAGACATCCGCCGTGAGCGCCGGCTCCTGCTTGATCTTCGCCTGCAGCGCGGCCCGCGCCGCCTTGGCCTTGTCCCGCTTGCTCATCTTCGTGCCATCGACATTGAAGATCAGCGGCATATGCGCGTAGACCGGCGTGCGGAACGGGGTGGCCCGGCTCTCCGAGCCGGGCGGGCTGTGCTGCGGCAACCGCACGAGCGCCTTCTGCATCGCCACGTGTCGCGGCGTGTTGGCCAGGTGTTCCTGCGCCCGCAGCACGTGCGTCACGCCCATCAGTTCGTCGTCGATCACCACCGCGAAGTGGTACGTTGGAAATCGGTCGGCCTTGAGGATCACAAAGTCATCAAGTTCGCCCGCGGCGATTCTTACATCGCCCAGCACCTGATCAGGGACGATGATCTCCTCGTGCAGCGCAAGGAACCGCACCACGTGCGGCTCGCCGCTTTGTGCTCGTTCCCATCGCGCGGCATTGAACACGCCGGGCTTGACATCCGCCGGCCGCTCGTAGCGATAGGTCTGCTTCGCCGCGACGGCCGCCTTGCGCTTGGCCTCGAGCTCCGCGGCATCTTCGAACGCCGGGTACGCGCGGCCCGCCTTCACCAATGCCTCGATGTACGCGTGATAGATGGGCACGCGCTGCGCCTGAAAGTACGGCCCGACCGGGCGCGAATCCGCGCCGATCACCCTGCCATCGGCGAGCGTCAGCGAGGGGCCGTCGTCCCACTCGATGCCGAGCCACGCGAGGTCCTCAAGGATGCCGCGGGCCGATTCATCGCTGCTGCGAGCCTGGTCGGTGTCCTCGATGCGGATCATGAAGCGGCCGCCATTCCGCCTGGCAAAGGCCCAGCAGAACAGCGCGGAGCGGGCCCCGCCGATATGCAGGTGCCCGGTCGGCGATGGCGCGAATCGGGTAACGACGTGGTCGGAAGCGGTCATGGGGCCAAGCGTAGGAGAACGGGACGAAAAAGGCCCCGGCACAGTGCCGGGGCCTTTGCGGAGTTCTCACGTCGAGCGAACAGGGATTACTGGCCTTCCTTCTTCTCCGGCTCGGCAACGGGCTCGGGCGCGGGCAGGCCCGCCGCCTTCAGCAAGGCGTCGATCTTGTCGGCCTTGTCCTTGAGGCTGCCGCCCGGGTGCAGGCCGTTGTAGCGCACCTTGCCGGAGGGATCGATGATCGCCACGTGCGGGATGCCGCGCACGCCGTACTCGGGGTTGAAGACCTCCTGGTGCGCGAACGCAACCGGCCAGGTGACCTCCATGTCCTTGATGAACCCGGTCATGAGTTCGTGCTCGAGTTCCGGCTTGCCCTTGGTGTCGGTGCGCTCGCGGGTCTTCGGGTTGGAGTGCGAACCCTGGATGCTCGTGACGCCGAGAATGGTGACCGGGTAGCCCTCGTAGCGCTTCTGCAGTTCGCGCACGTTCGGGAAACTCGCGATGCACGGCCCGCACCACGTCGCCCAGAAGTCGACCACCACCACGCGGCCCTTGAGGTCCGCCAGCGACTTGATCTTGTCATCGGTGGTCCACTCAAAGGTGATCGTCGGGGCGGCGTGATCGACCAGTTCGCCCTTGGCAAACGCGCCCGACAGGTACATGCGCGACCGCTCGAGCGAGGGCTTGGCCCGCCCCAGCGGCGAGTCCGCCTCGGCCTTGTCCACCGCGGCCATCGCCTTGTCCACGGCGCCCAGTGCAAGGACGCGGACCCGCTGCCGCTGGGCCTGCCCCGATTCGTCGTTGGGCATCATGTCGAACAGCGCGGGCGCGCGGGCGGCGGCGAGCGCGCACATGTCCTTGCCGAGCACGACGGGCGCGGCCTCGACCAGGCCCGCTTCCTTGGCCGCCTGGGGCGAGATGCGCCCGAAGCGCGAGACGAAGTCCGGCCCGTCCGTCTCCGACATCAGCAGGTCGCCGATGGCCGGGTGCTTGACGCACTGCGCGTAGATCCGCGCGATCGCGAGGTCGCGCTCGCGGCGCGCCTCGGCCGTGCGGTCGGCCGCATCGGGGTACCACGCCGCGCTCATGGCGAGCGCTCGCACGCCGTCGATCGTCGGCGCGGCCGCCAGTTCCTTCAGGCGCGGTGCGGCGGCGGCGCGGAGTTCGGGCACCATCATCGCCAGGCGCGCCGTGTCCAGTTTGCGGAACTGCTCCAGCGAACACTCTGCGATCGAAAGATCCTTCAGGCCTTGCTTGCACGCCTCGACCGCGGCGGCCGTCGCCGCCTGCCGGTCGTCGGTGCTGCGCTGCGCCTCCTGCACTTTGGCGATGAGCGCTTCGATCTGCGCATCGGTGGGCGGCGCGCCCGTTGCAACCGCCGCGGCCAGACCGACGGCCAGACCCGCCAGCAATGAGAGTTTGAATGTGCCGTGTGTCCGACGTTTCCGGGTATCCATCCGCGTGCTCCTGCCCGCCCCGTAACTAGACCCTGCCCCCGATTGTTCATGCGACATAGCGATACCGCCCGGACACATTGTCGCCGCGACCGGGGGGAAATTGCAACTGCCGAAGTCAAGTTGATCGCGCCGGGGGTGCAGCGGGAATCCCGGGCCGCGCCGCACTTGCGACGGCGGACGGGTTCTGGTAGCCTCTGGGCAGGACGACCACCGGCCAGGGAAGGCCCGGAGCCGTCGAAATGGGCCTTTCACCATTCGTGGCCGGGTTCGTGCTGGCGCTGGCAACCACCCATGGTGTGCCTCCGCCATCGACCAACCCCGGCTCCCCCGCCGTCGAACCCGCGGCCCGGCAGCAGCCCGCGTCACGCAAGGTTCTGCACCTTCACCTTCGCGGCGACCTCGACAGCATGAAACTCGCCCGCGACTTTGCCGACCGGCTCGCCGCCGCGATCGAAGATGGGACCGAGGTGCTGCTGCTCGAACTGTCCGGCGACCGTTGGCGCGCCGACGCCGTGCACGCGATCGCCAAGGCGATGAGACCTTCAACCGGGGCATCGTCGGGCCGAAGATCCGGGGTTCGTGTGCTGGCGTGGTTGCACGACGATGCCGACCGGCGCATCGGCTTCGGACAAGCCGCCTTGGCGTTGCTCGCCGATGCGTGCGCGATCTCGCCTCGCACGCGGCTGGTCTTTGAAAGCGCAACGGACCTGCGCGACTCCGCGCCGCCCGACACCGACTGGGAGACCGTCGACCGCGAACTCAACGGGTTGCTCTACCTCGCGGCAAGAGACCGCGGGGCGGATTCGATGCTTGCCGCGGCGCTGCCGCGTCCGTCCGGCCCGCTCTGGGCGGTGCCGCGAACGGCGGGCGCGCCGTGGGCCATCACCTCCAACCCCGGCGACGACAGCCGCAAGTTGCTCATCATCCCTGCGAGCGAGAGTGATCGTCCGCCGCGAATCGAGTGGGACGCGGCGATGATGCGCAGGCTCGGCATCGCGACGGCCGAGGCGGGCGATGCGGGCCAGTTTCTGTCCGCGGCGGGCCTGCGTGCCCGTCCGATGGTCCGCGCCGAGATATCGAGCGGGCTGGTCGAGGCCCGCGGGAAGATCGAACAGGTGATCCGGAAACTCGATGAGTGCCTCGTGCTCGTCGGAAACGACCTGTCCAACGCGGCGAGACTCCGCGGGCAGGACGCGACGCGCCGGAAGCGCGAAGCGGGCGAGGCCGCACTCAAACTCATCAACGAGGCCGAGCGACGGTTGCTCGACGCCGAGACGGTGATGACCGACTACCCCGAACTGCTGGCCGGCCTGCCGCCGGGTCGCACGCCCGTCGGCCAGGACCCGACGAAGCACGCTGTGCTCTGGCGATTCCTCTTCCAGGACCGGCGCGACGATATCGCCGCCCTGCGTGCACGGGCCGAGGGCCTGGCCCGCACGCCGTGAACTCCGGAAGTTCCGCGGTCCATTGGCGGACCGACCGCGGTCGGCAGACAATCCCGCATGGCCAAGCAAACCGCAACGACTCGTCCGCACCCGCACGAGCCCGCCTACGAACACGTCGGCGCGGCGGCGCATTCCCCCCGCGCAATCGCCGATACACGCACGCTCTTCTGGCACAACGTCGTGCGAGAAATGCTCAACGACCTTGCGCTGCTCTGCCAGATGAAGCCCGAACTCTTCGACGGCCGGTTTGGCGTTGTGACCAACCAGGGGGTGCGCGTCGGCATCAAGACCATCTTCCCCCTGTTCGCCTGCAGCATCCCGGGAGTGGGCGAGAGTTCGTGGGAACGCGAGGCGTCCATCGCCGTGCAATGCACGGTCTTCCGCATCGCCACGCCCGACGGCGAGATCTACACGCTTCCGGTGCATGAGGTCGCCGCGGTACACGCCATGACACCCGAACTCATCGAGCAACTCGCCAAGGCCGAGGAGCAAACCGAAGAAGGGCAGGACCCGAAGGAGTCCCGGCCGTTCGGCCTCGCGGCGTTCACGTCGCTGCCGCGTATCGTCGAGCCCGAACAGGGAGAGCACCCGATCTGATTTCTCGCCCCGGCGGCGTGAGATGCGGAATCCGCAACCACGGCCGGCATCGAACATACGCTGAGCCGGGGATGTGCTCCCGGCCCGCTGCCCCGAACCTCGACCCCCCGGACGGCTCATGCGTTCACCCAGCGTGCTCATTGCGATCCCGGTCTACAACGAAGAAAAGTACGTCTGTCGCGTGTTGGCGCACGTGCTGGAGTACGCCGACGACGTGCTGGTCATCGACGATGGCTCGACCGACCGCACCACCGCCGCGCTGCCGAAGTTCCCGGTGGACGTCATCCGGCACGCCGTCAACCGCGGATACGGCCGCTCGATGCGCGATGCCTTCGACTGGGCCCGCATGCGCCGCTACGACTGGGTCATCACCATGGACTGCGACGAGCAGCACGAGCCCGCGGCGATCCCGATGTTCGTCGAAGCCGCTCGGCGCGACACGCTCGATGTCATCTCCGGCTCGCGATACCTCGATCTCGACCCTTCGTCGGACTCTCCCCCGCCCGAGCGCCGGTCCATCAACAAGGTCATCACCGAAGAGATCAACCGCCGGCTGGGGCTGAATCTCTCCGATTCGTTCTGCGGCTTCAAGGCGTATCGCGTCGATGCCCTGCGAAGACTGCGCCTGACCGAAGATGGTTACGCGTTCCCCATGCAGTTCTGGGTGCAGGCAGTCGCGGCGGCACTGCGCATCGGCGAGGTACCGGTCAAACTCATCTACAACGACCCGAACCGCACCTTCGGCGGACCGCTGAACGATGCCGAAACGCGGCTGCGGCACTACCGGCAGGTGCTGCACTGCGAACTGGAACGCTGCGCCCCACGCCTGCCGCCCGAGGCGCTCACCGACGTCGACGCCGGGTGTGGCTGCGGATAGTGCCGCGCTACGCTCACGACTCATGACGCGCGCTGGCGCCGATCCCCAACCTCAGGCCGACTGCACGGGCAGCGATGCCGGCGCGTTCGGCGTGTTCTTCCGCCCGGATCCCGCGGCGTGGCGGCTCGCGCAGGGATCCAGTACGCGCGATGAGAACATCGCGCGCTTCAGAAGCGAACTCGGCCTCCCGATCGACCGTCCCATCGTCATGTCCGGGCACCAGGCGCAGGTCTGGCACCCGGGCATCCTCGCCAAACTGCTTGCGCTCCGCGCCTTCGCGCAGCGCAGTGGCGCATGCGGCGTGTGGCTGGTGGTCGATCACGATGACCACGACCCGTTCACTGTGCGTGCGCCGATCATCGGCGCGGATGGCCGGCTGGCGGTCGTGACGTTCGGGCCGCCGCCCGGCGCGGAGGGGGTGCCGGTGTGCAGACGCGGGGCGTGGAACCCGGATGAGGCGTGGCGATTGCCCGCGGGTGCGCGGGCCGCTGCGCCGGGAGTCGAAGCGGGAACTCAGCGC
Organism: Phycisphaeraceae bacterium; assembly: GCA_019636495.1. Classification (GTDB taxonomy): domain Bacteria; phylum Planctomycetota; class Phycisphaerae; order Phycisphaerales; family UBA1924; genus JAHBXL01. The sequence continues at coordinate 25,217 of JAHBXL010000003.1, read as the reverse complement.
ATCTATGCAGCGCTGGCTCGCCACGCCGCGGCGGAGAATGCGGGGGAACAGACCGTACGCGCGGCGTGGGACCTGCTACCCGATGGCGCCGGCGAAGGCATCGTCGTGATTCACGCGACCGCGCTGGCGCGGACAACACTGTTCGGTGAACTTGTCGAGCGCATGCAGCGCGACCCCGCGGCGTGCATCGCAGCGCACAACGCCGCGGTGCGCGAGTTCCCGAACGAACGGATTGCGCCGTTGGGCGATGGCGAACTGCCGCTGTGGTCGATCGGCGCGGCGATGGGGTCGGTGCGGAAGCGGGTGTTCGCGGGCGAGCGGGCATCGCGGCCGGGAACATCGGCGGAGGGCGAGGTGCTGGCGCCGCGCGCGTTGCTGCTCACGGGGTTGATGCGGCTGGCCGGGTGCGACCTGTTTGTTCATGGGCTGGGCGGCGAGCGCTATGACCGCATCACGGAGCGGTGGCTGGGCGCGTGGCTGTCGCGGACGCTCGCGCCGACCGTGATGGCGACGGCGACCGTGCGACTGCGCGTCCCGGGATGCTGGCCGAGCCCCGAGGAGATCGCCCGCGCGGCTTGGACCGCGCACCGGGCGCGACACGACCCAGGCGCGATCGGCGACGAGGCCCGCGCGGCCCGAAAGCGCGAACTGCTCGAGAGCATCGGCGCGGCGCCGCCGCGCAGTCCGGAGCGCGCCACGTTGTTTGACCAGTTGCACGATCTGCTGCGCGAGTCGGAGCGCGCGAATGCGGCCGCGCTGGCGGAAATGGATGCCCGCGCGGCGGCGAAGAGGGCTCGCGCGGGCGAGGCGGCGATCGCCGCGGACCGCACGTGGGCGTTCCCGCTGTACGAGCCCGATCAGTTGGCCGCGCTGCAGCGCGAAATCGAATCGCGGTTCGCCTAGGCCAATTCACAGCGAAGTCGAACGATCGCCCTCCCCCTGCCCCCTCCCTCTGGGAGGGGGTTCAGTGGCGCACGCGAGCGCGTGCAGCGCGACCGCCGCGGCCACGGCGACGTTCAGCGAATCGGCCACTGCGCCGGTAGGCCCCGGCGGCATGTCGATGCGGACGAGTTGGTCGGCGTGCGCCATCGCCGCGGCGGAGAGGCCGTCGCCCTCGGTGCCCAGGAGCAGGGCGATGCGCGGGGCGGGTGCGGCCGGCACGGCTCGACGTTCCGCGGCGATCTCGCGCACATCGTGCGCGCCCGCGCCGGGCGTCAGCGCCAGCACGCGGATGCCCGCCCCGCGGAACTCGTGCAGCGCATCGGGCCAGCGGTCCAGCCGCGCCCAGGGCACCAGCAGCGCGTGGCCCATCGAGACGCGCAGACTCTTTCGGTAGAGCGGGTCGGCTGTTCGCGGCGAGAGCAGCACCGAGATTCCCGCGCCGCCCAGCGCAGCGCAGTTGCGGAAGATCGCGCCGATGTTGTCGTGGTTGCACAGGTCTTCGAGCACCACGAAGGGCCCGCGCCGCGCGAGCAGCGCGCCGATTTCGGCGGGCTCGCCGCGCTCGCCCACAGCCAGCACGCCGCGATGGATGTTGAAGCCGATGATCTCGTTCACCACGCGCTGCGGCGCGACAAACGCCGGAACGTCCGACGCGAGAGCATCAAGCAGATCGCGCATCGGCTCGACGCGCGATTCGGCCAGCAGCAGCGACCGCACCGCAAACGGCGATTCGGCCAGTCGGCGCACCACCAGTTCGCCCTCGGCCATGAAGATGCCGCGGTGCGCGGCGGGGCTTGCAGGGTCGGCGCGCTGAGCCAGTTCCTGGTCGCGCAGCGAGCGATAATCGGCGATGCGCGGATCATCGAGGGATGTGATGGTGACGATGGGCACGGATCTGAGCGTAGCGGCAACCCTGCCGGGGCGCGGCCCATACAGTTGTGCATGAAGACCACACGAACCTCGCTGTTTGGCGGCGTTGCCGTTTCCGCGCTCGTTGCCCTCGCCGCGTGCGAGGACAAGTCGGTCCCGCCCTCGGCCGCGGGCGGGGGTGGCGGCGGGCTTTCGGGCCTGGCCGAGCAACCCACTTCACTCGCGGGTCGTTCTGCCGCGGCGGGGCGCGATGCCGCGCGGCTCGCCGAGCAAACCCAGCAGCAGGCCGCGGGAATGGCCGATGAACTGGCCGGCAAGGCAGGCGCGCAAGCCATCGGCGGGCTGGCGTTCACCATCCCCAGCGGCTGGGAGAAGGTCGCGCCGGGGAACCAGTTCCAGTCGGCGGTCTATCGCGTCGCGGCCGACGAGGGACAGGGCGAGGCGCTGGTGGTGTTCTTCGCCAACATCGGCGGCGGCGTCGAGAGCAACATCAACCGGTGGCGCGGGCAGGTGGCCGGGGCCAACGGCATGCCCGCCGATGCGAAGGTGGAGCGGCGCACGATCGCCGGGCTGAGCGCGGCGGTCGCCTCGATGGATGGGACGTACACCGGCATGGGGCCGATGGGCCAGGCCGCGCCGGCGCAGGACAACTACGCCTTCCGCGCCGTGATCTATCAGAACGCGGACACGGCTGCGGGCCCGGGCCCCAAGGACCTGGTGGTTCGTTTCACCGGGCCGAAGGATGTGGTGGAGGCGAACAAGGCGGCGTGGGAGGCGATGATCCTGGGGGCGCGGAAGCCGTGAATCTCTCAGATGTGTTGACTGCCGCCAGCCATGCGGCACGTCGATAGCCTCATTAAACTCCAATGCGCACGTACGCCGCCCGGAGACAGGGCACGCCGAGGTCATCAAGGACCCAGAGCAGGTAGTACCCTGGCGGAGCAACCGCGGCGTTCGCAGGTGCAGTCACTTTCGCCTGGCCACCAGACATCTCGAACTTCAGCGGAACGTAGCGCTGGTCCTGATCGAAGCCGTGCGTCACGGTCGTGAGACGTGTCAGGGCCGCCAACTTAAGCGTTCGCCCTTCGACCTGCACGACTGAGATGGTGTACTCGACGCCGTACTCCATCACTTGCGGCACGGCATTCATCACCCACTGCGAGCGCAGTGGGTTGCCTTGGAGATAGGCGGGAACGTAATATTGTGCATTCTGACACACGGGCGGATTGTAGTTGTCCCCTCCCGCCGTCATGACTCGGCCATCATCCATGAGCGATGCCGAGGAGTGGTACCACCGAGGGATGGCCATCTCGACGTCGACCGGGTCTACCGTCCACTGCCCGGTTGACGGGTCAAAGACCTCGGCACGCATCACCGGGCTTTGCGGTGTCGGCAGGGCGCACCCGCCGAGGGCGACGACTTTGCCATCGGGCAACACCACCATGTTGTGATCCCGACGTGCCAGATTCATGTTGCCGACCTGCGTCCATGTCGGCGAGGTCGGCCCGCCAAACACCACGGCCATGTCTGTTGCAGCACCTGTTGGGTTGTTCGCAACCGGCGCGCCGCCGGCCTTCAGAACTCTGCCCAACACCGCGTCAAACATGACCGCCGATGAATCGGAACAATGCGGCAGGAGGCTGTCGATCGCCGCGCCCCACGTCCACGTCGACAGATCAAGAAAGAACGTGTCGCGGTGCGGGCCGGCATCAAACAGCCGACCATCCGGCATCACGAACATGAACGGATAGACTTCCTGAACCCGGGTCGCGGAGGACTCCAGCGACCAGGTGTCGGTGGCGGGGTGATAGACCTCCGGCGTGTCCGCCGTCGTCACGGGGCTATCGGTGATCCACCCCCCGAACACGGCGACTTTGCCACTGGGGAGAAGCGTGCAGGTCGGATACCATCGGTGCTCGTGCATGTCGGCGACGCGGGTCCACGGGTTCGAAGGCAGCGCATTGGCGTCAAAGATGGCCGCAAACGTAGGGGCTTTGCCATTGCTATCGAACTCGCCACCTGCGGTGAGAATGCGGCCATCCGGCAAAGCGCAGTGGCCGCAACAATGAAGATTCAGGTTCTGCCCTGTGAAGTAGATCGGTTGTTGATCAGTATCGCTTGCGTCATACAACGCCGTCGGCGTGCCAAACGCGCTTCCATCGGCCCAATACAGATACTGACCGATCTTGAGGTGCGCCAAGTGAATAGCACGGTGCTGCATCCCGATAGGCTCAAGCGGTTCCCACGAGCCGGGCATTCAGTTCCTCCGCTTTCTGGAACTCAATGCGAGTGCCATAAGAACTACAGTTGTCGATGCGGGTGCCGGGACTACCGAAACGTGATCCACCAGCATCGGGGCCATGGGAAGGCCCGCAGGGTAGCTTACATCGAACTGCAGTCGGAGCCAGTACGCCCCTTGATCCACATTGCTGTTTGCAAGAGTACCTAGATGGACATTGTCCAAGAAATACGAAATCTGCGCGCCCGTTCGGACCATCTTAAACTCGTGCAGCCCCGGGTCTAACGTCGTCGGCAGCACCGTCGTCCCACCTACACCAATCCCAACAACTCCATTCTCATTGTAGATGAAATCGCCGAGGCCCCCTGCCTGCGTTCCGGAAAGCCGCATGCTGATCGATCGGTGCGAACCGGCGGTCAACCCCATCACAGCGATTGCAGTGAAATCGCCAAACACTGGGGGAATGAACGTATCGAGGTACTGATAGTTCGTATTCGACCCCCCGCTGGATGGGAACAGCAGGTCATCGACCCAGAGGAGCCCGCCCTCCACTCGATGAGCCCACACAAGATGCTGAAACTCGGGGGGTGCGAGTGGTGACGACCAGTGCGGGGCCAGATCATCGCCATCAAAGTCATCGAAGAACTGCGCCCGACCCTCCGTCGCTGCGGCCAGCACCGCCGCCGCCGCAAACACGCAAAGAAATCTCTTCATGGCGCCCGCCTTTCGCCCCCCCCCCCCCCCCCGGCCGCCCGCCACCCCGCTCCCCCCCGCCCCGACCGGACATCCACCTGCCCAGTCTACCACAAACGGATTCCGGATGCCAAGAAACCCCGGCACCCCGAGCGGCGATCCCCCGATAGCGGACGCTCCCGGGCACTCTGACCGATGTGCGTACTCTTGTCTCCCCTCCACCCCGTCCCCCTTACGCCCCCCCCAACCCTATCCCCCGATCCCACATCACCACATTGCCGCACTGCGACGCGGCCGCCCAACCTAAGACCCGTGGAGACTCCTCCTGCAATTTTGGCACGCCATCATCCTCGGACTCGTTGAGGGCATCACCGAGTATCTGCCCGTTTCCTCGACGGGCCACCTCATTGTCGCGGCCGCGCTGCTCGGGCTCGACAAGCCCGAGACCAAGTCCGCGACCGATGCGTTCCTGATCATCGTGCAGGGTGGGGCCATCCTCGCGGTGCTGGGGCTGTATCGCGCGCGGGTGGTGCAGATGATCCGCGGCGTCCTGGGCCGCGACCCGGCGGGGTTCCGGCTTGCGGTGAACGTGCTGATCGCGTTCCTTCCCGCGGCGGTCATCGGGCTCTTGCTCGAGAAGCACATCGAGCGGCTGCTCTTCGGCCCCGGGCCGGTGGTGCTCGCGCTCGCCGCGGGCGGGGTGTACATGATCCTGCTCGAGGCCTGGCGGCGGGGAAAGTTCTCGATGGTGCGGTCTTCGCACGCCGAGATCGGGATCGATGAACTGACCCCGGGACGCGCGCTGGTGATCGGACTGATGCAGTGCATCGCCATGTGGCCGGGCACCAGCCGCTCGATGATGACGATCACGGCGGGGTACATCGTCCGCCTGCGCCCCGCCGCGGCGGCGGAGTTCAGTTTCCTGCTCGGCCTGCCCACGCTGGGCGGCGCGTGCGCTTATAAGTTGTTCAAGGACATCGCCAACGATGGCGTCGCGGGGCACGTAAGCATCTTCAAGACGCTGGGCATCGCGCCGGTGCTGCTGGGCATCGCCGTGGCCACTGTCTCCGCGGCGATTGCGATCAAGTGGCTCGTGGCGTTCCTCAACCGCCACGGCCTTGCGCCCTTCGGGTGGTACCGCCTGCTGCTGGCCGCGGCCCTACTGGGCCTGATCCTCGGCGGGATCGTCGTGATCGACTGATGCCGCGCCGGGCACGGCGCTCCTGGCCGCGGGCACGGCCGTGCTCAGCCGGACCTGCTTGAGCAACTTCCGCAGGTCCCTGGGCCAGTCGGTGCGGATGTCGACGGCCTGGCCCGTCGTCGGGTGCACGAGCGCGAGGCGGTGGGCGTGTAACGCCAGCCGCGGCGAGGCTCCATGCACACGGCGCGGACCATAGATCGTGTCGCCCAGAATGGGGCAGCCGATGGCGTTGAGGTGGAGGCGTACCTGGTGCAGGCGGCCGGTCACCGGGCGGGCCTCGATCAACGCCGCGTGCTCGTTGGCATCGAGCAGGCGGTACGCCGTCACCGCGGGCTTGCCCGCGCCGGCGCGGGTGATGCGGGCGAGTTTCATCCCCGACGTTCCGCCCACACCCGGAGTCTCGATGATCGGCATGCGTATCACGCCGGTCGGCTCGCGCGGCGCCTTGGCGCACACCGCCCAATAGAACTTGCGGACCTTGCGCGCGGCAAAGTCGTCGCGCAGTTTGTCGTAGGCCGCGGGCCGCAGCGCAACGACCAACAGGCCCGAGGTCTCGCGGTCGAGCCTGTGCAAGAGACCGAAGTCCCGCGACTTGCCCAGGTTCTGCAACTGGTTGCCCCAGCGCGCAAACAACCCGTTGAGCAGCGTGTCGGTCTGGTGGCCCTTGCCCGGCTGCGTCGGCACGCGCGTGGGCTTCTCCACGATGGCGATGTCGGCATCCTCGTGATGCACGGCGAAGGTGACGCGGGGGTTGGGCTCGATGGAGAGGCTCATGCGGCGTCCGTCGCCTGCGCGCCCGCCGCGGCGGGATCGATGTACCAGCGCAGTTCCCCGGCGATGGGCCGCACGCCGAGTATGGGCAGGTCTGCGATCGGCGCGGCGTTGTGCCCGGCGGCCTCCGCAGCGATGATGCGTTCGACCACCGGACGTTTGGACGCCCCGGTGACCAGGACCGCGGCAAACCGCGACGCGTTGATCATCGGCAGCGTGAGCGTGACGCGGTCGGGCGGCGTCACGCCCGGCCCGCTGTTGATTCGAACCAGGTCGGGTTCATCCGGCCCGCGAAGACCCGCCGCCCGCGGCACGCCGTCGTGCAGGTCGGCCAGCAGCGCGGCCGACCGCGGGAACAGCGACGCGGTGTGCCCGTCGCTCCCCATGCCCAGCAACACGAAGTCGAGCCGGTCGTGCCCCTTCTCGCGCCAGCCCAGAGACTCGCGGAGTTCGCGTTGATAGGCCAGGTCGGCATCGGGCGCGAGCGCGGGAATCGGGTGCAACTGTTCCTCGGGTATCCCGGAGTGCGCACCGATCGTCTCGCGGATCATCTTGAAGTTGCTCCGCTCGTCGTCCTCGCTCACGCGCCGCTCGTCCACCATCCACACGTGCGTCTTCGTCCACGGAAAATGCCGGAACATCGGGTCGATCATCAGGCGCGTGTACAGGGGAAAGGGTGTGGTGCCGCCCGAGAGCGCAAGATGAAACGCCCCGAACACGCGAACGCAGTTGAGCGCGTGCACCATCATGTCCGCCGCGAGCGCGCCGATCGTCGCATCCACGTCCTCGCGCATCACCACCGCGCCGGGCAATCGGGGCGCGGCGGGCGCAGGCGTGAGTTCGTACGTCTCGTCCATCAAGCCCGGTATTCTGGCCGGCGCATCGCTGTTGTTCCAGTGCAAAACGAAAGAACCCGCGGGACGGGCCCGCGGGCTCGGGATGTTGTTCGGTCGCGGCGGCGTTACGGGCAGCCCGCGAACCATGCCGCGAGGAACGCGAAGATGTCCGGCACCTCGGGTGTCGTGCCCTGTCCGTCAAAATTGGCCTCGGGCGCGCCGGCGAACCAGTCGGCGAGGAATGCGAAGATGTCGGGCACGCCGACACCGCCGTCCTGGTTGTAGTCGGCGCGGCAGCACGGCTGCGTGTTGTTGCCGGGGTCATTGCACGCCTGGCCGACACCGATGAACACGCCTGTGCACTGCGCCTGAGTGACGACAACGCAGATCGACCCGGTGCAGCACGCGCCGGTCTGGGCCGCGCCGCAGGGGTTGGGCTCGCAGACCGTCAGCGGCCCCTGCCACGATGCGCCGGGGATGGCGACGCAATCCGCCTGCGTGAGCGGGAAGCAGAAGTTGGTCGATGAGCAGCACGCGCCCGTCGGCTGTGGGCAGTTGTTCGGCGAGCACGAGGTGCCGACGCCCTGGAACGTGCCGCCCATGCCCGCGCACGCCGGCGAGGAAACCCCCGCCGCGCAGGTGCCATCGGGCATGCAGCACGCACCCAACGGGCACGTTCCGCCCGCTCCACACTCGACATTGATGCCGATGAACGTGCCGCCGAAGCCGCCGCACGCATCGGGCGTGAGAACCTGGCACGAACTGCCGAAGCAGCACGCGCCCGTCGGCTGCGGACACGCCGCATCGCAAGTCTGGCCAAACGTCCATGATCCCTGCTGAGCGGTGCACGCCGATTGCAACAGGATCTGGCAGGTCCCATCGGGAAGGCAGCAGCGCGATGTCGGCTGCGGGCAGTTGTTGGGCGAGCACGACAGGCCCTGTGTCCAGGTCGAGCCCGGCGCACAGTTCGCGGCGGTCGTCACCGTGCACGAGCCGTTTGGAGCGCAGCACGACCCCGTCGGATCGGGCGTGCAGTTCACGCTCGACCACGTCGCCCGCATGACCCAGTCGCCCGAGGGGCGGCAGAGCACGTTCAATCCCGAGAACGTGCTCCACCCGCCATTGGGCGGGCAGCCGAATGTGCCGCAGTTCAGGCCGAACAGCCAGTTGTTCGCGCCCTGCTGCAGGCCGCTCGTGTCGGTGCAGGGGAACGCGTTGCTGCTCGACGGTGGCCCGGAAAGGCACGGGTTGGCCGTCTGGTTGTTGTGCAGGTCAATGCGGAAGCCGATCGAGAAGCGGTTGCTCCCGCCGGTGTTGTAGATGTAAATCTGCTCGGGATCGTTGGGGTCGACCGACACCTGGATGTTGACGCCCTGGGTGCCCGGACCGACGCGCGCGTGCGGCAGGATGACGTCATCCGACGAGTAATCCGCCACCAGCGTGCCCGTGTTCGGGTTGCCCTCCCACACCAGCACCGACCACCTCGTCGTCGTCTGCACCGTCGCGTTGCTCGTGACGAGGATGAACTCCATCAGGTCGATCTTGATGGGGAACGCGCTGGCGGGCAACGTGTAACTCGCCGCGGCGATCTCCTGCTGGGCAAAGCCCGCCTGCGCGACATACGCCCCGCCGCCGAAGTTCGCATCGGTGTGGCTGGCGACCGTCGGCGGGCAGCCCGGCCCGCGCGTGACGATGCTCCCGTTCTGCGATGGACGCAGAACGATCTGCATGGTCTCGAGCGATTCGAGGCGCAGGCGCTCGCCCAGCGCGGCCCGCCCCGGAGGCTCGACAACCGGCGCGGCCTGTTTCTGAGCCATCACCGATTCGCCACTGAGCACCGCCGCACCGCCAAAGGCCAGCGCGCACCAACCACGCAATGCACGAACGCGAGAAAGACGGATCCGCATGGTGTTTTCCTGTCTTGACGTGAGCAACGGACGATCGACACCTTCACCGCCCCTCCCACCCATTTCCGCCAAAACCGCCCATCCCACGGGCCATCGACGGGTACCTTGTCCCATAGTGTGCCAGCAGAACCGGGTCCGAACAAGGTCGGATACGTCTGGAACCACAAACTCTTTGCGCAAAACCGGTGAGCGGCGGTTCCCCTGGTTTGGCCTTCATGGCCATTCTGCCCTTCACAAACCCAGCCCCCACCGCTGGTTCTCGGGCACACGCGCTTCGGAGGGGGTGGAGGCGTATGCAGGGGCGGGCGGAACCGCGACCACCGGAATGCCGGCGTGCCGGGCCGTCTATCGCAACTCGTCGGCACGGGGATTGTGCCATTCCCGCCCTTCCCGGGCCAGCATCAGGTCCGACCCCGGCGGGCCCCACGAACCCGGGGAATAGGTCTCGATCCCTTCCCGCAGCCCGGCGTGACGCAGGAACGGTTCGCAGATCCGCCACGCCCCCTCGACCTCATCGCGGTGCTTGTAGAGCGAGCGGTCGCCCTTGATTGCATCGAGTATCAGCGGTCCATAGGCCTCGATCTGTTCGCCGCCGAAGGCCTTGGAAAAGTCGAGGTCGAGTTTGGCCGAGGCGATCTTCAGGCCCCCCGCCGCGCCGCCGGGCACCTTCCCGTCCATCCGAAGCGAGATGCCCTCGGACGGAGCGATGTTGATGACAATCCGGTTCAGCGAGCCGCGCCCGGCCGCCGAGGGCACTCCGAGTTTGCGGAACATGTTCGTCGGCGCGGGTCTGAAGGTCACCACGACCTCGGTGAGTTTGGTCGCGAGTTTCTTCCCCGAGCGCAGGTAGAACGGCACACCCGCCCAGCGCCAGTTGTCGAACTCGACGCGGATCGCCGCGAACGTCTCGGTGCGCCGGCTCGGATCCACGCCCTTCTCGCCCGCGTACGCCGGCTCGCCGCCGGCCGCATCGGGCCCGTAGCGCCCGAACACCGCGCACCGCGGCACATCCCCCTCGCTCGCGATGACGGCCGTGTTGAAGAGTTTGATCTTCTCACTCATGATCCCCGCGGCGTCGAATACGCCCGGCGGCTCGATCGCCACCAGCGCCAGAACCTGCAGCAGGTGCGACTGCACCATATCGCGCAGCGCGCCCCCCGCGGGCGTGTCGTAATACGTCGCGGCCCGCGTGCCCACGCCCACGGTCTCCGCCGCGGTCACCTGCACGCTGTCCACGTGGTTGCGGTTCCACAGCGGCTCGAAGATCGAGTTGGCAAACCGCATGACCGCGATGTTCTGAACCAGTTCCTTGCCAAGGTAGTGGTCGATCCGGAAGATCGCCTCCTCCTCGAACACGCGCCCCAGCGCGCGGTTGAGCGATGCGGCCGATGCGAGGTCAGCGCCAAACGGCTTCTCGACGATGATCCGCTGCCACGAGGAGTCGTGGGGGTTGATCGAACACCACCGCCGGCCCTCGGTCACCAGGCCCGCAGCGCCGATGTTCCCGATGATCGGTTCGTACAGTTCGGGCGAAACCGACAGATAGAAAAGCATGTTCGGCGAGCCGCCGGGCTTGAGAATGCCCGCGCCCTGCGCCAGGTCGTGGACCCGCCGCGCGAGCGGACCGAACGAGTCGCCCTGCGCACTGTCGCCGGGCTGGTAGTGCACGCGCTGGGCGAATGTCCGCCACGCCCCCGTCTCGTAGCGTGCCGAGAACTGCCGCACGCTCGGCGCGAGTTTCTCGCGGAACTGGTCATCGGTCATGGGCGTGCGCGACACGCCCAGAACCCTTGTCCCCGCCGGCAACAGACCCTGCCGGTCCAGTTCGTACAGCGATGGGATCAGTTTGCGGTGCGTCAGATCGCCCGAAGCGCCGAAGATCACGATCACGCACGGCTCGACCGAGTTGCCTGTCGCGGCGGGAGTGGCCATGCGGGGATGGTATCGGAAACCGGCGGCACGTTCCTGCGGGGTTGGTGGCGGGCCCCCGCGAGGAATCAGAGCGGAGCGGTCACGCCGGGCACTCCAGGCTATTCGTCACAAACCAGGCGGTGAGGTAGGCGAAGATGTCGGAAACGTCGATCACGCCGCTCTTGTCGAAGTCGGCGCGCGGGTGGCCGCTGAACCAGTACGTCAGGAACGCGAAGATGTCGGCGACGGTGACGGAGTTGTCCTCGTCCATGTTCACGTGGCAGGGGTTGAAGTCGCAGTCCACCGATTCGTCCACAAAGTCGCCGATCTGGTCGTTGTCGCAGTCGGGCTCGATGCGGAAGGTGTAGGCGAAGCGGGGCTCGTTCCCCTCAGCGCAGTTGAGCGGCCACACCACCGCTGGCGCACCCGTCACCTCGGCGCAGACAACGCGGCCTGACTTGAGCGCCACGCGGTAGACGCCGACCTTGGGGTACATGCCCGCGGCCCGCGACAGCCCCAGCGAGCGCTCATCGCCGGTCCAGTCGGTGTCGCCCGGGCCGCGAACCCGGAACCCCGTCGTCACGTTCACCCACGAGCACTCATCGCCCGCGCCGATCGGCCGGCACTGGATGTGAACGCAGTCTGTCCACGAGTCCTCGGGGTCGGCCTTGACGATGGGCCCGAAGAGCCGGATCAATACGGGCATGTCGCCGGTGGTTTCGAAACTGCTGTTCTCAAGAATGGGGCCGGGGGTGTCTTCCTGGCCGTGCGGCGGAGTGCAGGCGGTTTCGTGCAACTTGAATGGCGCAAGGCCGATGGAGCCGCCGCCGAGCGCCGAGGGAAGGTTGGTGTAGACGCCGCCGGTGTGCGAGATCGTGGTGGAGCCGATGGTGATGGTGCCGGTCCACGAACCGCCCGTGTTGCCCGCGTTGAAGATCACCTGTCCCTCCAAGCCGTTGGCAGGAAGCGACAGGTTGCCCGTGAGCGAGCCGCCGAGGCTGAGCAATCCGGTCGAGGAGATGCCGTCGGTGATGGTGATTGTGTCACCGCTTGTGAGCGATCCGGTCGAAGTGAACCGGCCCGACAGTTCGCCGTTGATCGTTACGTTCATGACGATGTTGCCGTTGAGTTCCAACTTTCCCGCGACATCGCCGTTGACGGTGATGGTCCCGCCGTTCACTCCTCCGCTGCCCGTCCCGACGAGCCGCAGGACGCCCTCGGCAAAGGGGCTTGACGCCGCGGGGATGGAGCCGATGACGATGGGCGTGTTGCTGGAGGAGGTGACAGCCTGCACCGTGCCGCGGAGCGCGCCGGTGATGGTGAGCGGGACCTGAATATGACCGGACAGCGTGATGTTCCCGCGGCACTCGTTGCCGATGACGATGCCCGTTGTGCCGCCGCCGACGGTGGCGAAGTTGACCGCCGTGATGCTGCCGACAGGCGAAGAGCCTGTCGTAAAGCGCTGGATGGTGCCCGTGCCGCCCGCGGTGATGGAGGCGTAGGCTGCGCCGGTTACGTTGAGGCGTTGGACTCTGCCAGTCGTTACCGTGACAGGAGCAGCGGAGTAGCCGAGATTCCCTTCGATAGTGAGACCAAGGATGTCGCCCCCATTAGGTAGCGAAATGTTGCCTTGGAAGTCGCCGCGGACAATCGTGTGTTCGATCGATGGGCTGCTTCCCAACAGTGTGAATCCACTCACCACGTGCCCTCCGATGTCGATGGCGTCCGCGATCTGCCCGCCAATCCTGTGGACGCGAATCAGGCCGACGTCGCCGCTGGTGCGCAGCCTGTGGACTTCGATGAACCCGATCCCACTGCCGCTGACACGATCAATCTCTTCAAGATCGAGAATGGGGCTCGATGACGACGTACCGCGGATGTCCAGAATCGAGGTTTGGCCGGTATCGACCGTTACATACACCCGGCGGATGCGCGTAGCGGAGGTTCCGCTTATCGTGAAGGTCGTGGGGCCGCCAGCAAAACCATTGTTGATGTTGACGTCCCACTTCGAGCCAGCGGCAACGACACTGGCTGTTGCCGTGCTTCCGGGCGTGATGGTCACGGTGGGCATCTGTGCGATCGCACAGGTCCCGCTGATGAGCAAGGCCAGGATCCAGGTCCACACTTTCATCGCTTTCTCCTCTCCAACAAGGGCACCGTCAGGCAGAATATCAGAACGGATGATGGGGCGGGGATCGCGGAGGCCAGCCTAAACGCCCCGCCGCCCCCGCTCAACCCGCCCATTCCAAGGTAGTCGATCTGGTCGTACAGATAGGCTGTATCCCCCCCAAACTGACCGCTCCCCTGCGCCCACCTTCCCCACTCGTCGCCGCTGGTCGTCCATTCCGCGGATGGACCACCACCGCTGCCATCCAGCAGCCCCCACGGGCTGGTGATGTGCGGGTACGCGCCGACCGGCGTCCACCAGTGGGCATCGAAGTCCGGCGGGTACGGGAGGCCCGCGGCGGTCTCGCCACCGTCTTCGGGGTAGCCGGGGACGGCGAACGTGTCGCGCCCGAACGGGTAGCGCCAGTACCCCTCCTGTCCTTCACCGTAGCGGTGCGGGTCGTAATACATGCCCTTGGTCCATTCATCCAGCGTTGGCAGCCAAAACCTCGCCCCCGGCGCAGGCGTGAACTGGTCGTTCCACGTCCCATCCGGGTTGCGCGTGAATGTCGAGGTGTCGTACACGCCGGTCTCAAAGGCCCACTGCTCGTGCGCCTTGCCGTTGTGCAGCCAGTTGGCGTAGCGGGCCGCGAAATGCCAACTCGTGCCGGTCGCGAGATTCGCAGCCGCCGGGTCCATGGTGAACTGCCAGGGCTGGCCGTTCTGCCCGCTTCCGGCGATGGGCGCGATCCATTGGCCCGTCAGAACCCAGTCGCTGCTCCCCATGGATGTGCCCGGCGCGGGGCCGGTGTAGTAGGGCGCGTATGCCTGCACGAACTCAAACCACTGCGAGACCGTCACTTCCGTTCGGGCCATGCGGTACTCGTAGTTCACCGCGCCGACCTGCAGCCCGTTGGGCGGGTACAGCACGGGGTGGAAGAGCACGGGCGCTTCCTGCTCATTGGCCGCGCGGTTGCCGGGTGCGCCGATCACCGACCACTGGAAGTCGTAGTCGGGCACGGGCTGGACGGGAGCAGGCGCGGCGGCTGCGATGAGAACAGCCCCGGCAACACACCCCGCCACGAGAGCGCGACGGGGAGCGGATGGGTTCAGCATGTACAGACTCCTTTCGCATGGTTATCGGGCGGGTTCCACCGGTTGCTCAAACTTCACTGATCAGCCCGTTCCGCCCCACCCGCAAGGACCCGCCGGTTGCCGATTGAGTGCGTCTCCTCACCTACGGTTCTCCGTGCGCGCAGCCCTTCGCATCATCGACGCCAACGCCAATCGCGCAATGGAGGCCGCACGAACGCTGGAAGATGCCGCGCGGTTCGCGCTCAACGATGCCGCCGGCGCGGCACGCTGCAAGGACCTCCGCCACGCGCTGCGAGATGTGCTCGCGGCGGCCGATTCGCCAACCGGCACGCTGCTCTCTGCGCGCAACACGCCCGGCGATCCGGGCACCAGCGTTACAACCGAAGCCGAATCAAGGCGGGATGATCTGAGCGGCATCTGCACCGCCGCGGGCAAGCGACTGGGCGAATCGCTGCGCGTACTCGAAGAGACCGTGAAACTGCTGGATCGCGGCGTGGCCGCTGCCGCGGCAATCAAGCAACTCCGCTACGCCGCCTACGACCTTGAACAGCGGATCGTGCTTGCGCTGGTTCGGCGCGGGCGGGCGGTGCAGTGGCCGCTGTGCGTGCTGATCACTGAGTCCCTGTGTGCGCTGCCTTGGGAGGACGTGGCGCGCCGCGCCATCGAGGGCGGCGCACCAAGCATCCAGTTGCGCGAGAAGGACCTGCCCGCGCGCGAACTCCTCGCGCGCGCACGGCGGCTTGTCGAGATCGCGCGCGACACGCCGGTTGGCGAGGCGGCCGGAGAGATGAGCGGATCAGAACAACCGGGCGTGCCGCGCGCGACGGTCATCATCAACGACCGCGCCGACATCGCGCTCGCGGCCGGGGCCGATGGCGTTCACCTCGGTCAGGACGACCTGCCGCTCGCGGATGCGCGCAGGCTGGCGAGCGGCGTTCCCGGCTTTCTCATCGGCGTGTCAACGGCGAATACCGATCAGGCCCGGCGCGCAATAGATGATGGCGCGGACTACGTCGGCCTCGGGCCGATGTTTCCAAGTTCGACCAAGCCCAAGGAACATCTCGCGGGCATCGCCTATCTCCGCGAGTTCATCCAACTCTGCGCCCAGCGCGCAGGCGATGCCGTACCCGCACCCCTCACTCCTCACCTCGCCATCAGCGGGATTACGCCGCGGAACGTGGGCGAACTGGTCGCGGCGGGCTGCCGCGGCGTAGCCGTGTCGTCGTGCGTCTGCTCCGCGCCCGATCCTGCGGGCGTCTGCCGCGAACTGCTCGCGGCCATGGCGCAACCGCGAAACGTGTGATCACACCGGCAGTGCGACCAGGTCGGTCCACGATGGAGCATCAACGCCGACCAGCGATGCGACAACCAGCGGCTTGTCCGGCGCATTCACCGCCGAGGTAAACATCGGCGCAAGGCCCCACTCGCCCTCGCTGCCGAGCCACAGCGGCTTCGACGCCGCGGGCATGATGGCAATGGCCGAGATGGCGGATGCGCCCGCCGGGCCCGAGTTTTCGTCGTACGCGCCGACTTCATCGATCTGCACCGCGGGGTTCTGCTGCGCGGGAACCGTCTCGTGCACGCGCGGCAGCGCGACAGGATCCATCGCTTCGATCGGCTCGATCCCAACCGGCTCGTGCGCGCCGGTGTCGTACTCAGCCTCGTCATCGATCTCCGGGCCGCGGTCCTGGCCGAAGTCGTACAGGTCATCGTCGCGGCCGGCGTCTTCCTCGGTCGGCACAGCGGTCTCGGCTGCGTGCGGTGCCTCAGCATCGCAGGCGTGCGCGTCGCCCGTGCCCCAGAAAGGGTCATCGGCCCGGACCCAGAAACTCTCGCCACCATCGAGCCGCGTGATCTCGATCATCTCGACATGGCACGTGCAATCCAGCATCCGCCGACCCTCGAGCGACTCGAGGCTGAAAGCGGCGGGGCAGGTTTCAATGCGGGCGCGGCGAGACCGAATGGGCATGGGCATCCTCGGGTCTTTGGTTGGGCCCGCACGCCGACGCCGCGAACCGGCGATTCGTCGTACGGGCGCACCAAGACTGCCACGTCCCGGCCGGCGGACCAGCCGCGAGGCACCCGCCGACCAGTCGCGGTTGGGCCTGTAGCGACCGTGCCGGGCCGGGGGCGGTTATCGGCGGACGGCCCGCCCCAGCCACCGACTACACTCGGGCCATGGGTGTCACTTTCATTGAACACACGCTGGCAAACGGCCTCCGCATCATCGCGGAGGTGGACCCGCACGCGCACTCGGCCGCGGCCGGGTACTTCGTCCGCACCGGCGCTCGCGACGAGGCCTCGGCCGTCATGGGCGTGAGCCACTTCCTCGAGCACATGATGTTCAAGGGCACGGCCCGCCGGACGGCCGAGCGCATCAACGCCGACTTTGACCGCATCGGCGCGCGCAACAACGCCTACACCAGCCACGAGATGACGTGCTTCCACGCCACCGTCCTGCCCGACCGCCTGCTGGGCGAGGGCGGCGCGCTCGACATCCTCGGCGACATGATGCGGCCCGCGCTCCGCGAGGAGGACTTCACCACCGAGAAGAACGTCATTCTCGAAGAGATCGCCATGTACCAGGACAATCCGTTCTGGGTGCTCTACGAGCGCGCGGTGGAAGTGCACTACGGCGCGGACCCCGCCCGCGACGAAGCCCTCGCGACCATCGACGCGGGGATGCACCCCCTCGGCCACCGCGTGCTGGGGACGAAGGCCTCGATCGCAGCGCTGAGCGTCGAGCAGATGCGGGCCTACTTCGAGCACCGCTACTCGGCCGACAACACCGTCGTCGCGCTGGCGGGAAAGGTCGATTTCGACGCGGCGGTGCGCGAGATCGAGCGGCTCTCGGGCTCCTGGGCACGCACCGGCGCACAGCGCGCCCACGCCGCGCCGCCCTACGCCGACCGCGACTTCACGCTTCGCAGCGAGAAGGTCAACCGGGGCTACGCGCTGATGCTCACACCTGCGCCCGATGCCAACGACCCGCGCCGCTACGCCGCGACACTGCTCGCACAGGCGCTTGGCGGCCCCGACAACAGCCGCCTGCACTGGGCGCTGGTCGAAACGGGGCTGGCCGAGAGCGCGGAGGCCGGTTTCGACCCGCGCGACCGCGCCGGCGAACTCCTGGTGTTCGTCTCCTGTGACCCCGACCGGCTCGATGAGTGCTGGTCCATCGTCGAGCGCGAGGCCGCCGCACTGCGCGACACCGTGACCCACGACGACCTCGCCCGCATCCGCGCCAAGGCAGCGACCGGCGTGACCGTCGCGGGCGAGCGGCCCGGCGGGCGCATGCAGCGGCTCGGCCGGCAGTGGATGTACCGGCCCGAGTACACGACGCTGGAAGAAGAACTTGAGCGCATCAACGCCGTCACACTCGACGATGTCCGCGCTCTGCTCGGAGACGTCCCCCTCCGCCCTCGGACCGTCGGCCGGATGCTCCCCGCACAGTGAGCCACGACCTCACGCCGCGGCCTTCATCGCCGGCGTATACACGCGCATGGAGTTCCTGCCGGCGCGCTTCGCCGCGGCAAGCGCCTTGTCGACGGTCTGAACGACCGCGCCGGCATCTTCGAACCGGCACGCGATGTCCGCGTCGAGGTGCACAAGTCCCGCCGACATCGTGACACGAACCTCAGGCGCAGCGCCGGCGCGTCCCGCCACGAGTTTCACAGGCTCGGCACCGACATACAGACGGGCGGACTCGCAGATCTTCACCGCTTCATTGCGGCCGACCCGCGGCAGAACCAGGCCGAACCGGCCGCCCTCGAGCCGCGCCACGAGTCCGCGCACCGGCCCGAGCGAACGCTGCAGCCGGCCCGCGACAACCACCAGAATGTTGTCGCCCGCATCTTCGCCGCACGCCGTGTTCACAGCGCCCAGCCCGTCGATGTCGAAGATCGCCACGCTCGCGACCGTCGTCCCCGCACGGGCCTGTTCGAACGCCGCAACCAGCGTCTGCTCGAACCTCAGCCGGCTCGCGACCCCGGTCAGTTCGTCGCAACTGCCGTCGCCGGGCCCGCCCATCGGCAGGTCAATCCCCTGGACCAAGGTCTCGGGCAGCGTGATCTGCGCCATCTGCTCGCGGGCGCGTTCGAGCACTTCGGACGTGTTCGCCACTCCACCCGTCGGCACCGCCAGAAACCGAGCCACCTCCTTCGTCGCGGTCCCGATGGCCTTCAGAACCTCGTCCGCGTTGCTCTGGTCAATCGCAAACCACTGCTCGGCCTTCTCATAGAACCGCCGAAGCACGGGCCCCGGCTCCGCCGCGACCATTAGTTCCGCCGCGATATTGCCCAGACCCACGGCGCGACAGATCGCCGAGTGCTCGCCGGGCGCGGCGGTCGGCCGCTCGTGATACTTGATCGGCATCACGAGTTCCTCGGGGAGTTTCCAGCGCTGCGCGAGCAGCGCGCCAATGTCCGAGTGCTGCACGTGGAACGTCGCCAGTTCGCATTCGGCAACCTTCCGGTGGTCGCCACCCGCTTCGGCGATTGCGGCCAGGTACGGGCGGCCCAGCGCCTTGTGCAGCGCGACCATGCCCACATCCTGCAACAGCCCGCCGAGGAAGCACTCCTCCTGGTTCGGCACGCCCGCCAACGCGGCGATGTTCTTGGCCGCGACGCCGGTATACAGCGCGCGCCGCCAGTATTCCGCCATGTCGAAACTCTCGCCCGCCGAGTCCTTGATCGCGCCAACCAGCGAGAATCCCAGCGCCAGCGACTTCACCGCCGACAGGCCGAGCATCACGATCGCCTGGTTGATGCTCGAGCAACGCTTCCTCAACCCGAAGAGGCTCGAGTTCACCGTCCGCAGAATCTTCGCCGCCAGCGCCTGGTCGTTCTGGATCGTCTCGGCCAACTCCTTGAACGACATCTGGTCCTTCTGCGTCAGTTCAACGACCCTCGATGCCACCGCCGGCAGCGAGGGCAGATCGCGGCAAACGAGAACTTTCTCAAGCACATCTGGGTTCATGGCACGGTCCGAGAAGGAGGACCGCACTCCCGCTTCCGTGCGGGACCGGTGCCCTCCGTGTTGGGGCTCCATCGACCCGCCGGACCACCCACTTCATTCCCCCAACGACGACTCGGGCACGGACGGCGCTCCGAACCGCACATCCGCTCATTCTGACGGTTATCCAACGTCCGAGTGCGCGCCCGAAAGCGCTGGCCGCTGCGTCGGCGGCTCCTCCCCAAGCACGTGCGAGACATACGCCCCCAGCAGCCGCGCCGCGCGCAGAAGCGTCTCCGCTTCCATCCCTTCACCCGCGCCTCCAACGCCAATGCCGGCCACGCGACGCAGCAGTTCGATCGTGCCGCGGCGGACTTTCCAGCCCGAGTGAGGTCCGGGGCCGACGACCGTGCGAACCCCGCCATGCTCCGGGTCAAAGACCAGCACCTCCGCCTCGGGTACATCGGCGCCCGTGCTTGATTCTCCGAGCAACGGCCGGAACCCCGCCTCGCGCAGCACCGCCCACTGGAAGCGCACGACCGCGTCGAGCATCGCCTCGGTCCCATCGGCGCCGAGTTCGGCCAGCGATGATGCGAGCGCGTCGAACAGCGCGGTGTGCGCATCATGGTCGTGCACGAAACGCTGCACCAGGTCGGCAAAGTACATCCCCGCGTTGAACGCCGCGAGGCTGCGACGCAACGCCGGGTATGTCTCGCGCAAGTCCCACTCGGTGAGCAGGGCCAGTTCGGTGTTGGGCCGCACGATCAGGCCCGCCTCGCCCCGCGTCAGCATCTCGACCCCGCCGGAGTACGGCGACTTCGCGCGGCGCGAGCCCTTGGCCAACGCACGCACCAGCCCGTGCCCGCGCGTGAACAGCGACACCGCCTGGCTGGTCTCGGACCAGTCCCAGTGGCGGATGCAGACGGCGTCGTCATGAATCGCAGGCACGGCCGATCGTACGTTTGTATGGTGGGCACCGGCGCGCCCGGCGGATACCGTCTGCCCATGCACTTCGACTTCGTCGACCGCGTGCTCCAACAATCGGCCGATCGGATCGTGACCATCAAGCAGGTCACACGGTCCGAGGAGTACTTGCAGGATCACTTCCCCGGCTTCCCGGTGCTGCCCGGCGTGTTCATGATCGAGTCGCTGGTCCACGCCGCGCGCCGGCTGGCCGAGGCTCGCGGCGGCGAAGGGCGGCGGATGGTGCTGGGCGGCGTGCGTGCGCTCAAGTACGGCTCGTTTGTTCGTCCGGGCGACACGCTGCGTATCGAGGTGTCGTTGCACAAAGCCGGCGAGGATGGGACGCTCGAGTTCAAGGGCGAAGGGACCGTGATCCGCTGCGGCCATGCGGGCTCCCCCGAATCCGGCGGAGAGGCGACGGCCGTTTCCGGGCGTTTCACGCTCCGCCCCGTGCAAGTGGATGCGAATCGGTGATCACGGACGACCGCCCGTCCGCGGCCTAAACTCCCGCCCACATGACACGTGACGAGATTCTCAGCAAAGTCCGCGACGTTCTGGTCGATGCGCTGGCGGTGGACGACGACGAAGTGACCCCCTCGGCGTCCCTGATCAACGACCTCGGCGCCGAGTCGATCGACTTCCTCGACATCGTCTTCAAACTCGAGCAAGCATTCGGCATCAAGATCGCCCAGGGCGAACTCTTCCCCGAGGGCGTGACGCAGGACCCCAAGTTCGTCAAGGACGGCATGGTCACGACCGAAGGTCTGGCCGCGCTCAAGGCCCGCCTGCCGCACGTGGACTTTACCGCCTTTGAGAAGGACCCCAAGGTCTCCAAGGTCGCCTCGCTCTTCACCGTCGAGACCATCGTGCGGTTCATCGAAGGCAAAGTCGCGGCCAAGTGACCGCCGGGCTTCTCGCGCCGGCGCCGACAGGATCAAACCGTGCGCTGGATGTGGATCGATCGCGTCGTGGAACTCGTGCCGCGGCAGCGGATGGTGGCCATCAAGAACATCTCGCTCGCCGAGGAGCATCTGCACGACCACTTTGCGGCCGATCCAACACGCGATCTGCCTGCACTGCCGGTGATGCCGGCGAGCCTCATCATCGAGGGGTGCGCGCAGACGGCGGGGATTCTCGTCGGGCACGCCGAGTCCTTCCGCGAGAAGGTGATCTTGGCGAAGATCAATCGGGCGGAGATCTCGCGCGAAGCGACCCCCGGCACGACGCTGCGCTACACCGCGACAATCGAGCGGATGGATGCCGCGGGCGCAAGCACGCGCATCCTGATCGCGTTGTTTGACCATGCGCACGCGGCCGCGGGCTTCGAGGAGATCGGACAGGTCGAGATGATGTTCAGTCACCTCGACCAGAACATGGGCGGGGCGGGACGGACAGGCGAGGCGTTCCCCGAGCACAACTTCGTCTTCGGCGAAGGCTTCAAGACGCTTCTGCGGACGAGTGGCATCCCGGTGCCTTGAGGCAGGCCGATCAAAGCGGCTGCGCGGCAACTACGCCGCGATGTTCCGGTACGCGACCACGCTCAGTTGCGCCATCGACAGCACGCTCGGCACCGCCGAAATCGCGATCGCCCACTCGGCCACGCGACGTGCCGTCGCCGGCCGCACGCGCCCGACATGCTCGCAGATCGCAATCACCAGCATGGCGGTCGCCATCTTGAAGGCGATCAACCCCCAGAAGCCGCCCGACTCGATCACCCGCGCGGCCAGGCCGTTCACCTCAATCGCGCCGAAGTGATGGATCATCGTGTTCGTCAGCACCAGATCCAGCGCGCACACCAGCAGGTACCAGCAGTAGTGGTCGGGGAAAAGCACCTGACGGCTCGAAGCGACTGAAGACACGGTCATCGGTCGGCCCTCCGAGGACAGCACAACCAACGGGCGGTCCACGCGGGATACGAACCCGCCCAGCGTTGATCACTTGTCCAGAGATTCGTCCAGCGCCACCGCGCGGTTGCAGCGCGGATGCGACGGCCTCAGCCCCCCAGCGCGTCGCGGCAGATGCGGTCGAACAGCCGTAGGGGCGCGGGCCGGCCCGTCCACGCCGTGAACTGCATCCCCGCCTGCGCCACGAACATGCCCAGCCCGTCGATCAGCGTGAGGCCCAGTTCGTCCGCCGCGCCGAGCAGCGGTGTACGCAACGGGTTGTACACGGTATCGAACACAACGGGCTCGACCTCGCCGCGATCGGGCCGCGCTCGGTGCGCTGCGCTCCATGCCCGGAGCAGGTTGGGGTCGATCGCGCACGCACGCGGCGCGGGGCCGCCCGTCATGCCCTGGGGTGTGCAGTTGACCGCCGCATCGGGGTTGATCCTCGCCAGGTCCGCGATGTCCGCCGCGGAGAGCCGCTGGCGCGCTGCATCATCGCTCAGACGCGACCGCAGTTCCGCGACCATCTGGTCCGCACTTTCGCGCGTGCGGTTCATCACGACGACGCGCGCATCCTCGGCGAGCAGGCCCGCGGCGATGGCCCGGGCCACGCCGCCCGCGCCGATCAGCACGATTGTGCGCCCGACCAGCGTCTCGAGCGCCTGCGCCAGGCACCCCGCCGCGGCGGGCGCATCGGTGTTCTCGACACGCGCCGCGGTGTACCCCGCTGCCTCCCCCGTGCGCTCAACGATCAACGTGTTCGCCGCGCCCGCCAGCGTGCTGACGGCGTCGATCGTCCACCGCGTGTCGCCCGCGGCGATGCGCTCACGCGCGAATCGCACAAGGTGCTGCTTGTGGGGCACCGTGACGCTGCACCCCGCAAAGTCGAGGCGCGGGTGCTCGACCAGCGCATCGATCGTCGCCTTGAAGTGCTCGTACTCCGGCCCCACCGGCAACGGCAGATACACCGCGTTGCACGGGTCGTGATCCGCCACGTCCCAACTGTCCGCGCGGTAGGCCTCGAGGCCCGCGTTGTGAACAACCGGCGACATCGATTGATCGACCGGCCAGCCGATCACGCCGAGCACGCGCGTCTGTCGGTTGATGGCGCGGAAGCGGTACAACTCCAGCAGATCGCGCACCGTCGGCTGCCCGGGCGCGGTGCCCGCGCCGGGTCGCAACGCGGCGAAGGTCAGGAAGCCGCCAAACTTCGGCGCCAGCACGCGCGACATCAGCCCGAAACGCCCCATCGCCAGCGCGATCATCGGCTTGCCCGCGGCGTTGTCCGCCAGCAGATCGAACAACTCAAGATTGTCGCGAACGCTCCGCGCGGTCATCGCGATCTTGGCGATCCGCGCCGCCGGTTCGTGCGCGATCGCCGCCAATCGGCGCAGCAGGTCCGGCGGACGGCCCGCAAAATCGTGGAACGAGAGAATCAGCCCCGTCGAGACCAGCCGCCGCTGGCCCGGATGGTCGACGGCCAGATCGATCTTCTGCCGGATGTTCGCGCTCCGCGAATAGGTCGAGTGTTCCACGTCGATATACCGCGGCGCAAGCCAATCGGGCCTGCCGCGGCCGGAATCCTCGTCGCCCGCAGTGCCCAGTTTCTCGTACAGCGCGACCCGCGCCGCATCGTCGCCGTCGTACCCGCCCCCCCCACTCTCCCCCCCACCGCCCGCCTCGCTCGCCGCGCGACACGTGACAATGCACGGCAGCGGGCAATCGCGCACCATCCGCAGAATCGCCCGAACCTCGCGCTCGTCCAGCGAACCATCGGCCGACCGCGACCCGGTGAAGAACGAATCGATGCGATACTCAACGATGTCCGCCCCGGCATCGCGCGCTTCGGCGGCATCGCGGAGCGCGGTCGGCTCGTCCTCCACCATGATCGGCACGCACAGAAGCGTGGGCATTGAGGAAGCGTAGGAAAGGAGAGGGAGAGGGGTCCTGAGTGCTTCGGTCCCGAGTCCTGCCACGGAGTGTGACGGGGTACAGAGAGCGCGCGAACCCAAGGCTCAGGACTCGGGTCCCGCTCGCCCCTACCGTTCCCGCATGACCGACCTCGACCGCCGAATCGCGCAGTTTCAGAACATGGCCCAGGCCGATCCTGAGAACGAGATGGCCCACTTCTCGCTCGCCCAGGCCCTCGTGCAGGCCGGCCGGCACGCCGAGGCCGCCGAGTCCTACATCCGCTGCACCGAACTCGCGCCCGGCATGAGCAAGGCCTATCAGTTGGCCGCGGAGTCGATGCTCAAGGCCGGCGACAAGGACCGCGCAGCGCAGTTCGCCGTGCGCGGCTACACCATCGCGGTCGAGCGCGGCGACCTGCTGCCCAAGAACGCGCTGGCCGATCTGCTCCGCCAACTCGGGCGCGAGGTGCCCGAGGTCGCGGCCAAGGGCGGCGCGAAGAGGGACGGCATCAGCCTGCTCGACGGCAATGCCGCAAGCGGGCCGCGGCCCGACCCCGCGTCCTTCCCGCCCGGAACGTTCATCGACCACAAGACGGGCCGACCGGGCACGAAGATGCCGCGGCCACCCTTCCGCGGCCCGCTGGGGCTGTGGATTCACGAGCACATCTCGCAGGAGACCTTCAACGCGTGGATCGGCCAGGGGA
The DNA here is from genome assembly GCA_019636495.1 of Phycisphaeraceae bacterium. GTDB lineage: Bacteria > Planctomycetota > Phycisphaerae > Phycisphaerales > UBA1924 > JAHBXL01. Next base: position 230 of record JAHBXL010000003.1, on the reverse strand, counting down.
CCAAGGTCATCAACGAACTGCGGCTCGATCTTTCGCGCGACCAGGACAGCGAGGTCTACGACCAGCACATGCGCGAGTTCCTCGGGATCGATGATGCGCTGCATGAGCAGATCACCAGCAGCAACGCGTGATATGGCGCATAGTCTTCGTGTGCAATCATAACTTATATCATGCGGTATGTGTTCATTCACATCCTGCATCCCAAATTCAACTATGAACTACTACCACAT
>JAHBXL010000029.1 GCA_019636495.1 Phycisphaeraceae bacterium | reverse complement strand
GGCAATGTGCGCAACTTGACACACGCTACCCCCCCTTGCGACCCCCAAAGGCAAAGACGCCGCGCAAAGGAAGCGTGCAGAGTGTCGACGATCGCCGCCGCGTAACTCCGAAAGCCGGGCCGGCGCCTGAGGCCACTGCGAATGTCACTCGCCAGCGCACGGGTCCGCGAAGCGCGGGACCCGTGAAACGTCAAGGCAAGTGAGTTTCATCGGGCCATGCCACCAGCCGCCATTCCACTTCCGACATCACAAGCCGGGCCGGCGTTTGAGGCCACTGCGATTGCTGCTCGCCAGCGCACAGGCCCCGCGAAGCGCGGGATGACCTGTGCCACATCAAGGGAAGATTCATCGGCCATGCCACCAGCCCGATCTCGGTAGCACGATTAACGTCAGAACCCGGTGCCACCTGCCCCTCAATGCATGCGCAGAGATCAATAAAACGCAGCGACCCACATTGGGACAATCTTAGTAACAAGCAGCACCGTCCACATGCCGTACAGCACCATGTACTGCACCCGCCGCGAATATATAATGGTCTCGCCACTCGCACACAACACTCGAAACAACCAAATGGCCCCGGCAATCACAAGGCCATCCAGCAACAAGTAACCAAGTACCCACAGCGCCAGCGAAGCCGAACTGAAGGATGCGCCGCCTACGAGTCGAAGGAAAATCGCGACGAGATCAGGCACAACGAGTAGAATTACAAGGAGCAGGCAGGATGCGGCAATGTGCCTTCGGATGCCCGCAAAGGGATCCGTTGGCGACACTTCAACTTGGCGACCACATTCTGTACACTCAACTTTGCCAAGCGGCGGAAGTGCATACGCACAGTATGGACAATTGGGATGGTGGGTCATAATCTCCGTCCGGGCCGATCACGGATTATAGCAATGCACTTTGTGCAACTAAGCGACGTTCCAGATCCGGCGCAGCACTGGCAGCCAAGCGGGGGAAAGCCCCATAGCCAGCAACCAGTCCATGTTCCGTATCCCCAGGCGCCGTCCACCTGTCTTGGCGTACCGGTTTGTGTGGTGGATGTGGACCAAGTCAGTGATGGATCAGCATCGCAGACTGTGACCGTCGTGCATGTTCTTGTCGGAGTATAGGTCTCTCGCTGCCTAAACTTACAACTGCCAGAACAACCATTTCTAGGAACATCAATCGTGATGGGAGATGTTGTAACGACGTCTTCCCACTCGGTACATGTCGTTGTCGAAGTGGTCGAGCCCCGACACTGTTGCTCGGGCGTGGGGGTCACTGGTGCCCACTCCCAGTCCGGCACCAGCATCGGATCTCCGGGAAAGGGCCAGATAGTCCGCGTTGGCGGTTGATGAACTACTCCGCAGGACCGACTCGAACCACACCCATTACCGCCCGGTCCTGCCTGATCCACCAATCCCATCGGATCTAACCCGCGGATCGGCGACGACCGCGTGTACGCATACAACGATCGGCCATCCACATACCCCAGCGGGTCCCTTCTTGTCCACCGTCCCAGCCCGAAGTGCAGGACCCTGTGCCGCACGTGCGCGAGTTCGGGCGCGGCGAGGTCGTTGCCGAATCCCTCGTGCTCGTAGCCGGCGTAGCCCTTGCGGTTGGCGACGTTGGCCGAGAGCTTCCACCTCCCGCCCACCGCCGCGGCGTTGTAGCTCGCCGTGAACAGCGTCTGATCGGCCGTCGTCCACGCGCCATCGCGGTTCAGGTCCGCGCGCGGGCTATTCGCGGCGTAGTCCGCATCAAACGCATCCTGATCGTCCTTGGCGATCGCGCCGTTCTTGTTGTGGTCGCCCGGAGTGAGCAGGAACGGCACGCCGTACGCGCTGTACTTCTGCCACTCGATGACCGCGCCCGCATTGTCAAAGATCGCGCTGACATCAGCCCGCCAGTTCTGCGCGTAGTAGTGCCGCGTCTCCAGCGTGCCATCCGCGGCCTGCGACCACTTGGCGGAGTTGTCTCTGTCGCGCAGCACCACGGAGTCAATGTAACTCGAACCGCCATATCCCGCAACCCCCGCGGCGTGGTAGATGAACAGTTCCTTGGGGTCGGTGTCTGTTCCCCTCCAGGTGCCCACGATCCGCCATTTGTCGTCGTAGCAGAAGTGGTACACCGGGTCGCTCCCATCGACATCAGCATCCTCATCGGTGTGTGGGGGGGCGTAGTGCCAGGTGATCCTTGCTGGTCGAGGTCACACGATGCGCGAGTGTTCGCTATGCAAAGGGGCTTCGCCCCCTTGCAACCCCCAGAGGCAAATGCACCGCGCACAGGAAGCGCGCAGAGTGTCGATGACCGCCGCCGCGCGGCTCCGAAAGCCGGGCCGGCGCTTGAGGCCGCTGCGAATGCCTCTCGCCAGCGCACGGGCCCCGCAAAGTGCGGGACCTGTGGCACCTCAAGGTAATGGAGCCTCATCGGCCATGCCACCAGCCGCGGGCCCATGTCGCATCGAGCCAAGGGAGGTTCGTCGGCAGTGCCGCCGGCGGACATTGCACCACAAACTCACCTGGTCAGAGTGCGCAATGACCACGCCAAGCCGTACATCAACACTGCTCCGCCACAGATTGCCAATACGATCGCAAACTTCTTGCTTTCATCGCCACTATGCCCTCGCGTTAGAGCGCTGTGACTGGGTTGTTTGGCATCATAATATACAGTGACAGCTGCATTCGGAGACAACTCTCTCCCTAGAACAAGATACTCGTTATATCCAACATTGCTCGATCGCTCGGTGGGGCGATATCTACTGCCCGCGTACTCAGTGTCTCCAACTACATACCTATAGCTTACAACAACTCGGTAGGCATCGCCGAGGTCCTTGCCACCCGCGTAACCGAGCTCGACAGAAATCAAAGTGCCGGTGGTCGGTATCCAATCATGGCCCGCGACGATCTCGCGGTAGCGAACATAAAAATGCCACGAGCCTGCCAACAGTATGGCACATAGCAGCAGCAGCCCCAACATCTGTTTACCAACTTCAGTTCGCTTCATATGTTCACTGTTGCGCAACGCATGTACACGGATTACTAACTCTAGTTTCGGTCACACATCCCGTCGCTGACACTCCGTGAGCCCCGATTGCCCATCCGCAACTCCAGTTCTTGATCCCAGCGTCAAAGTTGTTCGGATCCCAGCACACTTGGCATCCAGCACCGAATAAGCCGGCAGACAAGCAGAAACTTCGACTCGTGTACTCGGAGTCGCCACTTGGACAGAAGCCCTGCCCCACCACAGGATGAGGCACGCGAATCTTGGGCCAGTTTACATGGCAACCTGCGTCGGTGATCGGTCTAATACTAACGCTTAAACACACCCGTCGCCAAGTGTAATTTTGAATACAAATGCCACCGTCGTAGTTGTGGCAAATACATGATGATTGACCAGCTGCTGCATTGGCTCCAATGCACAATGCTATGCCGAGCGGAACAATGGGAAAGCAACATGTTGCCCCTATCTGTATCCCGACGCCGACACCGATTTGACCGCCACCCGGAAGCGGGCCGACTGGGCTTGCGGGGACTTCGGGGTCAGTAGCGGGCGGTCCTCCCGGACGAAGAGAGATCGGCCTCGTAAATGGCGGATCAAAGGGAATGCCTTGGGAGGGTCCCGGCCCCGAACCTGGGCAGCTAATGCCCAAGCAAGGCAGTGGTTCCAAACCAGTGGGATCTACCTGTCCTACTGGATTCGTCGCAAGAACAAACAAGTTCATGCCAGCCCGATACCCCGCAGGGTCCCTTCTCGTCCACCTCCCCAGCCCGAAGTGCAGGACCCTGTGCCGCACGTGCGCGAGTTCGGGCGCGGCGAGGTCGTTGCCGAAGCCCTCGTGCTCGTAGCCGGCGTAGCCCTTGCGGTTGGCGACGTGGGCGGACAGCTTCCACCTTCCGCCCACCGCCGCGGCGTTGTAGCTGGCCGTGAACAGCGTCTGGTCCGCTGAACTGATCGTGCCATCCTTGTTCAGATCCGCACGCGCGTTGTTCGCGGCGTAGTCGGCATCGAACGCGTCCGCATCTGCCTTGTCGATCACCCCGTCCTTGTTGTGGTCGCCCGGCGTCAGCAGGAACGGCACGCCATAGGCGGAGTATTTGATCCATTCGACCACCGCGCCGTCATTGTCGAAGATCGCGCTGACATCGGCCCGCCAGTTCTGCGCGTAGTAATGGCGGGTTTCGAGCGTCCCATCGGATGCGCCCGTCCAGCCGCCCCCGCCGTTCATGTCCCGGTCTCGCAGCACCACGCTGTCAATGTAACTCGAACCGCCGTAGCCCGCAACCCCCGCGTTGTGGTAGATGAACAGTTCCTTGGGATCGGTGTCCGCACCCCGCCAGACCCCTATCACGCGCCACTTGTCGTCATAGCAGAAGTGGTACACCGGGTCGCTCCCATCGACATCAGCATCCTCATCGGCATCGTAGTGCCAGGTGATGCGCTGGTTCAGCCCGTTGTACCTGTACGCGGCGACAAGGCTGTTGTTCTGCCTGCGGACCTCCACCAGCCGCCCGAAGGCATCGTAGACGTACTTGTATCCCCCCGTCCCGCCCTCGTCCTCAAGGTCGCCGCGGAGGTTGTAGGCCAGCGTGAAGTTGTTCCCCGTCGTGCCCGGGTTCGAGTCGAGGTCGCGGGTCAGAATCTCGTTCACCGGGGCGTGCGTCCGGGTGTCGTCGTGCTCCCCGGTCCCGTTGAAGGTGCCGTTGCCGTCCAGGTCGAGTTTGTTCCGGTCCCAGTTGCCGGCATTGGTGGGGCGCCAGGACGCTCCCGCAAGGCCGCACCACGGCTCTGTCCGAGCCGATCTGCTTTGTACGATTCCTCTTTGACCCCGGGCCGCAGGTCCCCTTGAATTGCCCAACCCGCAGCGGACGCGGATTGAGCCCGCCAGAGGAGCGCGACATGTTTGGACTGGGAACCTGGGAACTGCTGATCCTGCTGGCTTTGGGCCTGTTGCTCTTCGGCCGACGGCTGCCCGAGGTCGGCCGCAGCCTCGGCAAGGGCATCGTCGAGTTCAAGAAGGGCATTCGCGGCATTGAGGATGAGGTCGATCAAGGCACTCGGCAATCCACGCCGCGGCAGTCTTCGACGCTGCCGCCCAGCGAGTCCGCGACTCCTGCGCCGCGTGTTGATCAGCCGATGGTGCAGGGGCAGGATGTTCGTGTGAGCCGGTCGGATGCGGTGAACTGAGGCGTGTCACCGGTCTTCTGGGCGGTGGGCCTCGGGTCACTGCCTGTTTCGGGGCTCACACATGGCCGTGAGGTGATGCAGGCATCGTATCGCCGCGCAACGTGCTGTTGGTCGATTGAAGCGGCATCGAGTTGGCCGGTGGCGCCGTCCGCGGCCGGATCCGGCGGTCCGGCCGGGTTGGTCGCCTTCGGTCGTCGTGAGCGCGGGCATGGCCGGTGCCGATGATGGTGCGTAAACTCGATGGACCTTCGCCGAGGTAGCTCAGCTGGTTTAGAGCGCTGGATTCATAACCCGGAGGTCGTGGGTTCGAGTCCCACCCTCGGCACTTTGCGTGAATGGTCGGCCGCGCACCGCCGCGCGGCAGGCCGAAAGGCCGCCATAGCTCAGCGGTAGAGCAACGGTTTTGTAAACCGTAGGTCGTGGGTTCGATTCCCACCGGCGGCTCTTGGCGGAGTCGATCGTGCTCCGCGGCACACTTCCCGAGAGAGCGTTCTCGGACGCGGCCAGCGCTGGGAGCCCGTGAAGGCGGATGCGCGGCGACAGGAGCGGGGGAGCGGGGGGAGCGGGACGATCGACGGGCGGCCAGAGCAGCCAAGCGTTTGTGTGGACTCGGCCCGCCGCGGCCGATACAGTCCGCACCCATCGGGCGTGTACCGAAGTGGCCAAACGGGTCAGACTGTAAATCTGATGGCTTATGCCTTCGCTGGTTCGAATCCAGCCGCGCCCACTTCCTCTTTTTGCAGCGAATCGCATGTGTTCGCTGCTTGCCGCGCAAGGTCGGCATTTGCCAACACTTCCGGCGTTCTCGGCGAGTCGGTGCGATCGTCAGCGGAATCGTGCTGCGCCTCATTTTGCGCCACGCGCGCGTCGGATTGCGCGCCGCCTTCCCCATTGCCCACTGCGAGTTCGAAGTGGTGATCCCGCGTGGCCATGTAGTGCCGCGCCGCGACCAGCGGCGAGTGCCCCAGCCAACTCGCCACCACGTGCCCCGGGAACCGCTCGCACCAGTCCATCGCGCACGATGCCCGCAGGTTGTGGAACAGCCGCGGCCATGCCACGAGCCCGGCCCGTTCGATGATCTTCTCAAACGTCGTCCGCAGGTTCGTGCCCGTGTCGCGCAGCCGCGGCACGACCCACTCCGCCCCATCGGGGGCATCGTGGAACAGTCGGTCAAGGATTGGCCGCAACTCGGGCGCGATCGGCACCATGCGGACCGCATGGCCATCGTGCCCGGCCGTCTTGGGGCTCCGCACCGTCAGCCGCCCGCGTTCCCAGTTCACGTCGCCCCAGCGGAGCAGCGACACTTCCGAAGGGCAGCGCAGCCCGGCGAACCGAACCAGGGCGATGATCGCCCGCCACTGGTCATCGGGGCACGCTTCCAGCACGCGGGCGATCGACTCCCGCGGCACGTACACCGTGCGATCCGGGTTGGCCTGCGAACCGGCTCGCAGTTCGGCGAACGGGCTCGCCTTCAACAGCCCCCACTTGATCGCGCGGCGGAAGATCGCCTTGGCGATATGCACGCGCTTGGCCACGGTCGCCGCGGACAGCCGCCGCTCCGGCTCGCCCTTGGGTGCAAGGTTCGCTTCAGCCATCGCCTTGCGCCACGCATCCGCATCGGTGGGCGTGATCGTCGCCAACGCCCGGGCCTCGCCGAAGTGATCGCGCAGACTCCCTGTCGCCTGCCGGTACGCCGCCTTGGTCCCGGCCTTCACCATCGCTGCGTCTTCGAACCGTTCCAACAGCGCGCCCAGCGTCACCGCGGCCGCGGCGATGCGCGGATCAACCAGCCCGACGCGCTCCAGCCGCCCGTGCATCGTCGCCGACAGCCCCGCGACCCACTCGGCGAGTTCCGGTGCGATAGAAGTGTTCGTGATGCGCGCAGTGTTCAGGTCTTCGATGTTGTCGCGGTAGACGCGAGCCACCCGCAGGTTCACCCTGCCCAGCCGCACCGATCGCCGCTCGCCGTCACGATCGGTGAACAGGATGCGCACGAGTCCGTTCTTGTCACGTGAAACGCTCGCCATGGCTCACCTTCCCTTCCGAGTCTTGGCCTTGGGCACAACCTCGATGCGCAGCCCAAGGTGATCCGCCAGCCGTTCCAGAGTATCGACCGTCATCCCGCGTTCGCTGTTCACCAGCCGCGAGAGTTGCCCGGCCGACACGCCGCTTTCTTTCGCGATCCGGTAGCGCGTCTGCCCGCTGGCCTCGACCGCTCGCCGGATTGTGTCTGTCAACTTTGCCATGCCCACAGTATACTCCACTCGTTGTCATCGCGCAACTATGCCGCGTCTTTGTGCCAAACCACGTCCGGGTCATCGGCCGCGGGCGGGTGGCATGCGCCGCACGTCCAGCCCTTCGATTCCTGCCCGCGGATCGACCACCAGCGCGACCGCTTGCACCCATAGCACGGGTCCGGCGGGCCCGGCCGCTTGCCGGGTGTCTTGGCCACCTTGCGGGCCTTGGTCGCGGCTGCTTTCGCAGGGGGAGTAGGGGGGGGAGGGGGATCGCGCGGCCCCCCCATACCCCCCGGAGCAGCACGCTCCGGGGGCGGGGTCGCGGCAGGCTCCCCCCGGCCCCCCGCGCTGTCGGGTGAATGCGGCAGGGGGTGCTGGGCCTCGGTCGTGAATCGGTGGGGCTCCGTGCCGCTCCCCTTCACCCGAAACACCACGCCCGCCGACTCAGCCCGCTTCAACAGGTCTCCCGCCGCGGACTTGCTCAGTCCCGCGTCCTTGGCCTTGGCGATCACGTCCTCCCGGATGATCGGTGCCGCGCCGACACACTCGCGCGCGAAGTCTTCGGGCGTCAACTCCCTTGGTGGCGCGGCCGCGGGGTCGGCCGTCGTCTTGGCCGCGTTCCGCCGCGGCGGCTTGTGCAGCATCGACGGGTCCAGGTCCGGCGCAAGTTCCCAACCGGGGTTGCACTGTCTCAGGACGAACGGCTCGGGGGGCGGGAACGATCGGACCACCGCCTGAACCACCGCGGCATCCGGTTCCTCATGCTGGCGCAGGATCAGGTGCGTATCGGCCGCGCGACTCTGCGCCCCACCGCCCGCGCCAACATCGGTCACCGACTTGCCGGATTGGTCGCCCTTGGTGGCATGATGAATCACAACGACCGATGCCCTCGCCCGGTTGGCGATCGCATCCAGCACGTTGTAGATGCGCGTCATCGTCTCGTTTGAGTTCTCTTCGCCGTCGGTGGGCAGGAAGCGGTACAGCGCGTCCACCACGACCAGCCGGAACGTGCCCGGTTCTCGCTCGGCGAGCGCGGCCGCGATCGTGTCAATATCCCAACCCCTGCCGCGCAGCGGCCACACCTCCAGTTGTGCGAGTTGCTCCGGGTTGATTGCCAACTGTTTCGCTGTGCGGGCCAGCCGGTGGGAGAGGGTCTCCCGATGCAACTCGCCGTCGATCAGCAGCACCGGCCCGGCCCGGGTGGGCATCCCAAACCACTCGCGGCCCGTCAGCACCGAGAGTGCCATCGAATGCGCAAGCCACGACTTGCCCGTTTTGGGCGCGGCGATCACGTTCATCGTCTCTCCCTCGCGCAGCAGCCCGTCGATGGTCACCGGGCGCAACTCCGGAAACTCGCGCAGCAGGTCGGCCGCGGTGATCGCGCCCGGATCGGGCAGGTCTTCAACGCCCGGCCCGGGTTCGGCGCGAGTAACGTTGCTCCCATGCTCGGGCGATGGTGGCCGCGCGTCCAGCAGTTCCCGCAACTCGCGCCATCCCCAGTGCTGGCATGAGTCGTGGTGGCAGCCCGCGGTGATCGCGCCGCCCGCCAGCCGCCCAACAAACGCGCTGCCCCCGGTGTGATCGGAGTTGAATGGGCACGTCGGCAGCGTCCAAAGTTCGCTACCGTTCCAATCCTTCGGCCCGATGGCTTCGGGCAGGTGGCGAGCGATCCACTCGGGCAGGTCGAAACTGCTGTGCCCTGTCGCCCCCGGGCTCGCGCTGCCCGCGGCGGAACGTGTCGGCCCGGCTGGCGCGGGTCCGGCCAGCGCGTGCAACAGGTGGTCGGGAACAACGCCCAGCGATTCGGGAACATCCACCAGCCGTGCCATCCGATGCGGCCGATCGGGCGAGTCGTCACCCTTGCACGCCAGCGTCCCGTAGAGTTTCCAGATTCGCGCGGGGTTGTGGACCCCGGTATCAACCTTCACCGCGCCATCATTGAACCGCGCTGCCAGCGCGGCGAGTATCCGCTGAACAGCCCCGCCATCCTCCCGTGGCAGGTTCACCCGATACAGCACGTGCCAACCGTTCCCGCTGTCGGCGATGATCGGCTCCGGCCAGCCGTCGCGCCGCAGATGGTCGCGCACGGCCTCGGCCCGTTCTCTCGCCGCGGCGTGTTCGGCATCGGACGAACCGATACCCGCTGGCCGCACCGGGTCCAGGTCGATCAGCAGCCAACGCCGCCGCAGCACGTCGTGATCCGCCGTGGTGGGCTCGGCCTTGCCGACGATGCGAACACGATTCGTCGCCCGCGCCAGCAGCCGCGGGTCGATCGGATTGGGCACGATGTAGATGCCCTTCGCGGTCATGATCGTCGCCGCGGCCCGCGCGAGCGCATCGGGCGAACTGAAGTAGCCGGAAGCGGTCCCCGTGCGCCGATCGCCGCGCAGCGTGGCATCGAGTGCGCGTATCTCGGTGATCCCGCCCGGCTCGATCAGCAGCCGGGCAGCGCGCGCGATTGTCTCAGCATCGGTGCGGAGTGGGCCGGTCATTGGCCACCCCCAGTCCCCGGCGCGGTGGATGGTTCGGGCGCGCTGGCGAACCGCGCCGCGATCCACACGGCCGCGGGCCTGCCGCGCGGCGTGTCGCGCCGTCGGCCCGAGTCCACGATCAGCCCCAGCGTGCGAAGTTCGCCGCGGCGGGGACTGACCGACTGCGCACGGATTCCGGTCGCTGCCTCTATCTCGGCATCGGTCGCGCCGAAAGCACCGGCGCGCACGATCACCGCCAGAACGTCCGCGCGCTGTTGCGCTGCGTGCGGAGCAATGCGGCGTGCCGCGACTTCGGACGTTCCCATCGGCGCGTTGTGGTGTGCCAGCGGCCCCAGCGTGATCCGCGCCAGTCTATCGTTCGGTGAATCGTCCTCGGTGCGGCCATTGCTGCCAGGCGCGGCCGCGCCTTCGTCGGGGTAGGGCAACAGATCATCCATTGCTCGGCCCCCCCTTCACAGTCGCGGCGGACTTGGCCGCGAGCCACGCGCGGAGCGCGTCGGTTGGGTACAAAACGCAGCGACCCAACTTCACGTGTGGAATGTGGCCATCGCGCGTCAGTTGCCAGAGCGCGCGCTCGCCGATGCCGAGAGCGCGGGCCGCGTCCTTCGGGCGCAGCGATAGCGGGTGAATGGGGTTGTTACCTCGCATTGGTCACCCCCCCGCGCTCGGCGAGTTCATCCACCGTCCGGGCCAGCACCCGGACCGACCGGCCAACTGCGATGCGAAGCAGCGCACCGCGGGCCAGAAGTCGTCGCACGGTCATCGGCGACACCGCGAGCCGGCGCGCCGCCGCCGCGATCGTCAGAGCAATCGGCGCGGCTTCTGTCCTGTTCGGTTCCATGATTCAGCCTCACGCGGGGGCCGCCCTATTGCGGCCCGCGTAAGACTGGCGCACAGTCCAACAGTCCAACTCACTTGGACAATGGGACTACCCCACTCTGCCCCGTCATTTCTTGGGTGTTCCCACCTTTCGCATTCTGTCCAGATTTCCAGTTGGGTTGGACAGTTGGACAGATTCACGCCAGCGGGGTTTCGCATTGTCGAGCGCGTCGAGGTGGTTGTAGAACGTGCTTCGGCTTACCTCATACCCATCCGCCTTCAGCGCCGCCAGGGCAACGGTCACGTTCCCGTGGGCTTCCAGGTATGCGGATCGGGTGCGGGCCAATCGGATATTGCGGTCAGTGTGCGCCGCTCCCTCCCACAACACAACTTCGGTGCGGGTGGGAATCGCCTTCGTGGTGGTGTTGCCGTTGTCACCGAACACCCGCGCCAACTTCTCAGCCGCACGCTCGGCCGCGCGGTCGGCCGCGCGGTCGATCGCGCCGGGGTCCACCGCAGCCGCCGCGCGGTCCAGCCGGTCCAGCCGGTCCAGCAGTTCAGGCGGCACCGACAACTCGACCTTCTTGGGACGCTCGCCCTCGTCTCGGCCCTCCGAGACTTTTGCTCTTCGCTCTCCGAGAAACACGCGCAGCAGGTTCGCAACCTTTCCCGCGCGTGTCAGGTCCAGCGGGGTCAGCGCTTCGTCCAATGCTCTCAACGCGCCCACGATCGGCGCATAGATGCCCTTGGTCTTGATCGGCTCCAGACGCCCGGCCCGCGCCGCCGCGGCATTCTCCTCAAGCGACTGTGGATCGAAAGCAAGTGAATGCGCAAACGCAGAGAGTTGCTGAAGTTGCCGCCGCCAAACGTCAAGACCGGCCGCATCGTCGGGCAGCACGCGATGATGCTCTATCAGTTTGTCGATGCGATCGACAATCATGCGCAGCAGCACATCCCCCCCCGTGCCCGCGGGAATGTCCATGGTGCCGTCCTCCAGGAATCGCGGCCCGCACTCGTCGGCTTCTACCGTCACTGCGGCCGGGGGGCTTGGTGCCGCCGCCTTCACCACCTCAAACGACTCCCGCACCGCATCCACGTCAACCTGTGAGGGATCAAACTCCGCTCCCCCCGCCTTGCGCGGTTGTGCGAGCGCGCCCAATGCCGCGGTGCCCCGTGCCTGCCAATCCACACACCCATCCGTGCGGCTCCATTCCTCCCATGGGGCGTTGGGGACGATCGGCTCAGCGGATTCCACGTCGTGCAAGGCAATCACGGCCATGGCATGCATGCTCAGCCGATCGGCCGCGCTCAACATGCTCCACTTCTGCCGAATCAGTGCCGCAGAGCATTGGAGCCTGAGCGCAAGAGCCTCGTTCCACCGCTCCAGCAGCCATCGCCTGATCGTCGGATCTGTTCCCACCCACGCGCGAATCTCGCGGCGGAGTGCAATCGCCGGTTCGGGGGTTACCGTTATTCCGCCCGTTATTCTCTGATCGGCGGGCGCATCCAATCCTCGCGTCTCAATCACCGCGCCCAGTTCATCGCGGGTGCGGGCGAACCACGTGCCCAGGTCGGCCATGCTCGCCGCGTCGGCGTCGATGATGAATCGCGGGTCGCCGATGCCGGCCGTCAGCCCGACAAACACCCGCTCGGCATCCTGTAACTTCGTGTGCAGTTCGATCGACCGGGCTTGCCCCGCCGCGTTTGGGTGCGTTGCCGCGTCCAGCCCCTTCGCGCCGCCAGCCCGCAGCGCCTCCCGCGCCCGCTCGCACCACGTCCGCCCAGGGTCCAGCACGTTTTCCCGCAGAAACTTCGTGCCTTCGGCGGGTTCGTTCGGGGGTGGATCGTTCGCGCCCTTCATCCCTTCCGCCAGCGCCGCCCATTGCTGTTCAAAGGGCGCACCCGCGCGGGCCAGTTCGTTGGCGCGATCGCTGGCGATCGTCGCCTTCATGTTGAGAGAGTTCAGTTCCCGTTCCCGCTCCCGCTTCCGATCCCCGGCCAAGCGCGCGAAGTGCGGAGCGTTCAAGCAAACGGAGTGCAGTTCGTTCAGCGCGCGAAACAGCGTCAGGGCCGGGTGTTCGTTCGCCGTGGCCGTGGTCGGCTTCGGGGCCGATGCCTTCGCGGCGGGGCTTGCCTTCTGGTCCTTCGCCTTCGTCGGCGCGGGCTTCCGTGCCATTGGTTCACTCGCCTTTCTCGGGCCGGTCGGGCGGGGTCTTGGGGCGAGTGAGCGCCAAGACCCCAGCCCGATCCGTTCATCGGGGGATCAATCCCGATGCCCGTTTCCTTCATTGTTCGCCGTCCGGTCCTGCTGCGCCACCCCGTCGTTGCAGCGCCGGGCACTCCCGCACTATTTCTTCGACTAGTGCGGCAAACGAATACTCGGGCCGAACCTCAATCAGACGGACGCCGTTGGCTTGGCACAACCGGCGCTTTTTAGCATCCCGCCGACGCACCTCCAGCCATGCTTTCTCGCCGCCAAAGAAACTCACCGGCGCATCGTGTTGCTTGCCTTGGTACTCCACAGCCACGAAGGCGGATGGGATGAACACGTCCAAATGCTGTCTGCCGAGCCAGTCGGGTCGCGCATGCTGGACCACTTCGATTGGATGGAAGAAGTGCCGCAGCGCGTAGTACAACTCAGTCTCAGCGATCCAGCCTTCGCCGACTCTCGGGATGTTCTTCTCCTCCCGCGCCGTGTTCTCGGCTTCGCGAATGAGTTTGCGCACAAACGCAGTCGCATCGGGCAACCGACTGAATGAAAACTGCGGGACGGCGCACTCGGTACGCGCGACCGAACCGATGAAGGCTGAATACGGATAACGGTGTGCGGTTGCGGACCACTCCACTAGTCGGGCGAGTATTGAGGGATCGGATTGTGCGGGTACTTCTGCGTCGATCCAAGCATGAACAAGGTCCAGGTGCTTTCGGCCCCACGCAGTAACAGCCGGACCGTCCAGCGCCAGGAGTTCGGACGCTCGCGGAATCTGACCGACCGCAAGCCGCAGACTTAGCAGGGTGTCGGCCATCGCGGACGCCTTGCTGCCCAGCGCAGGTGCAGGAAACACCGCCAGCGCACCGGCAAGATCGCCCTTCAACACAAGGCAGTCGGCAAGCCAATGCCGCGCATAGTTCGCGAAGTACGGTTCTGTGTGCCGGTAGGCATCGGATAAGCGAGCAAGTTCACTCGCCGCCTCATCCAGCGGACGCAAGAGGATGCCGTAGGTGTAGCAAAACAGGTAACTGATACTCCCATCGACAGGAATCGCTGTGCCGCCTTCCCACGCCGATCGCCACGATCGAAAGAACGCCAACTGATCCGCCGTCATGTCGGATTCAGTGGCGAAGAACCGTTTGAACGGTGGCACGCTCTGATCGGGCATCGTGGCCTAGTTTACGCGACGCTTTCTCGGTATCCGATGCCCGCGCACTTCCGACACCGTACGCCAAAGCGAACGGGGTACAGGTGTCCCCGCCGACACTTGCACCGCGGGCATACCAGCCACACCCGCCAGCCGTAGACCCGATCGGGAACCGCCGCGAGCGTGATCCTCTGCGCCCATGCACCCGGGGCATCGGGCGGATCGACCGCCACCACAATCGACCGCACGCGGGCCAGGTCGTGCCCCGCGGCGAGCAACAACCGCCGCACGGTGTTGGCATCGACGCATCGGGGCCGCTCTGCCGGGCGCGGGCGGGTGCGCGGGCGTCCTGTCCCGTTCCAGCCCAGCAGGCTCGCGGCCTCGCGGCGGATGGCCAGGGTGTTGGCACGGCTCATTTCGATCGCCGCCCACACTTGGGCCAGCAGCCCGCGTGTAAAGGCTCCGTTGACGCGCCGGGGTCCATCGCTATTCCGCTCGCGCCAGTCGGCGCATGCCGCTTCCAGTCGGTCCACCAGTGCCTCGCGGTCATCGGGCGGGGCATCGTCCAACCAGCCGCGGCGGATCGCCGTGCGGAGCAGCCGACAGTCGGCCCGGAAGTGCCGCGGATCGGCGAACAGCGTGTCGAATCGGGCGCGGGGTGGATGGTGCATCGCGCTACCCTTGGTCATGCGGCCGCGCCGGGGCATCCGGGCCGGTCGCGGGGTGGGTGGGCGGGGCCTTGGGCCGACAGTCGCCGTCGATTCTGGAAACTCCCTCCGGGGGGATTGGGGGCGAACCGTCCGGGCCGGGCTCGGCGGATTGGCCGCGGGCGCGCCGGTAGTTCTCTCGGGCACGTTCCAGCATCCGGGCCTGATACTCGGCCCGTTGCACGGGGCGGGGCTTGCGGGCTCGCATCCGGGCGATCCGTGCCAGCATGTCGGGCGGGATCGTGCACCGTGGGCCGGGCTTCACCGCTTGCCCCCTGTGCCCTTGGCGGGCTTGGCGGGTGTGGTGGGGGGCTCTGTGGGGGGGCTGGCGGGCTTGGCTGCGTTGACCATCGCCACGATGCCCGCCCGGAGTGCCGGGGGCAGGTCCGCCCACGCCGCGGCCACCGCGGCCAACTCGGGATCGACCGGAGCAGTGGGGGGGATCGGCGGGCCGATTGGGCCGGAAGTCGCCCAAACTGCGCCGGATTTTGCGCCGCCTGAATCGGGAAGTTGGGTTTTCTGCTTGGGATTCTGGGGGTGTTCGAATCCAGCCGCGCCCACTTCCTCTCTTTGAACCGACGGCTTTTGTGATTGTCGGCATGGTCGCCGTGGGGCGGTTACTCCGCGCGGGGACCTATCGAACTCGAGTCCTCGCGACGGGTGGGCCGTCGCTGCGCGCGGCGTCGTGTCGATGCCTCACGCGCTGAACCACGCGGCGAGGTAGGCGAAGATGTCGGCGACCTGTGTGCCGTTCTGGCCGTCGAAGTCGCCATCGCCGGCGAACCAGGCGGAGAGGAACGAGAAGATGTCGGTGACGTTGACGACCAGGTCGTTGTTCCAGTCGGCGACGTGGGTGACGATCTGCCGCACGCCCTGGGCATCGACCAGCACCGGGCTCTTGAGGTTGGATGCCGGCGGCGGGGGCGAAGTGATGGTCGAGAACG
>JAHBXL010000028.1 GCA_019636495.1 Phycisphaeraceae bacterium | reverse complement strand
TCCCGGACGACGGTGAACTCGGTGCGACAGAGCTCCTGCCCGCGGAAGAGGTCGCACACGGACTCGATAGCCCGCAACTGGTAGTCAAGGTCTGGTTCAAAGTGCAGTTTCATGGATGTGCATCTCCTCGAGTCACAGGCTTCGCACGTTCTTCAGCCCGTGCTGATCGAGGATTGCGGCAACGTTCGTCTTCACCACATCGTCGGCGAAGGCGTCGTCACGGAAAATGATGGCGCTCTCACCTGCGGGGCCGATCTCCTTGTGCCACGCGGCGATACCGAGTGCGAGAGGCTCGCCGTCTTCACGGGTGATCCTCTTGTCGAGGCAGGCGAGTAGCGTGCCTGCGCCGACTGAGTGAACCCTCTTTCCCGCGATGGTCTTGACTTCGATCGGAACACAAAGGTCTAGTCCCCGCTTGAGGAGAAGCTCGCAGAGCAAGTCGTGGTCCCCTCGTTCCGGCCGTAAATGATCAACCCCAGCAGCGACCGAGCCACTGAGATCTTCTCGCCTGGGCTGCCATTCACGGATGCTCGACGTGTCAAGCTTGTAAACGCGGAAACCAGCATCACCCTTGAATAGCGGCGACGCCTTTTTGATTGAACTGGATGCACCCCGAAGCCGTTCCTTGGTTAGCTCCGCGATGTTGCGCGGCCGCTTTAGCTTGTCGCAGAAGTCTGCGCCAACCTTTTGGCTCTTCTCCGCCGGATCGAGAACCTCGGGAAGTTGGACAAGAATGAATCGTCGATTCCCATTGAGACCTGCGTTCTCGGCGATAACGGCGTGTCCTGTCGTTCCCGACCCTGCGAAGAAGTCCATGACGATTGCATCGTCATCGTTCGGCGTAATGCTCTGCACGAGAAGTTGCATGAGAGACAGAGGCTTCGGATAAGAAAACGGGCTGCTCCCAAGAATGGATTCCACATCCTTGGCGCCTTCGTTTGTCGAGATGTCGGTGATGAGATCCTTCAAGACAGTTGTGGCGTATCCCCTCACCTTCGTGAATACCCGAACATCATCGCCCGACACGATGAAGGCGAGGTCATCCTTCTCTTGTTCAACCTTCGGTCGGCCCCATCGCCACGCGTGGTACTTGTGCTTTCCGTCGTTGCAGCGGTGTGGTTTGATGACGTGAAAGCCCTCGAAGCGGCGCGGATCATCAATGTCGGTCGTCCGAACTTCTTCCGTCTTTGGATTGAAGTGGATGTTGAATACCAAGTTGGGACGAGTGCTCTCGTTGAAAGCCGAGTTTGTGTTATAGAGCTGATTCTTCAGCACGTATTCGCCCTTCGCATCTCGCATCACCTCGTATGCGAAGCCGCGGTATGCACTCGGCATCTGAGCTTTCGCCCACTCCACCTGCACCGTAAACTCTTCGACCAGGTCCTGGTTCTTTGCCCATACTGCGATGAACTCATGAGTTAGCGCAGCGCCGTGTGCAGAGATCTGGCGGCCCTTCAGATTGTTCACCCACGCGAACGTATTGACGTAGTTTTCCTCGCCAAACAGATTGACGAGCATGCTTCGGAGGTTGGCCACCTCATGATGGTCGATGCTGACGGCCAACACCCCATCGTCGCGTAGAAGGTCCCTCGCCACAGCCAGGCGCGGGTACATCATGTTCATCCAATCGGTGTGAAATCTGCCACTGGCCTCAGTGTTGCTACTCAGCTTGCGTCCCGCACCAGCTTGGCCGGTAATCTCCAGATAGTTCTTGATATTGTCTTGGAAGTCATCCGGGTACACGAAGTCGTTGCCTGTGTTGTACGGCGGATCGATGTAGATCAGCTTGATCCTGCCGGCATAGGACTTCTGGAGGAGTTTGAGCACCTCCAGGTTGTCCCCTTCGATGAACAGATTCTGGGTGGTGTCCCAGTCCACACTTTCCTCGGGGCACGGGCGCAGCGTGCCCGTGCTCGGGGTGAGCGCCAGTTGCCGCGCACGCCGCTTGCCATGCCAGTTCAGCCCGAACTTCTCCTCCGCATCGGTCACCGTCCGATCGCCCACGAGTTGCTTCAGCACGTCGATGTTCACCGATGCCCCATTCGCGCCCTCGGTGACAAGCTCGGGGAACATGGCCTTGAGCGCAGCGATGTTGTTCGCCACCACGTTGGCGGACTTCGCCAGCGGGTCATCGGCGGTAATCTTCCGGATGGATGCGGAGGGTTTGTCGGGCATGGGTGGGTGGTTTCTTCTCAGAGGTGAATGCGAATCTTGAGCGAGCGAGATCGGTGTGTTCAGAGTTTGCGGCGGGCTTCGTCGTGCTGGGCTTGAAGGCGTTTGAGTTGCAGGTTTAGGTCGACCTGGCGAGCCATCTGCTTCTCCTTCGCAGCGGCGGAGCGGAGGGAAGCGATCGCTGCCTCAAGAGATGTGCAGGCTTGCAGGGCCGCCTGGCGCTCGGCGGCCCGCTGCGGAGTCTCTGCGGCGGTGAACGCGCCGGTGTGTTTCGCCGCCTCGGCGGCGAGCACGCCGTCGATCCAGCCCCGGTAAACCGTATAGAGCGTTGCGCGGGGTTGGCGGGCCAGTGCCAAGGCGGCGAGAAGTTCGGTGCGGACCTGCGGCGTGAGGCTGGCCAGATCGGATTCAACGATGTCGCCATCGAGGACCACCTTACCGCCCTCGCCCCCCCGATTCTGTGCCCAGCGTTTGTCGGCGAGAGAGATGGTGGGCGGGGAAGAGGGGGACGCCGCGGCGGCGGTGATGAGCATCAGGTGGTAGGGGATCGCCCGATGAACAAGTTCGACCAACCGGGCGATCTTGGTTCCTGTCACCTCTCGCACCGACAGCGAGAGGACGGCGACCTCGACGACCTCTCGTGTGGAATCGCGGAAGGCGGCGATACCCACGGTGGTTGGCTTGAGGGCCGCGATCCAGCGGAGTTCCTCGACACCACCCTCGATGAGGCGTTTGTCGGCGGCTGTGGGCGCGCCGTTCTCCACCAGCAGCGTCTTGGGGACGCGTTGGCCGACCATCGCCTCGCGCGGCAGTGCGAGGGCCTCGATGACCTCGTCGGGTGTCACGGGGTAGGACCTCCCCCGGAATCAGACGTGATCGTGCCGGGCAACACGGCGAGGTACGCGAGCACCTCGAAGTTCCCGGTGCCGGAGAACTCGCCCCCTCGTCCCCCAGCACCCAAGCCGCCGCGACCAACCTGCGTGCCGCCCGGGGTGAAGAGGCTGGCGATCGCGCGTTCCTGTCCCTTGCCGATGACCGACGCAACGCCGGCGGCGAGGAGGCGCTGAGGTTCCTTCATCTCGCGGCCGTGCTTGGTGGCCTTGTCAAAGCGGGCGCAGGCCGCGGCATCGGGGAGGTCCTTGCCGACACAGAGGCGCTTAAGGCGGTCGAGGATTCGTTTGGCCTGCGTGTACGACAGCACAACGGCACCGTCATCCCCGACGTGGACCAGGTAGTGCGGAGCGAGGGGATAGCCCGGCTCGGGACTGACGTTCGCGCCCGTTCCCTCGGCGCGGAGACAGAAGATGATGCCGGGCTCGATGTCGGCATCGGCGGTTGTGGTGGCGGCGAATGCTCCGAGCGGTTGGCGTTCGAGCCATCCCTCGCCCCCCCGGCCTTCGTGCTTGCGGGCGTATTCGGCAAGGTCGATCCGGAAGTCTGTGAGCGTGAGGTCAGCGATGGAGACGCCGGTGGAGAGGTCTTCGATGTCGATGACCGCATCCTGGAGCTTGAGGAGCTGTGAACGGCGGTACTCCAGGTCGTTCATCGGGTTGCCGGACTGCGCTTCGATCAGGTTCTCTTCTCCGCTCGCGGAAACGTCGAGCAGGACCATCTTGCCGCTGACACGCTGTTCGAGGTTGATGTACTCCTCGAGTTCCATGTTCGGCCAGAAGTTGACGAGCTGGATCTGCTGGTTGGGCGAGCCGATTCGGTCGATGCGCCCGAACCGCTGAATGATGCGGACAGGGTTCCAGTGGATGTCGTAGTTGATGAGCCAATCGCAGTCCTGAAGGTTCTGGCCCTCGGAAATGCAGTCGGTGCCGATGAGCAGATCGATCGTGCCCTCTTGGGCAAGGTCCTCGGGGCGTTCCTTGGCGCGCGGGGCGAACGCCGTGAGGATCGAAGCGAAGTCCTTGCGGAGACTGCCGATCGTGGTCTGGTTGCGCCCGCTGCCGGTGACGACCGCCGACTCGATGCCGAGTGTTCGCTTCGCCCACGGGGCGAGGTGCTGGTAGAGGTACTCGGCGGTGTCGGCGAACGCGGTGAAGATCAGCACCTTGCGGTTGCCCGGATTCACTGGGCGGTCGCACTTCTCCTGAATGACGCGTCGGAGCTCCGCGAGCTTGGCATCGCGCTCGGGCACAACCTGGCTCGCGGTGGAGACGAGCATCGACAGACGGTTGCGGTCTTCGATGAGGTCCTGCCGCCACCGTACGAGGTCCACGTCGGACAGCAGCACCTTGACTTTTCGACCTACGAGCAGACCCTCGAACGCCGGGTCGTCGATGTCCACATCCTCGATGTTGATCTCTTCGACTTCATCGCCTTTGGCGTCGATGCGGGCCAAGGTGGCTTCCACATCGCGGAGCTGGCGGCTCACGGTGAGGGCGAAGGACTGCACCGAACTCTCCAGTCGTTTCAGCACGTTCACGCGGAGCAGGTGGATGAGGCTTTCTTCGCGGTCCACCTGACGCCAGAAGCCTCTGCCGCCGGACACTTCCGTGCTGTACTTCGTGTCGTAGGCCTCCTGCTTGTGCGTGAGCACATAGCGCAGCGGAGCGTAGGATGCGAGATTGAGACGACGGATCTCCTGATTCAACTCTCGGATCGAACGGAACTCGCCGGTGAGGTCGATGTCGGCTTTGACGTTGATCGGCTTGCGCCGCTCGGGGAACTTGCCCGTCTCGGCTGTGCCGTAGTACTTCTCGATGTGCTTGCGCGACCGGGCGATGGTGAGCAAGTCGAGCAGCTTGAAGTAGTCGAATCCGAGCATGTCCACGAGGCGACCGGGCGTGCGTTCGGAGGCATCGAGGTCCAGCCAGCGGTTGAACTGCTTCTGAGCGTGGCGGGTGGTCGAGTCGATGCTGGCGATGCCCTGGTCGGCGAGGGCGGTGTCGTCGCCCTCGGTGGCGAACGCGATCTGGTTGCGGAGATCGGCCAGGCGGTTGTTCACCGGCGTGGCCGAGAGCATGAGCACCCGGGTGCGCACGCCCTGCTTGATGATCTGCTTCATCAGGCAGTCGTACCGCGTCTGCCCTCCCTGTCGAGGGCTCTTCTTGTTGCGGAAGTTGTGCGACTCGTCGATGACCACGAGGTCGTAGTTGCCCCAGTTGATGTGCGCGAGGTCAATGTCGCCGGACAACCCACCGTCGCGGGAGAGATCGGTATGGTTCAGCACGTCATAGTTGAAGCGATCGGCCGCGAGGACGTTGCGGCGGTCGTTCGTGGCGTACAGCGTCCAGTTGTCCCGCAGGCGCTTCGGGCACAGCACGAGCACGCGGTCGTTGCGGAGTTCGTGGTACTTGATGATCGCCAGCGCCTCGAACGTCTTTCCGAGCCCGACGCTGTCGGCGATGATGCACCCGCCGAATCGGTTCAGTTTGTCGATTGCGCCGACAACGCCGTCGCGCTGGAACTTGAACAGCTTCTTCCAGACAACGGTGTTGCGGATGCCCGTAGCGGCGTTAACGATGCGGTCCTCGTCGAGCGCATCGCCGCGGAGCCCGAGTAGGTGATGCAACATCAGCGCGTAGACCGACGCCGGATCACGATGATCGCTGATTGAGGCCAACAGTGAAAGCAGATGCTGCTTGGTGGCCTCGCTCCCATGCAATGCGTTCCATTGAGCGTCGAGCCAGCCACCGATCGTGCCCGCTTCGGCGGCATTCTCGGAGGCCTGAATGAGACTAAGGGGGTTGCCCGGCGCGACGCCGAGGCCGCTGGTGCTGAAGGCAAATGCACCGAGAACTGCTTGAACCGCGTTGTTGTCCTGCCCACGGACGACGGCGGCTCCCTGCGGAATGCCCGCGGGTGCTTCACGCACTTCGGCGCGGTCCCGAATCCACGCGGCGAACTCTCGTGCCAGCCACGGGGCAATCAGTTGGTTGCGCGATTCGCGGTCGCCTTCGTCTCCAAGCGGGCTCCCCAGGTGATCGGCAGTTGGGATCAGGATGCGGGCGCGTGCTACGGTAGCAAACTGCTGCATCAGCTTCCTGAAGGCGAAGAGGGACAGAGTGGGGGTCACGAGATCCAATCGGGACCCGGCACCCAGGTGTGCACGCAAAGCGTCGAGCACGCGGTCATTCCCTACATTGCGGAGCACTTTCATAGTGCACCTCGTTTGGAGACTTGGGAACGATCCTCGGTGGCAGTTGCGGGGCGGAACGGGGGCATGCCGCCGATGGTATCAGATTGGTTCAGATCACCGATTCAATCTTTGCCACTCCCTCCCCCCCACCGCCTCCACCACCGCCCACGGCGCGATGTGGTCGAGGTAGCGGGCGGTGGTCGCGATCGACGCGTGCCCGAGCTGCTTGGAGATGATGCCGATGTCGAAACCCTCGGCCCGCAGTTCCGCGGCGTGGGTGTGCCGCAGGCCGTGGGCGTGCACGCGCTTGGCGATGCCCGCGCGCCGGGCCAGGTGCGGCAGCAGCCGCCGCACGTACGCCTCGGTCAGGCGGTTGCCGTGCGCCGAGCAGAACACCGGGGCGAAGGGCGACCACGCCGGGACCGCCCCGCTTGCCACCCGCTGGCGGACGGTTAGCCACGCCGCGACCTCGGCCGCGCCCCCGGCGTCGATCCCCACCGTGCGCGACCGCCCGCCCTTGGCGAAGAGGACGCGAACGGCACCCCGGTCCAGATCGAGGTCCTTGGGCCGTACTTCCAACGCCTCGCGGATGCGGAGGCCGGTCCGGTAGACGAACGCCAGCAGCGCCCTATTCCGCTGCCCCGGCAGGGTTTGCGTGTTGCATGCATCGAGCAGGGCGCGGACCTCCTCGGGCGCGAGCACCTCGGGCGGGAAGCGGCGGGCGGGCTTTCTGCGTGTGGGCTTGCGGCGGGATGTCATGGACGGCTCCGGCCCCGCCCCCGGGGGGGTGCGTGGGGGAGTCAGTAGGGCGAGCAGGTGAGGGCTACAAGTTGACTGCAAAACGCAGCGCCAATTTGTTCGCCTCGGCGTGTACACTGCGACTTCCCCCGGGCCACGGACGCACGGTTTGGACAACAGGAGCGCCGACATGGCCATCACCCCCCGCATCTTGCTTGCCGCCGCTGCCTGCCTCCCATCCTCGCTCGCCGCTGCCCAATGTGGCCCGGAGTGGGTGAGGCTTGAAGCCGCAGGCCCCACCGCTCGCAGTGCGGCCGCCGCCTACGACAACGCCCTCGGACGCGTCGTTCTCGCTGGCGGGTTCATCTCGACCCCCGCGGGCGATGTGTACAGCGACGAGACCTGGGAGTGGGACGGCGCGGCATGGCAGCTGCTCCCCGACACGCTCCCAACCCCCAGGTCGATGCGGGCGATCTCGTACGACTCCGGAAGCGGCGGCATCATTGCCTTGGGTGGGTCGTCGCACGCGACCATTGCTGATGTGCTCCGCTTCGATGGGCTCGGTTGGTCCGCGCTGCCCGCTGGCGGTCCCGGCGCGCGCGACAACGGAGCACTGGTGTTCGATGAAGCGCGGGGCGTCGGCGTGCACCTTGGTGGCAACAACTGCTGCCAGGTATTCGGCGAGACCTGGGAGTGGGATGGAGACTTCTGGGAACTTCGACCGCCGGGTGGCCCCGGGGCCCGCTCTGGCGTGCATGCCGCGTGGCATCCCGCGATTCAGCAAGTGGTGGTCTTCGGCGGCTTCTCGCCCGGGCTGGGCGATCGCGCCGACACCTGGACCTGGGACGGCAACCAGTGGGCAGAGCTCGCGGCCGCCACAGCGCCCGCAGCGCGCTCGTTCGGCGGCATGGCGTCCGATCCCTCGGCGGATCGGGTGATCCTCTTTGGCGGCAAGGCCGGCGTGGAAGAGTTGTTCAACGACACTTGGCTATTCGACGGTCAGTCGTGGTCGCCGCTCGAAACCGCCGATGCGCCCTCGCCGCGGTACGGATTCGCGATGGCGTACGACGCGGCGCGCGAAGCGGTGGTGGTGTTCGGCGGTGTGGGCCCTGGACCGGGAGCGGACCGCCCCTTCTATGACGACACCTGGGTGCTCACCTCGCGCCCGGTCGTGGTCCGACAGGCCGCCAATGTATCCGTGTGCCGCGGGGGTGCGGCGGAGTTCACGGTGGTCGGCGGCGGGCCGGGGCCACTTGCCTATCAGTGGTTCCATGACGATGAGCCGATCGAGGGCGAGCAATCAGATACGTTGCTCCTTCCACTTCTGCTGATGGTCGATGCGGGGGAGTATCGGTGCGTTGTCAGCAATGAATGCGGCAGTGTTACCAGCGCGGCAGCGGTCCTTGCACTCGACTTCTGCTGCCCAGCGGACGTGAACGGCGACGGTGTGGTCACGGTGCCAGATATCTTCTACTTCCTCAGCTACTGGTTCGCTGGGGACATTGCACACGCGAACTTCAACAGCGACTGCTGCATCAACGTCAACGACATCTTCGATTTCCTGACCGCCTGGTTCGCTGGGTGTCCGTGAATGCCTGCCCGCTACCCCATCAGAGGGGAACGTAACTCTAATTTTGGGAGGGCGCGGCCGGATTGGTGTTGGCGGCCGGTCGGGCGGCGCGGGCGGTCGGTGTTAATCCCTGCGCCGCAGCATCAGGTCGCCCGGCCGCTCTCGGTGTGACTCCCCTGTCCCCCGGGTTATGGGGAGCGCAACATGGTCGGCCTGCGCAGTTCATTGTTTGTGAACTGAGGTGCTGATCCTCAGTTATCTGTCTTTCTGACCGATGGTGGCACTGCCACCAAGGCGACAGGGGGGTCCCCTGCCTCCATCGCTCGAACCTCAGGCTCTCTGCGTCGGTCCACGGCTGACCGCTCCGTACATTCGCTCGGCGCGTTCCTTCCATGCGTGGATAAGGCGGAGCTGTCATGGATTCAGGGATCGTACACAGCACAGGGCACCGAACGCTGCCGGTCGCAGCGGACCGATGGACGACGCTGGCCGCGTGCAGCGTGGCGGTCCTTGCCGGGCTCGTCCTGGTCGGATGGGTTCTAGGGATCGAACCGCTCAAGCGCGTGCTCCCCGGCCTGGTCGCGATGAACCCGACGACTGCCGTGACGTTCCTGCTCGCGGGGCTGGCGTTGTGGCTGCTCCGGGATGAGACGACGACCAAGCTGAAGCGCACCGCCGGTCTGGGTGCGGCTGCAGTGGTGCTGGCGGTCGGCCTGCTGCGGCTTTCCGTTCTCATCACCGGGAGCGGGCCGGCGGTCGATCAGTGGTTGCTGCCGACGGGCGCGGTTGAGCCGACGGGTGTGCCAAGCTCGATGGCACCCAACACTGCGCTGCTTTTCATTCTGACGGGGGCCTCGCTGCTCCTGATGGGTTCCCGTCTGGCCCGTCGGGTCCTGATGGGCGAGGTGCTGGCACTCATCGCGCTGGCCGCGTCCATGCTCGCGCTTATCGGATACCTCTACGGCGTCGGTCGGCTCTACGGCGTGGCCGCGTTCATCCCCATGGCACTCCCG
Organism: Phycisphaeraceae bacterium; assembly: GCA_019636495.1. GTDB lineage: Bacteria > Planctomycetota > Phycisphaerae > Phycisphaerales > UBA1924 > JAHBXL01. The sequence goes on along the minus strand of JAHBXL010000028.1, from coordinate 6,557 downwards.
ACCGCGACCGCCTTCATGCTACTGGTAAGCGGGCTGCTGGCCGCGCGGCCGCGGGGCCCGGTGATGGCGTTGGTTGTCAGCAGGCGCGCCGGCGGCATGGTGATCCGCCGCGTGATGCCGGGAGCGGTCGTCATTGTGCTGGTCCTGGGCCTGCTGCGCCTCAAGGGCCAGGAGGCGGGTCTCTTTGAGATCGAGCTGGGCGTCTCGCTCATGTCGGCGGGGACGATCCTGCTGATGGCGGGGCTGGTGGTGTACATCGCCCGCGTGCTTGATCGGCTGGACATCAAGCGCGAGCAGGCCGCCGAGGAGCTGCGCCTGAGCGAGTCGAGGCTGCGGGCCAGCAACGAGCTTCTAGCCGCGATCCTTGAGAACATTGGTGACGGGATTGTGCTGGCCGACGGCGCGGGCCGCACGCTCATGAAGAATCCGGCGGCCGAGCGGCTGCTTGGTTCGATCGGAGATGGGCCGTGCCTGCAGTGGACGGGCGGCGGCGTGCTCTGTACTCCCGATCGCGCCGGCGCGTTCCCCGCGGCGGAGCTGGCGATGGGCCGCGCCGCCGGAGGCGAGCACGTGGCTGAGCAGGAGCAGTTCCTGAAGTTCGCCGAGGGCGATGGCGGGCGATGGCTGGCGGTGTCGGCCCAACCCGTGGTGACTCCGAGCGGGCAGGGCGCGGTGATCGCCATGCGGGACATCACCTCACGCAAGTTGATAGAGCTCAGGCTTGAGGATGAGAACGACCTTCTCGAATCGCTGGTGGCCAGCCGGACCGCGGATCTGACGCGGTCCAACCAGGACCTCCAGCAGTTTGCGTACGTGGCGTCGCACGATCTGCAGGAGCCGCTCCGCATGGTGGGGAGCTACCTGCAGCTGCTCGAACGCCGCTACAAGGACCGGCTCGATGATGAGGCCCGCGAGTTCATCGGGTACGCCGTTGACGGCGCGAACCGGATGAAGCAGCTGATCAACGACCTGCTCCAGTACTCCCGCGTCGATCGCAAGGGCGGGAACGTCGTTCCGACCGATCCACGGGGCGCGCTCGATGATGCGCTGCACGCCCTGAGCGCGGTGATTACGGAATCGGGCGCGGAGATCACAGCGACGCCGCTGCCGCAGGTCGCCGCCGATCCCGCTCAGCTTCGCCAACTCTTCCAGAACCTTGTGGGCAACGCCATCAAGTTCCGAACCGAGGCGGGCCCGAGGGTTGAGATCAGCGCGGAGCGCGACGCGGAGGGATGGCGCTTCACCGTCGCCGACAACGGAATCGGTATCGAGCCCCAGTACGCCGACCGGATCTTCGACGTGTTCCAGCGGCTGCACAGCCGCGAGGAGTACGCCGGCACGGGCATCGGCCTGGCGATCTGCAAGAAAATCGTTGACCGGCACGGGGGGCGCATCTGGGTCGAGCCTGCCGAGGGCGGCGGGTCGCGGTTCAACTTCACCATACCCGACAAGCAAGGAGTCCACCATGAGCACCGCATCGCGGCCTGAAGCCATTGAGATTCTGCTGGTGGAAGACTCCCCCGGCGATGTCCGGCTCACGCGTGAAGCCCTCGGCGAGGCCAAGGTCACCAACCGACTGCACGTCGCGGGCGACGGCGTCGAGGCAATGGCGTTCCTGCGGCGGCAGGGCAAGTACGCTAGCGCGCCGCGGCCGGACCTCGTGCTGCTCGATCTGAACCTTCCCCGCATGGACGGCCGCGAGGTGCTCGCGCTGATCAAGGGCGACCCGGAACTGCGGACGCTGCCGGTGATTGTCCTGACGACCTCCGATGCCGAGGCGGATGTGCTCAAGAGCTACGACTCGCACGCAAACTGTTACCTGGTTAAGCCCGTGGACGTGGACCAGTTCTTTGCCCAGGTCCGTTCGCTGGAGGGCTTCTGGCTGGCTGTGGTGAAGCTTCCCCCCGAACCTGCAAGGGCCGCAGCATGAACGAGTCGCTGAATCTCCTGTTGGTTGAGGACAACCCCGGCGATGCGCGGCTGATCCGCGAAATGGTCGCGGATGTCCCCGATGCACAGTGCGGGTTCGCCGTGGCCGGTTCCATGCGGGAGGCGGTCGCCGCGCTGGCCGCGAATCCGGTGGACGCGGTGCTGCTGGACCTGTCCCTGCCCGACAGCAAGGGACTGCAGACGCTGCAGCGCGTGCGGGTCTCGACCATGGACATCCCCGTCGTTGTGCTGACGGGCCTGGGCGACGACTCCACCGCCCTGCACGCGGTTCAGGAGGGCGCGCAGGATTACCTCGTGAAAGGGGACTTTGATGGCCGCTCGCTGCTGCGATCGGTCCGCTACGCGATCGAGCGGGCGCGGGCCGAGCGCGTGGACCGCGAGCGGCGGGGCCTGGAAACCGCACTTGGCGCGATGGACCACCTGCTGGCCGTCATCGGGCACGAGCTTCGTACGCCCCTGACCTCGCTGCGCCTGCTGTCGGAGTACATGCTCTCGGATCAGAACACCGCGATGACCCAATGGGAAACGCACCTTACTTCCATCAATGGCGAGGTGCTCCGCATGACCGACATGGTCAATAACCTGCTGGAGGCGGCCCGTCTCGACAGCGGCGTCAGCCAATGGAACTGGGGCCATGTTGATCTGTGTGCGGTCTGCGTGAATGTGCTGGGCCTGCTGCGCCCCCTCATCGACGGGACGCGCCAGACACTCTCGGCCGACGGCGTGCCGCCGGGCACGACCATGAGGGGAGATCCAGATGCGGTGCGGCGTCTGCTGGTGAATCTGGCCAACAACGCCATCAAGCACACGCGATCGGGCCGCATCGAGATCGCCGCGGAGCGCAACGAGGCCGCGGGCGAGAACTTGCTGCGGATCACGGTCCGGGACAACGGGGCGGGTATGAGCGAGGACATCCTCGCCCGGCTCGGCACGGCGTTCGCCATTAACTCGGGCGTCGCGGGCTCAAGCCAGAGCGGCGGCACCGGCCTGGGCCTTGCTATCTGCAAGGGCATTGCCGCTGCGCACGGGGGGACCGTCTCAGTGTCGTCGGAGCGCGGCCGCGGCACGCTGTTCTGCGTCACGCTCCGGACCGACCTGGAGGCACCGGCGCAGGTGCCGGCCGATCTCAAGATCCTCCGCGAGGCCGCCGCATGAAGCTGAACATCCTTGTGGCCGACGATCAGCGCCTCATACGCGAGCCGATCGGCGCGGCGTTGGAGCTTGCCGGATACGAGGTCGAGCTCGCCAAGGACGGCACCGAGGCACTCGCGGCGATCCGCAGCGGCCGCCCTCGGCTCGTCCTGCTCGATCTGGAGATGCCGGGCATGAGCGGGATGGATGTACTTCAGAAGATCGGTGGCGCTGGAGCTCCCGGCGCGCCCAAGTTCATTGTGCTGACGGCGACTCAGGACAAGGCGATCGTGCTGGCGGCAAGGGCCCAGGGCATCCGCCACTTCATGCTCAAGTCTGCGTTCTCGCTCAAGGAACTCCTCGACCGCATCAAACTGGTGCTGGCCGAAACGGCTGGTCCGAATCCCTGCGATCCGCAGAATGTGGCCGCACCAGCGACCGTGACGCCGCCGGTGCGGGCCACTCATCCCGTTGCCCCGGTCGTGCGCGCCTCGGACTCGGCGACCGGCGAAGAGCCGGTGGAGCACTTCACGCAGAGCGAGGTCGCCGAGCGGCTGCGGTCGCTCAAGCCCCTGATGTCCCGCGACGAGCTGATGAAGCGTGTCCTCGACGGCACCGACCTTCGCGCGCTCGCGCCCTCGGTCCGGCAGGTGCTCACGCTCACCGCCAGCACCGGCGCTTCGCTCGATGACATCGCCAAGGCGATCAAGCAGGACCAGGCGCTGTCCCTGAAGGTGCTCAAGGTCGCCAACTCCCCGGTCTACGCCCACGCCGATCGCGTCGAGTCCGTTCAGAAGGCGGTCGGCCGGATCGGCGTCGCGCAGATCCGAACGATCGTCCAGAGTCTGAGCGTGATCGACCAGTTCTCCGCCGTCAATCTCGCCGGTCGCGTGAAGGCCGAGTGGTTCTGGGAGCACTCGCTCGCCTGCGGGTTGATCGCCTCTCGGCTCGCCCGCATCCAGAAGGGCACGCCGGCACAGATCGACGCGATGTTCACGGCGGGTCTGCTGCACGATGTGGGCCGGATGATTTTCGCCGAACGGCTGGGCGAGGACTACGGGCACGTCATCGACACCGCCGAGCAGCTCGAACTCCCGCTGGAGACGGTCGAGAGCCGGCTGCTCATGATGAACCACGCCGATCTCACCGACCGGCTGCTCCGGCAGTGGCATTTCTCGCCGGAGCTGATCAATCCGATCGCTTTGCACCACCTCAGCATGGGCAACATCCGGCGGATGGCCCCTCGTATGGTCACCGAGGTGGCGACGCTGGCGATGGCCAACCGCATGGCCCACGCGCTGGTGCTGGGTTGCAGCGGGAACGACGCGATCTACCCGATGGCCGAGTTCATCGCCGCGCTCAACCTGTCTCCGGCCGATGTCGCGGCCCTCTGCACGGAGATTCCCGAGCAGACTCAGGACCTCAAACTCACGATGATGTTCTATGGGGGAGGCAGCAAGAGTGTGCTTGAGGAGCGATGCGGATGGCTCGGGGAGGGCATCCGACCGGTGCTCGTCGCCCTTCGGCCGGATACATCGGCGTTCGGCATCCTGCTCTCGCGCCTGTGCGCCGTCCCGGACGACCAGTCGCCCAACATCATTGTGCTGCGCGTCTCTCAGGCCTCGGAACGCGCAGAAGTAATGAATCGCCTGAAGGAAGCCGAGGTCAGTTTCGGTATTGCCGGTGCGCCGGTGCTGGTGCTTGGGAATGGGACCGGCTGCCTGTTCGCAGATGGTGCACTCGGCGGCCGCGCGATGGAACAACTGGTTGTGCCCCTTCGACAGAGCAGGCTGATCCGGTCGCTTCGTCAGCTGATCGATCAGGCCGGCGCGTTGAAGCGGGCGGCGTAGTCCGCGCCTTACATTGCCGCCGACACCTTCCGCTCCCAACCCGTAGCGCACACGGATGTCTGCCGACCTTCCTTGCCCCGCTCACCCCGCCGCGGGCGGACGGGCCAGAAGCGTGTTGACGCGCGCCGCGAGCCGGGCCGCGGCGTCCAGTCCCGGCGATTCGCACAGCGCCAGCCACTCGCGCCAGAGCGCGGCGTCCGATGCGAGCAGCGGCAGCAGCACGGCTGGCCGCCATGGGTCCTCCGGCGCGCTGGTGCTGGCCTGGGCCCGCTGCCGGTCGGCCCGCTCCAGCCGCTTCACCTTGTTGAGCAGTGAACCCAGCCCCATCACAGCGCCTCCATGAACGCCCGCGCCTCTTGGGCCGTCGGGCTTGGTCCAAGGCCGATCCACGTCCGCGCCGCGATGCGCCCGCACGATGGGCAGCCAATCGGCCAGCCCGACGGCCGCGAATCATCGGGCGCGTTGTGCACCACCACCGCCTGCCAACCCGCCCCGCCGCAGACCGCGCACCCCGCCCCACCCGCGCCCCTGTCGCGCTTCCGCTCCAGCGACTTGATGCGGGAGGTGAGTCTCACGCCGCGGCCCGCCCTTCTGCTCGCAACTCAGCCTCCCGCGCGGGCGTCGGCGGCGCGATGCGGATGATGAGCGCGCGCCCGCACACTCGGCAGCGGTCATCGGCCTCCGCGATCATTCCGCACGCCGCGGGGATCTCGGACAGACGCCGCACCACCGGCGGCGGGATGGCCACGAGCACGGGGCCGCCGGTCGCGCGGCGCGATGAACCGCCTGCCCCGCACGCCGCGCACCCGAGGGTGTCTCGCGCCCCGCGCTCCAGCGATTTGACTCGCCGCGACAGCCTCACGCTCCTGCTCTCATCGCCGCCTTCTCCTTGGTGCTGCGTTCGAGCGCCTCGACGCGGTCGGCCAGATCGTCGAGTTCGATCGAGTCGCGGGCGAACTTGAGCATGCTGGTCGCCGCGGCGACCCGCGAGGCCACCGGCGCGCTGTCGTCGTTCATCACCTTGGCCAGGGTCTGCACCGCCAGCGCGGCGTACCGCTGCGTCAGGCTCACCGCCTGCGCGAACGACTCGCGCCGCGCCAGCCGGTACGCCTTGCCGAAGGCCTCCTCGCGCAGCCAGCGGTGCAGCGTGCGGACGCCGACCTTGGCAACGTTCGCCGCCCGCGCCACCGTCGGCTCGGCCAGCAGCGCGAGGATCGCCTGCTCCTGCTTGTGGCTGAGGCCCGGCGTCGGCTCGGCGTCGTCGAACTCGTCGGGGTCGCCGGGATCATCGCCGTCGCCGCCGCCCGCGCCGTCACCGTCATCACCCGTGCCCCGGTTGCACCGGTTTCCCCGGTCGTGTGGAGGGGAGAGGCCCTGCGGGGTGGTTTCGCGCGCCGCGTGGGGGTCGCCGTCGTTGGGCGCAGGCGCGCCCGCGCCTGGCCCCGCCCCACCGTCGCCTTGCGCTTCGCCGCCGCCACGTGGGCCAACGACCGGGGGGGCGTGGGGGTTGTGCGCGTTCCGTGGGTTCCGCGCATCACCGTCGCCGCTTTCGTCCTCGCCGTTCATCGCGTCGATGTCGTCGTAGTCATCCATGATGTTGCCCCTCCCGGCCACACGTGGCCTTGT
>JAHBXL010000027.1 GCA_019636495.1 Phycisphaeraceae bacterium | reverse complement strand
GCGCGGGGGCAACTCGTGGGGGCGATCGCACGCTGGTGCGCTTCCGGCTGGATGGGTCGCTGCACACCGTACGCGATCTGCCCGGATCGCTCGCCGCGGCGGTGGTGAGCCGCATCAAGGTGATGGCGCGGATGGATGTCGCCGAACGCCGGGCCCCGCAGGATGGCCGCGCGAGTGTCACGATCGGGGGGCGGGAAGGGAGCGCGGGAGCCGCAGGAGGGAGGGGTGGGGGACGGCGCATCGACCTCCGCATCAGCACGCTGCCGAGCACCTACGGCGAGCGGGTGGTGCTGCGGCTGCTCGACCCGGCGCGGTCCCCGCACCTGCTGTCGTTCGCAGCGCTGGGCATGCCGGGCGAGGTCGAACGTGCGTACCTCGCGCAGGTCAACCGCGCCAGCGGGATCGTGCTCTCGACCGGCCCCACCGGCAGCGGCAAGACCACCACGCTGTATGCGACGCTGGCGTGGCTGAGCGCGCATCATGATGGTGCAGGCCGCGGCACTGACCTTCAGGTCAATGCGCCCGCTGTGTCTCCACGGCCATCCTCCGGCTGCGAACTCAACATAATGACCATCGAGGACCCGGTCGAGTATGACCTGTCCGCGATCGGGGCCATCATGAGGAATGGGACGCAAGGGAGCCGCGCGGGTTTAGGTCCCGGGCGCGGGGCCATCAGCCAGACCCAGGTCGATCCACGCAAGAACGTCACCTTCGCCACCGGCCTGCGGCACATCCTGCGGCAGGACCCGGATGTCATCATGGTCGGTGAGATCCGCGATGAGGAGACCGCGAAGATGGCCGTGCAAGCCTCGCTCACCGGGCACCTGGTGCTCTCGACTTTGCACACCAACGACGCCGCGGGCGCGGTAGCCCGGCTGCTCGATCTCGGCGTCGAGCCGTTCCTGGTCGCATCCTCGCTGTCGGCGGTGCTGGCCCAGCGACTGGTCCGGCGCGTGCACGAACCCTGCGCCGGCCACGGCTGTGCCGAGTGCCTGCACACCGGCTTCAAGGGCCGGCTCGGCGTGTTCGAGTTGCTGGTGGTTGATCCCGCCATCCGCGCGCTGATCGGCCAGCGTGCCGCGGCGGGACAGATCAAGGCCGCAGCGCAGGCCGGGGGCATGACCACGCTCCGCGAGGCAGGCGAGGTGTTCGCCGCGCAGGGCCTGACCACGCTGGCCGAGGTCGGGCGCGTGATCGATCTCCTCGAGGATGAAGAGGTGATCGCGTGAGCGAAGCACCAACTAGGCCCATCGCCGAAAGCAGCGAGTCGGCCGCGTGCACATCGCATCACGCCGAGGCGTCTGCTCCGTTGACCGTTCGCCCGCCGCGCCGATCGACCGATGTTCTGCTGTTCTTTGCATGCGCTTCGAGCATCGCCGCGTGCGCGTGGTGGGCGCTGGCGCTTGATGAACGGCCCGATGTCGGTGCGCTCGGCACCGGCGAGTCCGCCCGCGTGCTCGCCGGCGCGGACAGTCCTGCGATCGACCTTGCATCCAGTGCCGCCCTCGACCTCGCCGCGTTCCGCACGCCCATCTGGGTCGCCCCCCCGCTTCCACCCGCGCCCGCAGAACCCCCTCCGCAGCCCAAGCCCGAGCCACCGCCCCCACCCCCCCCACCTCTCAAGTGGCAACTGCTCGCGATCGTGCGCGCTGCCAGCAACGCGCTGCCACACGCGATGATCTACGACCCCGAGTCCGACCGCGTCCTCGAACTCGCCGCGGGCGATGCCCACAGCGGCGCGACCATCTCCGCCGTGCACGCCGATCGCGTGATCATCCAGCGAGGCCGTCACACGCACACACTCCTGCTCGACCCGCGCATCGCGGCGACTCCAAGCCCCGCGGAGGGCGTGCCATGAGTGCAGCGATCTCACCAACTGCGACGCCCCTCTCCGCCTCGATGCCTCATGCCTCCTGCCTCGTGCCCTCTTCGGCTTCGACTACCTGGCCTGCCGACCGCTTCTACTGGTCGATCCTCGACCTGCCCCAGGGCGCTGCCCGTCGCATCCGCTCCGGCACGCTCCCTTCCGGCCTGCGGCCGATGTTCGAGGAAGATGTCCCCGAGACCGAGGCCGGACTCGCCGACCTGCACGCGGTGTGCATGCCGATCGATGAAGATCGCCTGCTTGTGTGCGCAGTGCCTCGCAGCGCGCTGGCAGAGTTACCGGTTGACGGACTCGCCCTCACGCCCGCTGCCTCCGATCTCCCCGCGTTCATTCGCGGCGAGCACAATAGCGAACACGGCAGCGAACACGGCGGCGAACACGCCCTCGCGCAGCTCAACTTGCTCGTGGGCGCGCACGAGCCACTGGTCTTCCGCCGCGCCCGCGCGCGAAGGACCTCGCTGGCGCTCATCACAATCGCTCTCTGCGCCGCGCTCGCCTCATTCGGCCTGCACCAACGCACGGCTCTCGACCACTCGCTCGCCACCGATCATTCCCGCAGCGCTCACGAACTGGCCGCATCACTCGGTCGCGGCATCACGCCCGCCGATCTCCCCGCCCTCGTCGGCCGCGCCCGCCAGTCCGCCGCCGCCGCGGCCAACATCACCGAGCCCGCCGATGCCGCCGCGCCGCTCGCCGCGCTGCTCGGGGCCTGGCCCACCGCACACGCGAGCAGCGTCCAGTCGATCAACGCCGCCGGCGATGTCATCAGCATCACCCTCACCATCGAGGGCGACTCCGCCGCGGCGGACTTCCTGCGTGTTCTCACCCCGCCCAAAGGCTGGACGCTCGATGAGCCGCGCCTCACCGCGCTCGGAGCCACGATGACACGCTACCCCCGGCCGAACTCGGATGGCGAGTTCTCGACCATCCCCGTGCTCACACGCATCAATCTGACGCTTCGGCGCAGCGCCTCCGGCCCGCTTACCGCGCCCATCGCCGCGGCTCCCGCACCCAAGGAGCCGCGGCCATGAACACCACGCTGCGCAGTTTGCTGATCATCGCCGCGCTGGTCTCCTTGCTCGCGCTGGCGTGGACGTTCTCACGTTCCCGCGCGGCACGCGAAGAGGCTCATCTCGCCCATGCCCTGCTCGCAACCGTCGAGTCTCACATCGCCAATCTCGACCGTCTCGACGCCGAGGCCCCGGCGTGGACCCGTCGATCAAGCAGCGGGTTCGATCAGGGCGGCATGGCCGCGGCCATCAACGACGCACTCGCCAAGGCCGGCATTCCTTCGTCTGCGCTCGCATCGTTCTCGCCGCCCAGCGACCCCCCCACCTCCCCCATCCCCGCCGCGGTTCTGCGGGCGAACGCAGCCGCTCAGACTGTTACAGCGCCCATCCGCCGCCGCGCCGTACTCACGCTTGCGCCGGTCACGCTCCCGCAGACCGGCTCGCTGCTCGCCGCGTGGCGTGAGGCGCACCCGGACTGGTTCATCACGAGTATCGATCTCGTTCCCGAGCCCATCGCCGCGCCATCATCGCGCCGGCGCGATGCCGCGCCCATCGCGCCTGGTGCCGACCTGCCCCTCCGCGCCGTCATCGCGCTGGAATCCCTCACGGCAGCGCACGCCACGCCCCACACCGGAGCACGACGTTGAACCACGCCCACCCGCACGCTTCGCCTTCACGCCTGCGCAACGCCCTTTCTGCCGCGCGGGCCGTCTCCGTGTCGCTCGCACTGTGCGCCGCGCTGACCATGGGGGGCTGCCGGGCAGGTTCGAGCCCCTACGCGCCGCAGCGCGAGATCGACCGCGACACCGCCGCGGCCGAACGCCTCACGCGCCAGGCCGCGGACCTCATCGACACCAACCCCGACAAGGCCGAGAAGTTGCTGCGCGAGGCGCTGACCAAGGACCTCTACCACGGCCCCGCGCACAACAACCTCGGCGTGCTGTATCTCTCACGCGGCGAGCTTTATTCGGCTGCGTCGGAGTTCGAATGGTCTCGCAAACTTCTCCCCGGGCATCCCGATCCGCGCATCAATCTCGCGCTCACGCTCGAGCGCGCGGGGCGGATCGACGACGCCCTCCGCACCTACGCATCGGCCCTCGAGGTCTACCCCGACCACATCGGCGCGATGCAGGGCCTGGCGCGATTGCAGCTCCGTCACAACCGCCGCGACGAGCGCACACCTGACCTGCTTTCCGCGATCGCCCTCCGCGGCGAGACCGAGCAGTGGCGGCAATGGGCAGGGGGGATGACGTACCGCGCCGACTCCCCCAGATAGCAACAAAGGCGGCCTGACCGCGCCGCGATCGGCAGGGCGCAACGGACCGGCGGACCTCCGATGGCTCACCCGATGGGGATCGATCACGAGTTACACCATCGCTTGAGAGGCGTCAAAGCATGCATAGGTGACAGTCCGTACCATCTGGGCCATGATCCTGTCCGAGGCCGATACTCGCGCCAAACTGATCGACCCGGCCATCCACGCCCGTGGCTGGTCGGAGGATCTGATTTGCCGCGAGGTCACCCTCGGGGCCGTCGAGATTGTCAACGGCAAGGGCCGCCGGCGCTCCTCGGGCCGCACGGACTACACCCTCCGCATCCGCGTCAACGCCGAGACGCAGCCCGTCGCCATCGCCCTGATCGAGGCCAAGAAGGAGTCGCTCCCGCCCGGGCACGGCCTCGACCAGGCCAAGGGCTACCTGGCCGCGTCGCGCCACAACGTCCAGTTCGTCTTCTCCAGCAACGGGCACCTGTTCGTCGAGTTTGACCGCTCGACCGGCCTGACCACCGCGCCGCGGCCCATCGCCGAGTTCCCCACCCCTGCCGAACTCCGCGCCCGGTACGAACAAATCGTCGGCTTCTCCCTCGACGCGCCCGCCGCCAAGCCGCTGCTTACGCGCTACGCCGGTGGCGAGGGGCAGCGCCGCTACTTCCAGGACGCCGCAATCCGCGCCGTGTTCGAGAAGATCGCCCGCTGCGCCGCGAGCACGCCGCCTCAGCCGCCCCGCGCCCTGCTGTCGCTGGCCACGGGCACCGGCAAGACTTTCATCGCCTGCAACCTGCTTCGCCGCATCGCGGATGCGGGCCAGCTGCGGCGCGCCCTGTTCCTGTGTGACCGTGACGAACTCCGCACGCAGGGCCTGAAGGCCATGCAGAACGTCTTCGGGGCCGATGCCGCTGAGGTGTACGAGGACGGCGGCAAGAACAACGCCAAGAACGCCCGCGTCCATGTCGCCACCTATCAGACCCTCGGCATCGACCGTGAGGATGGCGATCCTTCGTTCCTCTTCAGTCACTACCCCGAGGACTACTTCTCCCACATCGTCATCGACGAGTGCCACCGCTCGGCATGGGGCAAGTGGTCGGTTGTGCTGACTCGCAACCCCAAGGCCGTGCAGATCGGCCTCACTGCCACACCGCGCCAACTCAAGTGCTCTGAGCAGACGGACGAGGCCAAGGCCGACGCCAGGGTCACCGCAGACAATCATCGCCACTTCGGGCCGCCGGTTTACGAGTACGGCCTCGCCCAGGCGATGGAAGACGGGTACCTCGCTGCCTGCGAGATCCAACTGGCCCAGGTCAACCTCGACGCCCGCGGCGTCACGCTCGCGGAGATCATCAGCCGCAACCCGCGCAACGCCAACACCGGCCAGCCCGTCACCGCCGCCGAGATCGCCGACCTCTACGAGAAGCAGCAGTTCGAGACCAAACTGCTCCTGCCCGACCGCGTGAACGCCATGTGCCTGGACCTGTTCACGCAGATCGTGAACTCCGACAAGGAACGTGGCCCGCATCAGAAGACCGTCATCTTCTGCGCCCGCGACCGCCATGCCGACGACGTCGCCGCCGCGATGAACAACCTCTACGCCCAATGGTGCGCCAGCAATGGCGTGCCGCGGAGGGACCCCTACGCCTTCAAGTGCACCGCCAAATCCAGCGGCAATGACGCCCTGCCCGACCTCCGCGGCTCCTCGTCGAGCCACTTCATCGCCACGACCGTGGACCTGCTCACCACCGGCGTGGATGTCCCCGCCGTGCGGAACATCGCCTTCTTCCGCTACATGAAGAGCCCCATCTCCTTCTACCAGATGATCGGCCGCGGCACCCGCATCGACGAACCGACGGGCAAACTCATGTTCACGGTGTACGACTACACCGGAGCGACGCGCCTGTTCGCCGAGGACTTCATCACTCCCCCCAAGCCGCCCAGCACCGGCGGCGGTGGAACCGGCCCCGGCCCCGGGCCGAATCCGCCGCCACCACCGCCCCCATCCCCCGAACCGCCGGTCGTCGTGGACGGGTTCGAGGTCCACATGAGCCTCCTCGGGCGGTTCGTGGTCGCTCCGATCAACGGCCGCGCCATGCCCGTCCCCATCGACGACTACAAGGCCGGCCTCTCGGCCCGCCTCACCGCCGAGTGCCCGACCTTGGAGACCTTCCGGGCCCGCTGGGTGAACCCGCCCGAGCGCGAGGAGATCATCGACGCCATCGTCAGCAGCGGCTATTCCCCCAGCGTGCTGCGCATGCTGGAGCAGATGAACGACTACGACCTCTACGATGTGCTGGCCGACCTGGCCTACGGCCTGCTCCCGCGCACGCGCGAGGAGCGCTGCCTGGCCTTCCGCTACAAGCACGCGGGCTGGCTGGCGGCCCTGCCGCAGCAGGCCCGCAAGACCATCGAGGCGATCGCCGACCAGTTCGCCGTCGGCGGCACCGAGGGGCTGGAGAACCCGCACATCTGGCAGACGCCGGAGGTTGCCGCGGCGGGCGGCATCGCGGCCCTCAGGAGCGCGGGTGAACCGAAAGTCGTCCTCCAGCAGACCAAAGAGAGGATGTTCGCGGCGTGAAGTACCGGCTGTACATCGATGAAGTCGGGAATGCCGACCTCGGGAGTTCGGATGATCCGAACCACCGCTTTCTGAGCCTCACCGGCGTCGCCGTCGCGCTCGATCATGTGGACAAGGTCATCCATCCGGAGTTGGAATCGCTCAAGCGCGCGTACTTCGGCTCCCACCCCGACGACCCGATCATCTTCCACCGCAAGGAGATGGTGAACGCTCATCCCCCATTTGCCGCGCTCGCGGACGATGCGACGCGCTCACGCTTTGATGCTGACGTGCTCGCCCACCTTGCTCGCTGGGAATACACCGTCTTCAGCGTCTGCATCGACAAGAAGAAGCACCGAGAGACGTACACCACCTGGCGCTACGACCCGTACCACTACTGCCTCGCCGTGTTGCTCGAACGCTTCGTGTTCTTTCTGGACGGCAAGAACGCGCAAGGCGATGTGCTGGCCGAGTCACGCGGCGGCAAGGAAGACCGCCGCCTCAAGGACTCTTTTGAGAACCTCTGGACGAAGGGGACGCAGTTCCTCGACGCCGGTCGAATCCAGAAGCGGCTCACCAGCCGCCAACTGAAGGTCAAGACCAAGGCCAACAACATCGCCGGGCTGCAACTGGCCGACTTGATTGCCCACCCCAGCCGCGCCGAGATCCTGCACGAGAGCAAGTCGGTGGACAAGGCCCCCGCGCCGTTCGCGGCCAAGGTCATCGCGATCCTCGCCGGGAAGTACTACCAGAGCGGAGGACGCCAGCATGGCAAGAAAATGCTCTAGCGCAAGAAAAAAGGCCCTTGCGGGCCCGATGGCTCACGCCATCCACCTCCGGGTTACCGGATTACCCGTATTGTCGGCTCAAACCGGCTGGTGTCAAGAGTTCGGAGGCGGATTGTGGACAAATCAGGCTCGCGGGGGCCCCACCAGAGTGCCCGGGGCGGGCGGCATCGCGGCCCTCAGGAGCGCGGGTGAGCCCCGGGCCATCCTCCAGCAGACCAAAGAGAGGATGTTCGCGGCATGAAAGTCGTTGCTCCGCGAGAAGAGAAGATTGAACGCAGAGGACGCGCAGAGGACGCGGGCTTGCGCTTCATGCGCGCCGATGAGTGCCTTGATGAAGTCTGGCAGGGAATCGGCCCTGCTTGGAACGGCCGCCCTCTGTACGGCGCGAGCCGCAGCGGTCTGACGCCCGCTAAAGAAGCGATCGGTAAGCACCCGGAGCGATACAAGGCCGTCGAATCCGGCACCGTCTTCTACAACCCAATGCGCATTCTGCTCGGCTCGATCGCCATGCTCGACGACGGAGAAGCACCGGGCATCACAAGCCCAGACTACGTCGTCGTGCGTGGTCGCCCCGGCGTCCTGCACCATCGCGTCTTCTACTACTGGCTTCGATCCGCCGCCGGGGAGCAACTCATCCGCGACCTTGCCCGTGGCGGCGTGCGTGAGCGCATTCTCTTCAACCGTCTGTGTGAAGGGCGCATTCCCGTTCCACCGTGGAATGTGCAAGAGCGGCTTGCCGAGCAACTGGCGATTGTTCCGGTGGCCCGCCGCGCTGCGCTGGACCGCCTCGCCGCCGCCGAAGCCCTCCCCGCCGCCCTCCTCCGCGAAGTCTTTGAGGGGCCACAGGCCAGCGGGTGGGAGACACGGACCATCGGCGAGTTCGCCAGAACGTGCAGCGGTGCGACGCCGTCGCGCGGAAACGCCGCGTACTTCGGTGGCGGCATCCCGTGGGTCAAGACCGGTGAACTCCGCGACGGCTTCGTGGGTGACGACGGCTCCACCGAGGAGAGTGTGACCGAGGCCGCGCTCCGCGATTGCTCGCTCCCGCTACTTCCGCCCGGCACGCTCCTCATCGCCATGTACGGCCAAGGCAAGACGCGCGGCCGCACGGGCATCCTCACGCGCGAGGCGACAACCAATCAAGCCTGCTTCGCCATTCTTCCCGCCCCGGATGTCTTCGACACCGGCTTCCTCCAACTCTGGTTTCGCGCAAACTACAACGACCTTCGCGCCCTGACCGAGAATCGCGGCGGCAACCAACCCAACCTCAACGGCGTCCTGCTGCGCGAGCTTGAGATACCCCTCCCGGACCCGACCAGCCAGCGTCACCTCGCCGCCGAACTCACGGAGAAACTCGCCGCCGCCGAGGGGGTGATCGCCCGCTGCCGCGAGGAACTCGCCGCGATCGAAGCCCTCCCCGCCGCGCTGTTGCGCGGGGCGTTTGGAGGCAACGACAATGGCTGGTAACCCCCTGTTCTCATTGTCAGTTGTTACCGCCCTCAATCGACTGGTCGGTGGTTTCAGTGAGGGCGACGAATGGCTTGGCATGCGCATCAACACCCACGCCGCCCTCGACGATTTCTTTGGGGCGTTGGGAATCGCAGTGGCCGCCGAGCCGTCAATCAACAAGAAGATACGCGCGACGATTCAGCGGCTCAACGCAAACCCGACCGAATACAAGCAACTGATCGCAGTCATAGAGCAGTTGGCCGACCCTCGGAACCACCAGTTCTCTTCCCACCAACTCACGCTTGATCATCTCAACAGCGTCCTTCGTGGGGACGGCTACGAAGCCCGGCTCGTCGGAGAGAAGTATCGGGTTGTCTCCACCGGGCTCAATGCCGTAGCCGCAGCCGCCCTTACAGAAACGGTTGACGCCCTCGACCTCCAGTCGGTGCAGGCAGATTTCGAGCGTGCCATTTCTGACGCCGAGGCAGACCCGGCAGGCGCACTCACCTCGGCCTGCTCGACTGTGGAAAGCGTCTGCAAGTGCATCCTCGATGGCATGGATCGGCCTTATCCGAACAAAGAAGACATATCGCATTTGAGCAATGAGGTGGCAAAGCACTTGGGGCTCTCGCCCGCACGCACGGACCTGCCGCCGCTGCTCGCACAGGATTTGAAACAGGTGCTCGGCGGGTTACAGAGTGTGGCCGGGGGCATTGGCGCGCTACGAACGCACTTTGGCGATGCCCACGGGAAGGGCAAGGCCCGAGCACCGATCGACAGCCGTATCGCCCGCCTTGCAATCCACGCGGCGAGCACCCTCTCGCTGTTCTACATCGAGACGTGGCAGCGGATGGCAAAAACCCCATCAACGAAAATCAAGTAATGCGGCTCGCTGCCGCGATTGAGGCCCTCCTCGCCGCGCTCCTGCGCGATGCCTTAGGGCAACAATCGTCCTGACATGCCCCCCGGCCCACCCCAACCTCGCACTTGGCAACCGACGCGACTGGTCCGCGTCGAGAAGTCCTTTGACACGTCGATGGGGACGACGAAAGTCAAGACCGATGCGACGTTCGGGTATCTCAAGGCAATGGGCAACCGGCAGGGGCCGCATGCGCTGGCGAGTGAGTTCGTCGCATCGTCGCTGGCCAAGTGGTTCGGCCTGACCGTTCCTGAGTTCGCGTTGTTCGATCTCACTGCAGATGCCTGCTTTGACTTGCCGCGCGGCGCGAGGACGCAGCCCGGCCCAGCGTTCGTCAGCCGGCACACGCCCGGTCGCACCTGGCAGGGCTCGGCAACGGAACTCCGCGACCTGGAAAACCCGACGGACATAACGCGACTCATGGTGTTCGACACCTGGGTGCGGAACTGTGATCGCCACCCACCCGATCTGGCAACCCGCAAGCCGAACTATGCGAACGTCTACTTGGCCGACACGGATCGGCCTGGACGTTCCCGCCTGCTGGCGATCGATCACACGCACTGCTTCGACGCCGGGCGGGACCTTTCAGAACGGCTCTCGGACATTGCCAAGGTCAAGGATGAGGCAACGTACGGCCTGTTCCCGGCCTTCGAGCCGTTCATCGACACGGGTGAACTGCACTGGTGCATGTCCCTTCTGCGGTCGGTCACCCGGGAATTGGTGGATGCCGTGGTCGCCCGCATTCCGTCCCGATGGGAGGTAGACCCCCGTGCGGCAGTAGCGTTGGCCGCCCAGATTCACGGGCGAGCGGCGTTCATCGCCGATAGAATCAACTCCGGATGGCCAGCTCGGACGGCCGCCGGGAGCCACGAGCCCGCCACGGAAGGCGGCTGATCGGACCCGTCGCCATGCCCCCCACCCGAGCCCTCTACAGCGTCGTTCAGTATGTGCCCGACGACAGCCGGGCGGAGGCTGCCAATGTCGGCGTGGTTCTGTATGTTCCGTCGCGCCGGTGGCTTGAGGTGCGGGTTTCGCCCTCGCTTGAACGTGTGCGCCAGTTCTTCCACCCCGGCCGTCAGGAGCTACGTCGGATCGAACTGGCTCTTGAGGCATTCAAGCATCGGATGGAAATCGCGCGGGGGGAATTCTCCGAAGAGTCAGACCTGACCCAATTTGCCTCAGCGCGTGCAGACGCGGTGAGATTGTCAGTCCCTCGTCTGGTCATGGTCGAGGAGCCGCCGAGCGAGCTTGACGCACTCTACACGGAACTTGTGGGAGATCGAGAGCGAGCATTGGCCGCGGCCATGCACGCACAGATGCTGCCACCCCGAGTGGCGGAAGTCTTCGGCCGCCTAGAAGCGCAGCGAAAGGTCTGGCGTCCGGGAAAGATCACCCTGCCAACGGTCGGACGGCCGTTCGATGTTCCGATCGCGTTTCAGAACGGGCGTGTGAACTATGTCCGTCCGGAGTCGCTCGCGGCGGGCGGAAAGCTGGACGATCGGATGGCGCGGCTTGGCTTCAACGGCCAGTTGATCTATCGCCACCCGATCGACGACAAACAAGGTCAGTTGGTCGTGCTTTCGGCTGATCCAGATGCCGATCCGGCTGCCGAGCAGCGGTTTGGTCAGGCTTTGGCGGAGTTTTCCGTGAAGTTCGTGCCGAATGCCCAGGCGGACGCCTTTGCCGAAGAGGTAGAGCGTACCGCCCACTGAATACACTGCTTGCCTATGGCGAAACGGGCGAGCAGCAACGGCAAGGCGAACGGCACCAAGAAGCACGCCACCCAGCAGAGTGTGGATCAGGCGATTTGGTCCATCTGCGACATCATGCGCCGCGGCAACGTGGCCAGCGCGCTGCAGTATGTCCCTGAACTGACGTGGATCCTGTTCCTACGAATCCTCGACGAGACCGAGGACCGCGAGGCCGCCGAGGCCGAGGCCGTCGGCGCTCGGTACACGCCGTCGCTCAAGAAACCGTACCGCTGGAAGGACTGGGCCGCACCGGCCCCGAAGGACGCGCCGGAGAAGTGGACGAACAAGCGGAAGGAACTGGAGGAGGGCCCGCCCAAGGGCTTCCTGGCGTTCTGCAACGGCGAGTTGATCCCGTACCTCAAAGGCCTGCGCGACAGGCCGCAGGCCACCAGCCGCCAGAAGGTGATCTCCGAGATCATGTCGGGCGTCGAGAAGGTCCGCATCGACACAGAGCGCAACCTGCTCGACGTGCTCGACAAGGTCCACGAGATCTCCAACGAGCACATCAGCGACCAGCACGTCTTCACGCTCAGCCAGGTGTACGAGGGGCTGCTGCTGAAGATGGGCGAGAAGGGCAGCGATGCGGGCCAGTTCTTCACCCCGCGAGAAGTCATCCGCGCGATGGTGCGCACGATCGACCCCCAACTCGGCGAGACGGTGTACGACCCGTGCTGCGGCACCGGGGGCTTTCTCGCGCAGGCCGCGGAGTACATGAAGGGGCAGATGAACAAGCCCGGCGCGGCCGGGGGGGGCGGCAAGAAGGTCAGCGCCGACGCGGTGCAGCGATTCAAGCACGAGACCTTCTGGGGACGCGAGAAGGAGAACTTGATCTATCCGATCGGGCTGGCGAACCTGATCCTGCACGGTATCGACCGCCCGAACATCTGGCACGGCAACGCACTCACGGGCGACGAGGTCTACGGCGGGCTGTTCCAGGGCGCGCCCACGCAGTTCGACGTGATCCTCACCAACCCGCCCTTCGGCGGCAAGGAAAGCGTCAGTGCCCAGACGAACTTCGACTACCGCACCAGTGCGACGCAGGTGCTGTTCATGCAGCACTTCATCCGCTCGCTGCGGCACGGAGGCCGCTGCGGCGTGGTCATCGATGAGGGCGTGCTCTTCCGGACCAATGAGGACGCCTTCGTCAAGACCAAGCGGAAGCTCACCGACGAGTGCGACCTGTGGTGCGTGCTCTCGCTGCCGGGCGGCGTGTTCAGCGCCGCCGGCGCGGGTGTGAAGACGAACTTGCTGTTCTTCACAAAGGGCAAACCGACGGAGAAGATCTGGTACTACGACCTGTCGGACGTGAAGGTCGGCAAGAAGACGCCGCTCACGCTCAAGCATTTCGAGGACTTCGCGGCGATGCTGGCCACGAAGGGTGATTCCGAGCGGTCATGGACGGTGGACCTGACAGCGCGAAAGGCCAAGGCCGCGGCGGATGCCCAACCGTTGAAGGACCTGGCCCGCGCGAAGTCCGCCGAGGCGGACGCGAAGCGCGAGCGACTGTCGGAACTGAAGAAGGCCAAGCCGCGCGACGAGGCGGCGATCGCCGCGTTGGACGCGGAGATCGCGGTGCTCGTGAAGTATGCCCGCGAGGCGGCGGCGAAGGCTGAAGCGATCGAGAACGCGGTGTACGACCTGAAGGCGGTGAACCCCAACCGCAAGGCCGTGGTCGATACGCGCACTCCCGGCGAACTGGTCGAGATCATCGAGGCCAAGGGCGCGGAGATCGCCGAGTCGCTCTCGGCGCTTCGCGCACTTCTTTGAGTGTCTGGGCTCCCGCCACTCTTCCCGCTCGAAGATGGTTGACAATTACAGAGACCGGCTGTGCATCCAGCGTGGCAGTCACGGTCCGCCCCTGGCAGCATTGCGCTTGGCCCGCTCGTTGCACACTTCTCTGAACGACACCTTCTTCCTCGGCCCTCTCCCCGGCAGACCCGGCGGCGTAACCCCCAGCATGTTGGCCGCGACGGCGCAGCCGACCAGGCAGTCCCACCAGTGGTTGTCGCGCCCGGGGGTCCGCAGTTCCCACTGGGTGGCCGAGCGGCTGTTGGCGGTCACCAGCGTGGCCCGCTCGGAGGTGAGGTGGTCGATCAAGAGCCGGTGCTCCTCGATCGTCCCCGAGCACAGGTGCACCGAGCCTCGGTCGCCGCGGGCGGTCCTGAGCCGGGCGGCCACGCAGCTCTTCCACCAGTTGGCATCGAAGAGCAGATGGCGGCAGGCCCGGCGGCCGGCCATGGCGGGGATTTTCCAGTTCAGACCGATGCGGTCCCCCGGCGAGCGGGCCCACTCGGCGATGGGCGTCTTCCCCGGCCCGATGCCCACGCCCTTGCTGGGCATGAGCACCGCCGCCAACGGCGAGGACCGGCAGACGTCGTAGACCAGGTCGCTGGTCTCGCCCCACCCCGCGTCCACCAGGCACCGCTCGATGCGCAGCTCCCCGCCGCGGTCCATCGGCCAGGGCCTTCCCAACAACCGGATCAACAGCCGGTCGAGCCCGGCGCGGATCGCGCCCTCCCGGCCCGCGCCCTTGGCCGCCTGAAGCAGCGTCCGCCGCGCCTCACGGTGCGTGAAGTAGCGGTCGGGCTGCTCGGGCTCGGTGCCGTAGTCGACCACCACGCCGGTCATGTCCGGAACCCACGCCGTCACCATCCAGTACAGGCACTTGCCCTGCACATCGATGAAGGCGGTCAGGAGCGCTGCGCCGTGCGGCACGCCGCCCCGCGGCGATGGGACCACCTTCCCCATCAGGTCCGCGGCCCGGATCTCCTCATCGGCGCCCGAGGGGCACGAGGCCGGGTCGTTCTGGAACTCCGAGAAGAACGCCTCCTCGCCACCATCGATCCGCAGGTTCATGGCGTGCTGCAGCGCCGAGAGGTCCTCGGCGCGGCGGCGTTCCTCCCACGAGACCCTGGCCCCCAGGTCCATGTCGCCGCGGTGCGCGGCGTAGAACTCGTTGCACGCCGCCGCGACCTGCTCGGGGGAGAAGTTGGCCGCCTGCGCATCGCGGCGGACCTGGGCGTAGCGGTCCCAGAGGTCCTGGCGCTCCGGGAACGACTCGATCATGCGGCACCGCTCCCCCTGCCAGACCGGGTGCAGGGCCGGGTCCAGCACGCGGTCGGCCAGGTCGCCGGCGCGGATCACGGTGCAGGCCAGGAGCCCCGCGATCGGCTGCCCGGGCCCGGCCAGGCCCTGCACCGCGCCCATGAGCGCCTGCTCGCGGTCCTGGCACTGCTGCACGCTGCGCGCGCTCGAATCGGTCTGCGGGTCATCGATGAGCACCAGGTCGGGCCGCAGGGAGACGCCCCCCGCTCCCATCCGCACGTAGCCGCGGAGGCGGCCGGTGATCCCCGCCACGCTGACCACCGAGCCCGAGGAGGCCGAGCCCTCGATGGTGGGCAGAACCATCTCGTCCTTGCCCCACTGCACCAGCGTGAACTTGCCCATGCAGGTCTGGGCCCCGGCCCGCTGTCGGGCCCGGCCCATGCACCGCAGCGGGAAGCAGACCTCGGGGAAGTCTTCCAGCAGCGGGTCGTGGCCCTCCATCAGCATCTGCAGGGCCTCGAGCATGTTCCCCGCCAGGCGTTCATCGGCGGCGATGCACACGACGTAGCGGCGGTGCCCGTAGAGCAGGGCCCACAGCGCCGCCGCCTCGATGAGCGAGGTCTTCCCGCTGCCGCGGGGCATGGCCAAGGCGAACAGCCCGCCCTCGAGCACGGCCCGCTCGATCTTGGCGATCGCGCGGAGGTGGTCCACCGACCAGGCCCGCGCGAACACCGAGGAGAGGTACGACTCGCAGAAGACCCTGAAGTCCCGTCGCGCTGCGTCGCGCCGCGCGGGATCGGCGACCCCGGGGATCGGACCGATGTCGCGCCCGAGGCGCGAGAGCTGGGCGCTGCGCAGCCGCGCGCGTTCGCGGTGCGCATCCCACGCCGACAAGCCCGACACATCAACTCGGTTGCTTTCGCCGGCGGCATGTCCAGGAGGGTCATCGTGCCTGCGGTCGAAGCGCCAGGCCACGTAGGCCAGGAGGTTCACCCGGTCGGGGTCGCCCGTCGAGGCGATCCGCATCCCGGCCTCGAGCCGTCTTCTCGCAAACGCCTGCGGCGTCAGCACCGTCCCCAGCGGCGAGGAGTTGAGCAGCTGCACGACGCGCCCGGGCTTGAGCCGGGTCAGCTCCATCCCGCCCTTGCCGCCCCCCATCCCGCCCGGGTTGTGTGCCTTGGGGCGTGGCGGGCTCACCCCAGTCGCTCCTGCCAGGCGGCGTAGTGCATGAGGTTGATGGTCCCATCGGCGTTCACCGGTGCGCCGGCGTCGAGATCGGCGCGGACCAGGTGCTCCTCGGCCCGCGCCGAGCCCACGGCCCGGAGCAGGCGCACCAGGTCCTCGATGCGCAGCGCCGCGGGCGACACCCGCGCCACCGGCGCCGGTTCGGATGGTTCGCTCGTCTGGGTTGGAGCCTGAGGCGCGGCGTCATCGTGGGCGCGCGATGCGGTCGGCGGTCTGGCGCGATCCCGGTGCGCGCGGCCCTGGTCCGATGAGGCGCGGCGCTCGCGGCGTGTCGGCGATGCCCCACGCGGCGGGGCGCTCGGCTCGCCGCGCGGCGGCGAAGAAGTACTGGGGGACCCGGCGCGTTGGCGCTTCGTCGCGCTCATGCGGACACCCCCCGGCCGGCGCGGGGCGGGGCCGAGTTGAGGCCACACGTGGCCACACTGCGCCGAGTGTTGCCCCGATGTGGCCCACATGCCGCCGAGCGTTGCCCACATGTTCGAACTTCTTCGAGAAGTTCCCGCGACTTGCCTTGCTTGTGCGCGCGCTTCATGGCTTGATGTGACACGCGGGCCCGAAGCCCGCAACGGAGACCACGAACATGAACACGCGACCGCTCAACGAACTCACCAACGCCGCGAACAAGACGCGGGACGCGCTGGGTCTGAAGTACACGCCCGAGGTGTACCGCGACGGGGCACTGGCCTTCTCCGCCGCGGCCCGGTCCAAGGCCCGCACCGTCATGCTCGGCGAGGACGCCTTCTGGGTGGTCTGCCTGGCCGACGCCCAGCGGCTTGAGAACACCGGGTTCGAGTACGCCCCCCGCCCCACAAGCCACTAACCACCACGCACCGCCAACCGCAGGAGTACGACCATGTTCATCCGCAGCATCGAGATCGACGGGGTTGAAGAGAACGTCACCATCGCGCACACCGACCACGGCGCGCTGGTGACCGCTGGGAACCGCGTGCTCTTCGAGATGCAGCGCGACGAGCCGCGAGAGGCCCGCTTCGCCAAGGCGTACGAGGCCGCCAAGCTGATCTGCGGCCGCGACAAGCAGGGCGCGCCCTGCGCCACCAACAGCATGATCCACGAGGTGCTCACCGAGATCGAGCGCGTCGCGGGCTGCTGAACCACCCCCACGAGGTCCCCCACGAGAACCACCAACCACAGGAGCACGACCATGACCGACCAGACCACCACCCGCCTGACCGCCGATGCCGCCTTCGACCTGGTGAAGTCCGCCGACACCGCGCACGGCCCCGAGTCCTGGCCGCGGCACGCGGCCGAGGAACTCTGGCGGACCATCCGCGACATCGAGAGCACCCGCGATGCGCTGGTTGCCGACGCCGAGCGGCTGGCCCGCACCCTCGCCCGCGAATGCGAGCGGGTCCGCGATGGCATCCAGCCCAGCCGCCTCGGCATCGTCCAGAGCAGCGGCGGCGACATCGACCGTCACTGCGCCACGCTCGCCGCGCTCAACGACCGCTTCATCCGCGCGGTGCACGCCTGCCAGAGCGCGGGCGTCCTGGCCGAGGGCGAGTCCTTCACCGCCTAGCCGCCGCGACCACATCCCCCACGCCGCGCGGGAGACCGCGCGGGGTGGTTTCACCCGGGGCAACGTGCACCGGGCCGCATGTTCTACAGACTTGGAGAACGCATCATGGCGACGAACAGCAAGAGCAAGAAGTCCGGCAGCAAGCCCAGCACCAAGGGTGCGAAAGCCGCGATCGACAAGGCCGCGAAGGCGGTGAGCGCAGCGCGCAAGGCCGCGATCAAGGAGGTCGAGGAGCGCATCGAACGGCTCGACAATCCCGGCGCGGCGGACGAGACCGCCCCCGCCCCCCACAAGGGCGGCGACGGCGGCGAGGCGAACGACGCTCCCACCACCGCCAAGGAATCGCCCACGGGCCAACGTGGCGGGAAGGGTGGCAAGAAGACCGCCGCCACAAAGGCCCCGAAGGAGCCCAAGGCCCCCCGCGCGCCCAAGGCCAAGAAGCCCAAGCGCATGGGCGTGCTCGACGCCGCGGCCCAGGTGCTCGCCGCGAGCAAGGTGCCGATGCGCGCGACCGAGATGATCGCCGCGGTCGAGGCCAAGGGCCTGTGGAAGTCGCCCGGCGGCAAGACCCCGGAGGCCACGCTGTACGCCGCGATCATCCGCGAGATCGCCGCCAAGGGGAAGGACGCCCGCTTCAAGAAGCACGAGCGCGGCGTGTTCGTCGCCACCAACCACGCCGCCAACCGGAAGGAGGCCTGAACTATGGCAACAGGCAAGATCCCCGAGACCCTGCTGGTCGCCGTCCTGATTCAGCGTTCGACGCTGCTCTTCCTGCAGGAGCACGCCCGCAACGATCTTCAGGACGCGGTGTTCATCAACAAGGACGAGGCGGTGGTGCTGCTGCAAGCAACAACCCTGCAGAAGTTGCTGTCGTGCGCCCGGCCCGGCGATGAACGTATCGACCATGTTCTCCGCCGTGTGGCCCTCTAGGAGCCCCCCATGCACACCAATACCGCCGCGCCACAGCCCAACCCGGCAAGGCCCAGCGACACTTTCCGCATCGACTCCGGCACGCTCATCCGCAGCGTGGTGCCCAAGAGGGGCGAGGGGGGGGCCTACGAACACGCCTGCACCGAGCGGGTCTACAAGGACGCGGCGTACGCCGTTGAGCAGTTCGGGGCGCGGGCCTTCACCGGCGAGGAGGTCCGCGCGGCCATCGACGCCCCCTTCTCGCAGGTCGCGGTCGCCATGGCCTTCCTCAAGGAGCGCGGCTGCATCGTCCCGGCCCGCGGCCGCAGGCACGTCGCCGCGACCGACTACACCTACGAGGACGCTCTCATCGAGTTCCACGCGCTCAAGGACGGGTCGCCCGGCAGCGCGGCCGCAGCGGGCAAGGATGAGCAGGCATGATGCCCGACGATTCCAACCTTGTTGAGCCGCAGGATGGCTGCCCGCTGTGCGCAGAACGCCGGGTGGACTGCCTGGTCTGGGACGAGGACGGCACGCAGGTGACCTGCACCATGTGCGGAACCACCTACACCCCGCCGCTGCCGCCCACGCCGCCCGCGGCGGACTAACCGCGTCCCCGCATTCCTCATCACGCCCCGGCCCCTCCCGGCGGGGCGTTTTCTGCGGCGTCAGCGTGATGGGAGCGGCGGCGTCAGCATCATCCTCGCGGCGCGCCATGACGGCTGCGCTTGCGTGCAAATGCGTAGCGCACACGAATGGCGCGCGAACCGGAGCCGTGTTGGCCACGCGCTCACGCACCGGCCGTCTCCTTCGCGGCCCCGGCCGGGATGCGCTCCGCCTTCTTCTGCGTGAAGGCCTCGTACCTGGCGATGATCACATCGCAGTACAGCGGGTCGAGTTCCATCAGGAACGCGCGTCGGCCGGTCATCTCCGCGGCGATCAAGGTGCTCCCGCTTCCTCCGAACAAATCCAACACGTTCTCGCCGGGCTTCGATGAGTACTCGATGGCGCGCTTGGCCAGTTCCACCGGCTTCTCGGTCAGGTGCACCATGCTCTGCGGGTTGACCTTCTTGACGTTCCACGTGTCCGGAACGTTCGCCGGCCCGAAGAAGCGGTGCGCTGCGCCCTCGCGCCAGCCGTAGAAGCACCACTCGTGGTTGCCCATGAAGTCCTTGCGCGTCAGCACCGGGTGCTCCTTGATCCAGATCACCGCCTGCGAGAAGTACAGCCCGTGCCGCTTCAAGACCGGCGGGTAGTTGCCGCAGTTGGCGTACCCGCCCCAGATGTAGAACCCGCCGCCGGGAACCAGCACCCGCGCGATGTTGCCGAACCAGGCATCGAGCATCGCGTCGAACTGTTCGTCGGTGACGAAGTCGTTGGCCAGCGGACGGTCCTTGGCCCGGAGTTTCTTGTGCGTGCCCTTGGCCTTCTCGGGGTGCCGCTCGACATCGAACTTCTGGTGGTGCGTCGCCGCGGCCTTGCGCGCCAGTCGCTCGCGATCCTGCTTGCCGCGCTCGGTGGTCGAGCGCGCGCACTGCAAGTCCTCCCGCCGCGAGAACGATGTCAACCCCGCCGCGATCGCGTTGTTCGAGCGCGGCTCGACCTTCACGTTGTACGGCGGATCGGTGTTGGCCAGGTGGATCTTCGCGCCATCGAGCAGGCGGTCAAGATCAGTGATGCTGCCGCTGTCGCCGCAGAGCAAGCGATGATTGCCGAGCACGATCAACTCGCCCGGCTGCGTCGTCGCGGCGTCCGGCGGCGCGGGCACATCATCGGGATCGACCAGCCCCTCGTTGCCCCCGGCCGCAAGCAACTCGCCCAGGTCGGCATCGCCCCATCCGAGCAGGGAGAGGTCGAACCCGGACTCCTGGAGGCCGAGCAGTTCGACCGGCAGCAGGTCCATGTCCCATTGGCTCAGCTCGTGCAGACGGTTGTCGGCCAGGCGCAGCGCCCGGGCCTGCTCGGCGGTGAGTTCCCGGGCCACGTGCACCGGCACCTTGCTCAGCCCCAGGCGCTCGGCCGCCTTCAGGCGCGTGTGGCCCGCGATGATCACGCCTTGGGCGTCGACCACGATCGGGACGCGGAACCCGAACTCCGAGATGCTCCTGGCGACCGCCTCGATCCCGCCCTCGTTCTTCCGAGGGTTCCTCTCGTAGGGGCGGACGCGCTCGATGCTCCACTGCTCGACCTTCATGGGCGGGGCCTCCGTGCATGTCCACGAGCCCAGCGCGGTCCATCGCGCTGACTGCGCGCACCCTTGGCGCACCAAGCATCGAAGTCCACCATCCCGATCATGCCGGCAAGCAGGAAGTTCCACCCCTGACATGAATGTGATCGGCTACCCGGCCTGCGCGGTCAAACGACCCGCATGGTCCGCAGGCCACCCGCATCCCAACCCCCCTGGCGCTGCGCCAAGGCCGAATGCGGATCGTGCGGGTCGTGCGGACCGTTGCTCCCGGACCTCTTCAACACCGCGGTCGCGGCGCGCATCGCTGTTTCGCAGCGCTTCTTCTCTCTCCAGCGGCCCCGTTGGGTTGCCACCCGTTGGCCCACGTTCCGCCCTGGGCGAGAGGTCCGTCACACGGCCCCGGCGGCTAGGCCCTCGGGGCACGGGCCACCGACGGCCCAACGTCCCCAACCCGTCCGGTGCGATCACCCCCGCCCCCACCCGCGACGGCCGCGGGCACGGATTCCATCACGCGCGCGAAAGTCTGTCTATGACGCCCGCTTTTCCCCGGGGGGGTGTGGGGCCCATCCCCCGCTGGAAGTACCTATTTGGGGGGGGTTTGGGTTGGGGGGTGGGGCGGGTTATTGGCACTGGACGGCTTGGCAGAACCCCTGACAAAATATGATCGTATCTGCGAATGTGAACCGATTTTGTGAAGTTCTTCACAGACTTGACATCTGGCGGACGCTAAATGTGATAGCATGCTCATTATGGACAGCCAAGCCACCTCACGGATAGAGCCGGCACCACATGGGCTGACGGGACGGTACCGCGTGCGCGTGTTTCGTCCCGTATTGAAGGAGGCGACCCGTCTATGCCCGCGTGTTCGCGACTACTTCGAGCTACGGGCGCAAGCACTGAAGCTCCGCTTCTGGCCGGACCACCACGTAGAGCAACCAAATGGACACGTGCTGGATCTCGACTGGTCGTGGATCAAGGCCTTGCCAGGAATGGAGGTTGGCGAACTTCGCATGGATGATGTGATCGGCGGGCACGACAACCTTCGAGCGATCTTCTTTGTTGGAGACCCTGAGGTGAGAGCCCCTCTTCCCATCATCTGGATCGTGGCCCTGTTGCAGAAGAAGAGACAGGAGTTCACGACCCATCAGATCGAGCTCTTCCGAGCTCGACGGACACTGGTGATCGAGCGCTTCTACAACCTCCGGGAGTTCGTGTGACTCCAACCCATCCGCCCGCATTTCACAAGGAGAGCATCGTGTTGACCGCCACATCGCAGGAGAACGATCCAGTCATGGGACGACGCGGTCAGGTCCCCGATACGAATCGCATGGCAACCGAATGCTTTGCGAAGATGTTCCAGGCCTACCTCGAGTCCAGCGATGACGTCCGCGCTGTCATCGATTCGATGGCACAGATCTACAACGATCCCGCTGCAGATCCCGAGGTTCGCGAGTCCGCACTCGACACCCTGATTGATGCCCTGTTTCCCAAGTGCCACAAAGGAGACTTGGGGATTGATCTGGAGGAAGTAAAGGCATTTCCCGCTGATGGCACCGGCGTGGAGAACGTTCAGGCCCAGCTGGTGAACGAGGAGGCGACGTTTGCCACACAACTGTCGTCTCTGATGGAGAAGCAGGGCATGTCGCAAGTAGAGCTGGCAAAGGCGACAGGTGTGAATCAATCAGCCATCTCGATGATGTTGTCGCGGACTTGCCGTCCGCAGCGGCGCACCGTTGAGAAGCTGGCCAAGGCTCTTGGTGTGGACGCGGCGGTGCTATGGCCTGCGATGGCCAAATGATTGTCTTGGGTCTAACTCCGCGTGCGCTCTCGCGTCATGGGTCGCACTCGCGCGAATGAGCGCCAGAGTTCGGCACGTATTGGACACCAGATGTTCCCGCGTTTCGCGCTGCCAACGATTTGCACCGTGGCTGCGCGACATCTGTGAACTGTCTCATAAACTGTCTGCTGACACTCATGTGGGGGAAAGAAGATGCTCAAGTATGGCAAGTGGCTCATCTGGAAAGCGCTCTCCGAGTTTAAGGGCGCAACCGACTGGGTTCAGGGTGCGCTTGCAACTGTGTGCTTCTTCGTGCTGTTGTTCAACCGGCAACTAGGTGAGCGGCTTGAGTCATTCGAGGGGATTTCACCGGCCTGGTCGCTCGTGCCGATAGGCGCCGTATTCGCATTCAGAGTCTTCCGGGCCGGCCATCTACACGCCGCTTCTCTTCAAGACCAACTGAACGACCTCCTCGCCGGCACACCGCTGGCCGCGCGCCTAAGAAGCAGGAAGTCAGAGTTGGAGGGCATTCTTGCCTCCGACGGCGTCGAGCAGGATTTTCGTTCCGCCTTCAAGCGACTGGAGGATGTCCAACAACTCGTCATTGCCCTTCTCAACCGACCCGAAGCCCGCATCTGGCGACACCGCCCTCAGGGTTGGGACAACAATGACGCGCCACTCCCAAGTTGGTCCGCCCTGTCATCAGTGATGCAGGCGCGCTACCCGGGCGAGATCATCCCGCAGGAGTCGCTTTACACCGAGATTCGATCGCGAGAGATCGCCTGGATCGAGCCTGTGGAGTTTGACCGCTGCAAGTCGCACTCGCTCCAGGTTCTCGGGTTGGCCATTCGAGAACTCGAGCGTCCCGCAGATACGTTTCCACCAGAAGACCCGCAGCTCTATCGGCGCATGGTGGATCGTTTCGGCGTGCAGCCACCAATGCCAACCGAATAATGGCACCATCCATGCCAGGAACTTGGCACGTAAATGGCACACGGCGTTCCGACAGGTGACGTAACCAGCGTCCATCGCGATGGTTACGCGATTCTTGCAGGTAGGTTCGAATCCTAGATCCCCTGCTTTTCCGCATGATCGCGAGTCGTTGAACAGGCGAGCCAAGTCTTGCCTGGTTGCGACTTTACGACGCCGCGGCGGAACGGCCCGGTTTCGACGCCGTGCCGCGTTGTGCCACGCTTTGCCCCGAAGTTGGCACGTATTTGGCACCGGAGATGACCGGCGATCCTAGAGAATCACCCGCCGAGGCCAGGCTCGGGAGCGCGGCCATGCCCGCCGACAGCGGCAGGAGGCCCTCGTCCATGTACGCCTCCGCGGTGAGCTTGATATCGCGGTGCCGCATGATGCGCTGCGCGATCGCCATGGGGACGTTCGAGATCGCCAGCATCGTGCACAGCGTGTGCCGCAGGCTGTGCAGAACGACCTTGCGCCCGCGTGCGTCCTCTTCCTCGATCCCCGCCGCGGCCAGGTCATCGCGGAACTCGGGCATGCTCGGAATGGCGTCGAAGACCGGGTGCGCGTCCTTGGCCTTGCCGCGGCGCTGGCGGAGCGCTTCGGCGAGGTCGGGCACCAGCGGGACGGTCTCGCGGCGTTCGCTCTTGGTGATCGAGGCGGGCAGCTCGACGTACGGATTTGCCACCTCGATATGCACGTGGCCCCAGCGCAGCGCCGCCGCCTCGGCGCGGCGCAGGCCGGTGTAGACCAGGAACAGGTACGCCGCAGCGCGGTCGGCGGGCGAGGCCGCCAGCAGCGCTTGGCACTCGGCGACCGACAGCGCCCTCCGCTTCTTCTCGGCCTTGACCGCGCTCTTGGGGACCTGCTCGCAGGGGTTGGCCTCGAGCAGCCGCTGCCGCACGCACCAGCCGAAGAACGCCGCGAGGTCGGCCCGGTGCGCGTTCACGGTCTTGGCGGACAGCCTCCGGTCCGCCAGCATCCGGAGATAGGCCGAGACGTCGCGGACCGAGCAGTCAGCGAGCCGTTGCCACCCTTGCTCTTTGGCTGCCGCCTCGATGTGCTTGCGCACGATGTAGGTGTACATCTCGTCGCGGCCGCGGCGGTGCAGATCACCGAGGTACGCCTCGATGTGGACCTCCAAGGCGCGCTTGCCCTCGCGTGGGTCGGCCATCAACACGCCGGACCTCATCTTCTCGTTCGACACCAACGCGTCGGACAGAATCTTCTGCGCGACGCTCTTGTCGGTGCCGGCGACCTTGCGGATGCGCCTGCCGCGGTGGTCTGTGTAGTCGATCCAGTACTTGTCATCTCGCTTGTAGACCCGACCCATGAAGCACTCCGTTCTGCGCTGACGTCCATGAATACTGCATGTCCCGTTGGGCCAGACGCCCACCATCAGGGCCTCGATGCTCGCGCAAGGCAAGGCCGACGGGGCCCGCGAATGGGGTGTTCGTCAATGTCCCCTCCACCCTCCACTACGTGTGCACAATGCGCACAAATCGCAGAAATCCCCGTCTCACCATTTGTGCGATTTGTGCGCGCTGTGCGCGTCGGGTGATGATGCCTCTCAGGTTTGGGTGCCATCCGCCGTGAGCACCGCCGGATTGACCTCGAAGGAGGGAGAGGCCGGTCGGCCACGGCGAGGCCGACGATCCTCCTGCGCGGCCAGGCGAATCCAACCACACTCTTCAAGCAACCGAAGCGCAGGCTCAGCGTCGGCGGCTCGTTTGAACTCCGAGCCGCGGAGGGCGAGAAACACATCGCGCTTGGTGATGACGCGACTCTCCGTGGCTCTGATCCACTCCGCCAGTTTCTTCGCCTGCCGTACCGCCGGGTCCGCATCAACCACGCTGGCAACAGCGCGTTCGTTCCCTATGAGGTACGGCACCCAGGCCAGGGCCGCCTCCATGGTCTCCCCCGGAATCACTCGGCGAATCCACGATGGGTCCGCCTTGGACGCGGCCTCGAGCGCGTGCATAGTGAGGGCGATCCGCGCGATCGCTCCGCACAGTTTCCCACCCCACCATCGGTCGTCGTCGCGCGGGCCTGCATCTCCAGCCGGTTGGCGGCCCGGCCCAGGAGCGAGACCGAGCCGGGGTTCAGCGTGACGTAGATCCCCGGTGCTCGCCCTTCCTCGTCCAGCCGCGCGATCGCCTCGGTCGCGGCCTGAATCTGATCGTGCGTGAAGTACCCGCTGGCGGTGGACCGGAAATCCGACCCGCGCCGCTGCAGGCAGTTGGGGACACGGACCTCGAGGACGGAACCCGGCTGGGCGACGAGCAAGAGGAACCGAGCGATCCGGTCACGCGAGGCGGCACCGCCCGGCTGCTCCACGCGGCCGCGCCCACCGCCGCCATCATGGTCGCTGGGAATAAGCTGCACCGGCAGTCCGTTCTGGTTTGCACCGCCGGTCACTTGGCACCGCCCCGGGCAATGAACGACTCCACCGATGAGGACGGGATCCTCACAGACCTGCCGATCTGCACCTTCTCCAGTTCGCCTAGCCCCAAGAGCCGCCAGACCGTCCGTGGGCTAGTCGCGAGCAACACCGCGGCTTGACGCACACTCACAAGCTTGGCATGCTGAGGATCCCGGCTGGTCGTTGACTGAGTATTCCTGGACATCGATCACTCCTCTGGCTCGGCCGCGCTGCACCACGCCTCGCGGTCCTAACAGCTTCGAGCAGAAGGGCGATCGTCGATCAACGTACGCAAGTCCATCACAGACACGAGCTTGCGCACCCGGACGGCGTCCCGGGTCCACCGGGCGCGGTTGAGCGCGGTTGGGCGCGGTTACACGCTTCCCGGCCCAATCGCACTCTGACCAAAGATCCGCCGAAGTGCGTCCGCATGTGCGCTGTACGCCTCTACCACATCTTCGAGCTCGGCCACCGGGTCGCGCGCCATCCCCGTCACGACCCGGCCGTTTCGATCGAGTTTCGAATGCACAAGGTCAATGCGCTCGTCGATTTGCACACTCACGGCTCTGAGCGAGACCGGCCGCTCAAAGCGGTAGATGCCCTCCCGAAGATCCGAGGCCCCGCGGAACGCCGCGATGCGGACGGCCGCAAGCCAACCGAAGACGTCGGGCGAGGGCGCATCGGACCACTGCCCCGGGGATAGCTCAACCAGCTGCGGCGCGTAACGGACAAGGGTCGCCCTCACCGCTTCACGAAGCCAGAGCCAAATCCCCCTGTATTCCTGCATGACGGCGCGTTCAGCGAGGCTTTCCCATTCCGAACTCGCATACAGCTGGTCAGAAAGCGCCAGCAGCAAGGACCCATTCTCCTGATCCGGATCTTCGTCGTATCGGGCCCGCATCTCCCTCGCTTGCCGACGCGCCGCCAGGGCAATTCGCAGCAGGTTGATCTGTTTGGGGAGTTCGAAGCTCAGTCGCAGCGCCGCCTGGGCAATGTAGTCGAGTCTTGCCGCGCGGACTTCCAGAGCGCTGCCCTGGAACTTTGGGAAGAGTTTCTCGACCAACCCGCCCGGAATCAGCTCCGGGCCGGCAGCTTCAGGCGCTATTGACTCAGATCGACCCGTTCTCTTGCCACGCGTGCGTTGCCTTCCGCGATTCTGCTTTCCCATGACGCCTCCATGCCTGCAGGCCCCCTCTTCGCCACCCTAGCCCACACGCGGTAGGGCGGGCAAGTGCCCCGCCGCGAGCCTTCGCGCGTCATAGAGAACGCAGAGGCCAGAGGCCGGCACCCACCTCAGCTTGGCGATCCAGCCTCCCGCTCCCT
>JAHBXL010000026.1 GCA_019636495.1 Phycisphaeraceae bacterium | reverse complement strand
CGTCCGGCTTCTGCGGTCGGCCGTGCTCCGGTCCGTTCGATTCGTCGCTCACACGCGGCCCTCCACAATGCCGCCAGCCTACCGCGCCGCCGCGGTGCGCACAAGCCCGTCGCCGCGCACGACAACGCCTCCCCCGCGCGAGTCCGCGCCAGAACCCGCTACCATCTGACCCGCTTTCCCCACCCATCCATCCCTCTTTGCGCCATGGCCACCACGATCACGCTCGAATCTCTCACCAAGCGCTTCGATGGCGCGCCCGGCGCCAAGGGGGGCGGCGCGACCGTGGCCGTCGACAGCGTCTCGCTCACCATCGATGCGGGCGAGTTGTTCTTTCTGCTCGGGCCCTCGGGCTGCGGCAAGACCACGCTGCTGCGCATGGTCGCCGGGTTCATCGATCCTACGTCGGGCCGCATTCTCTTCGATACCGGCGCGGGCGTGCGCGATGTCACGCACCTCCCGCCCAACAAGCGCAACACCGGCATGGTCTTCCAGTCCTACGCGCTCTGGCCGCACATGACCGTTGCGGCCAATGTCGCCTTCGGCCTCACCATCCGCAAGGTGTCCGCCGAGGAGAAGCAGCGGCGCGTGCGCGAGGCGCTCGCGGCGGTGCAGATGGAGCAATACGCCGACCGCCGGCCCAACCAACTCTCCGGCGGGCAGCAGCAGCGGGTCGCGCTCGCCCGCGCGCTGGTCATCCGCCCCGATGTGCTCCTGCTCGACGAGCCGCTGAGCAATCTCGATGCGAAACTGCGGAACGAACTGCGCTCCGAGATCAGGCGCATCTGCAAGGAGGCGCGCGGCGTGGCCGCAGACGGCGCCGGCGGGGGCAGCGGCATCACGGCGATCTACGTCACGCACGATCAGAAGGAAGCGCTGTCGATGGCCGACCGCGTGGCGATCGTGAACCGCGGCCGGATCGAGCAACTCGGCCCGCCGGGCGAACTCTACCGCCGACCGCGGACGCGGTTCGTCGCCGAGTTTCTGGGAGAGACGAACATTCTGCCGGGCACGCTGCTCGAGCGCGGCGGGGCCGCCGGGCCGGGGCTCGCGCTCGTGCGCACCGCCGCGGGCGAGTTCGTCTCCGCCGTCCTGAGCCCCGACCTTGCCGCGCAGACCACCGATGTCGCGGTCAGCATCCGGCCGGAGGCCTGGCGGCTGGACAACTCGGCGGGCCGGAACACGCTCCCCGGGCGCGTGGCGGAGGCCACATATCTGGGCGAGACCGAGCAACTCGTGGTGGAACTGCCCGGCGGCGCGAGGGTGAAAGTCGCGCACCTGAACCCGGGTGCCTCGGCCCGGACGGGCGAGGCGGTCACCGTCTCCGCCGCGCCGGCCGACGTGGTCGTACTGCCGTCATGACTTCTCCGCGGCTTGTCTCTGTGCCGCGCACCATTCGCGCCACGCCCCGCGCATCGCGGCCTCGAACCGCGCGGCGAAGCCCCGCGCATCGCCGACCGTCCGTTCCAGCCGGGGACGCAGGTCGCTTCGCAGGGCCGCGAGCCGCGACGCATCGGCCGCGAGGCTTGCCGCGATCCGCGCATAGTCGTCCGCATCGCGCGCGACCAGTTCCGGCAGGCCCATGAACCGCAGGATCGACTCGCTGTACCGCGCCGTCGAGCGGTCGACCGGCAACGTGACCACGGGCACGCCCATCGTCAGCGCCTCACAAGTGGTGGTCATCCCGCAGTAGGGGAACGTGTCCAGCGCGATGTCGATCTCGTGGTACATCGGCATCATCGCCGCCGCGTTCGCGGCCGGGTCCGCCGCGATCACGCGGCTCTCCGCCTCGTCGCCCAGCCCCGCCGCGGCCATGCGCCCGATCATCATTTTCTTCACGCCCGGCGAGGCCATCGCGGTGTGCCGGAGCACGAGACGCGATCCGGGCACAGCCCGCAGCACGCACGCCCAGCAACGGAACATCTCGTCGTTGAACTTCATCAGGTTGCTGAACGAGCCGAAGGTGATCGTGCCGCGGGTCGGCGAGTCCTCGCGCTGCGAGGGCGCTTCGCGCGGCTCCGGTGTCCCCGGTGCGGGCCAGAATGCAAAGCAGCAGGGATCGATGCGCATCAGGCGCTCGATGTTGTCGCCCTCGGTTCCGGGCGGATCGGTGATCGAATCGACAATCCGGTAGTCGATGCCCGTCAGGCCGCTGGTCACCGGCTGGCCGTACCACGTGCACTGGATCGGCGCGGGCTTGTGATGGAAGACATCGATGCGATGGCCGGTGGTGTGCCCGGCCATGTCCACGAGAACATCGATCCCGTCGCGACGGATCCGCGCGGCAAGGTCGGAAGCGGCCTGGCCCTCGACCATGACGAATCCATCGACCGCAGCACGGATGCGCTCGGTGGTCGCGCTCGATTTCTGGTACGTCGCGTAGCAGCGTACATCGAGCCGCGCACGGTCGTACGACGAAGCCAGCGGCTCAAAGAACCGCATGCTGGCGTGCTCACGGAAATCGGGCCCGATGAACCCGATGCGAATCCGGCGCTCGGGGTCCGGGTCGTTCGCGTGCGCGGCACGCGACACGGGCATCCGCTGGCTCACCAGCCTTCCGTACCTGGCCGCGGCTTCTTTGATCCTTGCCTTGCTCGGAGCGGTCGCGTAGATCGCGCTGGTCAGCACGCGCTCGGCCGCGGCGGGGTCATCGGGCCGGCGCAGCAGCGCCTCGCCGTGCAGGCGGAACGCCTCATCCGCTCGGCCGACTGTCTGCAGCACGCCGGCGTACGCCGCGGCGGCGCGGTCGTGCTGGCCGAGTCGGTCCTTGACGGCTTCGAGCGTCGCGAGTGCCTCATCGTGCTTGTTGGCCATCAGACAGGCGTTGGCCAACACGCAGCGGAGTTCGAGGTTCTCAGGCTCCATGGCCAGCGCGGCGCGCATATCGCGCCGGCCCTCCTCGGGCCGGTCGAGCATCATGTAGACGTTCGCGCGGTTCGAGACCGCCACGCGCGACGACGGGTCGGCCGCGACCGCGCGGTCGGCATAGTACAGCGCCTGCTGGGCCCGCCCCAGCCGACAAAGCACCGCGACGAGCATCGCCAGGGTGTCGCCGTGCGATGGGAACTCCGCGGCGAGTTTCAGCAGCAGCGCGCACGCCGCCTCGTCGCGGCCCTGTGTCGCGAGTTTGTACGCCTGCGTGAACTTGCTCTGGGGGGGAATCTTCGCTCCGGCCATGGTCCGCCTGTCATCGGCGGTTGCGGCGGCGGACTCGTGCGCGGGGGTTGCGCCCGCGGCGCATCGCGCACCGCCCGGAGTTATCGGCCGACGATCCGCTCGACATACCGGCGCGCCTCGCCCTCGGCGGCGAGCACATCGGCGAGCGCTCGCAGCGGCGATACGCCCACCTCGCGCAGGGCGTCCCGCGCCAGCGCGCTGATCCGCCCAAACGGGATGCGCCGAGCCAGGAACGCTTCAACCGCCGCCTCGTTCGCGGCGTTGAAGACCGCCCCCGCCGTGCCCCCGCGCGCGATCACCTCGTAGGCGAGGTCGATCGCGGGGAACTTGTCGCGATCCAGCGGCACGAACTCCAGCGTGCCCACCGATGCGAGATCGAGTTTGCGGCTCACGCCCGCGGGGCGCGCCGGGTGCGCCAGCGCATACTGGATCGGCGTGCGCATGTCGTTGGCGCCCAGTTGCGCCAGCACCGAGCCATCGGCAAACTCGACCAGCGAATGCACGATCGACTGCGGGTGCACAACCACGCCGATCTGCTCGGCCGTCGCGCCAAAGAGCCAGTGCGCCTCGAGCACTTCCAGCGCCTTGTTTGTCAGCGAGGCCGAATCGATTGTCACCTTCGGGCCCATCTGCCACGTAGGGTGCCTGAGCGCCTGTTCCGGCGTGGCTTCGTGCGTCGAACGCGCGTCCCACGTTCGGAACGGCCCGCCCGAGGCCGTGAGAATCAGGCGCGAGACGCCCCGCGGCAGCGCGGCCAGCGGCGGCAACGTGCACGGCTGCTCGCGGCAACTCTCCAGACACTGCCACAGCGCGCTGTGTTCGCTATCGACCGGCAACAGCCGCGCGCCCGACCGCGCGCACGCCGCAGCAACAAGTTCGCCCGCCGCGACCAGAGTCTCCTTGTTGGCCAGCGCGACGATGCGCCCCAGTTCCACCGCCGCGAGCGTGGCGGGCAAGCCCGCCGAGCCCACCATCGCGGCGAGCACCATGTCGCACTCGGTCTCGCGTATGAGCATTTCTGCAGCATCGGGACCGCGGAGGACCTCGAGCCCTTCCGGCGCGCGGGCATTGCCGTTGCCATTGGCCAGCGCAACACGCCGAACCCCCAGCCGCGCCGCCTGGGCAAACACCTGCTCGGCGTTGCGCCCTGCCGCAAGGCCAACTATGCGGAATCGGACCCCCGATCCATCTCGCGCGTGCAGCGCGTTGAGATGCTCAATCACCTCGACGGCCTGCGTGCCGATGGAGCCGGTGGAGCCGAGAATGATGATGCGGCGCTCGCCGCGCACGCATGTCGCCGCTGGTGTGTGCATCGGGTGGATTATTGGCGGCGCCGAAGCCCCGTACCGAACCGACAGCAAACCTGAAGGAGTTGAGAGTGTGGGCGAACAGCCGCGAACGTCTTCACAACCTGAGGCGGCATGGGCGCTTACAAGCGCAGTGCCACATGGTGGCCCGCACGTCCGGTGGAAGGCTGACAGAATGAGATGCGCGGAATCTCGTGCATTCCGCGATGGTCGGGTGTATGTTGACTCCTGCAGGGCCAGTTGTTCGCACCAAGGCTGTGCACGGCGGAGCGCGTTCGAGTTCTTCGGACCCCGGCACAGGAGTCAGGCCATGGACATCTTGGTTTCTCGGCGGGCTTTGCTTTCGCGAGCGGCAGTGCTGGCGTGCGCGATCGGCGCGCAGGCTTTCCATGCAACCGCACAGGTCGGTATCGAGAGCGTGCTCATCGACAACGCGGGCAACCTGGCAAGCACCGACGGGTTCGGCGCGGTTCCCACGAACTTCGCGATCGGCAAGTTCGAAGTGACCAACGAGCAGTACGCGCGGTTCCTCAACGCCGTCGCCACGGACAGCGACCCGAACAACCTGTGGAACATCCTGATGGGCGGCGATCCTCGCGGCGGGATTTCGCGCATCGGCGTGGTGCCCCCATGGACATACGCCTCGCGCCCCAACATGGCCGAGAAGCCGGTGAACTTTGTCACGTGGGCCGATGCGGCGCGGTTCTGCAACTGGCTCCATCACGGCCAGCCCACCGGCCCGCAGGGGCCCGGCACGACCGAGGACGGCGCCTACTTCATGGTGGGCAACACCATCGTGCCGCGCGCTGCGGGCGCGCGCTGGTACATGCCCAACGAGGACGAGTGGTACAAGGCCGCTTACCATGACCCAGTCAATCCCGGCGCTGACGGCCTGGGCACGCCCGACTACTGGCTGTACCCCACAATGACCGACCTGGCCCCGATGCTTGCTCTGGCCAGCGCCGTCGGCGATGTCGCCAACCCCGGCCAGAACATCGTGAACCACAACTTCGGGGCCGACTGGGCCGGACAGGATGGGCACGTCACGACTGTCGGCTCCGCCACGAGCAAGAGTTTCTACCACGCGTTCGACATGGCCGGGAACATCGACGAGATCCTCGAGCCCGTCGGCCCGACCGGCGGCATCCTGCTCCGTGGCGGCGGGTGGGACTCGCTCAACGCACGCCTGCGCTCGACATCGCGCCTTGGCTCGCCCGGGACGGCGTTCGGATCGGCCATTGGCTTCCGTGTCGCGGCGAACTTCACGAAATCCACCACGTTCTCCATCGCGCCGGGCACGACCGGCCTCGCCCCTCCGCCGACCAACGACGTGTTCCTCAACCCCGACGCCGCCGACCTGTTCTTCTCTCAGGTACAGATCAAGCGCGACACGATCAACAAGGGAAACATGATCAACGTGGAGACCGCCTTCGGCATCGGCCTTCAGCCGGGCGACGATGTCGACGCCGTGCAGGGCAGGATCCACCCATTCTCGCGCGGCGCCTATCAGTTCCGGCCGAACATGGTCTTCTCGGTCCGGCCCGGCGCCACCGGCGCGCCCGGCTCGCCCGTCGCCGCGCAGGCGCCGACGAATGCCGCGGACCTGTTCATCACCATGACTCCCACCGTCGCGGGCGGGCACATGCTCGCGCTACCGGAGATCGCGCTGGGACTCTCGCCGGCGAACGTGTTCGAGGACCTCGACGCGCTGAGCCTCGAGCCCGATGCCCCGTTCCCGCCCGGGTCGCGCATCTGGTTCTCGCTGCGTCGCGGGTCGACCACGCTGCTGAACAACGGCTGGTCCGGCGCGGACATCCTGACGGCCATTGTCGGCGCGCCGGGAACGATCACCGTCTCCATCCCGCACACCGCGCTCGGCCTGCTGCACTCCGATGACCTCGACGCGCTGCTGATGGTCGAGGGC
Organism: Phycisphaeraceae bacterium; assembly: GCA_019636495.1. Lineage (GTDB taxonomy): Bacteria > Planctomycetota > Phycisphaerae > Phycisphaerales > UBA1924 > JAHBXL01. The sequence continues at coordinate 23,793 of JAHBXL010000026.1, read as the reverse complement.
GTCGACGCCGACAACAACGGCGACTTCTTCGGCCCGTTCGATGTCTCTCCGTGGATCTACTTCTCCGTCGATCCGCTCTCCTCGGGATCCGCCGGCTCGCCGCTGGCCATGCAGGCCGCCGGAAACGGTGCCGCGGCGGACATCTTCGAGTCGGTCGCAGGCGGGAACCACAACCTGTATTTCGACAACGTGCTCGACCTCGGACTTGCGCCGGGGGACGACATCGACGCGCTCGAAGCCCCCGAGGTCGAGTGCGGCAACCCCCCGTTCGCCGACTTCCGCGATCCGGGGCCACCCTTCGGCGGCGGTCCGCCCCCGCCGTGGCCGCCCAAGCGGCCATCGGTCAAGGTGCCGCTCTGCTACACGATCGCCATCTGTGACACGCCCTTCCCGCGCGACTGGAAGGGAACGATCCGGCAGGACTACATCGACTGCACGGTCATACCCGGCGTCATGCAGCGCGCGGAGGTCACCATCTGCGGGCGAGGCGGGAGCAAGTCCGCCGCAATGGCCGCGCTGCTCCGCGCCATGCGCTGCCCGACCAACCCTGCGCAGCCGATGTTCGACCCGCCCATCATCGTCGAACTGCCGCCGGGACTGCGCGCCCTGCCGCCGGCCGATCCGCGCGTCCGCGCGTGGAAGAAAGCCAACCTCGACCCGTGCATCGCCTGCGACCCGCAGGCCGACCGCATCGTGGCGCAGATCACCGTGTGGGCCAACGTCGACTGCATCCCCAATGCCAAACTGTGCCCGCTCGAGATCAGCCTGACCAACTACACCATTTCGATCGTGAAGCCGGTGCCCGGGCCGGTGGTCTTCTGCGATCGACGACTCCCGGGCTTCGCGCTCGACCTCAGCACCTGGCAACCCGAGGAAGAAGGCATCTACGACATCGTCTTCGGCACCGGCAACCCCGACTTCCCGGAGAACTTCATCCCCGCGGTTCCCATCGGGCCCAGCAGCAACCCGTTCTTCGTCATGGAGTCGCTGGCGCAGCAGATCCGCGGCGCGGGTGGCGTCGCGGGCGTGTTGCCGCCGACGCCCGACGACCCGCGCATCTGGCTCCTCGTCGAGCGCACGCCCGTCGATCCCCCCGAGTCCGAGCACGAGATCTTCGGCCCCATCGTCGTCGAGGCCGGGTCGATCGCGCGCGGCGCGGCCTCGTGGTACAAGACCGACCTCATCACCACCCCCATCGACTGCAACGGAAACCAGATCCCCGACATCATCGACATCGCCACCGGCTTCTCGAGCGATGAGAACGGCGACGACATCCCCGATGAGTGCCAGCCGTGCTCCTGTCCCGCGGATTATGACTGCAACGGCTTGCGCGATGTGCCGGACATCTTCGCGTTCCTGGCCGACTGGTTCGCCGGCGTGCCCGCGGCGTTCAACTTCGGCGGAACGCCCGGCGTGCCCGCGATCTTCGCCTTCCTCACGGCGTGGTTCGCCGGCTGCTGAGCGATGCCGACAACTTGATCTCCGCGGCGGGCGCGAGCGGTCCTCGCGCCTGCGGTGCGCGCCCATAGACTCCGTCCCCATGCCCCCCACTTCGACCAAGCCCCGCATCCTCACCGGCGACACGCCCACCCATACCGGCCTGCACCTGGGCCACTATGTGGGCTCGCTGGAGAACCGCCTGAAACTGCAGGATGAGTACGACTGCTACTTCCTGATCGCCAACGTGCACGCCTTCACGACACTCGCCGACAAGCCGGCGGACATCCGCGCCAACACCATCGGCATCGTCAAGGACTGGCTCGCCATCGGGCTCGACCCTGACCGCTCCACGTTTGTGCTGCAGAGCGAGATCCCCGCGATCGCCGAACTCACGTTCCTCTTCGCGATGCTCATCCCGTTCAACAAGGTGATGCGCAACCCGACGCTCAAGACCGAGATCGAGACCAAGGGCCTTGGCGACTCCTACCCCTTCGGCTTCCCGATGTACGCCGTCGGCCAGTGCGCCGACATTCTCGCATTCCGGCCCGAACTCGTGCCCGTCGGCGAAGACCAGGAAGCGCACATCGAAATGTGCCGCGATGTCGCGCTGAAGTTCAACCAGATGTACTGCGGCGTGGGCAACCGCGTCGAACCGCCGGACCACGTGAAAGCGGGCGGCGTCTTCCCGATCCCGCGGGCGAAGATCGGCCGCGTGGCGCGGCTGGTCGGTCTCGATGGCACGAACAAGATGAGCAAGTCGCTCGGCAACGCGATCTTCCTCTACGACGATGCGAAGACGGTCCAGAAGAAACTCAACAAGATCACCACCGGCCGCCAGAGCCCGACCGAGCCGGGGGATGTCAACAACATCCTGATGCAGTACGTGAGCATCTTCATCCCCGAGGCCCGCGCAGCGGAAATCAAGCAGAAGTACGCCGCGGGCGACAACATCGGCGATGGGCATGTCAAGGCCGAACTCGGCGAGGCGATCAACGCGCTGATCGAGCCGATGCGCCAACGCCGCGCCAAACTCGATGGACCCGAGGGCGATGCGATTGTGCACGACGTCATCCGCCGCGGCATCGCCAAGGCGAACACGCTGGCGGAAGAGACGCTGCACATGGCCAAGAAGGCGATGCAGTTGGACTTTGGGGTCAGGCGAATCGCGACCGCATGAGCGGCATCCCGCGATTGCTGCGCCGCCGCCCGTACGGCGTCGCCGCGCCTCTTGCATTGTTGACTCGCGATGTGCGCCCGCTCGTGCCTCGGCGCCGAGTCGCACGAGCCGTGCTCAGTTGCTCGCCGCGCGTTCGATCTTGTCCGGGCTGATCGGGCTTGTGCGTGGCGCGTGGGGGAGCGTGTGCGGGCCGAGCCCCGCGCGAGCGGCGACGGCGGCGAGTTCCACGCGCGTGCCGACGCCGAGTTTGGCCGCCAGCGAGGTGCGGTGGGCCTCGATGGTCTTGGCGGTGCGGTGCAGGCGCGAGGCGATCTCGGCGTTGGTCAGGCCCTCGCCGATGTGCGCGAGGACTTCGAGTTCGCGCTTGGAGAGGTTGGACAGCGGCCCGAGATCGATGGTGCGGAGTTGGTGCACGCCCTCGCACGGGTCGGCCAGGCCGGGCGGCCCGGCCAGCGCGGGGCGGAAGATGGCGAGCACCGCGCCGCTGGGCGCCTGGTCGAACGGCGCGAGCGGGCGGATGGTCACGCACATGGCGCGGCCGTTCCACACGTCGCGGATGATGCGCGGCTTCCCGGTGCGGATGACCTCGCGGCTGATCGAGTGCCGCTCCAGCGCGGCCTCGTCGCTGGTCAGTTCGGCGAGCCGCAGGCCCGCAAGGTCGGCGGCGCGCCGGCCCTTGGCGTAGATCGCCGCGAACGGCTCGTTGGCCCAGAGGATGCGACCGGCAAACGGGTCCGCGACGACGGCGGGCACACCGGCATCGCCCAACAGTTCTTCCCAACCAAGCGACATGGGGATTGACACGCAGGAACTCTCTTCGCGGAGGGGCTGTGCGAGGATCATGAGACACGCCTTGCCGCGTCATGCCCGTCCGATGAGACGTGGCACGACAGCAAACCCCACGGAGAGGAGCCGATCGTCGGCTTTTCGGTTCGCGGACCGTCTGAGGCTTGCCGGCCGAACTGGCCGGCCGCCCGAGCGCACAACAAAAGTGCGGTTGGGCGACTGCGCGATGCGCCGGTGAAACCCGGCAACTCCCGTGGGCGACTCATCCTGGAGCCTCCACGCGGCTGTTCCGCGTGCGGTGCGAACACCCCATTGTTCGGGGCGCAGTGGCCTTGGGTCAAGCCCTTGTCGGACCAAACTTTCGGGGTTGCCCGTCAAGGCCCGCCCGCAGAAGTCCGAGAATCGTGGCTCATCGTCGCCGCGATCCCCTCGCAGCCCACAGAGAGACCACCGCCCTAGCGTTGAATGGCATGAGCGAGAAGGCCGCCGAACACGGTCCGGACGGGGAATCGGACGCGCCGAGCGGGCGCGCCGGACGCCTGTGGGCCGCCGCGACATCGGCCCGCGGCGAGTTTGCCGCGGCGGTCGCGGCGGGATTCCTGCTGCTTGTGGGTGCGGTGCTGGGTCGAATCGAGGCGGCCGCGGCGGTCGGCGTCGCCATGGTGTGGCTGAGCCTTGCGATCGGGATGGTGCACGGCGTGCGCGCCGCCACGCAGGCGCTGCGCGAGGGCAAGGTCGATATCGACGTGCTGATGGTCGTCGGCGCGGCCCTGGCGGCGTGGGTTGGCGCGCCGGCGGAGGGCGCGCTGCTGCTGTTCCTCTTCGTGCTGTCGGGCGCGCTCGAGGACCTGGCGATGCAGCGGACCAAGCGCGCTGTCGAAGCGCTGCACCAACTCCTTCCGACGCGCGCCCTGCGGCTCGAAGGCGATGCGTGGCGCGAGGTTGCGCCCGAAGACCTGCGCCCCGGCGACCGCGTGAAGGTGCTCCCGGGCGAGGCGGTCCCCGCCGATGCGCGCGTGGCCGAGGGGCTGACAAGCGTGGACCAGGCAAGCCTGACGGGCGAGAGCATGCCGCGAACCGTGCGGCCCGGCGACGAGATCTGGGCGGGGACAATCAACGTCGGCGATCCGGTGCAGGCCGAGGTGACGCGGGTCGCGGCGGAATCGAGCCTGCAGCGCGTGCTGCGGCTGGTGACCGAGGCGCAGCAGCAGCGCGAGCCGGTGCAGAGGATGATCGACCGCCTCAGCCAGCCGTATGCGCTGGCGGTGTTCGGCGTGAGCATCACGGTGTTTCTGGTGTGGTGGCTGGTGCTGGGCGCGCCGCTCGTGGGCGAGGGCCCGGGCGGCCGCGGCGGGGCGATCTACACGGCGATCACGCTGCTCATCGTCGCCTCTCCGTGCGCCGTCATCATCGCGACGCCGACGGCGACGCTCGCGGCGATTGCGCGAGCCGCGCGCGGTGGCGTGCTCTTCAAGGGCGGGCAGGCGATCGAGCGCCTGTCGCGACTGGGCGCCGTCGCGTTCGACAAAACCGGCACGCTCACCATCGGCCGGCCACGCGTCCGGCAACTGCACCCCGTGGGGTGGAGCGACGAGGAGCGGCTGCTCGCGGTCGCGGCGGGGCTCGAGCAGGATTCGACTCACCCGATCGCCAAGGCGGTGCGCGACGAGGCAACCCGCCGCGGCATCGAGCCCGCGGCGGTCAGCGAGCCGGGCTTCACGCCCGGGCGCGGCGTGAGCGCGACCGTGGACGGCAAGCCGGCTCGCCTCGGATCGATGGTGCACGCGCGCGACCTGGTGCCCGAGTGCTTCCGCAACCGCGTGCAGGAAGTGCTCGACGGCGTGCAGCAGCGCGGGCAGATCGGCGTCGTCATCGCGCACGACCAGCAGGCCGGCGTGATCATCCTCGCCGATGCGGCGCGCCCTGGCGCGGCGGGCCTCGTGGAACGGCTGCACGGCATGGGCGTCAAGCCGGTGTGCATGTTCACCGGCGACAACACGGCCACGGCGCGCGCTGTCGCGGAGAGCCTCGGAATCGACCGCTGGCACGCCGAGATGCTGCCGCAGGACAAGGTCGAGGGCGTCGCCGCGCTGAAGAACGAGGTGCACGCCGACCGCTCGCGCCCGGGCTCCCGGCGGGCTGTCGGCGTGATCGGCGACGGCGTGAACGATGCCCCCGCGCTCTCCGCGGCGGACGTTGCAATCGGCATCGGGTCGATCGGCTCCGATGCCGCGCTCGAGTCGGCCGATATCGTGCTGCTCAACGACGACCTGTCCGTCGTTCCGTGGGCCCTGCGGATCGCACGCCGCGCGCGGGCCACGATCGCCTTCAACCTCTGGTTTGCGGTCTCGGCGATCGTGGTGATGGCGGTCGCGCTGCTGGCCGGGTCGCTGGCGGGGTGGCACGCGCCGCTGTGGATGGGCGTGCTGGGCCACGAGGGCGGGACGCTGCTGGTGGTGCTGAACTCGCTGCTGATCCTTGCCGCGAAAGGCCCCGGCGCGGCGGTCGCGGGCCTCGAGTTTGAGGCGGCGCCCACGGCGACACGACCGACGGAGTCGGCCGCCGCCGCCGCGGCGGGTTGAAAGCACAATAAACAGATACTATTGTCCATTGCGGCGCCGCGCCTCGTGGGCACGGATCGAGCCCGGCACGTCGCGCCGCTGAAGGACAAGCCCCATGTTCTCGCAGACCACCGAGTACGCGCTCCGCGCCATGAGTTGGCTGGCGCTCAGCCCGACGCAACTGGTCCCGACGAATCAACTCGCCGAGCGCACCAAGGTGCCCCCCCACTACCTCGCGAAGGTGCTGCAGCAACTGGCCGCGGCGGACCTGATCGTGGGCCGGCGCGGCGTGCGCGGTGGGTACAAACTCACGCGTCCCGCGGCGGACATTTCTTTGCTCACTGTTGTACGCGCGGTGGCCACCGTCGAGCGCATCACCACGTGCCCGCTCGGGCTTGACAATCACGGCCCGAATCTCTGCCCGCTGCACCGCCGCATCGATGACGCCGCGAAGATGCTCATCGAGTTGTACGGCGGCGTCACGCTGCAGGACCTGGTCAGCCAGAGCGAACGCAAGCCGCTGTGCGACAAGGAGACGACGGCGCGGCTGACCGTCTCCGCCGGCCGGAGGTAGGCTGCTCAATCGGGAACGGCGGCGCGGAGCAGGGCGCGCTGTTGATCGAGCGAAAGCGAATCGAAGAAGAATGGCCGGACCAGCGCAACCCGCCGCGCGGCCAGTTGTGCCTCGTCGCCCGCGGCGGGCGCTGCGAGTTCGCGCCGCAGCGCGGCGAACGCGCGGGCGGCATCGCCATCGAGCCCGAGCGAGCCGCCGAGCGTCTCGATGTCCTTCGCGGCCTTGACGACCAGCGCATCGAGCGCGGCGAAGGGCTCGCGCGTCGCGCTCTCGAAACTCCGCCGCGCGACGATCTGGATGATGCGCGAGACGTTCTCGCCGACGTCGGCCGTGTCCTGCTGCATGACCGCCTGTTCGTACTCGCGGATGGCCTGCTCCATGCGCGAGCGCAGCACCGGCGACAACACACCCTCGCGCGACATCGACTCCAGCGCGCGCGGCAGCACCAGCGCGGTCGAGATCTCCTTCACGCGCGCCATGCCCGACGGGTCGGTCACCTGCGAGGAATCCGCGAGCATGCCCCGCGCGGCCAGCACCACGTCGAGTCGCTGGATCACCAGCCTCTGTGCCTCGGCCATGCGGCGCTCGCGCCATGCGGCGAGTTTCGCACGCTCGTCGTCGTTCAGTTCGATCCGGGCCAGCAACGCGTCCTCCGGCGCGACCGTGAGCGGCCTGATGCGTCCCGCGCTGTCGCGCTCGATCAGCGATGGCACCGCGCGGTCCTGATCGGTCGGCCCCGGTTCCGGCCGCGGCGGCGGTGTCGGCGCGGGAGGTGGAGGGGGGGGCGGTTCATAGGGCTTTGAGGGAGCGGCCGGCGGCGGCGTCGGCGGAAGGATCTGCGCGCCGACCGGCGCACACAGCGACCACATCACAAGCAACGCGGGGAGTGTTCGACGGGGAATCATGCGCGGACCTCCGACAATCTCGGCGGAGTGTACCCCTCGCCGGGCCCGGCGCGCTGTCAGATTCGCCGGTAGGTCGCCGCAACATCCGGGCCGAGCCTCCGCACGCGGACGAGTTCAAGGCGTCGCGCATCGGCCAGGCGCGGGGCCACGATGCCGCGCGCGGCCGGCGCGGCGTGCTCATCGCCGAGAACCAGCGGCCCGCCGTACACCCGGAGTTCGTCCGCCAGATCGGCGGCGAGCAGTCGGCCTGCCAGACCCGCGCCGCCCTCCACGAGAACGTTCGTGGCATCGTGCCTTGCCGCGAGGTGTTCGACCGCGGCTCGCAGATCGACATCGTGCTCGTTCGCTTCGGGGCCGGGCGGAACGGGCACGACCTCGACGCCGAGGGCGCGCAGCGCGTCGGCCCGCGGCGCGGACCGCTCCGCCGCGTGCAGAGTGGTGAACAGCGTGAGCGGCGCGGCGTCGAGCGTGCGGAGCAGGTTGCAGCCATCGGGCAGTTCCAGCCGCGGGTCGATGACGGCGCGGCGGGCGATGCGCCGAACGCGCGCAACGCCCCGCGCGGTGAGACACGGGTCGTCGGCCAGCACGGTCCCGATCGCCGCGAGAACACAATCGACGCGGGCCCGCAAGCGGTGCACCTCGCGGCGAGAGGCCTCGGAGGAGATCCACTGGCTCTCGCCTGTCCGCGTGGCGGTGCGGCCGTCGATCGTCTGGGCCCACTTGAGAATGACCCACGGCCTCTTGTGCTCGATGCGCATCGCGAACGGGTCGGCCAGGTGTGTCGCGAGCGTGCTCGCTCTGGTGAACTCGCACTCGATGCCCGCCGCGGCGAGTTTCGCCGCGCCGCCCCCGGAGACGGGGTTGGGGTCCGGCCGCGCGCACACCACTCGCGCAATGCCCGCGCGAATGAGCGCCTCGCAGCACGGGGGCTGCTTGCCAAAGTGCGAGCAGGGCTCGAGCGTGACGTAGGCGGTCGCGCCGCGCGGCTCGTTTCCGCGGCGGGCACAGTCGGCCAGCGCGTTCACCTCTGCGTGCGGCCCACCAAACTTCAGATGGTGCCCAATGCCGAGGATGGTGTCGCCGCGGGCGATGACACAACCGACCATCGGGTTGGGCTCGACATCGCCCGCGGCGCGCAGCGCGGCCCGCGCGGCAATGCTGAGGAATCGGCGGGCAGAAGACATGCCTGTAGGGTACGGGGAGTGGTGAGTGCCGAATGTGGAGCGCCGCGACTCCATGCAGGTTTGAAGCCGCGGGCGGAAATCCGGAACACGGGTGGCGCGAATGGGCGAACGACTGGGACGGATAGGACGCTTTCTTTGTGATCTCTGTCGGGCATCTGGCAGGTCTGTGCTCCCTCCCCGTGTGCATGGCGGACCGACGCGGCATTTGGCTGCAGCGCGCTAAGGTCTTGCGATGAGCCAGGCGCTTCCAGCCCGAAACGAGCCGATCGTCGGCATCGACCTCGGCACGACCAACAGTCTGGTGGCGGTCGCCGGCTGGGACGATCCCGCGCCGCGGATCCTGCCCGACGAGCACGGCCGCGCGATGCTGCCGAGCGTTGTGCGGTTCGCCGCGGACGGCACCGGTCGGGTCGAGGCGATCGGAGATGAGGCCCGGGCCCAGGCGGTGCGCTTTCCCGAGCGCACGGTATCGAGCGTCAAGCGGCTGATGGGCCGCAGCGCTCGCGACGCCGCGGCGGACATTCCCTATCTGTCGTTCGCGGTCGTGGAAGGCGAACACCAGACCGCTCGCGTGCAACTGCCCGGCGGAAGGACCATCTCGCCGCAGGAGGTCAGCGCGATCATCCTGCGCCGCCTGAAGGAACAGGCGAGCCGCGCTCTGGGTGTCGAGGTGCGCAAGGCCGTGGTGACGGTGCCGGCGTACTTCGATGATGCGCAGCGGCAGGCGACGCGCGATGCGGGGCGACTGGCGGGACTCGACGTGGTGCGGATCGTCAACGAACCGACCGCGGCCGCGCTGGCGTACGGGCTCGGAGTGAACGCGACCGCGCCGCAAGTGGTGGTGGTGTACGACCTCGGCGGCGGGACGTTCGATGTGAGCGTGCTGCGGCTGACGCCGGCGGGCGATGGGATCGGCGCGGACATCTTCCAGGTGCTGTCAACCGCGGGCGACACGCACCTGGGGGGCGATGACTTTGACCACGCGCTGGTCGCGCTGTTCACGCGTGAGATTCGCGAGTTGCTGGGGCGTGGCACGGCCCTCGGTGGCACCGCCGTCCCGGCCGTGGAGTCTGTACACCGCACAGAAGAGCCCGCGGGCGGGACGCCCGCGCCACCGGAGTTCGACCCCGAGACGCGGACCGCGCTGCGACAGTTCGCCGAGCAGGTGAAGATCAAACTCTCGATGGAGGACCGCGCGAGCGTGCGAATCGATCTCGGCGGTGGCCGCGTGTACGACCGAACGATCACGCGCGCCGAGTTTGAGTCGATGATCGCGCCACTGGTCGAGCGGTCCATTGATTGCTGCAAACGCGCGCTGCGCGATGCCAGGCGGCAGATGGACGCCGCGGGAGAGGCCGGGCCCGCGTGCGTGGTGCTGGTCGGCGGCGCGACGCGCACGCCGCTGGTTCGCGGGCGCGTTGAGGAGGTCTTTGGCATGGCACCCTACACCGCGCTCGACCCCGACCGGGTCGTTGCGCTGGGCGCGGCGGTGCAGGCGCGGGTTCTGGCACGGAATGGCAGCGCACTGGCCACGCCCGGCACCGGTGCCGGGCGTGACCAGTGGCACCGGGGGGCAAGTCTGCTACTCGATGTCCTTCCGCTGAGCCTTGGCATCGAGACCCGCGGCGGGGGCGTCGCCAAACTCATCATGCGAAACTCGACCGTGCCCGCACGCGCAACGGAGATGTTCAGCACGAGCATCGACGGCCAGACCTCGATCAAACTGCACATCCTGCAGGGCGAGCGCGAAATGGCGGCCGACTGCCGCTCGCTCGGCGAGTTCAACCTCTCGGGCCTGCCGCCGATGCCCGCGGGCATCCCGCAGTTGGAGGTCCAGTTCCTCGTCGATGCCAACGGCGTGCTGAACGTAAGCGCGGTGGAGAAGCGCAGCGGCAAACGCGCCGCGCTGCAGATCGTGCCGAACCACGGCCTGACTCGCGAGGAGGTCGGGCGAATCGAACGCGAGAGCATCGAGTTCGCCCGCGAGGACATGACGCGGCACCGAGTCGCTGACCTGGTCACAAACTCGCGGCTCGATGTTCACTGGATCGAGCAGGCGCTGGCGCGGGTGGAGAAGGCGGGGAACGCGCTGCTCGATGCCGCGTATCTCGCCGACCTGAAGTCACACATCGCGCGGCTTCGGTCCCTGATCGCTTCGGCCGAGGCCGACTGGCGCGCCGTCGATGCGAACGACTTTCAGCGATGCAAGGAGGCGCTGGACCGACTCAGCATGCGCCTGCACGAGGTCGCGATCACGCAGTCGCTTCGGGACGAGCCCCGATAGGCCGTCGCCGCGGCTACACGTCCAGGTTCTTCACTTCCAGCGCGTGCTCCTCGATGAACTTGCGCCGTTCTTCGACGTTTTCGCCCATCAGCGTGGTGAAGAGCACCTCCGCCTCGCGCGCGCCGTCCCACGTCACCCGCATCAGCGTCCGCTTCGAGACATCCATCGTCGTGTCCCACAACTGCTCGGCGTCCATCTCGCCAAGGCCCTTGAACCGCTTGATCTCCAGCCCGCGCCGCCCCACCTCGTGCAGCGAGGCGAGAATCGACGGGATGTTCGCCGCCTCGACAAACCGCGACGCGCGCGCCGACCCCGTCGATCCGTGCGCGGTGTTCGCCGTCTCGTCGGAGTCGCCGCCGGCTTCGGCTTCCGCCCCTGTTGCACCCTCTTCATTTGCTGCTTTGCTGCTCTGTTGCTCTGCTGCTTTCTCCGCCAGTTCCCACGCGTACTTGGTCGGCAGTTTCTCGCCCGTGACCGATTCCTCCTGCGTCAGCGCGTAGTCGCCGATCGACAGCCCGTGCGCGGCCAGTTGCTCGAAGATGCGCTCAAGTTCGCGGTTCTCGTGCAGTTCACGCAGTTGGGCCGGTGTGCGCTTCGACCCGCCGCCGCCCGGCGCGGTCGCCGGGGCCGCGCCTTCCGCGCCCGCCGTACTCTCCTCGCCATCGAGTTCCAGCAGTTGCAGATTCTGATCCTCGGCGATCTTCCGCGCCTCGGGCTCCGACCACGCCCACGCCTCGCCTCCCGTCCACGTCAGACGGTGCGTCGGCAACTTGCCCGCGCCCGATGGGTCCTGGCTCCGCGCGGCAAGCAAGTCGGGGAACTTCACGCCGCGGCGTTCGGCCACCTCCACCAACTCAGCCAATCGCCGCAGCACGCGGATGATCCGCGAGAGTTCATCCCCCTCGACCCGCCGCGCAATCGTCGGCTGGCGCGTCCTGGGATCCATGATCACCGTCGTGTTGTCAGCCGGGTCGGTCGCCCGTACCACCAGCGTCGCCCGCTGCAGGCCGACCTCCGTCAGCATGTCGTCGAGTTTCGAGTTGTTCAAGACGTACTGCGTCTTCTTGTTCTTGCCCCCGCCCCACGCCAGTTGATACAGCGGCGGCTGCGCGATGAACACCTTGCCCCGCCGTATCAACTCGGGCATCTGCCGGAAGAAGAACGTCAGCAGCAGCGTGCGGATGTGCGAGCCATCGACATCGGCATCGGTCATGATGATCACGCGGCCGTAGCGCAGTTTGGCGACGTCGAAATCCTCGCCGATCCCGCACTTGAGCGCGGAAATCAATACGCGGATCTCCTCGAACCCCAGCACCTTGTCGATGCGCGCCTTCTCCACGTTCAGGATCTTGCCCTTCAGCGGCAGGATCGCCTGCGTGTCCACATCCCGCCCCTGGGTGGCCGACCCGCCCGCCGAATCACCCTCGACGATGAAGATCTCCGACCGCTCCACGTCCTTGGTCTTGCAGTCGCGCAGTTTCGCCGGCATCGATCCCGACTCAAGCGCGCTCTTCCGCCGCGTCAGTTCGCGCGCCTTCCGCGCCGCCTCCCGCGCTTGTGCCGCGTTGATGCCCTTGAGGATCAGTTTCTTCGCCTCGCCCGGGTGCTCCTCCAGCCACGCCTCCAGCGCCTCGGAGACCGTCGTTGACACAAACCCCTCGATCTCCGGGTTGAGCAGTTTCTCCTTGGGCTGGTTGTTGAAGGTCGGATTCGGCAGTTTCACGCTGACAATCGCCACCAGCCCCTCGCGCAAGTCCTCGCCCGTCGGCACCGGGTCCTTCTCCTTCAGAATGCCGACCTTGCGCGCGTAGTTGTTCAGCGCACGCGTCAGCGCGACCTTGAACCCCTGCCCGTGCGTCCCGCCATCGGTGTTGTTGATGTTGTTTGCGAACGTCAGCAGCGTCTCGTTGTACCCATCGTGATACTGCATCGCGACTTCGCACGATTGCAGCGACGCAGGGTCGTTCTTCACCAGGTGCACCGGGCTGGCCACCGCCGTCTTGCCCGTCATCAAAAACTGCACATACTCCAGCAGCCCGTTGGTCGCCTTGTAGGTCTCGCTGCGGATCTTGCCATCCGGGCCCACGCGCTCATCGCGCAGACGGATCGTCACCCCCGGGTTCAGATACGCCAACTCGCGCAGCCGATTCGACAGAATCCCGAAATCAAACGTCGTATCGGGGAAGACCTCCGAATCCGGCATGAACGTCACCTTTGTGCCGGTCTTGAAGGTCCCATCCGCCGCGATGTCACCCACCGCTGTCAGCGGCAGCGTCGTCTTGCCCCGCGTGAACCCGATGGTGTGAATCTTCCCATCGCGATACACCTCGCACTCCAGCCACTCCGAGAGCGCGTTCACGCACGACACGCCCACACCATGCAGCCCGCCCGACACCTTGTACGCGCTCCCCTCCTCGCCGAACTTGCCCCCCGCGTGCAGCACCGTCATCACGATCTCGACCGCGGGCTTGCCGTCATACGCCGGGTTCTCGTGCTTCTTCGGGCCGATCGGAATGCCGCGGCCGTTGTCCACGACCGAGCACGAACCATCGGGCAGAATCGTCACGCTCACCGTGTCGGCAAACCCCGCCATCGCCTCGTCGATCGAGTTGTCCACCGTCTCATACACCAGGTGGTGCAGCGCGCGGATGTCCGTCCCGCCGATGTACATGCCCGGCCGCTTCCGCACCGCCTCCAGGCCCTCGAGGATCTTGATCTGATCCTCCGCATACGCCTTCCCGCCCGCGGCGGATTTCTCCCGCTGCGCGCCCGCGCTCGCCTCCGCCGCGGCGTCATCCGCCCGCATGGGATCAGGCTGCGTAGGTTCAGGCGAGTTCGAATCGGGCTTGCTGGGCATGGATTGATCCGCTCCAGAACAGACACTCTCGCACCGGCGATCCGCCCGCGACATGGGCCGCGGCACGACCCGCCGCACAGGGCCGAAACCCGGCAAAACCCACGTGGAAAAGCGCGGTTTTGCCGAACGGCCATGATAGGCGCGAAGCACGCGAACTTCGACTCAGCCGAACTGGGGCCGCTGGCCGTTTGGCGCAAGAAAAAACGCAGGCCACGGGTTGCGCGGGCTGCGCTGGTCGTCCCCACCCGAAGGCAGAGACGGTGCCTGCGAGTTTCTTGTTGTGAGAAACCACGCGGGCCGGGATCGATTACACTGCTTACAACATAGTCCTGGTGACGATTGCCGTCAAGGGGGCTTTCATGGCTCGACACGCGCTCGGCTTTGACATTGGCTCTAACTCCGTCGGCTCCGCCTGGATCGACCGGCAGACTGGCGAGGTCGACATCGGCCTGAGTATCTTCCCCGCCGGCGTCGATGAAACCGACGAAACCCGCGGCGAACCGAAGAACGTCAAACGCCGAATGACCCGGCGAACCCGAATCACACTGGCGCGCCGGTCCGCCCGCAAGAGAGAACTGAGGCTGGAGTTGATCGCGCACGGGCTGCTGCCATCCGATGCCGCGACGTTCCAGACCTTGCTCCAAACAACCGACCCCTGGACCCTGCGACGCAAGGGGTTGGACCACGCGCTCACCCCTCACGAGTTCGGGCGCGTGCTCCTGCACCTTGCCCAGCGGCGCGGCGCCCTCGGCCTGCGCGAACCGCCGGAGGAAGACGAAGCGGCGCAGGAGTCCGCCGCGGCCAAAGACGATGGCAAGGTCAAGGCCGCAATCGGCGCCGCGCGTGCGGCCATGTTGGAGGCCAAGGCGCGGTCCTTTGGCGAGTTCATGTGCCTGCTACGCGATGAGCGGCGAACACCTATCTCCAGCGAGGACCGCCGGCCTGTTGGCCAGCGCGCCGGCGTGCGAGAGTGGCGGAGTCCGATCAGGAACAGGGCCGGGAAGTACGAGTTCGCCGCCGACCGCCCAATGATCCGCGACGAGTTCGCGAGACTCTGGGACGCACAAAGGCGCCTCGGTGGCCCCCTCGCGAAGTTGCTCACCGACGCCTTGCGTCTGCGGCTTGACGATGAATCCGGCGACTCGATGTGGCGCCATCGCGGCCTGATGTTCGGGCAACGGCGTGTGTCGTGGGACATGGGCACGCTCGGTCGTTGTGTGCTGGAGCCGACCGAACGGTGTGTCCCTCTCGCCGACCGATACGGATCCTACTTCCGCGTCATCGAGACCGTAAACAACATCCGGGTCATCGAGCATGGGCAAACCGGCCGACCACTCACGCCGGAGGAGCGCAATCGTGTAATCGCCTTGCTCCGCGGACCTCTGGGCGTGCACGAGACAGGGGCGCACAAAGGCAAGCCCAAGCGCAGTGCAAGCGTTGCCGACATTCGCCTGGCGCTTGGACTGGGACGGGCCAGCAAGACTTCCCCCGTTCGCCTGAACATCGAGGCGGACAAGGATCGCGAGATCAACACCGACTGGTTTCACCGAGAGATCGTGCACGGTGCCCTCTCCGAGGCAGGCTGGGCAGGCATGACCGAGCGACAGCGCGAGTCCGTCAACCGAGCGCTTCTGAACTTCAATCCCGAAGACGACCGGCACGCAGAGCGTCTGCGCGCGGGTGCGGCGGCATGGTGGACCTGTTCGACGGCGCAAGCCGATGCTCTTGTCGCGGCATGGAGAAAGCGTCCCCCGCTCGAGAAGCGGCTCAATCTCTCCCGCCGCGCGGTCCTGAACATGCTGCGCGTCATGGATGCCCCCATCGACAGCCCGGCTTACGGGTTCAACCGCACGCGCCGCTGGCCGACGCAGATCGAAGCCCGCAAACTCATCTCCGAAGATGCGGACTTTCTCGATGCGACGACCGGCCAGCCGCTGCACCCGCGCACGCGAGACCGGTACGCGACCGGTGCCAAGGGCCTCACCGCTCGCGACCGTTACTACATGAAGATGCACCCCGACACGCTCCCCCCAGCCCCAATGCTCACGAATCCCGTCGTCCGCAAGGCGATTCACGAGGTCCGACGCCACCTGATCGCGCACATCCGGAAGCACGGCCGCAAGCCCGACCAGATCGTCGTCGAACTGGCCCGCGATGCGAAAATGTCCGGAAAGGAGGCCGACCTCGCGCTCCTCCGAAGCCGCCTGCGCGACCGAATCCGCAAGGATATCATCGAGACATTCAATCTCCACGCCCTGAAGGCCAGCCAGCAGCGCATCGCCGTCGACCGCGTCGTACTCGCCGTCCAGCAGAACAACGTTTGCCCGCTCTGCGGCCAGGGCGGTCTCACGGCCCGGGTCGCGGCCTACGGCGAGGGCTGCGAACTGGCCCACATCACGCCTCGCGGCATCGGCGGCGGCGCTGGGCACCGCAACATGGTCCTCGCGCACACCAAGTGCAACCGCGATATGGGCCGCCGCACGCCCCGCCAGTGGTGGGGCGATCATTTCGACGCCGAAATGAACCGGATCGAACTGATGTACCGCGAGATCGAGCGGCTGAGCCTCAAGCAGGTGGAGAAAGCGGCCCAGGAGAAACTTTGGGCGTGCTACTTCGACCATCGCGATGACGACGCCAAGATTGCCAACTTCAAACGAACGGTCGAGGACATCCAGGGTTTCTCGGACCGCGACCTGACTGATACCCGCTACGCAACGCGCCAGGTCTTGGCGTACCTCTCCGATGCGCTCTTCGATGGCAAGGGCCTGCCCGAGCGCGGCGGCGAACGCCGCATCTTCACGACCGATGGCCGCTGGACCAGTGACCTGCGGCGCGAGTGGGGGCTGTTCCAGGATGCCCACGATGCGAAAGCAAAGGGCCTGAGCGCGCCCGATGAGCACGCCCGCAGAGAGAAGAACCGCGGCGACCATCGTCACCACGCCCTCGACGCCGTGGCCATCGCCCTGACCGATCGATCGGTGCAGATTCAGTGGGAGAACCGAGTCAAGGCCGCAGACAAGGCCGGTATCGCCGCCGAGGAGTTCGAGGCCTTCTGCCGCGACAACCCCATCCCGCCCCCCGCACCGTTCAAGGATCGGGACGACCTGCGTGACCGCGCCCTCGCCGCGATCTTCGGCGACCGCCCGGTCGCGCATCGCCCCGTCAAGCGCAAACTCATCGGGGCTATGCACGAGGAAACACTGCTCGGCCCTGTGCTGAATGCGGATGGCAAACTAACTGACCTCTTCACAGGCAAGAAGAGCGTGCTGGCGCTCAATCCCAACCACTTGCGACTGCCGCGCCCGGAAACACCGGCGGAGGCGGTCGAGCGGCTTGCTGCGCGCCGCCAGCGCGAGACCGGCACGGATGAACGGGCTGCGCGAAAGTGGGCCAAGGGCATCGTCAGTGGCAAGGGTTACCAAGCGGCAATCGTTGATCCGCCGCCGGGAAAGAGCGGCCTCGTACGCGACCTTGCTCTCCGCATGGCCTTGCGCGAGCGCCTCGAGAGCAATGGACTGGACCCCGACAACTTCACCGCCAACCAGATCAAGAAACTGGCAGAGGCCGGTCAGATCGCCCACAAGAGCGGTGTCCCCATCCGGTCGTTCGTGCTGCTGCGAACAATGAACGATCCGGTCATCATCTCGCGCTGGGAGTATGACTATGCAACGGGCAAACCCCGGCCTGCGTACAGCGCACAGACCGACCAGGGCAACGCCGCGGCGGCGCGGGCCTACGTCGGCGGCAACAACCACCACATCGAGATCCGCGTCGATGTCAAGGACAAGTGGTCCGGCGAGATCGTCAGCGCCTACGAAGCCGCCCAGCGAAAACTCGCCTTCTTCCGCGCGCTGCGAACGGCGGGTGTCCCGCGCTTCAAGGACCTGAAACTCCTTCCCAAGGCCGAACGGCGCAAGTGGACCCCGCAGATCGCGGCGGCCGATGCCGCCCACCCGCTCGTCGACCGCGCCGACAACCCGGATAAGGGCGGCCGCTTCGTCCTGTCGCTCTGCGAGGGCGAAATGGTGTTCATGCGGCACAAAGACCGACCCGCCGATCCCCCCAGTTACTTCGTCGTCGCCAAACTCGACAAGCCGCAGGCCGTGGTCCTGGTGCCACACTGGGACGCCCGCAAGGCGGGCGAGCGCAAGGACAGTTCGGGCAAGGTCGTGACCGACTCGGCCCGCGAGCAGTTCGCGGCGACGCCCAACGACTTCAAGACCCTCGCCCCGCCCGGCCACCCGCACGCCCTCAAGGTGCGCGTCTCGCCCCTCGGCGAGGTCGAGTTCCTGGAAAGAGATTGATTCGACGCATGAAACTTGGTCAACTGGCGCAATGATCCGCCGAGCCGTCGAGATCAGCCGCGACCCTTGCTCGCTCGTCACGCGCGATGAGCAGTTGCTGGTCCTCCGCCGCGATGGGGGCCCGCCCAAGCCGCTCCCGGCCCATCCCGCCAACCTGGCCGGATCGATCCCCTGTGAAGACCTGGGGCTGCTCATCGTCGATGAACGCGACACAACCTACACCCACGGCCTTCTCGCCAAACTCGCCGAACACGGCGCGGCGCTGGTGGTGTGCGGACGCGATCACATCCCGATCGGCGTGTACGCGCCTCTCCCGAGAAACACCGACCTCCTGGCCCGGCTCGATGCCCAGATCGCCATGAGCAAGCCGGTGCGCAAGCGCCTCTGGTCGCGGATCGTTGCCGCGAAGATCCGCGCTCAGGCGCGCAATCTCGCGGCCGATTCTCCCACGCGGGCGCGACTTCTGGGCATCGCCCGAAGCGTCCGCAGCGGCGACCCCGACAACCGCGAGGCCTATGCGGCGATGCTCTACTGGCCCGCGCTCTTCGAGGCCGCGCCGGGCATCCCGCGGCCCTTCCGCAGACAGGCAGGCGACCCTACCGCCGCCCCACCAAACAACCTGCTGGACTACGGATACGCCGTGCTGCGTGCCGCTCTGGCACGGGCCATCGTCGCGGCGGGCCTGCTGCCGGCGCTCGGCCTGCGACACATCGGCAGGTCGAACTTCTTCTGCCTTGC
Organism: Phycisphaeraceae bacterium; assembly: GCA_019636495.1. Classification (GTDB taxonomy): domain Bacteria; phylum Planctomycetota; class Phycisphaerae; order Phycisphaerales; family UBA1924; genus JAHBXL01. The sequence continues at coordinate 4,983 of JAHBXL010000026.1, read as the reverse complement.
CGATGACCTTGTCGAGCCCCTCCGCCCTTTCATCGATGCCCGCGTTGTGCAACTTGTCCACGAGGGGCGCCTGCGCCTGAACCAGGACACCAAGGCCGACCTGATCAAGGTCCTCTGGTTGACCGTTCAGACGGGCGAAGAGGCCGGACCTCTCCAGATCGCGCTCGCACACTATGTCGCCTCGCTTGTCCGCTGCCTCGAGGGCGACCCCGGCCGCTTGCAGATCCCGGTCACATTCTCGGCACCAGGAGCCGCCGATCCGAACGACGCCGAAGACGTAGGAGAAACTGGCCGATGAGCCGGGGTCATGCATCTCAGCGGGTACCGCTTTATGTGGGTCGTCGCCATGTTCGACCTTCCGGTCAACAGCAAGGAGTGCAGGCGGCAGTACGCGCTGTTCCGCAAGGCCCTGCTCAAGGACGGCTTCTCGAAGATGCAGTACAGCGTCTACATCCGCCACTCCGCAAGTCGCGAGAACGCGGCGGTGCACGTGGCTCGGGTCGAGGCGGCCGTACCCCCCAATGGCGAGGTCCGAGTCATCACCATTACCGACAAACAGTTCGAGCGGATGCGCGTGTTTTGGGGCAAAAACCGTCAACCCGCCGAGCCCGCTCCGGCTCAGTTGGAACTTTTCTGATGGGGATCGGCGCGTATCCCCTTGTCAAACCGCCACTTGCGGAGGGTCTAGTGTAATCGATCCCGGCCCGCGAGTAGCGCACAACTGGGGAAGAGGTCGTTGTACGAGGAGCCCGAGTGTAATCGATCCCGGCCCGCGAGTAGCGCACAACTCCCGGCTGATGACGATGGCACGGACCTGGAGTGTAATCGATCCCGGCCCGCGAGTAGCGCACAACCGCATCCCCGATGGCGATGAACTGAGCGGGAGTGTAATCGATCCCGGCCCGCGAGTAGCGCACAACTGGATCGACTTCGCGTAGGAGATTGAAACCAGTGTAATCGATCCCGGCCCGCGAGTAGCGCACAACTTCCTCGTTGGTGCAGACCACGCGGCGGTCAGTGTAATCGATCCCGGCCCGCGAGTAGCGCACAACTTCCTCGTTGGTGCAGACCACGCGGCGGTCAGTGTAATCGATCCCGGCCCGCGAGTAGCGCACAACCTCAATGGCGAGTTGAAGAAAGCCAAGGCCAGTGTAATCGATCCCGGCCCGCGAGTAGCGCACAACCCCCGACGGCAAGGTCGGCCAGCGCGTCGAAGTGTAATCGATCCCGGCCCGCGAGTAGCGCACAACTCACCGATCACCACGCCGTGCAGGTCGGTCAGTGTAATCGATCCCGGCCCGCGAGTAGCGCACAACTGTCTGCGTCCGTCGTGTGTGTGGTATTCAAGTGTAATCGATCCCGGCCCGCGAGTAGCGCACAACGAGCATTTGAGCGTGCGGGCGCAAGGGGTAGTGTAATCGATCCCGGCCCGCGAGTAGCGCACAACGCCAGGAACTGGTGCGCATGCGCGAGGAAAAGTGTAATCGATCCCGGCCCGCGAGTAGCGCACAACCAAAGCACCGGATTCCTCGAACACCTGCCTAGTGTAATCGATCCCGGCCCGCGAGTAGCGCACAACCCAGCGGTGCCCTCAACGGTGATGTCCGCAGTGTAATCGATCCCGGCCCGCGAGTAGCGCACAACCCCGAGATTCAGACCTCGCCAGACGTCCTTAGTGTAATCGATCCCGGCCCGCGAGTAGCGCACAACACGCTCTCTCCCCACCGCGTCGCGGCTCTGCCGCGACGCACGCCGCCACTTTTCGCACATCTACCCTCCCCCGTGCCCGAACTCCCTGAGGTCGAGACCATCCGCCGAACGCTCGCGCCCGTGCTCATCGGCCGGCGCATTCTCGCGGCGGAACTCCTGCGGCGAGACATCCTCATCGCCCCCGGAGACCCGCCCGGCGGCTTCTCGCGCCAGCGCGCTTCGCTCCGCCGCGGCAGCGCATCCGCGCCCGCGCGCATTGCGCGCCCCTCCCGCTTCGAACCCGCCGACCTCCTCCAGGGCTGTACCGTCACCGACATCCTCCGCCGCGGCAAGCAACTGGCCATCATCGCCGCCCCCCACCGAGCCGCCGCGCCCGCTCCGCGCGCTGCCGCCCCCCGCGCGCTCGTCGTTCAACTCGGCATGACCGGCGCGCTCGAAGCGCTCCCGGCCAACATCCCCACCCCGCGCGCCGCCGTCCCGCACACCCACGCGCTCTGGAGCCTCGAGCCTGTCCGCGGCAAGGCCGCCGCGATCGCCTTCATCGACCCGCGCCGATTCGGCGGCCTCCGCGCGCTGCCCACGCTCGCCGACCTGCACACCCTGTGGAGCGCGCTCGGCCCCGATGCCCTGGAGATCGACGGCCCGCCACTGTGGAACGCGCTTCGAACCTCGCGCCGCGCCATCAAGGCCGCGCTCCTCGACCAAGCCGTGCTCGCCGGCGTCGGCAACATCTACGCCGATGAGGCGCTCTTCCGCGCCGGAATCTCTCCACGCACGCTCGCCGCGAAAGTCCGCCCGGCCCGCTGCTCGCTCCTCGCCGCGGCGGTTCGCGAAGTGCTCGCCGAGGCCGTCGCCGCTCGCGGCTCGACTCTCCGCGACTATCGCGATGCCGCGGGCCTCGCCGGCGAGTTCCAGGCCCGCCACGCCGTCTACGGCCGCGCAGGCCAGCCCTGCACCCGCTGCCGCGGCACGCTGCGGTCGGCGGCAATCGGACAGCGAACCACCGTCTGGTGCCCGCGGTGCCAACGCTGAGCAGGCGGTTATGCACATGGCCGCCGCGGCGGGCGAACAGACTCCAAGCCCCAGTGTGAAGCGTTCGCGCCTCCCGTGGTTCTCCTCTTCTTCATAGAGAAGAGATCTTTGATAGTCGTAGTAGAAAGCCCTGTCGGACTGTGGGTAACTCAGGCGGACGAACGCGCAAAGCCAGTTGGTGAAAGCGGTTGCGCCTCACACACCATATGGACAACCTGTCGGTTGTGTGTCGGTTGCGCTCGGCTGCGCGCGGTCGGCCCAGACAACCGACAGGCCCAGCCAGGGTGAACGGTTCGCCGGCGCGACACGCGCCGAGCGCGGCCGTCTGGTTATCCACGGTTTGTTCACGCGGCGGGTGTCGGTTGCGCGCTGGTCGGCAAAACGCTGTTCGGGCTCGCCCAGCCTCACGCCGCGGGAGCCTTGACCAGGTTCTCGATGACAACGATGCGGCGTGCAAACTCGGCATCGGAATCGAGCCGCGCCTCGATCGTCTTCACCGCGTGCATGACGGTGGTGTGATCGCGCCCGCCGAAGAACCCCCCGATCTCCTCGAGCGAGAAACGTGTGTGCCGTCGTGCCAGGAACATGCAGACCTGCCGCGGCAGCGCGATCGACCTCTGCCGACGCTTGCTCTGCAGGTCCGACACCTTGACGCCGAAGAAGTCCGTCACCGCGTCGATGATGGTCTGGATCTGCACAGTGCGGTCGTTGCGGGCGGCCTCATCGCCCAGCGCGGCCAGCGCCAGCCCCATATCGACATCCCGCTTCTCAAGCCCGCGCAGCACCTGCAGTTTCACCACCGCGCCCTCGAGTTCGCGAATGTTGGTGTCAATCTTCGCGGCGATGTGACAAGCCACATCATCCGGAATCTCAAACCCCCGCAACCGGGCCTTCTGCTTCAGGATCTCCACCCGTGTCTCGTAACACGGCGGCGCAACGCTCGCCACCAAGCCCCACTTGAAACGCGACACCAGCCGGTCTTCAAGATCGGGGATCTCCTCCGGCGGCGCATCACTGGAGAGAATGATCTGCTTGTGGGCCTGATACAGGCTGTTGAACGTGTGGAAGAACTCTTCCTGCGTCCGGTCGCGCTTGGCCAGAAAGTGCACATCGTCGATCGCCAGCACATCCACATCGCGAAACGTGTGGCGGAAGGCAGCCATCTCGCCCGCCTGCACTGCTTCCATGAACTGCGTCATGAAGCCCTCGCAGGAGGTGTAGTAGATCTTCGTCGCAGGATCGGCCTGTTTGATGCGAAGACAAATCGCCTGAAGCAGGTGGGTCTTGCCCAGCCCGACATCTCCATGCACGAAATAGGGGTTGTACGCGCGGCCGGGCTTCTCCGCGACGGCAACCGCCGCGGCGTGTGCCAGACGCGAACCCGGCCCGACCACGAAGTTCTCAAAGACGTAATCGGGATTCAGAACCAGCGAATGCGAGTGCGCAGCGCGAGTCAGCGCGGCTCCAGATGTTGTGGTGCGCGGCGTGGTGGGCCACACCTCGCGTTCGACAGGTTGTGCATCACGCGTTCGTGGGGGAGCATCATCGATCGCGGCGCGGGCGGCGTCGGAGCGCACAACGACTCGCGGCTCGGCGGCCGATGTGAGGGGCGTGGCAGGCGGCGCGGGATCGACCCGGTCATCCGGGCCGAGGAACTGCACGCTGATGAGTCGCTCCGAAACGGTGCGTGCCGCGTCGTTGAAGGGCTCCAGGCAGGTTCTCTGCAGGTAGTCGCGGTGAATCTGCGAGTGGGCACGCAGCCGCAACACGCCCCCGGCAATGCCCAAGGGCTCGATCTCCTCGAACCACTGCCGACAGATCTCCGGGTGCCCGGAGCGCAGGTGCGCGAGCATGCCGCCCCACATCTGGCGGTCGGGGAGATTCGTGCGTGTGGGCGTGGAAAGACCAGGCACGTGGGCACCCTGCGGCGAGGACGTTGGAAACACTGAGAAGCACGCCGCGACGCGGCCAATCCGGACGCGGCGGGAATGGCAACGCTAATCACTCTGCGCGTTTTGTCAAGCGCGGCGGCAACACACGAAATTTCTCGCCGCGCTTGACACGGCGCGGGATACCTGATCCGCGCCGTGCGGCCGCCCGCCTCACGCGCTGAACCACGCGGCGAGGTAGGCGAAGATGTCGGCGACCTGTGTGCCGTTCTGGCCGTCGAAGTCGCCATCGCCTGCGAACCAGGCGGAGAGGAACGAGAAGATGTCGGTGACGTTGACGACCAGGTCGTTG
>JAHBXL010000025.1 GCA_019636495.1 Phycisphaeraceae bacterium | reverse complement strand
CGGGTGCTGAACGCGCATGGCCGCGGCGCGTCGTTCGCGCGAGAAAGCCCGTGATTATCGGGCCCGTCGGCCCGCGCGCGGAATCTCGATTGCGCGTTGCAAGATTCCCGCTTGTCGCGGCAAGTCCTGCCAGACGGTTCGTTCCCGGGCCGTGGTCCGTGCGGCCCGGGGCGGAGTCGGGGTCCCTGTTCGGGCCTCACGCCGTCGCAAGGAGCAGGAACATGTCGATCGTTCAGGGTGCTGGTCGCGGCGTGATGTTGTTCGGGGCCGCCGCGGCGGTCCTGGCTGGGGTCGGGCTTTGCGCCGGGTCCGCGTCGGGGCAGATTCGTGTGAGCGGGCTCGAGCACATGCCGATCGGGGGGGCGACGTTTGACCCGCCGGTCGAGCGAAGGCTGCCGGTACGAAACCTCGGGAGCAGCGGCGAGGACGGCGTGGAGGTTCGCCTCAACAGCCGCTGGGGCGGCTCGGTGAGCATCGACCTGGATGAACTGCTGATCCCATCGCCCGCGGAGCGCGAGGTGCGCATCAGGCCCAAGGGGTGGGATGGGACAGTGAAGGGGAGTGTGCGTGTGGCGAGCCGTCCGCCTGATGGCACGCCCGGCTCGTCGCTGGACTTGGAGTGCGACCTGACGGCCGTCGGGGCCTCGACCGTGCGTGTGCGGCTGCGCGATCAGGCCGGGAACACGGCGGCGAGCCGCGTGGTCGCGGCGTCGAGCGTGCAGTGCGTCGTGCAGGTGGTTCTTCCGCCGGACATCGTCGTGCCGACGTGCAGCGTGGCGATCAAGACCAAGGGCACCGGGGCGGAATCGAACCGCGTGATCACGATCGGCTTTGGCGCATCCACCGCGAGCGTGTCGGGCCTGTTTCCGGCGACGCTGCACGAGGTGTCTTCGATGGAGTTCGAGCCGGAGACGTGCAGCGCGTGCGACACATGGCTGGGAACCGAGTCGCTGCTGGTGACGGCCGGCGGCGTTTCGCAGTGCGTAGTGTCGGATGTGAGCGTGGGGACGTTCGCCGTGTCGAGCCATGCGATCGGGGTCGCGCACGTTGACGAGATGTGCGCCAACGTGGCCGACTGCGACAACGCGCGGCGCATCCGCGTGAACAACCTCGGCAGCAGCGGGCAGGATGGCGTTGCGATCGACCTGCACGGCGGCGTGGTTGGCGGGGGCGCGGGCGGGGGCAGCGGGGGGGCCGTGACGCTGCGCAAGGGCGAGTTGAGCGGCCACGTCACGCTGATGAAGGCATTCGACGATGAGGGCGCGGAGACGGGGCGCGTGTCGAACCACCACGACATCTTCCAGAACCGCCAGTACCTGGAGTACCTGGGCATCGAGGCCGGCGCGGACGAAGTGACGGTCTCGCTGCGCGATGCGGCGGACCTTGAGATCGTCCGGCACACCATCCCCGGCCCGCACCACGCCGTGCGCGTGGTGACGGGCGCGCCCGGCGTCGAACAGCGCTGGTCGTGCCACAGCGGGCGCTGGGGCATGGAGTTCCCCATCGCGTTCACGATCGAACTCGGAGATGGCACGGTGCACGGCGGCGTGCGGTCGGTGCACTTCCTGCCTTCGGGCGGGTCGAGCCTGCACCGTTGCCGCGAGTTGCACGTGCTGGCCAACGCCGCGGCGGAGCCGGTCGAGGTGTTGTCGGTCGATCCGGCCGCGGCGCGGGTGCGGTTCGACGGTTTGGCGGTCGAAGCGGTCGGCGCGGCGGTGATGTCGCACACGGCCGATGGCGCGCTTCGGGTGGCATCGCCGTGCTGCCTGGGCAGTTCGGGCGAGGATGGTGTCGAGGTGCACATGCGCAGCCAGTTTGGCGGGAGTGTTGGACTCGATGTGGCGCCGCTGCGCGGGGCATCGTCCTCATCGGCGCAGGTGCGCATCCGGCGGCGCGGATGGGACGGCGTGATCTATGGGAATCACCGGATGTTGAGCGTGCCGGGAGTTCCGGATGCGATCGACCTGACACTGGACTACAGCGCGATGGGCGCGACAGGGTACGAATGGGTCGCGGTGCGCGAGGGCGGCCGCACGGTCGGCGCCGGGCAGGTCAGCGAGATCGTCGTGCGCATCATTCCGAACGGCGGCGGCGGCGGCGGCGGCGGCGGCGGTGGTGGAGGTCCGGCGGTCTGGCGGGCGATCGGCACCAAGGGGACGGGGATCAAGTTCTACGACGAGTTCGATTTCGGCGGCGAGGTCTGCCTGGTCACCGGGCTCGGCGCTTCACCCTTGACGGATGTTGTCGCGCTTCGCGTGCAGCCGATCGAGTGCCCCGGGTGTGCGCCGTGGGTCGATCTGGAATCGACGGAGGTGACATTCCAGGGGATGGAGTCGATGGATCTCCACGGCGCCGCGCTGCACACATTCGATGTGAGTTGCCGCGGCGTGGACGGGGCGAGCCTCATGGAGTGGGACGATCAGGGCCAGATCACGATGAAAGTCGACACCAGTTACTCGTCGGTACCCAGCGGCGTGTCGATGGACTGGGTCCACGCCGGCGGGCAGAGCGCGCCGGGCGCACAGTTGAGCGTGGCCGCGGGCAACTGCTGCCGCGGGCACGTGATCATCATGAAGGCGTTTGATGATGAGGGCGGCGAGGCGATGCGTGTGGCGCAATCGTCGGATGCGGGCGGCGCATCGCACACGATGGAGTTCGACTGGTCGGCGCGGGCGGGCGGTCCGTTCGCGGCGACAGTGACTCTGAGCAACGGCGATGGCGCGACACTGGCCCAGTTCGCGGCGTCCGGGCCGACGCATTCACTTGCGTACGTGGGCCCTTGCGATGCGAGCGCTCCACGCCGCGTGCGCTGCGACGGGCCTGACTTTGAAATCGAGGTGTGCGATGCACCCGTGACGGTCTTTGCGCAGGGCATGCCTGTTGCAAATGTGCGGTCCGTTCGCGTGACGGTGCAGGACAACGGCACCTTGTTCCGCGGGATCGAGATCACCGGCAACCCGACGGACTACCTCGATATCAGCGGGTTTGCGGTCATCGAGCCGCCCGCGTGCGCGGCGGACTTTGACGGCAACGGCACGCGCGAGGTGGGCGACATCTTCGCGTTCCTTTCCGCGTGGTTCGCGGGCCAGCCCGCCGCGGTCAACTTTGGCGGCACGCCGGGCGTTCCGGCGATCTTCGCATTCCTCACGGTCTGGTTTGCCGGGTGCCCGTAGGCCCGGACAGTGGTCGCGCGGACGGCCGACTGCGATCGGCAGCCGGGCACGCTCGCGGACCGGGCGTCTCGGCCTGACGATTGCCCGACGGGCGGCCGTCTGGTGCTCCTTGGGCCTCTCTCCCGAGAAGGAGAGGGGCCTTTTTGCTGCGCGGCAGGATGTGGCCGCGGCGGCTTCCGCACCGCCGCGACACGCGCGCGCACTACAGTCCGCCCATGAACGAGACCCGCGTGCTGGTCGGGGCAATCCTGAACTCGTGGGCCGCGCAGCGCGACTACGCCGCGCGGCTGACGGCGGACCTCTCCGACGCCGACATGAGGAGCCAGCCCGTGCCCGGCGTGGTGATGAACCACCCCGCGTGGGTCTTCAGCCACTTGTCGCTCTATCCGCCGGTGCTGACAGCGATCCTGCGCGGCGCGAAAGAAGGCGAGTTCGCCGATCCGATCAAGAGCCCGTTCGGCAAGGACTCGCGACCGATGAGCGATCGCGCGGCGTACCTGCCGAAGCAGGAACTGCTCGCGGCGTACTTCGCCGGGCACGACGAACTGGCCCGAGCGCTCGAGGGGGCGGATGCTCCGGCGCTGGCGCGGCCGATCCCGCTGAAGCGGTGGGAGAAGCGATTCCCGCTGGTGGCCGATGCGCTGGTCCACCTGATGCTCGATCATGAGGCCGGGCATCTGGGGCAGGTGAGCGCGTGGCGCAGGGCGGGCGGGCGCGCGGCCGTATGATTACCGTCGGCGCGGAGAGTGCTCACGCCGCGCACCCCCGGTGGGGTGGCAGAGTGGTCGAATGCGCCGGTCTTGAAAACCGGTAACGGCGTCAGTCGTTCAGGGGTTCGAATCCCCTCCCCACCGCTTGTCGATCGGTCATCGCGGGGCTGTGTGTGCGCCGCCGCGGCGCGTGCGGGGTACCCTGCGGGGCATGACCGCCGAGCGCCGACCGCCGGACATCGCCGCGATTGTCAGTTGGATCGGCCTGTTGGCCGGGCCCATCGTCGCGGTGTTCGTGTTCATGCTTCTGCCGCGGCAGGCGGTCGGGCCCGACGGTGTGCTGACGGGTCTGAGCGACACGGGGCGGGCGACGGCTTCGGTGGGCGCGCTGATGGCCGTGTGGTGGCTGAGTGAGGCGATCCCGCTGAGCGCGACCGCGCTGCTGCCGCTGGTGTTGTTCCCGCTGACGGGCGCTGCGACCATGTCCCGCGCCGCCGCGCCATACGCCGATTCGGTGATCTTCCTCTTTCTCGGCGGCTTTATCCTCGGCCTGGGGATGGAGCGCTGGGGCCTGCACAAGCGGATCGCGCTGCTGGTGGTGCTGATGGTGGGCACCGGGCCCAAGCGCCTGATCGGCGGGTTCATGCTCGCCAGCGCGCTCATCAGCATGTGGGTGAACAACACCTCGACGACGATCATGATGCTGCCGATCGCGCTGAGTGTGATCGGGCTGGTCGCCGCGCGGCACGCCGCGCCGGGCACGCCCGAGCGCGACATCCGATCGCCCGATCCGAACTTCGACTCCACGCTGCTGCTGGGCATCGCCTACGCCGCGAGCATCGGCGGCGTCGCGACGCTCATCGGCACCGCGCCCAACGCGATCATGAAGGGCTTCGTCGCGCGCGAACTCGGACGCGAGATCGGGTTCGCCAACTGGCTCATGCTCGGCCTGCCGATCGTCGCGGCGTATCTGCCGCTGGCCTGGCTCTACATGACCTGCATCAGCCAGCCGGTGCGCCTCAAGACCATCCCCGGCGGGCGCGAGATGATCCGCGCCGAGTTCGCTGCGCTGGGGCCGATGAGCCGCGGCGAGTGGACGGTCTTCGGTGTCTTTCTGTGCACGGTCACGCTGTGGCTGACGCGCCCGCTGCTGAACGAATGGGGCGAGAGTCTGGCCGCGGGCGGGCACGGCGGCGACGTGCTGCCCGCGCTGGCCCGCGCACTGCATGGGCTGAACGATTCGACGATCGCCGTGCTCGCCGCGCTCGCGCTGTTCGTCATTCCCGTGCGTCCCCGCGAGCGTGTCTTCGCTATGGACTGGCCCACCGCCGAACGACTGCCGTGGGGCGTGCTGCTGCTCTTCGGCGGCGGGCTGAGTCTGGCCGCGGCGATCACCGCCAACGGCGTCGATGCCTACATCGGCCAGATGCTCGGCGGGCTGGGCCGCTTGCCGCTGTGGATGGCGGTGTTGATTGTCTGCGCCGTGGTCATCTTCCTGACCGAACTGACGAGCAACACGGCGGTGACGACCGCGCTGCTGCCGATCCTCGCCGCGGCGGCGCCGTCGCTGGGTGTCGACCCGATGCGTCTGGTGGTTCCCGCGGCGGTCGCGGCGAGCATGGCATTCATGCTGCCGGTGGCGACGCCGCCGAACGCGATCGTATTCGGCTCCGGCCGCGTGCGCATCGGGCAGATGGCCCGCGCGGGCCTGGGCCTGAACATCATCGGCATCGTACTGATCACCGTAGCGACGATGATCGTGGGTGACGGCATCGTCGCGGTCGCGAGCGCCAGGTGAACAAGCGGAGAGGGGGGGATTCGAACCCCCGATGACGACTAGCGCCATACTGGTTTTCGAGACCAGCGCGTTCAACCACTCTGCCACCTCTCCGGCGGGAGTGGGCAATCGTTGGGGCGCGGCGGGGGAAGGTCAAACGGACATCGCGCGCAACGGCACTTGGCGCAGAAAAAACCCCCGCGTGAGCGGGGGTTGTGGGGGGTGGGGGGTGGGGGGTGGGGTGGCATGGCCGTCCCGGCCATGTTGATTTGTAATAGCGCAAGCATGACGCCTGCTTCAACCGCTCAGGAGCGGGACGCCCGCTTCAAAGGCTCATGGGCGGGACGCCCATGCCACATCAGGCGGACTACTTCTTGTTCTCGTCCTTGACCTCGAACTCCGCATCGATCACGTCGCTGCCCGCCGCGCCACCGCTGGGCTTGGGTTCGGCGGTCGATGCCGCCCCCCCCGCGCCGCCACCGGCTGCCGCGGACTTGGCGGCCTCGGCCTCGTAAACGGCCTTGCCGAGTTCCATCGATGCGGCTTCGAGTTCCTTCAGCCCGCGCTCGATCGGGTCCTTCTCCTCGCCCTTGATGGCGGTCTCGAGGGTGGAGAGGGCCTGCTCGATCTTGCCGCGAACCTCGGGCGAGACCTTGCCGCCGTGCTCTTCGAGGGCCTTGCGGGTCTGCAGCACCACGCCGTCGGCGCGGTTCTTCAGGTCAACGACCTCGCGCCGCTTCTTGTCTTCCGCGGCGTGCAGTTCCGCATCCTTCTTCATGCGCTCGATCTCGGCCTTGTCGAGACCGCCGGAGTTGCTGATCTTGATGTCGGCCTTCTTGCCCGTGCCCTTGTCCGCCGCTGTGACGGTCAGGATGCCGTTGGCATCGAGCGAGAACTCGACTTCGATCTGCGGCACGCCGCGGGGCGCGGGCGCGATGCCGGAGAGTTCGAACTGTCCGAGCGTGCGGTTGTCCTTGGCGAACTCGCGCTCGCCCTGCAGGACATGAATCTGCACGCTGGGCTGGTTGTCGCTGGCGGTCGAGAAGACCTCCTTCTTGCTCGTGGGGATGGTCGTGTTCTTGGGGATGAGCACCGTCATCACGCCGCCGTAGGTCTCAACGCCCAGCGAGAGCGGCGTGACATCGAGCAGGAGGATGTTCTTGACATCGCCCTGCAGAACGCCCCCTTGGATCGCCGCGCCGATGGCGACGACCTCGTCGGGGTTCACGCTCTTGTTCGGCTCCTTGCCGAAGAGGTCCTTGGCGATCTGCTGGGCACGGGGCATGCGGGTGGATCCGCCGACGAGCACGACCTCGTTGATCTTGCTCGCATCGATCTTGGCATCCTTGAGCGCTTGCAGGCACGGGGCCTTGAGCCGCTCGAACAGGTCGTTGGTCAGCGATTCGAACTTGGCGCGGGTGATCGAGACCTGCAGGTGCTTCGGTCCGGTCTGGTCGGCCGTGATGAACGGCAGGTTGACCGCCGTCTCCTGCATCGTCGAGAGTTCGATCTTGGCCTTCTCGGCGGCTTCCTTCAGGCGCTGCAGGGCCATCGCGTCCTTGCGGATGTCGATGCCCTCCTTCTTGCGGAACTCCTCGGCGATGAAGTCGATCAGCCGCTGGTCCCAGTCGTCGCCGCCCAGGTGCGTGTCGCCGTTGGTGCTGAGCACTTCGAAGACGCCATCGCCGATATCGAGGATCGACACATCGAATGTGCCGCCGCCGAGATCGAAGACCGCGATCTTCTCGTTCTTCTTCTTGTCGAGGCCATAGGCCAGCGCGGCCGCGGTCGGCTCGTTGATGATGCGCTCGACCTTGAGGCCGGCGATCTCGCCGGCGTCCTTGGTGGCTTGGCGCTGGGCATCGTTGAAGTACGCCGGAACAGTGATGACCGCGCGCTCGACCTTCTCGCCGAGGTAATCCTCGGCGGTCTTCTTCAGGTCTTGCAGGATGAAGGCGGAGATCTGCTGCGGCGTGAACTCGCCCTGGTTCACCTTCACCTTGACGAACTCGCTGGCCCCGCCGGTGACGGCGTAGGGCACGAGTTTCTCTTCGGATTCGACCTCGGTGTGGCGACGGCCCATGAACCGCTTGATCGAGAAGATCGTGTTCTTGGGGTTGGTCACCTGCTGGTGCTTGGCGGGCTGGCCCACGAGTCGCTCGCCCTTGTCGGTGAAGCCGACGACCGAGGGCGTCGTGCGCGAGCCGGAGGCGTTGATGAGCACCTTGGGGCTCCCGCCTTCCATGACGGCCACGCACGAGTTGGTGGTGCCGAGGTCGATGCCGATGGTCTTGGACATGGGTCTGCTCCTTGCCGGCAGGGCGGCGGGCACTTCATTGGCCGCCGCGCAGGCAATGGGTGGTTGGCAACTCCGATGCCAGACCTGCTGTCCCAACGGGCCCGGGACCTGCCGCGAAACGCCCGAACGTCGCCGCAGACGAGTGCAAAATCGCGCTGCCTTCACGCATGGCCTGCCGTTTCGGCAGGCCTCGTGACGGCGGGCGTGTGCACGGCCGTTCGGTTTCTGAGAGTACACTCCTGCCAATGCCCGAAATGCAAACCCCGCCCCTCGAACCGCTCGCTCCAACGCCGGAGTTTCTGGCGATGGCCGCGGAACTGGGGATCGAGTTTGAGCCAGGCGACCTCGAGCGTCTCGGGCTGTTTCTCGCGCTCCTGCTCCGCGCCAACGAGTTGACCAATCTCACCGCGATCACCGATCCGGCGCAAGCGTGGGTGAAGCACATCTTTGATGCGCTGACGCTGGTGCCGGTGCTGGCGAGCATCGAGCCGGCCGAGGGCCGGGGGGGCGCAACGCACCTGCGCATCATCGATGTCGGCTCGGGCGGCGGCGTGCCCGCGCTCCCGCTGGCGATTGTCATGCCCGAGGCGAAGTTCACGCTGCTCGAGGCGACAGGCAAGAAGTGCGAGTTCCTGCGATCCGCCGCGGCAGCGCTCTCGCTCAAGAACGTCGAAGTGATCCAGGGCCGCGCCGAGACGGTCGCGCACCATCGCGGCAGCAAGAACGATGGCCGCATCAACTCGCGGCGAGAGGTCTACGACGCGGCCATCGCCCGCGCGCTGGGGCACCTGGCCGTGCTGGTCGAACTGCTCGGCGCGTTCGCGCGGCCGGGCGGCTTTGTGCTCGCGGTGAAGGGCGCCAAGGCCGAGCAGGAACTGGAGGAGGCCGGCAAGGCGATGGGTGTGATGGGCCTGCGGCACGCCGAGACGGTGCAGACGCCGACGGGCCGGATCGTGGTGCTGGAAAAGGCGAGCAGAACGCCGCGAGACTATCCGCGGAAAGATGGCGAGCCGTCGCGCAAGCCGATCGGGATCGGGTGATGTGGGATGTCGGATATGGGATGTGGGAAGTTAGAGCGCGGGCGGGTTCCTTGTCTCGGGGTCCGGGGTCCGGGTCTCGGGGTCCGTGTCGCGGACGTAGATTCGGAAGTCGGTATGCTGCTTTGACATCCGACATCCGACATCGCCCCATGTTGCTCTACGCCACACTCCTGCTCTGCTCTGTCGCCATCGGCGCGCAGGTGTATCGCTACGACCTCTACGATCGCGAGCCGCCGCACGCCATCCTCCTTGCGCTCATCGGCGGCGCGATCGGCCTCCACCTCGCCGGGCTGGTGCAGGTCGCCTTCATGGCCTGGATGGGCACCGCCATCGGCGAGCACTTCAACCTCTGGCTCGCGCTCGCGGCGGGCACCACCGAAGAACTCGCCAAGATCGCCGTCGTCGCCGCGGTCGCGCTGGCCCGACCCAAGTGGTTCAACGACCCGCTCGATGGCGCGATCTACGGCGCGTTCGCGGGCCTCGGTGCGGCCATCTATGAGTCGATCATGCACATCGGCTGGCCCTCGGCCGAGCCGTTCCTGCCCGCCTCCGAGCCCGTCCGCCTCATGGGCCACCTGGTCATGGGCGGCATCGGCGGATTCGGCGTGGGGTTTGTGAAGGTGCTGCGCACGCGGAGCGGCTGGTGGTGGCTGACGGGCTGCCTGCTGGGGGCGATGGCGCTGCACACGCTGTGGGATGTGATTGCCTTTGATGCCGCGGACAGGGGGAGGATGTTGCCCTGGCACACCGCGGGCTCGGTGCTGCTGATGGTGGGGGGGATGGTGACGTTTCGGCTGCTGGTGAAGAAGGGGGCGGAGAAGTCGAGGGGGTGGGTGGGCCAGACATAAGTTGTATCTCTTGGCCCCGAAGGGGCCGCGGGCTGTAGCCACGGGTGAAGCGGCGCGGCGGCGAAGCCGCCCGATGCGGAACCCGTGGAACCGTGATTCTCTTATCCTCTTCCCGCCCCGGCGGGGCGGAGGAGTTTCCGCGTCCAGCGAAAGGCCAACGATGCCCCGCACCTACTCACAGGTTCTTCTGCACATCGTTTTCAGCACCAAGCACCGGACGCCGTGGATCACTGCGGACATCGCCGAGCGCCTCTATCCATACATCGGCGGCATCGTCCGGGCCGAGAAGGGCGTGCTCTACGACATCGGCGGCGTCGAGGACCATGTGCACATCTACATGCGGTGGCGGCCCGATGCCACAGTGTCAGACTTGATGCGCGCGGTCAAGGCCAGTTCGTCAAAGTGGATCCACGACACATTTCCCAAGCATGCCGCTTTCGCGTGGCAGGAGGGATACAGCGTGTTCTCGGTCAGCAAGTCGCAGGAGGGGGCTGTCAAGACGCACATAGCCGGGCAGCACGAGCATCACAGGAAGGAAGACTTCAAGTCCGAGCCTCTACGGATGCTCCGCCTCCACGAGATCGAGTTCGACGAGAAGTACGCGTTTGACTGAGCCGCCGCCTCGTCGGGCAGTTCCTCTGCCCCTCCGGGGCAGGAAGGACAGAACACACTCCTCTCCACGGGTTCCGCTTCGTCCGCCTGTCGTCGGACTGCGCTCCACCCGTGGCTACACGCCGCGGCCCCGCTGGGGCCGATCTGGATGCATCGCCGCTCCGCGGCGATACTCGCTACGGAGTGGCGAGCCACCCCAAGGCAGTCGCGCCACGGAGTGGCGAGCCAACCAAGGACAATCGCGCCACGGAGTGGCGCGGTACCCAGTGGCAATACCATCCCCCCGTGCCGCTTTCCCACGATCTTCTCGACCGGATTCTCGCCGACGATGGGCCGATTGCCCGCGCGTTGGTTGAGTCGGGTGTGGACTTTGAGCATCGGCCCGAGCAGGGGGTGATGGCGCGGGCGGCGATGGAGGCGATGGACCGCCGCGGCAGGCTTCTGGTCGAGGCGGGCACGGGCGTGGGCAAGTCGTTTGCCTATCTGGTCCCGGCGATTCTGCGCGCGGTGCTGCACAACGAGACGGTCGTCGTCGCGACGGCCACGATCTCGCTGCAGGAGCAGATCATCCACAAGGACATACCGCTGCTGCAAAGGACGTTGGGGGAGTGGGGATTGGGAAATGGCCAAATGGCAAAGGGCCAAATGGCAACTGGGGAAGGGGAAAGCAGAGGGGCCGGGGGCGGCGGTGGCGGTGGGCCGCGGGAGTTGGTGCCGGTCTTGGCCAAGGGCCGCGGCAACTACGTGTCGATCCGTCGGCTCAAGATCGCCAGCGAGCGGCAGGGTTCGATCCTGCACGATTCCGAATCGGTGCGGTCGCTGCACGTGATCGAGGACTGGGCCTATGCCACGCGCGATGGCACGCTCTCGACGCTGCCCGCGCTGGAGCGGCCCGAGGTGTGGGAGCACGTCCGCAGCGACACCGACAACTGCATGGGCCGCAAGTGCCCGACGTATCAGAAGTGCTTCTACCAGATGGCGCGGCGGGAACTGGAGAAGGCCAACCTGATCGTGTGCAACCACGCGCTGTTCTTTGCCGACCTGGCGATGCGAAGTCGGGGGAATAGCGGCGGGGGTGGGGGGGCGATTCTGCCCGCGTACGACCAGGTGATTCTGGATGAAGCGCACAACGTGGAAGATGCCGCGAGCGAGCACTTCGGGCTGAGCCTCTCGCAGCCGCGGGTGATGCGGTTGCTTCGCACGCTTTTCTCGCCGCGGCGGGGAAAGGGCTATCTGGTGGACCGGGAGTTGCAACTCTCCGCGGCGGGGAGCGAGGCGGTGGAGCGTGCGGTGCACCTGGTGATTCACGCCGAGGATTCTTCGCGGCGGTTTTTCGATGCGCTGCTGGAGTATGCGCAGCGCAACCGCGCGACATCGGGGCGGATCGTGCGGCCCGATGTGATCGAGAACGACCTGACGCCGGCGATGAACGATCTGGCGGTGCGGCTGCGCAACATCCGCGAGCGGATCGAGAGCGAGCCGGATCGGTTCGAGTTGCAGGCCTATGCCCGCCGCGCGGCGGAGATCGCGATGTGCGCTGAGGCCCTGGTGGCGCAGACGATGCAGGGGTTTGCGTATTGGGTGGAGGTGGAGGATCGGGGGGGAGTGGGCGCATCGGCGCGCCGCGGAATGCCGCCGCGGGTGGAGTTGGCGTGCGCGCCGGTGGAGATCGCGCCGATCCTGCGGCGTGTGCTGTTTGATATGGGTGCGGAAGTGGCGGATGTGCCGCTGGATGAAGGCGGCGACCACGATGAGCACGCCGAGTTTGTGCACGAGGAAGGGGCGGAGGGGGAGTACAGCGACGAGCCGAGCCCGTTCAATGAGGATGCGGATGGTGAGCGAGGGGGGGAGGCCGCGTCGGGTTCGCGGCAGGAATCGCCGCGACGGCGCATCGGGATCGTGCTGACGAGCGCGACGCTGGCGACGCGCACCGCGCGCGAGGATGAGCAGACCGAGCGCGCGGAGACGGCGTTTGCGCACGCGATCACCAACCTCGGTCTGCCGCCGCCGCCGGATACCCGCGTGCTGCAACTGGGCAGCCCGTTTGATTACTCGCGGCAGGTGACGCTGTATGTGGACCTGTCGCTGCCGAGCCCGAAGTCGGGCGATGCGCGGCGGGGCGCGCAGGGCGAGAGTGGCGAGCGCGCGGGCAACGGCGTGGGCGTCGGGGAGAGCGGCGCGGCGTATCTGGATGCGCTCGCCGCGCGGGTGCTGCATCATGTGCGTGCGACCAACGGCGGCGCGTTTGTGCTGTTTACGAGTTTTGCGACGCTCAACGGCGTGGCGGAGCGCATCCGACGCGAACTGTCTCGCGATGACATCGAGGTGCTGGCGCAGGGGCGCGATGGCCCGCGGACGCTGGTGCTCAAGAAGTTTGTGGAGTCGGAGCGCGCGGTGCTGCTGGGCGCGGCGACGTTCTGGCAGGGTGTCGATGTTCGCGGCGAGCGTTTGCGGAACGTGATCATCACGCGGCTGCCGTTCGAGCCGCCGGATCGGCCGCTCACGCAGGCGCGGCTGGAGCGCATCGAGGAGCGCGGCGGGAATCCGTTTGCGCTGGACTCGCTGCCGCGGGCGATCATCCGGTTCAAGCAGGGATTCGGCCGACTCATCCGCAGCAAGACGGACCGCGGGCGTGTGGTGATTCTCGATCCGCGGATCAAGACCGCGCGGTACGGGAAGATGTTCCTGGATGCGCTCCCGCCGGGCGTGCGAATCGAGGAAGTTCGCGCCGAGGCGGATGAGTGGTGCTGACCGCGCAGGCGCACGATGCGCGAGCCGCGGCGCGGGCGGATCAGAACCGCTTCATCACGTCGCGCTCGGCGGGCGGGCGGACTCCGAGAATCGCCCGCGCGATGGCGAGGTCGGCCGCCCGCGTGATCTTGATGTTGCCCGAATCCCCCTGCACCACCACGACTCGCTCCCCCAGCCGCTCCACAAGTTGCGCATCGTCGGTCGAGTCGAGGTTCTTCTGCGCGTACGCCCGGCGGAACAACCCGGCCTCGAACATCTGCGGCGTCTGGATGCTCATCAGGCCTTCGCGGCTGACGGTCTCGACCACCACGTGCGCCTTGCTCGCGGCGGAGGTATCGGCCCCAAGAATCGCCGCGACCGGGTCCTCGGCCTTCGCCGCGACTTCTTCGCCGACGCGCTTGAGTGTGTCGGCCACGTGAATGCCCGGCACCACCGCGTTGTGCCCCGCCGCGGCGGCCTCGAAGACGCGGTCGATGAGATCCAGCGATGTACACGGCCGCGCTGCATCATGCACGGCGATGTGCGTGGCCGACTCGGGCACGAGCGCGAGCGCATTGCGCACGCTCTCGTAGCGGTGTGTGACGCCGCCCTTGCACATCTTTACACCGAACAGGCCCAACTTGTCGGCGTGGCGCGCCTTGAACTGCTCGAACGCCGCGGCATCGGCAGGGCCCGCGACGATCACGTGGTTCACTGAGTCGTGCTTGGTGAAAAGTTCGACCGTGCGGTGCAGCACGGGCCTGCCGCCCAGATCTTCATCGAGCTTGCTGCGGGGCGAGCCGAGGCCCTGGCCCTCCTGATAGCGGCGCGACGACCCCGCGGCGGGAATGATGACGGCGATCTCCATGCGCAAACGGTAGGGCGGGGCAGGTGGAGGACGAACTGGACACAGGGGCGTACCGGGAAGCACGGAGAAGAGCAACGCGGAGAAGGCTGCAACGCTGGCGTAGTGTGCGATGCCGCCGCCTATCGAGGGGCCCGTGTCGGTTGAAGCCGGTTCAGTCTGACGAGATGCGCCGCTCCCGCGCCTCGGCCAGAATCAAGTAGAAGCGCAGGTGAGTCCGTATCGTGAGCAACCAGATGCACGCGAGCGAGACCGCCGCGACGATGGCGACGATGGCCAGCGCGAGGCACAACTGGGCCACATCGCTCAGCGTGGAATCTGGGCGCGCGGCGGCAAAGTGCAGCACCAGCGCTGCAACGCAGGGGACCGCCGCGAGCGGCAGGAACCATCGGATCAGCACGCCGGGCACGATGAGTCCGCGGCGTTCGAGAGGCCTGAGGACATCGATGACCAATCCCACGCCGATGAACGTGCGGGTCATCCACGCACCCAGCATTGCAAGACCCGACACCAATGCGACGGTCACCATTGTGTTTCCGGCGTGGGCCAGAAGTGCACATGCAGCGGTCCAGATCGCCAGGGCGGCGAACACTGTCGATGAGCGCTTCAGCCACGTCACCGGGCGGGACCCATCGGCTTGTTGCAGCCCGGCCAGGGTGCGCCATCCGTAGAGCGAGAGCAGCGGGAAGAGCGATGCGAACAGGAACGAGAACATCGCCATCGCCATCCAGCCAAAGTCGATCGGCTCGGCGGCGGAGTCCTGTCGATCGCCCACCGTCCGAACAAGCGGCAGGAGTGCGACCGGCCCGCACGCCATCGCAATGCCGGTATCAAAGAGGGCGGAACGCAGGGCGGTCACGCGCCGCGTCGGCATCGACTCTGCGGCCGCCACCGATGGCGCAGTGTCGGCGCCGCACTCGGGGCATTTCTGATCGGGAAGCAGGCCGTCCAGTTCGTACATGCACTTCAGGCACGGGACTGGACCGAGGATCTGCATGGGGACGAAGTCCTCAAGACCCTACGATACCCGATCCCGCGGCTGGCGCAACTGCACATCGAACGGCGCATCGTCGTCGTCTTCTTCTTCGCCGTCGTCGTCCTCGCTTTCGAGCGCATCGGCCTCGTCTTCGATCCCACCGGCCGCGCTGCCCGTCGCGTTCACGCTCACCTGCGCAGCGCGCAGTTTCTCGGCGATGTCGGGATCGACGGCCTCTTCGCCCGCCGCGGCGGCATCGGCCGCGGCCTGCGCCTTCATCGCCTGCCATTCCTCCTGCGAGATCAGCACATCGCGATCGACGGTGCCCTTGTGGTCGCCGACGATGCCGGCCTGCCACATCGCCTCGACGAGGCGGCTGGAGCGGGTGTAGCCGATCGCGAGGCGGCGCTGCAGCATGGAGACGCTGCCGCGCTTGGACTCGACGACGATCTCGACGGCCTTGTCGAACAGCGGGTCCTGCTGCGCGGCCTGCAGGCCGTCGCGGGCCTCGTCCTCGCTCGGGCCGTTGCCCGCGCCGGGGCGGAGTTGCAGCAACTGCCGCTCGAACGTCGGCGAGGCGACCTCGCGCATGAACTTGACGACGCGCCGGATCTCCTTGTCATCGACGAGCGTGCCCTGCGCGCGGGTGAGTTTGCTGGAGCGCGGAGAAAGGTAGAGCATGTCGCCCTGGCCCAGCAGCAACTCGCCGCCCTTCTGGTCGAGCACGATGCGCGAGTCCATGCCGCTGGCGACCTTGAAACTGATGCGCGCCGGCATGTTGCTCTTGATGAGACCGGTGACGACGTTGGCCTGCGGGCGCTGCGTCGCGAGGATGAGGTGGATGCCGACGGCGCGGGCCTTCTGCGCGATGCGGACGATCGACTGTTCAACCTCCTTGTTGGTCATCATCAGGTCGGCCAGTTCGTCGATCACGAAGACCATGTACGGGAGTTTGCGCGGCACCCGAGCCTCTTCCTCGGGCGTCTGAAGGTTCAGCCGCTCCTTCACTTCGTCCCAGGTCAGGTCGTTGTAGGACGAGATGTCGCGGCAGCCGGCCTCGGCCAGCAGTTCGTAGCGCTCGTCCATCTTGGTCACGGCCCACTCGAGAATCGCCGCGGCCTTGGCCATCTCGGTGACGACCGGGCACATGAGATGCGGGATGTCCTTGAACTGCGAGAGTTCGACCATCTTGGGATCAACCAGCACGAGTTTGAGTTCGTTGGGCTTCTTGGTGTAGAGGAACGACATGATGACCGTGTTCATGCACACGCTCTTGCCCGAGCCGGTGGTGCCGGCGATGAGCAGGTGCGGCATCGCCGCGAGATCGGCGATCAGCGGCTCGCCCGAGGCATCCTTGCCCAGGAACATGGGCAGGCGCATGGAGCCGTAGAACTCGCTCTTGGTCATCAGTTCCTTGAGACGGACCTTTTCCTTGTGGGCGTTGGGCACCTCGACGCCGACGGTGTCGCGCCCTGCCATGTTGGAGACGATGCGGATATTCACCGCCTTGAGCGAGCGGGCCACGTCGCTTGCGATGGCCTGCAACTGCGAGACCTTCGTGCCCGGCGCAAGGCGCAACTCGAAGAGTGTGATCACCGGGCCCGATTCGACGCCGACGACCTCGCCCTCGATGCCGTACTCCTTGATCGCGCGCTCCAGCGCCTCGGCCTGCTCGCGCACGAAGACCTCCATCGTCGCCGAGTAGTTGCCCTCGGGTTCCTCCAGCAGGTCAACACCGGGGAAGCGGTACCCCTCCATGTCGCTGGAGTTCTGGATGTCGCGCAGGTCGTCCTCGGTCGCCGAGCGGCGCGTCTGCGTCGCGAAGCGCACGGGCAGTTTGGCGATCTTGGCCCGGAGTTGCTCGGGGTCGAAGACCTTCGGCCCGCCTGGCGCGGGCGGGGATTCGTCCATCGTGTCCACATCGGATTCGTCGGAATCCTCGTCAATCGCGCCGACCGATGCCGCGGGCGCGCCGCCGCCCATGGTCTCGAGCATCTCGGCCTCGTCCGCGGCGGCCTCGTCGCGCCGTGCGCGACGGGGGCGCGCGGGCAGCGCGGCATCGGGCCTGTCGTCGTCGATGTCGTTCTCGCGTGTCTGCGCCAGCGCGGCGGCGCTGCGCCGGTGCCGCGCGGCCTGTGCCGCGGCGATGGCGGCGCGCCCGCCCGTGCGCCCCGCCGCGACGATGAACCTGCCCGTCCACATCGCGGCGATGAGGGCCCAGACGTCGAGGGCGACGAGTGCGCCGATCCAGAGCGCGGCCAGCAGGACGACGAGCGTGCCGATCACGTTCAGCCCGGGCATCAGCCGCGAGACGCCGACGGTTCCGACCAGCCCGCCGCCGAGCCCCGAAACAGGACCCGAAGTGGGCAGCGCGAGCGCCTGCAGGCCCGCGACCGCCGCGGCCATGAGCAGCGCGCCGAGGATGCGCACGGGGAGGTGGGTTGCGCGGCGGCCGGTGGCGGTGACACCCAGCAGCACGCCGCCGAGTGCGACCAGCACCCACGCGCCCAGGCCGAAGTAGAGGTATGAGAAGTGCGCGATGAGCGCACCAAGCGTGCCGACCCAGTTCGCCGGCGGGTTGTTGTGCGGAGCGATCGAGGCCGATGGCGCATCGGCCGCGCTGTAACTGAGCAGGCTCAGCAGCACCAGTGCCCACGCGATCGCGCCGCCGACCCAGAGGAGTTGGCGGATGCGCAGCCCGGGCGTCGGCGCGTCGGGCTCGGTCGGTTCCGACGGCTTGGCACGAGCGGCCGGTCGGGCCTTGACAGGCCGTCGGGAGGCGGGCGAGGACTCGGCGCCGGCGCGCGCTGCGCGCGCCGACAAACGAACGGCGGTGGAGCCTTCGGTGATCACGGAGTGGATATCGGCCGGGAGCCCCCATGAGGGGTCAGAAGTTGCGCGGAGACCGGTCAGCGGCGGATCTCGATCGCGGATGGGTAGAGATATCCATAAACACCTGCTAGACAGAGGTTTATAGGATTGAACGGCTGCTTACACACCGCCGCGGCAAACGGGTTCGCGGGTGGGCCGGCCGTTGACCATCCGCCAGATTCCAAGCGGGTTGGCGTCCTGCAGTTCCGGCGGCAGGAGCGCATCGGGGCAGTTCTGGAAGCACAGCGGGCGGCACCAGCGCTCGATGGCGAGCGGCCCGACGGCGGTGGTGTCGGGGCGGTTGGTCGCGGGGAAGGGGCCGCCGTGGACCGTGGAGGTGCACACGCGGACACCGGTCGTGACGCCGTTGAAAACGATGCGGCCGGCACGCTGCCGGACCTCGCGGACAATCTCCACCGTCGTGCCGATGAACGCCTCGTCGAGCAAGGCCGTGTCGTCCGCGGCGAGGTCTTCAGCCTCAGCGTAGACCGCGACCGTCAGCGCTTTGGGAGTGCAGAAGTAGCCGTGCGCCATGCTCCCGCACCCCGCGACGATGAGTCCGGGCCCGAAGATCTCGTCCCAGAGCCGTGGCGCATCCTCCATCTTGACCGCCTGCGTGTACAGAACCACGGGAACGCCGAGAGACGCGTCACGCTCCGCGGGGCTGGGATATGTGGTGTGATCCTCGATCGCGCCCGACGCCATCACCTCGTCGAGCCGCGCGTAGTAGTTCGCCGCGACCGAGGAACTGAGCATGCGCCGCTTGGGCGCCCTGGCGATGCGGTCGGCCAGAGCCGTGTACATCCACTCTGCCTTGTCATAGCCGGCGATGAGCATCACGCTCGGAGCCGTGCACTGCTGCCCGACACGGGCGAGCAGCGATGCGGCCACCTCGTCGGCGATCGCCTCGGCGTGTCGATTGAAAGCGTGGCGCAGCACGATGATGACATTGCAACTTCCCATCTCGGCGAACACCGGGATGGGGTCCGGGGTTCCGTCGCGCGATGTGCGGGTCGCCGCGAGGTTGTGGATCGCGATGCCGCCCCTCGTGGAGCCTGTAAAACCCGCCGCGGCAACTGCCGCGTGCTGAACGAGCGCCTTGGCGACAGAGTGGTCCGTTGGGTCCTCGTTGTGGATGTATCCCAACGCGCCCGCAGCGCCAACGCCTGCTGCCGCGGCGAACGTGATGCGGTGAATCAGCCGTCCCGTTTTGGGATGCGCCGGGTGCTCCTTGACGATCACCGGGCAGCCCGCTGCGAGGGCGCTGGCGGTATCGCCGCCGCAGACGCCGTAGGCGAGCGGGAAGTTGCTCGCGCCGAAGACGGCGACCGGGCCGAGGGGAACGAGCATGCGGCGGATGTCGTGGTTGGGGCCGATGAGCGGTGGTGCGCCGGTATTCGTCCTCCCCCCGGCCCCCTCCCTCTGGGAGTGGGAGTTGGGCATGTCGATCGCCGCGCGGACCCACGAACCCTCCCGCACCAGCGCGGCGAACATCCGCAGCGTCCCCGTCATGCGGTCGAACTCGGGTTCAAGTTCTGCCGGCAGGAGCGCGGTCTCCTCGGCGGTGGTCGTGATGATCTCCACGCGGGCGGCATCCAGTGCCGCGGCGATGGCCTCCAGCAACCCCGCGCGGACATCGCGCTCGGCCAGCGCCATGGATGCCGCGGGCAGATCTCGCGTGGCGGCAGCGAGTTCGACAATGAGGTTCGAACGCTCCAAACCCGGTTCCTTCTGGAAGTGTCCGTCGAAACGACCCGATATCATTGTCACATGGCCAGCGAGATCGTGTTCATTGTTGAGGAAGACCCGGATGGCGGATACAACGCCCGCGCCCTCGGCGAGTCCATCTTCACGGATGCCGACGACCTGGCCTCATTGAAGGACATGGTCCGGGATGCGGTGCGATGTCACTTCCCCGATGCCGCGAAGCGACCATCGGTGATCCGGCTCCACTTCGTACGTGACGAGGTCATCGCGGCATGAGGCTGCCGCGTGACTTGGATGCTTCGGACCTTGTCCGCGTGCTCGCGCGGCTGGGCTATCAGCCGACGCATCAAACCGGGAGCCACATCCGACTCGTCAGCATTCAGGCGGGCGGGCACAGCATCACCGTGCCGAACCATCGTCCCTTGAAGGTCGGTACGCTGAATGCCATCCTGAGAGACTTGGCAGAGCACCACAATTTCAGCCGGCAGGTGCTGATTTCTACTCTGTTTGAGTGAACTTCGGGCGAAGTTCGGTATACTGGCCGCGACATGCTCGCCCGCGTCCAGTCCTATCTCCTGCAAGGCATCGATGCCGTCGCCTGCGAGGTCGAGGTCGATGTCGACGTGGCGCAGGCCCGGGAGAACGGCGAGCAGCAGCCGCGCGCCACGGTCGTCGGCCTGCCCGATACCGCCGTGAAGGAGTCGGTCGAACGCGTCCGCTCGGCCCTGGGCAACTCGGCGTTCCGGTTCCCGCAGGGCAAGGTCGTGGTGAATCTCGCGCCGGCCCACCTCCGCAAGGAGGGGCCGATGTACGACCTGCCGATCGCGGTCGGCATGCTCATCGCCGATGGCGTGATCGACCCGGGCGAGGCTTCGTCGCAGCGTGTGCAGGTGGCGCTGGGCCGTCGCCTCGCGCCCTCGCGCGGCGCGGGCCTTGGCGACATGGCGCGGCAGCGGCGCGAGGGCAGCGGGGGGGCCGAGCCCGGAGAGGTCGAGGCCGCGCCGGAGATCGAGCCTATCGACCCGCGGCGGTTCCTCTTCGCGGGCGAACTCGCGCTCGATGGCCGCCTACGTCCCGTCCGCGGCGTGATCGCGATGGCGGCGCTGGCAAAGATGCGGGGCATGCGCGGTGTGATCGTGCCGCTGGAGAACGCGCCCGAGGCAGCGGTCGTGCCGGGGGTCGAGGCCATCGGGGTCGCGACTCTGGCCGAGGTCGTCGGCATTCTCACCGGGGCGCTGCCGCCGGGCATCCACCCACCGGTCGATGTCGGCGCGATGCTCGCCACCGCCGCGGCCCCGGTCGACTTTGTCGATGTCCGCGGCCAGGAGGCCGTGAAGCGTGCGATCGTCATCGCCGCGGCGGGTTCTCATAATCTTCTGATGTTGGGGCCCGCGGGCACGGGCAAGACGATGATGGCCCGCGCGCTGCCGGGCGTGCTGCCGCCGCTCACGGCCGAAGAGGCCGTCGAGATCACCCGCATTTACTCGGCCGCGGGGCAGATGCAGCCGGGCCAGGGGCTCGTCACCACGCGGCCCGTGCGCTCGCCGCACCATACCTCTTCCGCGCCGGCGATTGTCGGCGGCGGAGTGGTGCCGCGGCCGGGAGAGATCTCGCTGGCGCACCGCGGCGTGCTGTTCCTGGATGAGTTGCCCGAGTTCGACCGCGACGTGCTCGAGACCATGCGGCAACCGCTGGAAGACCACGTCGTGACCATCGCCCGCGCGCACTCGGCGGTGCGATTCCCGGCGAGTTTCATGCTCGTCGCGGCGATGAACCCGACGCCCAAGGGCGACATCCCGCGCGACGAGTTCGGCAAGCGCGCCATGGACCGCTACCTCGCCAAACTCTCCGGCCCGCTCATCGACCGCATCGACCTGCACGTCGAGGCCCCCGCGGTGCCGTGGAAGCAGTTGTCGTCGGCGCCGATCGGCACCAGCAGCGCGCAGATGCGCGAGCAGGTTCTCGCCGCGCGTGAGCGACAGAACGCGCGGCAGGGCGCGACCACGCCCAACTCGCGCCTGAGCGGGCGGCAACTGGACAGACTGGCTCTCATGACCGAGGAGGCCCGCGCCATCCTCGGGCAGGCGATGACCGAACTGGGCCTCTCGGCCCGGGCCTACGACAAGATCCGCCGTGTTTCGCGCACCATCGCCGACCTCGAGGGGTCCGAAGAGATCGGCCCTGGGCACGTTGCCGAGGCGGTCAGTTACCGCCTTTTGGACCGCAAGAACTGAATCCGGGCCAGAATTTCGGCGCGCCCGTGGCGCGGCGCGGGTTTGTACGCTGGCATCCCCGGTCCAATCGGGTAATCTGAAGTGCCGGGCAAGCGTACAAGCACACGGGCCCGGGATACCGCCGATCCGGCAGGGCTGGTGAACACATGCTGAAACACTCGATCGCGGCATGGATCGTCCTGGGCGCGGCGTGTCTTGCGCAGCCACCGACAACTGGCGCGGGCCTTGCGGCGGTGGAGCCGGTGACGCGGTTCGCGGCGGACTCGCTGGTCATGACCATCGGGCGCGATCGCATCGTGCCGGTGCTGCTTGGAGAGGCCGCGGCCGAATCGCGCACCATCGAAACGACGAGCGACGACACGGGAGTACTGGCGGTGGTGTCGCCGGCGCGGGTGCTCGCGGGTCAGATTGTCGGCTATGCCGTGGTGCGTCCGTTGCGCGAAGGACGGGCGGCGCTGCGCGCGGGCGATGCGAGCGCCGCCGTGCATGTCGAGCGGCGGCACTCGCCGGTGCTCGAGGAGTTTGACCGCCCGACGATCGAGGGCCCCGGCAACGGCGCGGCGGTGTGGGGCCGGGTGAGCGTCGGCGTTTCGTACTGGAACATGGCCGCAAGCGGCGACGGCCCGCCGCACGCCGAGCACGGCGCTTGGCTGCTCGTGCAGGGGCGCGATCCGATCCGCCCCGCGCGCACCACGACACCCGAAGAGGGCCCGCTGGTTCACGCGTGCTTTGAGTTCGACGCGGCCGATGTGCCCGAGGGCCCGCTGCGGTTGATCGCGCGAGTCGTTGATGCCGATGGCCGCGAACGCCGGAGCCTGCCGACAGTCGTGCGCGTGCTGAGCGCCGACAGCGCGGCGCTGATGTCCGGCGAATGCGAGGAGGACTACGGCCTCGACGAGCCGAACCCCTACGACCGCCAGCAGCGCAGCAGCCGCACGGCGGTGCAGCGCGATGGCAGCGCTTCCGGCGGACGGTTCTTCTCCAACGCGGGGACGTATCCGCGGTTCGGTTTCCCGGTCGAGGTCGAGTCCCCCGGCTGGTACCAGTTGGCGATCGTCGCCGGCGCGGACATCTCGATGGGCACGTTCCCCAGCGTCGGCATCGTCATCAACCCGGGAAACGCGACGGAGACCCGCCCGGTCACCAGCGGTCCCGTGCTGGCGCGGCAATGGCACCGCCTGTCGCTCGGCACACCGTTCCGCCTCGATGCGGGCAAGCACACCGTGCGCCTGCACTTCATGAACGACTTCTACGCCGGAAGCGGTGCGGATCGAAACCTGCGGCTGGATCGATGGGAGTTGCTCCGCGTTGCCGATGCGAGCGGCGCACCCGCCGCCGCGACGGACACGGGCGGGATGATGTCGATGCAGGGCGGCATGGCGATGGGCGGCATGATGGGCATGGACGGGGCGGGTCGCGAGGAGGGCGCTTCGTGGCCTGCCTCGGTCGCGGCGATGAATGCCGCGGGCGCGGGGCCGGTGCGCATCGCCTTTGCCGAAGTGCTCGACGGGCGCAGCATCCCCGGTGAAGTCGAGATTCGCGGCGTGGTGTGGCAGCGCGCGGGCGCATCGGACCGCGATGCGGCAAGAGCGCCCGCGCCGCGGGTTTCGCTGCTGTTGAACGGGCGGGAGATCGCCGCCCAGTACGCCTACTCGCCGCGGTTCCGAATCGATCCATCAGCGTTCGACGCGGGGCAGAACACGCTGGCGATGGCGGCGGCCGGTGCATCCGGCGGTGCGGCGCGAACGCCGGACCAGCGCGTGATGTGGCGCGGCGGAACGGGGAGTGCCGGCGCGACCGCGGCCTACCACCGTTTCACGATCCACGACCCCGCATGGTGCGACACCACGCGATCGTTGCGCACCGGCGAGAAGCAGCCCGAGGAGCGCGCCAGTGCGGGCCTCGCGTCCAATGCCACGCTGGCGCTGACGCTGCCCGATGATCTGGAGGGCGAGTTCAGGCTCGAGGCCGAGGCGATCGGCCAGAACTTCGACGGCCCGGCGGTGCTGGAGTTTGCGCTGGTCGAGAGCGATGCGCCATTCGACTCCGGCGCGCCGCTGCCGGCCGCGACGGGGGTGCTGCGCGTGCCGACGACGTGGTGGGGCCCGCACGAGGTCGAGATGCGCGAGGCGCTGCGACTTGCGCGCGGCCCGAAGCGGCTGCTGGTTTCGTTTGTGAATGACAAGTACGAGGCGGGCAAGGGCGACCGCAACGCGTGGCTGGCGGCGGTGTCGTTTGTCGGCACAGCCCGCGGGCCCGCAGGTTCAGGAGCGCGGATCGACATCGTGTACCCGCGGCAGGGCGATGGGACCGATCGCGTCTTCGCGCAGGGCGCGGCGGTCGTTGATGCGGCGATCGGTTCGGCGCTCCGGCGCATCGAGTTGCTGATCGATGGCCGGCCGACGGGCATGATGCTGGAAACCGCGCTCAGGCCCGGGCCGTTCGTGCTGCCGTTCTCGTGCGCGGGGCTGGACCCCGGCCGGCACACGCTCAGCATCCGCGCCTGGAGCGCCGATGGCGCGGTGCACGAGTCCGAAACGCGCGAGATCGAAGCGCTCGCCGCGATGCCGGATGCACTGACGGACCATGAGCGCGTGCTGGTTGCGCTGGACCGGTTCGGATTCGGACCGTCGGCGCGGGACCTTGCCGAGGCGCTGATGCTGGGCATCGATGAGTACCTGTCGCGGTCGCTGGGTGCATCGGCGGACAGCGACGGCGAACTGGCGGCGGCCGGACTGGCGTCGGCGCGGTTCCCCAACCCGCGCGGCGAGTACGACGTGGCACGCCGCGTGCTCTCGCACGCGTTGACGACGCCCAACCCGGTGCGGGCGCGGTTCGTGCTGTGGACACAGAACCACTTCTCGACGTACATCCGCAAGACCGAGGGCCGGCGCAAGTCGGACGAGCACGAGTCGTTTGCGCGGCTGGGCGCTGCGCATTTCGCCGACCTGCTGCGTGCCTCGGCGACGAGCCCGGCGATGCTGCGATATCTCGACCAGGAGCGGTCGTTCGCCCGGCGGATCAACGAGAACTATGCCCGCGAGATCATGGAACTGCACACGCTGGGCGTGCACGGCGGCTACACGCAGGAGGACGTCACGCACCTGGCGTGCATCCTCGCGGGGTGGAGCACCTCGGCCCACGCCGACGGGCGCACCGCGCCCGGGGGCGAGGGCGCGGCGGCGGAACGGTTCAGGTTTGACCCTCGGCTGAGCGACCCGAGGGCCCGCACGGTGCTGGGAATGGAGTTTCCCGAGACGCCCGCGCACGACCGCTTTGCAAGGGCCGGCGTCGCGCTCGACCTGCTCAGCGCGCATCCGAGCACGGCGCGGTTCGTCTGCCGGAAACTCGCCGCGCACTACTGCTGCGAACCGCCGCCCGAGGACCTCGTCGATGATCTGGCGAGCGTTTTCGCGCGGACGGACGGGGACATGCGCGCGGTGCTGCTGGAGATGGCGCGACACCCATCGTTCTGGCGCGAGGCATCGCGGCGTCGCGTGGCGCACCCGCTGGATTTCGGCGTGCGGATGGCCCGCGTCACGGGCGAGACCAACGCGCACGCCGTGGGCGAGTTCCTGCAGTCGTCGGGCTTTGGTCTGTTCGAGCGTGCCACGCCCGATGGCTACCCGGAGAACGACGCCGACGCGATGTCGTCCAACGCGCTGCTGCAGCGGTGGCGGCTTGCGCGCAGGGCCGAGTGGCAACTCGCGTCGTTCGTGCCCGGCGACCTGCGGCACGTGGATCGGCGGCGCGATGCACCCACCGACGACGAGGCGAGGCGCATCATCGATATCGTGGCGCTCCGCCTGACGGGGCGGGTGCTGGGCCCGGCGTCGTTCGCCGCGGCCATGGACGTGCTGGCCGGTACAACCGGGCAGCGCGACGAGCGCGTCCGCGCGGTGGCCACGTTCATCGCGCAACTGCCCGAGGCAGGCCTGAAGTGAGCAGGAGTTCTTCGATGCACCTGACCCGCCGCTATTTCCTGCAATCGACCGGTGCCGCACTTACGTATCTCGGCGTCGCGCCGGCGTTCTCCGCGCCCGTGCTCGCGGGAATCCGGCCGCGGGCGGTGCGCGCGGGCCGAACGCTCGTCTGCATCTTTCTTCGCGGCGGCGCGGACGGGCTGAACCTCGTCGTCCCCCACGCCGAGGATCACTACTACACCCTCCGCCGCTCGCTGGCCGTGCCGCGACCGGGAACCGCCGCGGGCGAGGCCGGGGCGGGCGCGATCGATCTCGATGGGCGATTCGGCCTGAACCCGCGTCTGTCCGCGCTCAAGCCGCTGTTTGATGATGGGCTCGCCGTCGCCGCGCACGCCGTGGGCTATGACCGCAACACCCGCTCGCACTTCGAGGAGCAGGACACCTGGGAGACGGGCGTCGCGGGCAACACGATCAACTCCGATGGCTGGCTGAACCGCCACCTGGCGACGTCGACCGGCAAGGAGGGCGCGGTGCTGCGCGCGGTGTCGGTCGGCGACACGCTGCCGCGGATCATGCAGGGCAAGGCATCAGCGTTCGCCGTGCGCGGACTCGACGACCTGACACTGCCGGCGTCGCGCCGAGTCGATCCCGCAACCGTCGCCGCCGCGCTGGAACGCGCGTACGGCGTATCGGCGGCGGACGCGGGCGAGCGTGCCGCGGCGACGGACCTGCTCGCCCAGACGGCGGGCGCGACGCTCGACGGGTTGGACCAGTTGCGGACGGTGACGCAGCAGCAGTACACGCCGGCCGTCGAGTATCCGCGCACGCCGCTGGCGGAGAAGTTGAAGCAGGTCGCGCGGTTGATCAAGGCCGATCTCGGGCTCGAGGTCGTCGAGGTGAGTCTGGGCGGGTGGGACACGCACCAGAACCAGGGCCGCGGCGGAATGGGGGTCTTCGGCGACCTGACCCAGCAGTTCGGCGACGCCGTCGCGGCGTTCACGCGAGATCTGGGCGACCGCATGGACGATGTACTCGTCGCGACGCTGACCGACTTCGGGCGCACCGCCGCGGAGAACGGCACGGCCGGCACCGATCACGGATGGGCCAACTGCATGTTCCTGGTCGGCGGGGCGGTTCAGCGCGGGCACGCCGCGGCGAGGGCCATGGGCGATTCCTCGGCGCGCAAGGTGGTGGGCAAGTGGCCCGGGCTTGCGCCCGATCAGTTGCACGAACGGCGCGACTTGCTCCACACGACCGACTTCCGGGATGTTCTGGGCGAGGTGGTCGGGACGTTCCTGGGCAATGAGAACATCAAGGCGGTGCTGCCGCGCCACGAGTTCAAGGGCGTGGGGCTGGTGGCCTAGATCCACCGGTGAATGCCGCTGCTGTCTCGGACCTTGCTGGCAAAGTCCGCTCTACTTGCGCCTCGCGTTAGTAAAGCAGACTTTTCAAAGGGCGAGCACTCCACTCCGTGCAGTGTGGACGCCACCGCTGCGCCGGCAAGTGGCCCACGCGCCCACTCCCAATCCCCCGCCTCTCGCGCCTACGCTTGGCCCCGAATGACCAGCATGTCCGCAAGCCCCTCAAAACCCCCGGTTCCGGCGAGCCCAGCCCTCGATCGGCTGCTCCAGGCCGTTGCCGCCGCGGCGACCAAGTCCGGTGTTTTCGGCCCCGTCGAAGTCCGTGCCGCCTCCGGTTCCAGCCCCGCGATGCTCGTGTGCGAAGCGCAGAACTCCGCCGCGCCGGCCGAGTACCGGCTGTTTGTCGATGGCGGGAAGGTGTATGTCGCGCTGGTGACGGCGGACCGCTGGCTGAGCCAGTCGATCGAGGCGCAGTTGTTCCACCTTGGCGACAAACTCGAGGAACTGCTCGAAGAAGACCTGTACGACCAGGGGTACGAGCGCGGCACGCTCCCCATCGAGCACTTCCGCAGCGAGGACAAGTTGTACACGTTCCGCTCGCCGCTGCCGATCGAACTTCGCGCGGCGGACACCTCCGAGTCGATCACCACGGCCACGCAGTGTCTGCTGGGCTACGAGGGTTGCTTCCGCCGGCTGGGCGATATGGACGCGGGCGACGAGGAAGACTGAACGATGCGGATTCTCATGCTCGGATGGGAGTTCCCGCCGTTCATCGCCGGCGGTCTGGGAACCGCCTGCTACGGCCTGACCAAGGCGCTCGACCGCCTCGGCCACGAGGTGATCTTCATCCTGCCCAAGCCGGTCGATCGCTCGCTGTCTTCGCACATCCGATTGCTGAGCCCCGAAGCCATCCGCGCGCTGCCGCCCGAGGCGCCGGGCGCACGCCCCGATGGCGCGGCAACGACACAGCCCGACTCGCCGCCCTTCGGAACAGCCGCGGCGATGGGCGGGGATTCCTACACCATGCCCGGCTTCGCGCACGCGACTTTCCACGCGTTGCCCGCGGCGTTCTCCAGCCCATATCCGGAGTTTTCGACCGGCGCGCGGGGCGCGGCCGGGGCCGCCGGGGCAAGACCCGGCGCTCCCGCGTTCCTGGCCGATGGCCGGCCGATGCTCGATGCCGAGGGCGACCAGATGTGCTGGCCCGAGGGCGTCGACCCGCAGGTGATGGCCGGGGCGATGTCCGGCGCGGCGGGGGTTGGTGGGGGGGCGGGCCCGGGATATGAAGGCGACATGGTGACCAACGCCGCGCGGTATGCGCGGCTGGTCGTCGCGCTGGGCCGGCACGAGCGGTTCGACGTGATCCACGCCCACGACTGGATGACGTATCCGGCGGGCCTGGCGCTGGCGCGCGTCAGCGGCCGGCCGCTGGTGGTGCACGTGCACTCAACCGAGTTTGACCGCGCCGGCGACCACCCGAACCAGCGCGTCTACGACATCGAGCGCCGCGGCATGCACGGGGCGATGCGCGTGCTGGCGGTGAGCGAGTTGACCAAGAGCATCTGCGTGCGCCGATACGGCGTGGACGCGTCGAAGGTCGGCGTGGTCTACAACGGCATCGACTCGGATGCGGCCCAGCCCGAATCGAGCGAGCGCATCGAGGCCCGCGACAAGATCGTGCTGTTCCTGGGCCGCATCACCATGCAGAAGGGGCCGGAGTACTTCGTGCGCGCGGCCAAGCGCGTGCTTGAGAAGGTGCCCAACGCCAAGTTCATCATGGCCGGCAGCGGCGACATGTACACGCGTTCGATCGAAGAGGCGGCCGCGCTCGGAATCGGGCACCGCTTCTCGTTCACCGGCTTCCTCCGCGGCAAGCAGGTTGATGACGTCTTCCGCATGGCGGATTGCTACGTGATGCCCAGCGTCTCCGAGCCCTTCGGCATCGCCCCGCTGGAGGCGATGCGCAACGACACCCCGGTCATCATCAGCAAGCAGTCGGGCGTGTCCGAGGTGCTGACGCACGCGCTCAAGGTCGATTTCTGGGACATCGACGACATGGCGAACAAGATCGTCGCCGTGCTGCGGCACCCGCCACTGAGCCAGACGCTGCGCGAGCACGGCTCGTTCGAACTCCGCAAACTGACGTGGGACGGCGCGGCGGCCAAATGCGTGCAGGCCTACGGCGCGGCGATCGGCACGCAGGCGGCCCCGCTCTCCAGGGCGGGGCGCTAGTGCACCGGTCTGGAGACCGGTGCCACCAAAGAACCGAATTCGCCGTCCATCCGCCGGTGGTGCCCGCCGCGGCGGGTGCGACAATACCGCCATGTCCCTGATGCTCAAGCCCCGTCCGACCGCCGACGAGATGTTCGCCGCGATGGTGAGTCGCGACACGTCGTTCGACGGCGTGTTCGTCGCGGCGATCCGCACGACGGGGATCTTCTGTCGCCCGGGGTGCGGGGCGAGGAAGCCGCGGCGGGAGAATGTCGAGTTTTTCGCCTCGCCGCGGGAGGCGATGCACGCCGGGTACCGCGCCTGCAAGCGGTGCCGGCCGCTCGACCTCGGGCGTTCTCGGCCGGAGTGGGTGGAGCGGATCGTTGAGGCGCTCGAGCGGAGCGCCGACCGGCGCGTGAGCGCCGATGACCTCCGCACAATGGGTATCGAGCCGGCGCGGGCCGCGCGGTGGTTCAAGACCAACTATGGCATGACCTTCCAGGCATTCTGCCGCGCACGGCGCATGGGAGAGGCGATGAAACTGATCCGCGAGGGCGCGAGCATCGGCCGGGCCGCGGCACGAACCGGGTACGAATCCGAGAGCGGATTCCGCGAGGCGTTCGAGGACGTGTTCGGCGCAACGCCGGGCAAGGCCCGCCGACGACGCGGCGGGCCGGACTCGCCCACCAAAGAACTGGTTGCGTGCTGGATCGAGTCGCCGCTGGGCCCGATGCTCGCCGCGGCGGGCGATCACGGTGTTTGTCTGCTCGAGTTCGTGGACCGGCGCGCCTTGGCGACACAGGTCGCCACGCTGCGAAGGCGGTTCGGCGCGGTCATCCGCCCCGGCAGCAACACGCACCTCGACCAACTCAGGATCGAACTCAGCGCGTACTTCTCCGGCCGCGCATCAACCTTCTCCATCACGCTTGAAGCGCCAGGTACACCTTTCCAGACGCAGGTTTGGGAAGCGCTCCGCGCCATCCCCAGCGGGCAAACGCGCTCGTATCTCGACATTGCGAGGCAGATCGGCCGCGCGACGGCGACGCGCGCGGTCGCACGCGCCAACGGCGACAACCGCCTGGCGATTCTGATCCCGTGTCACCGCGTGATCGGCTCGGATGGCACACTGACCGGCTACGGCGGCGGCGTGTGGCGCAAAGAGTGGCTGCTGGAGCACGAGCGGACGACGGCCGGCCGGCCGAGCGAGAGGTTGTTCGGCCACGCCGGCTAGATGAAGCCGTAGATCCTCGCGACGACGAAGATTGTTATGACGGCTTTCACCATGAACGTGATCAGCGCGACGATGACCGTGTCCTGCAAGTCCATCTCGAGCAGATCCATGAGCAGGCCGATGTAGATGAACAGGGGCAGCACCCAGCCGACAAGCGGGATGGGCACGAACTTGAAGATCACATCCGCCAGATCGACCAGCGCGTAGATCCCCGCCAGGCGGAGCGCGGTGAGGTGGATCGGCGCGTCGAAGCCGATCCACACCAGGCAGCACACCCAGAACACGGCCACACCGATCGGCACCTGGATGGCATACCCGATGGCATACGCCACCGCGTGCATCGGGCTGTTGCTGAAGAGTTGGATGAGGCTCACCACGCCGAATCCCACGGCGAAGTAGATCAAGGGTTTGATGTACGCCTCTCGCGCGACCGCGACGGAGTTCTCCTTGTCCTTCTCCCGCCGCGTCGGCGCCAGCGCGCTGGCCCCGCACTCCGGGCACTTCATGCCCGTGATGCCGCGAAGGTCGTACCCGCATTGGCCGCACTTGATGCGCCGGCCCAGCGGCTGGGCAGTCGGCGGCGGCGGCGTGAGCGCCGCGGCGACATCGTTGTCGCGCATCACGCGTCCGAGTTTCCTGTTGAACCCGCACGAGACGCACAGCGCAGCGCTCTCGGGCAATGGCCTGCCGCAGTTGCGGCAAGGCGAGGTGCGCGTATCGTCGGCGCTCGGTTCGAGCGCGAAGACATCGAACCCCTCGGGCTCTGGCGCGCTTGGCGGTGGCTCGGGGCCGGCCGGCGCGGCTCGCTCGGCCTTGATTCGGTCCAGGCATGCCTGGCAGGTGTAGCGGCCGTGCTGGTCCTTCACCCGGGGCTTGCCCGCGCAGTCCTGCCCGCAGCGGGTGCATGCCTTGGCGGGCGGTGGCGTCGTGCTTTCCATGAAGTCCGGCCCTCCATGTGCTTTCCGAGTGGCAGCATAACGAAATCTGACAATCTGCAGGGAATGTCCCGGCGCGAGAGGGGGCGATTGACCCCTGTTTCCCCGGTTTTGACGGCATCCGGTTGCAATGCAATACCGCTCGCGGCGCGGCGTTGAACCTGCCGGATTCGCCCGGTCAACGATTGCTCGGCGCGAAGTTTGGAAGTCGAAAGGGGGGACGAAGCGCCATGCGGTCCCGCGCTGGTGAGGGGCCGTGGCAGATGGCCGGGCATGCGCCCGGCACCGGGTTGGGAGGCACCAATGTTCAGAGTGGATCGAATGGTCGGCGTGCGCGGCGTGTGCGCGCTGGTGATTGCCGGTGCGGCGATGTCGGTCTCGGGCGCGGCGAAGGCGCAGGGCCTGCCGCCCGTGCCCGTGCCCCCGCAGAACCCCATCACCGAGCCCAAGCGTGTGCTGGGCAAGATCCTGTTCTGGGAGGAGCAGTTGTCGACGAGCAACACCGTGTCGTGCGGCACATGCCACGTTCCGGCGCGCGCGGGGACCGATCCGCGCATCGCCGTGCACCCAGGTCTTGACGGCGTGCCCGGCACGCCCGACGACGTGCGTGCTTCGCCCGGCGTGATCGCTTCAGATCCGATCAACGAGTACATCCGCGCCGAGTTCTTCAACCTGCAGCCGCAGGTCACGCCGCGGTCGGCCAACGGGATGATCAACGCGGCCTACGCGCCGCAACTGTTCTGGGACGGACGGGCCTCCGGCCAGTTTGCGGACCCCGAGACCGGCACGGTGCTGATCCCGGTTGGCGGCGCACTGGAGAACCAGGCCGTGGCGCCGCCCCTGAGCGATGTCGAGATGGCCCACCGCGAACTGGATTGGTCCGAACTCACCGTGCGCATCGCCGCGGCACGTCCGCTGGCGCTCGCGACCGGGCACCCGGCCGATGTCGCCCTCGCGCTGGCCGACCGGCCAGATTACCCCGAGTTGTTCCGGCGTGCGTTCGGCACCGCCGAGGTGACGTCGGCGCGGATCGCGATGGCGATCGCGACCTACCAGCGCACGCTGATCGCGGATGATTCGCCCTGGGACCGCTTCATGGCGGGACAGACCAACGCGCTGACGCCCCAGCAGCAGCAGGGATGGGCGGATTTCCAGACCGCGCGATGCAACAACTGCCACACCGCGCCGCTGTTCACGAACCATTCGTTCCGCAACATCGGCGTGCGGCCCATCGCCGAGGACAACGGCCGTCAGGGCGTCACCGGGCTCGCGGCCGACCGCGGGCGATTCAAGGTGCCGACGCTTCGCAACATCAACCTCAAGGCGACGTTCATGCACAACGGGCAGTTCAACACGCTGCAGCAGGTGCTGGGCTTCTATGCCGCGCCGCCGCTGTTCCCCGATAACCGCGACCCGCTGCTGATTCCGCCGCCGCCGCTCCCCCCGCCGGCTCAGCAGAACATCATCGCCTTGCTCAACGGCGGCCTGACCGATCCGCGCGTCGCGGCGGAGCAGTTCCCCTTTGACCGGCCGACGTTGTTCACGAATCGGCCCGAGGACCAGGCGGTGCTGCTTGGTGGCGGCGTGGCGGGCACGGGCGGGGTCGTGCCGCAGATCATCACTCGCGACCCCGCGATGATCGGCAACCTCGAGTTCCGCATCGGCCTGAACGCCTCACCGCAACTCGGTGGGTCGGGAGCGTTCCTGGCGGTCTCGAGCCGCCCGCCGCAGAACGGCGTCGTGCTGGGCGGCGAACTCTGGGGGCCGGTGACGCTCAAGGATGCCGCGGGGACCGAGGGCGCGGCGACCTTCTTCTGGCCGCTGGGTGTCGGCGACATCTGGCCGGGGCAGATGGTGTGGGTGCAATGGGTCATCGACGACCCCAACGCGCCGGATGGCCAGGCCCGGTCGAACATCGCCCGCGTGCGGTTCTTCTGCCCCTCCGATGGGTGCGACGAGGTGTGCACGGCCGACCACGACCGCGACGGCGCGACAACGGTATCCGACATCTTCGCGTTCCTGTCCGACTACTTCGCGGGGCGCATCCGCGCCGATGTGAACGGGGTCAACGGCCTGAACGTCTCCGACATCTTCGCGTTTCTGACGGCGTGGTTCGCTGGGTGCTGAATGCCGCGCACGTTCAGTCTTGTCAGGGCGCTGGCTGCGCCTTGCCGCGCCGCTGCCGGAGCGGGATGCTGTCCCACACGCGGGCGGTGGCATCGTTCGCGGCGGTGATGATCCGGTCGCCCGACGGGCTGAAGCGGGCCCGGTTGATCCACGCGCTGTGCCCGCGCAGCGTGACCATCAGCCGGAAGGTCCGGGCGTCCCACACGCGCACGGTGTGGTCGTAGGACGCGGTGACCAGCCGCTTGCCGTCTGGGCTGAAGTCCAGCGTGTTGACACGATCATCGTGGGCCTGCCACGAAGCGATGATGGACCCATCTGCCGGATCGAACAGGTCGACTCGGCCGGAGAAGCGGCCGACCGCCGCGACTGTGCCATCGGGCGAGAACCGGACGGCCTGGCTCGAGCCGCGCGTCGGAACTGTGGCGACGATGCGGCCGGTTTCCACTTCGAGAACCTGGACCACCCCGTTCGTGTAGACCACCGCGGCCCGCCGATCGTCGGCGGTCATCGCCGCCCCCTGCGCCGACATACCCCGGGTGTCGAACTCGAGTACTCTGTCCCCCGTCGCGGCGTTCCACACGGCGAACTTCTCTCCGCGGCATACCGCAAACAGAAAGCCGCCCGACGGGCTGAACTTGGCCTGCGCCACCTCCCCGGCCTCGATGCGCAGCGATCGACGGACCTCGCCGGTCTCGGCGTCGACAAGGTCGATGCGGCCGTACAACTCGCCGGCCAGTAGCGTCTTGCCATCGGCGGACCACGACACGGCGACCATCCATCGGCCGAGGCTGAAGGTCCGAGGGCACTGGCCCGAGGCCGAGTCCCACACGCGGATCGTGCCGTCGCGCGATGCCGTCGCGACCAGGATGCCGTCGGGATGAAACGCGACATCGCGGACCAGGTGCTGGTGGCCGCGGAGTTCGACGGTGCCCATGGGCGCGAAGCGGTCCCACGTGCGGACGACGCCGTCCGATGACAGCGTGAGGATGCGCGTGCCGTCGGGGCTGTACTGCGCGGACCGCACGGCGTCGAGGTGACCCCGCAGCGCGGCAACCTGTGCGCCGGTGGCGGTGCTCCAGACCCGGGCCGTCTTGTCCGAACCGCCCGTCAGCAGGGCGGTGCCCTCGGGGTTGAAGGTGAGGCATTGGAGCGTGCCGTTGTATCCGGTCAGCGTGCACTTCTGCGCTCCGGTCGCGGTGTCGTGAACAGCGCTGGACCCCTGCCAGTCCGAGACGGCGAACATGGTCCCATCGCGGCTGAACGCCGATGCCGACACATCCCCCCTGGTCGGCGGGAGCGCGTACCGCAGTTCCCCGGTCGCGGAGTCGTACAGCCGCGCGACCCTGTCTCGCCCGCCCGCGAGCAGCAGCGTGCCATCGGGGCTGAAGGAGATCGTGAGGATCTCGTTCTTCTCGGCGCGCCAGTCCTTCACGAGCGAACCGTCGCCCCCGTCCCACAGCATGAAGCCGCCCTCGGCGTCGGCCGCGGCGATCCGCGTGCCGTCCGCGTTCATCTGCACGTACGGCACGCGCTTGCTCAGGCCGGAGAGCCTGAGTTGCTCGGCGCCGGTCGAACTGTCGAACACGCGGACACACCCGTCGGCGTAGCCCGCC
This sequence comes from Phycisphaeraceae bacterium, assembly GCA_019636495.1. Classification (GTDB taxonomy): domain Bacteria; phylum Planctomycetota; class Phycisphaerae; order Phycisphaerales; family UBA1924; genus JAHBXL01. The sequence continues at coordinate 897 of JAHBXL010000025.1, read as the reverse complement.
AGCACGCGCGAGGCATCCGGGCTGAACTTGGCGTCCATCTGCCCCAGGTCCTTGATGCTCATGTCGGCGAGCACGCGTCCATCAATCGCGTTGGCCACGAGCAGGAGGTGGTGGACCGATGACACCAGCACACGCCGGCCGTCGGGGCTCAGTTGCGCGCGGCGGATCTGGTTGGTCCAGGGGCCGAGCACGCGACCGGCCTCCCCGGTCTCCGCGTCGAAGTAGTTCACCGCGCAGAAGTACCGCGCCAGCGCGATCTCGCGCCCACGGGGCGAGTACACCGCGGTTTCGGTCCCCGGAAGATTGAGGACCAGCAGGCTCGCATCGGAAGCGGCGTTGAGATACCCCCACTCCCACCCGCGCAACTTCTCCGGGCACGCGTCCAGCATCGTGCGCATCGCCGAGGGCTGGTTGGAGTGAAACGCCGCGTCCGCTGCGGCGAGATTGGCGACATAGGACTCGTACTCCGCCGTGTCGCGCTGTTGGACCGCTTCGACCTTGGCCGATCGTTCGGCTTCCTCCGCCTCCTGCGCCTTCTTCAGCGCCGCCGTTGTCTCGCCGATCTGCTTGGTCAGCCCGCCCTCAGCCTCCAGCGCGCGCTGGAGCATCAGCGACACGCCGATGATCCCCGCGACCAGCACGAGGAACGTCGCCGCGACGCCGCCGACGAGGACCTTGTTGCGCCGCGCGAACTTCACGGCCTGATACGACGCGCTCGCCGGCCGCGCGGCGATCGGTTCATCCTTGAGGTACCGCCGGATGTCGCTACTCAGCGCCTCGGCGCTCTGGTACCTCCGCGCCTTGTCCTTCTCGAGGGCCTTGGCCACAATCGTCTCGATGTCGCCGCGGAGCGTGCGATTGATGCTCGAAAGCCGCGTCGGGTCTTCCTCGCGAATC
>JAHBXL010000024.1 GCA_019636495.1 Phycisphaeraceae bacterium | reverse complement strand
CTCGTGTTCAACGGCGGGTTCGAGCAGGGCTTCGCGGGGTGGAGCGTGCCGCCGAACGCGCCGCCTGGGCCGAATGGCGCGAACTTCCAAACCCCGACAGACAACCCGCACTCCGGGCTGCGGTACGCACAGTTGTCCTCCGCCCAACTCCAGTTCATCTCGCAGTTTCTGCCGGGCACGGTGGCGGGGACGGACTATGAGTTGGAGTTTTGGCTGAGGGTGCCCTCGAATGTGCCTTCAACTCTCGTGGTGCGATGGGAGGGGCAGGCCGTTTTCCACACGCCCACGCTGTTGCCCAGCGCGAACACCTGGTACCCGTTCACCGTTCCACTGCACGCGAACTTTACGGGCTCGCTGCTCGAGTTCGGCCAGGCCATCTTCCCACTTGAGTATCATGTCGACGACATCGTTGTCCGACAGGTTCCGGCCCCTTCGATACTCTCGCTTCTAGGGGTGGGCGCACTCGCGATGCTCCCGCGGCGAAGGCGTTGAGCCCTCGCACCGCGTGAGTTTCGGAAGTTCTCGTCTCACATAGAAAGGGCCCCGCTCCTGACTGGAAGCGGGGCCCAGTTGCGTATGAGAGCGACATAAGAGCACTCTTGCTCAGCCGGTCACCTCACTCTTCCTCGCACGGCCCCACGCCGAACGCGAACCAGTGGGCCAGGTAGGCGTAGATCGCGGCGACGCCCGGCGTCCCTCCGAACTGGCACGCCGCGGGCTCGTCCATGAACCAGTCCTGCAGGAAGCAGAAGATGTCCTCGATGCCGACCCAGGCATCGCCGCACCAGTCGGCAGCGCGCATCGCCCGCGGCCTGTCCAACCGCGTGAATCCCGTTGGGATTCCGCCGCGGCGGGTGTATGCTGGCAACCCCTCATGCACAGAGCGATCGCTTTCACATTGTCGGCCTGTCTCTGTCAGTTCTCGCGGCAGTTCGCCGCGGCGCAGGTGGCGCGTGTTGATTTGTCCGAGTATCGCCTTGCCGCGACGGTGAACCTGCCGACATTTGTCGATGAGGCCTCGGCCATCGCGTACAACCCCGACACTGGCCGCCTCTACATCATCGGCGATGAGGGCCTGGGCATCGGCGAGTTCACGCGTGCCGGGGCATACCTCGGCGCGATGACTTTCAGCGGGTTTCAGGATACCGAGGGGCTGACCTACACCGGCAACGGTCGGTTCGTCGTCGCCGAGGAGCGTCTGCAGAACCTCTACGAACTCTCGTATGTCAGGTTCGGCTCGGTGTCTCGGGCGACTCTCCCGTTCGTCTCGCTCGGCCCCGAGACCGGCAACAGCGGCATCGAGGGCATCGCGTTCGAGCCGCGCACCGGCCTGTTCTTCGCCGTCAAGGAGAAGACGCCGCAGCGCGTGCTCCGCGTCATCGCCGACTTCGGCACCAACTCGGCGACGGTCATCGACCAGTTCTTCCCCGCCTCGCTCGGCCTGCTCGATCTTGCCGACATCGCCGTGCTCTCGACCGTGCCCTCGCTGGTGGGCACGGCCGACCAGGACAATCTGCTGATCATCAGCCAGGAGTCGGCGCGAGTGGTGAAGTGCACGCGCGCGGGCGTCGTGCTCCAGACGCTCGACCTTGCCGGCATCTCCGCCACGGCCGAGGGCATCGCGATCGATGAGCGGGGCGTCATCTTCATCGTGGATGAGACGCCGCGGCTGTACATCTTCGAGCGCGCCTGCCCGGCCGACTTCGATCACAACGGCGCGCTGAACGTGGGCGACATCTTCGCGTTCCTGATCGCGTGGTTCGCGGGGAATCCGGCCGCGAACTACGATGGGGCGAGCGGGGTCGAAGTGGGGGATGTCTTCTCGTTCCTCGCGGCGTGGTTCGCGGGGTGCGGTTGAAGGCCCGGGGTCGATCGGCCTCAAAAACCGGTGGGACCATCGGAACCACCGCCCCCCGGACGCGAACAGCCAGTATTCGGCAAAGGCCCTTTCGGGCTGGGTCTGTGGCCGCGCAATGCGGATGGCAGGAGGCGTGGATATGCGGGCACTCTGGTGCGGCGTTTTGGCGTTGGGCGTGATTGTGTGCGGGGCCATGCAGCCCGTCGCGGCGGATATTCAGGAGTTGTTCGTACCCGGCGAAGCGGGCGCAGCGCGGCCGACCGAGCCGACGGTTCAGCGTGCGCGGCCGGTGGGAGTGCGGATGGACCTGCTCGCCGCGGCGGTCGCGGGCGACGGCGTGGTGTTCAACCTGTTCGATGATGCCCGGATCGAGGCCCGGTTCGATGCTCTGGAGTTCCGCGATGGGCTGAGTTTCACGTGGACGGGCGCGCTGCCGCGCGATGCGGCGGGCGGCGATGGATGGTTCGTGCTGAGCGTCGAGCAGGACGCGATGGTGCTGAACCTGTGGACGGCCGATGGCCGCGCGTTCGAGGTGCGGCCCGCGCCCGACGGCGTGCCGTGGGCGCGCGAACTGAACAGCGCGAAGTTCCCGCGGTGTGCGACGGGGCGTGAGCAGGTGTGGCGGCCGGGCGAAGACGATGATGATGGCGGGTTCGCGCTCCGCGGCGGTTGCCCGGACAGCGGGGAGTGGATCGACGTGCTGATCGTCTACACGCCCGCAGCGCGCAGCGGCGCGGGCGGAACGAACGCGATCATCGCGATGTGCAACTCGTGCATCTCGTCGGCGAACAACGCCTACCAGCAGAGCGGCATCGCCACGCGCCTGCGGCTTGCGCACCGGGCCGAGGTGGATTACGCAGAGGGGAGCGGGTTCAGCCAGGACTTGTCGCGCCTGCGATCGACCAGCGATGGCCACATGGACGAGGTGCACGCGCTGCGGAACCAGTACAACGCCGACATGGTCGCGCTGCTGAACGCCAACTCCGGCGCGTGCGGGATCGCGTATCTCATGACCAATCTTTCGCCGTCGTTCGCGACGTCGGCGTTCAGCGTGACACACTACTCGTGCGCGGTGGGGAACCTCACGTTCGCACACGAACTCGGGCACAACATGGGGTGTGCGCACGACCGCGACAACGCGGGGAGCGCGCTGTACTCGTATTCATATGGCCACCGCTGGGTGGGCACCAACGGCACCACGTACCGCTCGGTGATGGCGTATTCGCCCGGCTCGCGCGTGGCGCGGTTCTCGAACCCCGACGTGCTGCACCAGGGGACCCCGACGGGCATCCCGCCCGGCCAGTCCAACTCGGCACACAACGCGCAGTCGATCAACCTCGCGGCGTACACGATCGCCAACTTCCGCAACAGCGGGGAGGTGCAGGGGCCATCGATCAGCATGCAGCCGCAGCCGCAGAGTGTCCAACAGGGGCAGACCGCCGTGTTCGCCGTGGCGGCGACGGGCGCGGAGACCTACCAGTGGACGCGCAACGGCGCGATGGTGGTCAACGGCGGGCGCATCAGCGGGGCGACGAGTCCGGTGCTGATCATCACCGGCGTGCAGACCTCCGATGCCGGCACCTACCGCGTCACCGTCGCCAACGCATGCTCGGGCACGCAGAGCAACGCGGCGGACCTGGCCGTCTCCGTTCCGTGCGCGGCGGACTTTGACGGCAACGGGGAGGTGGAGGTGTCGGACATCTTCGCGTTCCTCGCCGCGTGGTTCAACAGCGAGCCCGCGGCGTACTTCTTCGGCGGCTCGCTGGGCGTGTCGGCGATACTGGTGTTTCTCGACACGTGGTTTGCGGGGTGTCCGTAGCGACGTGGTCGCTCCACTTCTTGCGGGCGCGTATGCGGCATTGCTGGCCCGGGCCTTTCCCGCGCGGTAGGCTGTTGCATGGGGTATCGGAGCCCGACGATGCACAAAGTCCGCAGGTTGGTGGAAGGTGGCGTGCTCTTGTCCTTCCTGTTCGCGTGCGCGGCGGGTGGGCAGGTTGCGCACTCGTTTACCCCGCTGGGAGAACTGCCCGGGGGCGCGTTCTCGAGCCGTGCCAGCGGGGTGTCGGCCAACGGCCGAGTGATCGTGGGTCGCTCGAACAACGGCGCGGAGGTGGCGGTGGTATGGATGCTCGGCGAATCGGGGTGGGTTGGCCCGGTCATGCTGCCATCACTCGCGGCGGGCGCGACGGCTGAAGCGCGCGCCTGCGACAACGCCGCGACGACTGCGTTCGGCGATGCCAACAACGCGAGTGGTTTCCGCCAGCCGGTGTCGTGGTGCATCACGCCCGCGTGTCCGAGCCCGATCCCGATGCCGTACCCCGCGATGGGCTACAGCGGCGTGGTGTACTCGTGCAGCGCGGATGGTGGTGTGGCGTGCGGCGAGTTCCTCGAGAACCAGATTGGTTTTCCGCCGCCGCTGCCGATCACGCGGGCGTTCCGTTGGACGCCCGATGGCGGCATGGTGAGTCTGGGCACGATCCCGGGAGTCGTCGCCGGGCCCGGACATCAGACCATCGCGCGGGCGTGCTCGAGCGATGGATCGGTCATCGTCGGCAATGCCAACGATGCGATGTTTGCGAATCGTCCATGGCGATGGACGGAGGCGGGTGGGATGGTGGACATTTCCGCGGCGGAATGGTCGGGCATTGCGCGCGGTGTCTCGCCCGATGGGCACACCGTTGTCGGCTCGTTCACGGAGTTCGGCCTGAGCAAGCCGTTCCTGTGGAGCGCCGACGGCGGGCGCACCGACTTGGAGATTCCACCGGGGTTCGACTCGGGCGGATCGTTCGCCGTCACCGATGGGGGCCGGCGCGCGGTCGGGCTATGCCTGTTCGGCGGGTCGGGCAATACGGCGATGTTGTGGAATGCCGGCGCGCCGGCGATCTCCATCCGCGCTGCGCTGCTCAATGGTGGAGTGAGCATGTCGCTCTGGCATCTGCAGAGCGCAACGGCCATGAGCGACGATGGCACGGTGATTGTCGGCTTCGGCATCAATCCCGATGGCCAGCAGGAGGCCTGGGTGGCGACGATCCCCATGCCGTGCGCGGCCGATTTCGATGGGAACGGCACGCGCGAGGTGGGGGACATCTTCGCGTTCCTCGCCGCGTGGTTTGCGGGAGATCCGGCCGCGTACGCCTTTGGCGGCACGCCCGGCGTGCCGGCGATCTTCGCGTTCCTGACGGCGTGGTTCGCGGGTTGCCCCTGAATCTGACGGGTACGCTCACCGGTGGTGTGCACGTAAATCTCTGCAAAATAGAGACTTCGGATTCCACACGGGGTCCGATTTCGTCGTGGGCCTTGCCACAAAGCGATATAACGATATTCTTATCATGAAGTCTTGTTTCATCGGGCAACCCTGCACCGAAGGAGGACCGCGGCATGAATCGAACGAACCTGCTGGGGCTCGTACTGAGCCTGATGCTCTCGCTGGTGGTCCGCGCGGACGTGGTCGTGGTCTACGTCTTCAATCTTGAGTTCAGCATCAACCAGCCGCCCGGACCCGTGGTCGACGCGGTGATCAACGTCGGCGATACGGTGCGCTGGGTGCACGTGCAGGGCAATCACACGACCACGGCCGTTGCCGGAACTCCTGAGCAATGGGACGCGCCGATCACCTCTTCCAATCCGGTGTTCGAGCACACGTTCACGCACGCCGGGACATGGTGGTACTACTGCCGCCCGCACGGATTTGACAACGGCGACCAGACCGCCGGCGGGATGGCGGGGACCGTTACGGTGCTTCCGGCGGGCTCGGGGGCGTGCTGCATGGCGAATGCGTCGTGCATGATCGCGACGCCCGAAGCCTGCACGGGCATGGGCGGGGCATTCCAGGGCCCGGGGAGCGCTTGCCAACCGAATCCGTGCCAGGTCCAGCCGATCACGCTTGTTCTCGAGGCGGCCAAGGACAACACGCTCTACGAGGACGCCGCGGGCGCGCTGAGCAACGCGCTGGGGACGCACCTCTACACGGGCAATCAGAACAGCGGGCAGAGACGGCGCGCGGTGATCGCGTTCGATGTTTCGACGATCCCGTCCGGAGCATCGGTGCAATCGGTGCAACTGCGGATGCACTGCAATCAGGCGCAGGGATCGACCGTGCACGCGACCGTACACCGGCTGCTGGCCGATTGGGGCGAGGGAACATCGCTTGCGGGCGGCAACGAAGGGTCCGGCGGCGCGGCGACCACGGGGGACGCAACCTGGCTGCACAGGTATCACAGCACTGTGTTCTGGAGCACGCCCGGCGGCGACTTCGGCGGGGCGAACAGCGCGATGCTCATGATCCCGGCGACCACGGGGTTCTACACCTTCACCGGCGCCGGTCTGATCGCCGACGTGCAGGCGTGGGTGAACGCGGCCGCGCCCAACGCCGGGTGGATCATCCGCGGCGACGAGGGCAGTTCGAGCAACACGCGCCGCTACAGCAGCCGCCAATCGACCACCGTGGCGAACCGTCCGCAACTGACGGTGGTCTATCTGCCGCCCCAGCCCGCGGGCGCGTGCTGCCAGACTTCCGGTGTGTGCGTGCTGGCCAGCGAGTCCGCCTGCGCGGCGCAGGGGGGAACGTTTCACGGATCGGGCGTGTCGTGCGCCTCCGTGAGTTGCCCCGTGCAACTGACGCCCTTTGTGGATGAACTGCCGCGTCCGGCGGTTGCGCAGCCCGTAACGGGCGTGCCCGGCGGATCGGCGCACTACGAGATCGCGATGGTCGAGGTCGCCCAGCACCTGCATCGGGATCTGCCTCCGACGCGAGTGTGGGGCTACGCGGGGACGTACCCGGGGCCCACGATCGAAGCGCGGCGCGGCATGCCGGTGACGGTCACGTGGATCAACGATCTGCGTGTGCTCGAGACCGGTGTCCACCGGAACACCCACGTATTGCCGGTGGACGAATGCCTTCACGGTCCGGACGTGACGGGCCAGACACCGGTCACGGTCGTGCACCTTCATGGCGGGCACGTCCCGGCCGACAGCGACGGCTACCCGGAGCACACCTTCGGGCCCGGCGGGCAGTCGCCGGTCTACACCTACCCGAACAACCAGCCCGCGGCGACCATCTGGTATCACGACCACGCGCTGGGGATCACGCGCCTGAATGTCATGATGGGGCTGGCGGGCTTCTACATTCTCCGCGACGATGAGGAGAGCGCGCTGGGCCTTCCCGCGGGAGAGTTTGAAGTCGCGCTGGCGATCCAGGACCGGTCGTTCAATCCCGATGGTTCGCTGCGCTACCCGGAGATGTGGCACGATCACTTCTTCGGCGACGTAGCGCTCGTGAACGGCAAGGTCTGGCCGTACATGCACGTGAAGCGTGGCAAGTACCGCTTCCGGCTGCTCAACGGCTCCAACTCACGCGCGTACGACCTGTCGCTGTCGAACGACGCGACCATGCTGCAGATCGGCACCGACCTGGGCCTGATGGCCGCGCCCGTTGCGAGCCATTCGCTCGTGCTCGTGCCCGGCGAACGCGCGGAGGTCATCATCGACTTTGCCGACTTCGCCCCGGGGACCGAGATCATCCTCAACAACAGCGCGCCCTCGCCATTCCCCTTTGGCGGCGCGGGCCCTGATATCCCGCAGATCATGAAGTTCATCGTCGGCGCCGAAGCCGGCCACACCGATCCTGTGCCGGGCCAACTCGTTGCCGTCCCCACGATCGCCGAGTCCGAGGCGATTCTCCAGCGCGACTTCGATCTGCGGCAAGTTCCCAACACGCATTGCGCCGGCCATCACGACGGGCTGTGGACGATCAACGGCCTGATGTGGGACGACATCACCGAGTTCCCGCGGCTGGGGACGACCGAGATCTGGGCGTGGCGGAACGTCTCCGGCGTCGTACACCCGATGCACATGCACCTGGTCGCCGTCCAGGTGCTCGACCGGCAGGAGTTCGACACCGTGACCGGCCAGCCGATCGGTCCGCGCGTGCCGGCCGATCCCTCCGAGCGCGGCTGGAAGGACACCGTGCAGGCATCGCCGGGCCACATCACCCGCGTGATCGCGCGGTTCGAGAACTACACCGGGCTGTTCCCCTATCACTGCCACATTCTCGAACACGAAGACCACGAGATGATGCGGCAGATGCGGGTGCTGTGCGCGGCGGACTTCGATCTGGATGGAACCGTTGCGGTTTCGGACATCTTCGCGTTTCTCACCGCGTGGTTCGCCAACGACCCCGCTGCGTACGCCTTTGGCGGCACACCCGGCGTGCCGGCGATCTTCGCGTTCCTGACGGCGTGGTTCGCGGGTTGTTGATGTGCACCGCGGCGGGCGCGGACCGCTTCACCCGTTCCGCGCGCACTGGCCAGTTCCGCATGCGGCCGCGCCGCCGAAGCGCATCCGGTTCCGCGCGATGAGGCGGTACGTCGCATCGATCGCGTGCCGCGCGCCCGGCAGGCGGTACGCCCACAGCAACGGGCGGAACAGCCCGCGTGTCGCCAGCGCGCGGAACACCACCTCCGCGCCCGAGACGACCCGCCCATCGGGCAGAACCAGTTGCATCGCCTGTTCACACGCCGCGGCGGACACCTGGGGGAACCGCTCCAGCACACCGGGTTCGCGGAACGACACGCACTCGATCGCATCCGGGGCAGCCCACCGCTTCAGGCGTGCCGCGGCACGTGTACACAGGCCGCAGTTGCCGTCGAACAGCACCACCATGAAGAGACGATAGGGACTTGAGAAGCGGGCGGGGCGCACTTCGGCGTACGGCGCGGATGTCGCGATGCGCGCGTTCTGCATAATCTGTGAGCACGGAGGCCCCATGGCACAGTTCGCGACACAAAGCGTCGGCGGATTTCTCGACCTGCTCGCCGCGAAGTGCCCTGCGCCCGGCGGAGGCGCGGCGGCGTGCATGGCGGGCGCGACGGCCGCGGCCCTGGCGCACATGGTGGTGGCATACTCGATCGGAAAGAAGAATCTTGCGGAGCACCAGCCGCTGCTGGAATCCGCCGCGGCCGCGCTGCTGCGGGCTCGCGCGATGCTGCTGCAACTGGCCGATGAGGACGCCGCGGCGTATGCGCTGGTGAACGAGTTGCAGAAACTGCCCGAGACCGATGCGCGGCGCAGGGCGGAGTGGGGGGGCGCGGCGGCGGCGGCGGTGGCCGCGCCGAGGGCCGCCATGGCCGTGTGCATGGAGGTGCTGCGGATGAGCGAGTCGCTGGCGGGCAAGAGCAACGCGTACCTGCGGTCCGATCTGGCGATCGCGGCGGTGCTGGCCGAGGCCGCAGCGCGCAGCGCGTGGTGGAACGTGCGCATCAACTTGTCGCTGGTCGCCGACGAGGGCGAGCGGTCGCGCCTGCGGGCCGAGGGCGAGCGGGCGTGCGGCGAGGCGGCCGGCGTGCGGGAGCGCGTGGAAGGACAGTGCGCAGCATCCTGAGATTCGAGGCGGGGCCCCCGTTCCTACACTCCCGCGTGCCCGAGGCCCCAGTCGAATCCAACCTGCGGATCGCGATTCTCCTCGAGATGCTCGAGGAGGTGAGCCGCGCCACCGAGCCCGAGCAGGCGGTGCAGGCGTACAGCGCGCGGATCGGGCGCATCCGCCCGATCGACGGCGTGGTCTCGGCCTCGGTCCGCAACCTGCCGCCCGGCCAGTTCAAGATCACGAGGCTCGGCCGCGTGCTGGAGCCGGGTGGGCCGTTCCGGCACCGCATCATCGATCCATGGAAGAACTGGGAGAGGCTTCCGATTCGAAGCGGCGGGTTTCTCGGCGACCTCATCGCCGCGGAGGAGCCGCGGATCATCAGCCCCCTTGATCTGCACGACGACCCCGTGCTCGGGAGCGACTTTGCCGATATGCGGAGTTGCCTGGCGATCCCGATCTTCGACGGCGGCAAGGTGCTGAACTGGGTGTTCCAGTTCAAGCGCGATGCGGACGGGTTCAGCGCGACCGATCTCGAGCAGCAGTTGCTCTCGGTCAACCTGTTCGGCTCGATGACGAAGAACCTGGTCTCGATCGACCAGATCCGGAAACTGAACGACCGTCTGCAGCAGCAGTTCGAGGAGGTTGCACGGGTGCAGCAGGCGCTGCTTCCCAAGGCCAACCCGCACATTCCCGGCCTGGTCTTCGCGACCAGTTACCTCACCAGCGAGCAGGCGGGCGGCGATTACTACGACTTCTTCGAACTGCCCGGCGGCAAGTGGGGGATTCTGATCGCCGACGTCGCCGGGCACGGCCCCGGCGCGGCGACGGTGATGGCGATGCTGCACGCCATCCTCCACGGGCACCCGGGGCTGGCCGATGGTCCCGCGCGCGTGCTGGCCTACGCCAACGACCGACTCGCCGCGGCGGAGATGGAGCGCTCGTTCGTGACGGCCTTCTTCGCCGTGTACGACCCGGCGACGCGCGTGCTGAGTTATTCGCGGGCCGGACACCCGCCGCCGCGGATCAAGGACACACGCTCCGGCGACGTGAGCATCCTCGACGGCGACGCCGGGATCCCGCTGGGGATTTCGGCGGGGGAGCGGTTTGCGCAGCACGACGTCGCGCTGCGGGTCGGGCAGACGGTCGTGCTGTACACCGACGGCGTGACGGAGGCGTTCAACGCGCACCGCGAGATGTTCGGCACCGAGGGACTGGATGCCGCGCTCCGCAAGTGCACGGGCGAGCCCGATTGCGTTGTGGACAGCGTGCACGCCGCGCTGTTTCAGCACACCAACTCGCGCACGCGCGACGACGACCAGACGCTGGTCGTACTGAAGGTCATTGAGCCGGAAGGGAAGTCGGCCGCGTGAACCGGAGTGCTGCCAGGTCGGCCGAGCCGGAGTGGTTCGCCGTTCCCGACGCCGAGGCGGGGCGCGACGGCACGGGCCTGCGCTTCTCCTGCACGATGTGCGGGAACTGCTGCTCGGGGCCGGAGGGCTATGTGCTGGTGACCGACGACGAGATCGCCGCGCTGGCGCGCCGGCTGGGGATGTCGGTGGCGGACTTCACGAAGAGGCATACGCATGTCACGAGCGAGGGTCGCTCGCTCCGGGAGAAGCGCACCGATCATGGGTTGGATTGCGAGTTCCTCGACCGCGACACGGTCCCCGGAAAGGCGGTGTGCGGGGTGTACGAGGACCGTCCGCTGCAGTGCCGCACGTGGCCGTTCTGGCCGAGCGTGATCAAGAGCCGCCAGGCTTGGGAGCGGGCCAAGCGCGTGTGCCCCGGGATTGACAAGGGGAAGAAGTACACGCTGGTGCAGATCCGTGTGCAGCGCGATGCCTGCGACATCTGATCCCGTGCGGAAGGAAGGCGCGGCATGCTCGACGACGCCCATCTAGCGCGGAACTGGATCGAGGCCGCGGCGCGGCCGGAAGTCCGTGCCGGACTCGAGGCCGTGTACGCCGCCGCGGCGAGCGCGATCGCGGATCGCGGCCCGGCGTGCTGGGCCTCGGGACGCTGCTGCAACTTCGAGAAGACGGGGCACCTGCTCTATGTGACCGGCCTGGAAGCGGCGTACACGGTGGTGAACTCACGCGATCGTCACGCGGCCCTCTCGCTCCCGGTTCTGAAGGGCCCGGGCTGTCCGTTCCAAAGCGGAAACCTCTGCGGCGTCCACGAGATCAAGCCGCTGGGCTGCCGCGTGTACTTCTGCGATCGTTCCGCGCAGCAGTGGCAGAACGACCTGAACGAGCGTCTGCTGGCGGAGGTCCGTGCGATCCACGACCGGCACGGGGTCGAGTACCGCTACGGCGAGTGGCGCGCGATGCTGGCGGCATTCGCTGCGTGATGGAGTCTGAGCGCATCGGGGCTATCGATCGACGCCCTGCTTCACGAACACGTACCCGCCCGCCGTCGAGCCCCATACCTGGTTGCCCGCACGGTCAAAGCCGCGGTCCCACGTGATCATTCCGTAGGCACTGATGCTCGCTTCGCTCGTGGCGTACGCCGCGCCCTGCAGCGTGCTCTCGCAGCCGGTGCCGGTGGTCGTGCCGGTGAACAGCGAACTGCAGGGGTGCCACGTGAGCGTGATGGCGCAGCCGTCCTTGAGGTCGAGTTGCTGCGGTGTCAGGTCGGCGAGTCTGGCGGGCTCGCGCCATGCCCCCGCGAAGCGCAGCGCCGGCTCCGGCAGCGTGTAGACATCGGACCGCAGCGTACCATCGGCGTTGGCGGTCAATCGGTACACCCGCTGGCGGTACGGATGGTCGAGCGATGTGGCGACCGCCTGCTCGACGTACAGCCATACCCCGTCGGCACGGTCGGGCCAGATGCGGGCCATCTCGAGTCGGATGTCGCGGAAGTTCTCCGGGTCTTTCTCGGCCTGCTTGGCGCTCGAGAACGAGCCCGCCATGAAGTCCGTGAGAACGGCGATGTCGCCGTTGCTGCGGAACTCGCCCGTGTTGCAGGCGGGAAGGGCCAGCGCGGCCGCGGCCAGCGCTACGACGAGCATGAACCTGTGCATGGCCGATTGTTGGCCGCGCACGGCCTACGCGGCGAGTGCGACCGACACATCCTCGAACGCCCAGCCGACGCCCCCGCTCCAGGCAAAGCGGATCACGTGCCCCGAGGCATCCTGTCCGGCGATGCTGAGCGACAAGCCATCGGCGCCGGTCATGAGCGTCAACGGGCCGGTGAGGCTGGGACCGCCCGCGAGGTTTGATGGGACAGTCACGACCCAGCGGCCGTTGTTGGGGTTGAAGCGGTAGAGGACGATCCGCCCCGAAGCGTTCAGGCCCGCGACATAGGGCACGCCCGCGTCATTGACGACCGAGGTGATTCCCCCGCCGCGGGGCTTGCGATTGTTGGCCAGACCGCGCGAGATGTTCTCGCTGGTCCATGCATCGCCCGGCGCGACACCGGTGCGCCAGAAGTTGCCGTTGGCCGCGGCGCCGACGATGCTGATCGATCGGTCGGCAAGTTGGTACGCGGTGATCGTTCCGACCAGCGCGGGTGTGCCCGCAAGAGCCGAGACGTTCTGCACATCCCAGCGCAGGTTGCGCTGCTTGAAGAACAGTTGGATTCGCCCCTGGCGGTCCAGCGCGGCGATGTTCCAGGTGTTGTTCGTCGTGACGAATGACACGAGGTCGCCCTGAAGGTTGGGCATGGCTCTGCCGCGGGCGCGCAGGTGGTTGTTGGAGACATTGAGGAATCCCCAGCGCGATGACCCGTCGTCGTTGGTCTGCGGCAGCATGCGGTAGTCGAGCAGTTTGCCCTGGCGGTTCAGTCCGGCGATGTGGGCCCGACCGTTGACCTCAAAGTACACCGTGAGCGGGCCGCTGATGGCAGGCCTGCCGAGTTCCGCGCTCAGGTTGCGAGCCGACCACGTGCCATCGACGCGCTGCGTGAAGAGCAGGACGCCCGCGCCGGATGTCGCGGCGACATACGTGACCGAGTCGCGGGTGTCGGTCCACGACACGACTCGGCTGGAGGCGTCGAGGCCGCCCGCGACGGTCAGCAGGTCGATGCTCTCCCACGTGCCATCGCTGTTGCGGACGGCGAAGACCGGGCGCAGCGCGGCGTTGAGGAATGCGAACCCGGTGCGCCCATCGGACAGCGTTGTACCCACAATCGGCAACGACGGCTCGGCCAGTTCGCCGGGGCCGGGCCCGCCGGGCTCCGAATCCCCACCGCCGCCGCCATCTCCGCCACCGCCGCCGTCCCCACCACCGCCTCCATCATCTCCACCCCCACCCCCACCCCCACCCCCACCCCCACCTCCGCCTCCGCCCCCGCCGTCACCACCACCACCGGTGGGTCCCTGAACCAGCAGCACGTAGTTGCTGGGCGCGATGAACGTGATCGCATCGACGAGGAAGAAGAACGTCTGGTTGACCGATGCGCTCAGAAAGTACGTGGGCGTCTGGCCGCCGGAGGTCGCCGACAACGACGCAAGCAGCGCGCCGCCCGCGCTGTACACGCGCACACGCAGCGTGCCCGCGCCGAGGTTGCTGAGCGTGAACGTGTGCACGCCCGCGACCGGCGCGACAAACCGGAACAGGTCCGAATCGCCCGAGGTCCCAACGACGCCGATCTGCGACGCGTTGCCGTTCGAAGGATCGGTGATGAGCGACGTGGCGTTTGCCCAGTTCCCCGCGTCGGCGTGGTCATCATCGGGCGGGGGGGGAGGCGGGGGAGGGTTGATCTGCGCCAGCAACGCATCGGCCTTGACGTTGTACGTCGTCACCGTCACGCTTTGGTCGAACGTGTTGTTCGTGGCCAGGCTCGTGAACCTCACGGTGTACGTGCCGGCGGGCGCAACGATCTGGTAGTTCCCCGCGGCGTCGGTCGTGTAGGTTCCGATGACGGTCTGCCCCGACAGCACGTCCACACGGATGTTCGCCGCGCCCTCGCCGATCGTGTAGAAGTTGTTCCCGTTCGTGTC
Source organism: Phycisphaeraceae bacterium (assembly GCA_019636495.1). Lineage (GTDB taxonomy): Bacteria > Planctomycetota > Phycisphaerae > Phycisphaerales > UBA1924 > JAHBXL01. The sequence goes on along the minus strand of JAHBXL010000024.1, from coordinate 25,682 downwards.
GTCGTAGACCACGCCAAGGATGTAGCGCACCGGGTAGGCGCCCTGATAGCCGAAGTTCTGCGTGAAGTAGTGCTGGTACGCGCCGCCGGCGTTGAATGCCAGTCCCACGCCCAGTTCGTCGTAGTGGAAGTCCGAGTCGAACGTCGCGTGCAGCGACAGCACGTTCTTGCGGTGCCCGACCGACTCCAGCCATGCCCGGTGCAGTGCATCGATGTTCGTATACCCGGCGGCGATGTTCTCGCCCACCGTGCCGCCGTAGCCCTGAGCCTGGGCGCGCTGCGTCGGGTTCATCCCATTCGGCGAGGTATGGCTGAAGTAGTTGTTCGTCGCCATGTCGAGGCTGTGCGCCCGCGCGGCGAGTGTCAGAGACGGGTTGAGCGCAAGCGGCTCCTGTGCCACAAGACGCGCCAGTTCCGCGCCGCTCAATCCCGCGGCGAGGTCGAGCCCCAGCCGCTGGCCTTCCGCGGCGGGGTTGGCCCGCGCGCGGTTGACCAGTTCCGTCAGGTAGACCTCCTGCGCAGTCCACGCGAACATCAGGACGCGGGCCTCCAGCGCATCGACCGAGAACTCCGCGACATCGTCGCGCGTCCGGCCGCATGCTGCGCCAAGGCGTCGAAGACTCCGCGCCATGATCCTCCTTTCCCCGAGGGACTCGTCCGGGAAGGAGCATCGCCATCTCTTGCGCAGAGCCTGACCGATTCACCGTGCGCCGCCACCCCGTTCGCGGCGGCAACCGGCGCGAACCGCACAGCGCCCCACGTACCGGCCCATAACGAGTCGATTCATCGCGCCCTACTCGCGTCGGCCTGTGCCGAAGCGCAGATTCAGCAGGCGCAGCAGGTGCGTCCCATCGGGCCGGTCCAATCCCTGCGGCAGCGGCGGCGGCGGCGAGAACAGGCCCGAAAACCCGCCGCGGAGCGATGCCCACTGGCGCGACGGGCTCAGCCCCGCCAGCCGATGCGCCCACGCCCAGCCGAGCAGCGCGGCGGCCAGCGCGAGCGAACCGCGCGCATGTCGCCGCGCCAGCCAGACCCAGTTGCGTGTTGCCAGAGTGTGCCAGCGCGTGCTCTTTCGCCCGCCGGCGCCCGCGGGCGTGTCGTGCAGCGCGACAAGCGAAGGGTCGAAATGCACGCCGCGCCCAGCCGCGAGCAGTTTCAACGCCAGGTCGGTATCGTTGCGATAGAGGAAGAACGCTCCCTCGTAGCCGCCGACGGCATCCCAGTCGGCGCGGCGCACGAGATTGGCGCACCCCATGACCGGCCAGTTGTCGGAGGTCGCGCTTTCGTGAGCAAAGGGCCACTCGCTCCGGCCCGTTTGCGGATGCCGCGGGTGCAGCGCGATGGCCGCGAGGTCGGGCCTGCGTTCGAGCATCGACGCCGCCGCGCTGAGCGCACGCGGCGAGACGGTCGCATCGTCGTCGAGAATCAGTACAAACTCAGATTCGGTCTCGGCGACGCCGCGGTTGAACGCCGCGACGCCGATGTTCTGGTCCAGCACGATCAGGCGCACCCCGGGGAACTCCGCGCGGACGCGCTCGGGCGTGCCGTCGGTCGAGGCGTTGTCGACGACCACAACGCCGCGCGCCGCGGCGGGGTCGATCATCAACGCGGCGAGGGTCCGGCGGAGCGCATCCCACCTGTTGTAACTCAGCACAACCGTGGCGATGGTCATTCGCCGGGGCGCGCCGGCCAGCGCGGGCCCGACCGCGGAGTCAGGACGCACGGCGGGGCCTTGGGGCGCGGTGGGGAGTTCGGCATACTCGGGCTCGCGGAACGTGACGCGGGCCGAATGCCACAGGCACGCGGCAATCGTCCGCGCGGCGTTCCAAGCGGTATGGAGCCTTCGCGGTCTGTGCAGCACATATCCCTGCGCGTTCACCTGCACGACCAAGCGTCCCGCGTGCCACGACGACGGGCGGCCGCGGGCCGGCGCGATCGCAACGGTGGCGCGCGGGCCGAGCACAAATCGACACGCCGCGCGGGCCAGCGACGAGACCATCCCGGCCTCCCGCCGCGGTGTCGGCCACGGTCGCGACAGATCGAGCGTGGCGAGTTGCGCGTGCATCGCTCTCGCCGCGGGGGCGGGCAGTTGCAGATCGTTGAGCACGTACAGCGTCGCGCTTGCTGCGCGGTCGCCCAGAACCCGTCGGAGGTCGTCGGCCAGCGCGCTCCACGGCCGCGTCGGCATCAGGGCGATTGTGCCTTCGGGCGCGGGGCCGATTGTCCGCTTCGCCGCGGCGTCGGCCAGGCCGCGCACGTGCAGTCGCGCCAGGTCCGTGCGCCCGTTGATCGCCTGCTGCACAGCGCGGAGCGATTCGCGGTACGCCCGCACCGCGCGGCCGTACTTGCCCGCGCCCACGGCCTCCAGCGGACCGAACGCGTTGCGGCAGGAGTAGTACCGCGTCCAGGTCGGGAAGCGGTCGAATCGCGGGTGCATGGCGACCGAGGCCGGCACGCCCACGACTCTCCCGCCCGTCCGCTGCTTCATACGGATGAACCACTCGACGTCGTCGGCATTCAGGAATCGATCGGGGAACAGGCCGGTCGCGCGGATCGCGTCAGTGCGCACCAGTGCGCAGCACGCCGCGACGTAGTCGCAATCCACCAGCCCGCCGCGCGAGCCTGTCACGCCCGCCCCGCCGAGCACCATCGGCTCGAAGTGGCCGGTGAGCGGGTTCTGGTTTCCGCCCAGTTCGAACGCCTGTCCCGTCAACGGGTCGCAGATGACACTCCCCGCGGCGACGATCGCTTCGTTGCCTTCGAGAACATCCAGCAGGCGCGAGAGCGTGGTCGGCGCAACGCGCGCATCGCTATCCACCAGCCAGACGTAGTCGGGGTCCCAGGGGTCGTCGTCTGTCGCGCCGTCCTTCCACCACGACAACACCCGCGCCATGCCCGCGTTGTATCCGCCGCTGCCGCCGGTGTTGGTGTCGGACCGCAGATGCTCGAGCGCGAGCCCGCCTAAGCCGGGCAGTTTCCCCTCCCACGGCCCGGTGATCGTCGAAAGCGGCTGGTCCGATGCGTTGTCAACCAGCAGCACGCGGAGGTCGATCGCCCGCATCGCGCCATCGAGTTCAATGCCGGTCTCGACCGCCGCGAGATCGGCCAGCACCGCCTCGGCATCAGCGCGTCGGTTGTAGCAGGGGACGACGACGGCGATCCGGATCGGTCGCAGCGTCGGCGCTGCCGAACGGTCCCATTCCACGCGTACCGGGCGCGTCGGAGCAAGTGCGCCGATCGCCTCGCGCATCCCTGGCGCGGCGGTCGGAAGGGCGGAAACATCGGTCGCATCCGTCGGCGGCATGGGCACGGCCAAGAGTAGGTCCGGAAGGGCTGCGCCGCGCTCATGCTGGGGCAGGTGCCGCCGCTGTCTACCATGGCTCACCGGCCGTGGAATCTGCTCCCACCATCCCAAGAACCAGCCCGCTTGTCGGCGCGCCCGATCGGGCGGAGCGCGAGGTCGTGCTGGCGGATTATCGTCCCGCGCACAACCGGATTGCCGCGCGGTTCGGACTGCGAGAAGACCCCGACGGCCTTGCCGCGCTGGCCGCGTGGTACAGGCCGCCTGATGATGCGCGCGGCGCGGTACTGCTCGACGATGCGATGTTCCTTTGGGACATGGTGCGGGCCATCCGGCCGCGGATGATGGTTGAACTGGGCACGGCGTCGGGTGTTTCCACAGCGGTACTGCTCCGCGCGATGGCCGATGTGCACGGCGCTTCGCCGTGGAGCGTCGAGACGTTCGATCTGATGTCGCACGTGTACTGGGACCCGGGCGTGCCGGTGGGCTACGCCGCGAGGCAGATGACCCCGTTGCTGGCCGACCGCGCCACCATCCACGCGGGCCGCGTCGCCGCGGACATCGGGCGGGAGATTGGGACGCGCGGCGGGCACCTTCTGCCGTTGGTGTTCATCGATGCCTGCCACAAGCACCCGTACCCCGTGGCGGACCTGCTCGGCGTTCTGCCCGCCCTTGCGCCCGGGGCGTGGGTGATCCTGCACGACATCAACCTTCCGGCACGCGCGGCCGAGTTCGCCGCGCGGACCGGCGAGGACGTGCATTGGGGCGAGCGGGGGGCCAAGTTGCTCTATGACGCCTGGCCGCACGAGAAGAGCGCCGGCGGGGGCGCGGTGCCGAACATCGGTGCCATCCGCCTGCCCGAGCGCGTCCCGGGCGCGCGGTTCGATGCTTCGTGTCTGCGCGGCCTGATCGGCGAGCCGTGGGAGTGTGAGCCGGATGCGGCAACGCTGTCGCGCCTGCACGGCGTGCTGAACCCGCCGCTTTGCGCACGGATCGCGGGCGCGGCACGTCGTCTGCTGGATCGCGCCTGAAGGGCAACGCTACGCAACGAGATTCGGCGGTCGCTCGCCGGCAAGGATGGCGCGGGCGTTGGCGCACACCATCGCCGTCATCAACTCGCGGTACTTCCGCTCGCCCGAGCCGATGTGCGGGGTGAACACCGCGTTGTCGCACTCCAGAAGTTCGGGAAGCACCCGCGGCTCGAACTCGAACACATCCAAGCCCGCGCCGAAGATCACCCCCGCGCGAAGAGCCGAAGCCAGCGCTTTCTCATCCACCACGGGACCGCGGGCGGTGTTCACCAGCACCGCCGTGGGCTTCATCAGCCCCAGACGCCGGGCATCGATCAGGTGGCGGGTCTCGGGCGTCAGCGGCGTGTGGATGCTGACAAAGTCCGCGCGACGAAGGCCCTCGTCGAGTTCGATGCGCTCGGCCGCGATCGGCGCCTGCTCGAAATCCGGGTGCGCTGTACGCGCGACGTACATGACCCGCATGCCAAAGCCCAGCGCCCGCAGCGCGACGGCGCGGCCGATCCTGCCCGCGCCGATGATGAGCAGCGTCTGCCCCGTGGTGTGTACGCCCAGCCACCCCGTCGGAAAGATGTTCCCCTGCCGCTCGAACTTCCCCGCGCGGACGAACCGGTCGCCCTCGCCGACGCGCCTTGCCGCGGCGAGCATCAGGGCAAAGGCGATGTTCGCCGTGCCCTCGGTGACGGCGTCGGGTGTGTTGGTGACCGCGATGCTCCGCCGCCGGCATTCGGCCAGGTCGAAGTTGTCGACGCCGACGGCGAAGTTGCACACGCCTCGGAGTTGCGGCCCGGCGGCGTCGAGAAACTCGGCGTCGATGCGGTCGTGGAACATCGAGACCACGACGGCGCTGCCGCGGACAAACTCCAGCAGTTGCCCGCGGGTCATCTGCGGCTCGGCGGGCGCGATGCGGACCTCCGCGCCGGGGATGTCCACCTCGCCCGGTACAGCGCGGGTGACGGCGACCAGCGAGGAGGAGGCGGTTGACTTGGAGGTGGGGGGCATGGGGCGTGGGTCTCAATGGGGAGAGGGATGGGGGGTGAACGCGGCTCGGGCCTCGTGTTCGCTGATGCGCTGCGACCACGCGATCGCATCCGACTCCGGCGTGCCCGCGCGGCGGCGATGCACGGCCGCCTGAATGCTGTCGGCGGGATCAGCACGCACGATCGGCACATCGCTGCCGAAAATCAGGTCGTCGCCGGGTCGGAGGCCGGAGTCGATCAACTCGCGCAGAGACAGAACACGGTCGATGCAATGGGGGAGGTAGCGGTGCAGAGCCTCGACATCCGACAGCAAGTGACAGGGTTGCACGCTGCACACGACGCCGAGTTGGCTGAAACGCGGCACGTCGGCGGCATCGATCAGTTCACAATGCTCGATGCGGTGCCTTCGGGCCATGTCGGCACGGCGACGGAGCGAGACCTCGTCAATCGCGTCGAGCACGAAGCGCACGGCCGCATCGCCGATCGCGTGCACGGCGAGGTGCAGGCCGAGGTGTTCCGCCGCGGCGAGCCGCTCTCGAAGCACCGCGCCATCGAGCATGATCTGGCCACGCGGCATATCGGGCATGGGGTCGCAATAGTCGGCGAGCATCGCCGCGGTGCGGCTGTTGAGCGTGCCATCGGCGAACAGTTTCCCGCCTGCCAGGCGCAGTCGAGACGACTCCCAGTCGCTGCGTGCAGCGAAGTCGGCCTCCAGCCGTGCAGCGGGCGGGTAGAGGTGAACCGACATGGGCAGGTGACCGGCGCGCTCGATCGCGGCCAGTTCCGGGCCGAGCCAGTCCTGCGAGTGCAGGTCGTGCACCTCCGAGAAGCCGAGGGCGTGCAGGTGGTCGAGCGCTGCGCGCAGTTGCAAGCGCCGTTCGGTCGGTGTCGGTTCGGGCGCAGCGCCCCAGACGGCGTACGCCGCGCCCTCGAGCAGCAGGCCGGTCGGCCGTCCCGCCGCATCGATAACGACGACGCCGTTGGGCTCAATGCACTGTCCGTGCGCGATGGCGGCGGCGGCGAGCGCGGCTGTATTGGCCGCCGCGGCGTGGTGATCGAAGGACATCAGCACGCAGGGGTTGTCCGGCGAGGCGGCATCCAGATCGCCGATGCTCGGCCACCGCGCTTCGGGCCAGCCCTCGGGCCGCGCGCTGTGGAGGCGGATGAACGTGCCCGGTGCCGCCGCGGCGGCGGCTGCGCGCACGCGATCGAGGCACTCCGCCAGGCCGCGGCACGATTCGAGCGAGGGCATCGCCAGCGACTGCCCGAGCGAGGCGAGATGCGCGTGGGCTTCTCTCACGCGGCATCGCCCCGTGCCAGGATGTGCTCGCGGAGCATGGCTTCGGCGGCTGCGGCATCTGCCGCGGCGGCGGGGAACTCGATCCGGACGATGCCGAAGGGGGCGCGGATGTCGATTCCAAGTTCGTCGACGCCGACGCAGAGCGCCCCGGAGACGCTTGCCCCGGTGATCGCGTGGACGGCGCGGGTCAGCCGCGGGCGGTCCGCGTTCGCGGCACGGATGACCCCGAACTCTGACCGGCCCAGCGGGTTGGCGACCGTGAGCGCGGCTTCATCCATGACGGCGTCGCCAGAATCTGCCGTGCTCTTGATGCCGAGGACTCGCGAACTCGTCCAGGCGCAGCCGCCGGGCGGCAGGCCGTGATAGGCCGACCAGCGATCGACCGATTCCTCTGCCTCGGGCCGCTCGATGCGCGCGGGGATCAACAGCGCGGTCGCATCGCAATCGCTCTCGGTGGGAAGGTAGAGCGTGAACTCGTCCAGGGCCGCGGCGTCGGAGCCGACCGGCATCACGATGCGGCCGGTGGCGGGGCTGAAGACAAACTGCACGTGGGCGCGCCGATCGCCGAACGCCAGCGTCGCTGCACGATAGCGGCGGAGCAGTCTCAGGCCTTGGCGGGCATTCGGGTCGTCGGACATCGCCGGATTGTGGACAACTCGGGCCGCGCGGTCCACCCGTCGCGGTGCGCAGCGTCTCAAAACGAGCACGGGGCCGGCCCGGTGGGCCAGCCCCGACGTGCTTCGAGTGGTGCTTCGAGCAGGGTTCGGGCTACACCGCCCAGGAACCCCGATCCGTGCTTCAGAGCGCCGCTTTCGCGGCGGGATACGAAAGGCTTGTAGATCTGTAGAGGAAGACTGACTTCGAGACTCGCTCAGCGCTTAGCGGCGAGCCTTCTTGGAGGCCTTCTTGGACTTCTTGGCGGACTTCTTCGCTGCTTTCTTTGCCTTCTTGGCCATGATGTTCTCCTCGAACTCCCAACGGAGCATTTGGAATGAGAGCGGCTCTGAAGCACCACTTGCTGTCGTTCGCCGCTTGACAGAGGCACAGCCTCTATCGGAGCGCTCAAGCACAATGCTTGAGCAAACGTTGCGCACCATACACTGCCTCTCCAGGAGATTGCAAGTCGATGAGCGATTCATCCACACCCGTCATCGTCCACGGCGCGACCGGCCGCATGGGCGCGCGCATCATCGCACTGTCGCTGCTCGACCCTTCGGTGCGCATCGCCGGCGCGGCGGATGCGCCCGACTCGCCGCGCATCGGCGGCGAGAGCGGTGCGCCGGGAGTGATGATCAAAACCGCAAAAAACCTCGGTGAAACGGGCGTTTCGGCGCGTGTCGTCGTCGACTTTTCCTCCGACGACGGCGCCCGCGCCGCCGCCGATCTGGCGGTCAGAATCGGCGCCGCACTGCTCGTCGGAACCACCGGACTCTCCGAATCGACACGCGAGCGCCTCCGCGTCGCGGCGAGGGAGGTCGCCGTCGTCGTCGCGCCGAACACCTCTCTGGGCGTCGCGGTCGTCTCAAAACTCGCGCGCGATGCCGCCCGCGCTCTCGGACCAGCCTTTGAGTGCTCCATCGTCGAGGCGCACCACAGCCGGAAGAAGGATGCGCCATCGGGCACCGCGCTGCGCCTGGCCGCGGCCGTGCGCAGCGCCGGACACGCGCTGCGCGATGACCAGGTCGTTGCGATCCGAGGTGGCGATGTGATCGGGGAACACACCGTGCGGTTCGCCGGTCCGGGCGAGTACATCGAGATCACGCACCGCGCGACAACGCGCGATTTGTTCGCGATTGGCGCGATTCACGCGGCGAAATGGCTCGATGGCAAGCCCGCGGGCATGTACAGCATCGAAGACGCGCTCGGGATGTCCGCCTGATCGCGTGTTGATCGCACAAGATACCCGCCTGTTCGCGCAACTTCCGTGATCGTTGCGGCATTCTCGATGCAGCAAGATCGCGCCGAGATCGCGGAAGTTCGCCGCAGGTTCGCGCACGCGGACAATCCGCGAAAGTCACTTCGACCATGCTTCGACGGCGCGCCGAACCGATGGTGCCGCGAAGCCTGCGATGATCGCCGCGGGCAGCGCAAGGTCCCACAACAGCGCGATGGCGAGCACGAGCACAGTGTCCGGCTCGGTGCGGGCAATGGTTGTTTGCCCTGATCGCGCGGCGGCATAGACGAGCACGGCGCACGCGAGCGCAAACCCGATCTTCACCCCTGCCCAGATGCGCGCCGACCGAACCGCGCGGCGCTTCTGTGTACACACCCCGATGCCGGCGATCAGGAGCGCGACACCGAGCGCTGCGCTCAGCGCCGATGCGGCGATTCCAAAAGTTATCCACAATCCCGCGCTTTCCGGACGCGACGTCGTCCAATCGAACCAGCCCAGCGATGGCGCGGCGAGCGCTCCGAACAGCACGAGCGGGCCCGCCATGGCGTGCAGCGCGCCCATGCCCACCATGCCGAAGCCGACCACCGCCGGCCAGACCGGCGCCCCGGTATCGATCGTCTCAAACGCCGACTGCACGGGCGCGATCGGCGGCGGATTGGATTTCGTCGACGGCCGTGCGGCGTCCTGCACATCGTCTTCTCTTCGCTTCTGCTCGGCGATCGTCCGCAGCCGGTCGTAGTAGGTCTGGCCCGGCGTCATGGGCGGCGGGCCCGATGGCGCATCCGATGCCGGCGCGGCCGGCGACGCATTGCTCCCGCCCGCGGCGTGCCGGATGATCCGGTCCCAGAGCAACTGCCGTCCGCGATCGACAGCCCCCGCGCCGCCGCAGGCCGACTCGATTGCGGCAAGGAAGTGCGCCGGTGATTTGTGCCGGAAGACAGCGGCTTTGTGGATGGCCCGCTCCACCGTGTCCGCCAGCGGTCCGGGCACATCGCGCTCCCGCAGCGCTTCGGCTGGCGGTGGAGACTCGGCATGCGCCCGCCGGACTTCCTCCAGCGTGCCCCCGAACGGCGTCTTGCCGGTGAGCAGTTCCCAGGCTGTCACGCCCAGGGCGTAGACATCCGATCGCCCCGAAATCTGTCCTTCGAACATCTCCGGCGCCATGTACGCGGGCGTTCCGGCAATTGGCGCACCCCCCTCGCGCAGCGCGCCCGGGCGCGCTGAGAGTTCCCTCGACAGGCCGAAGTCGGTCACGAAGGCGTGGCCCTTCTGGTCCAGAAGGATGTTCGACGGCTTGATATCCCGGTGCACGCGCTGCTGGTCGTGCAGGTGGTTGACCGCGCCGCACACATCGGTCATCACCGTCAAAAGTTCCGGCGGCGTCAGCGGGCCCGTGCCGCGCAGCACCGCGCTCAACGAGGGACCGTCCACGTACTCCATCACGAGGTACGGCACGTTCTCAACGGCAGCGGCGTGCAGGATGTTTGTCAGATTTCCGTGTCGCACCGCCGCGGCGGCCCGCGCGCCCTCAAGAAACGCCGCGAGCCGTGGGTCGTCCGGCCCCTGCACGGCGGTGAGCAGGAACTTCACCGCCACCCGTCGCCGCAGCAACTCGTCGGTGCCCAGCCACACGACGCCCATCGCGCCCTGGCCGATCTGCCGCTCAAGGCGAACCGAACCGACCTGTCGCGGCACGGTCACCATCTGCCCCGGCTCGCCGAAGGCCAGGTCGGTCGTGCGTGTCAGGGAGATGGTGTCGTCGGCGCTCATGGTGAAGACCGCACCCGGTCACAGTGTACGGAGGGACCAGCGCGGCCTCGCCGTGCCGCCGCGGGATTTGTCCTTGGTTGTTTCCGCTCGCCGTCGCGCCGCTTGCATGCGACTCATACCATCCGAACGATGTGCGGTCGCTACGTATTGTCAACGCCGTTCGACGCCGTGGCATCGGTGCTGCGCATCGCCGCCGCGCCGGGTGACCTGCCCCTCTTCCCGCCGAGGTACAACATCGCGCCTTCGCAGCAGGTGGCGATCGTCCGCTCCGTTGCACAGGGCAGGGGCAACGAACTGGCCGTCGTTCGTTGGGGCTTTGTTCCCTTCTGGTCCAAGACTGGCGGTGCGGGCGATGGTCCGCCCCCGCCCATCAATGCGCGCAGCGAGACTGTTGATACCAAGCCGATGTTTCGCGAGGCATTCAAGCATCGCAGGTGCCTGATCCCCGCCGACGGCTTCTACGAATGGAAAGTCGCCCCAGAAGGCGGGAAGGGCAAGCGTCCGTATCTTGTCACATCGCGGTCGGGGTTGTTTGCGATGGCCGGTCTCTGGGAGCGATGGACGCCGCCGGATGGGGGAGATCCGCTGGAAACCTGCGTGATCCTGACAACGCCGCCAAACCCGTTCCTTTCATCGCTGCACGACCGGATGCCCGCCATCTTGCCGCGCCGAGACTGGGACGCTTGGCTCGACCTCGCGACCGAACCGGCCGCGGCCAAGGCGCTGCTGCGTCCGCTCGCCGATGGCCCCGATGGCGACCTGGAGATGCGGCCTGTTTCGCGCCGGGTCAACTCACCGCGGAACGATGATGCCGCGTGTATTGCGCCGCCGGAAGCCGATCCGGCCCCAACCGCGAGCGTGCCCCTGAAACGCGCCAGGTCCGGTCGCGATGCCGGTTCAGGGTCGCTCTTTGGCGGTGATGGGGGCGGTGCGTGAGTTCCCCCGTGGCCCGGTTCACGGTCCTCTGCGACGAGTGCGTGCGCATCGAATGGTCACCGACCGGGCGTTTCGTCGATGAGCCGTCGTTGCTCGCCCCTTCTCGTCCGCGCCCGAAGCGCATGTTCATCGCCGATGCGGTGCGCGGCGCTGCGCCCGTCACGATCTCGACGCCGCGGGCACGAGTGGACTTCCGGCCCGACGGTCGGCCGTTTCATCCTGCGAATCTCGCCGCGCAAGTGTTGTTCGCGGGCGGCGCCGATGGACAAGCCTCGCGAGCCTTCTGGCACCCCGGCGATGCGGACGATGCCAACCTCGGCGGGACGCTCGAAACGCTGGACGGCCTCCGCGGCCCCGTGCCGATCGGCCGCGGCATGCTGTCGCGCAGCGGCTGGGCGCTGGTCGACGACTCGCGCGGCGCGCTGCTGGTCGACAACTGGGCTGCGGCCCGCGCGTGGCGCGGCGTTCCCGATGGCAACACCGACTGGTACCTCTTCGCGTTCGGTCGCGACTATCGCGCCGCGCTGCGGGCCATGGCGAGCGTCTTCGGCCCTGTTCCTGTGCCGCGCCGCTGCGCGCTGGGCTCGTGGTACTCGCGCTACTGGCCGCATTCCTCCGCCGAGTACCGCGGCCTTGTCGCCGACTATCACACGCACGAGTTCCCGCTCGATGTGATGGTGCTCGACATGGACTGGCACTCGGCCTCCGCTCGCGGCGAGTGGACCGGCTGGTCGTGGAACCGCTCGCTCCTGCCCGATGCGGAGGAACTCGTCGTGTGGCTGCACGCCCAGGGTCTTGCCGTCACGCTCAACCTGCACCCGGCCGACGGCGTCGGGCCGCGCGAGGATCGCTACGAGGCGTTCATGCGGGCCCAGGGTGCAGGCCCGCACACCGGGGAGCGAATCGCCTTCGACGCGGGGAACCGGCCGTACATGAACGCGTTGTTCTCGCAGGTCCTCGGCCCGCTCGAATCGTGCGCGCGGGCCGACACGTCGGAACTTGCCGGCGCGAATGGCCAATGCGGCGGAGTCGACTTCTGGTGGGTGGATTGGCAACAGGACCGGCACGTCCCCTCCATTCCCGGCCTGACGAACCTCGCCTGGCTGAATCACCTCTTCCACGAGCACACGGCACGAAGCGGGCTTCGCGGTCTGTCATTCTCGCGCTGGGCCGGGCTCGACAACGGCGACCATCGCCGCCCGATTCACTTCTCCGGCGATGCACACACCGGCTGGGAGATGCTCGCCTTTCAGGTTCCGTTTACGGTCGCCGCGGGCAATGCCGGGTGCTTCTTCTGGTCGCACGACATTGGCGGGCACTTCGGGCCGCGGAACGAGGAGTGTGCCGCCCGATGGGTCTGGTTTGGCGCGCTCTCGGCCGCTCTTCGGTTGCACTCGGCCCGCACCGCCGCGCTGGACCGCCGACCCTGGACCCACGCCGAGGCGTTCTGCTCCGCGATGCGCGCGGCGTTCGCCTTGCGAGCAACGCTCATGCCACTGATCGACGGCGCGGCCCACGAGTGTGAGTCGCACGCCCTGCCGCTTCTTCGACCCGCGTGGCTGGCCCACCCGCGCGACGAACGTGCCCACCGCGCTCATGCGCAGTACTCGCTCGGATCCGACCTGCTCATTGCGCCCGTGACCTGCGCCGGCATCGGGCCGCACCGGGTCGCCCCAGCGCGGCTGTGGTTCCCGCGCGTGCTCGCCGCGGCGAGCGGCGATGAGTCCGTCGATGCCTGGTACAACTGGTTCACCCATGAGCGCTACGCCCCGGGGGCCGAGGCCATGGTCGCTGCGGCGATCGACGAAGTGCCGCTGTTCGTCCCGGCGGGCGTGCCGATCATCACGCGCGAGTTCACACACAGACCCGCGACCGACCCCGTTCGCGAACTGGTCGTCCGACTCTGGCCCGGCGTGCCGGGAACGAAGCACACGCGCACCCTTCACGAGGACGATGGCCGGACCACCAACTACCGCCGCGGCGAGTTCCTCCGCACGCCAGTGACCGCCCAGTGGGACGGATCGGGCGACCGCCACATGACCCTCACCCTGACCATCGGCCCGCCGGAGGGGCGCGGATTCGACGGCGCGGTCGAATCTCGCGCGGTCACGCTCGTGCTTGCCGCCGCGGGCATCGAGGAGGTCCGTGTCAACGGGGTTCCCGCGCACTCCGCGCACAATGACGCGGAGGGAACATGGACAGTCCGGCTTGATCACGCGCGCTGCGATCAGAAGACCGTGATCGAGTCCGTCGTTCGACCGTGGGACGATCGCGAGCAGGCAGCGCGCGATGGCGCTGCACGGGCCCGCCGCGCCGCATGGGTCGAACAGTCCGGTGAGAGCGGCCAACGCCTGCGCTCCATCGCTCTCGCCGCGGCACACGGGATCGGCCTCTGGGCCGAGAGCGCTGCGCCCGCGGGTGTCGGCAGGGCCGACTCGGTCCGGCTCTGCGATCCGTTCGGCGCGATCGATGCGCCCGGCGCGCGCATCGAAGTCATCGACCGTCTCGGCGCGCCATCGAGCGCCGGCATGGCCGCGAATGAACACGGGCTGCTTGTCGAGCAGGTACGCCCGGGGCTGCGCGAGGCCTCACCGGTCGCTCTGCCGCGCGAACCGCTCGCCGAGCCGCCCGTTGGCTTGCGGGCTTCTCGCCTCGCGCGAGCCACGTTCGACATCGCCGGTACTCGGCGCGTGCTCGAATGCGTGGGCGAGTCGCGGGCACGGCCGATCACCGAGTTCGTCGCGGCGGGGCCGTTCGCATGGGATTGGCGCGAGCCGATCCACGAGCAGCGGGCAGCCCCCGAGCACGCCGCGGCCGGCGCCGGCGCTCGCTTCGGCGCGCTGCTCGATGCGCACGCGCCGTGGGTCCGAGTGCAGGGCGGCGAGCGCTGGCCGGTTGATCTCCGAGCGACATTCACGGGTTCGCGAGGCATGGCCTACGCCGCGACGCGGATCGTCTCGCCGCGGGCCCAGCGCACGTTCCTTCGACTGGATTGCGGCGACAAAGTCGAAGCATGGCTCAACGGCGAGAAGGTCTTCACACAGGACGGGTTCGACACCCCCTCTGCCGCGGCGGGCGGAGCGGAGGTTGCCCTGCCCGAGGGCGAGTGCCTGCTGCTCATCAAGACCAGCGACGGCGGCGGCGGATGGGGCTTTGTGGCGACACTGGAGGGCGAGGCCGCGGTCGTCTGCGAATGTCCGGACGAGTCGTCGGCGCACCCGTTCGTCTGAGGCAATCCGCCCGCTCACGGCCCGGGGCTCTGCGAGCCGCCGCTCCCGCCCTCGCGCCCGCCCACGATCGCCGCGGTCATTGCATCGCCCGAGACATTGACGACCGTCCGGGCCATGTCGAGCAGGCGATCGACCGCCAGCACAAGACCGATGCCCTCGATTGGGATGTGCGCCGCCTGCAACACGGCGACCAGCAGCACGATGCCGCCGCTGGGAATGCCGGGCGCGCCGATCGATGCGAGCGTCGCCGTCACGACGATCGCGACCTGTTCGGCGATCGTGAGATGCTCGCCAAAGACCTGTGCGATGAACACCGCCGCGATCGACTGCATCAGCGCCGTCCCATCCATGTTGATCGTCGTGCCGAGTGAACACACCAGCGAGGCCGATTCCTTCGGCACACCGAGTGTCTGGACGCACTTGAGCGTGACCGGCAGCGTCGCGGCGGAACTCGATGCGCTGAAGGCCAGCGCCTGCGCCGGCGCGATGGCGCGGAACAACTCGCCGAGTCTGTAGGGAGACAGAGCCCGGATCAGGATCGGATACTCGATGAACAGGATCACGCACAGGCCGCCGATGACGCACAGCGAATACGCGAGCAGCGAAGTGATCGCATCCCATCCCACGGCCGCGACGATCGGGGCCAGCAGCGCGAAGACCGCCCAGTGCGCATAGCGCATGATGAACGTCACGATCGCCTGGAACGCCGCGCTCAACCCGTCGAAGAACGCGACGACCGGCCCGCTCTTGTCCTTGGGCAGCCAGGCCAGGGCGATGCCGATCGCCAGCGCGCCGACGACGACCTGCAGCATGTCGCCGCGGGCCAGCGAATCGAACGGGTTCATCGACACGGCTTCCAGGAGCGTCTCGCCGATCGACCGTGCCCCGCCCGCAGCGCGGATGCGCTCCTGCGCGACGGTCTGGGTCTGCGCCAGCAGCGCGTCCCGCGCCTCGGGGCTGACGAACCTCCCCGGCCGCACCGTGTTGGCCAGCGTCAGGCCGATCACGGTCGCCACCATCGTTGTCAGCAGGAACAGCGTGATTGTCCGCAGCGCGATCCGCCGCAACTTGCCGAAGTCCGACATCGCCGCCGCGCCCGCGATCAGCGAGCACAGGATGATCGGCACGGCGATGAACCGCAGCGCGCGGACAAAGACCTTGCCCGCGGCGTCCACCACCGAGCCGACAAAGCCGAACACCCATCCCAGCGCGGGAACCTGCTCCCCCACGCGCGTCAGCCACGGCATCGACTGGTTGACGATCAACCCAACGACGATGCCCAGCACCATCGCCAGCAGGATCTTGATGTGGAACGGGATGCGCATCGGCCCAGTGTAACGGCTTGCGCCGATACCGGCGCGGGCTCATCTGGTGGCGCCCGGCAGTTGCGCCCCCAGCACCGTCCATCGTTCGCTTCGCGTCCACAGCAGCCCGCACTTGATGCCGGCGCCCCACACCGCCGCGGCTTGCCCGTAGCGGCGGCCGATCGCCAGCGCCCCATCGCGCCCGATGCCCTCGACCAGGAGCGACTCTTCGGCCCACGCGCCATCGGGCGCGCTGTTCCGCGCGCAGGTCCACCGGACGTGGGCCGCATCGAGTTCCGCGCGCAGCGCAAGAGTCCTCGCCGCGTTCCGGGCATCATCCAGTGGTCGCGACCACGGGTTCGCTGCGGCGATGATGGCCCATTCGCCGGGCGGCAGTTGGTTCGCGGCCAGTGCGCCGCCGCCGCGACGCGAGAAAGTGAACTCCACCGGTGCGCCGGCCACGGTGGCCCGGTACTGCGCTTCGCAGTACGCGGATGCGAGTTCCGATTCCTGTCGCGCGGTGCGCATCTGCGGATTGTTGGCCGCGGCGTACGATTGCGCCGATGTCCACCGACAGCAACGGCACGCCCGCATCGCATGGCCCCGGCTCGCCGCGAGCCATCCGATCCAGCCGGGCGAGGTTCGCCGAATATCTGCGCAGGCGTGCCGAGCAGATGCGCCGCGCGCAAGACAAGGGCGGCGCACGCGCAGCGCCCGTCGCCAACTACGAGGGCGCCGAGGGCGACCCGAACGCGCCCGGGCGCATCCGGCGCAATCGCAGTTTCTGGACACTGTTCCGCGAGTTCTGGTCGATGCTCCGCGGCCGGAGGCTCGCCGTTGCGATCTGCATCGCCACCGTGACGCTCTCGGTGCTCGCGGGCCTCGTGCTGCCCGCGGGAACCAAGGTGGCCATCGACTACATCCTGACCGACCACCCCGGCCCCGCGGGGCTGCCCGACTGGGTGCCGACCCGCGACCGCATGGGCCTGCTCTGGCTGCTCGCGTTGTCGATCACCGTGATCAACATCTTCTCGGTCTCGGTCGGTGTGTGGGGACGGTATCGCATGACGGTTCTTGCGCAGCGGACGCGCGTCCTGGTTCGTCGGCGAGTCTTCTCGCACGCCTTCCGGCTCCCGCTCACGCGCGTCTACGCGCTCAAGAGCGGCGGTGCGGCGAGCATGCTCCGCGAGGATGCGACGCAGGCAGGCGAACTGCTCTTCAGTTTGCTCTACAACCCCTGGCGCGCCGTTGTGCAACTGGTCAGCACGCTCGCCATTCTCGCGTTCGTCGACTGGAGGCTGCTGCTGGGTGCGCTGGTCCTCATCCCCGCCGCGTGGTGGAGCCAGAAGACATGGATCAGCCGCATCCGTCCCGTGCACCGCGAGGCCCGCGCCACGCGACAGGGCATCGACGCGCACGCGACCGAGGCCTTCGCGGGCATGCGCGTTGTCCGCGGCTTTGCGCGGGAGCGCGGCGAGTCGGGCCGGTTCACCATCGGCAACCACCTGCTCTCGCGTCAGGAGATGCTCGCGTGGGTCTGGTCGCGCGCGATGGAAGTGGTCTGGATGATCCTCATTCCCCTGGGCTCGGTCGGCGTGCTTCTCTACGGCGGGCACGAGGTGCTGCACGGCCGCCTCACCATCGGCGACGTGATGATGTTCTCGGCATACCTCATCATGCTCCTGGGCCCGCTCGAGGCGCTCTCGGCCAGCGCGACCAACATCCAGAGCCAACTGGCCGGCTTTGACCGAGTCCTGGACCTGCTCGACGAGGCGCCCGAGTTCGCCGATGCTCCCGCCGCCGAGATCGGCACGCTTGTGCAACTCGATCAAGCCCACGTTCGCGGCCGGGTCACGCTCCGCGACGTGTGGTTCCGCTATCCGGGCGCAAAGCCCGACGACTGGGTCCTCAGCGCGGTCAGCCTCGACGCGCCCGCCGGCTCGACCGTCGCGCTCGTCGGGCCGAGCGGCGCGGGAAAGACCACGCTGTGCAACCTCGTCGCGCGCTTCTATGACCCCGTCCGCGGCGAGGTCTTGCTCGACGGCACCGATCTCCGCGCCATCGACGTCCGCTCCTACCGCGCGCTGCTCGGGATCGTCGAGCAGGATGTGTTCCTCTTCGATGGCACCATCCGCGAGAACATCGCCTACGCCCGGCGCGGCGCGAGCGATGCGCAGGTCCGTGCTTCGGCCCGCGCGGCGCACGCACACGACTTCATCGAGCGACTCGACCGCGGCTACGACACGCTCATCGGCGAGCGCGGCGTGCGACTCTCCGGCGGTCAGCGGCAGCGGCTGGCCATCGCCCGCGCCCTGCTGGCCGATCCGCGCATCCTCATTCTCGACGAGGCCACCAGCAATCTCGATTCCGAGAGCGAGGCGCTCATCCAGGAATCGCTGCGCGAACTGATGCGCGGCCGCACGTGCTTCGTCATCGCGCACCGCCTCAGCACCATCCGCAACGCCGACCTCATCGTCGTCATCGAGCGCGGTTGCATCGTCGAGACCGGCACGCACGACCAACTCGCCCAGCGCGAGGGAAGATACTGGGAGATGCTCCGAAGGCAGTTGCACCCCGGCTCGGGGCCGGTCCCGGCCGATGCCGCGAGGAAACTCGTCGGCGATGCGGGCTAGGCGGGGTCAGATCGCGCGGCAGACCAGTTCGGCGCCCGGCCCCAGCGTGATCGCATTCTTCCCGGCACGCTTGCTCTGCAGCGCGAGTTCGTCCGCCCGGTCCAGCAGCGTCTGCACGTCGTGGCCGTCCCACGGGAAAGACGCCATCCCGCCGGAGACCGTCAGCGTGCCCCGCGCTTCCTCAGCCAGTTTCGGGAACCGGTGCTCGCACACCTGCTGCTGGAACCGGCGCGCGATCGGCATGATGTCGTCGGGCGCCTGTTCCTTGCTCCGGTCGCGCGGGCCGTCGGGGTCGAAGAACACCACGACAAACTCGTCCCCGCCCACGCGGCACACACGGTCGGTCGGGCGGATCACGCTCCGCAGCAGTTTCACGACCTCGACCAGGATCTCATCGCCCGCCGCGTGCCCGTACTTGTCGTTGTACACCTTGAAATCGTCAATATCGAAGTACAGCAGTGTTACCGGCCGGCGGAGCGCTCGGCCCTTCTCCAGCGCCGCGCTCAGGAACCGTGCAAAGTACCGCCTGTTCCACGCCCCCGTCAGTTCATCCGCGAACGCCGCGGCCTTGAGTTGCTGGTGCTGTGTCGAAAGCGCGATCCACACGCCCAGTTGCGCGGCCTCCGCCTCCACGACATCGCGCGGCACTCGCGGTGCGACAAGGTGGCCCAGCGTGCGGTCGCCGAACCGCACGGGCACGCCGCCGGTCGGCGGCATGATGTCCTCGCCCTCGCGCGCCGGAACAAACGCCGCGTTCGGAACGCCGATGCGCTCCCTCAGCGGGGCCATCACCGCCTCGATCGGGTCCTGCCCGTGCAGCAGAGCCTGCACGACGCGCTCCGCGTCCGCCGGGCCACCCGGCGCGGCAGCGGGGCTTGGTGAGAGTTCCTCGCGCACCACAGAATCGGTCGGCGTATCGCGCGCGGCACCGGCGGGCGCCTCGGCATGCGCGGCCTCGGCCGACTCAACAACCGCGACCGCCTCAGCCGGCGTGCTGCCGTGCAGCGGTTCCTCGGCCTTCGCCGCCGCGGCAATACCTTCGGTCGCTTCGAACGCGCTGTAGTGCGTCGATGGCGGCGAGGCGGCTTCATCGGGCTCGGGCGCAAGGCCAAGCGATGAGCGATCCTCGGATGCGGGTTCTTCGACGTGGCCGGGTTCGTGCCCGTTCAGGCTCGTGGCCAAGGCCGAGGGCTCGGTCTCCGTCGGCGCCGCGGTCTCCTCCGGCATCGTCGCGGCCGCAGACTCTTCGCACTCCTCCGACGGCGATTCGCCGATCGGCGGTACCTCCTCGCTCACCGTCGCGGGGTCGGCATCGATGTCCACCGTATCGGCCGACTCGATCCTGCGCGATTGCTCGATTCCCGTGAGCCGGCTGAGCAGGTCCAGCGGTGCCAGGTCTTCGGCGGTCTCGGGCAGCGCTGCATCGAAGCCGCGCAGCGCATACGTGCCGATGTTCAGCACCCGTGCTGCGCCGTCGATCCGCCTCACGCCCGCGGCAAAGTTCTCGGCTCGTTCTGCTGTCACAGCCCCCGGCGCGACCACGACGACCGTGCTCAGCGGCGACTCCGCGTCGATCGGGTTTCCCACTTCGCCCAGCGCGCCAAGCGGCTCGCGCGCGCGGATCAGTTCCATCCCGGGAACGCGCCGCAGCGGCCGCTCCAGTTCGCTCGCGCCGACCAGCACAACACGAACGCCATCGGCCCCGCGTCCGTTCGCGCCGTCGTTCCACGAATCGTCCTGGCGAGTGCTCACCGATCGCTCCGATTCTGCCCCGGCCCGCCCGCCGGCTTGGACTTCCGCTCTGCAAGCAGCATCCGCATCTCTTCCTCAGACAGCAGGGGCGTCATGGTCCGGTGTCCCGGGTCTTCGCCGCCCTTGGTTGCCGATGGACCGGGCGACCGCGTCCCCGCCGGACCCCGCGATTCGTGCTCATGGCCCACCAGCCGCAGGCGCTGGCCCGAGCCCGAGTTTCGTACGACGACCCGCGGCGACTCGTTCGCGCCGAACACCGGTCTGCGCGATGATCCCCCGACCGACAGCCCGGTCACGAGCGTGTCCTGATTCGAGACCCGCCGCCGCGCCGCCGCCCACGCGCCCGTGTCGCCGTCCGCCACTGCGCGCAGCCGTGGGTTCACCGCACTGGAGTACCACCACAACGCGGCGTTGGGCGCGTGCCGGCGCGCCGCCTCGACCACCTGCGCCGCATCGGGCAACTGCATCGGCTCGACCAGCACGAGCACGACCGGCGTCTTGGCGAACATCCGCCGCTCGCGTGCTGTGGCGCACACCTCCGCAAACGCGATGTACGAATCCGACATCGCGCTCACGCGACGGATGCGCTTCGACAGCGATGCCAGCAGGTCCGCCGGTACGGCGACCTCTTGCGGGTGCAGCAGCACGCACAGCAGCCCGCTGCCGCTGCCCGAAGTCGATCCATTGGCCGAGGCTTCTCCCTCCATGCCCCAAGTCTAAACCATGTCCGGCCCGCGCGTTGTCGATTTTGCGCGTTCTCCCACCTCTCCGCCCTTGCCCTCATCCCCCGTTGTCGCGGGTTTGCCCAACTTCCCAAAGCCGCTGGGCCACCCGAGTCGCCCCATCCGCTGGACCGAGCCCCGCCAGCCGCCCCCGCATTTCTCTGCGGAAGGCCGTATCCGTCAGCAACCGCAGCAGCATCGGCCCGTTCTCGCGGATGTTTGCCGCGGGGTCGATGCGGTCCCTTCCCAGCATTGCGCCCCCCGCCTCGACGACCGTTCGGGCGTTGTGTCGCTGGTGTTCGTCCTTATGGAACGGATAGGGCAGAAACAGCGTCGGCGTGCGCGTCGCCCAGACTTCGGCCACGTTTCCCGCGCCGGAGCGCGCGACCGCCACATCCGCCGCGCCCCACCACGTTCCCATGTCGGTTGTGAACGGTTGCACGACGGCGTCCACGCCCGCCGCGGCATATGCCGCCCTCGCCGCGTCGTCTCCCGCGGGCCCAGTCTGATGAAGCACCTGCCAGCAGCCTGCCGTCAACGGGCCGCGGCCATCGGGTGTTGCGGCGAACGACTGCACAAACTCGTTCAGGGACCGCGCGCCCTGGCTGCCGCCGGTGACCATCAGAACCGGCCGCGCCGGATCAAGCCCGAGTACGGACTTGCACGCCGCGGCATCGCGCACTTCCAGCACTTCGCGCCGGACGATCGGCGGGATGCTCTCCCATGCTTGTGCGCGGCGGTGCGTCACCGGCGCCGCCGTCATGCACCCCGCGCTGCGGAGCGCGCGTTGTGCAATCCACAGGTTCGCCTTTCCCGGCGCGGCATCGAGATTCACCATCAGTATCGGCGCACGCTCCACGCCCGCCGCCTGCACGGCCGGCGCTGCGACAAAGCCGCCCATCGCCGCGACGACCACGCGCCGCGCGCCCTCCGTACCCGATCGCTCATGCGCGATCGTGCGTCGCGCGTGCCGAACCGCCGCGCCCCAACCCGCCGCAAACCGCAACAGTCCCAGCGGCCGCATCGAAAGCGGCCTGGCCGGGCTGGCGACAAACTCAACGCCCGCCGCTCCGAGGATCCGAGCATCCAGCGGTCGGTTTGAGCACACAAACACGCATCGCGCTGCATCGCGGTCCCCGGCCGCGGCGGCCAGTTCCTCCAGTTCCTGCGCGATCGCCAGACCGGGGTACAGGTGCCCGCCCGTTCCGCCCCCGGCAAAGATGAACGTGCAACGCTGCATGGTGCCGGAGTTTGTCGCCGCCGAGTGGTGTGCCGGCGAAGGGTTGTTCGCGCGATTCACCCGGCGCGTTCATTCAACGCGTGCGAATCCGCCGCTCGCACGACGATCTCCGACTCCGCGCCGGCCGGACCGCCATCGTGCCCGGCTTCGGAAGTGTCGGCATCCCCGTCGTTCGCCGAGAGAACCCGCCCATCGTCCGACTCGGTCCACTCGTCATCGTTATCGTCGTCGTCGTCGGCGCGCTGTGGCGCAGTTTCGGTCGAGGGGACAAACAGCAGCCCCTGCTCGCCATCGTCGTCGAGCGCCATGCGCGAGAGCCGGTCATCGTCGGCAACCGCCGCGGCAAGCGCGACGGGAATCGCCGCCGCGGCAAGTGCCGGCGGGGCGAATCGCGTCTCGTCCGAGGGCGCATCGATCGGCGCAGGCTCGACCTCCGCCGTGTCGGTTTCGGGCTCGGCCGCAAGGTCGGCCGAAACTGAATCGACAACCACGGGCGCTGCCCAACCGTCCTGTGTGCGGTCCATCGCCACGATCAACCCCAACGAGGCCGCGGTGAGAATCCAACCGGTTCCGCCGCTGGAGAGCAGCGGCAGCGCGATGCCCTTGGTCGGCCCGAGGCCCGTGACCACCGCAAGGTTGATGATCGCCTGGATCGCGACCGTGGCCAGCACGCCCAGCCCGAGCAGTTTGAGCATCGCCGCCTGCTCGCGCCGGATGATCGTCCAGCACGCGTAGAACATCAGGCCGTACAGCGCAACAACCATGAACGCCCCAGCCACGCCCAGTTCCTCGCAGATCACCGCGAACAGGAAGTCGGTGCGGTCCTCGGGAAGGTAGCCGAACTTCTGCAATCCGTGCCCCAGGCCGCGCCCCGCCAGGTTGCCGTTGGCCACTGCCACCATCGACTGGATCATGTGGTACCCGATGCCGTCCGCGTCGGCATAGGGGTTCATGAACGCCAGCAGCCGTTCCCGCCGGTACTGGCTGGTGGAGATCGCCAGCCCGACCATCGTCAGCGGCAGTGGCGCAAGCACCGCAAGATGCCACACCCGCGCTCCCGCCGCGACCAGCACGACGCATGTCACCAGCCCCAGCAGCACGCCCGTGCCCAGATCCTCGACCACGATGAACGCGGCGACCGCCCCGGCCGCGCACAGCCCCGGCAGCAGCCCGCGCCAGAACTTGTGCAGCCGGTGCATGTTCGTCGCGCCGTACCACGCCAGCACGCCGACCAGCGCCCACTTGGCCAGTTCGCTGGGCTGGATCGACTCCAACCCCGGCGCGCCGAGACTGATCCAACGCGAAGAGCCGTTGACCGTCCGGCCCAGGCCAGGAATGTACACCATCGCCAGCACCGCGAGCAGGGCGCACACGATCACCCACATCGGCCACAGTTCGCGGATCGTGCGCAGCAGGTTGCGCGCGAACTCCCCCGAGACCAGCAGGCCGTCAGGGCTCGTGTCGAGTCGCACGGCATCGGGTGAGACCAGCCACGCCCGCGGCACCAATCGCCGGATCGGCAACAGGGCGCAGCAGGTCATCGCCGCGACCGCCAGCGCCATGTACACCGTCGAGCGCGAGAGCAGGATCGACTTGACCGTGACCGCCTCGCGCGGGTCCACGCTCATTCCCGCCGAGTTGACCATGACCACGCCGAGCGTCAGCAGGGCGAGAACGCACAGGAAGACGATCTGTCCGGAGCGCAGCATCGACGGGTTTATCGGCACGCCCGCGCGCCCGGGATCAACCGTCGCACCCGTCCGCCGCGGCGCGGGGCATCAGCCCCTGGCCGAGAGCACCTTCAGCCCCATGCGCCGCTCCAACTCGTCCACGGGCCGGGCCACGAGGTCGTACCCATCGCTCCCCACGATCACGCACCGCACCAGTTCGCCCGGCGAAAGATCGCGCGAGGAATGCACGAACGTCACCCCGTCGATCTGCGGGGCCTGGAAGTACGTTCGGCCGATGTACAGCCCGCCGCCCGCGCCGACGCCCGCGGTCTTCCGACCGCGCGTGCGTGTCGACTGGTCGATCAGCACGTCCAGTTGCCGACCGCCCGCCGCGGGACGCTTCTCGTCGAACTCCGCGGCCATCGCCGCGTTTCGCGCAAAGGCGATTTTCTGCTGAAGCGACATCAGTTCTTCGCGACGCCGCGCCTTGGTCCGGTCCGGCACGGCCAGCGCAGGGTCCTCTTCCATGGTCCCGGCGACCGTTCCCTCCTCGTGCGAGTACTCGAACACGCCCATGTTCTCGAAGTTCATCTCGCCGACGAACTCCAGCAGACGCTTGTGGTCGTCCTCGGTCTCGCCGGGGAATCCGGAGATGAACGTCGTGCGGATGGCGATGCCCGGCACGCGACGGCGCAGTCTGACGAGCAGGTCGCGCTGCTGGCGGGCACTGACATTTCGACGCATCGATGTAAGAACCGCGTCCGATGCGTGCTGCAGCGGAATGTCAATATAAGGAAGTACAAAGCCGCCCCGGCCGCCCGATCGTTCCAGCCAGTTCAGTTCCGCGATCGCGTCGATGCATGCGTCGGAGAAGTTCGAGGGGTACGCGTACATCAGCCGCACCCAGCCGCCGCCCGCCCCGCCCTCGCGCCCGATCGTCTCCGACACAGCGCGCAGCAATGCGGGAAGCCCGCCCCCGCCCGCCATCCCCGCGCCGATGTCGTCGCCGTAACTCGTCGTGTCCTGCCCGATCAGGTTCAGTTCAAACGCCCCATCGGCCATCAGTTCCCGCGCCTCGGCCGCCACGCGGTCCAGCGGCTTGCTCCGCATCTTCCCGCGGATCGACGGGATCGTGCAGAACGCGCAGTTCTGGTTGCAGCCCTCGCTCACGCGCAGGTACGCATAATGCCGCGGCGTGATCCGAAGACGCGCCGAGTCGTCCTCGAAGTACCCGATCCCCGTCCCGTCCTTGCCGTTGACCGTCAGGCCCGTCGTCTTGAGCCCGCGCTCCCTCGCGGCGACCAGCGCGTTGCCCGCGATCCAGTACTTCGGCGCGTCGCGATCCGCCAGCCGCTCGCGCGCGGGCGCGCTGCCGCGAACGGCCTCGACGATCTTGTCGCGGTCGAACACCCCGACCAGCGCATCGATCCCCGGGGCCCACTCGAGCATCTTGGCGCGATGCCGCTGCACGAGGCATCCGGCGACCACCACCCGCCGGACTTTCCCGGCCTCCTTGGCGCGGATGGCCTCGTGGATGACCTCCAGCGATTCGTCCTTGCTCGCCTCGAGAAAGCCGCAGGTGTTAATCACGATCGCATCCGCCCCGCCGCGTTCGGCATCGGCCGAAACCACCGCCAGGCCGTCCTCGGCCAGCAGGCCCAGCATCTTCTCCGAATCGACCAGGTTCTTCGGGCAGCCGAGGGAGACAAACGCCACCGACCGCACGGGCTTGTCCTTCGCGGCAGGGTGTGCGGTTCGCGGCAGACCTTTGGATGTACGGGGCGTGCTGGGCAAGCGACAATGATAGGTAGTGTGTTCCCGGGTCGCGCCCGCTTGCAAAGCAAAGAAAGCGGCCCCGGGAGGTGAATCCCGGGGCCGCGTGTGAGAGGAGACCGAGGGCGAGCGTCGTGAGGCGTGGGGAAA
>JAHBXL010000023.1 GCA_019636495.1 Phycisphaeraceae bacterium | reverse complement strand
CATCCGCGAAGAGGACCCGACTCGGCTCTCCAGCATCAATCGCACGCTCCGCGGCGACATCGAGACCATCGTCGCCAAGGCGCTGGAGAAGGACAAGACGCGCCGGTACCAGAGCGCCGAAGCGCTGGGCAGCGACATCCGCCGGTACCTGAAGGATGAGCCGATCACCGCGCGGCCGGCGAGCACGTGGTACCAGGCGGGGAAGTTCGCGCGAAGAAACAAAGTCCTGGTCGGCGGCGTCGCGGCGACGTTCCTCGTGCTGGTCGCGGGGATCATCGGCGTGTCGCTGATGCTCCAGCGCGCGCTGGAGGCTGAGGGCGGGCTGACCAAGCAGATCGGCGAGACGACGGCGGCGCTGAAGAAGGCGCAGGAAGCGGAGGCGGCGGAGCGAAGGCGGGCGGATGAACTCAAGCAGGTGAGTGACTTCCAGGAGAAGATGCTCGCGCAAGTCGATCCGACCACTGCGGGCGTGTGGCTGACGGAGGATGTGACGAGGAGATTGGCCGCGGCGTTGGAGAAGGCAGGAGTTCCGGAAGAGGAGCGAATCGCGCAGGTCGACGCGTTCCGGCAGCAGTGGGTGAAGGTGAACGCGACGGATGCAGCGCGAGAGTTGATCGACCGGACGATCCTGCGTCCCGCGGCGAAGGCGATCGATGAACAGTTTGCGGACCAGCCGTTGGTGGATGCACAGTTGCGGCAGGCGTTGGCGGATCGATACAAGGACATCGGCCGGTACGAGGCCGCGATGCCGTTGCAGATGTCAGCGCTGGCGACGCGTAGGCGCGTGTTGGGGGAGGACGACCCGCTGGCGATTGACTCGACGAGCAAGGTGGGTCAGTTGTTTCAGATGAGGGGGGAGTTGGCAGAGGCCGAGCCGTTTCTGCTGGATGCGCTGGAGCGAAGCCGCCGCGCTCATGGGGATGAGCACGCTGCAACCGTCATGGGGCTTCATAATGCCGGATTCCTGCGCGCCGCCCAGGGTCGGATAGAAGATGCCGAGGACTATTACCAACGGTCGTTGGCAGTGGGCGAGCGAGTGCTGGGTCCGGAACACGACGTGGTGCTGCAGTGCCTGACGAACCTCGGAGCCATACGAGTGTCGCAGGGGCGCTTGGCGGAAGCGGCGGTGTTCTTCCGCGACGTTGTTGAGCGATCTCGCCGGGTCCTCGGGAGCGACCATCACGTTACATTGCGGTGCTTGAACAACCTGGGGGTTGTCATGCAGAAGCAGGGACGAATAACCGAGGCGGAGCCGGTGTTCCGTGAGGTGTTGGAAACTCGTGTACGCGTGCTGGGCGATGCGCATCCGTTCACCCTTACCTCTCTCGCCAACATGGGAAACCTCTTGATGGAAATGGGTCGGCTTGACGAAGCGGAAACGGTCCTTCGGGACTCGCTCGAGAAGCATCGACGCGCATTGGGACCAGCGCACATGGGCACGTTGGTGTCCTTGAACAACCTGGGAACCGTTCTGCAGAGGCAGGGGCGACTCTCTCAAGCCGAGCCCTACCTGCGGGCAACAGTGGAGGGACGGCTTGCGGTGCTGGGAGAGAGCCACGCATCGACGCTGACCGCCATGAACAACCTCGGCACGCTGCTCATGGCGCAGCGGAAGCTGTCCGAAGCCGAGGCCTATCTGCGCAACGCGCTTGAAGGTCGGCGACGGATCCTGGGGGACCGTCACGCACATACCCTGTCATCCTTCAGCAATCTCGGGAATCTCCTGTCGGACCAGGGGCGCCTCGCGGAGGCGCTGCCTCTGCTGCGAGAGGCGATGGAGGGCAATGTCGGGTTGTTCGGGGCCGAGGACGGTGAGTCGGTGACGTGCACAGCGGAGTTGGCGAACCTGCTCTGCGCGATGGGAAGGCATGGCGAAGCGCTCGCGCTTCTGATCTCGGCTGAGCGCCACGCGCAAAGCGCGTTCACGAGTGGCGATGATCCTCGTCTGGCCACAGTCCTCATCTCTCTCGCCCGCGCCCGCGTGGGACTCGGCTTCGACGCCGACCGTTTCGCGCTCGCGGAAGCGAACCTGCTTGAAGCCCACCCAATCTTGGTGCAAGCCCGCGGCGAGGCGCACAAGGACACAACCGAGTGTGTAGCAGGGCTCGTCAATCTCTACTCCGCTTGGCACGCGGCGGAGCCCGACAAGGGCTACCACGCCAAAGCCGAGGAGTGGCGCGCCAGGTTGGTTGACGCGAAGTGATCGCCGAACAAGCAGCCCGACCGTGAGGGGGGGGCGTTGCCTCGGAGCCGCGCCGGGGGCTCCGAGCGCACCGCTCTGGAGAGCGGTGCCGCCAAGAACAGCAATCAGTTCGCTGGCCATTCCGGCTCTTCGCCGCTGAGCACTCGCCAGAGATCGCGAACGACCCACGACATGTTGCGGTTGGCCGTCGCCGTCGCCGCGCCGATGTGCGGCGAGAGGTGCGCGTTGGGCAGGCCCAGCAGGGGGTAGTCGTTGCCGAATGGCTCCGGCTCGTGGACATCGACGATGGCCGATGCGGCGGGATGGGCCCGCAGGAACGCCGCGAGCGCGGCAGCGTCGACCACAAACCCGCGCGAAGTGTTCACGATGATGGAGTCGGGCTTGCAGAGCGCGAGTTGCTCGGTGCCGAACATCCCGCGGTTCGCCGGGCGGGCATCGACATGCAGGCTCACCACGTCCGATTCCGCAAGCAGCGCGTCGAGCGCCACCGGTTCCGCACCGGCCCGCATTGCGGCGGGAATCTCGACCAGGTCGTGATACAGAACCCGCATCTCCATCGCCGCGGCGACGCGTGCGATCGCCGTGCCGACCTTGCCCATGCCGATGATGCCCAGCGTGAGGTCGCACAGTTGGCGCGGGGCCTGCAGTTCCTTGCGGAGTTCCTTCCACGGCGCGGCATCGAGCGCGTGATCGAGAAACACCCGCGGCCGGAGCGCATCGAGCAGGAAAGCGAAGACCAGTTCGACGACCGCACGCGTGTTGGCGCCCGGTGTTGAGACCACGCGCACGCCGCGGCGGGTGCAAGCGGGGATATCGACGTTGTCGAGCCCGACGCCCGCGCGGGCGACGACTCTCAATCGCGGGGCGCGAGCGAGCAGCGCATCGTCGACGAGGGTGTACGTGCGGATGAGCAGCGCATCGGCTTCGGCCAGCAGCGCGCCAAAGCGCGGGTCATCGGCGGAGCATGCAACGATGCGAGCGCGCTCGGCCAGCCACGCCGCGGCGGCGGGGTCGAGGTGTTCGGTCTGGAGGATGAGCGGGGAGGTGTTGATGGGGTGGGAGGGGTGATGGGGTAAGGGATCGAATGCACGCAAGGGGACTTTGGAGCAATCGCGGGCGCGGGGCGGCCGCGGCAGCGCTTCATCGCCTCTTCACTTCTCATCCTTGCCGCGATCCCCATCGTCTCCGCCGACCTCCGCGGGCTCGATGATGGCGGACATCGACCCCTTGCTGGTTGTGAGCATGGGGTCGCGTCCGAACGCGAGCACCTGGTCGCGCTTGAGTTCGGCGTGCTCCTTGTGCGTCGTCAGGCAGACCGCGCGGCCATCGTGGTTCACGCGGTCGGCGATGAGAAACGCTTTCTCCACATCGTGCGCGAACAACTCCTGCACCATGCGTATGACATAGTCGTACGTGTGGTCATCAGAGTCGAGCAGCACGACATTCCACAGCCAGGGCTGCTTGGTCTTTGGTTTGTCGCCGGTCTGGGGGGCGGGCTTGGCACGGGTCTCGGTCATGGCGGAATTATGCCACATCCGGGGCACTCGTGCCGGGGAATCTGATTGGACGGGGTGGCAAGATTGGTTTGACACGCGCCGGGGGCGTGATAGGCTGGAGACTCAGCGATGCGTGCGCGGCAGGGGGCTTTGCGGCCGCGCGGCGGGCTCGTGCGGAGGAGGCGACCGATGAACAAGGGTGAACTGATCGACGCCGTGGCGGCCGAACTCAAGACGAGCAAAGCCGACGCCGCGAAGGCCGTGGACGCGGTGCTGGAGTGCATCGCCTCCGGATTGAAGACCGATGAGAAAGTGACTCTGGTCGGGTTCGGGACGTTCCAGAAGCGCCTGCGGGCCGCGCGAACGGGCATGAACCCCGTGACCAAGGCGCCCATTGAGATCAAGGCGTCCAAAACGTGCGGGTTCAGGCCGAGCGTGCAGTTGAAGGGGGCGCTGTAGTCCGCCACGGTCGGCCGGCGCAGCGAGTCTTCAGGAACGGAACGCCGCCTCGGCGACATCAATCGCCCGCGCCAGCGCGGCGGCCTTGTTCACCGTTTCCTGGTACTCGGCCTCGGGTTCGGAGTCGGCGACGATCCCGCCGGCGGCCTGAAGGTGATAGACCCACTGCCCGTCGGCGTGCATCGCGGTGGGCACCACCATCGTCCGCAGGGCCAGCGCGATGTCCATGTCGCCGTCGAGCGATACGTAGCCCATGCCCCCGCCGTAGGGTCCGCGCCGGACGGGCTCGAGTTCGTCGATGATCTGCATCGCCCGGATCTTGGGCGCGCCCGAGATCGTGCCGACCGGGAGCGTCGCGCGCAGCGCGTCCCAGCAGTCCAGTTCCGGGCGCAGATGGCCGGTCACGGTCGAACTGATGTGCATCACGTGCGAGTATCGCTCGACGACCATCACCGCGGGGAGTTGGATCGTGCCCGGCGTGCACACGCGGCCGACATCGTTGCGGCCGAGATCGACGAGCATGATGTGCTCGGCACGTTCCTTGGGATCGGCGAGCAACTCGCTCTCCAGCGAGCGGTCCTCCTCCGGAGTCGCGCCGCGCTTCCGCGTGCCCGCCAGCGGGCGATTGGTCAGCACTCTGGGCGCCGCGCCGCTCTGCGGTGCGTTCTCGCCACGGAGCGGCGGCCCGCCCGCGTGCCGCACGCGGCAGAGAATCTCGGGGCTCGAAGCCACGAGGATGCATCCTTGGGCCTGCATGTAGACCATGTACGGGCTGGGGTTGACTGCGCGCAGCGAGCGATAGACCTCGAACGGATCCGCCGCGGAACGACGCTCGAACCGCTGCCCAAGCACCACCTGGAAGATGTCGCCCGCGCGGATGTATTCCTTGGCCCGTGCGACCATCTCGGCGTGCTGCTCGGGCGTGATGTTGCTTGCGGGCGTCGGTCGAGTTCCGGAGGGCGTCGCCGGAGGCGGCTCCATGCGGCCCGAGGGCATCGGGCGCGTGGTGTCCTGCAGTTCGCTTGCGCGGGCCTCGATCGATTCGACCGCTCGTCCGTAGAACAGTGCTGCATCATCGGGCGATGCGCCCGCCTGCACTTCGACGATCTTCACGACGAAAACGAGTTTGGCCACGTGATCGAACACCACCACACCGTCGTAGTACCCCCAGTGCATGTCCGGCAGGTGACGGTCATCGGGCGGCGCGTTGCGCGGATCGAGTTTGTCGGGCTCGGCGTAGCGCACGGTGTCGTAGCCCGCAAAGCCCGCCCAACCGCCCAGGAAGCATGAGGGCAGCAGGGGGCTCGGCCCCGGCGGCAGCGGCGGCATGACCAGCCGGACGTGCCGCGAGATCCTGCGCAGCACGTCGAGGGGGTCGCTCTCGTGCGAGCGGGTCGTGTGCCCCGGCCTGCCGGCGGCGCGATGGTCGATGATCTCGACGTCGTTGCCGCGGGCGAGCACCTCCATCGCGGGCTGCGCGCCGAGGATCGAGTGGCGTCCCTGTCGTTCGCCCCCCTCGACCGATTCGAGAAGAAAAGAGGGCGCGGTGCGTTCATCGGGCGCGACCAGCCGCCGGTACGCGAGCACCGGCGTGAGTTGGTCATCGAGCAGGCGCAGCGCGATCGGCACGGCCAGGCGCGGCGCACACCCGGTGCTTTGGCCGCGCGACTCGCGCTCGACGATCTGCAGGAACTGTTCCAGCCGCGGCCAGGGCATGTTCGGCGATGCTCGCAAAGATGAAAGAACGTCGGACCGATCGGGTTCG
Organism: Phycisphaeraceae bacterium; assembly: GCA_019636495.1. GTDB lineage: Bacteria > Planctomycetota > Phycisphaerae > Phycisphaerales > UBA1924 > JAHBXL01. The sequence continues at coordinate 59,000 of JAHBXL010000023.1, read as the reverse complement.
TAGGCTAGGGGTGCGGACTTCGGGGCCGGTGTCGAAGGTACGCGGAAGGGAGTGCAGGATCACGATGGCGCATGTGCGCGGACCGTTCCCGAGTTATTTATCGGCTGTTGCCGGGGCGTGGTTCACCGTTGCATGGTGTTCGGCCGCGCACGTGCCGCCGCAGGGGCCGCCCCCCGCGCCCGCCGGCGCCGGGCCTCGCGAGGTGTCGCCCGCACAGCGGTTGGGAATCCGCGTGGCGACGGTTCGCACGCACATCCCGCACGATTCACGGGTGGTGGTTGTGCCCGATGGCCGATCGTTCATCGAGGCGGTGGGCGCCTGGTCGCTTGAGGCGCGGTACCCGGTGCTGATCGACGATGGGTCGTGGCTTTCGCGCGAGGCGGTCGCGCGGTTCGTTCGGGCCTATTCGCCGGCGCAGGTCGTGCGGTGGAGCGCCCCCGAGCAGGCGCTCCCTTTGGGCAACGACGCCGACCGGCGTGCCCGCATCGAAGCCGCCGCCGCGCGCGCGTGGGGCGCACCATCGCCCGCGCAACTCGGGGCACGTTGGAAGGAACTGGGCTTTGTGCCGCCGGGTGTGGTGGTGGCGTGGTCCGAGGACCCGGCGTGGACCGCCGCGCTCGCGCTTGCCGCGGGCCACGGCCAGCCGATCGTGTGGCACGACCTTCGCGGCGATGGCGCGGGTGTGAACGGGTGGCTGCTGGAAGGACAGATGGCGGCCCACCTGTCCGCGCTCGAGGCCGCGATGGCCGACCTGCCATGGTCGTGGGACGCGCTGGGCGACGACATCGATTCGGTGACCATCTGCCAGAACATGCCGGGCAAGACGCACACGGGCCCGGTGCCCGCGACCGTGCGCACCGCGCTGGCGACCACCGACGTGATCGGCCGGCCGCGTGCGGCGTTCGGCGCATCGGAGCGCGACCCGGCGGCGGCGGCAAGATGGGCATGGGCCGGACAGGTCTTCGGAACCGAATCACACGCGGCGTACATGGCGATGTGCTCGCTGTTTCTCTCGCCGGCGAGGGCGTGGCTCTTTGATGGCTACGACAGCAGCGCGCCGTGGAACGAGTGGGACGCCACGGCCGCGGCGGTTCACCTGGAACGCGCGGGACTTCAGGCGATGCTCGACGACGAGGGTCGGCGCGGGATCGACGACTGGCGTCGGCGCGCTGCGGGGCTTGTCGTCAACGACCCGCGCGTGCCGCGCGACGAGGACGCACCGCCCGGCCTGTTGACGCACCGGCGCGGCATCGACGCGGGCCTGGTCTTTGTCAACACCTCAGGCAATCAGGACTTCTTTGACCTCAAGCCCGGGCAGGGCAAGCCGGTGGATGTGCCCGTGCTGCGCGTTCCCGCGGCGGTGTACTTCGTGCATTCGTGGTCGGCGACGGCGCCCGCGGATCGGAACACCGTGGGCGGGCGATGGATCGAGCGGGGCGCGTTCGCCTACCTCGGTTCGACCTATGAGCCCTATCTGCAGGCGTTTGTTCCCACGCCGCTTGCGGCACAGCGGATGCTCGCGGCGTACCCGTTCGGCGCGGCGGTGAGGCTGGATCGGGCTGCGCCGTGGAAACTCACCGTGATCGGCGACCCGCTGTACATCTGCGTTCCTTCCAAGGAGCGCGCCGTCCGCCCTTTGCCCGGGGCGCTGCGCGGCGCAAGCAGCATCTCGGAGGAGTTCGCCGATCACGTCAAGGCGGGCCGGTTCACCGACGCGCTTGAATGCCTGCGCCTGCTGGGCCGCGACCGCGATGCGGCCCGCCTCCTCGCCGCGATCATCAAGGACCGGCCCGATGCGCTTACGCCCGATGTCGCGCTGGCGGGTCTTTCCGCGGCGTTCTTCGAACTCGAGCCCGCGATGTTCGACCGGGTGTATCACGCCGTGAGCGTGCGAATTGATCCAGACCCCGACCTTGCCGGTGCCCGCGACCTGCGCTGGCACGCCGCGGAGGTCGGCCGCTGAGCGGCGCGGCCGCGTGGCCGTGCGCATGCCCGACGTATCATCGCGTATGAAGATCGCCGATCTCGTCGCCGCGATGGAGCGGATCGCACCCTGCGCACTGGCCGAGCCGTGGGACAATGTCGGGCTGCTGCTGGGCGCTGCCGCGGCGGACCTCCGCGGCCCGGTTCTGCTCACGATCGACCTGACCGAGGCGGTGGCGCACGAGGCGTTGCGCCGATCGTGCGGCGCAGTGATCGCCTATCACCCGCCGCTGTTTGACCCGGTGCGACGGGTGGTTGATTCGAACGAGTTCGGCCGCGTGGCGGTCTCCCTGTTGGGCGCGGGCGTCGCCGTGTACTCGCCGCACACCGCGCTCGACGCCGCGCCGGGCGGCATGAACGACTGGCTCGCCGACGGGCTGATCGGTCCGCAGGACTCGGGCGGCGGGGGCGACCGTCGCGCGCTGCGGTCGGCGGCGGTGCTGCCCGATACCCAGGAGATCAAGGTGGTGACGTTTGTGCCTCGCGGCAGCATCGATGCCGTGCGCAACGCGCTGGCCAGCGCGGGCGCAGGCATCATCGGCAACTACGAGGCCTGCTCATTCGCCGCGCCCGGGCGCGGCACCTTTCTGGCCGGCGCGGGCGCGAGCCCGGCTGTCGGAGAGGTCGGACGGTTCGAGGAGACGGAGGAACTGCGACTGGAGATGGTCTGCTCGAAGCGCGCCCTGCCCCTGGCGCTCGAGACGCTCAGGCGGTTTCACCCGTACGAGGAACCCGCGGTCGACGTGTACGAACTCGTACCGCGTCCCAGCCGCGCGATCGGCGCCGGCCGTCGCATCACGCTTGATCACGCGGCGAGCATCGACGAACTCGCTGCGCGGCTGAAGCGTTACCTGCGCGTGCCGGTGGTGCAGATCGCGCGGGCCACCGACAAGCCGGTCGAGCGTATCGGCGTGTGCCCGGGCGCGGGTGGGTCGCTGGCGCCGATGGCGCTGGCCGAGGGCTGCCAGTTGTTCGTCACCGGGGAAATGAAGCACCACGAACTCCGCGCCGCGGTGTCGCAGGGGCTGAGTGTTGTGCTGGCCGGCCACACGCAGACCGAGCGGCCCTACCTGCCCGTGCTGGCCGAACGACTGGGGCGCGAACTGCCCGGGGTGCAGGCGGTCGTCAGCGTGGAAGACCGCGAGCCGTGGGTGGCGGTGTGAAAGCGCCGTCTAACCCGCGTGCGGCAACTCGCCCAGTTTGATCCACCGCGCGACATCGGCCAGCGGCACGGGCACCTGGTCGCCGGTGGCGAGGTTCTTCAGGCTCGATTGTGTGTCGCTCTCGACGATCACGCAGAACCGCGCCCCGCTCTTCGCGGCGTCCTGAATCAGTTTTCCGACGTTCTTGGTCGCCTTGTAACTCCGGCGCGCGTGCAGCCCCGCGCGCCGCAGCGAGCCCACCACGGTCGAGACTTCGGAATCGGCCTCGGGCGTGCCATTGCTGACGACGAATGCATCGGGCAGGTTGCCGAGTTTCGCGCCGATCTCCGCGTCGGCGGGCATCACCTTCTTGTCCTGCATCACCAGCGAGAGCACGACATCGCCCATGCCGAAGCCGACCGCGGGCGTGGGCGGACCGCCGAAAAGTTCGATCAACTGGTCATAGCGGCCGCCGCCGGCGATGGCGCGCTCCGCGCCGCTGGCCTCGTGGATCTCGAACACCATGCCGGTGTAGTACGCAAGCCCGCGGACGATGCCGAGATTCAGCCAGCACCAGTCGGCGACGCCGGCTGCGCGCAACTCGACCCACAACTTCTTGAAGTAGTCGGGCCCCTGTCCGCCCATCGCCTCCGACAGCATCACCTGCGTGGTGGGTTCCTCGAAGCGCGTCGCGGTGACGAGCATCTGCAGGATGGAAACTGCGCGCTGCGGCTCCATGCCCAGGCCGCGGGCCTGGTCGATGAACTGGTCGTTGTTGATCTTGCCGACCTTGTCGAGCAGCGTGAACCACGCCTGGAACATCTCGGGGCGCACGCCGCGGGTCGCGAGCATCTGCTCGACGGCCTTGCGGTGCGAGATGCGGACCTTGACGTGCTCGGGCGTGAGGCCGAGTGCGGCGAGCGCGTCGATGGCGCACGCGATGAGTTCGGCATCGGCCGCGGGCGAGTCGTCGCCGAGTATGTCGCAGTTCCACTGTCGGAACTCGCGGAGGCGGCCGCGCTGCGGGCGCTCGGCCCGGAAGAAGTTGGGCGTGCAGAACCACTTGGTGGGGCGCGGCAGGGCTCCGGCCCGCGCGGCGAACATCCGTGCCAGCGTGGGCGTGAACTCCGGGCGCAGGGCGTAGGTGCGCTCGCCACCGGCGCGCTGGAAACTGAACAACTCGCTGACGATCCCCTCGCCGCTCTTGACGGTGTAGAGGTCGAGGTGCTCGAAGGTCGGGCCGTCGATCTCGTCGAATCCGTGGCGGATGGAGGTCTGACGCCAGGCCTGCTCGATGTAGCGGACCTTGGCAAGGTCGGCGGGGTAGAGGTCGCGGGTGCCCGTCGGGGCCTGAAAACTGTGGGAGGAACCCTGCGTCATGGGGCCGAAGGGTAGGAATGCCGGAGGGGCGAGCGGTCACTTCGCCGGGATGGGGAACTCGGCGACGTATTCAGCATGCCAGGCGGTGAACTCGTCGGGCTGTCCATGCTGGACTGCCACTGCGCGCAGCGACTCGTACTTGGCACGCCCCGCCTCGGCTTGCTCGTGCTGGCCGAGTCGGCGATGGGCGATCGCAATGAATACCCAGTTGCCGCACTGCTCGGGTTGCAAGGCCTGGACATACGCCTCATCAGCGCGAGTCAGAGTTTTGATTGCTTCCGCGTACAGCCCGGCGCGGAACTGAGCCACTCCCTGCGTGTTGAGATAATGGGCACGGCTGATCGCATCGTCGGCGAGTTCCACGGCTGCCGCGGCATCGCTGAGTGCCTTCTCAACGGCACCCGCACCCGCCGCGCCGGCATCCTGCGCGAACCGAACGATGTACCATGCGCCGTTGTTGAGACTCCGTGCCCGATCGCGCTTGTCGGTCCGTTCGGCGATCTGCCGTGCGACCTCGGCCTCCTCGGCGCGGACCTGTTTGACAGTTTCCGCCCAATCTGCGGCGGCGGCTTCGCGGGCCGGGTCCGGTTCAGCCCGGTTCCACGCCTCGTAGAGGCGCGATACGCGCTCGAACGCCTCGATAACGCGGTTCTCGCTTGCGGTGCGATGGGCCTCCGGCGAGCCGCGCAGCGCCAGGGCACTGGCGGTGAGCAGCGGTTCGGCTTCGGCGAATCGGCCCAGCGCGAGCAACGCTCCGCCGAGTCGGGAGCGCGCGTTCTCGATGCGCCAATCGCCCGATGACAGCCGACGCGCACGGAGATCGACGAGCGCCGACCAGCACTCCGCGGCGGCGTTGGGGTTGCCGCTGCGCTCGAGTTCCTCGGCCCACGCGAGCACATGATCCTCGGCGCTTGGCATGTCGCCGGACGCCGCCTGCCGCGCAAAGTCGAGCAAGATCCGTGTGCGATCATCATTGCGATCGTGCTTGCCGTAGTGGGCGCTGAGCGCGTGGAAAGCCCGTTCATACGCGCGGGGCGCACGCGGCGTGAGCCCCGCGGCGGTGCCGAGGGCCTGTTCGAGAATCGCGACGCTGCGCGCTTCGTCGGGGGCCAGCGCCACCGACCGGGCGAGATCAAGCAGACCGTCTACCACATCCGGGTGGCCGTTCGGATGCAACTGACGAAGCGCATTGAGGCGCTCTGTCGCCCAACGCTCAGCAACTGTGGCAAGACGCGCCTCGATGGAAGCGGTGATCGCGCTGCGGAGCAGTTCCAGAACAGCCCCGTGGGTGGCCCCGTATCGTGTACGAGCCGACTCGATTCCCTGAGTCAGTACGCGCAGCGCGTCATCGTGGTACTCATCATCGGTGGACTTGGCGACAGTCGCCGCGAACGCCTGACGGATGGCAAAGTCCTCTTCCGGCGAATCGTGGAGGTATCCATCATCGAGTTTGCGGACCAGATCGTAGTAGTTGTGGTAGGTGTAGTTGCCACTGCTCGGCGCGTGCAACTCCTGCTGCGCGCGGGCGAGCAGCGACATCATCTCCGCAACGCGTTCGGCGCGGCTCTTCTCTTTCGCCAGTTCGTCGTAGCGCTGCTCGGCGATGGCTGTCTGCCGCCGCGCTTCTTCGGTCGCCGCTTCGGCCTCCACGCGCCGCAGTTCCGCCTTGGCCATGAACACCAAGGACACCCCGACGCCGAGGAGTAGAGCCGCCGTCACCGCCCCCGCCGCGACGATACCGCCGCGGTATCGTCGCACGAACTTCTTCAGCAGGTAAGCCCGGCTCTCGGGCGCGGCTTCGATGGGCTTATCCTCCAAATACCGCTGGATGTCCTCAGCCAGCGCGCCGGGTGTGCCGTATCGCCGCGAGCGGTCTTTGCGCATCGCCTTGAGGGGGATCCAGTCAAGTTCGCGGCGGAGCGCCGAGGCCAGTTCGCCGCGCTCGGCTTGTCGCTGCCGGGCAATCGCGGTCGCCGCGTCGGCGTCGAGCGTCGTCAGTCGCGTGCTGGGCTTGGGCGGCTCCTCTTCGCGGATGATCCGCCGGACCTCGTCGAGCGCGGCGGAGCGAAGCGTCGCCGGCTCGAACGGCAGCCGTCCTGCGAGCAACTCGTACAGCAGCACGCCCAGCGAATAGACATCGGTGCGCGTGTCAATGTCGGTCCCGCCCATCTCGGCCTGCTCGGGGCTCATGTACTCGGGCGTACCGATCAACTGCCCGTGCTCGGTCAGGATGGTGTGGTGCGTGAGCGTGTGGCTCATCGCTTTGGCGACGCCGAAATCGATGACCTTGGGCGTCAGCCGGCCCTCGACCACGGTCACAAGCACGTTGGTCGGCTTCAGGTCGCGGTGGATGATGCCCTTGTGGTGGGCGTGCTGCACCGCCTCGCACACAGGGATGAACAGTTCGAGCCGCTGGCGGATCGTCAGGCGGTTGCGGTCGCAGTAGGTGGTAATGGGCTCGCCCTTGACGTACTCCATGACGAAGAACGGCCGCGAACCCTGCTCGGGCGTGCTGATGCCCCCGTCAAGAACCCGCGCGACGTTGGGATGGTCCATCACCGCCAGCGCCTGGCGTTCCTGATCAAACCGAGCAATCACGCCGCGAGAGTCCATGCCGGGCTTGATGACCTTCAGCGCGACGCGCTGGACGAAGGGGTCGCGCCGCTCGGCGAGCCATACGGACCCGAAGCCGCCCTCGCCGATCAGTTCCAGCAGTTTGTACGGGCCGATGTGCTCGCCCGGGCGGCTGCCCGCATGGGGACGCGGCGATTGCGCCGTCGAGCCTTGCGACGCCGCGTCCGCCCCCCCGGGCGGTGTGCTGTCCGACTGTTGCATACCCGTGTCGGAGTTTACCAAGGCGCGGCCGCGGCACAAGCGCACTCAGGTCTACTGCGGGCTCTGTGCCCCGCTCTGCGACCGCCGACGGTGCCGCGTTGCGGAGCGATTGGCACTGTCCGTCTCCGCCCCATGAGTGCTGGTGCGTGCCATTGGCACTGCCGCCGACCGACGGGTCCTTGCCGCTCCGCGCATCGTCGCCAGCGTCAGCACGGGCAGCAGCAGCATCGCCACCAGCGCGACAAGGTCCGCCGTGCGCATCATCTGCACCGACTGCGGCGTAACGAGGTTGTAGATGAGAAGGACGCTTCCGGCGACGGACACCGCCGCGGCGGCCACCACGCCCATCCTGCGAACCGTGCACAGATCCTTCAACATCCCGGCCGACTCCTTGGCCCCGTGTTGGGAGCAGAGCGTAGGTCGGGCCGGTCGGCGCGAGCAAGGACCCGGCCAGCGCGGATCCGACGGCAATAATCCGCCCGTGCCCCGCATGTCCTCCGATGCCGACCTGCCGCCGCCGGCCCCCGATCGCCCGCGCGTGGCGGTGCTTGCCTACGCGCCCACGCCGTACCAGTTGCACCTGGCCCGCCGGCTCTCGGCCGAGATTCCCGAGGCGGAGTTCTGTTTCCTCTACACCGATGAGCCTCCCGACCAGGGATGGAGCCTCTCCATTCCCGCCGGCATCAACGCCGTCGAGTTTCGCGGCGGCAAGCCGCTCTCGGGAACGGGCCGACTTTCCGAACAGCCGAGGTTCTTCCGGCGAGGCGGACAGATCATCCGCTGGATGCGCGACAACCGCGCGGCGGCTCTCGTCTGCTACGGCTACAACGACGCGGGCCGACTCCGCATTGCGCGATGGTGCCGGCGTCGGCGAGTTCCGTTCTTTCTCGCCGCGGATTCCAACGCTCTGTTGGACAATCCGCGCGGGGTGCGCCGCCTGCTCAAGCGCGCCGTCGTGTCATCGTTTCTCCGGTGCGCATCGGGAGTGATGGTCTTTGGACGGCCCGGTGCGGCGTACTTTGCACATTACGGAATGCCCGAGGAGCGAGCATACTTCGTGCCCTACGAGCCGGACTATGACGCGCTGGCGCCGCGCGATCCAGCACAAGACCGCGCGGTGCGCGAGTCCCGCGGCCTCACCGCGGGGCGCAGACGCCTGCTGTTCGTCGGTCGCTTGCTGGCGCTCAAGCGCATCGACCTCCTCCTGGCCGCGTTCGTTGCCATCGCCGACCGCCGCCCCGATTGGGACCTGGTACTGGTGGGCGATGGCCCGCTCCGCGCCGAACTCGTCGCTGCCGTGCCGCCGGCGTTGACCTCAAGAGTGATCTGGCTGGGGTTTGAGGGGGACCCGGCCGCGCTGGGTTCGATCTACCGCGCGTGCGACGTCCTGGTGCTCCCGAGTGAGTACGAGGCGTGGGGACTGGTGGTGAACGAGGCCCTGGCCAATCGCCTTGCGGTGGTGACCAGTCACGTGGTCGGCGCTGCGGCGCATCTGGTTCGGACAGGCCTGCCGACGGAAGGGGCCAACGGTCGCACGTTCAAAAGTGGCGAGCATCGGAGCCTTGCCGCGGCCCTGCTCGAGGTGACCGAGCCCGGGCTGGTGGACGCCTACAAGGCCAACTCGCCGGGCATCCTGGCCGAGTATCGGGCCTTGGCGGACCCTGTCGCCGGGATGAGAAAGGCCCTTGCATCGGTGGGTGTCCTGCACGGGCGGTAGGTTCTGGGGGCTTTTTGGTCTGCGCGAACCATGGCCGGTCTCATGCAGTAGGGGGCGATAAGCCGAAAGGCCTCTGCGCACCATCCGGCCCGGCGAGACCCCCTTGCACACCGACCTGCCGACCTCTGTCCTCGCCCTGATCATCGCCGGCGCGATCGCCGCGCACGTCCTGCTCGCGATTGCCACGCGGTGGTTCAACCCCGTGATCCTGCTGGTGGGCGTGTTCTTCGCGCTGGCCCCCTGGGCCGCGGCGATCATCCCCGGGGGCGAAGTGCTGAAGTTCGGTCGGTTGTACCTCACGGTGCTGGCGGTGGTGGTTTCGGTGCTCATGCTGCGGATGTACCGCATTAATCTCGCGGGGTCGATGCTGCTGCTCTTCATGACGTACTACTGGCTCGCGGGCATCTGGAGCGAACAGCCGTGGGGCGCGATCCAGTTCAAGGGATTGTCGATGCCCGCGCTGGTGATGGGCCTGCTCGCCGCGGGGCACCTGAAGACCCCGCGCGACATCATTATCGCGCTGCGCATCTTCATCGTCCTGTCGCTCATTTTCCTCGTGCCAACGACCTTCATGCTGCTGACGCAGGGCATCGGCCTGGCGATGGGCGGGCGGTTCACGGCTTTCGGCCTGAACGCCAACCGCATGGCGCACGAGTGCGCGTGCATGCTCATCGCCGCGGCGGGCATCGCGCTCTACGACAAGTCGTTCCCGTGGAAGGTGTATGCCTACGGCTTCGGAACGATGGCCGCGGCGTGCATTCTTGCCTCCGGGTCGCGTGCCGCGGTGGGCATGTCCGTCGTCGCCGCGATCGCGCTGGGTCTGCCGATGTTCACGCGGCCGCTGCTTCCGCTGACACTCGGCGGGTTCGCGGCGCTCATTCTCTGGGTGCTGATGCCCTCGGGGACCGACGCCGCGTACGACCGATTCTCTGACTTCAACTTCCAGAACCGGGGCACCGTCTGGGAGTACGCGCTCGAGGTCTTCCGCGACAACACGCTGTGGGGCGCGGGGTGGGTGTTCGATGACACCGCGCGAGCCTCCGGCTCCACTGCCAACCTGCACTCGATCTACATGCAGGTGCTCGCCGAGATCGGCGTTGCGGGCGCGTTGGTCATGCTGCTGGCGCTCGCGGTCATGGCATGGCAGTACTTCCGCCTCTGGCAGTACGCGCGCGCCGTGGGCTTTGATCAGCGGTGGGTCTTCCTGGGCGCGGCATTCGCCGTCGCCCCCCTTGCGCACGGCGCGGCCGAGTCCAGCACATTCATGCCCGGCACCATCAACCTCGTGCTCATGGCCATGGGCTTTGCCATGATCCGCCCCATTCGAGACATGGCGACGGCGCACGCGATGGAAGCGGCATCAGAGTGGTCTGACGAGTACGGCGAGGACGCGTTCGGCGCCGAGCGGTCCCGCTGGAGCGACTATGGCGCCGAGCCCCGCACGGCCTGAGCCGCATTCCGTGCGTTCTCCCGCAGGTGCGCAGCGCTTGACGTTCCCACGATCATCGACGACACGCCGGGCGTGCCCAGCACGAAGCGGATGGCCGCACCGGCGTCGGGCGAATGCCCGCTGGCCAGTCCCTTCTTGATGAGCACGCCGACGCCTTGCGACGCCGCGGCGTCGATCACCCCGCGCTCGGTCGTGTGGGCCGGGCTGTGCGAGATCATCAGCACGTCGCACGTTTCCGCCGCGAGCAGGCCGCCGGCGATGGTCTTGCTGCTGATGCCGAAGGCGCGGACGAGGCCGCGCGCCCTCAGTTTGTGCAATTCCTCAATTGCCCCCGACTCGCGGATGATCCACTCATCGCGGCCATCGGAGTGCAGGAGCGCGATCTCGATGTGGTCGGTGCGCAGGCGGGTCAGACTGCGCTCGATGCTGGCGCGGATCGCGGCCGGGGAGAAATCAAACCGTGATGCGCCGTCGTCTCCCCCCGCGCCGTCCTCGTCGAACTCCTCGCCCGCCTTGGTGCACAGCGTCCAGCGTTCGCGCCCGCCGAACCAGTTGTTCGCGGCCATGAGCGAACCGATCCGTTCCTCGGCGACTCCGTAGGCCGGCGCGGTATCGAGCAGCGTGATGCCGACTTCCGCCGCGCACGCGAGCAGTTCGGTCGCGGCATCGTCGCCCGGCAGTGACGCGGCGCGCTGCACATCGGGATACTTCAGCCCGCGCGTGCGCCCGAGTTTCACCGTGCCCAGGCCGAGCACGCTGACACGAAGCCCCGTGTTGCCGAGCGGTCTCAACTCCATTCGACCCCCTCACGGTCCCAGACGTGCGCGGCAACGGGCGGCGCGGGGAGCGCTGGGTTGAGCGCGCCATCGGCCCGCGGCGAGACTCCCGCCGCTTCCAGTTCGCGCGCGACCTCGTCGGCGAGCAGAGGCGCAAACGCGAGTTTCGTCGGCCACGCGGCGAGCACGCGGCCGCTGCGCGCGACCACGGGTAACTCGGGCCGCAGGCCGGGCAGCAGGCCCGACGACGGGGGCACGCCCTCGGCGCGGTCGATGCGCAGAGTTGCCCATCGTGTGGCATCAGGCAGATTCAGCCACGGCATGCACTCGGTCAGTTCGCGCCGGGTCGCGGCGATCTGCTCGCGCGGCGCACGCGCCACACCGCTCTCGGCGACTTGCCCGCCGATGTACCACACGCTCTCGCCCGTGTCGGCCGGCACGCCGCTGGTGATCGTCAATCGCGGCGAACTCGACGTGCCGACGCAATGGCCGAAGAACGCGCCCGGCGCGCAGCGCAACATCACCATGTGCAGCGGTCGGCGCTGCGTCCGCACAGGCAGCGCGTCCGCCGCATTCAGGATGAACCGCGTCAGCAGCCCCTCGTTGCCCGCGCCCGCGGCGAGCACCACGGCCGATGCGCGAATCTCGACTCCGCGCCCGTCGTGGCAGCGCATGCGCAGCGGCGAGCCACCGCGCCACGGCTCGACCGATGGAGCCGGCTCGCCGTGCACGATGCAGCCGCGGCCGATCTCGGCCAGCCGCGCAACCAGCGCGCGGGCATCGAGCACCAGTTCCCCCACGCGATAGACATCCACGCCGTTCATGCCGGTCGGCGCATCGCGCAGCGCCGCGGGGCGCTCGGCCGCGGGCACGCGCTCGACCGCCGTGCGCATCACCTTGCTCGCCCCCGCGCCGGCAAGCCGTGACATCACCCCCGGCGAGGTCCAGTAGTAGTAGTGATCGCTCAACACGGGCACGCCGCGAAGGTCCACCGGCGCGCCCGCATCGCCGCGAAGGCACGCCCGCCACACTTCGGGCATCGCGGCGATGGCCGATGCGGCGGAGCCGACCTGCCCGTCGAGGGCGTACTTGAGCCCGCCGTGGATGATGCCCTGGCTGGCGATGGTCTGGCCCGCCCCCAGCGCGGCGGATTCCACGAGCACGCACGCAAAGCCCAAGGACCGCAGCCGCGCCAGCGTCCACAGCCCGGCGATGCCGCCGCCGAGAATCAGCACGTCGGCATGGAGCGTGGTGGTCATGGGCCCGCGAAGTCTACGAGATGGTGAGCGTCGGGCGCGCATGCCCCTGACGGACCGCCGCGAGCGAGGCCTGATTCTCGATGCTGGTCACCATCGTCTCAAGGTGCGCGGCCAGCCGTCGGCCCGCGGGTGAGGGGTCGATGAAGTTGGCCGTCGGGTTGCCGCTGTCACTGTTCTCGCGCAGGGCCATGGTGATGGGCACCGCGCCCAGGAACGGCACGCCCAGCCGCTGGGCCATGCGCTGCGCCCCGCCGCGGCCGAAAATGTCGTACTCCTTGCCATCATCTCCAACGAACCACGACATGTTCTCGACGACGCCGAGCACCTCGATGCCCAGTTGCTGGAACATCTTCGCAGCGCGGATGGCATCGTCCTGCGCGACCTTCTGCGGCGTGCAGACGACAACCGCGCCGGTGAGTTTGAGCATCTGCGCCATGGTGAGCGCGACGTCCCCCGTCCCCGGCGGCAGGTCGATGATGAGGTAGTCGAGTTCGCCCCAGTTGGTCTGCTCGACAAGTTGCTTGAACGCGCCGTGCGCCATCGGCCCGCGCCAGACCAGCGGCTTGTCCGGATCGACCAGCGCGCCGATGGTCATGGCCTTGAGATTGTGGACCAGGAACGGCTCGATCATTCGGCCGCGGACCGCCGCGTCGATCGCGCCAAGGCCCAGCATCGTCGGGAGCGATGGGCCGTAGATGTCGCCGTCCATGAGGCCGACGGCGTGTCCCTTGCGAGCGAGGCCGATCGCGAGGTTGACGGCGATGCTGCTCTTGCCCACGCCCCCCTTGCCCGCGCCCACGGCGATGATGTGCCGCGCCTGCACCGGCCCGCTGGTCGAAGGGGCGCCAGGCAGCGCGCCAGTCGGTGCGGCGGCCTTCGGCTCGGGCAAGGGCGCATCGGGCGCATCCTCAGTGACTTCGATGTGCACCTCGCGCAGCGTCTCCGGCCCCGCGGCGCGAAGCACCGCCGCCCGCGCGGCGTTCTCGACGGACTTTCGCTGCGCCGCGTTCAGGCCGCCGCCGTTGAGCCGCACACTCGCGTAGCCATCGCAGTACGCGACCTTCGCGACCGCTCCCGCCGCGACGAGCCCCGTGCCCGCCACCGGGTGCGGCACCCCTGCAAGGGCCTGTTGAACTGAGTTCTTGTCCATATGTCGCATCTGTGCGTGGTTTGATCGGGTGGTGCTGCAGAGTGCTTGGAACCGCGTCCCGGCCCGGCAATATGAGCCCTCGGCGAGCCGTTTGGCCGCATATCCGCCGGTTCGCCGCGGCGTTCATGCCGACGATAGGACCGTGCCGCGAATCAAGGAGTCCGCCCATGCCCCGCACAGTCGCCGCAGTACGTCCGAGTCCGTTCCGTCTATTGGCCGTTGGCGCTGCCGCGGCTGGCCTTTGTGCATCGGCATGGGGGCAATCGGGCGCGTCCAGGACTGATGAGGCGGTTCTGAAGGGGCCGGAGGTGAAGGACCGTGACGTGCCCGGCGTGCCGGGCGCGTTCGGCAGCGGGACGGGCGCACGGCGGATGGCCGAGCGCATCCCGCCCGAAGTGCTGCGCGAGGCGCTGGGCGCGCTGCTGGGCGATGATGCCGCGCCGGATGTGCGCGCGGATGAAGCGCTGGCGCGAAAGATCCGCGGGATCGAACAGGAGTATCGCGCTGCGCAGCGGGCCTACATGGCCGAACACCGCGAGGAGATGATCGAACTGCGGCGCGAGGCGAATCTCGGCGGTCGCGGCGCGCAGGAACTGGACCGTGCCATCGGCCGTCCGCGTCCGGGCGAGGCGCCGCGCGAGCCCCGGCGCGATGCCGACGTCGCGATGGACGGGAGCGAATCGCCGATGATGGGCGAGGTCCCGGATGAGCAGCAGGCCGCGGCGCGTCAGCGGCTGCGGCAGATCATGGAGGGTGCGCCGCGGGTGGAGGACTTCGCGACGCGCGTGTGGGAATCGCTCGCCGCACCCCAGCGGGCGGCGGTCGAGGCGCGGCTGGATGAATGGCGCGCGGCCGAGGCCAAGCGCCGCGAAGAGGCCTACGTGCGGCAGCGGGCCATGGAGCGCGAGCGAAACGCTCCCGCTGCGCAGCCCGAGAGCGCCCAGCGCCCCGCCCGCCGGCCGCAGGCCGAGGCCGAGATGATGCAACGTCGGCCCCAGATGGCCGACGGGCAGGCCCCCGAGCGTCCCAACGTCGCCGCGGCACAGCGGCGCGAGCGCCTCATGCGGCTGTTCGAGCGACTTTCGCCCGAGCAGCAGGAGAACATGTTGCAGCGGCTCGAGAACGCGCTGCGCGATGGCACCATGCCCGGCGCGGCCGCCCCCGGGCCGGCACGCGGGCGCGCCCAGCGCGCCCCGGCCGATGCCGCCAAGCCCGCCCCCAGCATGGACGGCGTCGAAGTGCCGGACCCTGCAGAGGTCGATTGACCAGTTCACGCTCCGCCCAGATGCTGGCTGGTTACAGCCGCGCGAAAGCGTGTACCGGGCGAAGATTGCGCCCGGCGGATGCTGGTGACACCCAACCGGGGTGCAGACTGGGGCATGGGCCCGCAGTTCTCGGACGTTCTCATGCCGCGCCGGATGTGAACCTGGAGAAACTGCATTCTCGGGGCGGCGAAAGTAGAACCGGTACACCACAACCCGCGTAAAAGCCTTGGTCTACGGGCTGTTTGTGGCCAATCATGTAGGCATCGGCGGGGCACACGGAAGGGCCCGAGCGGTTATCGCGGCCTTGGTGGTCGCGGGCCGCGGAAAGTTCAAGGGTCTTCGAAGTGGCCAGCCGATAGCGGTTTCACCTCCCCCTGATCTCTCTCTCCTCCAGCGGGGCGCTGTCTTACGATGGCGCCCTGCTTTGTTTTTGTCCCGCGCCACTCGGCCGCTCCCCCCGCGGGCGGCGTACTCAGGATCAGCATGATGAGCAACAAGGCCGAACCCGTGCTCGTGACCGGCGCGGCGGGATTCATCGGGTCGCACGTCTGCGAGGCTCTCCTTGCACGCAGTCGGCGCATTGTGGGAGTCGATAACTTCGACCCGTTCTACGACGTCAACATCAAGGCGCGGAACGCCGCCGCGATCGAGATGGCCGCGGCGAAGTCGGCCGGATCATTCGAACTCGTCCGCGCCGACATCTGCGATGCCGAGGCGATGAACGCGCTGTTCGAACGCGCGCGGCCCGAGGGCGTGATCCATCTCGCGGCGAAGGCGGGCGTGCGGCCGAGTATCGCCGACCCTGTCGGCTATTCGCGGGCCAACGTGCTGGGCACGAGCGTGCTGCTCGAGGCCGCCAAGCGCGCCCGCGTGTCGCGCTTCGTGATGGCGTCGAGTTCCAGCGTCTACGGCAACAACCCGCGCACGCCCTTTGCCGAGGACCACGATGTGAGTTTCCCGGTGTCGCCCTATGCCGCGACCAAGCGCAGTTGCGAACTCATCGCGCACGCGCACTGGCACCTGACGAAGATGCCCACGGCCTGCCTGCGGTTCTTCACCGTCTTCGGCCCGCGACAGCGCCCCGACCTGGCGATCGCCAACTTCCTGCGGCTGGTCTCTCGCGGCGACGAGGTGCCGATGTATGGCGATGGCGCATCGAGCCGCGACTACACGTTCGTCGAGGATGTTGTCCGCGGCGTGCTCGCTTCCTATGACCGCATCGGCGAGCACGGCTACCGCATCTGGAACCTCGGCGGAAGTTCGCCCGTGCCGCTGGCCGAGATGATCGCGACCATCGGGCGCATCGTCGGGCGCGAGCCGCGCATCAAGCCCCTGCCCATGCAGCCCGGCGACGTCGAGCGCACCTGGGCCGACCTGACGCGCAGCGCGGCGGAACTGGACTACCGCCCGCGCACGCCGTTTGAAGAAGGCGTCCGACGCCAGTGGGATTGGCTCAAGGCCCAGCCATGAGCAACGCCGAGCGCACGACCGGTCGTACGCGGCGCGGGTGCGGGTGCCTCTCGGGCGTGTGTGCGCTTGTGCTGCTGGTGTGGGCGATGGCGTGGATTCTCAGCGGCGTGTCGTGGTGGGCGGATATTGCCGCGAACTTCGCCGCGCAGGGCGCGCTCGTCTCGGGCGCGGTGTGCGCGTGGTGGGTCGTGCGGCGGCGGCGCGGGCTCGCGCTGGTCGCGCTGCTCGCGGCGGGCATGCACGCGTGGATCCTCGGCACCGGGCGCGAGGCCTGGCTGCCGCGGCCGATCGACTCGGGCGCGCCGGCGGCCGAGGGCCGGGTGCGCCTGCTTCACTTCAACTGCTCGTCGCGCCCCGCACCGGCGGACGTCTACGCGTTGTTCGACGCGTGCCACGCCGATGTGGTCTCCATCACCGAGCCGAATGTGTACGTGCAGTTCGACGTGATCTACGACGACAAACTCCAGAGCGAGTTCCCGCATCGGATGAAGCGCTACTTCCGCGATCTGCCCACCGGGCAGCGCGGCGCGGGTTTCGTGCTTTCGAAGTTCCCGCTCACCCCGTTCCCCGTCGAGCCGGATGCTCAGGGCGAGCACGTCGAGGAGATCATCGCGGCGATCGTCGAGGCGCCGGCGAGGTTCGGGCTCATCGCCGTGCATCCGCGCTCGCCGCGAACGCGGGCGCGCTGGGCCGACGGGCACGAAGTCGCAAGGGCCGCGGCGGGAGTGGCCCGCCGCATGCGGGAGCAAGGGCTGCCGGTGGTGCTGCTGGCCGATCTGAACTCGACACCTTCGGGATGGCGCAGCCGCGAGTTGTACTTCGCTGCCGGGCTCCGCCGCGCCAAGCCAGTGTTCGAGGTCCGCGGAACCTACCCAAAGCACCTGGATGTCGGGCCGCGGCACATGGCGACGCGCTGGCCCATGACGATCGCCATCGACGACGCGTTCATCGCCGGGCCCGTGACGCTGCACGGCTGGGGCCTGCTCGACCCCATCGGGTCGGACCACTGGCCGGTGCTGGTGGATGTGGCGCCGGGACCCTGAGAAGCGATCGTTGCGCAGCGGGCTCGACAAGGAAACGATCGTTTCCTAGGCTTGCGGGCCGGGAAAGGAGCGCTTCAGAGCGATGCCCCCAACCCCTGACGTCAATACGAAGAGCCGAAGAACCGGCGTTTTCCGGAAGTCAACCACCGCGGGCGAGTCGGTGCAGGCGTTTGTGCCGCACCCGCTCCCGCCTCGGGATCCGGAGTTGCAGATTACTGGGGTGATTGAGCGGCTGCACGCCGAGGCGCTTGTCGCGCTCGCCAGGCTGGAAGTGGCAGGGCGGATGGTGCCGAGCACCGGCTGGTTTCTCTACGGCTTCGTGCGCAAGGAGGCGGTGGTCTCCTCTCAGATCGAGGGCACGCAGGCCACGCTCCGCGAGGTGGTGACGTTTGAGGCGACAGAGGAGGCGTTGCGGCCGCACGATGTCGAAGAGGTGTGCAACTATGTTGACGCGATCAAGTTCGCACGGGCGCAACTCTCCGACCCAAAGGGCCTTCCGATCAGCACACGGTTGCTCTGCGAGACGCACCGGCGGCTCATGAAAGGGGTTCGCGGCGCGGACAAGGCGCCGGGCCAGGTCCGTCGCTCGCAGAACTGGATCGGCGGCTCTCGACCCGGCAACGCGAGGTTCGTTCCACCTCCACCGGATGAAGTTCCGGACGCGATGACGAAGCTCGAGCAGTGGCTGCACAGCGAGGACCCGCTGCCGCCGCTGATCAAGTCCGGGCTTGCGCATGTGCAGTTCGAGACGATCCACCCGTTCTTGGACGGCAACGGCCGAATCGGCCGATTGCTCATCGCCCTGCTGCTGGAGCATTGGAACCTCCTGCCCAGCCCGCTCCTGTATCTGAGTTTGGCCTTCAAGCGGCGTCAACGGGAGTACTACGACCATCTGTCTGCGGTCCGCACAGATGGCGACTGGGAGGGCTGGACGAAGTTCTATCTTCAATGCGTCCGCGATGCGGCGGACGACGGCGTCGCCGTCGCCGGGAGTCTGTTTGAGTTGCTGGGGAAGGACCGCAAACGGCTGGCCGGGCACAAGCGATCGACCGTGGCCGCGATGCAGTTGCTCGACCTGCTCCCGGATCATCCGGTGGTCACGGCAGCGCGGGTCTCGAGACTGTTGAAAGTTACCGCGCCGACCGCGCGCAAGGCGCTGGAAGTCGCGGCCGAGGCGGGCATCCTGCGCGAGTCGAGCGGGAAGCAGCGCGACCGGGTCTTCGCGTACCACAAGTACCTGGAAATCCTGACGGACGGAGAAGCGTGAGCGCTCCACCGAATGACTCGGGTGCTGCCCAAGGGCGAGTGGTCAGGGCTTCTGATCTACGTACACAAAGCGCGGTCGAACTGAATCCCGCTCGATGACATTCCCAAGGAACAGGCGATCAAACGAAACGGCGATGGCACGCAACGGAGCAGATCTCCAGACGAAGTACCGCAGCGCCTCGCACCTGAACCGACAGTGCGCCACGATCGTCCTCTTCATCGTCCTGCCTCCCCTCGTGCTGCTGCACATCGTCGCTCCAATGCTGGGCTTTGCAGCCGATATCTTCATCTGCCTGCCTCTGCTCTGGTTCAGCAAGGCTCGGGATCAGCGCGACCGTCGCATCGCGCTCGAGTCCATTGCACAAAGCGAGTGCCCTTGGTGCGGCAGGGCAGATCAAATCTCCTTTAGTGATCGAAACGAATGGCGTGGCGGGTCCTGCGACCGCGTTTTCGCTTCAGATGGTGAACTGATCCGCAGACGAAAGCGCAGGCCGTAGTAAACACGCTCAGCGGGAGCCTCCCAACCGCCATCGATCAACTTACTCCTGCGCGCGCCCGCTCGCCGTCAACTGCACTCCCGTTGCCGGCTTGCGCCGCAACGACGGGTTGCCGAGTTGCCCGCACGCGGCCATCGTGTCGCGGCCCTTGGTGCGGCGGCGCTTGGCATAGACGCCCTGCTCGGCCAGCCACCGCATGAACCGATCGACGTCGGATTCCTCGGGCGCGCCCCACGGCGAGTTGTCGCGCGGGTTGTAGGGGATGACGTTCACCAGTCCCGGCAGCCGCGGCCGCCCGGCGTACACGCCGCGGCCGAGCACAAAGTCGCCGAGTTGCGCAGCGTGCTCGGGCGCATCGTTCACGCCGGGGATCAGCACATACTCAAGGCAGATCTTCGCGCCGCCATAGATCGGCCAGTTCTCGATCGCCTCGCGCAGCCGGCTCATCGGCACGGCGCGGTTGATCGGCATGATCTGTGACCGCACCTCGTCGCTGGGCGCGTTCAGCGACACCGCGAGCGACAGCCGGTGCCAGCCCGGGGTGTGCACCAGTTCGGCCAGCCGCGCAATGCCATCGACGCGGCCGACGGTCGAGACGGTGATGCGGTTGCGTGCCAGCGCCGGCCCGCGATGATCGCCCAGAATCGTGATCGCACCGATGACCGCGTCGAGGTTGTCCATCGGCTCGCCCATGCCCATGAACACCAGGTTGCCCATGTTCGCCGCCTTGAACACGTGCTGCGCCGTGAACCACTGCGCCATGATCTCGCGCGTGGCGAGGTTCCGCAAGAGGCCCATCTGCGCTGTCTGGCAGAATCCGCAGCCCATCGCGCAACCCACCTGCGACGACACGCACAGCGTGTGCGTCCGCACGCCGCGCTTGCCGATCATCGGAATGATGACCGACTCGGTCTCCAGTTCCGGCCGCGCCGCATCGCCCTCGCGCCCGGGCACCTTGAGCGTGAACTTGACGACCTTCCCCTCGGGCGACTCTGACTCGAGCACGCGGCCGATCTCCGGCAGCACTATCGGCGCGAGCGGGTCATCGATCACACCATCCCGATACACCCGCGCGTACCGCTCCAGCGCGCCCTTGATGCCGCCCTTGAATCCCGCGGCAATGCTTGCCGCGGCGAACTCCGCCGCAGGATGCGCGAGCGCGTCGGGCACATCGGGCCGAGGGTGGGCGGCGCGGGTGTGGCGGGGGGGTTGTGGGGGCGGGACGGTCATGCGAACGCGAAAGGGTATGAACACCGCCCGCGTCTCGCGGCCGGCGCGTGTTGTCGCAAACACGGCCCCGTGCGATAGCGCTCGGCGAAGAAGAATGGGGGTGTCGATGTGGGCAAGGGCCCGGTTACCGGTCGATGCCGGCCTCCAGCGCCGCGCGGGAAAGGAAGTCGACATAGGCGAGCAGCGCGTCGCGGGCACGGGCATCGCGCCCCGGTATCGCCGCGGCGTCATCGAGATATCGCGCAATCGAGGCCATGCGAGACCTTTCGGCGACCATCCACGCGCCTCGCGTCGGCGGCGATGCGGCGACGGCGAACCCCCAGACCCACGCGGCGTTGCGTGCCCGCGCGCCGCGGTCGAGCGCGGCGAGCAGGCGCAGCGTCGGCCGTGCGTCCTCGACCTGGCGCAGCGCCCGCCGAGCCTGATCGGTGCGCGCGGGGTCGATCGCGGCCGCCGCGGCGTCCGCCAGTTGCTTTGCCAGTTCGTCCCCGCCAGAGGCGATCTCGAGCCCCCGCCTCGTAGCCGGCACGCCCGGCCACGCCAGCAGGCCCTCGCGCTGCGCACCGGGCGCGGCGAGCGCGCGCACCGTTCGGGCATCCTCGACCAGCGCGAGCAGTGTTCTCAGGACGCGCAGCCGCGCTGCCAGGCCATCCGACATGGGGCCAGCGGGGGTCGTGCGCGGCGCGCCCGCCGGGCTGCGGGTGCCGGGCGCGCCGTCCCCCTCGCGCGCCCACGTGTCGAGGTAGGCGGCGCGCCATTCGTCGAGCCGCGCGACGACCTGCGCTCCCCGGCCGCCCACGAGCGCTTCGGCCCCGGCGTCGCCCGCGCGGAGCGCCGCCTCGCCCGGCAGGGGGTCGAGCAACTCCATCGCCGAGGCGAAGTTCCGCAGCGCGACGAGCGAGGAATCGGGAGCGGCTGCACGGCCGATCTCCTGCCCCAGCCGCAGCAGCCGCGCCGAGGCCAGCCGCCACGTCGGCGCGGCATCGTCCTTGTGCCGCGAAAGCAATACGTCAACCGACCGCAGCATCTTCAGGTCATCGAGGGCGCGACGGTGCGCGGCAATGGCCGCGACAATCGCCGGCTCGCTCGTGGCCGACTCGGCCCGCGCGATCGCGCCCAGTTGTGCGACGAGTTGGCCCTCGGTCTTCCTCGCCGCACCATCAAGGGCGCGGAAACTCACCCGCAACTCACGCGTCACATCGGTGTCAGAACCGATGGCGGCTCGGTCCCCCAACAGATCCATCACCCGTTCCAGGGCGCGCAGAGCCTTGTGCGCGCGGTCGCGCGCGGGCCCCGCTTCGCCCAGCGCGTCCGCCGCGGCGTCGGAAAGCGACAGGCGGAACGCCTGAACCTCGCGCGACATTGCGCCGCCGCCGACCAGCGCATCGGCGCGATGCGCCAGCCGCGCGATCGCCGCCGCGGCGGCCAGGGCCTCCGCCGCGTCGCTGTCCCTCGTCGTTACCGCAAAGCGGCGGAGGGCCGCTGCCGCTCGTTCGGCGACATACGCGCGGCGCACCTCGGCAAACCACCCCGGGAGCGAGCCCGGCGCGCCCAGCGCGATGGGCAGCGCGCCCGCGATCAGGGCGCGGGCTTCCTCCGCCGCGGCAACGAACGCCCACAGGCCCGCGGCCTCCTCGAGCGCAGCGAGCAAGATGCGCAGTTCATCAAGCAGCGCGTTGTCCATTGCGCCCCCCGGCGCGCCGGCGAGCAGTGTGGCGGGATCCAGCGCAGAGGACGGCGCGCCCGCGCGCCCGGCGTCCCAGCCAGCGCCACGCGCGGGCAATCGGTCGGCCAGCGCCTGCGCCAGCGGCGCGAACAACATCCGCAGCGCGACATCGGTCTGGTCGATCGTCGGCGGCACGCGACCATTGCTCTGCGACAGGTACTCATCGACGGCGTGTACCCATGAGCGCGCTGCCGCGCCGATCGTCGTGCCGTCCTCTCGTGCCGCCGCGGCGGCCAGTTCGTCGGCCCATGTCGTATCGCGCGCCACCAACACGGCCAGCGCGTAGTGCACCGAGCCCTGCTCGCCGAGTTCATCGGCCCGGGCGAGCAGCGCGCGGGCGAGGTCGGCGGCGCGCGAGCGGATGGCCGATGCCAGCAGTGCGTCATCGATCCACGGGTCGTTGCCGAGCGCGACGCGATCGGGAAGCGTGGCGCGGAGCGAGCGTGTCGCCGCACTCTCTCCGGGTGCGGGCGGGCGCGGGGCATCGAGATTCAGCCGCTGCGCCCAGGCGGTGGAGGCGAGCAGCGCGATGTGCGCTGCGCCGGCCAGTGCGGCCCGTCGCCACACGCGAGCGAGATGGGTGCCGCGGGCGGTCACGGGCGCGCCTCCTCTTCGGGCGTGCGTCCTTCATAGACCGCCTGCAGCGCATCGATCATGCGGCCCACATCGAACCGGCGGGCGCATTCATCGCGCCCGCGCGCGGCCATCGCCGTGCGATCGGCGGGATTCGCCGCGGCACGCAGCACCGCGGCACGCAGCGCCGCGCGGTCGCCCGTCGGCACCAGGAACCCCGTCTCTCCCTCGCGCACCACTTCCGGTGTGCCATCGCAGTCGTACGCGATGGGGCACACCCCCGCGAGCAGCGCCTGCGGCACCGTTCGCGGCAGACCCTCGCGATACGACGGGTGTGCCAGCACGTCCATCGCGCGCATCAGGCCGGGGATGCGCTCGGGCGCGACCAGGCCCGTGACAATCAACTGCGCGGCGGCATCGGGCGTGGGAGGTGGGGCATTGGTTGGTCGGGGTCCCGATGGAGCGGCCGCGTCATCGATCGTGCGGACGGCGATGCCGAGTTCGCGGGCCTTGGCGATGAGCCGGTCGCGCCACCAGCCATCGCCGACCCAAAGCAGTTTCCAGCGCGGGTGGGTGCGCAAGTCGTCGGCGAGCGCATCGAGCAGGTCGTCGTGCCCCTTGTGCTGCGCCAGGCGGGCGACGGTGCCGATGACAAAGTCGTCCCCGCACAGACCGAGGCGGGCGCGCACGCTCGCGCGGTCCTCGCCCGGCGCGGCGTTCAGAAACGGCTCCGTCTCCATCCCCGATGCGACCGTGACGTACTGCTCGTCGCGGCCGATCCCGCGTGAGAGGAACTGTCGTGTCATCGCGTCGGCGACGCTGATGATCGCGTGGCATCGGCGCGCGGCGAAGCGTTCGGCGATCGTGTACAGCACGTTGTTCAGTCGGACCTTCGCCCTCGCCGCCGCGCCGCCTTCGACGGGCATGAACGGCGGTCCGTGGATGGTGTGCACGACGCGGATGCGCCCCGCGCGCCCGCCCTCGCGCCACGCAGCGATCCGCCCCAGCACGCCCGCTTTGCTGGAATGGGTGTGCACGACGTCGGGGCCGAGTTCGAGTACGAGTCGGCGCAGTTCGCGCAGGGCGCGCGCATCGGCCGTCGGACGGACCTCGCGCACGAGATGCGGCACGATGTGCGTGCGGATGGGGTTGTCGGCGTGCGCGCGGTTGAATCGCTCGACGCGCTCGAGCAGGGAGCCCTCGGGTCCGTAGATCGGCCCGAAGGCCAGGTGCACCTCGTGTCCGCGCATCGCCTGCCCCTCGCACGAGAGCACGGTGTTCTCCTGCGAGCCGCCGAGGATCAGACGCGTGCTGATGTGGAAGATGCGCATGCGTTGGTGGTGCGCGCCGCCCGAAGGGCCCGGCCGCGCGGCGCGATCACTCGCGCGGGTTGATGGTGATCTGATCGACCTCGTCCTGCGGCATGAGGCGCACATCCACCTTCTCGCCCTGGCCCGGCCGCAGTTGCAGCGCCGAGTGCTCGGGTTGGATGGGGATCTCGCGCTCCGGCCGCTCCACCAGTACCGCCAGCCGCAGGCGGCTGGGACGGCCGAAGTCGAGGATCTCGCGCAGCGCGGCCATGACGCTGCGGCCGGTCATGAGCACGTCGTCGCACAGCACGATCTCGCGCCCGGAGACATCAAAGGGGATCGAGGTCTTGCCCACGCGGGCCGCCGCGCCCGTCTCCGAGAGGTCGTCGCGGTAGAGCGTGATGTCGATCGAGCCGACATCGGTGATGCCGAGTTTCTCGGCCAGTCGCGCGGCCAGAACATCGCCGCGCCGGCGGATGCCGATCAACGCGAGGCGCGAAGGGTCGATCGTCGCAGAGCGGATGTCCGCCGCGAGTTCATCGAGGAGCGTGTCGATCCGCGCGGCATCGGCAATGAGTTTCATGCGGGCAGTATACCGCCCGCCTCCGGTTCACTGAACCTGAACGTGCGGAAGCACCACGGCCTCCTGCCGCGGCGTCACTTCATACAGCACCGCGTTGCCGGCGCGTTGGCGAATCACCCGCAGCCCGCTCGCGCCATCGACCTTCACCGGCCGGTCCTGCCCTGCCCTGTCAACGACGACGATGACCTTCTCGCCGCCGGCATCGACCAGCAGCACGCCCGCTTGGTCGCCCAGCACGCCGGTGCAATACGTCCACCCCAACAGCGTCACGCCGGGTGTGGGGTCGATGGTAAACGCCTGGCCGAACTTGTCGCGCGTGTAGGCGATGAACTCGGCATCGTCCTTGCATTCCCACGCGGGCTCAAAGCCCATGCGCACCAGGCGGGTGTACAGCGCATCGGCCCGCGTGTCGCCCGGGCCGGGGCCGAGAAGGCCCGTGTACTGGATGCCGACAAAGGCGAGCGCGATCGCGGCGGCGATGCCCAGTGCCCAGCCGACCCACCTGCGCGGCGCTGGAGGAGCGTGGGTGGGGTGGGCGGAGTATTTGGCCGAGCCTGCGAGCGCGGGCACAGCGACCGACTCGGGCGGTGCATACAGCGCGCGCAAGCGGTCGTTGATCCGCTCCTGCATCTCAACCTCGGCGCGCAGCGCGGGGTCGCGGAGCATCTCGCGCTCAAAGTCTGCGCGATCCGCCGCGCCGAGCGCGCCGTCGGCGTAAGCCTCCAGCCGTTCCGAAACACTCTCGCGTGGGCCGCTCACGATCCGCTCCTTGTCCCTTCAACACCCCGGCGCGAATCCCCCTCGCTCAGCCGCGCGCGGAGCGCCCGCCGCGCACGGTGCACATGGCTCGCCGCCGTGCCCTCGGGGATGCCCAGCGTCCGGGCGATCTCCGCATAACTCAGGTCCATGACCGTCCGTAGAAGCACGCACTGCCGCGCAGTCTCCTCCAGTTCCCTCAGCGCCTCGACCAGCCGGTCGTCGAACATCTCCTGATCGCGCCGGATGTCGCCGCCGCTTGTGACCGGCGCGGGCAACGCCTGCGGCGGGTGCCGCTCGGCGCGCCGGTCGAGCGATTCGCCGTCCACGCTGCTGGTTCTGCGCCGGTGCGTCTTGCGTGCCTCGTTCATCGCCACGTTCCGGACAATCTGCGTCATCCACGCCGCGAAACTCGTTCCAGGGTCAAAGTCCCCCAGCCGCGACAGCGCGATCATCGCCGCCTGCTGCACCATGTCCTCGGCGCCGGCGCGCCCGCTCAGCGTCGCCGCGGCGGCGCACCACAACAATCGCCCGTGCTCGCTGAAAAGCGCGGCGAACTCATCCGGGCTCAGCCGGGTCCGGATTGCGCCTCGTGCGGCGGGCGATTCGCCCGCACGCCCGGAAACGCCCGAGCCCGGCCCCTTCGCGGCGGCAACGCCTCGAACTTCCATCGTCTCTTGAATGTCCCCGGACAGGCGCGGATTTGCAGCCCAACGCCCCTTCAAACACCGTTGCTCGCGGGTCCGATCACCTTCTGGTTGTGTAGGCGTTGTTCATGAACGTCACCAGTTCGTCGGTGATGTCCATCGCCTTGTCCACGTACATGAACCGCTTGAGGAGCATGCCGCGCATCACCGACTCGGAGTTGCCCTTCGGAATGTCGACGCCCTCGTCGCTGACGATGACCATGTGGTACCCGTTGCGCTTCGCCAGCGCGGTCGCCGCCTCGTCGATCTTGAGGTAGAGATCCCGCAGCGCCTCGCCCTGCAACTGGTCGAGTTGCCGACCGGCGAACTGGGCCTCGAACTCGCCGCGGTACACCATCTCGCGATAGTCCATCTTGGCGCGTTCTTTGGCCGGGCCATCGGGCATGGCCTTGATCTCCGCCTCCTTGGCCTTGATGCGGTCGCTGAGTTTCGCCAGTTCGTCGCTCTTGTCCTTGTGCGACTTGGCCAGTTGATTGAACTTGTCCGTCTTCTCGGAGAGTTTGTTGATCACGGCCTCGAGGTCGACAATCGCGATGGTCGGGCCCGATGGCGGCGCACGGAATTGCAACGAGGCCGTCACCCCGCCCGCGCCGATACCCACCAACGCCGCAATGCCCACCAAGGCTGCCGCCATCATGTTCCGGTGCCGAGCCATGTTCTGACCTCCGTGTGTCGTTTCCCCATCCCATCAAACCCGGGGCGACACGGTACGCTGCACGCGCAGCCCTGCCCCTCCCCCGCATTCGTTGGTGAATGCTAACCTCATGACCGCTTCCCGCCCATGATCCCGGACACCTTGCAAACAACCGCTTTCCGCAGACCCGTTCCGCCGGAACCGATCGAGGTGTTCGACATTCCCCATCCCGCGCTGCCGCCTGCGCTCGAAGGGCTGCGGATCCTGCACATCTCCGATCTGCACGTGCGACGCCATGCCCCCGGCAACGACCGGTGGCAGCGCCTGCTCGACGCCGTGTCGCGGGTGGACGCCGACCTCGTCGTGCTCACCGGCGACTACACCGACGAACCCGGGCATGAACGCGCCGCGCTCGACGCGCTGCAGCGCCTGGCCGACGCCTGGCCTGCGCCCAGACTCGGCGCATTCGGAATCTTCGGCAACCACGACACGAGCGAACTGCTGCATCGCGCCGGCAATGTCCGCGGCGTGACGTGGCTGGGGGGCCCCGGGCGCGCCCCGCGCTGGGCCTCGCCCTGCGCCGACCTGCGCATCATCGGGCTGGACTATCCCGAAGACTTCGTCTCCGCCATGCTCGATCAGCCGCCGTGCCCGCCCGCCTCGCCGCGCCCGTTCACCATCGCGCTGGCGCACTACCCCACCGCGGTCATCCCTGCCGCGGCGACGGGGATCCCGCTCGTGCTCGCCGGGCACACACACGCCGGCCAGATCCGCCTGTCGTCGCGACTTGCCCCGCACACGTCGAGCGATGTTCCGCCGCATCTCGCGGCGGGCGTGCTCCGGCTGGGCGATACGCTCTGCTGCATCTCGCGCGGGCTGGGCGATGGCGTCATGGAGGGCCTGCGCTTCAACTGCCCGCGCCAGGCACCGCTCTACGTGCTGCGCCGCGGGCCGCTTCCCGATGCCCCTCGCGGCAGCGATCCTGCCGCGGTTTCGCAGGTTGTCGCCTGGTGAGTTCCTCTGATCCTCGGGTTGGTGATTCCCGGTCCATCACCCTTCCATCCTGCGAACAATCCATGCGGAACGCGCGATCCCGTCCTCGAACACGGCGGTATCAATGGGCGACGCACCCACGACCCGAACAGCGAGCACGCACACATGCCCGATGCGCCCGCACAGCCCGTCTCTCCCCGCCGCGGCAAGCGACGATGGATTCTGCGCATCGCGCTTGCATCGGTCGTGTTGATCATCGTTCTGGTTGCGATTGCGCCGTGGATCGCCTCGCGCTTTGCGCCGGGAATGGTCGAATCCGCCGCGGGTTCGTCGATCCAGGGCTCGGTGCGCGTGTCCGAACTCTCGATCGGCTGGTTCTCGCCGCTGCGCGCCGGGCCGATTGAACTGCGCGACCCGGGTGCGAAGGTCGTCGCGCGCGTCGAAGCCGATTCGCCGATCACGCTCTGGCAGGTTGTCCGCGGCGGGTGGTGGTCCGCCCCGTCGATCGACCTTGGCGCCATCACGCTCCGCGGCGAGGCGACGATCGTGCGCCGGCCCGATGGCTCGACCAACCTCGACGAGGCCATCGCGCCGCGCCGCCCGGCGACGCCGGCCGGGAAGGGCGGGCCGGCAGGCGGCGGCGGAACCACGCCGGACCTCAAGGCTCGGCTCGAGATCGCGTCCATCAGTGCGACTGTGCGCGATGCCGCGGCCGATGGCACGCTCGGACCCGAACTGGGCGTGAAGAACCTCACCGGGACGATCGATGCGGCGCTGCAGGCCGCCGGCGCGACCGTGCGGGCGGACCTCAAGGCTCGCTCGGTGGTCGGCGACACCGCGGAGGAAACCACAATCACGTTTGCGGTGCGCGCCCGGGAGCGCGCTGCGCGCGGCGCAGCGGGGTTGACGGCCGACAACCTCGAGCACGTGGATATCGAGATCGAGGCGTCGCGCGTTCCGAGCGCGCTGATCGATGCGCTCGCGGGGTTCGCCGGCGCGCTGCAATCGGGCCTCGCGGGCTCGGCCGATGTCGCGCTGCGTGTGCAGGGCGATGCGAGGAACGCGACAATCAACCTGCTGCTCGACTCTCCGGGGGTTCAGGCGCACGCCGCGATGAAACTCGTCGATGGCGTTCTGCTCCCGGAGAAGGCCGATGCGCCCGCCTTCACACTCGCACTCACCTCCACGACATTCCTCGCGAACCTGCCGCAAGCGGCCGACCTGGTCGCGCAGGCGGGCGACAGGTTCGCGCTGGACGAAGGCCCCTCGGTGCAGGTGGTCGTCGGCGGTCTGCGCGTTCCGCTGCCGCTCGCGCTGCTCGAAGGCCAGCCCTACCCGCCGGCCGAGATCGACCTGCGCGGCGCGGGCGCATCGATCGCCGTCATCATCGGCGCGGCCTCCGGTCGTGCCGCGATTCCCGAGCCCGGCGGGACAGCCGGGCTCAAGCCCTTCCGCACCGAGCCGCTCGCGGTGAGCATCGACGCGGCCGATCTCGCCGCGCCGGTGCGCATCCGCGGCGGCACGTCCGCGACCATCGAGGGCCGCTCGGCAGGTGAACTGACCATCAACCTCGCCGCGGCCGACCTGCTCGACAGCAACGGGCGACTCCGCGCGCTGCGGCGTTCGGCCGCGCCGTCGGCGCTGCCCGCCTCCATCGCCGGCGACATCGCGCTCGACGGCGTCTCGACCGCGCTGCTGCAACCCTTTACCGGCGCCACCGGCCTGCCGCTCGATCTCGCGGCGGATGTCGGCCCGTCGATCAGCCTCTCGCTCGAGGCACAGACCGATGCGCCGACGGCCTCGACCGAAGTCGGCGCGATCCCGCCGACTCGAGTGACGGTTGCGCTGCGCTCGCAGAACATCGCGGCCGATGCCGCGCTGCGCCTCGAGGGCTCGAGCGTCCGCACAACAGGCGAGGGGGTCCGCGTGGTTGTGAACTCCGCCGCGCCGCTGGCCGCGAGGTTGCTGGCGACAGGCGACGGCGCCGAAGCGCCGCTGTCGGTCGCGGGTCGTTCGGGCGTGGAACTGATGGTAACGGATCTGGATGCGGACCTCGATGCGATGCGGGACGGCCCGCCGCTGGCCGCGGTCGAAGCGCGCATCGGTGCGGTGCTCGCCGATGCGCGGGCGACCGTCGCACTCGACGGGGCAGAGCCGGGCGAGGTGGAACTCCCTCGCGCGGCAGTGGATGTCTGGCTCTCCCGCGCGGCCGCGCCGCGCATCACGCTCGATGCCCGCGCTGCCCACCGCGGCACGCCGATGATGATCGCGGCGGACATCGCGGCCGAGGGCCTCAAGGGCGGGCGCATCCCCGAGGGGGCGCCCTTCGACCGCGCTCTGGCGCTGCGCCTGTCGGGCAAGATCGAAGCACGCGACGTGCCGCCCTCGCTGCTCGCACTCGTGCCCGGCGCGGCGAAGTACGCGCCGGGCCTTCCCGATTCCGGGCGCGACGAACTCGACGCGGCGATCGCACGGATCGTCTCCGGCGCGACGGGCGCGGGGGTCGATGCAACCGTGACTTTCACACCGCCGGCGGGCGAAGCGCCGGGCGTGGTCGCACGCGTGCAGATGGTGACCCGCTCGCAGGGCGCCAACGCCGATCTCTCGCTTCGAGTCCGCGCCAACGAGGCCGCGCTGACCGCCGCGAACTTCTCCATCGTCGCCGAGCCCGAGGGCGTGAACCGCGCGCTGCGGGCCATCGCCCCGCGGGCCGATGGCGGGCGCGGCATCGAGTTGGGCGCGGCCTCGCGAGTGTGGGTGCAGGTTCCCGAGCCGGTGGTCGTGCCGCTCACCCGGGATGCCGATGGCACTCCCAGGCCCGATCTTGCCCGCGCCGGCACGCTCGCGCTGCGCATCGCCAGTGCGGGCGAGGTCATTGTCGCCAACATCCCCGTGGGGTCCGAGGCCGGTCCCGGCCCGGATGATCCGCCGACGCCGCGCCTGGTCTCCGCCCGGCTGCACAAGCCGACGGCCGACCTCCGCGCGCCGTTGGCCGCGCTGCTCGACGAGTCCCTGCGCGCGTCCGCGCGCGCAAGCGTGAAGGCGACGACGGAAGTGCGCGGCGGCGGCGGCTCGCCGATCGCCGGTGTCAGTCTCGATGCGTCCGCCGCGCTCGACGGTGCCGCGCCCGAGGCCCTGTTGACCCTCGAGAACGTGCACACCGCCAACGCCGATGCGCTGCTTGGTCGGCCCGGTTTGGTCTCGGGCGCGCTGGGTCAGAGCGCGAGCGCGACTGTGCGCATCGCGCCCATTGCCGGCGCTGCCGGAGACCTGGACCTGCGGGCGCAGGTTCAATCGCCCGCGTTCAGCGGGGCGGACATCGCGCTGGCCAGGCGCGCCGACCGCATCGCCCTTGTCGCTCCCGCCGCGATCACGTGGACACCGGCCCCCGAGTTCCTCAACAGTTTCCTCGCGGGCGAGGACCGGTCGTTTATCGTCACCGAAACCGCGCCCGTCTCGCTCCTGCTGTCGCGGCTGGTGATCGCGCAGGGTGCCGATGGAACCGGGCCGCTGATGCCGGGCGTGTTCGATCTCGATGCGCAGTTCTCAACCGCTCGGCTGGGCATGAGCGCTGCCGGCAGGGGCGAGGGCGCCTCGGCGCACGCGCTGAGCATGCAGACCATCGCCGGGCGCGTGCGGTGGGATGCATCCGTCCCCGGCACAGGAGGCGCGGGCGCCGGCGCGATCGAAGCCGCTCTCTCGATCGGCGCCGTCGCGGCGAACGGCGGACCGGCCGCGCAGCCCTCGCGCGTGTCGGCGAAGGTTCGTTCGCTCATCGACCGCCAAGGCAACCTGAACACGGAGCGAGCGCTCATCGACGCCGATGCGGACCTGAACCGCTTCCCCACGGCGGTGATCGACGAACTGGCCAGCCAGGGCGGCCTGCTCACAGAGTTGCTCGGGCCCGAGGTCTCGATGTCGGCGACGGCGCGCAGCCTGACACGCGTCGAATCCGGGCCGCGCGGCATGTTCGAGGCCACGCTCGAAAGCCCGCGCGCCAGCGCGCAACTCGTCGGCGACATCCGCCGCGGCCGGTTCGTGCAGACCGGACCCTCGCGAATCCGCGTCACGCAGATCCGCCCGCAACTGGTCGAACAACTCGCCGGCGGCCTGCCGCTGGTGGCGAGCATGGAAAAATCGGCGTCGGATGACCCCGCCGTGGTCGAGATGAACGACCTGATCGTCCCGCTCGACGGCGATCTCTCGCGGCTCGGCGGCACGATCAGCGTCGACCCCGGGGTGGCACGGTTCACGACGCGAACGTTCATCGGCTCGCTGCTCAAGGCCGTGGGCGGACGCGCCGAGGGCCAACTCGGCCGCAAGATCGACCCCTTTGTCGTGAAGATCGACAAGGGCGTGGCGACGTACGAGCGATTCCGTCTCCCGCTGGGCGAGTTCTCGATCGAGACCAAGGGGCAGGTGGACCTGGTGAAGCGCACCATGAACCTGACGACCTATGTGCCCTTCTTCGCGCTGACCGACGAGGCCATGGGGCCCATCCGCCTGGGCCTTGGCGGCAGGCTCGATCTGCTCGACCGCAACACGCTCGTGCCCATTTCCATCAAGGGCGGGATGGACCGGCCCAGCGCGATGATCGATGGCGAACTCTTCCTGCGCGAGACCGCGGGCAACATCATCCAGCAGCCCGGCCGGTTCCTCGAGAGCATCGGCGACATTCTGGGGGGCCGAAGGAACCAGGAGCCGGAGAGGAAGTGAGAGGGCGCGGTGCGTTTCAGAATCCGGTCGCTGCATCATCAGGGTGCCGCCATGTTCGCACGGATTGCCGCATCCCCGCTACCCTACGCCCATGACGCGGAATCCCTACGCCCAGTTCGGCGGTACCGTGAGCGATGACGACGGCGGCTACGACTCCCGCCGCTACCCGGCGCCTGTGCGCACGAGCGTTCTGGCGATCGGTTCGCTGGTGCTGGCGTTGCTGTGCTTCCTGCCGCTGGGCCCGCTGGCCGTCATCTGCGGCGGTTTGGCGATGCTGTTCATCTCGTCTTCCCGCGGCCGCCTCGGCGGCCTGGGGCTGGCCATCGCCGGCGTGCTCATCGGCATGTTCACATCCGTGTTCTGGATGATGATGGTCGTCGGTGCAATGAGCGTGCAGCAGCAATGGGGGCCCGCGATCGTCGGCCCGGCCGACCGCATGATGAGGGACCTCGAAGCCGGCGACTACGCCGCCGCAAGAAAGAACTTCTCCCCGTTCCTCGACGCCGCGGTGACCGACGAGCAACTCGCGGCGTTTGTCGGCGCATACCAGGCCGAGGCGGGCTCGTACCAGTCCACGCCCTCGACGTTCCTCGAGTGGTTGGGGGCGATCATCGAGTTCGGTCCGCAGATGCAGGGCGCGCAGCAGGGCGGCGACGGATTCCCGCTCCCGGCGACGTTCGACAAGGGCAAGGCGCTGGTCTTCATCGGTCAGGCCGGCCAGGCGCAGGGCGGCCAGGTTTTGCCGCCCGCCGAGAACATCGGAGTCCTGGTCCCGCCGAGGACCGAGGTCTGGTTGCTCGACCCGACGACAAGGCAGCCCGTGGACCGCTCGTCATCCAAGCCCGCGCCCTGACCCGCCGCTCATCGCCCGAGACCAACCCCGTGACCGCCCACGCCGCAGCACCGTCCGACCGGCCGTCGCGTTCCGGGCCCATCATTTCCTGCCGCGACCTCGTGAAGAAGTTCGATGGCCGCACCGTGCTCGACGGCATCACGCTCGATGTCTACCCCGGCGAGACCATGGTGATCATGGGCGGCTCGGGCTGCGGCAAGAGCACGCTGCTGCGGCTGATGATCGGCTCGTTCCGCGCTGATGGGGGCGAGGTGCGGCTTTTCGGCCAGCGCATCAACGATCTGAGCGACCATCAACTCGACGATGTCCGCAAGCGATTCGGAATCCTGTTTCAGTCCGGCGCGCTCTTCAACTCGATGACGGTCGCCCAGAACGTCGCGCTCCCACTCGAGGAACACACCGACCTCGGGCCCGAGATCATCGACATTCAGGTGAAGATCAAACTCGAACTGGTCGGCCTGCGCGAGCACGCGGCGAAGTTTCCTGCACAGATCTCCGGCGGCATGAAGAAGCGGGCCGGCCTGGCCCGCGCGCTCGCCCTCGACCCGCGCATCCTCTTCTACGACGAGCCCAGCGCGGGGCTCGACCCCGTCACCAGCGCGGAGATCGACCGTCTCATCGTCGACCTGACCCGCAAACTCGGCGTCACCAGCGTCGTCGTCACCCACGAGATGGACTCCGCCTTCACCATCGCCGACCGCATGGCCATGCTCGACAAGGGCCGCGTCCTGGCCATCAACGACCGCGCGTGGTTTGATCACCTCCGGCAGATGCCCGCGGGCCAGGCCGCGGCGCTCCCCGAAGATCATCAACTCATCCGGCAGTTCCTGCGCGGCGACGCCGACGGACCCATCACCGAGCGCCGCGCCGCGACCAACTACGCCGAGGACCTGCTCGGCTTCATGCCCTCGGGCCATGTCGGCCCGAGCATCGAGCCGACTCGCTCGCGCGGGTGACCGCATCGTTCCACACGTTGTCGCGCCGGCGCACCGGCCGAACGATCCGGGTACCCTTGCACCGACCCGACACGCCGGAGTCCAAGTCCGAACCATGGCCCAGGCACGCAGCCAACGAAACAACATCATCGCCGGCGCGTTCGTGCTCATCACCGTCGCGCTCGGTGTGTTCATCATCATCCTCGTCTCCAACGTATGGGAGCGGTTCGGCAGCAAGACCGTCTACTACGTCGAGTTCTCGCTCGCCGACGGCGCGGAGGGCCTTGAGCCCGGCGCGGCGGTGAAAGTCGGCGGGATGCGCGTCGGCCAGGTCAAGCGCACCGGCTTTATCTTTGACCCTGCCACCAGGGAGCCGGTCAGCATCGAGGTCGTCATCGAGATCGACAGCGCGATCCGGCTCTTCAGCGATGCGGATGTGCAACTGCAGCGCCCCCTGCTCGGATCGGGCAGCACCATCAACATTTCCGCCGTGCCGCTCTACCGCCCGCCGGAACTCTCGCCCGTCGGCCCGCCCGCGCTGCTGGACGAGGGCGGGCGGCTGGTGGGGCGGCTCGGCGCGCCCGGCTTTCTGTCGCCCGCCGATTACACGAAGATCCAGGACACCATCGACCGCGTCAACCGCATCGTCGTCGGCATCGAGCCGCGCATCGAGCCCATCATGGACAACGCCGAGGGCGCGGTCGCCGATATTCGCGCCATCACCGACGGCGCGCGCCGCCAATGGCCCGCGTGGAGCGAGGACATCGCCGCGATACTCGACCGCTTCGAGCAGGCCTCGCAGCGCGTGCCGACGATCGTCGAATCGTTCGAGGCGGGCGTGCAG
Source organism: Phycisphaeraceae bacterium (assembly GCA_019636495.1). Taxonomy (GTDB): domain Bacteria; phylum Planctomycetota; class Phycisphaerae; order Phycisphaerales; family UBA1924; genus JAHBXL01. Next base: position 23,907 of record JAHBXL010000023.1, on the reverse strand, counting down.
CAGGGGCGCGACTTCGTCTCCTCGGCCCAGCGCACGCTCGACGACAACCGCCCGCGCATCGACGAAGCCGTCGAGAACATCCGCGAACTGACGCGCAAGGCCCAGGGCGAGGGGTACGACCGCTTCATGCAGGCCGTCGAGACCGGCCGCGCCGGGCTCGAGTCCTTCGCCTCCGCCGCGCGATACGCCGACGACCTCATGATGCGCAAGAGCCCGGAACTCAGCGAGACCGTCACCGCCGCCCTCCTCGCCGCGCAGCAACTCAAACTCGCGACCGTCGAGGTCCGCGCCTCGCCCTGGCGCCTGCTCTACCAGCCCTCGAAGAAGGAACTGGAGAACGAACTGCTCTACAACTCCGTGCGCGCCTATTCCGAGGCCGTCACGCAGTTGCGGGCCGCGTCCGAGGCGATCAAGGTCGCCGCCGAGCGCAGCGCCGAGCCCGGCGGCTCGCGAATCGAACAGGCCTCGCTCGACGCCCTCACCGCCCGCCTCCGCGAGGCCTTCGCCAACTACGAGGCCGCCGAGCGGGCATTCCTTGAGCGCTGGGTGCAAACCAAACCCTGACCGCCGCCCCTTCGCGAAACCCGGGCCGTCCGTACCGCAATAATCGGACATGCACTCCGCCGCCGCATGTCTCTGCGCCGCGCTCACCGCCGCGGCAGTCATCGCCGTTCAACCGCCCGCCGACGAGGGCTCGCCCCCCGCCGACGCCCTGAACACATGGAAGGAACGTGCCGCCCGCGCGCAGGCCTGGCTCAAGGACAAGGCCGCCAGCGCCGAGCAGGCCGCGGCGGAAACGCTCGCCCGTGCGCGCCGCGAACTGCTGGGCATCGAGGGCGAGGTGCACGCGCCGGTCCTCGCGCTCGCCATGCGTCCAGCCGCGGGCGGGCCGGTTTCGTGGGAGACGCTCACCACCGATGCGCCTGCGCGACCCGGCGCGGCCGTCGTGCTGCTCGTGCACGGGCTCGACGAGCCCGGCCCGATCTGGGACGAACTCACCCCGCACCTGCTCGACCACGGCGCGGCCGTCGTGCGATTCGACTATCCGAACGACCAGGGCATCGCCGATTCGGCCGCGCAACTGCTCGCCGCGCTGCGCGATCTGCGTTCCCGGGGCGTCGAGCGCGTGCAGATCGTGGCGCATTCCATGGGCGGCCTGCTCGCGCGCGATGCGCTCACGCGGGAAGATGGCTATGCCGGCGACGGCTCCACGCGCGAAGGTCTGGCGGCGATCACGCACCTGATCATGGTTGGCACGCCCAACCACGGCTCGCACCTTGCACGCCTCCAACCCATCGCCGATGCACGCGAGCACGCCATCCGCGCCGCCCGCAAGAACTCGACCGATGGCGCGGGGCTTGTCGGCTCGGCCCGCGACGGCCGCGGCGAGGCCGCGCGAGATCTGGCCATCGGCTCCGAGTTTCTCACGGCCCTGAACGCCCGCCCGCTTCCCGAGGGCGTGCGCATCACGACCATCAGCGGCACGCTCACGCCCGCCGCGGCGTGCGAGTATCTCCGTACCGATGCGCAGCCGCAGTGGGCCCGCCTGATCGGCGAGGAGCGAGCCGCCGCGCTCATCGCGCAGTCCTGCGCCGCCGTCGAGACCCTCGGCGACGGCATGGTGCACGAGTCATCCACGCGGCTCGACGGCGTGAGCGACCACGTCGAACTCGCCGCCGATCACCGCTCGCTGCTCAAGCGGTGGACCATCCTTGTGAAACTCGACGAACTCCGAGACCGCGCGACCCCGCCCGCCGCGGCGATCCCGGTCATCCTCGACCGCCTCGGCCTTGCGCCGATCGCCGCGCCCGACTCCGCGCCTGTCCCGTAGACTCCGCGCACCATGCGCCCCGCCGTCTTCCTCGATCGCGACGACACACTCATCGCCAACCGCGAGTTGACGGCCCACACCCCGCACCCCGGCGACCTCTGCGACCCCGCGCTCGTGCGCCTCCTGCCCGGTGTCGCCGAGGGTCTGGCCGCGCTTCACCGCGCCGGCTTCGCGCTCGTCGTCGTCAGCAATCAGGGAAGTGTCGCCCGCGGCGTGTGCACCATCGAACAGGTCGAGGCCTGCAACCGCCGCATGCGAGAACTCGCGCGGACTGAAGCGGGCATCGAGTTCGACGGCGTCTACTACTGCCCGTATCACCCGCGCGGAACCGTCCCGCCATTCAAAGCCGAGCACCACTGGCGCAAGCCCGCGCCCGGCATGTTCCTCGCCGCCGCGGCGGACCTCGGGCTTGATCTCTCCCGCTCATGGCTCATCGGCGATGCGCAGCGCGATGCCGACGCGGCGATCGCCGCGGGCATCGACCGCGCACGCTGCATCATCATCCCCGCCGATGCGCCGGACTTTCTCGCCGCGGCTGCTCTTGTCTTCTCGTGCGGCGGCGAGAGGGAGTTGCACAGGGAAAGATGATGGTCTTGCTCTCTCTCCCCTCTCCCCGGTCGCCGGGGAGAGGTCCCCGAGCGCAGCGAGGGGGGTGAGGGGTGTTCGAAAGGATCCCCTCATCGTCTCGGCCTGCGGCCTCGCCACTTCTCCCCGGTCGCCGGGGAGAAGGGAACGAAAATCTCAGTGCCCCAACCCGCCCATCGACTGCTTCAGCCTCGCCACGCACTCAGCGATGATCGGCACCGCGCGATCGACCTCGTCCTCCGTCGTCTCGCGCGAGATCGAGAACCGGAGCGTGCCGTGCGCAAACTCCGTCGGGATGCGCATGGCCCGAATGACCGCGCTGGCCTCGAGCGAACCCGATGAGCACGCCGCGCCCGCCGAGCAGCACACCCCGCGCTCCGAGAGCAGCAGCAGCAGCGCCTCGGCCTCCAGCCGCGGGAATCCGATGCTGGTGGTGTTCCACAACCGGTCGCGCTCGCTCGCGTGCGGCCCGTTGATTCGCGCCTCGGGCACGCGCGCCAGCAGCGTGCGCTCGAACCGACCGCGCAGCGCCCCGCCACGTGCGCGGTTGCCCGCATCCGCCAGCCACGCCTCCGACAGTCTGCACGCCACGCCCGCGCCGACGATCCCCGCCACGTTCTCCGTCCCGCCGCGACGGCCCAGTTCCTGCTCCCCATGCACCAGCGTCGCCGTCCGCACGCCCGGCCGCACATACAGCACGCCCACGCCCTTGGGCCCGTGGAACTTGTGCGGTGAGTACGTCAACAGATCCGCATCCAGCGGCCGCGCTGCCCAGTCTCCGCCGCTCGCGCCGTCCTCTGCCGCGCCCACACGTGCCGGCATCTTCCCCACCCATTGCGTCGCATCGCAATGAAACGTCACGCCCCGCTCGCGGCACATCGCCGCGATCTCCCACACAGACTGAATCGTCCCCGTCTCGTTGTTGGCCCACTGCACGCTGACCATGTGCACCTGCCGCGCGGCATCCGCGCCCGGCGCGTGGTGCTCATCCAGCAATCGCGCGATCGACTCAGCGCACACGCGCCCATCGTCGCCGATCTCGGCCCACAGCACCCGCGCGTGTTCCTCGCGCTCCAGCGCCTTCACCAGGTCGCGCACGCCGATGTGCTCGGTCGGCGCGGTGATGATCGTCGCCCGCGGCGCGCCCCGCGCCTCCGCCGCGCGCCCGACCACGCCGCGCGCCAGCAGGTGCCCGCGGATGGCCAGGTCGAGCGCCTCGGTCCCGCTCCCTGTAAAGGTCATCGTCCGCGCCCGCGCGCCGATCAACTCCGCCGCCGCGCGGCGCGCCAGTTCCACCCGCTGCCGCGCTGCCTGCCCGGCGCGATGAATGCTCGATGGGTTCTCCCAGTGCTCCTCCAGCATCTCGCGCATCGCCGCGACGACCTCGGCGGCCGGACGTGTTGTGGCGTTGTGATCGAGTGAGAGCATTGGACGGAGAAATGGGAAGTGGGATGTGGGATGTGTGCGCGGCAAATCGTACGATCTCCCGACACCCGACACCCGACACCCGACACCCGACACCCGACACCCGACACCCGACACCCGACACCCGACACCCGACACCCGACACCCGACACCCGACACCCGCTCCGCCTTCCCCTACCCTCTCCAATGCCCGCCGCGACGGTCGAACTCCGGTCTCAGCGACTCTCAAGGTCATTCGGCGATCGCGCCGTGCTCCGCGGCATCGATCTCACCATCCGGACAGGCGAGGTCGTCGCCATAGTCGGCGGGTCGGGCTCAGGCAAGACCGTGCTGCTGGATCACCTCGTCGGGCTGCTGCGTCCCGATTCCGGACACGTGCTCGCGGCGGACCACAACGAGCCGCCCGACCCTGCCGGTCAGTGGCCGCTGATCGACCTGGCGGCCACCGATTCGGATCGACTGGACCAACTGCGCCTGCACTGGTCGGTGGTCTTCCAGCGAAACGCGTTGTTCTCGGGCACGGTGCGCGAGAACATTGCCCTCTGGCTGCGCGAGCACACCATGCTCTCCGAGTCCGAGATCGAAGTGCGCATCCGTGCCAGCCTCGCCGCGGTCAGGCTCGAAGTCGCCGATGTGATCGACAAGGACCGCGAGGCGCTCTCCGGCGGTATGGCCAAGCGGGTCGCCATCGCCCGCGCCATTGCCGCGGACCCCATCGTGATTTTCTACGATGAACCGACGACCGGGCTGGACCCGGTCGTGTCCGGGCACATCCAGGAACTCATCTGGGACCTGCACCGCCGCCCCGTCGGTCCGCGCCCTACGGGCCCGCGTGTCGAGCCATCGTTCTGGGATCGACTCGCCGATGCCGCCGCGACGATTTCCGATGCCGCGGGCGTATCCCCCGTGCGATCGTCGGCCGCGCGGGTTGATGGCTCGGACAAGAGACGAAGCGATGAACCTCGGCCCGTGCCGGCGACCGGCCCGCAGCCGCCGCGAACGACCGTCATCGTGACCCACGACAAGGAACTCCTGCGTCGCCTCAGCCCGCGCGTGGTGATGCTCGAATCCGGCCGCATCTGTTTCGACGGGCCGTACGAGCGCTTCGGCAAGGACGACTGCGAGCCCGCGCGCCGATATCTTGAGACCATGCCCGTGCTGCACGCGAGAAGATGAAAGACAGCGGTGAGCGGTGAGTGGTGAACAGGTTATGATCCAATAGTTACATCCGACATCCGACATCCGACATCCGACATCCGACATCCGACATCCGACATCCGACATCCGACATCCGACATCCGACATCCGACATCCGACATCCGACATCCCACCTCCCGTGCGTCCCTCCCTCTCCATCGCCATCGTCTGCAAGAACAACGAGCAGACGCTCGCGCGCACGCTCGACTCCATCCGCGATCTCGTGCGGGAGTTCGCGGGGGAGAGTGTGGGGGGCGTGGGGGGCGGGGGGGGCGGGGGGGGCGGGGGGGTTGTTGCAGTCGATTCCGGCTCGACCGATGGCACCATCGCCCTGCTCGAAGCGCACAACGCCCGCATCATCCGCTCCCCCTGGCTCGGCCACATCAGGACCAAGCAACTCGCGCTCGAAGCCTGCGACGGCGAGTGGGTCCTCTCGCTCGATTCCGATGAGTCGCTCGAGCCCGACCTTGTCGCCTCCATCCGCGCGGCTCTCGCGCGCAACGACCCCGCCATCGCCGCCTACGAACTCAACCGCAAGGTCTACTACCGCGGCAAGCCGCTCAACCACGCCTGGCAGCCCGAGTGGCGACTCCGCCTCGTCCGCCGCGGCACGTGCGCATGGGGCGGGCACGACCCGCACGATGTGCTCGCACCCACCTCGCCCGGCGCGCAAGTGCAGCGCCTCGCCGGCACGCTCCGGCACGATTCCATCCCGACCTTCGGCGAGTTCCTCATCAAGCAGGCCGCGCACAGCCGAACCATGGCCGCGAGCCTGCACGCCGCGGGCGTTCGCGGCAGTTACACGCGCTTGCTCGTCTCGCCCATCGGCGCGGTCTTCAAGCAACTCGTGCTCAAGCGGGCGTTCCTCGATGGCTGGCCGGGCTGGCTCGCCGCGGCGAGCACCGGGGCCTCGGCGCTCATGAAGCACGCCATGCTCATCGAACTCGACCGCGCGGCGGGCCACGAAGAACGCCAATGAAAAACTCCCGCGTGCATGACGCGGGAGTCGTGTGAACGAGCAAGCAGAATGAGCAGGCCGTCTCACCTCCGCCTGCGCAGCGCCAGCAGGCCGCCCACGCCCAGCAGCGCAGCGCTGCTCGGCGCGGGCACCCACATCTCGATGTTGTCGACCGCGAACGGCAGCGGCTGGTCGAAGATGCCCCAGATGTTCAGGCGGCCGATCGGCGTCGGCGACCACACCCCGATGAAGTTCTTGGCCGGTTCGGTCGGCAGCGGGCCGGGCATGAGGTACGAGCCGAGAATGTTGTCAAACTGGTCGTAGGCGCACACGATGAACCCGTGGTGCCCCTGGTTGAACTGCTGATACGTCGAGACATCGACGCCCACCGCGGTTTTGTCGTTGCTCGTGAAGATCAGGTCGATGCTGGAGAACAGGCCGTTCAGGAACTCATCGGTCCCGACCTTGATGCTGTTGGACCCGAGGAACCCAGGGCCGTTGACCCACAGTGCGTTGGGGTTTGTCGACGGGTTCGGCGTCGGCGGGCAGGGGCTGGGCGTGATGTTGGACTGGATGATCAGATTCTCTGATGCCAGGCCGTTCTCAAAGTGCGGCCGCGGGTCGCCATATTGCAACGGGTTGGGGAAGAACGTCTTGCTCTGCGGCGGGGCCGAGGAGTACTCGAAGTCCTCGATGCCCTTCAGGAACTTGCCTTCCAGCCCGTTGTGAGTGTGGAAGGCCTGTTGATCGGTAAAGAACAGAACGGTCCCGGCCAGCGCGGGGCTCGCCGCGCACGCCGCAACCACGCACGCTGCGCGCAGATGCCACATGATCTCTCTCCTCGGGTTGTGGGCACGCGGCTCTGACGCGCCGCGGCCCGGTCTCTACTCCAACGGTCTTTGTACCGCGCGCCCATAGGTCGATGCAAGGGAGTACCGGCTAGAACGGGCGAATCCTGGCGAACGCCTGCCGCACGGGAACGCCCCACGCCCCGCCTCGGTACCATCCGCCGCCGTGAGCGAGCCCTCCACCACCACCAACGCCGGACTGCCCCCCAGCATCGGGCCCTATCGCGTCGAGCGCGAACTCGGCCGCGGCGGGATGGGCGTGGTCTACTACGCCCGCGACCCGCGCCTCGACCGGCCCGTCGCCATCAAGGTCCTGCCCGAGGCCTTCGCCGCCGACCCCGCGCGCCTCGCCCGCTTCGAGCGCGAGGCCCGAACCCTCGCCGCGCTCAACCACCAGAACGTCGCCGCGATCTACGGGCTCGAGGAGCACGACCACCGGCGCGTGCTCATCCTGGAGTTCGTGCCCGGCGCGACGCTCTCGCGGCTGATCGAACGCGGCCCGCTGCCGATCGACGAGGCGATGCGCATCGGCGTGCAGATCGCCGAGGGCCTCGAGGCCGCGCACGACCGCGCGGTCGTGCACCGCGACCTCAAGCCCGACAACGTCAAGGTCACGCCCGAGGGCCTCGCCAAGATCCTCGACTTCGGCCTTGCGACCACCAGCATTCCCGAAGACGATGCGCTCAGCCGGACTCGACCCGCCGGCCTCACGCAGCAGGGCATGGTCATCGGCACGCCGGGGTACATGTCCCCCGAGCAGGCCCGCGGACTGCCCACCGACAAGCGCACCGACATCTGGGCCTTCGGCTGCGTCCTCTTCGAACTCATCACCGGGCACAAGGCGTTTCACGGCGAAACGCCGACCGATTCGCTCGCGGCGGTGCTGGACCGCGAGCCCGATTGGACGGTCCTCCCGCCGGTGACGCCGCAGCGCGTCCGCGAACTGCTGCGCAAGTGCCTGACCAAGGAACCGCGACGCCGCTGCCGCGATGCGGGCGATGCCCGCATCGATCTTGAGGATGCGCTCAGCCAGCCGCTCTCGGGGTGGTACCGCGCGGGCGGCGAGGGCGGCGATCACGGGAGTGGAGCGCCCGAGAAGCCGCGCATCGTCGCACGCCTCTCGCTGGTCCTGCCGCCGGGGCGCGAGGTCGCCAACCTCGCGCGAAACGCCGTCGCCGTTTCGCCCGATGGGGCGGCCGTCGCCTACATCGCCGGCGCGTCTCCCGACACGCACCTGATGGTCCGACGCATGGACGACCCCGAGGCGCGAGTTGTTCCCGGCACGCGCGGCGCCGAATCGCCCACGTTCAGCCCCGATGGCGGCCGGATCGCTTTCTTCGCCGATGGCCGCCTGAAGCGCGTCGCGCTCTCGGGCGGCGCGCCCGTGCCGCTGGCCGCCGCTCCCCGCCCCCAGGGTGCCTGCTGGGCCGCCGACGAGTGCATCTACTTCGTGCCCGACTGGGCCCGTGGCCTGCATCGGGTCCACGCCGCGACCGATAACGCACAGGCCGAGCGCGTCGCCGATCCCGATCTCGCGGCGGGCGAACTGGCGCACATCGCGCCCGACGTGTTGCCCGGCGGGCGGCACGCGCTCATCGCGGCCTACGGCGGCGCGGGCCGCTCCGCGAGCATGGACGAGACTTCAATCATGGCGATCGACCTGCGCACCCTGCTGCGCAAGCCGCTCATCCATACCGGCGCCAACCCGCGCTACGCGCCCACCGGCCACCTGCTCTTCACGCGGAACGGCACGCTGCTCGCCGCGCCATTCGATCCCGACCGGCTCGAAGTGCTGGGCAAGCCCGTCGAGGTGCAGCGCGGCATTCTCGGCAACGCGCTGGGCGGCTCGGCCCATGTCGCGTTCGGCGCCGAGGGCACGCTCGCCTTCGCGCCCGGGCGCGTGGTCGGCGTCGATCACGCGCTGGTCCTCGCCTCGCGCGCGGGCGGGCCCGTGCAGCCGCTCCCATTCCGCGGGCCCTATGTCGCCCCGGCGCTCGCGCCAGCCGGCCCGCGCCGGATCGTCGTGCAGGCTCTGGGCCCCACCGACCAGTTGTGGCTCATCGACCTCGAGTCCGGCACGTCGTCGCAACTCACCTTCCACGCCGACAACTCCTGCCCGGTCTGGTCTCCCGATGGAACGGTGCTCGCCTTCCGCTCCAACATGGGCGGTCGCGCCGAGATCTACCGCATGCCCGCCGATGGCTCGGGCGCGCCCGAGCAGGTCTTCGGATCCGACCTGGTGCCCACGCCGACTTCGTTCTCGCCCGATGGCACGCTGCTCGTGTTCACGCAGTTGCGACCCGCCGGCGGCGCGGAGATCTGGTGCGTCCGCATCGACGACCCGGCCTCGGCACGGCCTGTTGTGCAACTGGCCGCCAGCGCGTGGGGCGGGGCGATCTCGCCCGATGGCCGGTTCCTCGCGTTCGTCTCCGACCAGAGCGGACGGCCCGAGGTATTCGTGCAGCCCATGGCCGCGGCGGGGGCGCCGAACCCGCAGCGTTGGCAGGTGACCGGGGGCGCGGCGGGCAGCGCGGGCGGCGGCGCAGCGCCGGTCTGGTCGCGCGCCGGCGGCGAGTTGTACTATCGCAACGGCGACCAGGTCATCTGCTCGCGATTCGCCGTTGAGCCGGTCTTCCAACTGGGCAAGCCCCGGGTCGTCGCCACGGGCGCGTTTCTCTCGCCCACGGCGCACAGCGCCAACTACGACGCCGCAGCCGACGGCCAGAGTGTGCTGCTGGTGGCCCAGGACGAGGGCGACACGCCCACGCGCGAACTGGGCGTCGTGCTCAACTGGTTCGACCATCTGCGAGCGCTCGCGCCCGTTCCCGGCGCGGCCGGACGTGGCACACCCTCGCGGGCCGGAACTCCCGTACGACGGAGTTTCTCCAGCACCGCCGGCACCATCGCATGACGTGTTGAGAAGTTACATCGGCGCGGCCGCCACCCGCGCCGCCGCGCCAGCCCCCGCCGTTGCCAGCCCGGTGTGCCGGTACACACGGTCCAGCCGCGACGACAGCCTGCACAGCAGTTCGTGGGCGATCGTACCCCCCGCGCTCGCCAGCGCCGGGAGGTGCGTGGGCGATGCCGGGTCCGCGCCGATCAACTCCACCTCCGCGCCGGCGAGCGCGCTCCCCTCTCGACCGACCGCCAGATACTCCTCCGGCACGTCCGTCGCGTCGACCGTGATCTGATCCATGCTCACTCGTCCGACCACGGGCGCGAAGAACACCCGACCCCCCGGCCCATCCGGTTCCGCCATCGCGCCGCGCCGACCCCAGCGCCGGCCCGTGAAGCCCACCACCCCTGGGCCGCCCCTTGCATCGCCGCCCAGCGACCGCGGGTATCCATCGGCGTATCCGACCGGCACCAGCGCGATGCGCGTCGGACGCCCGTCGGATCGGCGCGGCGCGCGCCACATCGAGCCGTATCCCACCGGCCACCCCGCCGGGATCTCCTGCACGTGCGCGATGGTGCTCGTCCATCGCAGCGCGGGCTCCATCGCCCGCGCTTCGGCCGCGAACTCCATTCCCGCCAGCCCGCGTCCCTCGCCCCACACCGCGCCGCCCACCATTCCGTAGAGGCATTCGCCCACGCGCACCATCGTCCCGTGGTACCCGCGCGAGCGGAAGGTCCCGCACGAGTTGGAAGCGTGCACGTCGAGTTCGCCCCGGGCCGCTCCCCGCGCCGTCTTCACCACTTCCGTAAAGAGTCGCCACTGCTCGGCCGTGAACGCCGCATCATCGCCCGGCGAGGCGAAGTGCGTCATCACCCCTGCCAGCCGCACGCGCGACAAGAGCCCGATCCGCTCGATGATCCGTACCGAGTCCTCGGTCCGTTCGCCGCCGCGGCTCAGGCCGGTATCGACCTGCACGTGCACGGGGATCGTGACCCCAAGGCGCAGGGCGCCGTCGTTGAGCGCGACGAGTTGCTCCGAGTCGTGCACGACCACGTGCAGCCGACCCGCCGCGGCACAGCGGTACAGCGGGTCGGTGCGCTCCACCCCCGCCACGGGCATGAGCACGAGGATCGTCGCCTCGGGCGCGGCCTCAAAGACCGTGCGCGCTTCGTCGAGGTTGTACACCGCGACCGACTTCGCGCCGCACGCCAGCGCCCGGCGCGCAATCCGCGGCGCGCCGAGTCCGTAGGCATCCTGCTTCAATACCGCGCAGATGCCGACCGATGGGCCCACGATGCGCCGAACCAGCGAGAAGTTCCGCTCGATGGCACCGAGGTCGATCTCCAGCCGGCTCGTTGACACGCCAACTCCTGACTTTTGCCCGCGGTCCCTCGCCCGGCCGGCCTGTTCGGCCCTTCCTTGTATCGACCCGCGGCGATTCCTACGATCACCGGCGGTCCATTCCCGCGGCGGGCCCCCATGCTACGCCGCGAACCTTTCTTTCCCAGACCCGCAGACCTCCCCCGCATGATGCCCAACCTCGGTCCCACGTTCGATCCCAACTCTGATTCGCAGGGTCACCCGCCGTCCGACAACCACCACGGCGCGCCCGACTCGCACGGCGAGGGCGGCGACCAGCCGCGTCGACGCCGTCGTCGCCGTCGCGGCAAGGGTGGCGGGGGTGGCGGGGGTGGCGGGGGTGGTGGTGGCGGCGGGAGCAGCGGTGCGCCGGGCGATTCTCAGGGTGGCGGCTCGGGCGGCGGAGTTCCTCCCCAGCATGTCAGCCGTCTGCGCAAGGCCCGCGGCGAGGGACCGCCCCCGCCTCCGGCCGATGGTCGCGACGAGATCTTCGAGCGCGATATCCAGTTCTCCGACCTCAACCTTCGCGAAGATGTGCTCAGGGGCATCACCGAGGCGGGGTTCTTCTTTCCGACCTACATCCAGGCGCGCATCATCCCGGTCATCAACTCCGGGCGCGACGTGCTGGGGCAGGCCAAAACCGGCACGGGCAAGACCGCCGCGTTCGGCCTCCCCATGCTCTCCCGCATCGAACGCGGCACGCCCTTCCAGGCGCTGGTGCTGGTGCCGACGCGCGAACTTGCGCTGCAGGTCGCGGCGGACCTGGCCGAACTCGGCCGCTACAGCAACCTCTCCATCCTGCCTGTCTACGGCGGGCAGAACATCTCTACCCAGGCCAACCTGCTGGCCAAGGGGCCGGAGATCATCGTCGCGACTCCCGGCCGCGTGATGGACATGGTCGAGCGCGGCTACCTGCACTACCGCAACGTGAAGATGGCAGTCCTCGACGAAGTGGACCGCATGCTCGACATCGGCTTCCGCGACGACATCCGCCGGATTCTCAAGTCGTGCCCGGCCTCGCGCCAGACGGTGTTTGTCTCGGCGACCATCTCGCCCGAGATCGAGTCGCTGGCGCGCTCGTACGCCAATGACGCGGAGAAGATCGTCGCCGCCGAGGGCTCGCTCACCGTCTCGCTTGTCAAGCAGTTTCACCTGCCGGTCGAGCCGTGGGACAAGCGTGCGCTGCTGGCGCACCTGCTCACGCACGAGGAGCCCGCGCTCACCATCGCCTTCTGCCGCATGAAGCGCACGGTGGACGAAGTCGTGCAGTACCTGAGCAGGAAGGGCATCGAGGCCCACGCGATCCACGGCGACATGTACCAGGCCAAGCGGAACAAGGTCATTGACCAACTCCGCTCGGGCAAACTGTCGGTCCTCATCGCCAGCGACCTGGCCTCGCGCGGGCTCGATGTCGAAGGGATCACCCACGTCATCAACTACGACCTGCCCGAAGACCCCGAGATCTATGTCCACCGCATCGGCCGCACCGCTCGCGCCGGGCGCGACGGAATCGCCTGGTCGTTTGTCACGCCCGACCAGGGCGCGCTGCTGACCGCCATCGAGTTGTTCATCAACACCGAGATTCCCAAACTCGAGTACCCCGACTTCAAGCCCGGTCCAATCCCCCAGGGCGTCCTCGCCTCGCGCGAACTCGATTCCAAGCGGCTTGAAGTAGCCAAGCAGTACAACCGGTTCGCGGCATCCGCGCCCGGAGCGGTTGGCCATGTGGCCAGCCCAAGCCCCGAGGAGGCAGACCCTACCCGATTCCCGGGAGGAGTCGTTCCAAAGGGACTTCCCCCAAAGCGCATGATGGGTCGTGTCAAAACCGCTCGTTCAATGAAAGCGGCAATTTCCCAGACGCTAATGCCAAAAGCGGATCATCCACCCCCCCAATCGCCGCCGATGAGCAACCGATCACCGTGAGTGCGCCGGAGACTCCGCCCCCAGGATCGCGGCGGAAACATCCAAACAACACGGACTTTTTGTTGCAGTTACCTAGGTTGTCGTTTAGAGTGAAGAGATCGACAAAGGCCGCCGCGCGTTGCGGAACAGGGTCCATCAGGCTCCTGTGTGGCCATGGTTTCTTCGTGTGAATCCCGAGTGTGTCGAGAGAAGAAGAGGTGTATGCATGACAACGCGATCCTGTAATCGTGTGTGGGCCACGCTGGTGGCCTGCGGAACGATCGGGCTGCTGTCCGCCGCCGCCGGCGCTCAGCAGGCCGCCCCCGCGGACAAGAAGTTCGGCAACGCTGGCTCGAAGGAGCCGGCCAAGGCCGAAAACGGGAAGGCCGCTCCGGCCTCTTTGTCGACCAGTGCCGTTCCGATGAGCCGCGCGGAAGCGCTCGGTCTGGTCTATCAGCACCACAACCAGATGCCCGCCGCCGGTGGTGGCGGCATCGTCCGCGGCCCCTCGGCCGCGACGGACGACTGCACATCGGCCCCGGTTGTCAACGAAGGTTTCCACGCATTCGACACGACCGGCTACAACGTCGATGGTCCCGCCGGCACCTGCGCTGGCAATGGTTCGGGCAACGGCTGGTGGATCTACCAGGCGACCCAGGACGGCAACGCGACGGTGACGACGTGCGGCCTGGCCGGCTTCGACACCGCGCTGGCGGCGTTCTCTGGCGACTGCTTCTCGGCATTCCAGGTCGCCTGCAACGACGACGCCTGCGGCTTGCAGTCGTCGATCACCTTCCCGGTGACCAACGGCAGCCAGTACCTGGTCCGCATCTCCGGCTTCGGCTCCGCGACCGGCTCGGGTTCGATCAGCATCTCGGTGGCCAGCGTCGATTGCGCGGCGTGCCCCGGCGGTGCGACGGTGATCGAGAGCGAGCCTGAATGCGGCCACGAGGGCGGCAGCGCGTTCGACACGGTCAACGGCGGCTGCAACTCGCCGTCGCCGGTGTTCACCTCGATCTCGGTCGGCGACCTGGTGTGCGGCACGACGCAGGTCGTCTCCGGCACCTCGCGCGACACCGACTGGTTCTCGTTCACGCTCACCGGCGGCACCGAGGTCACCTGGACGGCGACCGCGGAGTTCCCGCTCCTGATCGGTTTCATCAACTCGCCGTGCCCCCAGGGCGGGTTCATCCCGGGCGGCTTCATCACCGCCCCGGCGTGCTCCTCGGCCTCGGTCACGCTCTGCCTGCCCGCCGGCACCTACTACGCGTTCGTCGCCTCGTCCGACTTTGGCACGGCAGTGAACTGCGGCGGCGCGGGCAGCCGGTACTTCGCCCAGTTGAGCGGTGTTCCCTGCTCGCCGTACGTTCCGCCCAACGATGACTGCAACACGGCCATCGCCCTGAGCGTCGGCTTCCCCGAGTTCGGCGACAACACCAACGCCAACAGCACCACGACGCTCGACGGCGGTTCGGGCTGCACGTTTGCGGGCGCACCATCGAACAACGATGTGTGGTACACCTTCACCCCCGTCGCGACCGGCACCTTCCAGGTCAACACCTGCGGGTCCGCGCTCGACACGGTTCTCTCCATCTGGACGTCCTGCCCCGGCAGTCAGTTCGTGGACATGATCGCCTGCAACGATGACTCCTGCGGCCTGCAGTCCGCCGTGACCCTCGATCTGACCGGCGGCCAGACCTACTTCGTCCGCGTGTCGGGCTGGAACAACGCCCAGGGCACCTTCACGGTCGTCGTCAACGACCTCGGCAACCTGCCCCCCGGCGACCTGTGCAGCACGGCCCATGTCGTGAACGAAGGCACGCACAACTACGACACCACCGTCATGACCGTCGGTGGCGGGCCGGCCTCCACCTGCGCCGGCAACGGGTCCAACGCCGAGTGGTTCGAGTACCAGGCGACGCAGACCGGTCTCGCGACCGTGACGACCTGCGGTCTGGCGTTCTGGGACACGGCGCTCGCCGCGTACGCCTCGTGCAGCGGTCCGCAGTTGGCCTGCAACGACGACGCCTGCGGTCTGCAGAGCACGATTCAGTTCGGTGTGACCTCCGGCTCTTCCTACTGGATCCGCATCTCCGGCTTCGGCTCCTCGACTGGTTCCGGCAGCCTCGAGATCTCCGTGGCTCCGCCGCGCAACGATGATGAGTGCAACAGCGCGGGCGTTCCGGCATTGTCCGAGAACACCTTCTACTTCGGCGACACCTTCGGCGCGACCACGTCGCTGACGGGCCTCATTGATGGTCAGTGCGGCACGTTCACCGGCTCCGCCGGCGGATCGGACGTCTGGGCGACCTTCACCCCCGCTTCCACGAGCCAGTACGAGATCAGCCTCTGCGGTTCGGCCTACGACACCGTGCTGGCGGTCTTCTCCGGCTGCCCGGCCGATGCGTTCGCCAACCTCGAGGGCTGCAACGACGACTTCTGCGGCCTGCAGTCGCAGTTGACGCTGGTGCTCAACGGCGGCACGACCTACTACATCCGCATCGCGGGCTACGCCGCCGCGCAGGGCTCCTGGCAGTTGGTCATCAACAACATCGGCGCTCCGGCCGGCCGGTGCTGCACGGGCAACACCTGCACGGTTGTCGATGAAGTTACCTGCTTGAACGGCGGCGGCGTCTGGGGCGGCCCGGGCACCGATTGCCAGGGTGCGGCCCCGGCCTACACGGCCTCCAGCCAGCCCAATCTGTTCATCAACAGTTTCCACCAGGACACCATCACGATCGTCGGTGGCCAGACCATCACCGATCTGGATGTCGGCATCATGATGCCCCACGCCTGGCAGGGCGACGTCATCGTCACCCTTACCTCGCCAATGGGCACTACGGTGACGCTCATCGACGAGCCCGGCAACCCGCCGTTCACCTTCGGCTTTGACACCGACAACTTCGGTGATCAGGGTTCCGGCACGCCGTTCATCCTCGATGACCAGGCTCCCAACAGCCAGACCTACGACTCCCCGCAGGTCGCCGCGGGGATCAACAACGTTTCCGGCCGCTGGTTGCCGGACTTGGGCCCGCTCTCGGCCTTCAACGGCGAGAACTCGGCCGGCACGTGGACCCTCACCGTCATCGACGTCTTCTCGGGCGCCGATGATGGCACTCTCGTCGAGTGGGGCCTGTGGGTCAATCCGACCTTCGGCGCGGCCTGTGGTAGCACCTGCCCCGCCGACTGGGACGGCAACAACACTGTTGAGGTCAACGACATCTTCGCGTTCCTCACCGCTTGGTTCGCCAACGTCCCGGCCGCCGTCAACTTCGGCGGCACCCCGGGCGTCCCGGCGATCTTCGCCTTCCTCACGGTGTGGTTCGCCCACGGCGTCGGCCCCTGCTGATCGCCGATTCTTCTGAAGCGCCCCGGGGCTGACCCCGCGGCATTCGGATCGCACACTCTGGGCCCCCGTCCGCAAGGACGGGGGCCTTTTTCGTGCGCGGCGATCGTGCCCCGCTTCGCCTCGCAGGCCGATGCCAAAAAGAACACCGCCCGACCTGGTCCGTGACAGGTCGGGCGGCGCACCTGGGCACATTGCCCAAGTGTCCCGATCGGACCGGCCGCGGCGACCAAGAGCAGTGCAAAGCACGCGGCCGGGGAGTTGTCAATCGGCGGCGCCGGAACGACTCAACGCTCGCCGTGAGATGCAATGCAGAGTTGCAAGCCCCGTGCCAAGGTGCCGTGCCGCACCACCGGGCCCGCAACGCGGGTCGGACATCAAGAGTGCGTGCGAAACTGGCCAATCCTGTGCAGACCACGGGCCGCGCGCACCCCCTTGGCCACCGGCAATCGAGTACTTCGTAGAGATGCCGCGCCGGTGTGCGAACCGCCCAGGTCTCCCGATTTCCCGATTCTGCCGGCCTTGATTGCCCGGCCGCCGGGTGGTTTAGAATCCCCCCATGTCCACGCCCACGTTGCCGGTCCAACACGCAGCCGCGGCCGGCCAGTCGATCGAGGTCACCTCGGGCCAGGTCGCGGCGATGCTCGGGGCCGAACTGGTCGGATCGGCCCAGATCCGCCTGACCGGCATCCGGGGCCTCGAGCAGGCCACGTCGACTGACCTTGCGTTCATCCGATCCGCCAGTTTCGCTCAACGCTGGGCGGGCTCCAGGGCCGGGGCCGCGCTGGTGACACGCGGGGTGAACGTGCCAGGGCACGACACCGCGACCAGGGCCCTGCTGGTCGTGCCCGATGCCGATCTGGCGATGCTCAAACTGCTCGAGGCCTTTGTGCCGCGGCCTGAGCGCCCGGCGGCGGGGGTTCATCCCAGCGCGGTGGTCGATCCTTCCGCGAGCATCGCCCCCGATGCGTGCATCGGCCCGCAGTGCGTCATCGGTCCGCGCACCACGATCGGGGCGGGAACGGTGCTGCACCCGGGCGTGATGCTGGGCGCGGCGGTGTGCATCGGCGATCGGTGTGTGCTCTACCCCGGCGTGGTGGTCTACGACCGCTGCGAGATCGGGAACCGCACGATTCTGCACGCGCGGGTCGTCATCGGCGCCGATGGTTTCGGCTATCGGCCCGACCCGTCGGGCCGCGGCGTTCTGAAGATTCCGCACGCGGGAATCGTCCGCATCGGGAACGACGTCGAGATCGGCGCGGGCTCGTGCATCGACCGCGCCACGTTCGATGCGACGGTGATCGGCGATGGCACGAAGATCGACAACCTCGTGCAGATCGCGCACAACTGCCGCATCGGCCGCGCGTGCCTCATCTGCGGCATGTGCGGCATGGCCGGCAGCGTGACCGTGGGCGACGGGGTGACCATCGGCGGCTGCTGCGGAATCGGTGACGGGTTGACCATCGGCAGCGGCGCGACACTCGGCGCCAAGAGCGGCCTGATGCACGACCTGCCCGCGGGCGAGGCGTGGCTGGGCTACCCCGCGCACCCGGCGCGGGAGCAACTGCGAACCTGGTCCTCAGTCCGAACTCTGCCGGATCTTGTGCGCCGTTTGAAAAAAATTCTGCCCGGTTTGCGCGACGGCACAGACCGGAAGTCCCCATAGGGAATGGACTTCCAGTCGTTCCACCAAAACAGGCCCCTCATTGACTAGCCATTTGCGGGGATTGTTGCTCCCGCCGAATCGCGGTAGCCTCGCCGAACTCGTGTGTTCGAGTGCTCACCCCTGATTCGTGGAGTCGTTATGCGCACCATTCTTGCATCGTTCGCCGCGTGCCTGTTCGCGGCGGCAACCGCCTCGGCGCAGTTCCAGGATTGCAACGGCAACGGCATCGACGACGCGCTGGAGATCGCCGGCAACCCGTCGATCGATTGCAACGGCAACGGCATTCCCGACGATTGCGAATGCGTGTGGGACAAAGGCGACCCGCCGACCGACATCGACGATGTTGACGGGTTGATCTCGCACATCGGCGGCGGCGCGATGAGCACGACCGGCTTCGATGCGCTGCGCGCAGCCGACGACGTGTTCCTCCCGCCGGGGTTCCTGCACCGCATCATGGCGTTCCGCGGGTTGATGATCAACAACTCCTGGCCGGGCGCGCGGCGGGCGCGCCTCGAGATCTTTCACGACTGCAACGGCGTGCCGGAGATCGAGCCGTTCTTCACCAGCACCAACTTCGAGGTCCTGTCCGAAACGCCGCGAGCCGATGGGAACTACCTCGTCTGGTACCGCTTCGACCTGTGCGATGAACAACTCTGGCTCGATGGCGGGAAGTCGTACTGGTTCTCGCTCATCGGCGAGACCGACCGCGTGACCGACGACCTGTCGTCGTGGGCGGTGACGCCGCCCGACTCCGAGGCCCTCATCATGCGCGTGCCGAATCAGGCCGCGGGCATGAAGATCGCGCACAACACCTACGACTGGGATCCGTGGGACCCGTTCTGCACCGGGTGCCCGGGCTGCATCAACATGGTCTTCAAACTCGATGGGTATTCGTGCCAGATCCTCTTCGACAACGGCCGACCCGATACATCCGTGCCGTTGCCGCCGCTGCTGCCCGGGCTGAAGTCCGGCCCGTACGGCGCGATCAACTGGCGCTCGCGCGACGACTTCGTCGTCCGCAACTGCCAGGAACGCAAGGTCTGCATCATCGACGCGTGGGTCTGGGCCAACTGCCACCCCGGCCATGGGTTCATCGAGATCTACACCGACAACCCCTGCCCGCCGGGCGCGCTCGGCGAGCCCTACGCCGGGTTCCTGTACCAACTCCCGATCGACCAGGTGGTCGACCTCGGCGTGAGTTTCTTCGACGGCGGCGACGAACTCAAACTCTACTGCATCCGCGTGATCGAGCCCATCGTGCAGCAGGGAACGTTGCCGCCCGGCCCGCTCTGCCTCGACCCCGGCCGCACCTACTGGATCAGCGCCGGCGCAACCCTCAGCGGGTCGTTCGCGACCAAGAGCCTGTTCGCCTTCAGCGAGCGATGCTGCCCCCGCGGCGAGATTCCGTGCGACTTCCAGATCAACCGCCCCCAGACGCGCCGACAATCCGCGCCGGCCACCGGGTGGCTGCCATCCGCGGCCCCCAACCTGCGCGACCTGGCGTTCCGCATCGCGGTCGAGCCGTTGCCGCCCGGGTCGGGCGCATCGTCTTCGGTCGCCGCGGAGCCCTCTTGCCGGGCCGATCTCGACTTTGACGGCGTCTACGGCGTCTCGGACATCTTCATGTTCCTGAGCGAGTGGTTCGCCGCGGCGTGCCCGTAAGTCAGTGGTCTGACCGAATGGTGCGCAGTCTCGGCGGCCCCGGCGTTCCCGGCCCGCTTTCGAGCGCGCATGTCGAATCCGCAGCCGTAGCAAGAGCAGGAACCCGGTCGGCCTGACGAGCGGCCAAGCCATCGGGACCGCCTTCCCAACGCGCGAGACGCTGCCGAACGCCATGCGAACCCGAGAATCTCCCGAACATCTCTTGGCGCGGGGTCGGGGTTCAGGTATTCTGCGCATGTTCATGGGCCTCGCCGCGGCACGCGCTGCGGCGTGTGGCATGATGTGGGGTCGGCTTCTGCCACAGACTGAAGGATGAAGCGGCGAGAGCGGGAGATGGACAGGCGGTGAGGTGGCGGGGGTGGGTTGGGTAGTGGCGATGGTGGGTGAGGGGGCGGCGAGCAATCGCCGCGCGGCCCGGAACAGCGGGCCGTTTGCTCGTGGAGGTGCTACACATGTCCGAGTCGCGCGCAGGGTTCATCGGGTGGCATGGCAATGGGTGGCACCGCTCCTGGTGGCACCGCTCTCCAGAGCGGTGCGCTTTGGTGTGCCCTGTTCGTCGTTCGCCTGCGGGGCGGGCGGCTTCGCTCGCAATCTGCGCACATCGCCGCCAGCCATTGCTCCCCCTGCTCGTGCTCTGTGTGTTTCTCGCCGCGGCGAGCCGCGCCCCCGCGCAGACGATCATCTACGTGAACGCCGCGGCGGCACCGGGGGGGAACGGGCAGAGTTGGGGGACGGCGTATCAGGACTTGCAGAGCGCGATCAGCGACGCGCGCGCAATCCCGCAGGCGGGAAGGAACGTTCATATCTGGGTTGCGCAAGGCACGTATTACCCGACGGAGAGGTACAACCCGCCCGACCCCCGGAGCGTGACCTTCGAGGCGCCTGTCGGCGTGTCGTTCTACGGCGGGTTCTCGGGTTTGGAGACCTCGATCGACCAACGGAATTTCAACGTCTTCCGCACAACCTTGTCGGGCGACGTTGATCAGAATGATGGGCCCAACTTCACCAACATGGAAGAGAACGCGTACTTCGTCTTCCGAATCCTGAATCTGCACGGTGCGGGCCAATGTCGCATTGATGGCTTCACCCTGACGGGCGCAAACAATGTCGGGAGCGGAGGCTACTCTGGTGCGGTATGTATCGCTGGCGGCGTGGTGAACCTGAGCAACCTTACG
The DNA here is from genome assembly GCA_019636495.1 of Phycisphaeraceae bacterium. GTDB lineage: Bacteria > Planctomycetota > Phycisphaerae > Phycisphaerales > UBA1924 > JAHBXL01. The sequence continues at coordinate 3,057 of JAHBXL010000023.1, read as the reverse complement.
ATCTGGCGAAACGACCTCGTCGCGGGCGCTTTGTATAGCAGCGAGATCAATCCTACGTGGGACTGGAACCAGCAGGTCACGGTCAACGTTGATCGAGCGATGATTGTGGGTAATCGATCTGGCACTGGAGTAGGCTTCTATTCCAATCGCGGAACCTGGACGGTCTACAACTCCGCAGTGATCCACAATGAGGTTCTTGGTTCAACACAATACACCTCAATTGCAGTGTTCTCACGAGGGACCATGTACCTGCGCGGCTGCACGATTGCAGCGAACGTCGCCCCGAATACCAATAACGGCGTCGCTGGCATTTTTACGCCTGAGTCTGCATTCATTATTCTGAATATCAGCGACACCGTTATATGGAACAACGTGAACAGTTCCGGCAATGGTCCTGCTGCTCAGGCGTCGGATGGGGGCCTTGACAACTGTCGGCAGGGCAGCACGTCCTTTGGTGTTGATCCCCTCTTTGTTGGCCTGGTGGGAGTGGATGGAGTCGCAGGGACTCTCGATGACTCCGTTGCGATCGGCGCGCTCTCCCCGTTGATTGATCAGGGACAGGTCGGCAACTACGTGTTTGCAGGCAGTAGCCCTGATTGGCTCCTCGATATCAACGGCCTATTACGGATCGTCGATGGCAATGGCGACGGCACTGCGATACCTGACATCGGGGCATCGGAGTACGGCAGTTTTCCGACAACGTTTGCCGGTCGTCTGTACGTGCAGCAGGGTGTTGTTGGCGGAACAGGCGCTAGTTGGGCCTCGCCCCTAGGGGAGTTGCGTCATGCCTTGGCTGTCTCGGCGATCAACAACGTTGCCGAGATCTGGGTCGCCGCGGGCACGTACACGCCCTCACCGCCGCTGTTTTCCGGAGGCTCCCGAACAGCATCATTCCACCTCCGCAACAACCTCGCGATCTACGGCGGCTTCGCGGGAGATGAGACAGAACTCTGGCAGCGAGATATCGCCGCGAACGAGACGATCCTGTCGGGAGATCTGAACGGGGATGACAGCGGCGACCTGAATCGCGGCGACAACTCCTATCACGTCGTTACCGCAAGCGGCGTCGGCGAGTCCGCGGTTCTCGATGGCCTGACCATCATGTCGGGTGCCGCGGTTATCGGCTCGCCGATGTTCGAGCATGGAGGCGGGATGCTCATTCAGTCGGGCAGCCCCACGATCCGGAACTGTTGGTTCCGGGACAACTTGGCGGTTCAGGGTGGTGCGGTCGGTGTTGTTGGCGGGAATCCGCGGTTTACATCCTGTCTCTTTACGGGCAATGTGGCATTCGGAACTGGCGGCGCAATGCTGGTGTCCGGGAGCGGAATGGTGCATGCGCGTCATTGCAGGTTCGAAGGAAATGCCGCCGACAGTCATGGCGGAGCCGTGGATGTCCTTGGCGCGGTGTACGCAGTTGATTCCGAGTTCCTGTCGAACATCGTGAGCGGGTTCGGTTCCGCCATTTCTGCCCGCGCAGGCGGCGCCGTGCACGCGATCAACTGTCGACTGCACGGGAACGCGGCGACAGCCGGAATGGGGGCATGTACGGTCCTGTCAGAGAGTATGGCTTACCTGGACGGTTGCCTTATCGCGGGGAACACCGGAGCGGTTGGTGGCGGCGGCGTGGTGTTCGATGGCAACAACACGATCGGGCGAGTTCTGAACTCCACCATCGTTGGCAATGTCGAGTTGAGCGGGGATGTCGCCGGTGTGCGGGTAGTGGGGAATGGAGCAGGCATCTCCATCGTGAACTCATTGCTGTGGGGGAACAGTTCGCCTAACGCCGACTCGGAGACAAGACAGATACGTGTCGTTGGTGATGTTGCTTTGAATCTCTCTCACTGCACGATTCAGGGCTGGACCGGCTCCCTTGGGGGGGGCGGCACCGGCAACAACGGCCTCGACCCCCGCTTCCGCCGGTTGCCCTCGCCCGGCGCGGATGGTGTCTGGGGAACGCCGGACGATGACTACGGCGATCTGCGCCTGACCAACGGCTCGCCCGCGATCGACTCGGGCGATTCGACCGCGGTGCCGCTCGACACATTCGACATCGATGGCGATGGCAACACGACCGAGTCCCTTCCGTCGGATCTTGATGGTGGGCCGCGCTTTGTCGATGACCCGCTGGTTGCGAACACCGGCGTGGGCAATCCGCCCGTTGATCGCGGTGCGTACGAGTTCGTCCCGCCCATCATCACCGCGCCCGGCGACCGCCGCTGGGTCTCGCCCGATGGCGGCGACTTTGCCTCGCTCTTCAACTGGTTCCCCGCCGTGCCCGGCGCGCTCGACAACGCCGTCTTCGACATCCCCGGCGCATACACCGTGAACTTCGCCGCGAGCCCGCCGGTGCAGACGCGCACCGCGCGCATCTCCCGCGGCCACCCGACCTTCAACCTCAACGGTTCGACATTCTCGATCACCACGGCATCGGAGCCGGCGCTGGTTGTCGGCGATCAACCCGGCATCGCCGCGATGCTGACGATCACGAGCGGCACGGTTGCACCGTTCTCTGCGCGCATCGGTTCGGAGCCGGAGAGTGCGGGCGTCGTCGCCGTTTCCGGGACGAATGCGCGGCTGACGATCGCCCAGGATGATCTCTCCGTCGGGTTCTTCGGCCAGGGGCATATGGTGGTCAGCGGCGGCGGGCGCGTGGTGTCGCGCACCGCGGGTGTCGGCGACCAGCCCGGCTCCGAGGGATCGAGCGTTGTTGTGACGGGCGCGGGAAGCAGATGGAGCATCCCGTTCTTCCTTGCGATCAACAACGGCTCGGTCACCGTCAGCGACGGCGGCACGCTCGCGGCGGGCTTTGGCGTCTTCCTCTTCCAGAACGGCACAATCTCCGGCAACGGCACGATCGACGCCGACGTTGTCAACTTCGGCACAATTGCGCCCGGCAACTCGCCCGGCACGTTGACGATCGCCGGCGACTATGAGCAGGTGGGCGTGATTCCCGAACTCGGCGCAAACTCCGGCCGCCTTGTCTCGCAGGTTTCGGGCCCGAACGCGGGGCAGTTCGACCGCCTCGTGGTCAACGGCTCGGCGACGCTGGGCGGCGGC
>JAHBXL010000022.1 GCA_019636495.1 Phycisphaeraceae bacterium | reverse complement strand
GGGGGGGGGGGGGGGGGGGGGGGGGGGGGGGGGGGGGGGCGGAAGAAGCTGGAACTCGCGGCCGCGCTGGCGTTGCAGTTGCTCGTGTGTGTGACCGCGGCGAAGGCGCAGTTCACCGGCGCGTGCTGTTTCCCCGTGAGTCAGACGTGCGCGATCATGTCGCCCTATGACTGCGTGAAGCAGGGCGGAGATTTCCTCGGGCTGGAGACGACCTGCCCGACCACCGATGCCTGCGACCGGAAGCAGCACTTCGGCGTCGGCATGAGCCAGATCGCCGCGCGGCGGCTGCTCCGCGAGGGAGTGGTGCACACCATCCACGCGGGCGACCACGAGCCCGTCTACGCATCCGAACATGCCATGTGGAATCTGGTCAACTACGGCGTGGTGATCGCGCCCGAGATTCAGGTAAACATACTCAACATCGCACAGGATGATCCGGGTATGTCGCTGGTCGAGTCTGCGGAACTTGCCGCGGAGGCGACAATGCAGATCGCCGATGATGCAAGGGTGGCCTTCGCGGCGGTGCACCCCGGCAAGCCGTTCCACTGGTCGCTGCATCTTGTCGGCCTGGGCGCTGGGTGGAGATGGGAACTCGCCGAGAACTCCAACCTTCCGAACTTCAGGCATCACCCTCTTGATGTACTCGATGGCAATCTCAGTCGCACGGAGTACATCAGCCAGTGGGGGCGCGTTGGCGAGGTGCTGGAGGGCAACGATCAGTTCAAAGTGCTGGAGCAAAGCGACGACCAGGCCCCGTGGAACTGGCTGGCGCGGTTCTCCTCGTCCTACTACACGTCCCCCTGGAACGCGACGTTCAAGATTCAAGACCGCGATGGCAGCAACAACATCATCGCCGAGCGCGAAGCCCGAGTCATTGGGTTCGATGATGAAGAGCGGATCTTCACATTGGACGACGACATCCTGACTTCCGCAGACAATCCGGCGGGTTCGGTGTTCAAGACCTTCACGATCACACGCACCAGCGAGGAGACCCACTGGCGCTGGCACCCCTGTTGGTTCTTCAAGAACGGCGCGGACGAGATGGAGGAGTGGATGATCGCCTACACGGCGAAGGTCTATGAACTGCAGTTCTACCGGCCGTTCCTGCCACCTCCTGCCGCGGTGTTCATCAGCGATGAGGACATCGGCGAGGCGAACATCGACTGGTCCAACTACAGCGAGTACTTGCTGGACGACCGGGCAGAGGACCTCGAAGAGGAGGGCTACACCATCGACGGCGTGCGCACGCTCGCTGTGTGGCACGGGGAGTTCGCCAAGGACCGCAACGGCGACCCGTTGAACTTCAATCCGAGTCCGACTGATTACAGTCCGGAGAATGAGGATCTGCACTCCTACCTGCAGGCCACCATGCAGACGGCCTACAACTACCACCGCGAGCGGTCCACTTGGCGCCATCTGCGCGACCTCTGGCCCAAGGCGCGGCTCAGCCAGTACCAACTCGGCAACGGCCACGGCGTGACGCACGATGAAGTGCGCTACGAGGTGCCCATCGGCCCCGGAGAGTCGGGCTACCACGGCCAGCGCACATGGCAAGGCCCGGTGAGCTGGGATGAGTACAACTGTGGGACCAACGCGCTCCCCTACCTCTTGGACGAGTTCGAGGATGGGCAGATCGTGCCGATTGGTTACAACTCGGCCACTTATGCGATCGGGGAGTCGGGGGATGGCTCAATGCTCGATCCGAACAAGGTCCCGCTGCAGGGGTCGCTTCCGATCGATCCTGATTTCTACTTGAACACTCTCGAGTTGCCACTGTTTATCGAGTTCACCGCGCCACCCAATGCGGGTACGATCTACGAGGTCTCGGTCTGGAGCGCCGGTGTATTCACGCTTACGACAAGCCTCACGGCCGCGACGTCAGCGAGCGATGAGTTCATCCTTTACTACCCATCCGATCCTTACATTGACTTCGCCGACAACGAAGTAGTTTGGCCGCTCATGAGTACCTACTGCGATCGCTACGGAGAGGACGTGGATGCCGCCGGTTTCAAGTCGACCGCAAAGAAGTGGGCCGCGGAGTGCGCTCGGGGCCAGACTCGCGCCTTGCCGAACAATCCCTACAGCGTGTACTACTCGATGGGCGAGATCAACGGCGTGTACGACGGCGTGCCGGAGAAAGTCTCGTTCCTGGCCACCTACCCGCACCAGCCGTTCGTGAGCCAGGATGGCTGGATGGACGGGGCGGACTGGGGCGAGATCGGCAGCCAGGGAATCGACTACGGCGTCAACCACTTCGTGTGGTTCATGCCCGATATTGCTGCGGGCTGCGACTGTCCGTTGCACGATGACTGCCTCAGCCTGTGGGCGCTGACGATCGCAATCTACACGATGGATACGCACCTCTACAACAACCTCGCGGTCTATACCAACATCGCCTGCATCGGCGACTGGAACCGCGATGGAATCATCGATACCGATGACGCGATGGCATTCGGCGAGTCGCTCGCAAACCAAGAGGCCGAGGCCGACCTGAACAACGATGGTCTGTGGGACCAGAGCGACACCGACATCTACAACTCGGTCTTCTGCAGCGCGGGGTGCGCGCCGGTGGATGACCCCGGCTGCACCAATCGCGAGGATTGTCTCGAAGTCGACTGGAACGATGATGGCGCTGTGGGCATCGAGGACATCTTCACTTTCCTGAATGCGTGGTTCGCCAACGATCCCGCCGCCTACAACTTCGGCGGCACACCGGGTGTTCCCGCCATCTTCGCGTACTTGACAATGTGGTTCACCGTTGGCATCGGGCCGTGCGAATGACGCGGGCGGCCTGCCCGTGCTATGGCCGTGTGGCCTGATAGGGCACACACCCCTCATCTCGCCCTGCGAAACTTCGCATTCGGCCACTCAAAGGGCCCCCGTCCACATGGCGGGGGCCTTTCTCGTTGATGGACAATGGTATCTATCAACGTCGACGACGAAACACAATCAGTCCTCCAATCGCGAACAGGGGTACAGCGCTCGGTGATGGCACCTGCCTGACACTGATGGAGTCAATGTGGAACTCGTTCGGAAAGGTCATCTGTCCAAACTCAAGAAACGAGCCCGAGAAGTTCGACGCGAGCGGAATGGAAAACTGGTGCCAGCTAGTGTTGTCTGGCAAGAGCACAAACTGATCGAACACAGTCTGCGCTTCCCACCGGACCATGAACCGGCCCGGCGTGTTGAGTACCCGCCTCAACCAAAACTCCAGCTCATACTCCGTTCCCGGCACCGTGCCCTGCACGCCCTGGGAGATGAACAACAGCGGGGTCGAGGAAAGTTGCGCATAGCGCAGTCCCGAGTGCGGGCTGTCGGTGGGCGTTTGGAAGTTCGCCGCATTCGGGTTGCCTGGCGGCGCATTCGGCGGCACGTTCCAGCCAGCAAAGCCCTGCTCGAACCCGCCGTTGAACACGAGGTTCACCCCCGCCCAAGACGTGCCCGCAACGGCAAAGGTCGTCAACGCCGCCAAGGCCGCCCAAAGGTGGTTCGCCATCGCCGTACTCCTGTCTCCCTCGGGCTCCGGACAGAGTTTACCTCAGAACACGCGAATGTACAACCACTTCTCGGACTCTCCCTGCGATCGAAGCGGGCATTCAGGCGTCCGCCAGAATGTGCCGCGGAGAGGGGCGGGGGCCGACCTGACGGCCTGAGCGGGCGCGGTGCCGTTGAACCGGCGCGGGAGGGCGGGGGTTCGGTGCGATTTGATTCCGCCCCCCCCTCCCCCCCAACAATCTTCACGATGAGCAAACCGACCAATGGCGTATCGACGACTCCTGTTGCTGCTCCGACCGCCCCGGCGGCGCGAACAGCACCGACCCGCACTACGAACGGCCAGACCATGCGCGCCCTTGTCAAGCACCGTGCCGGGCCGGAACTGGAGTTGCAGACCGGGCGCGCTGTGCCGGAGTGCGGGCCGCGGGATGTGCTGATCCGCGTGCTCAAGGCGGGAATCTGCGGGACGGACCGGCACATCTGGGAGTGGGATGCGTGGGCGGCGGGGCGGATCCCCGTGGGCATCACGACGGGGCACGAGTTCGTGGGGATCATAGAACGCGTGGGCAGCGCGGTGACGAAGTACTCGCCGGGGCTGCGTGTGAGCGCGGAGGGGCACATCTGCTCGTGGAGCGACTACAACGCTCGGACGGGGGCAGCGCACATCGCCCGCGACACGCAGATCCTCGGTGTTGATCGCGACGGGTGCTTTGCCGAGTATGTGTGCGTGCCGGAAGAGAACGTCTGGCCGGTGCATCCGAGCATTCCCGATCATGTCGCGGCGATTCTCGACCCCCTGGGCAACGCGGTACACACGGTGATGGCCGCGAACGTCAGCGCGAAGACGGTGCTGATCACCGGGGTGGGGATCATCGGGCTGATGGCGGTGACGGTGGCCAAGGCCGCGGGCGCCTCGCGGATCTTCGTGACGGACCTTGATGAGAAGCGGCTGGCGCTGGCGCAGAAACTCGGCGCGTGCGCGGCCTACAAGGCGAATGACCCGAACTGGATCGAGAAGGTCCGCAAGCAGACGCGCGGCGATGGGCCCGATGCGCTGATCGAGATGTCGGGCCATCCCGCGGCGATCGATGACGGATTCAAGTGCCTGCGCATGGGCGGCACGGCCGCGCTGCTCGGCATCCCCAGCCGCCCCATCGCCTTCGACCTGACGAACCACGTGATCTTCAAGGGGGCGACGGTCTTGGGGATCAACGGGCGGAAGATGTTCGAGACGTGGTACCAGATGGAGGAACTGCTGCTCAGTGGCCGGCTGGAACTCGACGAGATCATCACGCACCAGTTGCCATTTGACCAGTTTCGCAAGGGGTTCGAGTTGATGCAGAGCGGGGAGGGGATCAAGGTGGTGCTGGAGATTGGGGGGCGGTAAGGGCCAACTCCGGGGGAACGGGGCCTTCTACGCCCCCTCCGATTGAACTGTCAGGCAAAGACATTTTTGTTGACATTGACAATATGGCCCTCGGGTCGTATTGTCAATTATCCGACTATTTCCTTTGACTGACAGATGGACCGCGACGTTCCTCCATGCTCGTTCCAGGACCTCTCGAGGCTGCTCAAGCCCGAGAACTTCGCCCTACTGGGCAAGGTGGATGTGCGCGAGTTGTTCAAGAAGTACCGCCCATGGCGAAAAGTGCGTGCCATTGCCCGCGCGCTGCAGGTCGAGCCTGAAGCCGCTTGGGCGACGGTAAAACTCGGGAGGATGGCCGCGTGGCGGCGGCTGGATCTACAGCAATCGAACGGGTGTGAGTTCGGGATCTCCTCTGCACCACAGTTGATTGCCGCGCTGCATCGGGTCGACCGTGCGACAGGGGGTGGAGGGGCCGCCGCACTCAACGCGGAGGATGGCGTGCTCGCCGACCCGGCATCCCGCTATCGGCTCCGAATTCGAACGCTCATCGATGAGGCTGCCGAGTCCTCGCTCATCGAAGGTGCAGCCACGACGCGTAAAGACGCTGTGGACATGCTGAGGTCGGGGCGGGAGCCTCGATCAATCGGCGAGCGGATGGTCATCAACAACTACCTCGCGATGCAGCAGGTGAAGCGGTGGCTCCAGCGACCGCTGTCGACCGACATGCTGCTTGAACTGCAGACCATCCTGACGGAGCAGACGCTCGAGCGCCCCGATGAGGCCGGGCGGTTGCGCCGGAGCGATGAGAACGTGCGCGTGGTGGACGAACGGGACAACACCGATCTGTACACGCCACCACTGGCCGAAGCACTGCCCGCGCGACTGGCGGCGCTGTGTGATTTCGCGAATCGCGACCACGAGGATGAGCACTTCATTCACCCGATCGTCAAAGCCTCGATCCTGCATTTCATGATCGGGTATGAGCACCCGTTTGTCGATGGCAACGGCCGCACCGCCCGCGCGGTGTTCTACTGGCACGCGCTGCGAAACGGCTACAGCATCTTCGAGTACACGGGCATCTCGGAACTGATCCGCAAGGGCTACGCCCGCTACCCGCAGGCGTTTGTCGATACCGAACTCGACGATGGCGACCTCACGTACTTCGTACTCTACAAACTTGACATCATCGAGCAGGCGCTCGACCGGCTCGGCGAGCATCTGCGGCACGAAGAGGAGAAGGTCCGGCGCAGCGAGCGGCTGCTCAAACTCGCCAAGGACCTGAACCTGCGCCAGCGCCTGCTGCTGGAGCACTCGCTGCGGCATCCCGGCACGCAGTACACCGTGAAGTCGCACATGAACTCCAACGGCATCGTCGCCGCGACGGCGCGAACCGACCTTGACGACCTGGTGCGGCGCCGGCTCATGACCACGACCAAGCGCGGGCGCGAGGTGATCTATCTCGTCACGTCAACGCTTGCCGAGCGGCTGGCGAAGAAGGGGCTGTAGGACCGGACCGCGCATCACTTCGTGATCCGATCTCGCCGTGGATTGGCGAGTTGCGCGGCTCAGCCGCACCCCGCAAACCACGCCGCGAGAAACGCGAAGATGGCGGGCACGCCGGGCGTTCCTCCGAAGTTGAACGCGGCGGGATCGCCGGCGAACCAGGCAGCGAGGAAGGCGAAGATGTCGGCGACCTCGACCGTGCCGTTGTTGTCGAAGTCGGCGGGGCAGACGGGGAAGAGTCGCTCGATCAGGAACGCGCCATCGCGCCCATCGGCGAGGGTCCCCTCGAAGATGATCCAGCGGCCATCCGGGCTGGCGGTGATGTTGTCCTGCACAGTGGAGATGGCGGTGACCGTCCAGCCGTCGACCGTCGAGACGCCCTTCTGAACCAGCAGCGTGTTGTTGACGAAGATGCCGGTGTTGGTCGCGGCATCGCCGGTCCAGAGGGCGACATAGATGACGTCGCCGTTGTCGGCGATGGCGACCCCGCCGGTGCCGAAGCCGGTGAAGGTCTCGGTGCCGATCGAAACGGGGATCGGGTCGCCCTCTCGCGCGAGGATGTCGGTGCCGTTGCGGACGATCATGGCGTCGTCGGTCGTCGCGCCATCGAGATCGCCGCGCATCACCCACTGGCCCGAGTTGTTGATATCGACCGCGGTACTGATGAGCGTGCCCCAGTTTCTGCCGGCAACGGGTGACGGGTGGCCCTCGCGCGCCAAGATCGTGATGGTCGAGCCGTCGTACTGGCACACCAGTCCGTCGGTGGCGGCATCGCCGTCCATGTCGGCGATGAAAATGGTCCGGGCGTTGTTGCGGAACGCGATGCTGTGCGGACCGGTGGAGAAATCGGTGACAAAGCGGCCAGTAATGAGTTCGTCGCCTTCCTTTGCGATAACGGTCTCGGTGAACGCGCCTGCCGGGTTGTCGATGATCACCAGCGCGCGGTCGACCGTCGAGGCGATCGCCGGGTCGTCTACAGATGCCAACATGAGGATCTGGTCCTGATCGTTGATGCGCACCTCGAACCAGCCGGTGTACGGGGTGTTGGGCGAGAAGCTCGCAGCGGTTGAGAATGTGCTCTCCAGGATGAGCAAGTTGTCATTGAAGTAGACACCGGAATCAAACGCAAGGCCGGGCACGTTGGAGAGGAAGAAGTTGAAGGCGCTGTTGCCGTGCGCGTTGATCGTGATCGAGTCGAAGGAATCCAGCAGGGCGCCGACGGGCAGCGTGAGCGCCTGGCCCTCCGTGAACAGGATCGTGCCGGGGGTCGTGTGACCGGTCCCTCGGATCACCAGGCCGTCCTCATCGCCGTTCGGATTTGTCGTATCCGATTCGACCAGCCACACGCCGGAGTTGTTCACCGCGAAGTTCTCCGAGGCACCGAAGCCGCTGGTGATCGGCCAGCCGTAGAAGTCCAGTTCGACCACGATCGGCGTGATGGTCACGACGGGGCCCGCCAAGGCCGCGCCAGACAGGCACGAGCCGGCAACCAGCGCCATCAACCGCGCGAACGGCGCACAGCGGCAAGTCTCTCGCTTCATCATCACACCTCGATTCGTACACGGGCAGCAGACCGCCCAAGCCTGTGGTGCTCCGCGCGCACGGCCCACGCGGGCCGCACCCGACCCCTTGCACGAGAAGTCGCCAGTTCGTCGGCTGAATGAGCCGCCGGACTGGCCCCGCCCACGAACGTCCCAGAATACCCAGTTCTTGGGAAGATGCAACAAGCGCGAGGCGAACCAGCAACCAACTCTGCCGCTCAGAGGCTTGCGGTGGGGTACCCGGTTTGGGCGCGTGACCCGCTCAGCCGCGTATCCGATGTACAATCAACCCTCGTTAGGATTACGTCCCTGCCCGGTGCGGAGCCGCGCCAGGCCCCATGACGGGCGGGTTCCTGATGCGCGGCACGGTCGATTGCCCGCCGCGATTCGCGGGATGTCAGCCGGCGCGTTCACGCTGATCGACCTTCTTGTGGTGATCGCGATCATCGCGATCCTGGTCTCGCTGCTGCTGCCCGCGCTGGGCGCTGCGCGCGCGGCAGCGCGCAGGGCACAGTTCGTCGATGTCTTCCACCGTCTCACCACGCGACCGCTCAACCCCGAGACCACGCTGATCCCGCGGATCCTCTATGGGCACCTGGTGCTGTTTGATTATCTCGCCGCGCGGCTGCCCGAGCCCATCTATACCTGTCCGTCGGACCGGGTTCGGCTGGGGTGGTCGCGGAACGTGAACGACTACATGGCCGGGCTGACGCCGCCGTATCCGAACTCGGTGAGCACGCCCATCCCCGCGGGGAATCGCAGCACGAGGTGGGCGTTCTCATCTTCTTATGAAGTCACCATCAGCGCGTTTGATGGGATGCAGAGCAGCACGAACCCGGCCGACATCGGCCGGCGGCTGCGCAATGTGCAGAACAACCACCTCTTCTTTTCTTCAACCGGCCCGTGGCGGCTGAACCAGCAATCGCTGAGTCTTGTCTTGTTTCCCTCGCAGAAGGTCTTTCTGCACGAGGGGCACGCGCCGCACGCAAAGACCGAGATCTATTACGCCTATCCCGGCGCGAGCGTGAACCTGCTGTTGTTCGATGGCTCGACGCAGTATCGGAACAACAAGGATTTCAGCCGCGGATGGGACCCGTGGAGCCCCGGCAACCCCAATGGCTACCAGTACGACTATCTGCCGGATGCGTGGGAGCCGCGTGCCCGCGCGGCCAACGGCCGCGACCGCGTGTACGGGTACTATCGCTACACGCGGAACGGGCTTCGGGGGGTGGACCTTGGACCTGATCCGACTCCGTGAGGGACGGCGTCCGCGCTGAAGCCGTTGTAATCGGCGGCGCCGCGGTGCCTGCCGCGGCCGGAGGGGTCGATGGGAGCGGGGAGAGGAACTCTCCCCGTTCACTTGAACGGGACGTATAGGTTGCAAAGGGAGTTCAAGGGCACGCCTCGCCACGGCACGACCTCTCCCCCGTCCGGGTACGGGGGAGAGGGACCGTCGTGGGCTCTCTGATGTGGCTGTATCACGGGCGATTGTTCAGGATGAGCACCCGGCTGGTGGCCTCGCTCTCATCCGACTCTCTGTGTCTTGACGTGCCACTGGTCACGCCTGCTCTGAGGCGTGGCCAGTGCTGCCCTTCTCTCGCTAGTCTCAATCCTCTTGCGACCCCGGCTCTTTTTCATCATCTCCATCACATCGTGTCTTGAACAGCCCTGAGCCATCAGCCTTTCGAGCACACGCTCCACGATCCGGCCCTCGGGGGTCATCAGGACAACCACGCTGAATTGTACGTCGGTGAGCGCGAAGTGGCCCGGGGGTTTCCTGTCTTTGCTGGAGGCCTTGTCTGACAATGCGGTGCTGCACCGGGCAGGCCCGGTGGCCTGCCGCGGCGAGGATGGCCCATCCGCCGAGGAGCGCCAACGCTCCCTGCGCGCCCCCGCGTGACCGCGGGGGTTCCGCCGAGCCGAGGCGCGTCCGGCACTGCGAGCTCGAACTGTTCGACACCCATCAACGCTCCCTGCGCGCCCCCGCGTGACCGCGGGGGTTCCGCCGAGCCGGAGCGCGACGGCCGATTGACAACCGGCCGCGGGTCTGTCACCCTCTTGCCGCGATATGCCCCCCACTCTCGAACTCCCATTCATTGCCGCGGGCGTGCTGGTCGTGCTCACGCTTGGCTATCTGCTGTACGGCACGTTCATTGCGCGGCAGTATCGGCTGGACGATTCGCGTACAACGCCGGCGGTGCTGAAGAACGATGGCGAGGACTTCATTCCCACGCGGCCGTTCTATCTGCTGGGGCAGCACTTCTCGGCCATCGCCGCGGCGGGGCCCATCGCGGGACCGATCTTCGCGTGCATGGCCTTCGGCTGGGGGCCGTGCCTGCTGTGGATCGTGCTTGGCGTCATCCTCATCGGCGCGGTGCACGATTTTTCGGCGCTCATCGCCTCGGTGCGGCACGGGGCGCACTCGATTGCGGAGATCGCCAGGGAGACGCTGGGCCGGCGGGCGTGGCTCGCGCTGGTGTGCTTCATCTGGCTCGCGCTGCTGTATGTGATCACCGCGTTCACACAGATCACCTCGAGCACTTTCGTCGGCAAGGCCGAGGAACTCGAGGGGCTGAGCACGACGTTCAACAAGGGCGGAGCGGTCGCCGCGGCGAGCACGCTGTACCTCGTGCTCGCGCTGCTGATGGGCATCGTGCAGCGGTTCCTGAAGCCGCCGATGTGGCTCTCGACGCTGATCTTCGTGCCGGCGACCCTGGGGTGCATCTGGCTGGGGACGCGCATCGACGACGCGCTGGTCTTCGGGCCGAAGTTCTGGTATGCCGCGATCCTGATCTACTGCCTTGTCGCCTCGATGCTCCCGATGTGGCTGTTGCAGCAGCCGCGGGGGTATCTGGGCGGGTTCGTGCTCTACTTCGCCATTGCGGTGGGCGTGATGGGCGTGCTGTTCGGCGGGTTTGAGATCAGGCAGCCGGCGTGGGCGGTGGACGCGGACAAACTCAACCCGCTGGCGTTCCTCAGCCCGCCCGCCGCGCCGGGCGAACAGGCCTGGCCGATCACGAACATGCTGGTGCCGTTCCTGTTCGTGACGATCGCGTGCGGCGCGTGCTCGGGATTCCACGGGCTGATCTGCGGCGGCACGACCAGCAAGCAGATCGCCAAGGAGAGCCACTGCAAGTCAATCGGGTTCGGCGCGATGCTGCTGGAGGGCTTTGTGGCGGTGATCGCGCTGGCGACGATCATGATCGTCACGCCCGAGCAATCGCGCGGCGCGCCGCCGGCGCGAATCTATGGCGATGGGCTTGCGCTGTTTCTCACCAGGTTCCTCGGGCCGGAGGCGTTCCTGTTCTGCGCCACCTTCGGCGCGATGGCCTTCTCCACGTTCGTCTTTGACACGCTGGACATCTCCACGCGGCTGGGCCGCTACCTGCTGCAGGAACTCTTCGCCGCGCCGGGGCGCATCGCCGGCTTCCTGGGCGCGGCGGCAACGGCGGGCGTCCCGCTGCTCATGCTGCTCTTTGCCGATCCGAACGCGTATCGCGCATTCTGGACGCTGTTCGGCACGTCGAACCAGTTGCTCGCCGCGCTGACGCTGCTGAGCATCACGCTCTGGCTCAAGCGCAGCGGCCGGCGCTACTGGTACACGCTCGCGCCCACCGTCTTCGTCGGGTCGATCACCGTGTGGGCGCTGGTCATCCAGTGCTTCATGGGCGCTCGAGACGTCGCCGCGGGCGCATGGCGGACCGGCGCGGGCAATCTCAACGCCACCATCCCCAACGGGGCTGTCGCGCTGGCCCTGCTCGGGCTCGCGGCGGTGTTCGTGGTCGAAGCGGTTCGGGCCGTTCGCAGGGCCCCCGCCTGAGCGGAAGCCCCCGCCCGGCGTTGCCGACCGGGGCGCCACGGGCGGGCCGGTTTCCGCTACGCTGTGCCCATGATCAAGGCTCTCTTCAGTCGGGCCGCGCTGGCGGCATCGGTGGTTGTGTCGGCGGTGTTGGGTGTGTGGGTCGCGGCCCCGGGCGCTGCCGCGCAGCCGACCTCGGGCAGCCCGCTGCGTCCGCCGCCCAACAGCGTTCGGCACACCGAGCCGGGCGATGGGTGGTGGGCGCTGACCAACGCGACGGTGCACGTCCGCCCAGGCGAGACGATTGAGAAGGCGATGGTGGTCATCCGCGATGGGCGGATCGTGAGCGTGGGCGCCACGCACCCGCCCGCAGGTGCGAACGTGCGCGACTGCACCGGCATGCACGTGTACGCGGGATTCATCGACGCGTTTGTCGAGGTCGATGTGCCGCAGCCCGACCCCCTGGCGCCGGGCACGCACTGGAACCAGCACGTGATGCCGCAGCGCAGCGCGCTGGATCGCGGCGCGCGGGGTATCGACGATCGCGACGCCGACACGCTGCGCTCGCTGGGGTTCTGCGCGGCGGGCATCGCGCCCCGCGGCGGGATCTTCCGCGGACAAGGCGCGGTGGTGTCGCTGGCCAAGGCGCCAAGCGCCTCGCAGGTGCAGCCGCGCGTCTATTCCGAGCAGACCTTTCAACTCGTCGGGCTCTCGGCCGGCGGGCGCGGCGGGCGGGGCGGGGGTGGGGGGGGCGATGCGCCCGCACGGGATGAGTCCCGCTGGCCGGGGTATCCCAACTCGCAGATGGGCGCGATCGCGCTGATCCGCCAATGCCTCAGCGATGCGGACTGGATGCAATCGGCGCGGACCGCGGCGGACCGCGGCATGGCCGAGCGTGCTGCACGGGTCGCCGCGGCGCTTGATGAAGTCCCGCCCAACTGCCTCGAGAAACTCGTCCGTGGCGAGCCGGGGGCACGGCTGGCGTTCGATGTGAGCAATGAACTGGAGGCGCTTCGCGCGGCGAAGATCGCGCGCGAGTTCGGCAGGCCCGCGGTGCTGATCGGATCGGGGCTGGAGTTCAAGCGCCTGGGCGCGATCGCCAAGGACAGCCTGCCGATCGTGCTGCCGTTGAACTTCCCCGAGCGGCCGCGGCTGGGCTCGCTCGAGCGCGCCGAGGATGTGGACCTGTCGGAGATGATGGCATGGGAGCAGGGACCGACCAACCCGCGCCGGCTCGACCAGGCGGGGATGAAGGTGAGCCTGACCAGTTCCAACATCTCGACGCGCGGCGGCGGTCGGCGGGCGTTCTCATCGCGCCTCTCGAGCGCGATCAAGCACGGCCTGTCGCCCGAGCGCGCGCTGGCGATGCTGACCACGAACCCGGCGCAACTGCTCGACGTGGCCGACCAACTCGGCACCGTCGAGGCGGGCAAGGTCGCCAACCTCGTCATTGCCGATGGCGCGCTGTTCATGGACAAGCCCGATGGCGGCGCGGAAGAGCAGATCGAGGAGAAGAAGGACGAGGCCGCGGCAGACGGCACGCCCGCGCGCCGAAGAACGCCGCGGATCATGGATGTGTGGATCGATGGGCGTCGCCACGAACTGGTCTCGACGCCGGAGGTGAACATCGCGGGCGAGTGGAAGGTCGAGTTTCCGCAGCCGCTGCCCGATGGCGGGCAGATCAGTTTCTCGGCGCGGCAGGAAGAGGGCTCGGCGTCGGTGTCGCTCACGATTCGCAAGCGGACGCCGCTGCCCGATGGCGGCGAGCACGCGGCGACCGCGCGGGGCACGGGCGTGCGGCTGACCGGCAACCGATTGAGTTTCTCGTTCGAGCACACGCCCTTCGGCGAGCCGGGCGTCTACATGAGCAGCGCGGTGATCGAGCGGGGAGCGGAGGGCACGCCGCAGATGGTGGGCCAGACGCTGCGCGCTTCGGGCGTGGTGCTGCCGTGGACGGCCACGCGCATCGCCGACAAGCCGGAGCCCGACGGCGCAAACGCCGCCGCGGGAGCGGCCGCGCCCGGCAGTGGCGGCGAGGCGCGCACAGGCCGGCGCGGCGGGCCCGGCGGCGGGATCGCGGTCGGCAAGTGGGTGCTGATCCGCGACTCCGACGGGCAGATCGACCCGGCGGACCGTTCAACCCCCGTGATGTTCATCCGGCGCGATGGCGCGTTCGTCCGCATCGGCGGGCTGACGGTGCCGGCGCGGCAGGTGAAGGTCGAGGGCGGCAGCGTGTCGCTGGTCATCGACGGCCGGCCCTTCGGCTCCGAGGGCGACCTGACCATCACGGCCAAGGCGCAGCCCGCGCCGGCCGATGCGCCCGCCGGTCGCAAGGCCGAGCGCCTCGTGGGCGAGAGCAAGGAAGCGGGTCAGGAGGCGACGCCGTTCGAGATGATGCGCGTGCCCGAGACGCCCGAGGCCGACGACATCGCGTCGATCCCCGAGAGCCTGCCGACGCCGTTCAACGCATACGGCACGGTGTCGATGCCCGCGCAGGGAACGGTGATCGTGCGGAACGCGACGATCTGGACATGCGGGCCGGCGGGAATCATCGAGAACGGCGAACTGGTGGCGCGCGATGGAAAGGTCGTCTACGTCGGCCCGGCATCGCCGCGCGGCGCGACCGGCCCCGGCGTGATCATCATCGACGCGACCGGCAAGCACGTGACGCCGGGGTTGATCGACTGTCACTCGCACACGGGAATCAGCCGCGGCGTGAACGAGGCGGGGCAGGCGGTGACGGCGGAGGTCCGCATCCAGGACGTGACAGACCCCGATTCGATCAACTGGTACCGAGCGCTGGCCGGCGGGCTGACAGCCGTGAACAACCTGCACGGCTCGGCCAATACCATCGGCGGGCAGAGCCAGACGAACAAGATCCGCTGGGGGTGCGCGCACCCCGATGACATGCACTTCGCGGGCGCGATGCCGGGCATCAAGTTCGCGCTGGGCGAGAATGTGAAACAGAGCAACTCGGCGCAGGCGCGCGGGCGCTACCCGCAGACGCGCATGGGCGTCGAGGCGCTCATCGTCGACCGCTTCACCGCGGCTCGCGAGTATTCCCGCGCGAGGCGCGAACTGGGCAACCTGGTCCGGCGCGATCTCGAACTTGAGGCGCTGGCCGAGGTGCTCGAAGGCAGGCGGCTTGTGCACTGCCACAGTTACCGGCAGGACGAGATCCTGATGCTCTGCCGCGTGGCGCGCGATTTCGGCTTCAAGATCGGCACCTTCCAGCACAACCTGGAGGGCTACAAGGTCGCCGACGAGGTGCGCGACCAATCCATCGGCGCATCGCTCTTCAGCGACTGGTGGGCATACAAGGTCGAGGTGCAGGACGCCATCCCCTACGCCGGGCCGATCATGCACGATGTCGGCGTCGTCGTGTCGTACAACTCCGACTCCGACGAACTGGCCCGACGCATGCACGTCGAGGCGGGCAAGGTCGTGAAGTACAGCCGCGGCACGATCGCCGGACAGGATGCGCTGAACTTCATCACCATGAACCCCGCCAGGCAACTCGGCATCGACCGGGTCACCGGTTCGCTGGAGGTGGGCAAGGACGCGGACTTCGTCGTGTGGTCCGGTTCGCCCCTTTCCAGCCTGGCGCGCTGCGAGGCGACGTACGTCGACGGGCGGTGCCTGTTCTCGCTGGAACAGGACAAGGACCGGCGCAAGCGCATCGCCGAGGAACGGGCCCGGCTCATTCAGAAGATCCTCGCGCAGGAGGCACGCGGGGGCGGCGGCGGAACGGGCGGCGCGACCGAGGGCGGTCGCGGCGGGCGGGCCGCGGGCGGCGAAGCCCAGCCCACCGAAGCCGATGAGTGGCACGAGGCCATCGAGACCGCCGCGGATGCGCGATCGGGTCGTCGATCGCTGCTGGCCCACGCGCTGAACCAGTCGCGCTCGATCCGGCGCGAGTGGTACCTCGAGTTGATGCGTCGCGGCAAGGACCCGCGGTTCATGCGCGCCGGCGACTGCGGGTGCGAGGAACTGATGTTCGAGGAGTGGTAGCGGGCGCGCGTTTGCCTCGAGGACTCGGGCTGGACGTTCGGAGGATTGGGACATTGGCGTGCGGAACGGGTGGACGTGCGTGCGCCGTTCCGCGGTTTGATGGGTGGTTACACATGTCAGGTCTGATCATGAACACGTTGACTTCGGGCGTTCTGGACATTCGGCGCATCGGCCGCGCGGCGTGCATGTTCGCGGCGTGCGTGGGCATGCTGGCGGCCGGGCGTGCCGCGGCACAGGACCTTGGGCGCAAGGCCCCGGCACAGGCCGAGGCCGTGGTCATCCACGGCGCGACCGTGCACACCGTCTCGGGCCAGACGCTCACCAACTCGTGGGTCTACTTCCGCGAAGGCAAGGTCGTCGGCCTCGGTCCCGGCCCCATGCCGCGCTTCGCCTCCCCGCCGCGGATGATCGACGGCACGGGCAAGCACGTGTACCCGGGCCTGGTCACGCCCTACTCGCAACTGGGCCTGACGGAGATCCAGGCCGTCCGCGCGACGCTGGACATCAGCGAGTCGGGGCAGGCGACGCCGGAGGTCCGCGCGGTGGTCGCGGTGAACCCGGACTCGACGCTGATCCCCGTCACGCGGAGCAACGGCGTGCTCATCGCGGGCGTGTTCCCGCAGGTCAGCCTCGGCGGCCTGTCGAGTTTCTTCGAGGGGCCGGGGGGCCTCATGCCCGGCCGCGCGGGGGTGATCCGGCTTGAAGGGTGGACCTACGAGGACATGGCGGTGATGGAGGATGCGGGGCTGGTGGTGAACTGGCCGCAGTCGCGCCCCATCAGCGCGCCGTGGATGGACCGGAGCGACGACGAGCAGACCGGCGACGCCGACCGCGCGCTCCGCACGCTCGATGCGCTGTTCACCGGCGCCAGGTCCTACGCCGCGGCCCGCGCGGCCGACGCCTCGCTCCCCACCGATCTGCGCTTCGCCGCGATGCAAGCGCTGTTCGCGCCGGGCGCGGCGCAGCGTCCGGTCTTCGCGGTGTGCAACGATGCCGAGCAGATCCGCTCGGCGGTGTCGTTCTGCCAGAAGCACGGCGTGCGGTGCGTGATCGTCGGCGGGCGCGATGCCGAGGCCTGCGCCGACCTGCTCAAGCGGCACGACATCCCCGTGATCATCAGCGGCGGCACGGCGCGGTTCCCGCGGCGCGATGACATGAACTACGACGACCCGTACACCCTCCCCGCGCGGCTCGAGGCCGCCGGCGTGCGCTGGGCGCTGGCCAACGGCGACGACACCGCCCACGAGCGCAACCTGCCCTATGCCGCCGCACTGGCCGTGGCCCACGGCCTGGCACCCGATGCCGCGATCCGCGGCATCACGCTCAGCGCGGCACAGATCCTGGGCATCGGCGACCGCTACGGCTCGCTTGAGGCGGGCCGCAGCGCGACCCTGTTCATCGCCGACGGCGACATCCTCGAAGTGTCGACCAACGTCGAGGCCGCGTTCATCGACGGGCGCGAGATCGACATGGATGACAAGCACAAGGCGCTGGAGCGCAAGTACCGGGAGAAGTACCGACAGCAGCGCGATCGGCGGTGATACGATCGGGGTCCCGCGCACAGGAGCCCCGTTCATGCCCCCGTCTCTGCCCAAGGGCAACGCCATCATCGGACAGTCCGGCGGCCCGACGGCCGTGATCAACCAGTCGCTGGTGGGCGCGGTCCTCGCGCTGCAGGAACTCAAGCCGGTCCGCAAGATCATCGGCATGCGGCACGGTGTGAACGGGCTGGTTGCCGACCAACTGGTCGATCTGTCGCGCACGCCTGCGAAGCACCTCGAGGCCGTGGCGCGCACGCCCTCGGCCGCGCTCGGTTCGAGCCGGGACAAGCCCGACCCCGAGTACTGCGCGCGCATCGTCGAAGCCTGCCGCAAGTACGATGTGCGGTCCTTCTTCTATATCGGCGGGAATGACTCGAGCGACACGTGCCGGATCGTGAACGAGATCGCCAACACGCGCGAGAACTATGAACTCCGCTGCTTTCACATTCCCAAGACCATCGATAACGACCTGGTGCTGAGCGACCACACGCCCGGATTCCCATCGGCGGCACGCTTCCAGGCGATGGCCTTCGAGGCCGACTCGCTCGACAACGCCTCGCTCCCCGGGGTCAAGATCAACATCGTGATGGGGCGGCACGCGGGCTTCCTCACCGGCGCGGCCGCGCTGGCCCGCGGCGACGGCCGCGACCGCGACCGCAACGGTCCGCACCTGGTCTATCTGCCCGAGGTGCCGTTCGACCCCGAGCGCTTCCTTTCCGACATCGGGCGCATCTACGCGCGGCTCGGCCGGTGCCAGGTCGCGGTGTCGGAGGGCATCCAGACGCCGGACGGCCGGCCGATCGTGACGACACTCATGCAGCACCTCGACCGCGATGCGCACGGCAACGTGCAACTCTCGGGCGTCGGCGCGCTGGGCGATGCGCTGGCCGACCACGTGCGGCGGAACCTCAAGGTCGCCGGCGGGAAATCTCTTCGCGTCCGGGCCGATACCTTCGGATACATCCAGCGCGCCTGGCCCGATCCGTCGCCGATCGACGCCCGCGAGGCGCGGGCCGCCGCGAAGTTCGCGGTGCGCATGTTCGCCAAGGGCGATACCTCCGGCTCGGTCGCCATTACCCGCCGAAAGGGCCGCGCATACAAGGCCGAACTCCGCGCGATCGAACTCTCGGACGTGGCCGGCAAGACGCGCCACATGCCTGCCGAGTTCATCGCCGGGCACAACGACGTGAGCGATGCTTTCATCCGCTGGTGTCGCCCGCTGGTAGGCAAACTGCCGCCGACAGCGCGGCTGTGAAGCGCGTCGAAGAGCGCTGCGCCATCACCTGGCCATCAGGTTCTCGGCCTCGGCGAGCAGTGCCGCGGCACCATCGCCGTACTGGCCGCCGCGAACAAGTTCGCGCCCGCGCTGCAGGTGCTCCCGGGCCTTTGTGTGGTCGCCCATGCGGGCGCGGCACATGGCCAGAAGCAGATGTTCGGCGGCCTGGCCGGCGCCGCCCGCCGCACGACCGGCTTCGACCGCGCGCAGGAGAACCTCAGCGGCCTGTTCGTGCCGCCCGACGCGGTAGAGCGCGGCGCCGAGTGTGTTGAGGCGGCCGATGTTGTCGGGCCGCTCGGCGCTGGCGCGCTCGGCCAGCGGCAATACCGCGGCGTAGAGCCGCTCGGGCATTCCGCCTGCGCGCACGATCAACCACGCGTAGGTGTTCTGCACGGTGCCGGAGGCCTGCGCGGCGACGGCGATGGCGTTCAGCACGAGGTCGGCCGCGCGTTCGCTGAGCGGGCCCGGGTTCGCGGCAAGATTCGCAAGACACTGGTAACAACTGGTGGTGCCGCTGCTCGACAGCCGCGATGGGACAAACAGCGCGGGATTAGTTTCGTCGAACAGGCGAGAGGCCTCGACGGTCTGCCCCGCCCTCGCAAGCACGAAACCAAGCAGGAGGCGCGTGGAGACGGTGCGGATGTCGTCGGGCCCGCGCTGGACGTGCCGCGCCTCGACAAGCCGCCTGCACATCGCCGCGGCATCGGCGTGAAGCCGCGCGTTGCTCATGGCGATGACCACGGCCTCGCGCGAGAAGAACGTGGGCTCGCCGTACTCGCCGTAGTGCGAAGCGAAGGTCTGTTCGCCCAGTCGCAGGAGTGGCAGCAGAACCCGTGAGGATTCCGGATCGAACTCGCGGACCAGAGAGAGTTCGCCGGCCCAGTAGGCAAACGCCGCGGCAGCGGGCGTGTCGAGCGCGGGCCCGTGCTCGCGGATGCTCTGCTCGATGACCGCGACGAGGGTCTGGGCGGTCTCAACTCCGCCATCGAGCGACTCGCGGAGGTGGTCCATCAGGTCCGGGAGCGCAGGGTTGGCCGTGCGGATGCTCGTGAGGACGACCTCGTGGGGGATCACGCTCTCGGTGATGATGTACTCGGGGATGAACAGCGCCGCTCGGTCGATCATCCGGGCGCGGACCAGCGTGTCGCGCAGCGTACGGACCCCGATGCGCGTGTTCGTGTTGACCGGGCCCCATCCCTCCAGCATCCGGCGGCTCGCCTCTTCGAGAATCGGGACCGCTTCGTCGAAGCGTTGCTGCGCCGCGAGCGCGGAGCCGAGTTGTCGTCTCGGGTACCACCGCCACGAGTCGGACAGGCCGAACACGCGATCGCCCACCTCGACCGCTTCGCGCGCCAGCGACTCGGCAAGGCCGTAGTCGTGGTCGCGCATCGCATAGATGTGCGACTCCCACAGGATGTTGGCGTAGCGGCGTCCGCCCACCGCCTTCATGGGCGCAAACGCGGCCAGCGCGCCCGCGGTGATCCTCCGCCGCAACTCCTCCGGACACGACTCGTGCACGTCGGCCCAGTAGTTCGCGTATGAGTGGAGCAGGATGCGGTCCGCGTGCGCGGGGGGGATCAGTTCCTCCACCCGCGCGAGAAACTGCTCGTACGCGGTGGAAGGATCGGTGTCGGTTGTTTCGTTCGACATCGCCGCGCGGAGCCGATCGGCGGCCTCCGCCGCATCCTCGTGCGCGGGGAACACCGATGCGCGGGCGTGGCGCCAATCAAAGCCCAGATCGCTGCGCAGGACGATGGTCGAGAGCCGCGATCGGAGTGCGGCGGCGGTGTCGGTCCGCCCCAGCCGATCGCACACGCCGATGTAGTCGGCCAGCACCCGCGCGCCGGGCCAGTGGATGATCGCCGTCCCGGGCGGCTGCAACTGGTCGATCGAACGCGCGTAGCCCGCCGCGGCCTCCTCCCAACGTTCCTGATACGCCAGCGATTCGGCCAGCATGGCGCGGCAGACGGCGGTGCGCGTGCGGTCCGGGCCCAGCCGCTGCTCGAACACCGCGAGGCTTGGCCGGAGCAGTTCCTCGGCCTCCTTATAGCGACCGGCCGCAAGCAGCGAGTTGACGACATCCACGCGCACGCCGGCACGCATGACGTGCCCATGGGGGTGCTGCCGGTCCACCAAGTCCATCAGCCGCGAGTTCCACTTCGAGGCCTCGTCGTGCCGGGCGGCCCGTGTGGCGACATAGGTCGCGACGAAGGCGAGGTCGGCCGGGTACTCCCAGCGCGGGTCGCTGGCCTCGAACACGTTTGCGGCCCGGGCCCAGACGCGCTCGGCGTTCATGTAGAAGACGGCCCAGTTCTGGCCGCGGTGCGCCGCGGCGGCGCCCGCCGCCTCGCGCCCCAGTTCGTCGTCGAACCGTGCCAGGATCTGCGCGCAAAGTTGGCTGACTTTCACAGCCAGACCGTGCAGTTCGCTGTCCTGCGTCCGCCCGTAGGTATTGCGGAGCAGTTTCCCGGCCAGGAAGCGTTCGGGGAGTGCGCCGGGGTCGTGCGCCTCGAGCAGGTCCTGCGCGCGGGCGAGGTTCTCGAGCGCCAGGGGGTGCTCACCGATGGCGTAGAACGCCTGCCCGAGGGCGAGTCGCACCGTCGCCTCGGCCCGCGGCTGGCGGGCAAAGGTCCTCTCGATGCGCTCCGAGGCACTCCGCAGCAGGTCGATGACCGTGAGCGAGCCCTCGGGGTTCAGTTCCGGATTCGCCAGCGCGAGCACCGAGGTGACGAACTCGGTGACGGCCTTGCTCGTCTCCGTCTCGCGCTGGGCGATGAGTCGGAGTTCGGATTCGGCATGGCGCGCGGCATCGGCCTCGGTCCGGGCCGCCTCGGCCTCGCGTGTGCGTGCCTCGGCAGCGTTCGCCGCCGCGACTGCCCGCTCCTCGGCCTGGCGCGCGCGGAACAGGCCGATGGTCGTGCCGACCGTCCCGGCCAGGAGCAGGACCACGGCCGTCGCGCCCACGGCCGCGCCGGCCTTGTGCCGGCGCACGAACTTGGCCACGCGGTAGGCTGTGCTCGGGGGGCGGGCCAGCACCAGGTCGTTGTCGAGGTGGCGGCGGATGTCCATCGCGAGCGCGTTGGCGGTCTCGTAGCGACGGGTGCGGTCTTTCTCAAGGGCCTTGAGAACGATCCAGTCCAGATCGCCGCGGAGCGAGCGGCGGAGCGTGGGCAGGTCGGTGCGCCGCCGCCGCGCGATGCCGGCCGAGTCGGTGTCGCGCTTGTCGGCCTGCACGGTCGCGGTCAGTCGCGTGCTGGGCTTGGGCGGGTCCACCTCGCGGATGACGCGAACGATGCTCTCAAAGCCCTTGCTTCGGAGAGTGGCCGAATCGAAGGGGAGCGCGCCGGTCAGCAGTTCGTAGAGGATCACCCCCAGCGAGTACACATCGGTGCGGGTATCGACATCGAGCCCGCTGGTGCCCGCCTGCTCGGGGCTCATGTACTCGGGCGTGCCGATCATGCGGCCGGTCTCGGTGTGCAGCGTGCGGTGCGTCAGCGTCGCGCTGGTCGCCTTGGCGATGCCGAAATCGATGACCTTGGGCACGGGCCGACCGCCGCCGCCCGCATCGAACATCGTGACCAGGATGTTGCCGGGCTTGAGGTCGCGATGGATGATGCCCTTGGTGTGCGCGTGCTGCACCGCCGCGCACACGGGGACGAACAACTCGAGCCGCTCCCGCACCGACAGTTTCTGATCGTCGCAATACTGCGTGATGGACACGCCCGGAACGTGCTCCATCGCAAAGTAGGGCCGGCCCGAGGCCGTCATCCCCGCGTCGAACACCTTGGCGACGTTGGGATGGTCCATCATCGCCAGGGCCTGGCGTTCGGCCTCGAACCGGGCCAGCACCTCCTTGCTGTCCATCCCCAGTTTGACGACCTTGAGCGCGACCCGACGCCGCACCGGCTCGCGCTGCTCGGCCAGATACACCGCGCCGAACCCGCCCTCGCCGATCAACTCCAGCACGCGGTACGGGCCGATCTGCGTGCCGATCTCCGCCGGGCCCGCCGGACTCGCGCCGCTTCCCGCGCCGGTCGCGGCGGTCTGCCCGGGATGTTTCGGCGCTTCGCTCATCGCTCACCCCCGCCCGCCACGCGGTGAATCCGAAGCGGCCATGATAACAGAGAGCGACCCGGATCCGCGCGCCCAAAGGCGGCGCGCGGCGACCCAATGCGCCGCCGCCCCGCGCGGGCGAACCCGACGGGGCGGCGGAGAACTGCTCGGGTCAGGATCGGGCGGCCGCGACGGGCCCGCTCACTTGCGGGTGTAGGTGATCTCCATGCCCTTGAACTCCGGCTGGTCGGGCATGGTCATGTACATCGTCATCACGTGCTTGTCGCGCGACAGCACCTTCACCACCTCGCGGTGCTTCACCGCGCACTTCATCATCGGGCAGTACATCTCGCTGGTCATGGTCCACTCGCGGGCCGACTCGTTGTACGTGCCGGTCGAGAACATGATGCCGGTGGACATGCTGTCGATCCACGTGCTCTGGAACTTGCCGCTCCCGTTGTCGAAGCCGAAGTGGCCCGAGCCGACGAACTTCTCGCCGTCGAACGTGCCCTTGAAATCGTGGTGGATGAACCGCCCGTCGTGAATCAGCGTGTTCACCATCGTGCCCGTCGACTCCTCGGCCTTGTCGGAACCCGGCATCCAGTGCTTCACCACCGCCGACCACGTGCCCTCGATCATCTTCAAACGCTCGTGGTTCGGGTTGGTCCGGTTGGCCTCCTTCCAGGCCGACTTCATCTCCTCGGGGCTCATCATCGGGGGTTCGGCCGCGGCGGGCTTGGCGCCCGACGGCTGAACCTGACGGCGCTCCGTCGGCTGCGCGGCGATCAGCAGGGCTGACCCCGCGGCAAGCGTGACGGCGATAGCGAACGGCGTGGCGTAGCGACGTGACATGTTCCATCTCCTGATTTGAAAGTGCGGCGACATCCGTGGAATCCCGCGGCACGCGCCGCGAAGTTCCAACAAATACCGAACAAACAGGATACCGTCCCGATTGGCCGTTTGTCAAGGCCGCAGCGCGTGATTCACCACGCGGCGGAACCGCGAGTCGCTTGATAAACTCATCTCTTGTAAGTACTTGCGCTTACTGACAGCCCGCGAAGTACGCGGTCAGGAATGCAAAAACATCCGGCACGGCCAGCCCCGGTATGCCATCGGCGTCGGCCCGCGCATGGCCCGACATGAAGTCGGAGATGTAAGCGAACACATCGTGGATGTTCACGACTCCATCGTCGTTCTGGTCCGCCGCGCACCGATCGCACGGGATCGTGGAGTACAACCGCGGCGACAGGCCCGCAAGGTGCCACGACAGGGCCCGCGAAGCGTAGTTGGGCGTCATGACAACGCCGATGAGCCGCAACTGCACGCCGCCCGATGGGCAGTGTGTTTCGGTGAGCACCGGCGCGCCCGAATCGTGCAGGTTCGGCACCGCCCAGCCCTGGAACGAATCGCCCTCGGGCCCGCCGCCATTGCGCACGCACTGCACGCACGGCGAGAAGGTGCACTCATTGATTGCCAGGATGCTGCCCTGCGGTCCGCCCGAGAGTGTCCCCGCGGCCCATCGCAGCCGCCACGGATCGCCGCCACCCAGACACTCGCCCGAAAAACCCCAGCCCGCGACAAGGATCGGGGCGCTCGGCGCGGCCTCGCGCCGGTACTCGATGCTGATCGGCTCGATGCGGAACGGCACGGACTCCAGCGTGCACACCGCCATGTCGGCGTTGCCCGCACGCGCCGAATGCACGATGCGGATCTCCTGATAATCCGACGTGCAGCCCGTACCGGGAAAGGAGTTCGTGACCGCGCCGCTCACGCCCCGCCGGAACCGAACCCAGAACTCCCGCTCGCCCGGGGCCCACTCCGTCCCATCGGGACGCAGCAGGCAGTGCGAGGCCGTCACCACCAGGTTGTCGGCCACGAGCGTGCACGTCCCCACGACCGACCCGTGGCAGCCCGGCTGCCCCGGAAGCGTGGCGATCAGCACGCCCACCGCGTCGAGCCGGTAATCCTCGACCGATGCTTCCTCGCCGTTCACGATCGCCGCGGCGTTGCTCCCAAACCCGGCACAGCCAAGCGCCGCCGCAACCAGAACGGCGATGCGCCGCATCAGGCCGATGCGGCGTACAAACGTCCCGGAAGGTGGTTTGAAGGGGTGCATAGGAGCGACACGGAAAAGAAGCGGCGCCGACCGTGCGCCCGGACCGACCCCCCATTCGCGATGACCTCGCCACGCGCCGAGAATCCATGCGAGGACATGGAACAGGGCCCGGTTTTACCGGAAGGTCCGAGATATTGCAAGGGTCCGCATCGTTATCGGCCGTGACAATATCCACTGGCGGCCGACGTTCCGGCGCATCACCCCTTCGGCGAGGGCTCGATCGGCACCCGTTCGGCGACCTCCAGACCGAACGCCTCGAGTCCGGGCCAGTCGGTCTGGTGGTTGGTCAACAGGCGGAGTTTGCGGACGCCCAGATCGCGCAGGATCTGGCTGCCCACGCCGATCTCGCGCACTGCGTGGGGCACGGCGTTGCCGCCGGACAAGTGCGGGTCATCGGGGTTGTCCGCCGCGGAACTGGCGCGGATGGCCGTGAGTCGCTGCGCCAGGCGCTCATGTTCGCCGCCGGCCGCGCTGGGTCGGAGATAGAGCACGACGCCGCGGCCGGCGCGCTGGATCATCCGCATCGATGCGTGCAGCGTGTCGCCTGTCGCGCCCTCGGGGGAGGAGTCGAGATCGAGGAACAGGTCGCCGAGCAGGTCCCGCCGGTGCACGCGCACGAGGATCGGCTCATCGGTCGTGGTTCCCGGCGCGCCCACGCCGCCCGCGCACATCGCGACATGCGGCAGCGGGTCGACGACCGACTCGTAGGCAAAGAGCGTGAACTCGCCGAGCCGCGTGCGCAGCGGCGTGCCCGCCGCGGGCGCAAGCCGCCGGACAAGACTCTCTCTCGCCAGGCGGTGCTCGATGATCTGCGCCACCGAGCACATCTTGAGGTTGTGCCGCGCCGCGAGTTGCTCCAGGTCGGGCAGGCGGGCCATCTCGCCGTCATCGCGCATGATCTCGATGATTGCCGCGGCGGGATAGAGCCCCGCCAGACGGCACAGGTCGACCGAGCCCTCGGTCTGGCCGGTGCGCACGAGCACGCCGCCATCGCGCGATCGCAGCGGATTGATGTGGCCCGGCCGCACGAAGTCGTCGGGGCGGGAGGCGGTGTCGATGGCCATGCGGATGCAGCGGGCGCGCTCGCGCGCTGAGACGCCAGTGGTGAATCCGTGCCGGGGGTGACCGTCGATCGAGACCGTGAAGGCCGTGCCGCGGACGGTGGTGTTCACCGCGGCCTGCGGCGGCAGATCGAGCCGGTCGCAATCGGCCTCGGTGAGTGACAGGCACAGATACCCGCGGGCCACCGTCAGCATGAAGGTGATGGCCTCGGGCGTGACGTGCTCGGCGGCGAGCACGAGGTCGCCCTCGTTCTCGCGCTTCTCGTCGTCGGTCAGGATCACCATCTTCCCGGCGCGGATGTCGTCGAGCACTTCGGGCACGGTGGAAAACGGCATGACCGATCGTAGTATCGGGCGCGGAGAACCGCCGCGCGACCGCGCGGGCGTTCCCGCGAGTGACACCGAACGGAGGACGCATGACCGGTCTGCTGCCGCTGTTGATGGTTCAGGACGAAACAGGCGCGCAGGCCGACCAGGCGGGCGCGGGCCAGCAGGATTTGATCATCGACGCGGTGTGGCTCTCGCAGGTCGCACGCCAGGTTACGCTGGACTGGGGCCTCAAGATCATCGGCGCGCTGCTGGTGCTGCTGGTTACCTGGATCCTCGCCGCGTGGGCCCGCCGGATCGTCTACCAGGCCATCAACCGCCCGCGCTTCGACCAGACCTTCGTGCGGTTCCTCAGCAATCTCGTGCGGTGGGTCGTGCTGGTGCTGGGCCTGGTCGCCTGCCTCGGGGTGTTCGGCATCAACACCACCAGCCTCGCGGCGATGGTCGGCGCCGCGGGCCTGGCCATCGGCCTGGCCGTTCAGGGCAGCCTGTCGAACCTCGCGGCGGGCATCATGCTGCTGGTGCTGCGGCCCTTCAAGGTCGGGGACGTGATCCAGGTCGGCGGGCACCTTGGCACGGTGGACGAGATCGAGTTGTTCAACGTCAAGATCGACACCCCCGACAACCGCCGCATCATCTTCCCCAACAGTCAGGTCTTCGGCGCGATCATCGAGAACATCACGCACAACCCGCGCCGGCGCGCCGACGTGATGGTCGGCGTCGAGTACGCGGCCGACACCGCGCGGACGCGGGAGGTGCTGGTTCGCGCCGTCACCGCCATCCCCGGCGTGCTGAGCGACCCCGCGCCCGCCGTCGTGCTGCTGGAACTCGGCGCATCGAGCGTCAACTGGCGCGTGAGCGGGTGGTGCGTCACCGCCGACTTCTGGCCGGTGCGTCAGGCGATCACCGAATCGGTGAAGAAGCACCTCGAAGAAGCGGGGCTGACGATCCCGTTCCCGCAGATGGACGTGTGGATGCGGAGTCAGGCCGTCTCTCGAGGTCCGCAAACACTTACGAACGCCTAACGTTTGCTCCCGGGTAAGTTCGCTGGCGGGCTTGCGGTCCGCATGTCCGCTCTCTAACATGCTCGTTCAAGTCCGTTGCACACTTTTGTGCATCTTGCACAGATTTGTGCAAGCAACTGCATCGCACATCACGAGAACGGGAAAGGAAAGATCATGGCTCGCACTGCTTCGATTGGGAAAATGTCCGTCGCCGCGCTCCAGGCCGAGATTGCCAGGCGCCAGCGCGCCGTCTCCGGGCTGGTCCGCGAGCGCAACAAACTCGTCGGCAAACTCAACAGGATCGATGCGGCGATCCGTGCGGCGGGCGGGAGCATCGGCGGCGGGCGCGTCGCATCCATCTCCGGCCGCCGTCGTGCCAAGAACAAGATGAGTCTGGCCGAGGCGCTCCACGCGCTGCTCAAGGGCAAGACCATGTCCGTGACCGAGGCCGCGGCCAAGGTGCAGGAGGCCGGCTACAAGACCACCTCTCCCAAGAACTTCCGCACCATGGTCAACCAGACGCTCATCAATCACAACACCATGTTCAAGCGCGTCGGCCGCGGGCAGTACACTTCCAAGTAACCGACCGCTCCTTCCCGACTTTCAATGAAAATAAAGCCCGGGGAATACCCGGGCTTGTTTCTTTTTGAACGTTTTGCCTCCGCGCGTACCCGATCACGGGCGTGGGATCGGCTCGCGCGCCAGACGCGATGGCCGGTCGAACAGGAACACCCGGCCCAGGTCCTGCCAGAACATTCGCGAGTTCTCGTCGACCGTCACCACGATCGCGTTGTCGACATCCTCTGGACGCTCGTACAACGTATCGATGTTCGGCGTCGGGTCCGCCTTCACCTGCTCGTAGCGCGAGTCCGAGGACGAGCAGCCCGACAGGGCCGCCAACACGCACGCGCCCGCCAAGGCACACAACACACCCGCACTCTGATTGCTCGTCGACATGAATGGCTCCTGAAGGGTCAAGGTTGTACCGTGTCCGAGCCGGACCGTCAACCCGCGGCTCACGCTTTCCAACCGGCTCGCCCTCGCGACGGCCGTGTCCAAACTCATGATACCACCATATCAGGTGGTATGGTTCCAAGGATTCCGTCCCTTGCCCACTCGGTGCGGTCGGTCGATACTCCCTTCTCTGCCGCGCACCTGCGCCCCTTGATGACCCCATACGGCCCGGACACCAGCATGGATGCGGACCTTTCTTCGGCTTCCACCCGCCTGGCGCGCTCAATCCAAGCCGTCGAACTGACGCGGCTGCGCGCCGGCGATGGCCGCGCCGGCCGGGACGATGCCGCCGGCGGACTCCGCGCCGCCGACCTGGCCCGCGTCGGCGATCTGGTCGACCTCCTCCGCCGCCTGATGTTCCCCGGGTTCTTCGACCCGGAACCACTGCGGGAAGACCAACTCGACGCCCACGTCGGCCAACTCGTTGATCGGGTCGCGGCGGTCCTTCGGCAGGAGGTCCTCGGCCTGCTGCGGTACCCCCGCCGCGGCGGCGGAACAGCGCCGATGGAGAAGCCCGCCGAGTTTGCCGAGCGTGTCGTGCTCGCGTTTCTCAACCGCCTCGTGCACGTGCGCGAGATGCTCGCGCTCGATGTGCAGGCGGCGTTCGACGGCGACCCCGCCGCCGAACACACCGACGAGATCATCCTCTGCTACCCCGGGCTTGAGGCGATCTTCTCGCATCGGGTGGCGCACGAGTTGTACGCGCTGGGCGTGCCGGTCCTGCCGCGACTGATCGCCGAACTGGCGCACTCGCGCACGGGCATCGACATCCACCCCGGCGCGCAGATCGGCGAATCGTTCTTCATCGACCACGGCTCCGGCACTGTGATCGGCGAGACGAGCATCATCGGCCGTCTCGTGAAGATCTACCAGGGGGTGACGCTCGGCGCGCGGTCGTTCCCAAAGGACGAGCGCGGCCGCGCGATCCGCGGCATCAAGCGGCACCCCACGATCGGCGACCGCGTGAACATCTACGCGGGCGCGGTGATCCTCGGCGGCGACACGGTGATCGGCGATGACTGTGTGATTGCCGGCGGCGTATTCGTCACCTCGAGCGTGCCGCCGGGACACGTGGTTCAGCAGCCCCGGGCGGACCTGACGCTGCGGCCAAATGCCGCGGCACGGCCCGCCGCGACGCGACCGCCGCGTGCCGCGGCCGCGCCCTCCACCCCCGCCGCGCCCCCCGCACCGCCGGTTCCGCCTGCGTCTGCCGGCACGCCCGCCCGGGCCGATGGCGACGCGCCGAGCCTGAGTTGGCTGGGCGACGGCGCGGGCATCTGACGGATGTCTCCATGCCCCGTGCGCCGCAGATCCGCACGCCCGCGCTGGCCGAACTTGCGAGGCAGTTGCGCTTCCAGCCGCCGGATGCAGCGCGCAGGCAGTTGCTGCGGGCCGAGGACCTCGCCCTGCAACTGCTCGAAGAGCCGCCCAATGCGGCACGGGTCTGGCCGGTCGAGTGGGTGATCTTCCGCGTGACGGGGTACCGCCCCGAGCGGGCGACCGATGCGACCATCGGGCACGACGACCTGCTGCACGATCTTGGCTCGCTGGTGCACGCGCTCTCGCACGCATCGCGCTACACCGATGCGCACCTGATCGAGGCCGAGCCGGGCGCGTGGCTCACGACCGAGCAACTGTGCGCCAGGTGGCGCATCAGCCGGCGCACGCTGGAGCGCTACCGCCCGCTGGGCCTGTGTGCGCGGCACGTGCTGCCCGAGGCCCGCCGCGCCGGCCGCCGCGCGCCGAGCAAGTCGCTGTATGCGCTGCGCGCCGTCGAGGCCTTCGAGCGATCCCACGCGCGATCGCTCGCCGACGCCGCGAACTTCTCCCGCATCGACGCCGCGCTGGCCGCGCGGCTGCACCGGCGGGCCGCACGCTACCGCGGCGTGCTGGGCTGGTCGCTCTCGCGCTGCGCCGCGAGGCTTGCACGACGCTTTGCACGCTCGCCGGGCGCGGTGCGGCGCGCGGTCCTCGCGCACGATGCAACGCAGGACCGTCCGCTGTTCGGGCAGCGCCGGGCGCGCCCCAGCCGGGCCACGGTCTACCGCGCCGCCGCGGCCGTGCGCGCAGCTCGCCTGCGCGCCCTCGCCATTCCCGCGCGCGCCGACGCGCTGGCTCTGCCCGACGCCGCGCGGGCGCACCTGCTCGCCGCGCCTGCGGCGTGCTCGGGACTGTCGCGCCCGCTGCCCACGACCATCGCCGAACTGCTCGAACAGGCCGCGCCGACCGAACCGCCGGCGAAGTGGGAGCGCGCGGTCGCGGGTGCGTACGCGCTGCTGCGCACACAAGCCGCGGCGGCGATTGACGCACTCCCGCGTCGCGCCCCGCGCACCCTCGGCGATCCGCCCGATGGCGAGGGCGGTATCGATTGGATCGAGACGCGCCTGCGCTGGGCCGCCCGGCTGAAGGGCGAGATCGTTCGCGCCGGGCTGGGTCTTGCGCTGCGAACGGTGGAGAGCCGGGCGCACCGCTCGATCGCGGCGATCCCGCCCGCGCAGGCCGCGGAACTCGCCGCCGCGCTGCTGACCGCGCTCTCCGAGGCGGCGGACGTGTTCGATGCATCCAAGGGCGGTCGCTTTGCCGCTCCTGCGGGCCTTGCACTCAACCGCGTGGTCTCGAAGTGGCTGGAGGCGCACGCGGGCCACGTTGCGCCGGGACGGGCCCTGCCGCGGCCGGATCCCGCGCTGGTGCGGTTTGATGACCCCTGGCCCTCGCTCACCACCTGGAGCGCGTGGCTGGAGTTGCCGGCCAGCGCGCGAGAGCGGATCGATGTGCTCGAGCGCGTCGAGCGCGATGTGATCGTCGTGCGGATGGGCTGGGATGCCCGGCCGCCGCGAACTGTGCTGCAGGCCGCGGCGGAGTTGGGCCTGAGCACGATGCGCGTGCAGCGCGCCGAGAAGCGGGCGGTGAGCAGGCTGGGGTGAGGAGGGCGTGCGCTGCCTGCTCGACGGCGTCACTCCTCGGTCTGTTCCGGACCTTGGTCGATGTCGCCCCCGCCGCGCATTCGGAGGTCGTCTTCAATCAGGGTGATGATGTCTTCCAGCGCGCGGGCGTTGGGTTCATCCTCGCCGCTGCGCCACGCCGCGGCTGCGCTGCGGAGCAACGGGAGCAACTCCGCCTGGAACTCGCGGCAGTGGGCGAAGGCACGATTGACGTCGCGCCGGAGAACGGGGTACATCGCGGCAACATCGAGCAGCGTGCGCACCTTGGTCTCGGTGATGCTGCTGGTCATGGTCATCGAGATGAAGTACGTGGCATCGCCCGCGCCCATCGTGCCGAGGATGCCGGGGACCAAGGCCCAGAGGTCCGAGTCGGGATAGTCGGTGCCGATCAGCGCCCACGCCGCGGCGTGCTGGACCATGGGCGTTGGATCGGAAAGCCCGCGCGCGACGTGCTGCTGGAAGTCGGCCGGCGGCTTCATTTGTGCGCCCGCGATGCGGAGTGCGGTGGCGCGGACGACCGGGGCTTCATCAACCAGCGCGGCCTGAAAGAGCCGGAGTGTCACGGGGTCGTGGACGTTCTGAGAAACGGCGCGGCGAAGTACATCGGCGCGAACGAGGGGGTTTGAGTGTGCTCCGAGTTGTTCGACCTCCGGTGTCAGCGCCAGCACGCCACTTCGCTCGGATCGCGGCCATAGGAAGCCAACTGAGATCGCGACGGTGCGACGGTTGCTGCTGTCCAATGATGCGATAAGCGCTGCGCGGGCTTCTTCGTTCTCATCCGCACACTGCCACAGCACGAGAAGCGCATAGTTTGTAACGGCCGCGTCCATTCCGTTGACAAGTTCCAGCAGGCGGGGCACTTCACCTTGAACATCGCGCCCTGCCGCGGTGAAAATGCACAGGCCGCGGAACACAATCGTTGAGTCGGTCGAGGCAATGGCCGTTCGAGCGGATCGAAGCATGACCCACCGACGGACTGACCCCTCTGGACCCACCCCTCGCGATGTCGCCTCATCGCCGATGCGCTCGTCGATGGCACGGCTGAATCTGTTGCCGCCCGAGACATACGGGCAGAGCGCGACCATGACCAGATCAGGAACAAGGTCGAATCCCCTTCCTGCACGGAGGTTCGGCCCCACCGCGGCTGCGGCGCTGAGCGCGAGCACAACCGCTGCAACCAGCAGCACGCGCCAGTGGCGGCGGGTGCGGAGGAGCGCGGCGGGGGACTTTGCGGTCGTGCCGCATTCGGGGCAGGTGAGCGCGGGCGAGGCGCTCATGTCGTACCAGCATTTGGGGCAGCGTTTTCGGCCGCGGGCGCTGTCGGCAAAGAGCGCCCACGTGGCGACGAGCAGGGCGAGCACGCCGAGGAAGATCGCCCCGGTCCACATGGCAAAGTCGAGCGGGCTGCCGGCGTTGCTGTCGGTGGCCGTCGCGAAGGCGAGCATGGGCAGGACGATGACGGCGACGACCGCGCCCGCCGCGAGAATGAGCAGCGCGGCGATGCGCCTGCGGCTGACATTGGCCCCCTGGGCCG
Source organism: Phycisphaeraceae bacterium (assembly GCA_019636495.1). Taxonomy (GTDB): domain Bacteria; phylum Planctomycetota; class Phycisphaerae; order Phycisphaerales; family UBA1924; genus JAHBXL01. Next base: position 47,279 of record JAHBXL010000022.1, on the reverse strand, counting down.
GGAACAGGCCGAAGCGCATCGCGAGCGCGAACGCGATGGCAACCGCGACCCAGAACAGCCACGAGTTGGCGGGCCAGAGGAGCATTGATGGCAGATCCTAACACCATCGGATGCGGCGCGGTGCCCGAGCCGTCAGGCAGGTCCGGCCGCGGGGCGATGTCCCTACGCTCTGCCATGATCCGCGCTGTCCAACTCATCGTCGGCATGGAGGTGCACGTCGAACTCGCGACGCGCAGCAAGATGTTCAGCCGCGTGGCCAGCCCGGCGCATCCGGAGACCTATTCCCGGCACGGAGTGCCGGGCCACCAGGATTCCCGGCACGGAGTGCCGGGTCACATTGAACCCAACACGCTCATCGACCCGGTGGTGCTTGCGCTGCCCGGCGCGCTGCCGGTGATGAACCTCGCGGCGGTCGAACTGTCGATGATGGTCGGTCTTGCGCTGGGGTGCTCGGTCGCGCCGTACAGCAAGTGGGACCGGAAGAGTTACTTCTACGCGGACCTGCCCAAGAACTACCAGATCTCGCAGTATGACCTGCCTCTGTGCTTCGATGGCCGGGTTTCACTCCCGCCCATCGGCACCGACGGCCGGATCGACTTCGAGGCCCTGGCCCGCGGCGCCGACGCCGCGACCGGCCCGCGCGGGCCACAGTCGGAGACCGGCCGCGGCGGGCGCGACATCGGCATCATCCGCGCGCACCTGGAGGAGGACGCGGGCAAACTGCTGCACGAAATGCCCGGCGGGTCGGCGGGCGGGCGCGCCGGCGACGGGTGTTCCTACGCCGACTACAACCGCGCGGGCACGCCGCTGCTGGAGATCGTCACGCAGCCCGACTTCCGCTCGGCCGAGGAGTGCGTGGTCTTCGCGCAGATGCTCCGCAACATCTGCCGTTTCCTTGGGGCGAGCGAGGGCGTGATGCAGCGCGGGCACATGCGCTTCGAGCCCAACATCAACTGCATCCTCACGCTCGACGACGGACGAACCATCAGGACACCCATCGTCGAGGTCAAGAACCTCAACTCCTTCAAATCTCTCAAGGGCGCGATCGAGTTCGAACTTCGCGAGCAGCCGCTCCGCTGGCAGCGCGACGGCATCGAGTTCGCGCCCGGAACCAAGACCACCCGCGGCTGGGACGACGTGACGCTCGCGACCTTCGTGCAGCGCGAGAAGGAGGAGGCGCACGACTACCGCTACTTTCCCGACCCGGACCTGCCGCCGGTCGTGGTGAGCGAAGAGTGGCGCGACCGCGTCGCCGCGCGCGTGCCCGAACTGCCCCTCTCCCGCGCACGCCGGTTCATCGCCGACTACGCGCTGTCGCCCAAGGAAGCCGCAGCGCTCACCGAAGAACGCGATGACTGTTTGTTCTACGAGGCCGTCATCGACGCCGCGGCAGACCGTGGCGTCGAGAGATCCCGCGCGGGGCGCATCGCGGCGAACTTCATGCTGCAGAACGGTCTGAAGCGCGCCAACGAGCGGTCGCGCGCCATCGCGCTGTCGGCGAAGCAAACTGGCACCGCGGCAGAGGATTCGGAGGCGGACTCTCGGCACGGGCCGATGGACCATCAGGCGCTGGTCAGCGGGCTGGGCATCGGGCCCGAGCAGATCGGCGGGATCATCGCCCTGCGCGAAGCGGGCAAACTCTCCGCCGCGGGCGCGGACGAACTCTTCGGCATCCTGTGCGGCCCGGAACCGAGCGCGGAGGGCTTTGCCTACGAGACCCCGGGGCGCGGCGGAAGCGAGCCTGCCGGCGCAGAGCCGGAAGAGGTCGCGACGCGTCGTGGGCTGATCATTGTGATCGATGATGCCGCGCTCGACGCGTGGTGCGATGCGGCCATCGCCGCCGAGCCGGCGAGCGTCGCGGCGTTCAAGGAGGGCAAGGCCGCTGCGCTTGGCCGCATTGTCGGCACCGCGATGAAACTCGCCGCGGGAAAGGCGGATGCGAAGACTGTACGCGAACGACTGGAGCGGAAACTCGCGGGATGATGCCCACCTCTGCTGTCCCTTGCTCAAGCCAATCCGACGGGCATCGAGGAAAAAACGCCGCGGACCTTTCGGCCCGCGGCGTCATGGTTCAGGGTCGGCAGTGCTGCCGAGCGATGCTCAGCGCTCGACGAAGACGGTGATCTCGTCGTCGCGGGTGGCGTTTCGCAACTGGTCGTGTTAGGTCTCGCTTTGTACGCTCATCTCGCAACCGGCGGTATGGATATCCCCTCAATGGGCTACCGAGTGCGCGCCGGCATGTTCGCGTCATCTTTGCGCTATGCCCCAAGTCGCTTCCCCGGTCTTCGAATCGGCCTGTCGCCGCACGTGCCGATCTGCGACGAGACCCGCAGTTCCGTTCACGCCGCTTCGCGCCGCAGTTCCGGGTGGCCCGGCTTGGCACGAACGCCGTTGAGAGAATCGGGCGCTTCCTGGAAGTCCTCCGCGCCGCGGATGCTCAACTCGCTGGGCATGGTCTTGCGATAGCCCAGCAGGCGCACAACCTCCAGCACGTCCGTCCACGTGGGGTACAGCACGTCGTTGGCTTTCTTGAAGGCGTCGATCGCCATCAGGAACAGGAACTGCTCCCGGCTCATCTCCCCTTCTTCGGCCGACCGCATGAAGTCGGTGCGCCGGCGGCCCGGGCCGCGGCGGCGCTCGAGGCCGGTACCCTCTTCGCCGGTGACCATCTCGCCCTCGGGCGTGATCCGCGCCCGGATCTCGCGCCGGTCAATGCCGAGGCGCCGGTCAAACTGCGGCGCGCTCGGGGCCTGCGCGGGGGCCGCGGCGAGCGCGTCCTCGAAGCGGTGCCTGCCGTGGTCTGTGCTCGCGGGGTTCTCGGACTCAGCGGGTCTGGTCTTGCGGCCCTTGGGGGAATGCATGGGAAGCCTCCGGGCCGCCGCGTTCAAAAACAACACGGGCGGCCAATCGGCCGCCCGCGGGGCGATCACGGATCGCGCCTGAGGCACACGCCAGCGCGGCGGCCTCAGAAATCATCGTCATCGTCGTCGTCGAGGTCCTCGCCAAACTCCTCATCGGCGTCGTCTTCGTCGTCGAAGACGTCCTCGTCATCCTCAAACTCGTCCTCGTCGTCAAACTCCTCATCACCGGCGCCCTCCTCATCTTCGAAGGCGTCGTCGTCCTCCTCGTCGAACTTCTTGCCGTCGTCCATGAGCGGCCCATCGCCGAGCACCGCCCGTTTCCCGCCCGTTCCGATCTTCAACTCTTCCAACATCGCGCTCGACATGGGTCACCCTCGTTTGGGTCCTGCGTTCGTTCCGACGCCCGCCACCAGAGTCCGCCGACCGACACGGCCGGGGTTGCACGCCGCACTCAAGGCGGGCTCCCCTATCGGCCCGCCCCTGAAAGGCGGTACACTACTCAACTCTCCCGGCGTGTCAACACCCCCGGGGCAGGACTCCACCCCCTTTACCCTCCCTCGCTTCCCGGGCAACCTCCTCCCGACTCCGACCATTCGGCCGCTCCATCCCCCCCCGGAACTCGCCCGGAACGACGACCCGCACGCAATCCATGCCCCCTCCCCACCCACCGACCAGCCAGCGGACCGATGACCCGGCCGCGCCCCACGCCGCGGCGGCGGATTACGGTTCGCGCCACGCCACCCACTTCCAGCCGGTTGCCGGCGTTCTGGCTCTGCTGATGCCGGGCCTGGGGCACTGGTTCCTTGGCTATCGCCGGCGCGGCGTGTACATCGCCGTCGGCGTGCTCGCGATGTTCGCCACCGGCCTGCTTGTCGGCGGGATCGACGCGGTGGACCGACGGGAGGACTTCCCGTGGTTCCTCGGACAGGCGCTGGTGGGGCCGGTCGCCGTCGGCGTGGACTGGGTGCACCAGAGCCGTTTCAAGGTGCGCGATGTGCAGGGACTGCGGAGCGCCTACCCCAACGAGTACCGCAACCCGCGCAACGGCGAGCCGGTCATCACGACGCTCGATCCGGCGGACGGCCTGCCCATGGCCCGTCTGCCATCGCCCGGCGGCGACCCGCTGACCGCACAGGTCGTGAAGCCCGCGTGGCCGCCCAACGTCAAGAGCATGTCGCGGATGAACGAACTGGGCATGCTCTTCGGAACCATCGCCGGGATGATGAACCTGATCTGCGTGATCGACGCGTCCTTCAGCCGCAGGCGGCGCGAGGGGGACCCGGCATGAGCACGCTGAGGCAGTTGCTCGTGCCGGCCGCGGCGGTCGCCGTGTGCGTGTGTGCGCCGTGCGCGCTGGGCGCGGGGCACCCGAAACCGCCGCTGCGCCCCTTCATCGACCCCATCGAACTGCACCAGTGGTGGTTTGTCCTGCTTGTCCCCATGGCGTTCTTTGTCGCGATGATCTACAAGGCGGTGCGCCTGCAGACCATCGAGCGCTACTGGTGGCACGTGTGCGTGATGACGCTGCAGATCGTGCTGGGCATGATCGGCCTCGGCGCGGCGACGTGGTTCGTGGTGTTCATCATCGCGCGGATCGTGGCCGAACGCGCAGGATGACACGGGAGGACTCCCGAGATGCCGACCGACCTGGCCGAGCATGCCGACCCGGCCGCCGACAACGACGCCATGCTGACGAGGTTCATCGCCTCGCGCGATACGCCATGCCCCGTGTGCGGCTACAACCTGCGCAGCCTGCTCGGCAACCGCTGCCCCGAGTGCGGACGGCGACTGGTGCTGGCGGTCGGCACGACCGAACCGCGGCTCGCGGCGTTCATCGCGGGCCTCGTCGGCCTTTCGTCTGGCCTGGGCTTCTCGGCGCTGCTGCTGATCTACGTGCTCTTCGAAGCCATGTTCGGGCGGCGCGGGTTCTCGCCGAGCCTGCTGGAGATCACGCTGCTCCTCGTGGGCGCAGCCGTTGGCGCGGGCGGCGTGGCGATATGGGTCCGGATGCGCAAGCGCCTCGGCCGCGTGCGCGAGGCCGCCAAGTGGGGCTGGGCCGGCGCGGCGTGGCTTATCGGCATCACCTTCCCAGTGTTGTTCCTGCTGACCGTGAGATGACGTCTCTCGCGGGCAATGCGCCTGCCGCGGCGGCGTTTGGCGGATGGACCCGGTGGAGGGCAAGGCATGAACCCGATGCATCGCACGTTGCTGCGGCGCGGAGTTTGGGCGGTCGTTGTGGCGAGTTTCGCCCTGAGTGCGGCGACGCGTGCGCAGCCTGCCGCACCGCCGCGAGCGGATGCGCCGACCGGCGCGCAGGTGGAAGGTGAAACGTGGCAGAAGCGCGGGGACGCCGCGGCGGATTACTCGGCGCGGTTTGCGGGGCGCGCGGTGTTGATCACGCATCGGGGGCGGGTGGTGTATGAGCGATACGACGGGGGTTGGACCGCCTCGCGCCCGCACATGCTCGCCAGCGGCACCAAGTCATTCACCGGTGTGCTGGCGATGTTCGCGGTGCAGGATGGGTTGCTGTCGCTCGATGAGCGCGCGTGCGACACGCTGGATGAGTGGCGCGAGGACCCGCGCAAGAGCAAGATCACGGTGCGCATGCTTCTGAACTTGTCGAGCGGGCTTGACCCGGCGGAGGACACGATCGGCAGCGCGGGCGCACTGCGGCTGCGCGGCGGGCGGCTCTTGCGCGGCGATGGGCCGCGGGTCGATGACAAGTTCGCCGCGGCAATCGCGGTGGAGGCGACGGGCGAGCCGGGCGCGCGGTTCGTGTATGGCCCGAGCCACTTCTACGCGTTTGGCGCGTTGCTGCAGCGCAAACTCGAAGCGCGGCGCGAGGACGATCCAACCTTCCCCGCGACGGTTCGGGCGTATCTCGATGCGCGCATCTTCAAACCGCTGAAGATCGACGTCGCGTTTCTCGGGCAGGATGCCCAGGGCAACCCCAACCTGCCGGGCGGGTGCTTTCTCGCCGCGCGGGAGTGGGCGAAGTTCGGCGAGTTTGTGCGGTTGAACGGGGCGATCGCCGCGCCGACCGAACACGACCCGGGTGCGAAGAGGCAACTGCTGCGGCCCGAACTGCTGGCGCAGTGCTTTGAGCCGAGCAAGGCGAACCCGGCGTACGGCCTGACGTGGTGGCTGCCGGGGAATGCCGCCGCGGCGGGCGGGGATGCGGGCGAGGCGGACCTGCCGCTGCGAGATCGCCTGCGGCAGCGTGCGCTGCGCGCGGAGGCGTCGGCGAAAATCAAGGATTCGGCGGGCAATGATGTTCGCGTGTGGATGGCCGCGGGGCTGGGCAAGCAGCGGCTGTACGTGCTGCCGGATCACGACCTGGTGATCGTGCGGTTTGCCGAGAACGGCGCGGAGGGGCGCGGGTTCAGGGATGCGGAGTTTTTGGGGAGGGTTTTGGGGGTGGAGTGATCGAACACCAAAGAGAATCGGCCGCAGCATGTGCCGCGGCCGATCGTTCAACTCACTGCGCATCCGTTTGAGTGATCGCGGCTTCGCCGCGAAGGCCCTCCCTGACGGTCGGGCTACTTGCCCTGCGCCCACTTGATCAGGATGTCGGCGACTTCGGGCCGTGTGAACTCCATCGGCGGTCGCTGCCCGGCGTTGAGCATCTCGCGGACCTTGGTGCCGCTGAGCGCGATCTGGTCGCCCTCGATCTTGGGGAAACTCTTGGCGGTGACCATGCCCTGGGCGAGTTTGCTGTACGCCGAGTGCTCGAACTTGAGGGGCTCGATGGCGAGATTCGCGGCGTCGAGTTCATCGAAGATCGTCTGGGCATCGTACGTGCCGTAGTAGTTGCCGACTCCGGCGTGGTCGCGGCCGACGATGAAGTGCGTGCAACCGTAGTTCTTGCGGACCAGGGCGTGCAGCACGGCCTCGCGCGGGCCGGCGTAGCGCATCGCCGCGGGCATGACGCTGAGCATGGTGCGGGAGTGCACGAAGTACTTTTCGATGAGCGCGCGGTAGCAGTCCATGCGGACCGCCGCGGGAATGTCGCCTTCCTTGGTTTCGCCGACGAGCGGGTGGATGAGCAAGCCGTCGCAGATTTCCTGCGCGACCTTGCAGAGGTACTCGTGGGCGCGGTGGATGGGGTTGCGGGTCTGGAAGGCGCAGACGGTCTTCCAGTTGCGCTTCTGGAACTCGGCGCGGGTCTGCGCGGGCGTGAGGCGCTGCTCGAGGAAGGCCTCGGGGCCATCGGGGTCGACGCAGGTCTGGATCACGTCGACCGGGCCGCCGAGGCAGATGTCGCCCTCGTCCATCACCTGCTTCACGCCGGGGTGTGCGGGGTCGGTCGTGCGGAAGACCGCGGGAATCTCGGTCGCCTTGTCGTGAACGAACTCTTCCTTGACGGTCAGGATCGCCTGCAGCACGCCGTTGGGGGCGTAGAGAGCGACTCGTTCGTTGATCGCGGGGACCTCCGCGCGCCCCCCCCCCTTCGAGACGCTCAGCAGCACGGGGATGGGCCAGATGTCCCCGCTCTTGAGTTTCATGCTCGCGCAGACACTCTTGAAGTCGTCGGAGCCCATGAAGCCGGTCAGCGGGCTGAACGCGCCGATGCCGATCATCTCGAGGTCGCAGGACTGCTTGGCCGAGAGCGTGATGCGCTTCAGGCCCTGCGCTTCCTTCTTGAGTTCGGCCAGGCGCGAACCGGTTGCGACTCGATCGACCAACGTACCGCCGTGGGGAGCAATCAACCCGTGCACTCAGGACTCCTTTCGCAGACTGTGTGTGGACCGGCCGCGATGCGTGCCGGGCCCGAAGGATAGCGCGCCGAACGATCGCGGCGGGAAAACACACGGGTGTTCCGCGGCGGACGGAGATCGCAAGTGGATGGCGCATCCCCTGCGAAAGGCCTGATTTGCGCAACGCGGTGCGGGACCGACTCAAACGGGTGCGGGAATCACACCGCGGCGTGCCGACGGCGCCTCAGCGCGACCACGCCCGCAACGGCGAAGAGCGATGCGGTACCGGGGGCGGGGATATCCCAGCGGAGGTTGTGCGCAGGAGTCGCATCTCGCGGCGCCCGCCAGTTGGCGGGGAAGAGCGCGGTCAGGTCCTGCCACTGCTGGACCGAAATGGTCATCTGACTTTGCAGCATCACCCACTTGGCGGATTTCAGGATATTGCCCGCACCGTCGACCTCCTGCGGGTTGTTCGGGTCGCCGGTCGTCAGCGAGCCGTCATATCGCCACGATGCGCGCTCGTGCAGATCGGGCAGGAGCGTGAGCAGATTGAAGTTGTCGAGGTGGAAGGGGTAGGCGTTGGCCGGGGCGAGCAGCCTGGCAATCTCGGGATGTGCCGCGCCGATGTGGATGAAGCGTCCGACCACAAGGCGTTCGTTGGGCATCTCGTTTCCATTCCCATCAAGTTTCAGGTGAACAAGATGCATTTCCGCCTGACGTGTGACGCTGTCGATTGTGTGCTCCGAGTGGTAGTGGAAGTGGAACCGTTTCAGGCGGTATGTGTCGGCACCGATCGTCAGTGTGTTCGTGTGAGCATTGTTCGGCAGGAACGCCTCGAGCCCGCGCTCGTGTCCCGCGGGCGTGAGTTCGACCTCGTGGATCGTCGCGTCATGCCGGTAGTTGAAGTCCAGCCGCGCCGGGTGAGGCAGCGTGGGGTGCGGGGGCGTCACCAGGTGAATAGGGCTCTGGGGCGGCTGAAAACCCCAAGACGCCGGCGTAGCGACACACACCGACAGTGCCATTGCAGCCAGACACACGACTTTCATGTTCCTCTCCTCCGCCGCGCTCCCGATCGGTCGGCCGCGAGCGACGCGTGGGTCGTCGGCCGATGGTCGGAACTTCCGCTCTCTCCGGTGGATTGCCGGAATCTCTCTGGCACGAGACTAACGTCAGCCCCCATTCGGTGCAAGAGAAAGCCGGCGCATCCGACCCCCGACCGCAGCACACCGCAACGGACCATCTTGTGCGCTATTGGGTCAATGGTTCTTCGATTGGCGCGGCGAGGGGCGATGCCCGCCGCGTCGTCCCCGGCAGCAGGCCCCACACGATGCACAGCAGGCCCGCGGCCATCAGCCACAGACGCGAGGTGTTCCCGATGGTCAGCCGCTCCAGAAGCGACGGCTGACGGGCACGCTCGGGCCTGAGCGGGAGTTCCAGGGGATCCGGCTCCAGTGTCGGAAAGACGCTCGCGCTGGTGAGCGAGACCTCGGGCGGCATGTCCAGCGGGATGCGGTCCTCGGGCAGTTTGTTCAGTTGCGTCGCCGCGAGCGAGAGCAGCACGCTCTCATCGCCGCGGCTGAGCGCATCGAGATAGGCGGCGTAGCGCTCCAGTCGCTCGACGCGGTGGCGTTCGATCGCCGCGGCACGGTCCCGCTCCCACCGCGCGTTGTCGAGGCTGCGCTGCGCGGGGATCAGCACCGTGCACGCCACCACCAGCATCCCGGCGATGAGGAACAGCCAGCCGGGGTCGAGGCGGATGAGGGGCTGGAGCGGGCGCGCGGTCATGCCGGGCCGTTGTATCGGCGCGCGGGGCGTTCTCGGCACAGCGGTGGCCCGCGGCGGCGTGGCGCAACCCGCCAACCCAAACTGCTCTAGAACAAACGGACAACGGCGAACGCCAGAAAGGCGAGCACGATCGCCGCGGCGATGATCAGGTGCTTCCAGTTCGTGGCCTTGTCGCGCGTCGAGAAAGCGTGGCCGCAGTGATAGCAGACATCGGTATCGTCGAAGACTTCTTGTCCGCAGGCCGGGCAGGTCCGCGTCAGGCCGTCGAGCCGCGCGAGGTCCTCTTCGGAAGGACCCTCGTCGATTTCTTCGCGCTCTGGCCGCTGCCGCGCGGGCACCACGTCGCCCGCGGCGGGCGCGCGCCGGATGGCCCGCGAGGGCCTGCCCTGCGATCCCGGCGGGTTCTCCCAGTCATCGGGCGGGATGGATGGTCGCGGCGGCGTGGCCATGGCCCGATGGTAGTGCGGTTACGCTTGGGTCATGCTCACGTGGCGAGCGCACGCCAAGATCAACCTGGCTTTGGCCGTCGGCCCGGCCGCACCGCCGCGGGGCTACCACCCGATCGCGTCATGGTTCGCGTGCGTGGGGCTGCACGACGAGGTGGAACTGACCGCACTCGGGGAGGGAGAGCCATCGGCGTGGCGGATCGAGTGGGCGGCCGATGCACCGCGGCCGACGCCGATCGACTGGCCGATCGAGAGGGACTTGGCGGTGCGGGCGCACCGCGCGGTGGAGAGCGCGGTGCATCGCGCGCTGCCCGTCCGCGGCGTGGTGCGCAAGCGCGTTCCCGTCGGCGCGGGGATGGGCGGGGGCTCGGCGGATTGTGCCGCGGCGATGATGGGGCTGGATCGGCTGTTTGATCTGGGGCTCGGTGCCGCGCGGCTGCGGGAGATCGCGGGCGCGCTGGGCAGCGACATCGCGTTTTTCATCGACGAGGAGTGCGGGCCCGAGCGGGCCGCGCGACCCGCGCTGGTGACCGGATTTGGCGAGCGCATCGAGCGGCTGGGGCGCGTGCCGCGAGAACAGTCACACCTGGTGCTGTTCTTTCCGCCGTTCGGATGCCCGACCGGGCCGGTGTATCAGGCGTTCGATCAGTTGCCGCCGCGGCCGCTGCGGGAGGGCGATGTGCGGGCGCTTGCGGCCGGGCCGGGGATCGACGGGGCCAGGCTGTTCAACGACTTGGCCGCGCCCGCGGCGCAGGTGGAGCCGCGACTGGCGGGGGCGCTTGCACGGATGCGCAGCGCGATGCGAGAGCCGGGCGCGCACGTGCACGTGACTGGGAGCGGGTCGACGATGTTCGCGCTTGCGCAGGGCGAGGAGCATGCGCGGGCGATCGTCGAGAAGGCGTGCTCGGCCGCGCCCGAGATCGTCGCGATAACGACGATGCTGGTGTGAACAGGGTGAGCGGGTCACTCTTCGATGATGACCGGCACAATGGTGCCGCGGTCCCACGCCGCCGGCGATGCGCTCCACCAGAGCACGCTGCGGGCGTCGAGGGGCCGTTCGGGCCTCACCGGCTCGTCGAGCACCAGCACCCGCGCTGCCCCCGGCTCGCCACCCGTGATGCCGGTCGCCGCGAGAAGTTCACGAACTCCCGCCCCGCCGGCGGGCACCCAAACACCGATCACACGACGCGAGTGCGCGGCACCCGCGCCCCACGCGCTGTGAGCGCCGGCCGCCCACCGTTCCCGCGGCTGTGCGCCCTCGCGTTCGAGCGCAGCGCTGACGGTCGCGAACGAACCGGACAGTTCGGCACCGCTCACATCGCTCCAGCGCAGGCCGCGTGCCGAGAAGCCGGACCACGAAGCGCGGTCGCGCGCGTGCACCACGATGGCCAGCCTTCCATCGCGCGCCAGGTCCGCGATCGCGGGCACGTCGTACACGCGGCCATCCGCCGCGACGCCCGGCCCATCAAGCGGCGATGTCGGCGCAAGCAGCGCGATGGTGCCCGCATCAAACACCATCGATGTTCCCGTCGCGGCCAGGTCCGTTGCCGAATCCGACAACGCGGGGCCCATTGGTCCCGGCCTGTCCGTGTGCGTGTTGCTCGCCATGCCGGCGCCGCCCGGCCCGGCGTGCGGCCAGTTGCGGATGCCGGAGACGATGCCCCACATGCCCAGGCCGATCGCCAGCAGCAGACTCGCGGCGAGGGCAAGGCGGCGCACCAGCAGGCTCTCGAGCAGCGCGCGGAAGGGGCTGGGGCGCTCGATCGTCATTGCGGAGATGCGGAGCGTTCCGGCCTCGGCCGTTGCGGGCGCGGCCAACGCGGCCAGCGCCTCGCGCTCCAGTTGTGCCTCGACCAGCGCAAGCAGCCCATCGGGCGCGCGAACACTCGAATCGAGCGTTGTCAGCGCGGCGCGGTCGGCCCGCATGCCGGTCATCGCCGCGGCCAGACGCGGATCTGCGCGAACCGCGGCCTCGACATTCGCGCGACGGTCGGCGAGCATCGGCGCGCCCTCGAGCGCATCGAGCAGGTCGGCCTCGTTCAGGCCCGCCGGAAGCGTGAAGTTGTCGCCGCGTACGTTGGTCATGGCCTGCTCTGCCCCGCCCCTCCGGCCTCCAAGTCGCCCAACCGATTCTCCACCAGTTCTCGGAGCGCCATTCGGGCCCGGAACAACCGGCTCTTCACCGTCCCCACCGCCACTTCCAGACACTCCGCGATCTGCTCGTAATCGAGCCCTTGAACATCCCGCAACACTACGATCGCCCGCTGGTCATCAGGTAGATCGGCCAGAGCCGCCGCGAGCGCGGCGTTCCGTTCATCACCTTGGACGCGGCCGAGCGGCGAAAGTTCCCCCCCTTGCCCCCGAGCCCCGCCGAGAGTTCCCAAACCCCTGACAGATTCCTCACTGCCACCCAAACCCTTGTGGCGACGTAGTTTCTGACTGCGGAGCCATGACAGGCAGGCGTTCATCGCGACGCGGACCATCCACGTTCCGACCTGCGAGCGGCCGTCGTAGCCATCGAGGCCCTGCAGGATCTTGACCATGGCGTCCTGGGTCAGATCGGCCGCGGCGGCGGGCCCGACCATTCGCTGGCACACGGCAAAGAGGCGGTCCTGATGCGCCAAAAGCAGTTCGTTCCAGGCATCGCGGTCGGCCAGGCCGCGGTCGCGGATGCGGGCGATGAGCGCTGCCTCGCGCTGGGGCCAGTCGGGCGCGCTGCGCGCATCGCCGAGGGGATTGTGTGCGCGGGCGTGTTCCAACGCGTTGGAGGGTACCGTGCTCCTGGGTACCGCGCCACTCCGTGGCGCGTTTGCTTTCGTCGCCACGGAGCGGCGACGTACCCAGCGCGATCTGCCCAGTCATTCCCCCGCGACGATGTTGATCATCTTGCCGGGCACGACCACGATCTTCTTGATCGCCTTGCCGGCCAGCGCGGCCTGCACCTTGCCCTCGGCCATCGCCGCGGCCTCGTGCGCTGCGTGGTCCGCGCCGGTCGCGACGCGCACCTTGGCGCGGATCTTTCCCCCGACCTGCACCGGCACCTCGACGCTGTCGTCGGTGAGCATGGCGGGGTCGGCTTCGGGGAAGGCCTCGTAGGCCAGCGAGGCGGTGTGGCCGAGGCGCGACCAGAGTTCCTCGGCCATGTGCGGCGCGAAGGGCGCGAGCACCAGCGCGATGCGTCGCAACTGGTCGCGCGTCAGCGCCGCATCCGAGCCGGCCGCGGATGTCGCGACGTTGACGAACTCGATCAGCGCGGCGATTGCGGTGTTGAAGGCGAGTTTGGGCAGATCGGCGGCGACCTTGTGCGCGGCGCGGTGCAACTGCTTTTCAACCTGCGCGAGCGGCTCATCGCGCAGTCGCAGCGCGCCGGTCTGCTCGTCGATGGCCAGCCGCCACAGGCGCTGCAGGAAGCGGAAGATGCCGACCGCGTCGCGCGTGTTCCAGGGCTTGCTCTGATCGAGCGGGCCCATGTACATCTCGTAGAGCCGGAAGGTGTCGGCGCCGAACTCGGCGATCACGTCGTCGGGGTTGACGACGTTCTTGTAGCGCTTGGACATCTTGGTGACGACGGGCGTGACGCGCTCGCCCGTCGCCGCGATCGAGAACGTCCCGTCTCCGTTGTCGCGCACCTCGTCGGTCGGCACGATGGTCTTGTCGGCGCGCTGATAGGCGAAACTGGTGATCAGGCCCTGGTGGAAGAGCCGGGCGAACGGCTCGGGCGAATCGACCTCGCCGAGGTCGAAGAGGAGTTTCTGCCAGAAGCGCGAGTAGAGCAGGTGGCCGACGGCGTGCTCGGAACCGCCGATGTAGAGATCGACGCCGCGACCGCCCATCCAATAGCGCTCGGCCTCGGCGCCGACGAACCGCTCGCGGTTCCTGGCATCGCAGTAGCGCACGAAGTACCACGAGGAACCGGCCGAGCCGGGCATGGTGTTGGTCTCGCGGCGGACGGGCGTGTGCGGGGGCAGCACATCGGGGCTGACGCCCGCCGCGCCGGCGGTCGTGTTCATCCAGTCCGCCGCCTTGGCGAGCAGCGGCATCGGGTCATCGGACTCGACGGGCGAGTAGTCGGCCAGTTCGGGGAGCGTGACGGGGAGCGCCTCGAACGCGACGGGGTAATGGCGGCCCTGCTCATCAAAGACGATCGGGAAGGGCTCGCCCCAGTAGCGCTGGCGCGAGAAAGCCCAGTCGCGCAGTTTGTAGTTCACCTTGCGATTGCCGCGGCCGGTCTTCTCGAGCCAGTCGATGATGCGCTGCTTGGCCTCGACGGTGGGGAGCAGGTCGAGCGTGACCTCGGCGTTTGCGGAGTTGACGGCGTAGCCATGGCCGCTGAAGGCCGCGCCCGCCGCGGCGAACACCGCCGCATCGTGGAACTGCTCGCGCAGTTCATGGAACGTACCGAAACTCTCGATGGCGTCGATGTACTCGCCCGCGATGACGCCGCGGGGCGTGAGCGGTTCCGCACCCTCGCCTGCCGGCGGCGGCTGTTCGCGCCGCGTGCGCACGGCGTCGAGAACGGCACCGAACATCTCGGGCTTCATATCGCCGGTCGCGGCAAGTCCGAGGAAGTCGGCCAGCACGCTCTTCCACGCGCCCGAGTCGATCTCCTCTCGGGTGGCGTGGCGGGCGTAGAAACCGATGAGCAGGTGCGTGCGCGGATAGACCACATCGCGGATCGGCAGGTTGAACTTCTTGGCGAAGGCGAAGTCGCGCTCATCGTGTGCGGGAACGGCCATGATCGCGCCGTGGCCGTAGCCCATGAGCACGTAGTCGGCCGTCCAGATGGGGATGAGTTCGCCGGTCGCCGGGTTCTCGCAATGGAGGCCCGTGAAGACGCCGGTCTTGTCCCTGGTGTCGGCCATGCGGTCGACGTCGGAGCGGTTGCGCGCGGCGGCGACGTAGGCCCGCAGGACCGCGGCGTCGGCGGCGAACGCCGCGTCGGGAGCGCCGAGCGCGGCCTCGACAATGGGGTGCTCGGGCGCGACGACCATGAACGTCGCGCCAAAGAGCGTGTCGGGGCGGGTGGTAAAGACGCGGAGGGCGGACTGAAGTTCAACCTCTGCCTTGTCTGTAATGAGTCTGAGGGCAAAGTCCACCTCCGCGCCCTCGCTGCGGCCGATCCACTCCGACTGCATCGCCTTGGTCGAGGCGGGCCAATCGACCGTGTCGAGGTCGCGCAGCAGCCGCTCGGCATAGGCGGTGATGCGGAACATCCACTGGCGGAGAGGCTTGCGCAGCACCGGGTGCCCGCCGCGTTCGGAGCGGCCATCGATCACCTCGTCATTGGCCAGCACGGTGCCGAGTTTGGGGCACCAGTTCACCGTGGCCTCGTCGATGTACGCGAGTCGCTGGGAGTCGATCACCGCGCGCTGCTCATCGGCGGAGAGTTCGTGCCAGCGTCGGGTACCGACGGGCTCGCCGCCGATGATCCCGGTCGTTGCCGCGCTGCCGACGTGAACCAGGTCGCCATCGAAGCCGATCCGCAGATCGCCCGATTCGAGTTCGGCGATCAACTCCGCGATCGGCCGTGCGCGACCGCCCCCCCCTCCCGCGGGCTGGCTTGCGTCGTACCACGAGTCGTACGCGCGGAGAAAGATCCACTGCGTCCACTTGTAGTACTCAGGATCGATCGTCGAGACCTCGCGCGACCAGTCGTAACTGAAGCCGAACCGCTTGAGTTGCCGCCGGAAGTTGTCCGTCGCCTGCCTGGTCGTGATCGCGGGATGGATGCCCGTCTGGATGGCGTACTGCTCGGCGGGAAGGCCGAAGGCGTCCCACCCCATCGGGTGCAGAACGTTGTGGCCCTTCATCCGCATGAAGCGCGAGACGATGTCCGTGGCGGTGTAACTCAGCGGGTGGCCGACGTGCAGCCCCGCGCCGGAGGGGTAGGGGAACATGTCGAGGCAATAGAACTTGGGCCGCGAGACATCAAAGCCCGGCTGGCTCGGGTTGGGCTGCACGAACGTGCCATGCTCCTCCCAGAACCGCTGCCACTTGGTCTCGATCCGGTCCGCGAGTCGCGCATCGTACCGATGCGGCGGGACATCGTCGCGCGGGTTGCCGGTCGTGGTGCTGGGCGGCGTGGACATCGGATGACCCTCGGCGGGACTCATGCGATCCCCGCGCGCAACGACTCAGTGGTGACCGTGATGACCGCCCGATTTCGCCGCGGCGTCGATCGCCTGCACCATTTTCTCCGGCGTCAGGTTCTCGTGGAGCATCTCATCGATGAGCGCGGCGGGCGCGGTGCCGCAGGAACCGAGGCACTCGAGTTCGATGAGAGTGAACTCGCCATCGTCGGTCGTCTCGCCGACATCGATGCCGAGTTTATCCTTGCACGCCTGGGTGATCTCCTTCTGGCCGCAGAACTCGCAGGCAATGGACCGGCAGACCTGGATGAGGCGTTTGCCCTTGGGCTTGAGCCAGTATTCTTCGTAGAAACTCGCGGTGTCGAGCACATCCGACGGCTGGAGGCCCAGGAACGCCGCGATCTCTTCCATGGCCTGAGCGGGCACCCATCCGTACTCGTGCTGGATCATGTGCAGGCAGGGCAGCGTCGCGGCCTGTTTGTTGGCATATCGCGGCAGGATTCGCTCGGAAAGATCCTTGCGCATCGAGTCGGTCAGATACGGCTGCGGGCGGCGTTCGACCTTGGCGTTTGCAGAGTCTTTGGTGATCCAGGCCATAGGGCGGGATGGTAGGAGCGACCTCCTGCTGCTGCCGTTGGCTGACCCGTCAGCCTTACGGGGTGCCGGATTGGGCGTCGGGCACAACTCCCGCAGGCGGCGCTGCTTGCGTGCCCGCCGGCTCGGTCTTCTTCTTCGGCTCCGGCAGCGGTTTCCATCGGCCGGGGCTGAAGGGCTTGTCGCCGCCGAGGTCATAGGGCAGGTCGAGGTGCGTGCGGAACGCCGCGACCCGCGCCAGGCCGTCGCGCTGTACGCTGCACTTGCTCGCCTGCGGCGCGACATCGTCGATCAGCGGCTCGACCCTGTCGAACGCCGCGCGGTCCTTGGGCTCGCCCCAACTCACGCGCTGCACCGCCGTGCCATCGGGCGCGGTCAGCAGCACGTGATCGCCGGTGTTGCTGAAGGCGACGTACTGCGAAGATGCTTTCATCGTGAACACCCACGCGCCCTCGAACCGGTCGTTGGCCGCGGGCGGCGCGGCCTTCTCATCGCCGACGGGCCCGAACCACGAGCACTGGAAGCCGTTGAACACGACGGCGACGCCTCCCGGCGGCAACTCGAACAGCGGGAACACGAACCGCACCTGCCCCTTGTCGGCCGGATTCGAGTCGGTGAGTTTGTACCCGCGCAACTGGATCGGCCGGTCGTGCGGGTTGTGGATCTCCACGAACTCATCGCCCGAGACGTGCCGCCGCCCATCGCCATTGGCATCGCCCTCGGCGCCTGTGGGCACGGCGTAGAGCACTTCCACGATCATCGGATGCGGGTAGGGCACCGCGATCTCGGGCGCAGGGGCCGGCTTCGACGCGCCGGGCGCCGAATGCTCAACCCTTTCGGTTGGCGCGGGTGCATCGACCGGATCGACGGCCTCTGCGGGCGGCGGGTCATCGCCGCGGGCGGCGAGCAGGCAGGCGGACACGAGCAACTCGACGATCATGCGGAAGCGCCTCGTGCTGTGCGCTTCCGTGCGCGGCGGGGGACATCATAACGCCGTTCACCTGCCCCAGTCCGGCTCGCCGGTCCGCGTGTGGTCGCGGCCCTTGCGGTGCTCCCGAACCACGAGGCGGCCCGAGACATACTGAACATCAAAGTCGCGCGTCCGGCCCTCGGGGATGTGCAGCACGATCGAGTGGCCGATCTCGCCCGGCGCATCGGCCACCGCCAGCCGGACGCGCTCTGCCTGGAACCCCTCGGGCGAGGGCGGGTGGTGCTTGAGGTGTCCATCGGGCGCGAGCACCGCCGTCGAGTAGGCCGACATCGAGCCGTCCTTGTGCACCTGCAGGTACTCGACCGTCAGCACCCGCCCGGTCTGGTTCATCACCTGCACGCCGTGCGGCGTGATGCAGCCCGGCAGCACCAGCACGAGCGCTGCCAGCAGGACGACTCGGATAGGCACGATCATCGCTTGAACTCCGATCGGTAAGGGGACAGACCCGTGCATCTTAGTGCGCGGGCGGACGCGTGAGCACAACCACCTGCACGCCGGGGATGTCCTTGTGCAGTTCACACTCGAACGTCTCGCCGCTTCGCCTGATCGCTTCCTGCAGATCCTCGACCCGGTATGGCGCGTGCAGTTCAACCATCGCGCACCGGACCCTGGGCAGCCAGTCGCCGCAGTGCTCGAACAGTTCCCGCTCCGTGCCTTCGATGTCGCACTTGAGAAGATCGATCGGGCGATCCGGCGGGATGCCGGCCCGCGCGAGCACGTCGGGCAGCGTGAGCGCATCAACAACAGAGGGCCCGCCCGGCGGCACGTGCCCCGCTCCGGCACCGGGCGCCTGCCCGGCCGGGTCTTCGGACGTCTCGCGCATCGTGAAGGCCCACTCGCCGCGGCTGCCCCCCATTGTCACACGCCGCGAGCGGCCGGCCACGCACGCTTCGATCACCGCCGGTACGGGCAGGTCGGGAAGCACTGCGCCGTTCCGTCGGCAGAGTTCGGCGTTGCCCGAGTCCGGCTCGACCGCCACGATCGTCGCACGCGGCCATTGCTCCTGCCATCGGCGAACGCTGAACCCCACGTTCGCGCCCAGGTCGACGATGAGCGGGGCCTCACCCAGGTTCATCGAGGTCACCGGCTCGTACTCGGACTTGCAGAAGATCTCTTCAAGAACCGCGAAGTCCGTGGAGCCAAGCCGCGCGAGGACCGGGTGCGGTCGCCCGGACAGATACACGCGGCACACACGGCGACGCATCGGCATGGGCACGACGGGCAATCGACCCAGCACGCGGTTGTAGAGGTCCAGAGCCCACGACCCCAACGTCGCAAATCGACGCCGCTCCTCCCATCGGAGTCCTGCCACCCTGATCAAACGTCTCAGCGTCATCGTCGGCCTCGCGATCCCGCGGCGTTGAATGGCCCCTCTGTGCCGTGTCGGCGACCAATGCGTGCACCCAAATCACACCCAGTCCAGGTCCCGGGTGAAAAGTCGCGCAGGACGATCTGCATCGGTCCGTTTCGGGGTGCCCGTCCACTCTGGACACACGACGCGGCTCATTTCTCGAACCCCCGGATTCTGCTTGGCAAACGAGCATTCCTCGGCGCGGCGGTGTCTGGTGAACATCGGCACAGTCGGGCCGATTCTGGCCTCCGGTCTTGAATGACCGCTCACCCAGGCTCCAACTTCACCAATGACGCGCGTACGGTTGTGTGCTTACCCCGGCACGAAGTGGAACCGATAAACTCCCGCATGCGGGAACCTGCAACGGGCCATGCAAACCCCTACCGCGGCGTGAACCGACTGCGGCGGTCCTTCTATCGCCGCCTTTCGCTCCTGGGCGAGCGGCTCGGCATCGACAGCCTCACCTACAACCGCGGCGTGTTCCAGTCGTTTCATGAGGCCGCGCTGGCCAATGCCCCCAAGATCGCCGACGCCGTGATGGCCGAGTTCCCGGACACCCGCTCGCTCGCCGATGTCGGCTGCGGCTCAGGCGGGTTCGCCGCCGAGTTTATTCGTCGCGGCGTGCGGGTCATGGGCTGCGAGTACTCGGCGCGCGGCCGGGAGTGGTGCCGCCGGCAGGGTGTGCCGTGCGTCCGGTTTGACGTGTCACGCGCCGGCACCGGGCTCGAGGGCACGCCATATGACCTGGCGATGAGTCTCGAGGTCGCCGAGCATGTCCCCGCAACCTTGGCCGATGCATTCGTGGACTTCTTCGCCGCGTGCGCGCCGGTGCTGGTCTTCACCGCCGCGCAGCCCGGGCAGCAGGGCACGGGGCACATCAACTGCCAACCGAAGTCCTACTGGACCGCCAAAATGGCGCGACGGGGCATGATCCACGACGACGAGGCAGCCGGGCGGGTCGCCTCGTCGCTGCGGTTGTCGGGCGCGGCGGAGTACCTTTCAGACAACATGATGATCTTCCGTCGCGGGGCGTGAACGGCGGCCGATCCCCGCGCCGCCGACGGACGTACGACCCTGCGCCCGCACGCGGCCGCAAGGGGAACAGGGGCCTTTCGGGCCGATATTGAATCCATCCATGAGCGACCACGCATCCGGCCCTCAAATGGTCGGAGAACAAACCGAAGTCGACTCTGTCGCGCCTGTGCCGAAGGTCGCTACGCCGTCGGATGACCCGTCGGAAGCGATCGGCGCCGGCGCGGAAGCCGGCATGGCCTCGCGCGTCAAGCGCGGTGTCGCGTGGTTTCTGTCCAACCTCCTGCTCAGCCGCGGCCTCTCGTTCATCGCATTCCTCGTGCTGGGACTGATCCTGAACAAGGACGAGGTCGGCGTCTGGGCAACGGCCTTCGCGCTCTCGGTGTTCGCGCAGATCTTCAAGGACGGCGGGGTGGTGTATCTCATCCCGCAACGCGGCGAACGCGAGTATGAGCGGATCATCGGCCCGGTGTACTGGATGGCGATGGCCTTCAACCTCGGCGTCGCGGGCGTGCTCCTGGCGATGGCGTTCCCCGCCGCGGCGTACTTCGGCAACCCGATGTACGTTCCCGTGCTGGCCGGCATTGCCATCGCGGTGCCGCTGGCCACGCCGGCGACGGTCTTCACCGCCACGCTGCAGATGCGGCTGCGCTTCGCGACGGTATCGCGCATCAGCATCGCTTCGTCGGTGCTGCGCAATGTCACGCTCGTCGCCGGCGCGGCGGCGGGGCTGGGGCCGCTTTGCTTTGTCGTGCCGATGATCGTCGGCGCCGTGTTTGAGAGCATCGCGGGCTATGTCGCCACGCGCGAGAGCCCCTGGCGCCGCGGGCCCGCCTTCTCGCGCTGGCCCGAACTCTTCGGCGCGAGCAAATGGCTGATCGTCACGGTGCTGGCATACGCGGGATTCAACCAGGGCGGCTATCTCGCGCTGGGCCTCATTGCGCACGAGGAGGAGGTCGGCGTCTTCTTCGTCGCGTACCAACTCGTGCTGCAGGTCGACACCATGCTCAACTTCGGCGTGGGATTCGTCCTGATGGGCGCGTTCGCACGCATCAATGATGACCCGGCGCGACAGCAGGCCGCGGCGATGCGTTCGGCCCGTGCGCTGGCCATCGTCGCCGCGCCCGCCACCATCGGCCTGGCCGTGGTGTTCCAGCCATTCGAACGCATGGTCTGGGGCGGAAAATGGGCCGACGCCGCGCCCGCGGCCATGGTCATCGCACTGTTCTGCACGTGGCGGATCGTCTTTGCAATACCCGCCACCGCGGCTCAGGCCCGCGGGCAGTGGCGCTTCTACGCCCTCACCACGCTGGCGGGCGGGCTGGGCATCATGCTCGCGATGCTCGCCGGCGCGCTGGTCTCGCCGACCGCCACCAGCGCGGGCGTTGCCATGGGCCTGAGCATGCTGGTCGTCATCGGCGGGCTGTACGTGCTTGGCATGTCGCGACTGAACATCACGGCCTCACGCTCGGTCGGCGCGGTCTTGCCGCCGTGGCTGGTCGGAGTCGCCGCGGCGGCGTGCGTTCTGGGGGCAGCGCGCCTGGCAGCGCCGTGGCTGCAAGGGATGGAGACCACCGTGCAACGCCTGGGCGCGCGGGCGGCGGCGTGGGCCGGCGCGGGGCCCGAGTTGGCCGGGCGCGCCGGCGTGTCGGCCGCGGCGGGGTCGATGCTCCTGCTGCTGGGGGTCGCGTTCGGGAAACTCTACCTCGTGGGGCTTCGGGTCCTGACGCCGGGCGCGGTGCGCGACGCACTGGCGCTTGCGCCGGCGCGATTGCGGCCGCACGCGGAGCGGTTCCTGATGATGCGCGCGGCCTGAACTGCGACTCGCAAAACGGACAAGCGCCGGTCGGTCGACCGGCGCCTGCCCGGAAAGGGTCCGTGTGTGTCCGAGGCGGAGCGCGCAGGTGTGTGGAGTCCGCGCGGGTGTGTTCGTGTCGGCGGGTCGTTCAGTCGTGCTCGTCTTCGCGCGGTCGGTCGTTGCCGCCGTGCTTGTTCTCGAGCATTTTGCGGAGGTACTGGTTCTCGCGCCGCGTGGCTTCGAGATCAAAGACGAGGTACTTCACGCTCAGGCGCAGGTAGTCGAGCGCCTCCTGCAGTTCGTTGACCGTCTTCTTCATGCGGGAGTGCCGGTCGCGCGTGTCGTGGGCGAGCGCCTGGAGTTGCTCGCGCGCCGGCGACGGAAGACCGTCGAGTTGCTGCATGAGGTCGGTGAGTTTGGCGGTGAAGTCCTGCTCGTTCATGGGCGATGGCTCCGGGTCTGGTGTTGTGCGGCCGCCCGGACAAGGCCAAGGGGCGAGCGACCGGAGGACATGCACAACAACACCGGGACCGGGCCCCGCCGTCGAGCCGTGCCACGCCGTGCCAACCGGGTTTTCGGGCGTGCGGGACGCGCGCGACGCCTCTCCCCGAGTTGCAGGGGCAGGTCTATGAGACGTTCCGACTGATTTCGGGCTCTACCGGGCGTGCCGGGCGTGCGGCCTGTTGCCGCCCGTCAACGGAACACGTCCATGCGACGCAACGCCTGTTGCGCCGGAGCAGGGGCCGTGGCCAGCAGCCGCGTCAGTTCCGCGGCGTCGTGCTTCTTCATATCGAGCACGAGTTTCTTCAGGTGCTGGTCGCGATTGACGACAAAACGATCGAACAACTGCTCCAGTTCGTGCCGGCTGAACAGCGAGAGCGGGTCGGCCAGACCGGTCTGGGCCGCGGCCCAGTCCAGCAGCGTCCCGCCCTGCTTGCCGAAGCGGTACAGGTTGAATGTCGCCTTGATCCGCCCCGGCAGCGGCACAAACGGGTCGCGGGCCGAATCGGGAACGCGCTGCAACGCTTCCTTGGCCTGTTCGGTGCCGCCCGAAGGTCGCGGCGCGGCAAACGGATCGGGACTCTCGCCGCCCGCATCGGACGGATGCGCCGCACTTGCCGCGGCGTGGGCGATGGCCGATTCCGTCGCCGGAAGCAGAAGGGCGAACGCCGTCGAGAGCGTCTTCAGGCCGGCGCGGTCGAACCGGACCGTGAGCATCTGGCAAGGCTGTCCTTCGTGCTGGGCGTTCGCGGCGTTGGTGACAACGCCTGTGCCCCACTCGGGTCGCTGCGCATGCAGGACACGGTCGCCGAAACTCCACTGACGAGAGATGGTCGCCACCTTCTGATTCCTATCGGTACTGCGTGCCGCGCCCGGCCGGTTCGTTCCGAACCGTGCCGCGGAAGATGCATCCGTCCAGACTGCCCCCGATGCCCCGTCCCCTGCCCCCCGCTCAGCCCTCGCCCGCGCCTTGCCATGGGCCGCGGTGGCCTTTGTCTTTGATGATACGTCGGCCGCCGACCGCCGGTTGAAGCAGATTTCCCGCTGGAAACTCCGCCGCGAGAGCGTGGGTGGGCGGGGACGGTCGGCGGGTCTATTATCAAGTCTGCGCCCGGGGGTCGGCGGCCATCGGCCGCTTGGCGGTTCCCGGGCGGGCACAGGAGCGGAACGCCCCATGATCGAAGCGCTCAAGAGCGACGAGATTGTCACCCGGTTCGGCGGACGGTTCAAACTGTGCGCGCTGATCCAGCGGCGGCTGGTGCAACTCATGGAGGGCTCTCGCCCCATGATCGACCGGCGCGGCCGCTCGGACCTCGAAGTCGCGATCGAGGAGATCGTGCAGGGCAAGGTCGCACTCGACTTTGACCTCTCGCAAGCCGGGGACCTCGAGAAGATCCTGCCCGGCGGGCGCGTGTGAGCGGCCGCTGAGAGCGGGCATGTCGTGATCACGGGATTCGTGGCTGCACCGGGCCGGCTGGGCCCGGCGCGATAGCATTGTCCATGACCGAGGTCTTCCAGGGCGCGCGGGTGCTGGTCGGCGTCACCGGCGGGATCGCCGCGTACAAGACCTGTACCGTGGTCAGCCGGCTGGCGCAGTGGGGCGCGCAGATCACGGTCGCGATGACCCCCGGCGCGACACGGTTTGTGACACCGCTCACTTTTCAGGCGCTCTCGGCGCGGCCGGTCTACACCAGCCCGTGGGAGCATGTCGAATCTCACGACCCCCAGCACGTGAGCCTTGCGCGCGAACTCGACGCGGCGGTCGTCGCGCCGTGCAGCATGGACTGCCTGGCGCGGCTCGCGACCGGGCGTTGCGACGACGCCGTGACACTGATCCTCGCCGCGGTGGACCGCGCACGCACCCCGGTGATTCTCGCTCCCGCGATGAACGCGGCGATGTGGGCGCAGGCCTCGACGCAGCGGAACATCACAACGCTCGCATCCGACGGATACGGGTTCGTCGGCCCGGCTGAGGGCTGGCAGGCCTGCCGCACATCGGGCATCGGCCGCATGAGCGAGCCGGAGGAGATTCTCGAATCGATCGCCGCGGCCCTGCAACGCCGCCGCGCCGAGGGGGCATCGTGATCGGTCAGTTGCGCGATGGGCCGACGACCAGCAGCAGCAGGTAGCGGTAGCGTCCGAGTTCGCCCTCGGCGATGGGCGCGAGTTGGCCCTCGACTCGGTGCGGCGCGTATCGCTCCGCCTCGCCACTGCCCTCGTCGATCCGGATCAGCAGATAGTCGCCGGCCGGAGGAAGTTCGGCGCGGTGCATCCACGGCTTGGCCCACACCGGGCGCATCGAGCGGCCCTCCGCCGCCGCCGCGGCACGCGCATAGAGCAGAGTGTCCGGCCGCGCCTCGATGAGATCATCGGCCCAGACCGTCGCCCCATCGGGCATCGCCGCGGCGAGCTCTGCGCCGGCGGTCCGGCCCGTCGCGGTCGGCGTGCCCTCGACGGCGCGGGTGTTGATGATCATCCCCGCGGCGACCAGCACGCCGCACCACGCCGCGGGTCCCCGAAAAACGACCCGCCGAAGCAGGTCGCGCCGCGCAGGCGTGAACCCGCCGCGAGCGAACGGCCCTTGCCCGCCCCCGCCCCATGCGCCGCGGACGGCGTAGCCGACGACGGGCGCGAGGAACACGCTCGCCGGCATCAGGTATCGCGGGTTGTCGACGCCGAATCCGATGTAGATCGCGCACGATGCCACCCACGCGAAGCCGCACGCGCGGCCGAAGAGCGCGGCCCGGTTCCACTGTTCATCAGCGCCCTCGCCCTCGCGCTGCGCATCTCGCCCGAAGGCCCACAGCAGCGCGAGCGACGAGGGCAACGCCGCGGCGAGGGCCAAGGGCAGCAGCAGCGCGGTGCGACCCGGTCGCTGCCAGAGGAACGAGCCCGTCTCACGCACGGCGTCGGGGTCGGTGTTGGCCCGTGCGACAACCCACAACGCCCCGAATGCCGCGGCCGCGCCGACGATGATCGCGCCAAGTGCAATCGGGTTCACCAGCGGCCCCGCCGATCGCCGCGCAGCGCACGCGCCGAAGATCGCGCCGACCACGCATGGCGCGCTCGCGGCGGACTTTGTGAGCGCGAACGCGAGAATGCCCGCAGCGCACAGCAGCGCCATCGGCACGTCCGCCGCGCGACGATCGCCGGGCGGGCGCAGCAGCAGAGCCACCAGCGGAAGCACGGCCAGTTGTGTGGCCAGCGTATTGAGCGCCTCGATCTCCGCGCTCCGCCCCGGGCCCCACATGAGCGGCAGCACGGCCTGCGACAAGCCCGCCGCGAGCCCGCCCATCGACCCCAGCCACGCCCGGCCGATGGCCAGCGCGCCCAGCGCCATCAATGTGCACGCAAGCGCGCTGGGAAATCGCGCTGCGAACTCGTTGCGGCCGAACAGCGCGCTGCTCGCGGCGATGGCCCACGGCATTCCCGGCGGCTTGCGGACATAGTTGAGTTCGAACATCTCGGTGCGGAGCCAGTTGCCCGAATCGAGCATCGCCCACGCCGGCGCGACGCGGTGTCCCTCGCTCTGGCGGAAGGGCGCGCGGCCGAGCAGCACCCAATGCACGCACACGCACGAGAGCAGGACGATGAGCGCGTGACGCAGAAGGCCGCGAAGCGCATCGCTCGCCACGCCGGGGCCCACGGCTAGCGGCTCTCCGCGCCGCCGTTCGAAGGCGGCGTGTGCGGTCGAACCTCGACGGGCTGCTGGCCGGGCACCTGCGCATCGACCCCGGCGCGGAAGGCCCGCTCGATCTTCTCCTGCCAGTCATCGAGATACTCGAACAGGCGCGGGTTGTCTCTGGGGTCGTGCCGGAAACCGAATGCCTCGCGCCGCGCCTCGGCGTTGTCACGCAACTGAATCACATCGCGGTAGAGCACGATGCACCCGCTGGTGCGCTGCGCGCCGGCCGAGCAGTGCACGAGCACCGGGTGGTTGCGTTCATCGGCCAGCACTCGCAGCGCGGCGACGTACGCATTCGGGTTGCCCGTGCCGTCGCCCGAGAGCGGAAAGACGTAGCGCGTGATGCCCAGCGACTCGGCGGTGCGCTGCGAGAGCGCCTCGCCGCGCGGGTCGACATCGAACCCGCCAAGGTCGATGATCGTCTTGATCCCGTGCTCGGCGTGCACCTGTCGCAGGGTCGTGGGCGTGAGCGCCGCCGCGCGATACACGTGCCCCTCTTCCACCACGCCGAAGTTCCGCGGCACGACATGGTCTCGGATGCCGCCCTTGCCGAGGTACGCCCACGCCGCCAGCGCGGCGACGACGACCGCGAGAAGAAAGTACCGTGCCGGTTTCGAAGGGGCTGGAGAGACCATGGACCGATGATAGGGCCCGATTCCGGCCTCTGAAACCGGCCACATCGGACGCAGACAGTCTTGGAACTCCCGCGACATCCGGCCTCTGCTCGGCCGCCTACACCCGAATCTCCGCGCCCAGTTCGGCGCGGGCCTTGTCCATCAGCGTGTTCATCTGCGGGTCCACTTCTTCGCGCCGCAGAGTTCGCGAGGGATCGCGGAAGCGCAATCGCAGGGTGACGGACTTGCGTCCCGCGGCGATGGGCTGGCCGCGGAATGCGCCGATGAACGCGCTGTGCTCAAGCAGCGGCAGATGGAGAGCGTGTACCAGCGCATCGATCTTCGCCCAGGGCGTCTGCTCGGGAACGATCAGCGAGAGATCGCGCTCGATGGCAGGAAACTCGGGCAGCGCATGCACCAGCGACCGCGGCGGATAGAGCGCGACCAGTTCGGCCAGACCGATCTCGGCAATGGCGACGGGCCTCTCGAGCCCGTAGTCGCGCTGCACCTTGGCCATGAGCAGGCCTGCAATGCCTGCTTGCTTGCCGTTGATGATTACGCGTGCGCACGCGCCGGGCTCGTACGCCGGAACCGGCGGCTGCTGCACGGGAACAAACTCGACCCGCGTCTCGGCGCCGCCCAGCGCCCGCGCGGCGGTTTCGACCGCGGCGCGAAGCAGGCGGAGCGCGTTCTGTCGCTGCTCCGCGGCCTTGGCCCCCGAGGGAAACGAAGCATCGCACACCATCGCCACGTTGGTGCGCTCCGCGCTGCGGCCCGAGGCATCCTGCGCGAACGCCGACGAGATCTCGAACAGCCGCACGCCGCCGCCCTCACCGTCGCCCGCATCGTCGGCGTGCGCGCCCCCGTCCTGGTTCTTGCGCCGACAGGCCAGCAGGCTCGGCAGCGCGCTGGGCCGCAGCACCGGATCGGCCGGGCGGCGCTCGCGGCTGACGCCCAGCGGGCGCAGTCCCTCGGGCATGAATGGCGCGGCGTGCTCGGGCGTGACAAACGTGAACGTGACCGTCTCGTAGAAGCCCAGACCGGTCAGCGCGGCGCACAAATCTCGGACAGCGCGCTCCGACTTCTGGGGCGCGCCGACACGCACCGCGACCTTCTCATGCACGGGGAGTTTGTCGAGCCCGCGGATGCGCGCGACCTCCTCGATGAGATCGATCTCGCGCTCCAGGTCCGGCCGGTGCGCGGGAATGGTGCACGACAGCGCGCCATCCTCGGCGGGCGCGGCGGATATCTCCAGCGCGCCCAGCACCCGGGCGATCTCCGGCGCGGCGACCTCGGCGCCAAGCACCGCGGCGCATCGCGGGGGACGCAGGCGCACCACGGTCAGCGGACGCGGCTCGACGCCGGCACGAACGATGCCCGGCGCCAGAACGCCCCCGGCGAGTTTGACGATCAACGCCGCGGCGTGCTGCGCAGCACGCTCGATGGTCCGCGGGTCCACGATGCGCTCGAACCTGTGCGAGGCCTCGGTCCGCACGCCGTGGCGGCGCGAGGCGCGACGAACAGCCACGGGCTCCCACGTCGCGGCCTCGAGCAGCACGTCGGTTGTTGAGGTCGTCACCTCGGTCTCGCGCCCGCCCATCAAGCCCGCGAGGCTGACGGCCCGACCCCCGCCGCGAAGATCGGCCACGACCACCTCGTCCCCTGCGAGCGTAATCGTGCGCCCGTCGAGCAGGGTCAGTTTCTCGCCCTTCGCGGCGGTGCGCACGACGACGCGGACACGGCGCAGCCCCTCGGCCGTTCCATCGCCGTGCAACGTCGCGAGGTCGAACACATGCGACGGCTGGCCGTACTCGAGCGCAACGTAGTTGGTCACGTCGACGACGTTGTTGATGGAACGCTGCCCGGCCGCCTCCAGCGCTTCGACCAGCCATCGCGGGCTCGGGCCCACGCGCACCCCGCGGATCACCTGCGCCGTGAACATCCGGCACAAGTCTGAGACGCGGTTGTCGATGGCGACCGTCGCCGCGGCATCGGGACCGCCGGCGCTGGGCGCCGCCGAACTGGCCTGCTCGCCGGCACGCCCCGGCGCGGGGATGCGCAGCCGGCGACCGGTCGCCGCGGCGACCTCGCGCGCCAGGCCGATGTGGCTCAGGCAGTCCCCCCGGTTGCTGGTCACTTCCACGTCCAGCCGCACGTCGCCGTTGGCGAGTTCCTCGGCCGTCTCGATCGGAAAGCCCACGAACGTGAGAATCTCCTCGACGCTATCGGCGGTGAGGTTGGCCGGTTCGAGGTACTCGTTGAGCCAGCGGACGGAGATCTTCATGGTCGGCAAGCGTAGGGAGGGGGCGCTGCCGCACGGCGCTCCGGGCCGCCCATCGCCGGTACACTCCCGCGTATGCGGCAGTCCTTTGCGGTCATCGTGCTCGCGGCGGCGTTCGGCCTTGGGGGCTGCGCAGGCGGCAACGCACGGTTCGAGCGGGCACTCGCCTCGCCCGAGCCGCCGTCGGACTTCGCGCTGTCGGCGACGGTGCTGCGGCCCGTGCCGCTGGCGTGGGCCGCGGGCGTGCGTGTTGCCGGCGCACCGACCGGAGCGGCCGATCGTCCCGCGCGGTACATCGTCGAGGCCGATTCCGTGCTTCGCGCGGCCACCGGGGCCGGCGCCCAGGAGACGACCTACCCGCCGCGCACGCGCCAACTGACGCGCGCCCAGCGCGAGCAACTCTGGCGCGAACTGGCCGCGACCCCGCTGGTGGATGTCGATCACCCGGCCCGCGCCGGGCGCGCCCCGAGCATCGATGAGGCATCGGAGGCCAGCGGCGGCAAGACGACGTGGGTGATCGAGTTCTCCGCCGCGGGCCGGCGACAGACACTCGTCATCCACGAGGGCGGCGAGGGGGAAGCCGAGGCGCGGCGACTGGTCGAGTCGATGGCGCGACTGGCGTGGTTTGCCCGCTGAGATGACGCGCAGACCGCGCGCGGGTAGACTCGGCCCCTGCACTGCCCCCACCCCACCCCGCCGAGAGACGACCGCATGAGCCAACCCGTCCGCCACACGCTCGCCACGTTCGCCACGCTGGTGGTCGTGCTGGCGCTTGGGTTGGTGGCGGTGGCGTTCGGCACATCGGCCCTCGATGGGTCGGGATCGCCCGAGGGCGTCGCGCTCGCCGCGACGACCCAGCCGCCCGCGCCGACCCCGAAGGCCGAGAAGCCCGCCGCGGCGGCGAGCCACGTGAGACTGGTGATCGACTACGGAGACGGCGTGCAGAAGCACTTTGTCGCGCTTGATCACAAGCCCGGCATGACCGTGCTCGACGCGCTGCACGCGGCCAGGGCACACGCCCGGGGGATTCAGATCGAGCACTCCGGCAGCGGCGCGACCGCGCTGGTGCGGCGGATCGACGATCAGAAGAACCAGGGCGGCGCGGGCGAGGGGCGCAACTGGCAGTTCTACGTGAACGACACGTACGCGACGGCCGGCGCGGGCGCGACGAAACTCGAACCCGGCGACGTGGTGCGCTGGGTCTTTGCCCCGTACTCGGGCGGCAAGTAGTTCAATCGGTCAGCGCGGGGTCGGCGGGGGCAGCGCGCTTGCCGCGAGCGCGATTCTTCACACCTGACTTCACCGGCGCGGGCGGCGCGCCCATCGGCGCGGCCAGTTTCAGCATCCGGTCGATCGCCGCCAGAGCCCACTTGCGCGCCTCGGGGTGCACGCTCACGCGGTTCACAACCTTGCCCGCGGCGAGGTTGTCGAGCACCCACGCCAGGTGCTCCTGGTCGATGCGGAACATCGTGGTGCAGAGGCACTGGCAATCGGAGAGAATGCGGACGTGTACGCCGCGGAGCGCGCACTCGCGGGCGAGCCGGTTCACCAGGTGCACCTCGGTGCCGACCGCCCAATAGGTGCCGCTCTGCGCAGCGCGCAGCGTCTTGATGATGAACTCGGTCGAACCCGAAAGATCGGACTTGTCGACGACCTCCTTGCAGCACTCGGGGTGCACAAGGATGCTGGTACGCTCGGCCTTGGGCTTGCCCTTGTCGGCCTCGCGGATCTCATCGCAGTGCTCGGGGCGGAAGAGTTTGTGCACCGAGCAGTGCCCGGCCCAGAGGATCACCGTGGCCGCGCGGACCTGCTCGGGCGTTGCGCCGCCCAGTTCCTCGCCGCGAGCCAGTCGCCGAGGGTCGTAGACACAGGTTTGCGTGCGCACGTCGAGCCCGTACGCCGCGGCGGTGTTGCGGCCCAGGTGCTGGTCGGGCAGGAAGAGAATCTTGATCTGCTCGCCCTTGCGGACGGGCATCGTGCCGCCTTTCATGGCCCACTCGAAGACGCGCGCGGCGTTGGAGGACGTGCACACCGCGCCGCCGTTGCGGCCGACGAACGCCTTGATCGCCGCGGAGGAGTTGATGTAGGTGATGGGAATGATGCGGCCCTTCCACGCCGCGCCCTTTCGGCCGCGAGCCGCGGGAGCGCGGAGCGCATCGTGGAGCAGGTCCCACGCGGCGAGTGCGTCGTCGTAGTCGGCCATGTCGGCCATCGAACAGCCCGCGGAGAGATCGGGCAGGATGACGGCGACATCGTCGGGCGTGACGAGGTCGGCGGTCTCGGCCATGAAGTGCACGCCGCAGAAGACGACGAAGCGCGCGCCCTGCTCCTTGACGCGGCCCGCGGCGAGTTGGCTGAGTTTCAGCGAATCGCCCGTGAAGTCGGCGTGCCGGATGACCTCGTCGGTCTGGTAGTGGTGACCGAGGATGACCAGTTGCGGGCCCAGTTCGGCCCGGCGCGCCGAGATCGACGCGGCCAGGTGCTCGGGCGAAGCGCCGGTGTACTTCTCCGGGAGTGACGGCTGCCAGAGCATGAGCGATCGTAGTGCGCGTGCTCAGGCCGCGCGGGCCGCGGGCCGCGCGCCGGTGTAGCGCACCGCGATGCTCTGCCGTCGGCCGCCGATCGCATCGGCGCGGACGACCACGGCGTGGACCAGCGCGTCGTCGCGGACCAGCGGCGACTCGGTCGATGCGACCGCCACCTGCACCGCATCGCCGGGGGCCAGCGGCCGGTCGGTCTCGATCTCCAGCAAAGCGCCGCCGACGGAGAGGTCCCGCGTCTGCGCGGAGAGGTACTGGCGTGCCGCGGGGAGGAACACCTTGCCATCGCGCGCGATGCGGAATCGCTTGTTGCGGCGGCGTTCTTCTCGGGGCTGGCGTGTTGCTGCAATCGCGGCGGTCGGGGTGTTCGTGGTCATGGTGCCTCCGGGTGCGTAATCGGCGTGCGCCCGGACAGTTCATCGGCACGCCCGGGGCGAGCCCCACCACGCAGCGCGGCGATCTGCGCCGGTGCGCAAGGCCCGCGCCGAAGGTCCCATCGCGGTTATCGGCGCCTGCGGGACGCGAAGAACGATGCGCCAAGCAACGCCAGCGACCCCGCGCCCGGCGCGGGGATCAACCCGCGCGAGACGAACAGGAAGTCGCCGATCGGCCGGTGCAGCGTGGGGTTGTCGCCGTGGTTCAGCCAGCCCCAGCCTGACACACCGGGGAAGAACAGGTGCCCGTCGTCGTGGTCCTCGTCGCCCAGACGCAGCGAGAAGCCGAAGTTTCCCCGTTCGTCGTAGAGCGGGATGGTGTCGCCCAGGGGCGTGGTGATCCAGCCGGTGTTGATGTTGTTCGGGCCGTTCACCCAGAGGTCGTCATCGCCCGGCACCTGCTGCACGCCGATGGTGTACGACATGTTGAACGTGTACACGCCCCGGTACTGGTCGTTCCAGAAGAGATTGAAGTTCCACCGGCCGCCCCACACGGTTCCGAACACGCGCAGGATTCCGGGCGAGACTTCGAGAATCACCAGCGATTGCGGGTGGTCGAAATCAAAGAGGAACCGGTCGTGGTCGGCGGTCGCGTTGTACAACTCGTCGAGTTGCATGCCCGCCGGCCCCGCCTGAAAGGCCGGGTGGTTGCCAAGGGCGTAGAAGCCCGGTTCGATGACGGCGGCAGACGCGGGACCGGCCGCGCCCAACAACGCCACAGCCGCCGCTGGCGCGGCGACAGAAACGATCATTCTTTTCATGTGACACCCCGAGAGAGGGAAGGGTGTGGGGAACAACTCGAACGTACGCCGCGATGGTCCTTGTGCAAGGGGCCTTTGAGAGAGAGTTTCTATTATGCCCGATAATGGCGGTTCACGCCAGTGGGAATCGCACCAATTTCGGCAGATCCTGCGCAAATCGTGGCTCGGCCGAGGCTTGCAACACACGGCGCAAAGCAGGACTGTGTTTGTTTGGCAGTCGGTCTTCGCCGGGCACCGGCGGTGGAGGAGGATCACACATGTCTGAACACACGCCCCCATCGCGTCGGCAGCACGGACCATGGCAGGCCTTGCTTGCCCGATGGGACCGGCTCGATGCGCGGGTCGCATCGTGGCTGGACCGGCTCGGCCATCCGCTGCACCGAATGACACTCGCGCTGGTGTTCCTGTGGTTCGGAACGCTGAAGTTGTACGGCCACCCGACGGCGACGACGATCCTGGCGCACACGGTGTTCGTCGGACCGCCCGATGTGACGGTTCGCCTGCTGGGCGCGTGGGAGGCGGCCATCGGCCTGTGCCTGCTCTTCCCCGCGCTGGTGCGCATCGCGCTGCCGCTGCTTCTGCTGCGTCTGCTGGGCACCGCCGCCGCGATGATTATCCGCGCGGACGTGTGCTTCGCACACTCGCCGCTGGTGCCGACGCCCGAGGGGCAGTACCTCGTGAAGGACCTGATGCTCTTCGGCGCGGCCGCGGTGATCGGCGGCGCGGTGCGGCACAGGCGATAGGAAATGCACCGGGCCACGCGCGCAGAACGCCCGCATGCGCGGTCGCGCGCCGCTTCCCTCGGGCTCGTCTGTCGCTTTCAGTGGCCTATGCGCCGACCGGCGCGAGGCCGCGAACCGTCGCGACCGCCCGCGGCATGACCGCCGCGAGGCCGAACATCGCGCCCGAGTACAGCAGGTCGCCGGCGAGTTGCCACTTGAAGAACGGGACCGCCGCGACATAGCACGCCAACAGCCCGCCCGCATCGCGCGCGTACATCGTGCCGAACGCCCACACCGCGCCGTTCGAAACAACGAAGAACGCCAGCGATGACAGCGCCGCCGCGCCGCCGATCCGCCATGCGCACCGGCCATCGCCGATCAACCGGCGCATCGCCAGCGGCGCGAGCAACCCGGCGTAAACGGCGATCATGATTCCGAGGCTGTACCCGCCGATCACCGCGTCGCTCAGCAGCATCGCCGCCATTGGCACGCACGCCGCGAGCACGCGGCTCTGGAACACCCACCCCGCCAGCAGCGACACGGCGACCAGCGCGGTGAAGTTGGGCGGGTGCGGCAGCAGGCGCGTGGCCACCGCCAGGCCGACCAGAAGGGCGAACAGCACACCATCGCGCGTCGAGATCCGCGTCATGCTCCAACTCCGGTCTAAACGTGTCCTGTGGACAGTCTAGCCGGGTGGCGGGTTGCCTGGGGTCCCCGCACTTCGGGACGGTGCAAGACCGATTCTCACGCCGCGGTCGGCCGGTCGTCCCCATCGCCGGGCTCCGGGAACCGCATGGGCGATTCGGCCTGCCTGCGCAGCCTGTCCAGCCGGGCCTGCATGGCCTCCATCGTCTGCTCGACCTGTCGGACCAGATCGGGGGTGGTGACGGTCCCATCCTCGCGGAGCAGGCGAAGGGCTGGCGGGCGCGGGTACCCGGCATCGGCGTGCACCCCGCCCGCCTCCCCCGCCGCGGCGTCTGGGTTCACGCGCCCGGCCACGAGCGTCGCACGCCGGGACTGCACCCGACCGCCCCGACCCCGGGGAATCTCCGGAAAGCGGAAAGTCGCCGGAATCTGCTCGGCATTCGCAGGCGATTCGGTCTCCACATCACGGTGCAGGCGGAGTTTGGTCGTGGCCATGGATCAATCCTCGCGCGGCACGGGAGCGCGGCAGCGCCCACCGGGGTCGCACCCGGGCCATCGACCCCTGTCGCGGCGGGGTGAAAGCCGATCCCGCGTGCCCGTGCCCGCCGCGATCGCCACGCCCGCGCGAACCTCGCAGTTTGCGCAGTCCGCGTCCGAGAACGCCCCGGCCCATAACGTTGGTGCCCCTCGCCCATTCCCCCGCCGGACCCCGCGCCAACGCACACGGGAGAGACCATGCCCGCCACTGTGTTTCTCAACGGAAAGTTCCACGATCTCGGTGACGGCGGCGCCGGTGCGCCCATGCTCTCCGCGCTCGATGCGGGCGTGCAGCACGGCGTGGGCCTGTTCGAGACGATGCTGGGCGGCGTGGGAGACGCGGGCAACCTCTGGTGCGTGCGGATTGACGAGCACATGGCGCGGCTGGCCGAGTCGGCCCGCGAACTGGGCCTGTCCGATGCGCTGCGGACGGTCGCGCTGACCGAGGCCGTTGCCGAGACGATCCGCCGCTCGGGCCTGCACCGCGCCCGGGTGCGGCTCACCATCACCGCGGGCGACCTGAACATGTTGCGGCCCGGCGAGGGCGCAGCGCCACAGCCGACGGTGCTCATCGTCGCGCAGCGCGCCGCCGAGTACCCCGAGCCGATGTACGCCCGCGGCGTGCTGGCCACCATCTCCGACGCACGCGTCAACCCCTTCAACCCCTGCGAGAGCCACAAAACGCTCAACTACTGGTGGCGGCTGCGCGAACTGCAGGCCGCGGCGGGCAAGGGCGCGGCGGAAGCCATCGTGCTTTCGGCCACGAATCACCTTGCCGGCGGGTGCGTGAGCAACCTGTTCATCGTCAAGGGCGGCGCGCTGCTGACGCCCTATGCACGCGGCGAAGAGGGTGCGACCGATGAACAACTGTCCGCCCGGGAGGCTGCGCCCGCGCCATCGCCGCATGACGATGCGCCGCCCGCCCAGCCCCGCAGCGGCACACCTTCTCAACCGGGCGGCGCCGCGCTGCCCAGCCCCGTTCTCCCGGGCATCGTCCGCCGATGGGTCATCGACTGGGCACGCAACGCGGGCATGCCCGTGCATCGGCGCATGCTCGGCGTATCCGACCTGCTCGACGCCGACGAGGCGATGCTGACCAACTCGTCGTGGGGCGTGCTGCCCGTGACGCGCATCGAGGCCAAGGCCATCGGCGCGGGAGCGCCCGGCCCGCTTGCCGCGCGGCTCATCGACGCGTGGAACGCGCTGCTTGCCGAGCACGCCACGGGCGCGGCGGGGTAATCCTGCGGGTAGACGGGACTGTTCGCCGCGCCGGGCGGTCTGTATCCGTGCCCCCTACCATGCCGCCCTATGCCGAAGGTGATGATCAACGGCCGCGAATGCGAGTTCAAACCGGGTGAGATGATCATCCAGGTGGCCAACGCGAACGGGATCGAGATCCCGCAGTATTGCTACCACGACGGCCTGTCGATCGTGGCCTCGTGCCGCATCTGCCTGGCCGAGGTCTGGCAGCCCAACCCGCGCAACAACAACGCGCTCGAGCCCATCCCCAAACTCATCCCCACCTGCCAGACGGCGTGCGCCGACGGCATGGTCGTCTACACCGATTCGCCCAAGGCCATCGCCAACCAGAAAGCGGTGATGGAGTACCTGCTCATCAACCACCCGCTGGACTGCCCGGTGTGCGACCAGTCGGGCGAGTGCTTTTTGCAGGACTACTCCTACGAGTACGGCCGCGGCGTGTCGCGCTTCGAGGAAGCCAAGGTCAAGCAGCCCAAGAAGGACCTCGGCCCGCACGTGCTGCTGTACTCCGACCGCTGCATCATGTGCACGCGCTGCGTCCGCTTCACGCGCGAGGTGACGGGCACCGGCGAGTTGCTCGTCGAAGGCCGCGGCAACCAGGAGCAGATCGACGTCTTCCCCGGCAAGGCGCTGGCCAACGAACTCTCCGGCAACGTCATCGACCTGTGTCCCGTCGGCGCGCTGCTCGACAAGGACTTCCTGTTCGCGCAGCGCGTTTGGTTCCTCAAGGAAACACCCAGCATCGACGGCATCACCGCCAGCGGCGACAACATCCGCATCGACCACAACGATGGGAAGGTCTACCGCGTGAAGCCGCGCACCAACATGGCCGCGAACAAGTGGTGGATCAGCGACGAGGTGCGCTACGGGTGGAAGTTCGTGCACTCGGCCGAGCGGCTTTTGACGCCGCGGCGGCGGCAGCACGGGGTGCAGGTCGAGAGCGACTGGAACCGGGCGTACAACGACGCGTTGGCGGGGCTGAAGAGGGCGCTGGGTGGCGACCAGAGGAGCACCGACCGCGCTCCTGCGGAGCAACGGTCGGTGGCACCATCGGCGGGCGGACGACTCGGTGTGATCGTGAGTCCGATGCTGTCGTGCGAGGATGCGTACGTGCTGGCGCGGCTGGCGCTGAGCATCGACCCGCGGGCGCAGTTGGCCATCGGGCCGGTCCCCGTGAGCGGGCAGGATAAGACCTTCCCGCCCGACAAGGCCGATGGGTTCAAGATCTTCGCCGAGAAGGCGCCCAACGCCCGCGGCGTGAAGCGCGTTCTCGAAGCGGTCATCAAGGGCGGCGGCGCATCGTTGACGAAGTTCGATGAACTCGTGAACCAGATGCGCGGTGGCGGGATCGGCGCGGCCATCATTACCGGGAACTACCCCAGCGACTGGACAACCGAAGCGCTCCTGAGCGCGATGACCGGCGGCGGAGGCAAGAAGCCCTTCACCGTGCTGCTCGACACACTGGCAGGCAGGCTCAGCGACGCGGCGGACATCGTCCTGCCCTCGTGCACGTGGATGGAGAAGTCGGGCACGTTCGTCTCGGCGCGCGAGGCCACCCAGGCGTTTGCGCAGGCCATCCCGCCGGTCGGCCTTTCCAAGAGTGAGGGTCAGATCGCGCTCGATCTCGCGGCGGTCTTTGCCGGACACATCGCGCCGATCGGCCGCGAGACGGTCGCGATCGACCCCGAGATGGCCGGGCAGGTGCCCATGGCCGTCGAGGTCGCCGCGCCGATGGGGGCGAAGTTCGATGCCGCGGCGGCGCGCGCCGAAATGGCCGGGGTCGCCGGGCTTGAGTCGTTCGGGCAAGTCGATGCTCCCGCGGCGACGAACGAGCGCAAGACGGCCATGCCGCTGGTCGAAGTCTGAGGCGGCGGGCGATGCTCAGTTCAGCGGTCTTGCGCGGTGCGCCGGGCGCGTCCGCGCCGCGGCCGGTCTTCCGATTCTGGCGGCGAGCCGTCGTCGGGCGCGAGAACGATGTCGAACTCGCTCGACTGAAACTCCGCGCCGGGCTCGCCGCGCGTGACGACCTTGGTCATGAGCGACGGGTCGAACAACCTGTCGTCTTCGTGTCTGGGGTCTCCCTCGAAGAACAGTTGTGTGACCAGTGTGCGGTAGCCCGCGGCGGTGATGCGGTAGTGGATGTGCGGCGAGCGCAGGTCGCCATTGTCCTCGTAGACGACGGGATGAATGGTCTCATACTCGTACGCGCCGGTCTCCGAGGTGATGATCCGCGCGCGGTAGTGGTACTCGCCGGAGTTGTTGTGATAGTGCCCTTCGTGGTCGCAGTGCCACAGGTCGATGATCGCCCCGGGCAGCGGCCGCTTGGTGTCAAACGCCCACACGCGCCCCGAGACCACCAGCACCGTTCCCGGGGCACGCGGCGGACTCACCTTGCCGCGAAACGGCGCTCCGCGCTGATAGAACGGGCCCAGCGCGTTGCGCCGCGTGGGCCGAGCGCCATCGCGCATGGTGAGCGTGAGGGGGGGATCGCCGAACTGGGCCTGCACCTGTTCGCCGATGGCGGCACTGCCGCTGGGCGCGGTCGGCTGGGCGCGCGCGTCGAGCGTGAGCGTTGCCGCGCCCGCGGCGGCAAGGCCGGAGTATCGAAGGAAATCGCGTCGGCTGTGGTCGGCCATGCTCTTACCCTTTCACTTGACCTCCGCAGACAAACGTGCGGCAACGCGGGGTATTGCAGACAGCGGGCGCACCACATCGACAACTCCCACCGGGCAGCGCGAGGGAGATGCGAGATTGGATGGCGTGAGGTTTGCAGCGACCGCTCGCGGGTTACACATCACGCCACGTCACGCCCCACTTGATGTTGTAGATCGCCTTCTTCTCAACGCCATACTTCTCGGCCAGTTCCGGCGCGGTCAGTTTCGAGGCCCGGATGGCGCGGACCTTGGCGGGCGTCAGTTTGGCCAATGGCCTTCGCGGCGTCCGCGCCACCGCCATCAGCGAGGACTCCGACCGCGTCACCCAGCGCAGGTTGCGGGCGCGGTTGTCATCGGGAACTCCGTTGATGTGATCGAGCACGCCGCCGCGCGGCCGCGGACCGATGAACGCCGTCGCCACCAGCACGTCGATCTGGAACGTGTCGTACTTCCGTCGGCCAACACGAACGCACAGAACGAGCGACCCGGACGGCTTGCCGTTGCGCTTGGCGTACGAGGGCTTGCGCAGCGACGGCTTGGTCACCAGCGAGGCGTGCGGGCCGCTGGTCCAGTACGTGCGGATGCGGCCAAGGTTGGAGACCTGGTATCCCAGCACAGCGCGGCCGCGGCGATCAAACACGGGACGCCACTGTTCCATGCGACTCCTCCTGCGGCGCGCGACCCGCGCCAGCGGATCGCAGGCGAGCATATCAGGAAGGCCGTCGGAGCAATGCCGCGAGAACAAGCAGGCCGCGGCGTTTCGGCCGCGGCCCGCGTCGTTGTGAAGAAGATGTGCGGATCCCCGCCCGGCTTCAGTTCCGCCGCCTGCGCATCGCCACCAGCCCGCCAAGGCCCAGCAGCGCCGCCGCGCCCGGCGCGGGGACGGCGAAGCCGATGTTCAGGAGCAGGCCATCGCCGGGGAGTTGCCAGAAGTCGATGGTGAGCGAACTGATGGCATCGTTGATCTGCACGATGCCGAGTTCGGTGTTCCACCACGGGTCGGCGCCGCCGAGTCCGGTCTGGCTGTTTCGCATCGTGAACGTGCCCGCGCCGGGAATGAAGTCCGTCGCGCCCCAGTTGTTGCCGCTGACCCAGTCGCCGATGAACGTGCCGTTCTGCTGCACGGTCGCGGTCGATTCAAGCCCGCCGGAGTTGAGCGTCCGCCCCAGCCCCGCGATGCCGAGGTAGATCTGGTTGGCGGGAACCGTGCCGGGGAAGGTGTAGGTGATGCTCCACGCATCGCCAAACTGCGGAAGGCCGGTGTTGGGGCTGTTGAGGTTCGTCGCGCCGAAGTACTCGTGCGCGCCCCACAGATAGGTGTCGGGACCAAACGGCACGCTGCCGTTCTGGAGCGATGCGTTGGTGCCGCGGCTGTGCGTGAAGATGAAGTTGTTGATGTTGTACGTGATGTTGACGCTGCCGACGCCCGGCAGGAAGTAGTTGCTGTTGTTCGGCACGCCGCCGCCCATCGGCACGGGCGACATGTCCAACCAGGTGATGGGGATGCTCGCCGCGGCGGCGCTGGAGGCGAACGCCGCGCCGGCGGCCAACCCAAGCAAGGCGCATCGCGACGACGGTCCGAACGGGACCACAACACATGCAAGTTGCCGAAACATGGTCTCTCTCCACTCTCTCCGGGCGGTGCCCGGCTCGTCTCTCGGCGGCACGCGAACTTCTCGCGTTTTGGACCCGCCACAGAGACTTGCCGCCGCGCGCACGGATCTTGCAGCGTCTGACGAAAATTCGCTCCAGCATTCAAACAAACAGGCCGCGACGTTTCCGCCGCGGCCCATGTCGTTGTGAAGGAGTTGAACTCTCTGCCCGATGGGCTCAGGCCACGCGCCTCCTGCGGAGGGCAAGCAGCCCGCCCAGACCCATCAGCGTCGCCGCGCCCGGCGCGGGAATGCGGCACCACGTGTCGATGCAGACCTGATCGATGTAGATCTGCGTAAGCGCGGTGATCTTGATGGTCTCAAAGTCCGGGCAGTACGGCAGAATGGTGTGGAAGGCCGTCTCCATCCACGCCGTGCCCGGAGGATCGATCGGGCCGCCCCCAGCCGGAAACGCCGGGACAGAGACCGGGCCGGTCGCCGTCGGGAAGATGACATCGACCCGCACAGGGCCGAGGTGCTTGATCTGCACCCAGATCTCCTTCTCCCACGGGGGTGGCATGAACCAGTTCGGGATGTCGAACTCCAGCATGTCGCCCGGGTTCAGGCACCACACGCCGGAGCGGCCCTCGAACTCGGGCAGCCACTGCGGCGGCAGGTTCGGAATCGCCGGGATGATCCTCGGCCCGAGCGGCGGACCGTGCGGGTTCCAGAAGCCCGGATCCGGCGGGGCCGGATTGAAGGGCGTGGGAAACGTCCAGCACTGGAACGTCACACCCGTCACCGGCGTGCCATCGTTATCAAACCGCGGCCAGGGCGGCGGGAATTGATCGCCCGCGAGCGCGGGCGCCGCCGCGAACATCGCGGCGGCACAAAACGAGAACATCGTGCACCTGCTCATCTGCTCTCTCCTCATGAATCTGAGGTTGCGATGGGGCGCGTCGTCATGGTCCATCCGCGCGAGCCGCGCCGATGGACAACGCACTCGGAATGTCCGGAGTGGTCTCTCTCGATCGCTCCGATGCGCCGGCTACGAGTCGGCCGCGACATCTCCAGCAACCACCGATACCGCGCGGGGCGG
Source organism: Phycisphaeraceae bacterium (assembly GCA_019636495.1). Lineage (GTDB taxonomy): Bacteria > Planctomycetota > Phycisphaerae > Phycisphaerales > UBA1924 > JAHBXL01. The sequence goes on along the minus strand of JAHBXL010000022.1, from coordinate 6,310 downwards.
TCCCTGTCAATGATGCTCTGAGATTGTGTACAGATCGTGCCTGCGTTCGCAGGAAGTGCTGCAAACGGCCCGCGAACCGCGCTGCGAACTTCGTGCGAACATGATGAAGGCGCTCTGCCGGCGCGGACAGCGAGACACGGCGGACGTACGCTTGAAACGAACCATGGGCCCGTACATCGTCGCCATCATCCTGATCCTGATCGTCGTTGCCACAAGCATCGCGCTGTGGTGGTGGAGACTCTCCGCGCGGATCGCGCCGTACAAGGACGAACTCGAACGCCTTCGCGCCCGAGACTCGGCCCCGCCGGATGAGCAGGTCGTTGTCGTCAGCCGGAAACCCGAGAGCCGCTGAGAATCGTGCCGGGGCTTGCCGCGCAGCAAAGCGGCCCCGGCGTGTGCCGGGGCCGCGGTGAGTAGTCTTGGTCTTGGGTACCGCGCCACTCCGTGGCGCGATCTTCTCTCTCGACGTTCCGCGGCATGCACATGGCCGGGACGGCCATGCCACCTCCGAACGTCAATCCTCCGGCACGTGGTCGCTGGTCACGATCTCGCGGAAGCGCGCCCGCAGTTTCTTGGTGATCGGCCCCTCGCCATCGGAGATCCGCACCTCGCGGGTGATCTTCTTCCCATCGTGCTGGTCGATCTGCGTGACGCTGATGATCTCCGCGGCCGAACCCGTGAGGAAGACCTCGTCACCGTCCAGCACGTCCTCGAGCCGCATGCGCTTCTCGAGGCACTTGACGCCGCAGTCCTTGCACAACTGCTTGATGACGAACTCGCGGGTGATGCCCTCGAGCATGCCGTCCTCGGGCGGCGGGGTGTACAACTTGCCGCCCTTGACGACGAAGATGTTGTCGCCCGAGCCCTCGGTCACGTAGCCATCGGTGTTCAGCATCACCACCTCGTGGCAGCCGTAATCGATGGCCTCGCACTTGGCCAGGATGTTGTTCAGGTAGTTCAGGCTCTTGATGCGCGGGTCGAGGCAGGCGATCGGCGTCTTGGGCCGGTTCGCCACGACGACGCGCATCCCCTTCTCGTACATGTCGGGCGGGAAGAGCGAAATCTGGTCGGCGATGCAGATCACACCCGGCGTCGGGCAGCGGCGCGGGTCGAGCCCGAGCGTGCCGACGCCGCGGGTGACGAGCAGGCGGATGTAGCCGTCGGTCAGGTTGTTCGCCTCGATGCAGGCGCGCTGAATGTCCACCATCTCCTCCTTGGAGATGGGCACCTTCATGCGGATGGCCTCGGCGCAGCGCCACAGCCGCTCGATGTGCCGCATGCACTTGAAGATCTTGCCCTTGTAGACGCGGATGCCCTCGAACACGCCGTCGCCGTAGAGCAGGCCGTGGTCGTAGACATTCACCATCGCCTCGCGCTTGGGCACCATCCGACCGTTCACGTAGACGATCGGCTTGTCGGTGCTGTGCGCCGCGCTGTGCCACAACTCCGGGCCGGGGAGGGCGCGTTTGCCCTGGGCCTGCGACTGCGCGGCCGCGGCGTGGTTGCCGTTGGTCGTGCTGGTCGTGCCGGGCTTGCTGGAGACCTGTGTCATGGTCGTCCCTCCTTGTTCGATGCCGTCCCTTTGTGCCGCGGCGCACACGCGCCGCTCGATCCGCTTCCCACGACCCGCGCCCCCTGCCTCCCGCGCCCCGCCCTCACGCCCCGCGGCGATCTTCGAATCGTACGCCCCCGACGCGCCCGATACCCCAGCGACGGGCCAGAGTTCGCTTTGGATTTGTTCGGTCATCGGGGCTTGCCCGATGAGCCGCATTCTCTTGGACCGCGCTGCGCGCTCGGGGTTGCACCAGCACGCCCGCCGCGACGTATACGCTCGTGTATCGAGAGTCGCGGCCGCGCACCCCGAGAGGCCCGCTTCATGCGCAACACTTTGCCCATCTTCCTGTCCGCCCTGGCGTTCGCGTGCGCTCTTGGTTGCGTCCCGTGTGTGCTGCGCGCCCAGCCGCGACCCGTGCATGAGGAACTCGCGCTCACCGCTCTGCCGCTGCTGCCCTACGGCGGCGAGTACCTCATCGGCGCGACGTGGGCCGGGACAATCACCAGCGCAGAGGTGCGCCTCGCGTTCACCACGGCGGGCGATTTTCAGGCCCAGCACTTTGTCTTCGAGTTCGCCGGCCCGACCGGCGGCGTGTTCGTACGCGGCGGCGCAGACCTGAACTGGTCGGGCCAGGGCACGTTCGCGGCGGAGTTTGTCAGCGAAAGTCTGAACGGCGAGATCGTGACGCCGCAGGGCGCGCCCGCGCTCAACTACTGGTTCATGAATATCGCGCCCGCGGCCGAGAGCCTGCCTGTGCCGCTGGAGGGCGAACTGGGCACATCGCACATCCGGCTCACAATCCAGCCGTGCCTGGCCGACTGGGACGGCAGTTATGCCACCGATGTGCGGGACATCTTCGCGTTCCTGGCCGACTGGTTCGCGGACGAGCCGAACGCGGACATCGACGGCTTCGGGGGCGTCGGCGTGGGCGACATCTTCCGATTCCTGTCGCTGTGGTTCGCGGGCTGCAGCGCGTTCTGATCCGCGGCGGATTCGAGGCGGCCACGGATTTGACGGATGGATGCGGATGAAGAGAAGGCAGGCCACAGATGGGCCCGGAGTCGCCCAGACAGCCACGGATTGCACGGATGCGGACGGCGGAAGCGCTCAGTCCGTGTCCATCTATGCCATCCGTGACCCGCTCTCTCTTCTGACTCTCTCCGCGCCCTCTGCGCCTCTGCGAGAAAGCAGATCGTCTCTCGCGGAGGCGCGGAGAACGCAGAGAAATCGAATCCTGATCTGCGTGCATCTGCCTTGATCTGCGGCCGCTCTGCCGTGGTTCAGCGCTTCTCACTCACGCGGATCGGGCCTGTCGTCCCGGGCCCTTCCATCGTCACCTCCAGGAACGTGGTGCCGGGCATGAGGTCCAGCATCGCAGGCCGCGAAGGGTTCGGGAGCGTGTCGATCACGATGCTCACCGCCCCCGCGCGGTCGGAAGCGCGAATCGGCCCCACCGCGCCGCGGTCGCCGGGACCAAGCCGCCGCTGCAGCACGGCCATCGGCTTGGCCGCGCCGGGCTGGTTCGCGTTCTTGATCAACTGCACGAACACCGGCTGCGGCGTGGTGTTGTGCACATCCGCGGCGTAGTTGGCCTGGCACCCCGCGCCCGCCGCCGCGGCGAGCATCAACATCGATACACCCAACGATCGCAGCATCGCGCGTGACATGTCCGGCTCCTTGGGCTGGTTAGTAATCCCTTACATGATACCGCCGCGGCGGCGAAGTGTTGCGGACACGCTTGGCCTGCCTGGGTGTCCCGGTCTTTGGTGGCCCCGGTTCCAGACCGGGGATTCGGTCTCTGGTGGCCCCGGTCTCCAGACCGGGGCTTCTCGCGGCTGTTGCCCCTCTGCACCGCTCTGGAGAGCGGTGCCACCATACGCTCTTGTGTGTACGAGATCACCGTGAACGACGAGTTCTGTGCCGCGCACGCGATCATCATTCGCGGCGAGCGCGAGCGACTGCACGGGCACAACTGGCGCGTGAGCGTGACCATCGGCGGGGCGGGGCTCGATGGCGACGGCCTGCTGCTGGACTTCCACGCGCTGGAGCGCATCGTGCGCGAGGTCATCGCCCCCTTCCGCGACCAGAACCTGAACGAGACCCCCCCGTTCGACCGTATGAATCCGACGGCCGAACAGGTGGCCCGGCACATTGCCGATTCGGTGGATCGGGGGATTCGCCCCCTTGTTCCGGCGGGCGTTCGGGTCGCCGCGGTGCGGGTGACGGAAGCCCCCGGCTGCAGCGTGGTGTATCGGCCCTGACCCCGTGCCGCGGGAAGGCCGACAATTACCGGGATGAGTGCGCGCCGCGAGGACGCGTCGCGGCGTAGAAAGGGCCTCAGTGTGAGCAGGGTGGAACGACCGGCAGGCAGCGGGGTGAACGGCGCGACCGCAGCGGCGGACGGGGCGGCCTCGCTGCGCCTTGCCGATGGTGAATCAGCGCGACAGATCGCGCGCACCGCGCTGTCCACGCCCCTGCCGCCGCGGCCGGACGTGTTCGATGGCTCGGTGTCCTTCAACCGCGACCTGTCGCTGCTGGAGTTCAACCGGCGGGTGCTGAGCCTGGCGCAGGATGATCGCACGCCCCTGCTGGAGCGCGTGCGGTTTCTGTCGATCTTCTCGTCGAACCTCGACGAGTTCGTGATGAAGCGGCTTGGGCTGCTGTCGCGGCGGATCAAGCAGGGCGTGGTGGCGGTGGATCAGGACGGCGTGCCGACCGCCGCGCTGATGGCCGCGCTCCGTCGGACGATCCGTGACCTGCAGGCGGTGCAGATGCAGTGCTACGAGGAGGACATCCGTCCCGCACTGGTGCGGGAGGGCATCACGATCGTGGACTACGAGACGCTCCCGGCCGAGGAGCGGCGCGCGCTGCGGCAGTGGTACCGGCACAATGTCTTTCCCGTGCTGACGCCGCTGGCGGTCGACACGGGGCACCGTTTCCCGTTTGTCTCGAACCTGTCGCGCAACCTGGGTGTGTTGATGACCGAGCCGGGAATGCCGGCGGAAGCGGAGCCGCTGTTTGCGCGCGTGAAGATCCCGAGCGTGCTGCCGCAATGGCTGCGGCTGCCCGATCAGCCTGGCCAGATGCTGTCGCTGACTCCGGCGCCGGGCGCGGGCGGCGGCCGCGGGCGCTGGGTCAGCCTGCGCGACATCATCCAGAACAACCTTGATGACCTCTTCCCCGGCATGCGGCTGCTTGAGGTCGTGCCGTTCCGTGTGACGCGCGACTCGGAGAGCGAGATCGACGAGGAGGACGCCGACACGCTGATCGAGCAGGTGGAAGCACAGTTGAAGAAGCGCCGCTTCGCCGCGCCGGTGCGTGTCGAGATCGGCCCCGGCGCCTCGCCGCGAATGGTCGCGCAACTGGCCGACGAACTGCACCTGGATCCGTCGGACTTCGACGAGCGGGCCGGGCTTCTGGACTACACGACGCTCACGGAGATCGCCGACCTGGAGCGGCCCGAACTGAAGTGGCCGCGCTGGATGCCGGTGACGCCCGGCCGGCTGGCGGAGGCGGGCAAGGACATCTTCTCGGTGATCCGACAGGGTGAGGTGCTGGTGCACCACCCGTTCGATTCGTTCACGGCGTCGGCCGAGCGGTTCATCGCCGAAGCATCGCGCGACCCGGACGTGCTGGCGATCAAGCAGACGATCTATCGCACCAGCCGCGACTCGCCGTTCGTGTCGTCGCTGGTGCGCGCGGCGGAGGCGGGCAAGCAGGTGGCGGTGCTGATCGAACTCCGCGCGCGGTTCGATGAGCAGTCCAACGTACGGCTGGCGCGGATCCTGGAAAAGGCCGGCGCGCACGTGGCGTACGGCGTCATCGGCTACAAGACGCACTGCAAGGCCGCGCTGGTGGTTCGGCGCGAGGCCGACGGGCTGCGGAGTTACGCGCACGTGGGCACGGGCAACTACCACCCGCGCACGGCGATGCTCTACACCGACCTGGGGCTGTTCAGTTGCGATCCGGCCATCACCGAGGACGTGGCCGAACTGTTCAACTTCATGACGGGGCGCTCGCGGCTGGACACCTACGAAACGCTGCTGGTCGCGCCCATCAACATGAAGAAGAGGTTCATCGACTTGGTGCGGCGCGAGGCGGACCTGGCGCGGGCGCACGCGACGGGTCGATCGCCGGTGGGCGGGCGGATCGTCGTGAAGATGAACGCCTTTGCCGACACCGACATGGCCGAGGCTCTGTACGAGGCGTCCCGCGCCGGCGTTGACATCACGATGTATGTGCGCGGCTTCTGCTGCCTGCGCCCGGGCGTGCCCGGCATGTCGGAGAACATCCGCGTTGTCAGCGTGCTGGGCCGGTTCCTTGAGCACTCCCGCGTCTTCCACTTCGGCGCGGGCCACGCCGACCCGCTGGATGGCGAGTGGTACATCGCCAGCGCCGACTGGATGTACCGCAACCTCAACAACCGCGTCGAATCGGCCTGCCCGGTGCTGACGCGCACCAACCGCGCCCGTCTGGCGCGCATATTGGAAGTCATGTCTCGCGACCGCCGCGGCGCGTGGGACCTGATGCCCGATGGGTCGTACCTGGCGCGGACTCCGCAGCCCGGAACGCCCGCGGACGCCCCCGAGGCGGTCGGCACGTTTGAGACGCTCATGCGCGAGGCCCGCGCGTAGCGCGGCGGGCAAGCGCGGGTCGGTTACCATTCCCTCCATCTCCTGGAGGGCGCGAACATGAGCGATCGACCCGCACCCGACCCCGGTACGCCGCGTACCACGCCACCACTTCAAGACTGCC
>JAHBXL010000021.1 GCA_019636495.1 Phycisphaeraceae bacterium | reverse complement strand
ACATGTGGTTTAACCTGAGGGACACGCGAAAGGACCTTGAGTTCTGCCGCGCGGTGGATGCCTACCTCGGCTTTCTGAAGCAGGAAGGCAAGATCGAGGGTTGGAGCCTGTGCCGCCGCAAGTTCGGTTTCGGCCCGCCGGAACTCGGCGAGTTTCACATCGTCGTGCGGGCACAAGACCTGGCGCAACTTGATGCGGCGTTCTCAACCGTCGCGACGCGCAGCGGCGAAGTGGAGCGTCTGCACGCGCCGGTGTATTCGGCGGTGACGGACTTCAAGTCGGGGTTGGAAAGGGATTTTCCGGATCCGGAACGCGCTGTGTAGCCCTGCCGAGGAATGGCCCGGATACCGCGATCTCAGAGCGGTCACCGGGATCACAGCGCCTCGGCATCGCGTGCCGTTCATCGCTTCTCAGAAGAAGCGACCGGCGAAGAAGATCAGCACTCCCACGACAAGCGCGCCCGTCCCGATTCGCATGGCCCACACGCCGCGCAAGCCGCTGCTGTGCTCGTAGGCGAACACGCCGAGCGCGATACCGAGGATGGCGAGCGGAAAGAAGAGAAAGCCGAGAACGCCGAAGACAAGACCCCAGATTTCGAATGTCGCGCCCGGCTTGAAACGGGGGAGCCCGATCGGTGTCGGCGTCTCGGGCTCGGGCGCAGCGGGCCGCATGATGGCGCCCACCCCGCACTCCGGGCACACCGCCAGCCCATCGGCCGCGCGAACCAGGCCCCTGAGTTCGTACTCGCAGTGCAGGCACTCCCCCGGTTCGACCCCGCCCTGCTTCCACCGCTGCACGATCGCGTTCTCGTTGCCGCGCCCGAGGCGCGCGGGAATCACCACGTGCGGGCTGAGCCCCATCGCCGCCGCGGCCTCGAACGCCGCGAGCGCGTTCGCGGCATCCACATCGTGCATGTACCACTCGCCGCGAGCATCGCGACAGACCAGGCGGAAGGACTCCATGCACCCAGTGTACTTGCCTGCGGCTCCATCAGAATCGCGGCTCTCGGGCGCGGCGGGCCCTACGCTTGCCCTGCTACGGCTGCGGTCAAGCCCGGCGCCTGCTTTCCGAAACTGATACACCCATGTTCGAACGACTCTCCGACGGTTTTTCCAGCGTCTTCCGCAAACTCAGCGGCAAGGGCGCGATCTCCGAATCCAACGTCCGCGAGGCGATGGAGGAGGTTCGCAACGCGCTGCTCGAGGCCGATGTGCACCATCAGGTCGCAGAGGACTTCTGTGCCAGCGTGATGGACGATGCGCTCGGCCGCGAAGTGACCAGGAGCCTCGAGCCCGGGCAGGAGATGATCGGCATCGTCCACGACCGGCTGGTGGAGTTTCTTGGCGGGCCGGCACTCCGTGCCGGCATTGATGGCGGCCCGGGATCGCACGCCCGGCACGGAGTGCCGGGCCACCAGGAGCCGGGCCCCCCGGAACTCGAAGACCCGATCATGCGGGTCTCGCCCGGGCCGACGATCGTGATGATGTGCGGACTACAGGGATCGGGCAAGACCACCACCTGCGGAAAACTCGCCGGGTTTCTCAAGAAGCGCGGCCGCAGCGTCCTGCTCGCCGCGGCGGACTTGCAGCGTCCCGCGGCGGTGGAGCAGTTGGGCATCGTCGCCGAGTCGGTGAACCGCGAACTGCCCGGCGGCGCGCAGGTGCACTTCTATTCCGAGCCCGACAAGGTGGCGGAGTATGGCAAGGCGGTGGGCGTGGCGGTGCAGGTGTGCCGGCGCGCGGTGGAGCACGCGCGGAAACTCGGCGTCGACACGGTGATTCTCGACACCGCGGGTCGGCTGCACATCAACGACGCGTTGATGGACGAACTGAACCAGGTCAACCGCGCGCTCAACCCGCACCAGATCTTTCTCGTCGTCGACGCCATGACCGGCCAGGACGCGGTGAACTCGGCCAAGGCCTTCCACCAGCGGCTGGAGGTCGATGGAATCATCCTGACCAAGTTCGATTCCGACACGCGCGGCGGCGCGGCGATCAGCGTGAAGCACGTGACGGGCGCGCCGATCCGCTTCATCGGCGTGGGCGAGAAACTCGATGCGCTCGAGCCGTTCCACGCCGAGCGCATCGCGGGGCGAATCCTGGGCATGGGCGACGTGGTCTCGCTGGTCGAGAAGGCCCGCGAGCAGGTCTCCGATGAAGAGGCCCAGAAACTCCAGGAGAAGATGGCCAAGGGCGAAATGACGATGGACGACTTCCTCGCCCAGTTGCGCACCCTGCGCCGCATGGGCCCGCTCAAGCAGTTGCTGGGCCTGCTGCCGGGCGTGGGCTCGGCGCTCAAGGATGTGCACATCGAGGACAAGCAACTCGACCGCGTCGAAGCGATGGTGTGCTCGATGACGCCGCCGGAACGCAAACGGCCCAGCACGCTCGACAACTCGCGCCGCAAGCGGATCGCCGCCGGCTCGGGCGCGACGCAGAACGAGGTGGGCCAACTGGCCAAGCAGTTCCAGACAGTGAGCACGCTGGCCAGGCAGATGTCGTCGATGGGCGCGCTCTCGCGCGTGAAGGCCGTCAAGGAACTCGGCAAGGGCGGGATGGGCGACATGATGCCCGGGCTGTCGGGCATGCCGCAGTTCCGCGGCAAGGGCTCGACGCATGCCGCCAGCCCCAAGAGCAAGTTCAAGAAACGGAAGTGATGGAGCCGCACATCAACGCAGAGGGACACAGATGGAAAGCGATGGATCGTTCATCGATCCTATCAACGAACTGATGTAACTTCGTTGCGGCCTTGTTGCATTGCGATGGGCGTTTTGCCGCTCTCGCTACTCCCTCCCAATCGGCAAGAAGTCCCGCTCCGTGCCCTGACCCCACGCCCTGAACTTCGGCCAGAAGACCTCCTTGAGCAGGATCTTGATGCACGCCGCGACGGGGATCGCCAGCAGCAGGCCATAGACCCCGGCCAGCGCGCCGCCGGCGAAACTGGCGAAGAGAATCGTCGGCGTGTCCATCCCGGTGGCCTTGCCCTGGATCGTGGGCGACAGGATGTAGTCATCGAGCATCTGCGCGCCAAGATAGACGCCGACGGGCGCGAACACGATCCACCACCACTGCTGCTGCCATGCCGCGCCGCTGGGCTCGATCGCCATCAGAACGATCGCCACCGGAACGCCGATCACGTGCACGAACGGCACGATGAACAGCAGGCCGATCACCGGCCCCAGCACCAGCGGCATCGGCGTGCCGATGAACCAGTACGCCACCGTCATATACACGGCGAGGATCGCGCAGATGGTGATCCGCCCGCGCACGAAACCCGCGATCACTCGGTCCATCTGGCGGACAAGATCGATCACGCGGCCCCGCTTCCGCTCGGGGATCAGCCCCTCCCAGAACTCCAGCACCCGCCCGTACCCCGTGCAGAAGAAGAAAAAGAAGAACGCTGTCAGAAGCCCCGTGAACAACAGGAACCCGACCCGCTGCACTCCGGAGGCCAGCGCGCCCAGCGCCTGCGCTCCGGTCCCCAGCGCCTGCCGGCCCGCGTTCTTCGCCAGCGTCTCCGCGTTGTTCCGCAGCCACACAATCGACCAGTCGAGCCCCTGGTACAACTGCTCCTTCCACGCCGCGATCTCCGCCACCTCGGGCAGCGGCGGCTCGGGCTCGGCCTGCGCATCGCCCGCCTCCCCGCCCGCGAGTTCCTCCGCCGCGGCGCGCTCGCGCATCTGACGCTGCGCCTCCGCCTCGCGCCGACGCTCCTTCTGAATGCGGTGCACTTCGACCTCCGACCGCAGGTCGATCAGCCACTCGCCCACATCGCGCAGCGAACGCGGCAGCCGCGCCCGCGCCGCGCGACGCTCCTCGGCCGTCTCCCCCTGCACCGATGCGATCAGGTTCCCCGTGTTGCTCGCCACCGCTGATACCAGCGTCACCCCCTGCACGACCGCGAACCCCGCGCCGATCGTCACCGGCACCACCACCAGCGCGCCCCCGAGCACGATGATCGCCACCGCCGCGCCCTGACGGCTCATCCACTTGAACCGGCCCGTCGCCCGCGCGACCAACGGCTCGAACAGATACGCCAGCGCGAGCGCCAACAGCATCGGCACCGTCACCACGCGGCAGACATACCCGAGATACACGATGCCGACGACGGCAAGGACCACCAGCGCATCGCGGATCGGCTGGATCTGCCACAGACGCAGCCGGCTCCAGTCCGGACCCGCGCCCGCGCGCTGCGCATCGCTGTCTCTTCTCGTGCCCGACATGCCGGGCAGAATAGCACAAACGCCGCGCGGCAACCGGCGCGGCGGTCGGCAAGGCTCGCCCGCCTCAGACCTGCGGTCCGAACGCCTCGTCGAACTCGTATACGCCCTTGAAGTCCTCGATGCTGTCGCGCTCGCACTGCCGCAACTCGTTGCGGTCGATCAACGCGTACACGATCACGCCGAAGTCTTCTGTCCGCCGAACGCCCCACTTGGCCAGCACCGCCTTGGCCAGTTGCCCGTACCGCTCCGTGCCCAGACGCTTCAGACCCATGCACAACTGCTGGCCCGTCACGTGACGCTTGCCATCGGCGTCATCCGCGCAGCGCCGCGGCGACTCGCCGTGCACCAACTTGCTCGTGTACGCGAGACCATCGCGCACAAACTGGAACGCCTCGTCGGGGAACTGCGCGGCCCGCTCGCGGATCGCACCCCAATCCAGTTGCGTCTGTCCCTTCACGTCGTATGACTCCGGCACGGGTTCGTCGGAATGAACGGAAGCGAATACTACGCCCCGACAACCGGCACACGGGCAACTATTCCGCCGGAATCTGGCGCGGGTTTACCCATTTTCTCACGCCCCTCCGGCCCGTCGCTTCGCCGCACCCAACGCAGCGGCCGCTCCGCCCACTCCCCGGCGTACCCAACACCGATCCGTGCGGTGCAGCGTACGTCGCACTCCGCGACCGCCGCGGAGTCCCCCCGTTCCAGCCAGATGCACCCGTCGCGCGTCAGGTCGGCCGCGTCCAGCGCGCGGTCGATTGCCATCGCGCGGCAGAGTTTCGCCGGGCCATCCGCCAGCCCGCGGGCGGAATGCTCGGCCCTTTGGCGATCCCAGCCGCGGAGTTCCGCCGCCGCATCGAGGCCGGCGATCACCTCGCCCCCGCGTACAAGCACCGCCGGCGGCTCGCCCTCGCGCCCGCAAGCGATGTTGAAGCAGTGGTGCATGCCATAGACGAAGTACACATAGGCCGTCCCCGGCGCGGCCCACATCGACTCGTTCCGCCCTGTGCGCCGCCCGCCATACGCGTGCGAAGCGCGGTCCTCGATGCCGGTGTACGCCTCGGTCTCGTTGATGCGCACGCGCACCTCGCGGCCGTCTTCCAGCACGCGAACCAGGTGCGTGCCCAGCAGCGCACGCGCAAGCGTGCACGCATCGGTCGCGAAGAACTCACGCAGCAGCCGCTGCCCCGTGCGTCGTTCTGCATCGTTCCGATGTGCCACGTCCGGCTTCCCACATCGTCACGCGTACGCGTGCAGGCCCGGCAACAGCAGATTGACGCCGAAATACGTCCAGAGCATGACGACAAAGCCCAGGACGCTCATCCATGCCGTCATCAGGCCCTTGTTCCGCACGCCCGTGAACCGCAGGTGAATCACGATCAGGTACACGATCCACGTCACCAGCGCCCACAGTTCCTTGGGGTCAAACGCCCACCAGCGGCCCCAGGAGTGATCCGCCCACCACGCCCCGAGAAGGATGCCCACGCCCAGCGTCCAGAACGCCAGTTGCAGAATGATCATCTGCGCCTTGTCGAGGTCGCTCAGCACCCGCGCCGTGCCGGTCAGTTGCTCATCATCCAGCCCCAGCGCCCCGGCCGAGAGCGCTTCGAACGCCGCGCCCCCCTGCCCCGCGCCCGCGACGGCCGCGCCGCCGCCCACCGCGCCGCGCAGCCGCGCTGCGTAATGCGTGCCCAGGTAGAACAGGCTCACCATGAACCCCAGCGAGATGAGCGCGTAACTCACCAGCACCGTCGTCACGTGGTACTTCAGCAGCACGCTCGTGTTCAGGATCGCCGCTTCGCGCTCGACATTCACGCCCGGGATGCCCGTCTGCGTCGCCGTCAGCAGCACCATGAAGCCCACGCCCGCCGCGGCCGCGCCAAAGAGCCACTGCCGACGGATCACCATGATCGCCAGTCCGACGATCGCGCCGAACAGACTCAGCCCCGTCATCGATTCGAACTGGTTCTGGATCGCGAACCGCTCGGCAATGATGCACCGCGACACAAAGCCGAACCCGTGCATCCCCACCGCGCCCAGCAACGCGGCGATGCCGGCCATCGCCACCCACTTCCGCCCTGTCCCGAAGGCCAGCAGCAGCAGCAGCAACGCCGCGGCGTAGAGCCAGTAGCCCCACTCGAACGCGTTGGCCCGGTTGTACGCTGCCTCGAGGCCGCGCCGGCCCTCTGGGTACTTCGCGCTGTTGATCTGCGGCAACTCCGCCGCGAGCGTGCGGATCGCCTCGTTGGCCTTGTCCGCGTCGCCCGCGCGCCACGCCCGCCCGAGCGCCGCCGCCGCGGCCGAGGCGGGCGTGCCCGGGGCCAGTTCCGAAACGTGGTGCCAGTCGCGCTCGTCGGCATCGGGCGCGACCATGAGCAGGTTCCGCCACGACTCCTGGTACAGGTCGGTCGCGAGCACCACGCGATTCAGCGCTCGCTGCGTCGGCTGGTCGGGCGGCAGCCCGCGCACGACGCTGTCCCACACCGTCGCGAGGTCGATCGGCTTGAGCCGCCCCACCCGCAGCCACCACTCGCGCTCCTGCTCGTTCTCGTACACGGCCTCGAGGAAGAGCCTCCGCAGCGGCAGATACTCGACGTGCACCAGCGGCTTGTCGAGGTAGTACGCCGGATCGATGATCAGGTCGAGAAACGTGAACAACGGGTCATAGTGCCGCTTGTCGGCCGTGCCCTTCGCATCGACCTTGAAATCCACAAAATCGCGCCGGCCCATGATGTCGCGAAGGGTCTCCCGCGCCAGCGTGTCCAGGATCTTCACGCGGCCGCGGTTGAACACCGCCAGATCGCGCAGCGGACCGATGTCCACGCGCGAGGCGAAGGCCCGTTTCTGGTCCGTGCTCAGCGTATCGGACACCGGCTCGCCGAACGGGTTGAACGACTCGGCAATCTGCGAGATCGCCGGCGTATCCGGGTGCGCGTTGCCCTCGGGCGCGGTCTGCGCCGCCGCCACGCTGCCCATCCAGGCCGCGACCAGCACGCACACGAGCATCCTCAACCTGCTGACTTCCATGCTCGCCTTCCTTCCTGGAAGATCGCCGAAACTCCGGTGCTCATGCACGGGCCGAGCCCACACCCGATTCCCGCGCCGACCCTGTCCCGTTCTCTCCCGCCCCCTGCCCTTCGCGCCCGCCCGCGGGCCGCTGCGATCCGGCCTTCAGGCCCGCCTGGATCTTCTTCTTTCGATACCGCAGGATCGCCGGCTTCACATAGAAGGCCCACGGAATCCCCACGCTCATCATCACCGCGCCCGCGGCAATCACATAGATGCCCGGGTTGTTCCCCACACCCAGAATCGTGAACCGCGCCATCGGACGCCCGACGCGGCCCGCATCCGCCATCGCCTTGGTCTGCCGCCAGCCCTCGGCGTCCCACCCCGCCTGGCTGAACTTGTACTGGTTCGGCACCACCGCGGTCCACAGCCGCGCCACCCAGTTCACCGGCGGCGGAACATCCTCGCGCGGGATGTACGGCACACGCTCCAGCAGCGGCTCGTTCAGGCTCGTCTTGCGGACCCGATCCTGGTACAGACCGCCCCATCGGCTCATCACGAGCAGGTCCGAGCGGTAGTCCCGCGGCGTGTCGCTGTGCGGATACGGCTCCATCGCGAAATCCATCAGCCGGATCTCGAACGGCAGCGGGTGCCACACACGGCCGAACGCCATCTCGACCTCGCGACCGTCGGGCAGCCGGATCGAACGCTCCGTCCCCGCGCCGATGTTCATGTACTGCGTGAACGGCAGCCAGACGATTCGGCGCAGCGCAGCGTCCGACACGCTGGTCACTTCCACCGCCAGCGCGCTGCGCTTGTGCGTGCCGATGTCGGCCCTGTTCTGCTGGACCTCCGGCACCGACACCGGCGCTTCGACACGCGCCGCATCGTCGGTCCCGCCCGACAATTTCAGTTTCAGCGAGGGCGCGACCTGCACGAAGTCCCCCGGCTTCAGGTTCTCCGTCACCGTCGCCTGCCCGCGCGGCATACGCACCAGCGCACGCACCGCGCCATCGCCCGACACGCGCTCGTCCAGGTAGACCTGCACGATCGACGCGTCGAGATACGCGATCCGCAATGAAGGGTCGGCGTCCCGCCGCGGCTGCATCCCCCGCTCGTTCACGCCGTCCATCAGGTCCTGGCTGATCTCGGGGAAACGGTGGTACACCCATCGGTCGTACGCCGCGGGCGCAGCGCCGCCCTCCGGCGCGGGCGGCTCGATCCGCACGATCGCCAGGCTCGACTGCGCGCCCTCGTACCCGCGCGTCACGATCTGCAGCGGCGGCCGCGGCTCGAACGCCTTCACTTCCAGCGTGTACCCCGTGTCGCCCACGCGCACCCGCTGCCCCGCCTGCACCGGGTACACCGAGCGGAACCCCGTCGCCGGGTGCTCGACCACCAGCGCGTGCTCAACGCCCCGAGGCAGCGGCGTCTGCAACTCCTCCCACCGGCGCGGGTCCATGCCGCGCGTGTACTCCACGCCGAACACCTCGATCACTTCGACACGCCCCGACGGCGAATCGGGCAGGAAGCGGTACACCTTCTGCGGCGTCGCATCCCGCGGCACCTCGCCCTGCGGCGCGGTGAGGTACGCCTCGACCTCGCGCATGCGCACGCCCGTCCCCGCCGCGCCCACCCTTGGCGCTGCCACCCAGCGCGACTCCAGCCGCGCGTAATCCGCATAGCCCACGATGCGGAACCGCAGATCATCGCCCACGATCGCCGGCGCGCCGGGCGGGCTGGGTGGTATCGGCACGTCCACGCCCAGCGGGCCCAGGTCGCGCTTGCCTTCCGGCTGCGCGAATGCCCCCGCCGGACCGACTTCCGAGGCCGCCGCGCCCAGGTTGTAACTGTTGTACCGCGGCACGCCCGAAAGACGCCGCTGCTCCCACGAGTGCGCGTGCCCGCTCTTCTCGCCCGGCGGCGGCGACTGCCGCACCCACAGCGCGACGCGCGTGTTGTCGTAGAACCCGCGCTCCGCGGGCCCGGGCGATGGCTTGCCGGTCGCATCCGGCGGCCCGGCCTGCAGCAGCATGTCCCCCTCCTGCTTGAGCGCGCCGTACACGATGCTGCCCAGCGCGATCGTGATGATCCCGCTGTGCACGGTCAGCACGCCGATGTTCACGAACCGGAACTCGATGCGCCGAACCGTCGCCGTGATCATGTTCGCGACAAACGCCAGCAGCACGACCCGCAGCGGCCACCACGAATAGAACTCCAGTTCCGACATCTCCATCACCGGCAACCGCCGGAACTGCACGCTCTGGTAACGGTCGACAAAGTCGGCGAAGAACCGGACACCGTGCCACTCGGTGCTCCCGATCGCCACCGGCCGATAGTGCAGCAGCGGCCACACCCACGCCCCCCACGCCCACGCCGCGCCGACCGCCAACGCGGGCAGCGCCAGAACCGCGAACACGAACCGCGCCCTCGCCCCCACCCGTGCCCGACGCAACCCGCGCGAGGCCAGCCACACCGGCAACGCCGAACCCGCCAGCACGACGATCGCCGCGGTCGCGCTGTAGAACGCCCAGGTCGGCGCCAGCGCCAGCAGCCCGATCGGCACGCTCGCCAGCACCCCGTACAGACTCACGAACGTCAGCAGCACGACCGCCAGCGGGATGGAACTGAACGCGCGCAGAACAACCTTCACCGGCGCCAACGCGCCCGTCAGGTGTTCATCGTCCCACTTCTTCGATCGCACCCACTTCGCGCTCATGCCCGCCCCCTGTCCGCGCGATCACCGCGCACACACCCCAGGATTCGCTTCCGGGATGCCAATCGGATTCCTGTCATATCCCGAACATCCTGACAAGACCTTGGAGTTGCGATCGCATGCGAATGCTAGGCAAACAGACCGAGCCCCACGATTGAATACTCCTGTCAAACCGCAACGGTTTCAGTCCAACAGCAATTCGGCCGGCCTGTCGCTCTCCATCACCCACAGCAGCGGCGCGGCATCCCCACGAGTTTGGCCTACACACACTCCCACAATCCCCGCGATCTCGCGGCCGCCCGCCGGCCCCGCGCCCGGCGATTCGCAAGAGAACATGTACCTCGTCGTGTCCAGGCCCAGCACGCCCGCCCCATGAACCGTGCCCATCGCCAGCAGTGCGCTCGCATCCGTCCCATCGCGATGCCACAGGAATCGCATTTCGTCGAGGATGCTCATCCCTCGCCCGCCCTCGGCGGGCGTTCGCGCGGCATCGGCGGGCAAGTTCACGAGTGAATCGGTCCCGAGCGCAACCGGCACGCCGGCGCGCAGCATGTCGCGGTAGCGATGCGGTCCGAACTTCGCCGGCGCGCCAAAGTACGCCGAGGCGCGCGGACAGTACGCCACCGTCGCGCCCATCTCCGACAGGTGCCCGAGGTCCGCATCGCTCGCATCGTTCACGTGCGCTGCCAGCGGCCTCGCTCTGCGCAACACCCCGGCCACGTGCGCTGCGGGCGACCGCCCGTGGCCGATCTCCGCCGCGGCACGCTCGTCCCACAACCCGAACCGCTCCAGCATGTCGCGCATCGGCCCGCGCGCGGCCCCGATGAACTCCCGCTCCTCCGACGTCTCGGCAAGATGCGTCGAAAGCGGCAGACCGTGCGCCGCGGCCACTCGCGCCGCCCATTCGTACGCCGCGAGTTCGACGGTGTTCGGCGCGTGCGGCTGCAAGCCGATGCGCGGCGCACCTTCCTCGCGCGCTGCCCGCGCGGCCTCGTCCAGAAGCGCGGGCAGCCACCGCATGAACCGCTCGCGCCCCGAGCCGATCGCGAAGAACTCCAGGAACGAAACGCCGCCGAACCCGGCCTCGCGCATGGCCCGCCAAGGAGCCAGCGATGCGCGGCCGGGGGTATCGCGCGGCGCGCCGGCGATGTCCCCCGCCGCGACCACCCCCGCGCTGCGCGACAACTCGATCCCCCGCAGCACCGACCGCCTCGCCTCGTCATCATCCGCCGCGCGAGCGGCGCGGATCATCTCGACCCACGGCACGAAGCCCAGGCCCGGAGCGTGCGCCCTCGGACCAATGTGCGTCAGGTCCAGGTGTGTGTGCGCGTTCACCATCGCCGGCAGCAGCACGTACCCGCGCAGATCAAAAACGCGCGCCCCGCGCGCGGCCGGGTGCCCATCGACCTCGGGCGCCGAGCCCGCCGCCAGCAACCGCAGATGCGAACACCCGCCCCGCGCATCCACGAGAAACGAGACCGCCCCGCGGGCAAACCCCGCCCCATCCGCCGCCCCGGAGGCGTCCAGACGGATCGGCGAATATTGCGCCGCATCGCGCAACTCCTTTGGATTCATGGGCTTTGCTGTCATGGCCCGAAGTTTCGTCGGCAACGACCGGTGACCGATCCGCGGCGAGAGTGTATGCTCTGGCCGCTCGAACCAATCCCCCGTGATCAAGTGTCCACACAGTGAAGGGAGTCCTGGCATGAACGGATGGAACATCTCGCGGATGGCCCGCCGCGGCGCGCTCATCGTCGTCGCGCTCGGCGCATCGATCCTCGGCGGCTGCAACGCCGGAGCCAACAACCTTGTCGAGGCCAACCGGGCCCTGACGGACCGCAACGCGGCCCTGACGGCTCAGAACGAAAGCCTCAACAACCTCAACCAGCAGTTGCAGGGCGAACTCAACCGCCGCAACCAGATGGTGGAGGAACTCAACCGCCACATCGCCGCGCTCCGCGCTGGAAGCGGCGACCTCGATGCTCGCTACCAGTCGCTGCTGGCCCAACTCGGCAACCTCCGCTTCGGCGACCTCGACCCCGTCACCGATGCCGCGCTCCGCGAACTCGCCAGCCAGCACGCCGACATTCTCGAGTACGACTCGGCCCGCGGCATGCTCCGCTTCAAGAGCGACCTGACCTTCGCCTCAGGCTCCGACCAACTGGCCGAGAGCGTCCGAGGCACGCTCGCGACACTCGCCAACATCCTCAACGGCGCGGCGGCCAACTACGAGGTCCGCGTCGTCGGCCACACCGACACGCAGCGGGTGCGGCAGATCGCCGGCCGCCGGTTCACCAACAACCTCGAACTGTCCGCGTTCCGCTCCATCTCGGTGCGGAACGAACTGGTGAACCGCGGCGTCTCGGCCCAGCGCGTCGAGATCGCCGGCCGCGGCGAGTTCGACCCGCTCGTTCCCAACACCGCCAGCGGCAACACGCCGCAGAACCGCCGCGTCGAGATCTTCCTCGGCCGCGCGATGAACACCGCAAGCCCGACCATCACCAACGTGCCCGACCGCGCGACCGATGCGCCGACCCGCCCGCCGGTTCGGGAAGAGATCATGAAGTGATCTGGTGGCACGCCACTCCGTGGCGCGGTCTTGAGATCTAAAGACACGCAGGGCCCGCTTCCAGATTGGGAGCGGGCCTTGTTGTTTCTGGGTACCGCGCCACTCCGTGGCGCGTCTTCATGCCCTTGAAGTGGACGTCGCCACGGTGTCGCGACCCACCCAGGCAGCCCGCTACTCGCGCCGTCGCTTCGGGGCGATCACGAACACCAATGACGCGGTGAACCCCAGCAGCCCCAGCATCGAGACCGGCAGCGTCCACCCGAGCACCGCCGGCGAGAGCGCGGTGTCATCAAACTTGTGCCTGGGCACGTTGAGTTTCGGGATCACGTGCATCGCCGCGAAGTACTCGATCGTGCGCTCTTTCAGCGGCTCGATTTCCCGCAGCGGGTTGCCCGCTTCCTCGGCCAGTCGGGCCTCGGCGCGCCGGCCCCGCGGCCAGCGACGCTGCGAAACCCGCACCTCGCCATCGGGCATCAGCCGGTAGAAATCGAACACCCAGTCATCGCGCCGCACGCTGCCCCAACTCTCGGGGTCGTAGCCATCGGGTGTTCGCCGCGAGACGATCAGCAACTGCTCGGTGCCGGGCACCGCCGTCGCCGCGCCCGTCTGCGGGCCGGGCTCGACGCGGTTCACCGCCAGCGCCTTGACCCACTCCTCGTACATCCCGAGATTCGGCACGTCGAACGCGGGCGGCCTCTTGACGGGGATCATCACCTCGCGACCGGCATACTCCAGCCGAAGGAACGACTCGAACTCGGCCCGCGGCCCCTGTCCGGGAACATCCGTCAACGAGAACTCGGGAAACACGCCGATCTGCGTCCGCCGCGCGTTGAGCACCTCGGCGTGGAACCGCGCCAGCCCCGCCTCGGCGTTGAACGCGCGGACACGCTCCACCATCGGCCGCATCGCGCCGACAAAGCACGCCCCGAAGATGAGCGTGCCGACAATCGCGACCTTGCGTGATCGTTCCATGGGTGCCGGAACCTCCGGCGCGGGATCCCTGTCAGTGCGCCGGGCCCTCGCCGTGCGCATCATCGTCGTCATCCGCCTCGACGGCAAAGCCCGGCAGCGTGATCTTCGTCACGGGACGCGAAGCCTGGGCCGAACTGCCGACCCGCGGCACCTTCGGCAGATACCCGGCATCCGTGATGCTCTGCCCCTGCCCATGCCCGTGGTGGGCGTGGTGCGGGTCATACGTCTCGTTGCGCTTGGCCTGAAGTTTGGCGAACTCCGTGATCGCCAGCGTCTCCGTGCCCGCCAGGCCCGTGCCGCCCGGCCGGATGTACCGCGCCTTGGTGCGGTCAATCGAATCGCGGTTGCCAAGGTCCAGCGTGGTGAACCCGAGGAAGAACGCCACCGTGAGAATCGTGAACACGAAGATCATCGTGTTCAGCGGGTTGTCGTACTTCAGTTGCATGAAGAACGTCACGACCAGGATGGTCTTCACCACCGCGATCGACAGCGCGACAATCACGTTGATCGACTGCGGGATGGTGACCTGGAACACCTCGGCGATCCACTGCTCGCCCTTGGCCGCGCCGACGGTCAGCAGCGTGAAGAACAGCAGCGCCCCGAGCACCAGCCGGAGCGTCGCCACCGACACGATCACGTGCCCGTGGTCCTTGTGCCCGTGCGCATCGAAGTGCTCGGCGTGTGAGTCTGCGTGAGAGGTCATGGGGTCGTCCTAAGTCCTGAGTCCTGAGTCCTGGGTCCTGAGTCCTGAGTCCTGAGTCCTGTCCACCGATCACCTGTTTCAGTGAATCAGGTACAACAGCGGGAACAGGAAGATCCACACGATGTCGACGATGTGCCAGTAGAGGCCCACGCCTTCGACCGCGTTGTAGTGCCCCGGTCCGAAGTGCAACTTGCGCGCACGCACGTACAGCCACGCGAACAGGCCCATGCCCACGATCACGTGCGATGCGTGGATGCCCGTCGCGCCCCAGTACACGCCCCAGAACAGCGGCTCGTAGGGGTTCTCGGCGTACGGATAACTGAAGAACTTGCCCGGCAGTTTGCCCTGCACGAACTTGGGGTAGTACTCGAAGATCAGTTTGATCAGCAGGAACGCCAGCCCCGCGAGAAACGTCAGCACGATGTTGATCCGCAGCCACTTCTGGTTGCCCGTCTGCGCGTGACGCACCGCCGCGGCGACCGTGTACGACGAAAGCAGCAGGACCACCGTGTTCAACAGGCCCCAACTGACGTCCAGGTACCCCGAGCCGTTGATGAACGCCTCGGGGTGCATCATGCGGAAGATCGCGTACGCCACGAACATGCCGGAGAAGAGCAGCACTTCGGTCGCGAGGAAGAGCCAGACGCCCATCTTGACGGCATCGAACTCGTGCTCGCGATCGACGAAGTGATGCGCGGCGTGGTAGCGCTCGTGGTACGGCCGGTCGTCGTTGGCCGGGACCTGCCCGTGCGCGCCGTGCTTGCCGAGATCGATGGTCGCCATGGTGGGTGCTCGAAGGTCGGATTCGGGAAAAACTGAGACTCGTGTCCGTGCCGGAACTCAGTGGTGGGCCGCGCCGCCCGCGGCGGGTCGCGGCAGGACATAGTCGCCCGGCTTGGTCTGCGCGGGCAGGACGGTGTCGTAGTCGTAGGGGCCGTGCGTCACCACCGGCTCATGCTCAAAGTTGTGCTCGATCGGCGGGCTGCTGGCGTGCGTCCACTCCAGCGTCAGCGCGCCCCACGGGTTCGCCGGGGCCTTGCGGCCGTTCACCAGCGATGCGATGAAGTTGAACAGGTGCAGGAACAGGCCCGCCGCGAGAATCCACGAGCCGATCGTCGAGAACTGGTGCCAGAACTGGTACTCGGTCACGTAACTGGCGTACCGTCGCGGCATCCCGCGCGAGCCCATGAAGAACTGCGGGAAGAACGTCGCATTGAAGCCGATGAACACCAGCGCGCAACCGATCTGCCCCGCCAGTTCGTTGTACATCCGGCCGGTCATCTTCGGCCACCAGTAGTGGATGCCGCCGATGAAGGCGATGATCGTGCCGCCCATCATGACGTAGTGGAAGTGCGCCACGATGAAGTACGTGTCGTGCAGGTGCAGGTCCACCGCCAGCGAGCCCAGGAACAGCCCGGTCAACCCGCCGATCGAGAACAGGAACAGGAACGACAGGGCGTAGAGCATCCAGGTCGTCAGGATGATCGAGCCCTTGTACAGCGTCGCGATCCAGTTGAAGACCTTGACCGCCGAGGGGATGGCCACAAGGAAGGTGAGAGCGCTGAAGACCACGCTGGCGACCTCGCCCTGGCTGGTGAACAGGTGGTGGCCCCACACGATGAACGAGATGCCGGCAATGGCCAGCGTGCTGAACGCCACAGCGCGGTAGCCGAAGATCTTCTTGCGCGACCCGGCGCCGATCAGTTCGTTGATGATCGCCATGCCCGGCAGGATCATCACGTACACCACCGGGTGCGAGTAGAACCAGAAGAAGTGCTGGAACAGCACCGGGTCGCCCCCGAGGCGCGGGTCGAAGATGCCGATGTGGAAGAAACGCTCGAACAGCAGAAGGAGCAGCGTGATGCCGATGACCGGCGTCGCGAGCACCTGGATGATCGCCGCGCCGTAGATGCCCCAGACGAACAGCGGCATGTCGAACCAGCCCATGCCCGGGGCGCGGAGTTTGTGCACCGTGACGACGAAGTTCAGACCGGTGAAGATCGAGGAGAACCCGAGGATGAACGCCGCGGTCACCATCCACACCACGCGCACGTGCCCCTCGTCGGTCGTCGTCGAATACGGCGTATAGAACGTCCACCCCGTGTCCACGCCGTAACTCAGAAGGCTGAGAATCGCGAACAGCGAGCCGAAGAGGTACACGTACCACGAGGCGAGGTTCAGCCGCGGAAAGGCCACGTCCTTCGCGCCCAGCATCAGCGGCAGCAGGAAGTTGCCCAGGCTGGCCGGCACGCTGGGCACGATCACCAGGAAGACCATGATGATCCCGTGGATCGTCATGACGCGGTTGTAGAACTCGTTGCTCTTGCCGAGGTTGGCCCCCTCGCCGAACATGTGCCCGAGGATGTTGCCCTCGAACCCGCCGGCGACGGCCCGGGTCGGCTCCCACAGTTCCAGCCGGACCATGATCGCCGCCATGCCGCCGAAGAAGAACATCACAAGAATCGCGACAAGGTACATCATGCCGATCTTCTTGTGATCGACCGTCGTCATCCAGTCCCAGATCGTGGACCAGATGCCGCCCTTGCCCTCCAGGTACGAGCCGTGATGCTCGTGCCCGCCGTGCAGCGCGCCAGCCTTGCCGATGTCAATCGTCGCCATGGTTCACACTCCGAAACGAACTCGAGGCGCCGGTCCCGCGGCGTTCTCCGCCGCGACCCGGATTGATGATCACTGCGGGGCGTCCTTGTACGGGCCCCTGTCCGACAATGACTTGATGTACTCGATCAGGCCGTTGACTTCGATGTCCTTCAGCACCCCGGCGTACACCGGCATGCTGCTCGGGTAGCCCGCCACCAGCGTCTTCTGCGAGTACAGGATGTTCTCCCGCAGGTGGTTCTCGTCGACCATGCGCTTCTGGCCGTCGGCATACGCGTGCTCATACCCGTACCAGTTCTTCCACGTCGGGCCCGTGTTCCGCTGCCCGTCGATGCTGTGGCAGGTGTTGCACGCGCGCTTCTTGTAGGCGATCTCGCCGATCTCCCGCGGCGACATCCCCTCGCTGTACGGGTTCAGCCACTCCTCGAGTTTCTGGGCATACTCCTCCCGCGTGAGCACCACCAGGCCCGCCGCCATCTCCGAGTGCTGGTTGCCGCAGTACTCGGCGCAGAAGACCTTGTGCCCCACGAAGTCCCGCTTGCCGTTGGGCAGCCGGCGGTACCACGTGCCCTCGTCCCCGCGGAGCGTCACCTCGCGCGCCTCGAACCACATGCTCGTGTAGCGGTTGGGCGTCACGTCCATCTTCGTGCGGAAGTCCGGGACAAAGAACGAGTGCAGCACGTCTGACGAGTGCATGATCAGACGCACCGGCCGGTCCTGCGGGACGACGATTAGCGGGACCTCCAGGTCCGACTCCATGATCTTGACGTAGTCGCGCGGGTGCGGTTGCGCGCCGTTGCGATACGTCGCCTCCCAGTTCCACATCGAGGCCTTGATCTGGATCTCCTCGGCATCGCTGGGCGAGGCGAGTTTGCTCAGGTAGCCCTCAAAGCCCCAGAAAAAGATCGGCACCAGGACCAGCAGCGGGATGATCGACCACGCCAGTTCCAGCGGCGTGTTGTGCGATGCGCTCTGCTGGTAGTTGGTCGCCTGCTTGGAGCGGTGGTACTTGAACACGAACCAGAACATCGGGCCCATCACCACGATGAACGAAATGATGTTGACCCAGACAATGAAGATGTAGAGCCACTCCGTCTCGTAGGCCTGCGTCGAGTTGCCGACGTGCCCGAACGAGAAGCGGTGCAGCAGCCCGCCGCCCTTCTCCGCACGCACCGTTTCCGCCAATGTCAGAATGGTGTCCATCATGTCGCTTGCCCCGACAACTCAAACCCGCCCCGTTTCAGTCCTGTTGTTCCCGCCGCAGCCGCGCGCCCGGCCCCGCCCGCCGCGCCGGCCTTGCGCCGACGGCGACGCTCCTGCACCAGCAGCGTGCCCACCGTCGAGCCGACCGCCAGCATCGAGAGAATCCCGCCGATCTGCATGACCCGCATCGCCTGCAGCGAATACGTCCCATCCTCCGGGTTCCAGTGGTAACACCACAGGAACAGCCGGTCGAACGTCGTCCCGATCCGCCCGCCCGAGGCCTCCACCAGCGCCAGACGCAGGTCCTTCGGAAGTTTCGCAGGGTCCTCGAACCCCGTGAAGTACCGCGACACGCGGCCATCGGGTGTCAGCACCATCACCACCGGCCCGTGCGAATACTCGCCGGCCGAGGGAAGATATCGGTACGGGAACCCCACCGCGTCGGCCAGCACGCGCACGTTCTCCGGTTGCGTGACCAGGTAGTTCCACCCCGCGCGGATCGTGTCGTCCGTCGGCCGCGCGTAGTACATCAACTGCCCGGCCTTCTCGCGGGCCGCGTCCTGCGCGCTGTCCCGACCGTCGAAACTCACCACCAGCACGTCGTACTCGCTCCCGACCGTGAAATCCATCGTGTTCAGCGCGTCGGTGAGTTTCTCCATCAGCGTCGGGCACATCACCGGGCACTTGTAGTAGATCAGCGTCATCACCACAGGCCGACCAGCCCCGCTCTCGCCGACCTGCCGCGGGAAGTACGACCCCAGCGCCACCTGCTTGCCCGTCGAATCGGTGAAGACCAGGTCTCGCGGCACCGATGCCCCGAGTCTGTTCTTGAGTTCCAGACCGCGGACCGGCTTGGGTCGCAGGTCCGGCTCCTCGTCGCCGGCCCGTGCGGGCCCGCACAGCGCCAGCGCGCACACCGCCGCCGCGGCGGCAAATCGTGCATTCGTGCTGGTTCGGCGGGGGAACATGTTTGAACTCTCAACCGTTGGTTTCGATCCCACGGGGCGGGCGTATTCAGTTGCGGACGCGGGCGTAGTCCCGCGCGGTCAGGCGCTTGGCCTCGTCGATCGGCAGGCGGACAAGGGAACGCGCGGGAATGTCGCCCGTGGCGGGCACGACCTCCCACCCATAGGCGCTCTGCCGGATCAGCGCATCGCTCTTGAGAACTCGGGCCTCGATCGCGGGCGCGCCCCGCTGCCCGAACTTGACCTCCTCGGCCTCGGCCAGGCGCCGGGTCGTCTGGTGCACGTAGAAGCCGTAGGTGGCAATCACGGCGAACACGATGACCATGAACAGGCCAACGCCGATGCCCATGATCTGAAACGCGTTGCCGACCTCGGCGTGGGCCTGCTGCGGCTTCTCGTCCTTGGTGTGATCGTGCCACTCATCGACGGGGTCGTGCAGCGGCGCGGTCTCGTGGACGTGCGGTTTGGCGTGCGGGTCGCTCATGGTGTCCTCGGTGCCGACGCGATCGGATCAGACGTAGTTCTTGTGCGCCAACGCTTCGTGCAGGCGCGGGTCCTTGATGGGAACGAGCGGCGCGCTGCCCACGCGCCAGGCGACAAAGCCCAGGAAAATGCACAGCGGGCCCAGCAGGCCCAGAATGTCCAGCCACACGTGCTCGCCGAACCGCACCCCCTGCACGATCGGCCGGACCATGAACAGCAGGTCCACCGAGTGCATGACCAACTGCCACGCCGCGACGGCCATCAGCAGTTTGTAGTTCCGCTTGACCTCGCGGAACAGCAGGACGACAAACGGAATGATGAAGTGACCGAAGGTGAGGGTGACCCCAAGCACCTCGTAGCCGCTGTGCGAACGCAGGTTGTAGAACGCCGTCTCCTCGGGGATGTTCGAGTACCAGATCAGGAAGTACTGGCAGAACGTGACGTACGCCCAGAAGATCGTGAACGACAGCAGCAGTTTGCCCAGGTCGTGGAAGTGGTCCGCCGTCACCACGCCCTCGAGTTTGCCCTTCATCCGCAGCACGCCCAGCACGAGGATGATCAGCGCGATGCACGACATCATGCTGCCGGCGAAGAAGTACACGCCGAACATCGTGCTGAACCAGTGCGGGTCCATGCTCATCAGCCAGTCGAAACTGGCGAACGCCGTCGTCAGCGCGAAGATCAGCAGGCCGTAACTGCTCATCCGCCGCGCCTTGGCCGTCAGCCATTTGTCGCCCGTCTCGTCCTGCCGGATGCTGAACCCGCGCAGTTTGAGCGCAAAGAACGTCCACACGGCGAAGAACACGACCGCGCACAGCGCCCACCGCCCGACATTCAGGTACCCGCTCTTGGCCTGGATCACCGGGTCGTGCGCCGTGTGGTGCGTGTCCATCCAGTGGAACAACTTCCCGTGCGTCACCGCGATCTCCATGATCGCGATCGGCAGAAACAGCACGAACACCAGCGGGATCAGGCTCGCGATGTTCTCCGCCTGACGGCGGATCGCCGCCGACCACCCCGCGTTGAACTGCTGAAGGATCATCGTCAGACCCAGGCAGCCAAGGCTCAGCCCCAGCGCGAACAGAAAGCCCACGTGGTACGCCGCGAGCGCATGCGCCGTGCCGTGCTCGCCGGTGCTCATCGCGCCGACCGCCGCGGCGATCAGCCCGACGATCCCGACAAACCACAGGCCCGCCGAAAGCGTGCCCAGCCCGCCCGGAAAGCGCACGGCCGCTTCGCTCAGCCTCGCCCGCGCTGCAACGTGCGGCTCGGCGTGGTCTTCGTGACCGTGCGATGATCGTGAGGCGATCTGGCTCATGGGTTCACCTCCGCTGCATCGGTCGCCGCGGCGATGGACATGCCGGGCGCGCCGGCGTCGCTGCGGGACGAATCCGGCCGGGTCTGCTCGAGTTTCAGCCGCTCATCCGCGGGCACGTCAGACAGGTCCTCGGCGCGGGCCCGCTGCAGCGCACGCAGGTACAGCACGATCGCCCACGAATCGGGCACGTTGATCTTGTCCGCGTACGACGGCATCTTCGGCGGAAGGGCCGGGTCCGCGTTCGGCACGCCGTGCCGGATCACGCTGAACAGATACCCATCCTGACCGGTGTAGGTGTTGCGGTCCTTGTACTTCGAATCGTGGTAACTGGGCACGGGCGTCTGCCAGCGCTGTCCCACCAGCCCGCCGTACGGCCTGCCATCCAGAACGCCGCCGCCCTCGCCATCAAAGCCGTGGCACGCGGCGCAATAGATGTTGTACCGCTGCTGGCCCCGATCGAGCATCTCCGCCAGCGCGCCATCGCGCGTCATGGCCCGCCCGCCCGCCGCGGCGTCGGCCACCACGCGGTCCAGCACCGCCGCCGGCAAGAACGCCTGGTACGCCGGTCGGCCATCGGCCGATGCCGGACGCGACGGATCGAGACCCTCGAACACCACGGGGTCGTCCTTCACCTTCCACGTGCGGCCCGGCGCGCCGGGATCGGTCGAATCCCCGAAGGCGACCGTGCCGACCACCGGCTTGCGCATCGCGCGCCCGTCCTCGAAGAACGGCGCCTCGGCCTGCGGCTTGAACTTCGGGCTGTCGTCCATGTCCGGCAGGAACTGGCGCGGGGGCTTGTCGCTGCGCTCGCCGCGGCAGCCCGCAAGGCCCGCCGCGATGGCCAGCGCCGCAGCGCAGCACAGCATCGTGCGTGTTGCGCCGGAGATGTTCTTGATCGTGTGGTTCATCGGGTGCTCGGATCGTCTGCTGCGTGCGGTTCTGCGCCGTGACTTTTCACTCTTCCACAAAGTCGAAGTGCTTGCCGTGGAGTTTTTCCAGCAACTCCCGCGTGCGGTCGGGGTCGAACTTGGGGTCCGCGGCCTCGATGCAGATGACAAACCGGTCGTCCGACACGCGGAGGAACCGGTCCTTCTTCAGCAGCGGGTGGTACCACATCGGCAGCGCGTTGAAGGCGAACATGCCCAGCAGCGCGCAGAACGCCGTGAACAGCACGCCGATCTCGAACGTGACGGGCACCCACGGCTGAAACGTGTCGAACGGCTTGCCCTGCACGATCGTCGCGTACCCCCTGGTCGTCACCCACCACTGGAACAGATAGCCCAGCCCAGCCCCCGAGAGGCCGACGATGCCCGTCAGCAGCGGGAGTTTGGTGTTCTTCAGTCCCATCGCCTCCTCCATGCCGTGCACGGGGAAGGGCGAGTAGACGTCCCAGCGCGAGTATCCCGCGTCGCGGACCCTCTCCGCGGCGTGGAACAGGTCGGCGGGCGTGTCGAACTCGGCCATCACGCCGTAGACGATGCCGCCGTCCTCGGTCTTGTAGATCTTGCGGGCCTTGCTCATGGTTCAACTCGGGTGCGATGCTCGCGAAGAGAGACTCAGTGGTGGTCGGGGTGCGGGCTGGCCTGCGGCATGACGTTCTTGATCTCGCTCATGGCGAACGCCGGCAGGAAGCGGAGGAAGAGCATGAAGAGCGTGACGAAAATGCCCACCGTGCCGATGAACGTGAAGATGTCCACGGCCGTGGGGAAGAACATGCCCCACTCGCCGGGCAGGAAGGCGCGGTGCAGCGACGTCACGATGATGACGAACCGCTCGAACCACATGCCCACCGTCACCGCCATCGAGACGATGAAGATCCACAGCGGGCTCGTGCGGAACCGCTTCATCCAGAACAGTTGCGGGCTGAGCACGTTGCACGAGATCATCGCCCAGTAGGCCCACCAGTACGGCGCGCTCCGCTCCAGGCCCAGCATCTCGGCGAACCACGGCGGCATCAGCCGGTTGTACATGAACACGTCGGCCTCGTACGAGTTGGCCGAGTACCACGCGATGAAGAACTCCATCGCATACGCGAAGCCCACCATCGAGCCCGTGACCAGGATGATCTTGGCCATGTTCTCGAGGTGTCGCAGCGTGATCAGTTCCTTCATGTTGGGGTAGAGTTCCCGCGCGGGGATCATCAGCCCCAGCACCATCGCGAACCCGCCGAAGATGGCGCCGGCCACGAAGTACGGCGGGAAGATCGTCGTGTGCCAGCCCGGCAGGATCGACGTCGCAAAGTCGAACGACACGATCGAGTGCACGCTCAGCACCAGCGGCGTGCTCACGCCCGCGAGCATGATGTAGGCCTTCTCGTAGTTCTGCCAGTGCCGCGTGCTGAACCGCCACCCCATCGACAGCAGGCCGTAGATCCACGCCCGCAACTGGTCCTGCCGGATGTTGATGAACGGCGCGACCGTCGGGCCCGTCGCCTTCTTCAATCGCATCGCCGCGCGGTCGCGCAACGTCGCGAAGTCGGGGATCATCCCCATGTACCAGAACAGCAGCGACACCGTGAAGTACGTGCTCACCGCGAACACGTCCCACAGCAGCGGGCTGCGGAAGTTCGGCCAGATCGCGTTGGCGTTGGGGATCGGGAACACCATCCAGATCATCCAGATGCGCCCGACGTGAATCCCCGGAAACGTGCCCGCGCAGATCACCGCGAAGATCGTCATCGCCTCCGCCGCCCGGTTGATGCTCGTCCGCCACTTCTGCTTCAGCAGGCACAGGATCGCCGAGATCAGCGTTCCCGCGTGGCCGATGCCGATCCAGAACACGAAGTTGGTGATGTCCCACGCCCAGTCGACCTGGTTGTTCAGGCCCCAGACGCCGACCCCCGTCACCAGCAGGTACAGGATCATCAGCGTGCCGATGCCCGCGAGCATCGACACCAGCCCGAACACCGGCAGCCACCACCCGCCCGGACGCTGCTCGCAGTACCCGCAGACGATCTCGGTGATGTCGTGGAAACTCCGGTTGTTCAGCACCAGCGGCGCGCGCTTCGACGGGTCGTCGATCAGCGTGCCGTCGCCCGTCTGCGGGTCCATCGTCAACGGCCGATCCGGGACCAGCGCCCCGGTCAGCCGACCCGCCGTGATCTC
Organism: Phycisphaeraceae bacterium; assembly: GCA_019636495.1. GTDB lineage: Bacteria > Planctomycetota > Phycisphaerae > Phycisphaerales > UBA1924 > JAHBXL01. The sequence continues at coordinate 64,299 of JAHBXL010000021.1, read as the reverse complement.
GTCAGGATGCATCGCGCTCATGCATGCGCTCCCAGAACGCTCAGGCTCAGCCGATACCCGGCGTCCTGCTCGGCCTTGTCGGTGTCAAACATCATCGGACCGTGCGCGTGGCCCGCGCCGGCCTTGCCGTTCCCGCCGTGCCCGTGCCCGAACGGGTGATCCCACATGCGCTTCCGCTCCGCCGAAATCAACTCGGGGTTCGGATTGCGCACCGCCAGCATGTGCGTCGTCCGCGGACGCGTGTTCAAGTAACCCAGCAACTGGTACGTCCGCCCCGACGACCGCATCGCGTGCACACGGCTGCCCGTGCGCTTCGTCCCGTCGGCGTTCGTATACGCCGTCTTCGTGTCGTAGATGTCGCCAAAGACAATCGCGTCCGTCGGGCACGCCTGCTGGCACGCGCTCTGCACCATCCCGTCGGGGATCATCTCCATCCCCTTCAGTTTCGCCTCGATCCGCGCCTCGTTCACCCGCTGAACGCAGAACGAGCACTTCTCCATCACGCCGCGCGAGCGAACCGTCACGTCCGGGTTCATCTGCAACTTCGTGATCTCGTCCAGACGCTCGCGCAGCCGCGGCGGGATCAGGTTCACGTTCGCCGGGTCCGCCTTGATCGCCGACATCGCCCCGCGACCGATGTAGTCGCCGTTGAACTTCTTCACCCCGTAGTCAAAGAAGTTGAACCGACGAACCTTGTACGGGCAGTTGTTGGCGCAGTACCGCGTGCCGATGCACCGGTTGTACACCATGTAGTTCATGCCCTCGGGGCCGTGCACCGTCGCGTTCACCGGGCACACCGTCTCGCACGGCGCGTTCTCGCAGTGCACGCACGCCACCGGCTGGTGCGCAACCTCCGGGTTCGGGTCGTGCCGATCGTGGCTCGTGAAGTACCGGTCCACGCGGATCCAGTGCATCTCGCGACCCTTGTTCACCTCGATCTTGCCCACCACCGGGATGTTGTTCTCCGCCTGGCACGCGATCGTGCACACGTTGCACCCCGTGCACAGCGTCTGGTCGATGCTCATGCCCCACTGCGGGTTCTTGGCGAAGTCCGGCGGCGTGCCCGTCTCGCCGCTGGCCGCCGCCGTGGGCTTCGGCCCGCCGATCACCGGCGCATCCTTCAGGCCGCGCTGCGGGTTGTCATACGCGTTCACGTTCGCCGGCGTGTGCGCCAGTTCCCCCATCCGCTCCGCGAAGTTCAGTTGCCGTTCCTGGCCGTACGCGTCGATCGTCAGGTGCTTCTTCTCTTCCGCCGTCAGACCCTTGAACGGGTCGTCGCCGTACGCCGCCCATGCCGCGATGTCGGCCTCACGAACGATCGCCCGGCCCTCCATCGAACCGTGCGACTGCGTCGTCGAGATGTTGTACCACGGAGCGCCGACCGTCGTCCGCACCACCTCCGCGCCGCGAGCGACGCGGCGGTTGCGCCCGGCCGAAATCGGATACACATTGAAACCGACCCCCGTGCCCACGTGCCCGCACACCGTGCGCCCGTAGCCCAGCGGCAGCACCACCGTGTCGTCCGCGATGCCCTGCACCGCCCACGCCGCGATCGTGATGCTCGCGCCGTTCACGGTCACCCTGACCATCCGGCCCTTCTGCTTCTTGTCCGTCGGGTCCGTCTGCTCGATGCCCAGCCGCTTGGCCGTCGCCGGGCTGATCATCGCCGCATTGTCCCACACGATCTTGCTCAGCGGGTCAGGCAGTTCCTGCAGCCACGAGCAGTTGGCAAACCGCCCGTCGCCCACGTTGCCCAGCGCGAACACCACGTCCAGGCTGTTCCCGCCCGGCGCCCGCGGCGATTCCCACTTGTTCATCGCCGCGGCGATGCGACCCATGACACCCGCCGCGCCGCCATGCACGCCGGAAAGGCCGCCCGCCGCGGGAGCCTCGCCCTGCGCAAACACGCCGTTGTGCAGCGCCCGCCGCCACCAGCCCTCGAAGTTCGCGCCCGCATCCGCCCCGCTCGCACGCGAGCGGTACACCGTGCGCACGATCTCATACCCGTCCAGCGACTCCTCGCCCGCAAGCATCGCCAGCAGTTCCAGTTCGCCCTTGGCCCCGAACAGCGGCGCGATCATCGGCTGGATCGGCGCCAGCGTGCCATCGGCCGCCTCCGTGTCGCCCCACGACTCCAGGAAGTGCGCCAGCGGCAGTTTCCACGTCGCCGCGGCCACGGTCTCGTTGTCGCCAACGCTCGCGACGATCCGCTCCTTGGCCCGCGCGAACATCTCACCGAACTTCGCCCCCGCCGGCGCGTCGTACACCGGGTTCACCCCGATGCACACGATCGTCTCCGCGCCCGCCGCCAGAGCCGACGACGCGCCGTTGATCGCCTCGTCGGCCGTCATGCTCTCCGCGCCGGTCATCGGCCGGTAGTGCACCGTCGAACCCGCATTGCCCAGCGCGTTGTTCAATGCGTGCACCAGCGCGTGAATCTCGGCGCTCTGCGTCGGGCCCGCGGCGATCAACGTGCGGCCCGGCCGCTGCGCCAGCAGGTCCTTGGCCATCGCCGAAACGACCGCGGCGTCGATCCCGGCCGCGCCCGTCGCCCGGTTCACGGCGTCGCCCAACGGGCCCGCGTTCCGCAGACCCTGCCGCACCAGTTCCCTCGCCAGCGCGACCGCGAACACGCCAACCTGGCTCGGAGCCAGTCGCACGCGGTGGTCGGCCTTCGAGCCGGTGACCGTCCACGCCGACTCCACGGCATACAGCCGGTTCATGCCGTCCGCGCCGGAGACGACCCGCCGCCGCGCGGCAAAGCCGCGCGCATTCGCCAGCGCGTTGCCCCCGTCGTCGTGCAGCAGCAGGTCGCGGTCGAGCGTCACGATCACATCCGCGTTCTCGATCCGCAGCGACTCGCGCATCGGCTTGCCGAACGCGATCGTCGAGCCCTCGATCGCGCTGTCCGCGCCCGCCGCGTCGTAGAAGAACCACTTCGCCCGCGGGAATCGCTCCTCCACCCGCGACCGCATCACCGCCAGCGCGGGGCTGCTCTTCCGCCCCACCATGAACACCAGACCATCGCCCCGACGCTCGGCCAGCCGCGCAAAGTGCTGCTTCGACCACACCGCGAAGTCTTTCCACGATCGCGGCACATCCGCGCCCGAGGGAACGTACACCGGGTCCTTCAGACGGTCCGGGTCGTACAACTCGAGGATCGATGCCTGCGACCACAAACTGCTCTTGCCGCGGTTGATCGGGTGGTTCGGGTTGCCCTCAACCTTCGTCGGCCGGCCCTCGTGCGTCTCGACAAGCAGGCCCTCGGCCCCGCCGCCCGGCAGCGGCATGCTCGTTGCGTAGTACACCGGCTTGCCCGGCACCATGTCCTCGGGCACCTCGCGCGAGAACGCCATGATCTTGTGATCGGGCCGGCGGCAACCGGGAATCGTCGCCGCGCCCGCCAACGCGACCGAGGCGCCCATCAGTTTCAGGAACGTCCGACGCGTCTCGCCGTTGATCATCGACGCGCCCGCCGGGAACTCGCGCTCCAGCCAGTCGCGGAACTCGGGCGTGTCCGCGGCGTCATCCAGCCCGCGCCAATAGGCGCGACCGTTGGCGCCCACGAGTTCGTGCGGCGTTTCGCGCGGCTTGGCCGCGGGCAGGTGGCCGACTGTCGAATGGCATTGGTCGATGCTCATCGCGTGTGATCCGTGTCGCGAGGTCCGATCGGGGTCTCGCCGAAGGTTCGAGTTCGATGTGTCCGGTCAGTAGTGGCAGGCGCCGCAGTTCTCCGGCAGCAGGTGCAGATCGTGCTCGCGAAGGCCGTTCAACAGCGCCGCGCCGCCCGGCGTGCCCGAGTCCAGACCGCCCAGCCCGCTGCTCGCCGTGTTCAGCAACTTCGTGCTCCGGAACTGGTTGCGGACCCAGTACAGGTCCGTCACCTTGTCCCGCGGCACCAGGTGCGGCTCCGGGTTGCGGTGGCAGTCAAGGCACCAACTCATCGAGAGCGGCTCGACCTGGTGCACGACCTCCTGCTCCATGATGTTGCCGTGGCACGAGAAGCACGACACACCCGCGTTGATGTGAACGTTGTGCGGGAAGTTGCGGACGTAGTCCGGCAACTTGTGCACCCGGCGCCACTGGATCGATTCATCGTTCGCCCACGCGTCACGCACGAACCGCAGGTGCGCCGGCCGCGCGAACTTCTCATCCACGTGGCCCTCGGCGTGGCAGCCCATGCACGTGCTCGCGCTGGGGATGTTCGCTTCCGGCGACTCCTCCACGTGGCTGTGGCAATAGCGGCAGTCCATCCCCAGTTTGCCCGCGTGAATCTGGTGGCTGAACCCGGGATAGGTCACCCCCGGCACTCGAGGGTTGGCCTCGCGATACAGCACATCCTCATAGTCAGAAGTCAGGAACGGCTGCGAAGGCATGTACCCGACTCGCCAGAACTTCGGCGTCGCGTAGTACCACACGCCCGCGACCGCCGCGCTCCCGCCGCCGAGAACACCCGCGAGAATCAACGGCGGCAGTTTGTTGAACCACTTCGGGAAGATGGTGGACACGTGTGTGCTTCCTCCAGCCTGATGCTGCGCCGCCGACGCGGCTGGGCCGCCGCGCCGTCCCGTCAAACGGGCTCCGTTATCGACCGCGCATTCCCGCTCAAGAGCAAGATTTGCGGTCAGGCAGGAAGTCTCGCAGGTATGTTCCTACTCTGTCAAGGCGAGACAGCCATCATTCTCAAATGAGATTCAGTCTCAACCAGACGCGACGACCCCTCGGAGCAGGAAATGACTGATTCCCTTCCTCCAACACCCGGTCATTCGTCGCATTGCGGCCTCCCCGGGCGAGCCATCGTCGTTGGCTTTGCCGCGGCGGTCGCCGTCTGGTCCGCTTGGTTCATCACCCACCTCCCGTGGATCGGAATGGCCGAGTCCACGAGCATCCCCTTGCTCCTGGGCGTCTGGGTCATCGCAACCGCCGCGGCGATCGGCTGGGTCGGAGACCCACGACGCGTCCCCATCGGCCTGCTCTCCGGCGTGGTCGGCGGACTGGTCGGCCTGCTCATCCTTGGTTCCAAGATCGTGCCCGACGCCACGCCCGAAGGCCCGGTCGGCGCGCCGGGCAACTCGGCGCTGCCGCCCGTCTGGCTCATCGTTCCGGGGTTCGTGGCGCTCGGTGCCCTGCTGGGGCTGGTCGGCGGCTTCGCCAGCGCGCTTCTGCCGCGCGAGCGTGCAGGCAGCGACAGCCTGTCGCGGTTCGGCATCGTTGTTTCGGTGGGCATCGTGCCGCTGCTGGTGGTGGGCGGGCTCGTGACCAGCACCGACTCGGGCATGGCCGTGCCCGATTGGCCCAACACCTACGGCTCGAACATGTTCCTCTACCCGCTCGGGCCGCGTTCCGACGCCGCGACCTATCTCGAGCATTCGCACCGCCTCTTCGGCTCGCTCATCGGCCTGATGACGGTCGTTCTCGCGGCGTGGGTGTGGATCGTTGACCGGCGCAGGTGGGTATGCGTGCTGGCGGGCGTCGCGCTGGCCCTGGTGATCGTGCAGGGCGTGATCGGCGGCGGACGCGTCCTCATGGGCTCGACCGATGCCGCCAGCGACAACCGCGCGATGGCCATGCTGCACGGCGTGCTCGCCCAGGTGGTGTTTGGCGTGATCGTCGCCCTCGCGGCCGCGCTCTCGCCTCTCTTCAAATCCGCGCTCCGCGTTCCCCCCAACCGCGCGCACCGGCGCTTCAAGGCCTTCGCCACCGGCTTCACGCACGCGCTCATCCTCCAACTGGTCTTCGGCGCGATGTACCGCCACATGCGCAGCGGCCACGCTCTTTGGACACACGCCGGCTTCTCCCTCGTCATCGTGCTGCTGGCGCTGCTGGCCGGCTTCGCCGCGATGGCGCTCACCCGGCCCGCCGAAGAGGGCCAGCCCGCCCCGCTCGGCAACGAGCCCGGCGCGGTCGATCTCGCCTGCACCCTCGGCCGCATCGGCTGGGGAATGGTCATCGTCGTCGGCCTGCAGTTCGCCCTCGGGTGGGCGGCGTTCTTCGTCGGCGGAGAACATCGGACCGCCGCATCGCCTTTGGAGGCGCTCATCCGGACCGCCCACCAGGCCAACGGCGCCGCGCTGGTCGCGCTCGCCGCGCTCGGCTTTGTCTGGTCGCGGTGGATCCTCCGCCGCGCCACGGCCTGAGACGGGCCGATCGACCGTTTCTCCGCGAGGACGAGCGGTCTCGCCGCGGATGGTTCGATAAACCGGGCGAAATGCGCCCGCCGCCCCGAATTACTCGCGGGAACCCGGCAATTCCGTGATACCGTGGGCGTTTGGCCGACGTATCGAACACGAGGGAGTGCCGCCCATGCCGCGTCACCTGTTTGGACGTCCCATGGTCCCGCCCGCAACGCCCGCCGCAACTGGGCCGGCATCGCCCCCGGATGACCCGGGTGGCGGTTCTGCGCGGCGAGTCCGCGGCAGGCCCATCAGTTCGTCCCTCGCCCCCATCCGCGCCCGCGACTTCGGCTTCGAGCAGGCCCGCCACCTTCTGTGGCGCGCCGGCTTCGGCGGCACGCCCCAGCAGATCCAGACGCTCGCTTCGTGGGGGCCCGAGCGATCCGTCGATTACCTCCTCAACTACGACGCCATCCCCACCGAGGACGTGAAGGGCACGCTCTTCGACCGCGACATCATGCGCCCCATGAACGCCGAGGAGCGCGGCGAGATCGCCCGCGCCCGAATGCGCGGCGACGAGGCCGCCGTCGATCGCCTCCGCGCCCAGCGGCAGCGCGCCGAGCAGAACGACCGCGAGCAGATGCGAAAAATCCAGCGGTGGTGGCTCAAACGCATGATCGAGACGCCGCGACCGCTCGAAGAGAAAATGACACTCTTCTGGCACGGGCACTTCGCGACCTCCTACCGCACCATCGAAGATTCCTACCACATGTTCCGGCAGAACGATCTGTTCCGCCGCAACGCCACGGGCAACTTCGGAGACCTGCTCTTCGCCATCATCCGCGACCCCGCGATGATCGCCTACCTCGACAACAACGACTCCCGCAAGGGCCGCCCCAACGAGAACCTCGCCCGAGAACTGATGGAACTCTTCAGCCTCGGCGTCGGCAACTACACCGAGCAGGACATCAAGGAAGGCGCCCGCGCGCTCACCGGCTACACCTTCAACGACGACGAGTTCGTCTTCCAGCGCAACAACCACGACGACGGGCCCAAGGTCATCCTCGGCGAACGCGGCGCACTCGACGGCGACGGCTTTGTCCGCGCCATCCTCAAGCAGCCCGCGTGCTCCCGCTTCATGGCCCGGAAGTTGTACCGCTTCTTCGCGGCAGACTTCCCCACCGGCCGGCCCGAGGTCGATGGCCCCGCCGACGCCGTCATCCGCCGCCTCGCCGCGACGATGGTCTCCTCGCGCTACGCGATCCGCCCCGTGCTGCGCCAGTTGCTCCTGTCCGAGCACTTCTACGAGCCCGCGCTCATGAACGAGGTGATCAAGTCGCCGACCGAACTGGTCGTCGGCGCGGTCCGCTCGCTCAACACCCCCGTGCGCGACATCGGCGTTCTCGCCGATGCCCTCGGCCTCATGGGCCAGAACCTCTTCTTCCCCCCCAGCGTCAAGGGCTGGGATGGCGGCCGCGCCTGGATCAACACCAGCACGCTCTACACCCGCCAGAACATCCTCTGCTTCCTCCTCACCGGGCAACTGCCCGCCGGCCGGCGCGATGCGCTCCGTGACGTTGAGAAGTACGACCCGTCGGACCTGCTCGCCGACCTGCGAGACTCCGGCGCGACCATCGAGCCCGACGCCGTCGCCGACTATGTGCTCCGGTTCACCCTCGGCAACAACACGCCCCGGAACCGCGAAACACTCACCTCGTTCCTCCACCAGCACGGCGGCCGCATCACGCCCGAAACCGTCACCGCCCTGCTGCTGCTCGTGACCGCCATGCCCGAATACCAACTCTGCTAGCCCACCCCCGTTCGTCTGCGATCCGGCCCACTGGAGCCTCACCATGTCCGACCCCATCGCCTTCACACGCCGGCAGTTCCTCTCGACAGGGCTGGTGCTCACTTCCGCGGCGGTCACCGTCCCCGCGTTCATCAACCGCTCCGCGCTCGGCCTGCCCATGCCCGCCGATTTCATGACCGCCATCCCCGGCGTGCCGACCGACCACATCCTCGTCGTCGTGCAACTCGGCGGCGGAAACGACGGCCTCAACAGCGTCGTCCCATTCGGCGATGCGAACTACTACCGCGCCCGCCCCTCCATCGGCATCCGCGAAAACAACGTGCTGCGCCTCAACAAAACCGCGGGCATCGGCCTGCACCCCAACATGCGCGGCATCAAGGACCTGCACGACGAGGGGCTCTGCGCGATCGTGCAGGGAGTGGGCTACCCCAACCCCAACCGCTCCCACTTCAAGTCCATGGACATCTGGCACACCGCCGATACCTCCGCCACCGGCGATGGCTGGCTGGGCCGCTACTTCGATGCCGAGTGCTGCGGAGTCGGAGACGGCGGCAAGCCCGAGCCCGAGCCCATGGCCGGAATCGCCATCGGACGCGAGGCCCCGCTCGCCATGCAGGGCCGCCTGTCGCGCGCCATCGGCTTCGAGGACCCCAACCTCTTCCGTTGGCTCGGAAAAGATGTCCACGCCTCCCTTGACGATCCCTATGAGCAGATCAACCGTCGCGGCGTCGTCGAAGGCGTTTCCTCCGACACCAACGCCGGATTCCTCATGCGCACCGCGCTCGATGCGCAGATCTCCAGCGAGCAGATCCGCCGCGCCGTCGCGCAGCGCCCCCTCTCGACCTACCCCAACAACGAACTCTCGCGCCAGTTGCAGATGATCTCCAGCATGATCCGCGCCGGGCTCAAGACCCGCGTCTACTACGCCAACCTCGGCGGCTTCGACACCCACGCCGGCCAGGGCGGCGAGCAGGGCCGACACGCCCAACTCATGGACACGCTCGCCTCATCCCTCAAGGCCTTCTACGAAGACCTCAAAAAGCAGGGCAACGACGGCCGCGTGCTCACCATGAGTTTCTCCGAGTTCGGCCGACGCGTCGCACAGAACGCCAGCGGCGGAACCGACCACGGAACCGCCGCCCCCATGTTCCTCTTCGGCCCCATGGTCAAGGCCGGTGTCCACGGAAAACACCCCTCGCTCACCGACCTCGACCAGGGCGACCTCAAGTACAACACCGACTTCCGCGGCGTCTACGCCGCGATTCTCGAAAACTGGCTCAGGGCCGACTCGCGCAAGATTCTCGAAGGCTCGTACCGCCCGTTCGACGTGATCAAGAAGGCCTGACGCCGCCCGATGAGCCTTCCGTTGCCCCGCGCTTGCCCGGAGTTTCCCAGGCGGCCTCCGCGTCGTTCGGCCGCGCGTCCTGCTCCTCCCGACGGATCTCCAGGTCCCGCGGCGTCAGGTTGTGCATGCTCAGCACGATCTGCGTGCCGCACTCCGGGCACCTCGTCGCGCCCTCGACCACCGGCAACCCGAGCAGGCTGAACTCGCAGTTCGGACAGCGCGCCGTGCGCAGCCGGTCCTTCAGCACGCGCCGCAGCACCACGTCGCGCGACAGCAACGCGAGCAACGCGGGCACGCCCACCACGCTCGCGCTAAGCAGCACCGGGACAATCAGATACCCCTCCGGCAGTTCGATCCCCACGTACATCAGCCCCGCCACCGAAGCGCTCAGCAAAACGGCGTACAACGGAAGCGAGACCACAAACACCACCAACGGGATGCACCCGATCCGCATCCGCGCCTGCTGGTACGCATAGCGGATGTACCGCTCGCACTCCGCATCCGGGAACGGATCGAACTCCGGAAACGCGCGGTAGATCTTGGAAAGCGGAACTCTCACGCGCGGCGCGCCCACTCTCCCGCCGATGAGGGCGGGTAGGGCAGACCGGGCCGAAGATCCTCATGACGGATCCCGTGCTCGCTCAGCCGCACCTTCTCGCCGCACTCCGGGCAGCGAACCGTGTTGATCTTCACCGGCAACCCCACCAGCGAAAACTCGCAGAACGGGCACGCCGCGCGGTTCACCAGCCGACGAACCGACCGCACCAGCATCGACCGCCGCACCCACGAGTACACCACGATGAACGCGGGCGTCACGAACATGAACACCCCCAGCAGCGTGGACTCGCCCGTCAGCGTCAGCCCGAGCAGCGCGGCCGCGATGCGAACCAGCCCCAGCGCGATAACCGACCACGCCGCCGCGAACCCGCCCGCCGCCAGCAGCGGCAGCACCCACGCCGCATCGCCGCGCCGCAGCCGCGCCTGCAGCAGCAGTTTGCGGCACTGCTCATCGCTGTACCCGTCGAACTCCGGGTACGCGCGGTAATAGGCCAGCAGGCGTGGCAACCGCATGCGCGAACTCCTGACCCACACTCTACCACAACCCGCCCATGACCTCACACGGCCGCCACCGTGACCGGCGGCAGCGACCGCTCCAGCATCCGCGCGATCCGCAGCAGCAGATCCTCGCGCCACGCCGGGCCCACCAGTTGCACGCCCACCGGCAGTTCGCGCCCGTCCACCATCGCCGCGCCCGCCCGCAGCGTCACCGCCGGCAGCCCCGCGAGATTCACCCCGACCGTGTACACGTCTTCAAGGTACAACGCCAGCGGGTCGCTGGTCTTCTCGCCCAGCCTGAACGCCGGACCCGGCGAGGCGGGCAGCAGCAGCGCGTCGCAGGTCTCGAACGCCGTTTCAAAATCGCGCCGGATCAGCCGCCGCGCCTTCAACGCCGTATTGTAATAAGCATCATAATAACCGCTCGACAGCGCGTGCGTCCCCAGCATGATCCGCCGCTGAACCTCGGGGCCGAATCCCTCGCTCCGCGACCGGCAATACAGGTCGTCCAGCCCCTCGCCGGCGCGCACCTCGGCCCGCCGCCCGTACCGAACGCCGTCGAACCGCGCCAGGTTGCTCGATGCCTCCGCCGTCGCCACCAGGTAGTACGCCGCGATGCCGTGGCCCGCGTGCGGCAGGTCCACGTCCCGAACCACCGCGCCATCCGCGCTCAGCGCCGCCGCGGCACGCTCCAGCGAATCCCCCACCGCCGCGTGGTTCGTGCCCGACCGCGCAAATCGCGGCACGCCGATGTTCAGGCGGTTGACCGGCTCCTCGAGTTCGGCCAGCAGGTCCGGCATCGCCCGCAGCGAGCCCGTCGCATCGTGCTCATCGGCCCCCGCCATCACCTGCATCAGCAGCGCGGCATCGCGCACGCTCCGTGTCAGCGGGCCGATCTGGTCGAGGCTCGATGCGTACGCCACCAGCCCGTATCGCGACACGCGCCCATACGTCGGCTTCAGCCCCACGATCCCGCAGAAGCCCGCGGGTTGGCGGATCGATCCGCCCGTATCGGACCCCAGCGCGCCGGGCACAATCCCCGCGGCGACCGCCGCGGCGGACCCGCCCGATGATCCCCCCGGCACGCGCGACACATCCCACGGGTTTCGCGTCGGGCCAAAGGCCGAGTTCTCGCACGAACTGCCCATGGCGAACTCGTCCATGTTGGTCTTGCCGATGATCACCGCGCCCGCGTCGATCAGCCGCTGCGCTGCCGTGGCCGTGTAGGGCGAGCGGTAGTGCTCGAGCATGCGCGAGCCGCACGTGGTGCGGCCCCACGACAGGCAGATGTTGTCCTTGAGCGCGATGGGCACACCCGCCAGCGGACCGGGGTGCTCGTGCTTGGCCAGCCGGGCGTCGATCGCGCGGGCCTGCTCGATCGCCTCGCGCTCGAACAGTTCGAGGAACGCGTGCAGGGCGGGCTCGCACTTCGCAGCGCGATCCAGGCTCGCGCGGGCCGCTTCCTCTGCGCTCACACGCTTGTGCGCGATCGCGTCCGCAAGGTCGGTCATGCTCAGGGCCGTCACGTCCAAGGCCCAAGCCTATGGTGGCACTGCTCTCCAGAGCAGTGCATGAACGCCCAGGAGCAGAGCCACCAGATTCAAACAGACCCTCTTTCGCCGGGTCTGCAATAATGCCGGACCCCCAATGGCAGGACACACCGCCACTTGAAGATCGACCTGCACACGCACATCCTGCCCGAGAAATGGCCCGACTGGACCCGGAAGTCCGGCTATTCGGGGTGGGTTGCGCTCGATCACCACGGGCCCGGGTGCGCTCGCATGTGCCAGTCGTGCAGCGTCGATGGCAGCAAGCCGCCGAAGTTCTTCCGCGAGGTGCAGGCCAACTGCTGGGACCCCGCCGCGAGGCTCGCCGACATGCATCGCACCGGCGTCACCACGCAGGTGCTCAGCACCGTGCCCATCATGTTCTCCTACTGGGCGCGGCCGCGCGATGCGATGGATCTGGCGCGCCTGTTGAATGATCACATCGCCGAGATTGTGCGTAGCACGGCCATCCTGGCCGTGCCGGAACCTCAACCGCATTCGAGTGGCACCGACATGGGCCGCAAGCCCATGCCACGCCTGCGCCCCTTCGAAGGACTCGCCACCGTCCCCCTTCAGGACATCGACCTCGCCATCCGCGAACTCGAACGCTGCATGACGCCCACCGCGCTGGGCGGCCTCGGCCTTCGCGGCGTGCAGATCGGCACCAACGTCAACGGCCTCAACATCGGCGAGCCCGCGCTCTTCCCGTTCTTTCAGGCCGCGGAGCGACTGAACGCGGCCGTCTTCGTCCACCCGTGGGACATGCTGGGCGCAACGTTTGGTCAGACTGGGGGGCCGACTCACGATGGCCCGCCGCCGGTTCCGCCCGAACCGCACCCGCGATACGCCAAGTACTGGATGGCGTGGCTGGTGGGCATGCCTGCCGAGACCGGCATGGCCGTCGCCTCCGTGCTGTTCTCGGGATTACTGGAAAGACTGCCGCGACTGCGGATCTGCTTTGCGCACGGCGGCGGCAGTTTTCCCGGCACCATCGGCCGGCTGGAGCACGGCTTTGCAGCGCGGCCGGACCTGTGCGCGGTGGACACGAAGACCAACCCGCGCGCGCAGGTGATGCGTGTGACCGATCCGGCGCAGGGATTGATGCGCCCCGCGAGTTTCTACGTCGATTCACTCGTGCACGATGCGGGCGCGCTCGGCGTTATCACCGGCCTTCTCGGGGCCGAGCGCGTTGCCTTGGGGAGCGACTACCCCTTCCCCCTCGGCGAAGAGCATCCCGGCCAACTGATCGAATCGATCCGCGGCATCCCGGAGCCCATGCGCGAGCAACTGCTGTGGAAGACCGCGGCGGAGTTTCTGCGGCTTTAGCACGGCCATCCTGGCCGTGAATGACTCCCGTAGCACGGCCATCCTGGCCGTGAATGACTCCCGTAGCACGGCCATCCTGGCCGTGAATGACTCCCGTAGCACGGCCATCCTGGCCGTGAATGACTCCCGTAGCACGGCCATCCTGGCCGTGTCCCTCCACTGCACGGGCAGGATGCCCGTGCTACACGCCCGCGCGCCAACAATCCCCCATGCCCGATGCGCTCCGTACCGATGAGGCCTTTGCGCTCGACCTCGATGCGAGCGACCCGCTCCGCGCGTTCCGCGGCGAGTTTCACCTTCCCCTCGCCGGCGACCTGCGACGCACCGCCGCGACCGCGCACAGCGCTTCTCCGCTCGCCATCGCCGATGATGAGCCCGCGATCTACCTGACCGGCAACTCGCTGGGCCTGCAACCGCGATCGACGCGCGAGGCGCTCATGCAGGAACTCGATGACTGGGCCAGGCTCGGCGTTGAGGGGCACTTTCACGCTCAGCACCCCTGGTACCCGGCGCACGAGGAACTCCGCGGCCCGATTTCTCGCCTCATCGGCGCGAAGGAGGCCGAGGTCGTCGCGATGAACTCGCTGACGGTGAACCTGCACCTGCTGATGGTCTCGTTCTACCGGCCACGCGCCGATCGCTACCGCATCCTGATGGAGGACTCGGCGTTCCCATCCGATTCCTACGCCATCCGCTCGCAGGCGGACTTTCACGCGCGGGCCTCGAATGGCGCGTTCAACCAGCGCGATGCCGTGGTGCGGCTCGTCGCGCGCGATGAGCGCACGGGCGTCTTCGCGACCGACGAGATTCTCGGAGCGATCGACCGCCATGCCGACAGCGCGGCGATGCTGCTGATGGGCGGCGTGAACTACCGCACCGGGCAGGTGTTCGACATGGCCCGCATCACCGAGCACGCGCGGTCGCGGGGCATCATCGTGGGGTGGGATCTGGCGCACGCCGCGGGCAACATCCCGCTCGCGCTGCACGAGTGGGGAGTCGATTTCGCCGCGTGGTGCTCGTACAAGTATCTCAACTCGGGTCCGGGGTCGGTCGCCGGCGCGTTCGTGCACGAGCGGCACCTGGGCAACACCGCGCTGCCGCGTTTCGCGGGGTGGTGGGGCAACGATCCTTCGACGCGCTTTGTCATGGGGCCCGACTTTGTGCCCGTTGCGCGGGCCGATGCGTGGAGCACCTCCAACCCGCCGATCCTCTCGCTCGCGGCGGTGCGGGCCTCGCTCGCGCTCTTCGACCGTGCGACCATCGCCGCGCTGCGCGACAAGTCCGTCAGACTCACCGGCTACCTCGAGCAACTGCTGGTGTCGGGGTGGCCCCGCTCTGCGGAGCGGGGTGAACCTGCGCCTCTCGAAGTGCTCACGCCCAGCGATCCCAAAGCGCGCGGGTGCCAACTCTCGATCCGCGTTCCCGGCCGCGGCCGCGAGATGCTCTCGAAACTGCTCTCGATGGGCGTGGTCTGCGACTTCCGCGAGCCGGACGTCGTGCGCGCTGCGCCTGTGCCGTTGTACAACTCCTACCACGATGCGTGGCGGTTCGCGGCGATCCTCCGCGACCTGGCCGCATCGGCGCGAGACTGAATCGCCGATTGGCCGTGGTTTTTTGGTGGCCTTTGGAGCGGGCCAGAGTGTTTTCGGATACGACGCTGATTGTATAGTTGCTATACATTTTGCATGGAACGGCATGTCCTCATCATCGGCGCTGGTCTGGTCGGCTCGCTGGCCGCGGTGTACTTCGCGCGGCGCGGCTGGCGTGTCAGCGTGGTCGAGCGGCGTCCCGATCCTCGCGCCAGGGGCTACATCGGAGGAAGGTCCATCAACCTCGCGCTCTCAGCACGCGGGCTGTGGGGGTTGGCGGGAGTCGATCTCGATCGCACGGTGCTCGATCGCGATGCCATCCCGATGCCCGGACGCATGATCCATCCCGCGCCGAACGCGGGCGCGATGGGCACGATCTTTCAGCCGTACTCCAAGAACCCCGCGGATGCGATCAACAGCGTTTCGCGCGGGGGGCTGAATCTCACGCTGATTCACGCCGCGGCGGCCTCGCAGGGCGTGTCGATGATCTTCGATCGCCGCTGCCTCGACGTGGACCTTGACCGTTGCCGCGCGGTGTTTGCCGACGAAGCCAACCCGAACGCCGCGGCGGAGGTGATCGAGGCGGACCTGATCTTCGGCGGCGATGGCGCGTTCTCCGCCGTGCGGGGCGCGATGCAGAAGACGGACCGATTCGAGTACAGCCAGTCGTATCTGGCGCACGGGTACAAGGAACTGCACATCCCGGGGTGGCCCCGCTCTCCAGAGCGGGGCGCGAAGAGACCGGGGCAGGAGCACCGCTCTGGAGAGCGGTGCCACCAGGAGCGGTGCCACCAGGAGCGGTGCCACGAAGATCGGTCCCACTTCGCCCTCGAGCCCAACGCGCTGCATATCTGGCCGCGGGGCGGTTCGATGATGATCGCGCTGCCGAACCGCGATGGGTCGTTCACGTGCACGCTGTTCTGGCCGTTTGAGGGGGGCGAGGGCGAGCACTCGTTTGCGCACCTGGAGGGCGAACTCGCCGCGCGCCGCGCGGCGGAACGGAGCGCCGCGCCGAGCGAAGCGGAGCGTGCGCGTGTGCTGGAGTTCTTCAGCGCGCACTACCCCGATGCGGTCCCGCTGATGCCGACGTTGGTGCAGGATTTCTTCGCCAACCCGACCAGTTCGCTGGTGACGGTGCGGTGCGCGCCGTGGTTCCGCATGGCGCGCGATGGCCGCCGCGCCACGGCGCTGGCGGGCGATGCCGCGCACGCGATTGTGCCGTTCTATGGCCAGGGCATGAACGCGGGGTTCGAGGATGTGCGCGTGCTGGCCGAGTGCCTCGACCGCTCAAGCGATCTGCCCGCAGCGCTCGCCGAGTATCACGCGCTGCGCAAGCCCAATGCCGATGCCATCGCCGACATGGCGATCGAGAACTTCGTGGAGATGCGCGACAAGGTCGGCTCGCCCGCGTTCCGCTACCGCAAGCGCGTCGAGCAGACCCTGCACGACGCGTTCCCCGATCGCGTACACCCGCAGTACAACCTGGTGAGTTTTTCGACCGTGCCGTATGCCGAGGCGCGGCGGCGCGGGCGCGAACTCGACGCCGTGCTCGACCGGGTGATCGAGCGGCTCGGCCCCGATTCGATCGAGCGGCTCGGCGAGAGCGCGTGGCGGTCGGCGGTGGCCGAGGCCGGCGCGGCGATGCTGGCCTGACTCTCACTTCATCGGGCTTCGCGCTTCAACTCGAACTGAAGCGGGTCGCGCTCCTCGCCATCGTTCGCGGCGAACTCCACCGTGATCTTCAGCGTGTCGGCCGTCGGACAGTGGTAGACGATCCGCGAGAGGTCGGCGGCGTGCTCGTGCGCGGAGAAGACGACGCGGCGCTCGCCGTGCTCGGAGAGTTTCAGCGTCATCGGCTTGTCCTTGTCTTCCTTGGCGACCAGTCGCGGCGAGTAGTGCCGCAGGCGAAGCAGGAGGTCGTCGCCCTCGGCGGTGATCGTGAGAATCTCGAACAGGACGGGCGATCCATCGCGCCGATCCAAGCGGAACATGCCCATCATCGCGCCGCCGCGCGGCGAAGACCAGTGCTCCTCGGCCGCGCCGCTCTGATCGACCTTCACCCAGCGGCCCGCGAGATAGGCGACGGGGTCGAGAGGATCGGGCACCTTCGCCACGCTGGGAACGGCCGCGGGTTGGGCCGCGCCATGTCCGCCGGCGAGCGCGAACACCATAACGCCTAACAACGATGCCGCGATGCCGAAGCCAATGGACCTGAGCATGTGCGCTCTCCTGTATATCGGGTACCCGCCATTCCGAGGCGAGAGGCATGAGTGTAGAGAACGCCAGGGAGTGGCGACGTGCATCCGACTCAACTCGCGGCCTGTCCCAGCAGGAGCACGGCGAAGGTGAACACGACGGTGTTGTGGACACAGTGCACCGCCGCGGCGCCGATGATCGAGCCGCGCCACTCGCGGATGATGGCGAACATCAGGCCGAGCACGCCGACGAGGACGAGTTGGACCACGGCGTACCCGTGCATGATGGAGAACAACGCGGCGGAGATGAGCGCGGCCCCGATGAACGGGAGCCCGAGGCGCAGGCGGCGGTAGAGCGCGCCGCGGAAGATCGACTCCTCGACGATCGGGGCCCACACCGAGGCGAGCATGAAAATCAGTATCAACACCACGGGGTTGCCGGACGAGGCGATCTCGAAGACCTTGTTGTCTTCGATGGGACGGGCCGGCTCGGTGCCGGAGAGCGCCGACCAGATGAGCATGGCGATGACGAGCAGGAACGCGGTGAAGAAGTAGATCGGCAGGCAGGCGAGGTAGACCAGCAGGCCCGCCCCCACTTCCCTGGCCACGCCGCGGCCGCTGTGCCAGCCGATCTCGCCGCGCCAGCGCTCCCAACTCATGCCGCGGACGACGGGCCAGAAGATGACGAGCACCAGCAGCCACTGAAGTCCGAGGGAAAGGAAGCCGGCCCAAGAGACGCCCGCCGCGCCGAGCAGGTCGCCGGCCAGACCGATGAACAGGAACCCGCCGACAAAGAGCGAGACCATCTCGAGCCAGACGCCCTGGCCGGGGCCTGCGTCGCCGCCCGCATCGCCGGCGGACCGCCCCGGCGGCACGAATCGACGGCGCAGACGGCCCTGCAGCGCGAGGATGACGAAGTAGATCAACACGGCGAAGCCGGCAAGGATCGCCAGGCCCGCCGCGCCGCCGAAGAACATGATCGTCAGCAGCATGGTGAGGCCGCTGCTCGCGGCATCGCGCCGGGCCGCGGCGGCATCATCGCCGAACGAAAGCGCCAGGCGTGCGAACAGCCCGTGCCTCTGCTCGAAGGCTTCGCGGTCGGCGGGTTCCATCGCCGCGGCGATCTCCGCCGCGGGGGGCGCATCGGCCGCGTACATGCGCCGCAGCAGGGCGACATCGGCGACGAGGGGCGATTCGGGATCGAGTTGCAACTCCAGCCGGTCGAGGCGCTTCTCGGCCTCGCCAGGGTTGAGCGTGTCGGCGGCGAGGATCGCGGCGTAGAGGCGCGCGTGCGCGGGCGGCGGCGGCGCATCGGGCTTGGGCCGAACCGCCGGCAGGAACGATGGCTTCTGCGGCCAGAGGTCGGCGAAGCCCGCCGCGGAGTCGACCGATTCCTGCAGCATGCGCGGCAGGTTGGGATCGGGCGAAAGGCCCTTGAGCCCGAAGTACATCTTGGCGGGCAGCGTGTACTCGATGGACACCGCGGGATACTTGATTTTTCCCGCCGCGGCCCGCGCGGCGAAGTCGGGCTCGGTGGGCTTGGGCCACTGTTGCCGCACGACCACCGCCGCGACGAGGATGATGAGCAGCACCCACATCCACCATGGGCCGTTGCCGGCGCGGGCGATGGGGGTTCGGCCATCCGCTGATCGCCCCCCTCCCCCAGGGCCGGCACTGGCCGGGCCGAACGCGGCGGTGAGTTGTGGGTTGGGATAGGGGTTGGAAGGGTTGGGCATCGATCAATGATCGGCCGGGAAGACGGCCGTGCCCACTGGGAAGGCCTCAACACGATCGGGCCGGACACGGCCCTGCGCCTGGATGCGGCGGATCGCGCCGGCTTCGATGTTGCCGGTGATGTCGCCTGCTACCGCAACGGCTACTCGGGCCATATCGCGGAGACCGGTGCTGCTGAAGGAGAGACCGGCGAAGTCGAGAGCGCCGACAAGCATGTTCGTGTCAGGAAAGGCTGGAAAGCTGAAGAACCCATCACCATCTGCGATGAGCACTTCCACGAGAAGTGTGCCTGAAGTGCCGACCGTACCTGTGATCGTCACTGCCCCAATGCTGTTGGTCTGCACGCCGCCGTTGACGTCGAGCGAGTTCTCGTCGTAGATCTTGACCTGCACGGTGCCGGTGATGGTGTTGTTGATGGTGAGCGGGATGCTCGCCCCGGAAGCGTGAAATGTAGTCGCCTGCCCGGTCACCTCGACCCGGATGGGGGTCTGTGCCTGAACCGATACCCCGCTCGCCAGCAGGGACGCGCTGGCGAGCCCGACAAGATGTCTGATTTTCATGTCTTCCTACTCTCGTTTTCTTCGGACAACCACGAGGACACACCCGGAAGCAAGCACCACCAGACCGGTGGGACCGGGGACTGTTGACGCAATGCGGAATCCGCTGTCGAAGGGAGCCAAGTTTGGCGTCAGCGCGCCGTACGTGGACCAAACGGTGTCGGCAACGCCGTAGCCCGGTGCTCCGCCCCAGTAGCTGCCTTCGAGATACCTAAACCTCGGTCCCTCAAGTGCGCCGTAGAAGACTTGCTCCGTCCACTCGCTCGTCGCCCCTGCGACATCCAGCAACCCCCACGGGCTCTGCACATCGGGATATGCACCAAGGAGCACATTGAATGGGCTGCCGTAGCCGGGGAAGGTGAAGGTGTCCCATCCGTAGTTGGCCTGCGCAATCGGGCCATTGGGGTTAGGGCCGGGTGCGCCTGGAAACGGATTGATGTTCACGCCCGGCGGGCCGCCGGGAATCCACTCGTCGGTTGAGTTCGAGAACAGCCAGTATCCCCCCTGGTTCTGCCCGTAGCGGTGCGGGTCGTAATGAGCAGCCTTGATCCACTCATCCACGCATCAGGATGAAGTACCACTTGCTTGGGGAAGCCCGGGTGACCTGATCGACAAGCCACCCCATGCCGTTGGGACCAAGAAAGGTGCATGCGTCGTACGCGCTGGAAGTTCCGCGGCGACCCCCGCCCGGCCCCGCTATGTCGGCTCCACGTTGTGCGGGAAGTTGCAGTACATCGCGGCCATCGCGGGAGATGTTCCCCGAGCCGCATTCGTTGCCCGCGGCACCCTGCCACCGCCGCGCGTTGAAGTTTCAAAGTTGTTGATCAGCGTCGTGCCTGCGCGCCCCAGAACGGTCGGCGGCGTCAAGCCTGGCGGTCACCCCTCCCACCAGTGGTCGTACGCCGCGTTGAAGAACTGCACCCACTGGCTGGTCGTGACCTCAGCGACCGATGAAATACTCGTGATGCCCCCGCCGCCGCGGCCGATGGCATCATCACTTCGTCGGCGGATGGTCCCCATCCACGGGGCATTGCCGAAGTGGTTTGCCGAACAGAAGTCGATGCCGGAGAGGGGGTCGATGTGAAACCGCCGGGCAACGATTTTCTGGCGATGATTAGAAGCCAACAACGCGCGAATGCGCCTCTTCCGCTTCTTCCCCTCTCCCGCAACCGCGGGAAGGTCCCAGCTTGCGCGAGGGTGAAAGTGAAGGGGGAAGGTGCGAGCGCGCGCGGGAACCCCTCGTCTCGGCCTTCGGCCTGCTCAAACCTCTCCCCCGGCGACGGGGAAAGCGAACAAGGCCCCCTCACCGGTGCCCGCGCGTTTCCTCTCCCCGTTCAGAGCAACGGGGAGAGAGAAAGCAAACCAAGGCCCCCCTCACCGGTCTTCCGCGCGACCACTCTCCCCCGTTCAGGGCAGCGGAGAGGGAAAACGAACCAAGGCCTGCCGGTCGCTGCGCGACCACTCTCCCGTTCAAACAGCAGGAGGGGAAAGCGAAAGCAGAACCCCTCACCGTCTCGGCCTTCGGCCTCGACACCTCTCCCCGGCGACCGGGGGAAAGCGAACCAAGGCCCCCTCACCGGTCGCTGCGCGACCACCTCTCCCCGTTCAGAGCAACGGGGAGAGGGGAAAGCGAACCAAGGCCCCCTCACCGGTCGCTGCGCGACCACCTCTCCCCGTTCAGGGCAACGGGGAGAGGGGAAAGCGAACCAAGGCCCCCTCACCGGTCGCTGCGCGACCACCTCTCCCCGTTCAAAGCAACGGGGAGAGGGGAAAGCGAAAGACAACTCCCCTCTCCCCGCCACAGCGGGGAGAGGTCCCCGAGCGCAGCGAGGGGGGTGAGGGGAGTGAAGGGGGGAAGGTGCGAACCGGCAGAACCCCTCACCGTCTCGGCCTTCGGCCTCGCCACCTCTCCCCGGCGACCGGGGGAAGGCGAACCAAGGCCCCCTCACCGGTCGCTGCGCGACCACCTCTCCCCGTTCAGAGCAACGGGGAGAGGGGAAAGCGAACCAAGGCCCCCTCACCGGTCGCTGCGCGACCACCTCTCCCCGTTCAAAGCAACGGGGAGAGGGGAATGCCAACCAAGGCCCCCTCACCGGTCGCTGCGCGACCACCTCTCCCCGTTCAGAGCAACGGGGAGAGGGGAAAGTTGGAACACGTCCGATAGGTTGTCCGGGGCTTGCGTGCGGGATGGGCGGTCTCCTGGCGATGGACAAAGCGGGCCGCCCTCTCTTCCGGGAAGCAGCCTACCACGCGATGCGCCCGCCGCGAATGCTGAAGTTCCTGAAAGATGCGAGTTTCTCTGGTTCGGGGTTCGGGCGGCGAAGCGGACCTGGTCCTGCTCCTTCGCGGCCGATTTGACCCGAGACTGATCCCGCCTAACCTTGCTCTTCTGCCGCGGCGGCTTTGCGCGGCGGAAACGCCTTGAAATCCTGCCTGTCCCTGCATGGACAGGCCCGCCCCGCCCGGTAGGCGGCGAGTTCACCCCGCACCCCGGGGCCCGGAGTTTGCGCTTCGGTCCTCTCTCGGTTCGACAGGAGTTTCCGGCCATGCGACGCCAGACCTATTTCGCCACGCCGCAGACCGTTCCCGCCAAGACCTGGCGCATCGTCGATGCGACGGATGTCTCGCTCGGCCGCCTTGCGGTTGACGTGGCGACCGTGCTGACGGGCAAGCACCGCCCCGAGTACACCCCGCACGTGGATTGCGGCGACTTCGTCATCGTCGTCAACGGCTCGAAGGTGGGCATGACGGGGGCCAAGGCCGAGCAGAACATGAAGCAGCGCTACACGCGCTTCCCCGGCGGCCTGAAGGAAGAGACCTACGGCTCGCTCCGCGAGCGGCGGCCCGAGAAACTCATCGAGGATGCGGTACGGCGCATGCTGCCCAAGAACCGCATCGGCCGGCACATGCTCGCCAAACTCAAGGTCTACCCGGGGGCCGACCATCCGCACCAGTCGCAGCAGCCGGTCGCGATGACCATCTGACCCCCCTGCCCCCCCCGCCCACCCACCCCCACCCCCCCCTTTCCAATCACCTGCGCGGCACGCCGCGAGTTGAACGCAAGACGACCAACACCAGTCCAGGCTGAACCATGACGCAGATCAACAACCCTTCGATCACCGGCCTTTCGACGATCAACCCGGCGGACATCGCCAAGCCCGAGCAGATGAAGCGGCGTGTGCGCACGCCGGCCGAGCCCAAGCACGGGTGGTGGTGGGGCACGGGCCGGCGCAAGCGCGCGGTGGCGCGGGTGCGCATCCGCCCGAACGCCGGGGGCAACGGAGAGGTGAAGGTGCAGGTCGGCGGCGACAAGTACAAGCCGGTCGATCAGTACTTCGCCGAGGAGCGCGACCGCAACGATGCGTACGCGCCGCTGCGCGTCACCAGCACGCTGGGCAAGATGGACGTGATCGTTCGGCTCTCGGGCGGCGGATTCATGGGCCAGGCGCAGGCGCTGCGTCTGGGCATCGCCCGCGCCCTGCGCGACTTTGACCCGACGACCGAGGACGCCCTCCGCAACGCCGGATTCCTGACGCGCGATGCCCGCGAGGTCGAGCGGAAGAAGTATGGCCAGGCCGGCGCCCGCCGCCGCTTCCAGTTCTCGAAGCGGTAATGCGTGCCACTGACCTTCAGGTCAGTGAGAAAACAACGACACACAAACCCCGGCCCCGCGGCCGGGGTTTTTTTGTTGTTGCCCGGGAATTGCGTGCGCCGGGCGCGAAGGGGGCGAAAGGGGCGCGGGGGGTCAGAGAATCTGCACGCTCGCGACGGTGGTATCGTCGGCGAGCGAGTCGGTCTGGGCGTATTTGAAGACCGCCTCGAACATCCGTCGCACATCCTCGTTGACCGCGCCGGTGGGGTCGAGGCAGTCGATGGCGCGTTGCAGGCCGAAGAGTTCCTCGCGGCCATCGGGCCCGCCGGGGCCCGGCTGCTCGACGACGCCATCGGAGAAGACGATGACGCGGGTCTGCGGCGTCATTTCCAGACGAGCGGACTTGTACTCGAAGTCGCCATCGATGCCGAGCGGGATTCCGCCCGCGGCGTCGATGCGGCCCATCTGCTGACCCGGCGTGAGGTAGAGCCAGTGGCCGTGGCCCGCATCAACGTAGGTGACGCTGCGGTCGTTGGCATCGAAGATGCCCAGCCAGAGCGAGATGAACTTATTGGCCGCGGAGTGCTGGGAGATGTAGGCGTTCACTTCGCGCACGGCTTTGGCGGCGTCGTTGTGGACCTTGAGCGATGCGTTGAGGTGTGTCTGGGCGGTGGCCATGAGGATCGCCGCGCCGATGCCCTTGCCCGCGACATCGCCGAGGAAGACGCCGACGCGGCCGGGGCCGAGATCGACGACGTCAAACAGGTCGCCGGCGACGAAGCGTCCGGACTTCTGCCGGACGGCGTAACGGACCATGCCGATCTGTCCCTCGTCGGGGGGCATGATGAGTCGCTGAGCCTCCTGCGCGGTGGTGAGGTCGCGCATGAGGTCGCGCTGGCGCTCTTCGAGTTCGCGGGCGTTGATGTTGTTGAGCGCCATGGCGCACATCTTGGCGATGGCCTGGCAGAACGCCGCGGCATCGGCCTGCACGACGGTGCGGCCCATTCCGCCGCGTGCGGCCTCGCCCTCGCGCGAGTCGAGGTAGAGGTAGGCCCCGACGGTGGAGCCGATGACGATGGGGGCGCAGAGTGCGGTCTGGATGCCGAGGCGCATGATGCTCTCGCCGGTGTTCATGGGCGAGTCGCCGGTGAGGCGGACCATTTCGCCGGTTTTGGCGGCGGCGATGAGGGACCGGCTGAAGGTCGCTCCGCCCGCGCTGCGTCCTGAGGCATCGACCTCGCCGATGACGCGGACCTCGGCGCCATCGCCGCCGGCCTCTTCGAGCAGCGCGGCCCGGGGGAAGCCGGTGCCCTCGACCGCGGCCTTGAGGACGATGTCGGCGAGGCTCTGCTTGTCCGCCGCGCCGGCGACGGAGGCGGCGCAGGACATCATGAGCGTGAGCCGCTGCTGGGTGATCGCGGCCAGTTCGCGCTCGGCGACGCGCTCGACGCGCTGCCGGCCGACGGTATCGACGGTTGTGACGAGGCCCGCGCCGCCCGATGCCGCGCCGACACGGACGCGGAAGGTCCACGGGCCGATGCCGACGAGATCGCCCATTCGGAGCGGGGCCATGCCGTTGGCTTCGAGGCGGACGGCGTTGACCATCGTGCCGTGGCGGCTGCCGAGGTCGGTGATGAACCAGGTTCCGTTGGCCTGGTGGATAGAGGCGTGGCGGCGGGAGACGGCCTCATCGGCCAGCACGACCTGACAGGCCGAGGAACGGCCGATGCCGATGGATTGTCCTGCGGGGACCTCGATGGGCGGGAGGGGCGGGCCGTGGATCGGGTCAAGCGTCAGCGGCAGAGCCGGAACCTGATTCACTGCCTGCGGAGAAGGGGCGGCCATGCTGCAAGTCCTCGCGTCGTACCGAGTGCTGTTCGGCTCTACAGCATACACGCCCTGCACGCTGCGCGCAGCGCGCGGCGAAGGCGGGCGGGCGAGCGCGGCCGCGCCCGACCCGCCGGGGCCGCTCCGCCACAACGGTTTCGCCGGCGCTATGGGCAGCCGGCGAACCACGCGCCAAGGAACGCGAAGATGTCCTGCACGTCGGCGGCGCACGAGCCGTCAACATCCGCTCGCCAGGCCTCGGGCGAGGCCGGTCCGGCGAACCACGCCGTCAGGAAGGCGAAGATGTCGGGAACGCCCACTTCGCCGTCGCGGTCGAAGTCCGCCGGGCAGCGCTGCGGCACCAGGTGCTCCTCCACCCATTCCGCCGCGGCATCGTGATCGGCCTCGTCCGCGCCGTCGTTGAAGACGAACCAGAAGGGGCGCGATGGCGCGATCGACGCCGCGGTGCTGAACAACTCGAGTTCGACCACGAACACGCCGGGCCCATCGGGCGACAGCCGTGTGAACTCGATGTGCCTGTGCCAGGTGCCGTTGGCGCCGACGGGGATCGTGAACCCGTCCACCACCAGGTTGCATTCCGGCGAGAACACCGGCCCGAGGGTGGCGTAGGCCGCGGCGAAGATGGGCGCGCTGTCCGCCGCCAGCCGCGAGCCGTTCCAGCGTTGCACCGGCCCGCGCAGGCGGAAGCCGATCGCGCTGGGCGTCGGGAACGTGCCGGGGAGACAGTCGAAGCCCGGCTCGTCGGAGAAGTGGGGCTCGATCTCGCCCATCTCGGCGAGGAAGACGCGTGCCGGGTCGATCTGGCCGGGCTGCGGCTGGAGATTGGTGGCGATCCGCCCGGACTCGACGGTGAGGAAGACGTCGCCGGCGTGCTGGGCAAGTGCGCCGGATGCGGCGCATGTGGTCGCGAGAATCGTGATGAGGGTCTTCATAGGCAACTCTTTCTTCCGTGATGTTCGCGTGGCGCACTACCGCGCCACGGCGGGGTTGAAGCGGTTGATGGCAAAGTCGGTGTAAACAGCGTCGAAGCGGTGCAGGGCGGCGCGCCCGTCGAGATAGGCGTAGTTGGCCCGCGCCGCGAACGACCGCGCGGGCCCGCCCCAGGCGTTGATCTGGGCCTGCTGCGAGGCGCGAAGGGGCGGCTGGGCGCCCTGTCCCCAGTTCTCGACGTGAACGTGGTCGGACACGGCGAAGTCGCCCTCGCGCGCGAGCATGAGGAACACCACCGTGGCCGAGGGGATGGGGATCCTGCTGATGTTGTCGTAGGGCTCGCGTGGCGAGAGGCCGGGGTTGTAGGTTCGGGAGAGGTAGTTGTTCATCGCGTAACTGCTCACGCGGTGCGCGCCGTTGATCGCCTGCCCCTGCCCGCCCTGCTCGGCCGGCCAGAACGCGCTCGAATCGCCGGGCGACCGCAGGACGGCGGGGTTGGCGTAGTACTCGGCGAGCGTGTTCACCCACGACAGGTCGGGGTCGCCCGCGCCGCCGTGCGCCAGGCCGACATCGGCGAGCGCGCCGCGGTGGTCATCGGCGTACATCGCCTGGCAGAGCGCCAGCGAGCGCATGTTGGCCAGGCATGCCGTCGCGCGGGCCGAGCGGCGGGCCGCGCCCAGCGCGGGCAGCAGCAGACCAACCAGCAGCGCGATGACCGCGATGACGACAAGCAACTCGATGAGCGTGAACGCGCGACGAACGGGAACCATGACACGCTCCGATCTGCCGGCGCAGGGCGCATGAGGCGCGACCGTGCACGGCACGACCTTCGGTGCGAAACGGATGAGCAGGCACGATGGATGTTCGGGGGGCCGCTGAGCGCGACAACGGCGCGGTCAGACGCGGGCGGGGTCGGGACGCGCCGGCGGGCCGCGCGGCCGCGCGGCGTGCCACGAACGGGTCGGCAGAACCTCGGCGCGGGCGTGGGGCGCGGGGCCAATGGGCAGGGCGCGGAGGATCAGGACCGGCGGCGCGGTGTCGGCCGCGAAACGGTGCGCGCCGGTGAAGATGACCTTGCAGATCGGGCAGTTGCGGTGGTCATGGGGCTGGCGCGGGGCGGGCGGCCGGTCGTCGTGTGGTTCGCACCCGGGCGCGCCCGGCTCGGCGGCCGCGGCGACTGGCGGCATCGCGGGCGCCGCCGCGTGCTCGTGGCCGCAGGAACACGTTGACCTTGCAGCGCGTTTGACCGGCGCGGCGACAGGCCGCGGCGTTTCCTTCGCGCACGCGGCATCGTTGCAGGCGGAGTCGGCGCACCCGTGCTTCCCGATCGAGAGACCGTGGAGGCCGGGCAGGAGCGCGACGAGGAAGACCGCCGCGGCGGCGAGGATGGCGCGCGGCGCGTTGCCGCGGAGGGCCGGAAACGAGGATGGTGCACAGGCGGCACGCATACGTTCGGGCGGACCCGCCGCGAGAGGGCGGGAGCGCCACGATCAAGTATGCGCCGGTGGAGATGGGTCGTCAAGGTCTAGATGCAACTTTGTTGCATGTTCCTGCCGACCGTGTCGGGCGGGTCAGGGCATCTCGATCACGATCTCGGATTCCTGGTCGCTCTCGATGACGCGTTGCGCGCCATCGGGCTGGAGCAGCACGACACGGACCTTGCGTGCCTGGGGTGAGTAGTCGCCGATGCCCGCAGCGCGGATGTAGAGCCGGCCATCGGCGGCGATGGCCGCGCTGTAGAGCGTGCGGCGGGCGCGGCCCTGGGTGTGGCCGAAGCCGTCACCCTCGTCCTCGAACAACTCGCCCTGGGCCACGCCGCGATCGTTGAGATTCACATAGAGCGTGAGCGGGTCGAGGGGCTTCTGGCTTGTCCACTCCATGATGGGCCCGCAGGGCAGGATCGCGCCTTCGCGGAGGTAGAGGTCTGGCAGGTCGGGGTGGCGGCCTTCGGCAACGAGTTCGATGCGCGACCAGCGGCCGCGGGGCATGACGACGGCGCGGTCGCCCAGCGGCGTGACGCGGCAGACCACCAGCAGGTCATCGCCGAGAAGGAAGGCGTCGTCCTCGGAGCGAAGCGCGGGATCGGCCGGGTCGGCGAAGAAGAGCGGCCGGGCGACGGGCAGGCCCGTCTCGGAGGCCTCGTGGAAGAGTGTGTAGAGGTACGGCATCAGCCGGTAGCGGCGCTGCAGCGCGAGGCGGCAGGTGCGCTCGACCTCGGGCCCGAAAGCCCAGGGCTCCTTGTCGATGTTGCCCTTGCCGGTGTGGCCGCGGGCAAACGGCAGGAGCGCGCCGACGCCCATCCACCGGGCGAAGAGTCGGCCGTTTTCTTCGCCGCCGGGCCCGTTGCCGTTGAAGCCGCCGATGTCCGGGCCGGAGAACGGCTGGCCGGAGAGGCCGAGATTGAGGGCCATGGAGATCGAGTCTTCGAGGTCGTCCCACTCGGCGGAGTTGTCGCCGGTCCACGTCGCGGCGTAGCGGTGGCTGCCCATGTAGCCCGCGCGCGTGAGCACGAACGGGCGCTTGTCGGGGCGGGCGGCGAGGATGCCGTCGAAGGTGCCCTTGGCCATGAACATGCCGTAGACGTTGTGGTAGCGCAGGTGCGGGCCGGGGGGCAGCGTGCCGCCGTAATCCCATGCGCCGCCGCCGTGCAGGTTGTCCTCGGGCATGGTCTTGCTGGGAACGTTGAAGACCGCGGGCTCGTTCATGTCGTTCCAAAAGCCCGAGACGCCGTTGGCCATGAAGTCCTTGTAGAGCCCGGCCCACCACGCGCGCACATCGGGGCGGGTGTAGTCGGGGAACACACACATGCCCGGCCACACCTCGCCCTTGTAGATCTCGCCCGCGGCGGTGCGGACGGCCAGGTCCCTGGCGATCATCTGGTCGTAGACGAAGTACCCCGGCTCGGCCTTGATGCCGGGGTCGATCATCCAGATGCGCTCGAAGCCCATCTTGCCAAGGTCGGCATTGAGTTTCTTCGGGTCGGGGAACTGCGAGGAGTCGAACGTGAAGACGCGGTAGCCATCCATGTAGTCGATGTCGAACCAGATGACGTCGCAGGGGATGTTGCGGGAGCGGAAGCCATCGGCGATTTCGCGGACGCGTGACTCGGGGTTGTATGAGTAGCGGCACTGGTGGTACCCGAGGGCCCATCGGGGCGGCAGGGGCATGGTGCCTGTCAGCCTCGCGAGGACCTGCATGACGTCCTTGGGCCCCGTGCCGTCGATGACGTACACCGGGTAGGGCGCGCCCTCGCCCAGGAACACGATGCCGTCGCGCAGGTCGATCGTGCAGCGCCAGGTCGTGTCGGCCAGAACACCGAAGGCCGTGCCATCGGCGCGCACCGCCAGGACCCACGGGTGCGACTGGTAGAGCGACGGGTTCTCGATGGTGTAGCCGTAGGCATCGGTGTTCCAGCAGACCGTGACTCGGCCGTTGCGCAGCAGCGGGCCGGCGACCTCGCCGGTGCCATAGAGACTGGTTCCGGGCTCGGTGGCGATGCGAGCGCCGAATCGTCCATCTTCGTCCACAAAGAACGTCGGCGCGGCGGTGGTGCCGGGACGGCCGGGCACCGGCTGCTGCGGGATGACTACCGCGGGCGAAGGGTCGAGGTCGGCACCGCGGAGTTGCTCGGGGATGAACCGCGCTGCGCCGGACTGGAGCATGACGGCCTGCGGCTGGAATGCGGCGGCCGCGGCGATGTTGAACACGAGCGCCGAGAGGCTTACCGAAATGCAAACAACCGTGCTCGTTGCGCGGCGGACAGCGCGGGGATTGGTGGCCATGGGTCGCTTCCTGTGTGCGCCGCGCGGGCGCGGGTGCGTGGTCGGAGCACATCCTAGCCGAAGCCCGGGCTTGCCCTTCGGGCCGGGATGTGATCAACTACAGCGAACCGGCGGGGTCGTTGCGGGCCGATGCGCCCAGGCGGAGACCGACGATGAGCAGAACGAACCAGTCGGATCGATCGACGCTCGGCCTGACGATGCGGGCGATGGTGCTGCTGGGGTTGGCGGCCGCGCTGGTCATCGCGTTTCTGATGGGGCGCGAACTTGGCGGCGCGGACGGCCCGCCCGGCAACGCAGCGCGCGCCGCGACACCGGCCACGGGCCTGTTCGAAGCGGTCGTGCGCAAGGACGCGGCGGGCGTCAAGGCCGCGCTCGCCTCGGGCGCGGATGTCAACGGGACGCTGCCGGAGGGCGCCGCGCCGGCATCGCGCGCGGGGATGACCGCGCTGATGGTGGCGTGCTTTGAGGGCAGCGAGGGGTGCGTGGCCGCGCTGCTTGATGCGGGCGCGCGGACCGATGCCCGCGCTGCCGACGGGCGGACCGCGCTGATCTTCGCGGCGGGCTGGGGCGGGGCGGGGTGCGTGGAGCGCCTGCTGGCGAAGGGGGCCGCGCCCGATGCCCGTGCGGCGGACGGCATGACGGCCCTGATGTTCGCCGCGGCGCGCGGGGACGTGGAGTCGGTCCGCGCGCTGCTGTCGGCGGGCGCGCGGGTGGACGAGCGGAACAAGTGGCGGCAGACGGCGCTGATGGCCGCGGCACGGAACGGCTCGATCGAGAAGGTCGGCGCGTTGCTGGAGGCCGGCGCATCGGTGGACCTTGCGGACCAGTTCGGCGACACCGCGCTCTCGATCGCGGCGTCGAGCACGTATGCCGATGACGCGGTGGTGCGGACGCTGCTGCGCGCGGGGGCTATGCCGGACCAGGCCGACAACGACGGGGTGACCGCGCTGATGAAGGCGGCGGAGGCGGGAGACGAGGCGAAGGTCGCCGCGCTGCTCGACGCGGGCGCATCGGTGACGCTGAAGGACCGGGCCAACGGCTGGACGGCCCGCGACTGGGCCGCGAAGCGCGACGACGAGCAGGGGCGTGCGGTCGCGGAGATGCTGGGGCGCATCGGGCGGTGAGCGGCGGGCCCGCGGCGGGCGGCGGGCGGCCGGAACGGAATCGATGCGCGGCGCGTGACAAACCCCCGGGACCGCCGTTACCATACCCCCGGCGTGCTGAAACTTCCGAACGATTCCGTCGCGCGGCTGCGCCCCAAACTGCAGGGGCGCGCGGTGTGCGTCACGGGCGGGGCGGGGTTCATCGGCGGGCACCTGGTGGATGCGCTGCTGAGTTTGGGCTGCCGCATCCGCGTGATCGACGATCTGTCCAACGCCGATGGTCGGCACATCGCCGAACTGGTGGACATGGAGCCCGAGCGCGTGCAGTTCGTGCATGGCTCGATTCTGGACGACCGCGCGCTCGACGACGCGGTGCGCGGCGCACACACGGTGTTCCACCTCGCGGCGGTGTCGAGCGTGCCGCGATCGATCGCCGAGCCGGAGCGGTCGTACGCGGTGAACGCGCTGGGGACGCTGCGCGTGGCGGAGGCGGCGCGGCGGGCGGGGGTGGGGAGGATCGTGTACTCGGCGTCGAGTTCGGCCTATGGCGAGGGGGAGCGGCTGCCGAAGGTTGAGTCGGATGTGCCCGCGCCGGTGTCTCCATATGCCGCGAGCAAACTGGCCGGCGAGCACGTGATGCTTGCGTGGGCGAAGTCGTACGACCTTTCGACGGTGAGCCTGCGGTACTTCAACATCTTCGGCCCGCGGCAGCCTGCGGACTCGCCGTACGCGGCGGTGATCGCGGTGTTTGCCCGCGCGCTGCTGTCGGGGCGCGCGCCGGTGATCTTCGGCGACGGGTTGCAGTCGCGTGATTTCACATTTGTCGCCAATGCGGTGCTGGCGAACCTGCTTGCGGCGACGGCGGACCGGCCGCTGCGCGGCGAAGCGGTGAACATCGGCTCGGGCTCGCGGCTGGACCTGCTGCAACTGGCGCGGCTGATCGCCGAGCGCTGCGGCGCGACGCATCTGCCGCCGCGGATGGAGCCGCCGCGGGCGGGCGACGTGCGGCACTCGCAGGCGGACCTGACGCTGGCGCGCGAACTGCTCGGGTATTCGCCGGTGGTCTCGCTGGAGGACGGCCTGAGCAGGACGATCGACTGGTACCGGGGCGTGAGGGACCACTGCGCCAACGACGCCGGCACATGATCACGCGGACACTGGATTTTTTCGGCGGTCTTTACCAGTTGGCGCGGCTGGGCGCGATCACGCGGTTCCGTTTCCGCGGGGCGTACTGGTCGTGGCGGAACCAGACCGCGTTCGGGCGGGGCGCACCGGCATCGAGACTGGAGACGGCGCGCGCGGTGATCGAGTACGGCGTGTGGATGCACCGCATGCGCACCGGGCGTTGACCGCGGGTCGGCGCGGCTACCACATCGCCGCGGCGAAACTCGAGACCATCGTGGTGCCGGGCTGGTCGATGCTGGCGGCGTAGTTGAGCATCTCGACGCGTTCGGGCTCGACGGCGAGGAGCGTGGCGACGATGTTGCCGGTGGAGCACCATCGCGTGGGGTTCTGCTGCCAGGCCATGGCGGCGACGAGTTCGCCGGGCTTGTTCTGGCGGACAAGGTCGAGCATGCCCATGTCGTGCTGGAAGACGCGTTTGCGGGCGGCATCGGCCTCCGGGGTTTCGCCGGCGAGGGTCTGCTTGTCGCCGAAGGCGGGGCCGGCGTGGGAGAGATCGGCGGAGGCGACGATGAGCGTTCGGCCCGGCAGGCTGCTGACGCAGTCCTTGAGGGCCTTGACGAACGGCTCGAGCGCGACGCCGTTGCCGTCGTAACTCTCGCCGTTGGCGACGGCCGGGTCGTGCACCAGCGCGCCGAAGACCTTGGGGAAGCGGCCGTTCTCGTCGGCGCCGAAGACGTGCTGGATCCACATCATCTGGAGTTCGACGGAGTGCTCGCGCTCGTGGTCGTAGCGGTTGGCCAGGAACTTGTCGCCCAGCGCGAACGTGAGCGCGTGCACGACATCGCTGTCGGCCTCGCTGGTGCCCAGCGGCGTGGTATAGCCCTTGTCGCAGCCGACGACGCCGGTGCCCTGTCCGAAGTGGTTGGTGCCGAGCACGATGACGCGGTCGGGGCGGTCGCAGACGCGCATGCGGCCGTAGACGTGGGCGTAGTTGATCCAGCCGCGCGGATAGTCGACGTGCGGCGCGATGATGGCGCGCGGCAACTGGTCGAAACTCGGCTTCTCGACTTTCTCGAGGGCCTTGTCCATCCACTGGTTGAACAGGTCGCGCACGCGCGAAGGCCCCTGCTCGCTCTTGACGCTCTCATCGACGTTCGGGCCCAGGGCCGAGGCAACCAGCGAGTCGGCAAAGGCCGCGGTGCTGCCCGGCGGGAGGTTGGTCGCCGAGTCGAACTCGGCCTTGACCTTGCTGAGGAGTTTGTCGAACGTCGGCCCTTCGAGCAGGCAGGCATCGTCGAGTTGGGCCACGATGCTCTGGAGGATCTGCGGTGTCAGACCGCGGCCGACTTCCTTGACGATCTGCTCGATGTCGCGCGTGCCGTCCATCATCGGGAAGACCATCTGGGCCGCGGGCATGGTGAACATGACCTTGTCGGAGATCTGGCGCGCATCGGCCACGCCGATCAGTTGGACCTCCTGCCCATCGGGGCCCTTGCCCTGCGCCGGGAACCCGCGCACGGGCCGTAACTTGGGTCGGCGCATGTGGGGCGCGTTCGGGTCGAACTTCGGTGCCGAAGGGGCGGGGGGATTCGCATCGGGCTGGCTC
Organism: Phycisphaeraceae bacterium; assembly: GCA_019636495.1. Classification (GTDB taxonomy): domain Bacteria; phylum Planctomycetota; class Phycisphaerae; order Phycisphaerales; family UBA1924; genus JAHBXL01. The sequence goes on along the minus strand of JAHBXL010000021.1, from coordinate 31,041 downwards.
ATGGGTGGATCGTAGACCGGCCTTGGTCCGCGGCTGCCGCGTCCGGGGCCGGATCGGCGCGACAGCCGACCACGGACCGAACTTCCGCTCGCGGCCTGTCCGGGCCGCCGGCACTGCCGTCCGCATGGTTCGCCGGTCGCAAAGCCTGGGGCAACCGCCTTATCGCCAAGAATGAACCGAACACTCACAAGCGAGCGAACCGTGACCTTCGGGATCATTGGAGAAGTACACATTCCAAGGCCCGCCACGGAGTGGCGGGGCACCCAAGAGCAATAATGCGGTTGCCCTGGCGCAAAGCCTCGCGCTCTGGACGCTTGCAGGGGCAGGTCCTATCGTTCGGGCCCCACTTTTTGGAAGACCGCCCCATGATCGACACGCTCAAGCCCGGCCAGACTGTCCGCTGCACGCTGGTCAAGTTGCCCCGTTCTCGCGGCAACGCCAAGACCCTGCGCTCGCTGATGCTGCTGGACCCGCAGAACATCAAGTCGCTGCGTCGGGCACAGGTCGCGCGGCGGCGGACGACGGTGGTGTACAACCGCGGCAACCGCGACTGGGTGCAGCGTCGGCCGTGCGCGCGGATCGTGTCGATGCGGACCGGCGCGAACTGGTCGTTTGTGTACAACCACGATCTCGCCGCGGAACTGCGTTCGGTCGAGCCGCTGGTGCGGATCGAAGCGGCCTGAGCGACGAAATCCCCTTGATGATCCACGCGGGCCCGCCGGCGCGGCGGGCCCTGTTCGTTTTGCCGGTTGCGCAGGGTCTATTGTCCCCCATGCTCCGCATTGTTCTGATCTCGGTCGCGCTGGTCGCCTGCGGCGTGGGGATACTCGCGCTGCTGTCGTGCCGGCGGGAGCCCGCATCGGCGCAAGCCGCGCGGCCCGAGCCCGACGCGGTGTACACCGTGCGCGGGAGGGTGCTGATGCTGCCCGAGGCGGGGAAGCCCATGAGCGACCTGCAGATCCACCATGAGCCCATTGACACGTTGGTCAACCCCAACGGGACGGTCGGCATGCCGGCGATGATCATGCCATTCCCGGTCGCCAAGGGCGTGAGCCTTGAGGGGCTCGCCGTTGGCGATGCGGTCGAGTTCACGTTCGCGCACTGGACCAAGCCGGGCCAGCGCGGGTACGAGGTCACCACGATACGCAAACTGCCGGCGGACACGGCCCTCGATCTGCCGGAATGACCTCGGCAGTTGCAGCGCCGACACCCGGCGGCGTGGCCGCGCGCCGAGTGAAAGAAAAAACCCAGCGCCTAGCCGCAAGGGCCAAGCGCCGGGTCTCGTGGGGGTCTGGTTGAGGGGTGTTGTTGTGGTTGGATGCCGGTGACTAGGACTCAACCGGCTGGTACAAAACCCTCACTCGCGTCCAGGCCTCTCTGCGTTATTCGCACGAGCGGCCCTTCAGGTTCACATTGTGGCAAGTTCGACCTCAAAGTTCCAGTGCTTTCGGAATAATTGGTCGATTTTTGGGGATTGCCTTATCCCTCTTCTCCGGGGGAGTTTGCCGTCAGCCCGGTGCTGGCTGTGGCCAGCCCAAGGCGCTCCATGGCCAGGCGCAGATCGGCCCAGACCTTCTGCCGGTTTTCGGTCGTGTAGGACCGCAGCAGGAACGCCGGGTGGTACGTGGGCATGATGGGGACGGTCCAACCCGTGCCGAGGCCCTGCCCGCCCGGCGCGGCGGCCAGGAGCGGCGCGGGCGGGCGGAAAGTCCACCAGCGGCCGCGCAGCGCGCCCATGCTCTCCATCGAGTTCAGCAGCGTGCGCGATGCGGGGAGGCCGAGGGTCACGATGACCTCGGGCCGGATGATCATGATCTGCTCGTAGAGGAAGGGCGCGCAGGCGGCGCACTCGTCGCTCGTGGGGGTCGCGTTGTTGGGCGGGCGGGTCTTCAGAACGTTGGCGATGTAGACCTGCTCGCGCGCCAGGCCCATGGCGTTGATCATCTTGTCGAGCAGTTGCCCTGCGCGGCCCACAAACGGACGACCCGTGCGGTCTTCCTCCGCGCCGGGCGCCTCGCCGATGAACATCAGCCGCGCACACGGATCGCCCTCGCCGAACACGATGCTGTGGTGATCCGTGACAAAGCGGGAATGGGGCGCCTCACGCTCGTAGCGCTGCCGCAGTTCTTCCAGCAGTTCCGCGGCGTGCTGGGGAGCCAGTTTGCCCGCTGCCGCGGCCGGCGAAGACGGCGCGGGTGCAGCCGCGGAGGCCGGGCGTGGCGGACGAACCTCGATTGTGCCTGCTTCCGGCGCGGGCGAGAAGAGCGCGGGCTTGGGCTCCAACTCTGCCGCGGCGGCGGGCGACTCGGCGGGCGATGCCCGCATGGGGACGAAGTCAACGCCCAGCAGTTGGAGCGTGCGCGCGTTCTGTCGCACAGCGCGGCGGAGCGGTTCGGACAGCGTCGATCGGCTCATGGCGCAGAGCATACGTGCCCGCGGACGGGGCCGTCGCGCCGCGGATCACTGCGGGGCAGGGTCATCGGTGGGCGTCTGCTCGACCGGCGGGACATCCTGAGGCGCGGGGTCCTCGCGATGGTCGCGCGGGCCGGGCCGGACCGGCGGCGACGTGCCAGCGCCATCGGCGGGCAACGACGCGGGACGCTCCAGGAAGGTCGGGATGACGGCCCCGGCGACCAGACCGATCACCAGCCCCACGATCAGTCCGGGGATGAACGCGCGGGCAAACGACGGGTTCGGCGGGTTGCTCTCGGCCATGAATGTGCTCCGGGACCGTACGCGCTCATGGTATCGGCCAGCGGCGGTCGCCGAGTGCTGTCGATGCGAACTTCACATTTGGGCAGCGCGACGGGCCGGATCAGACGGCCGCATCCTCGATCCGGTAGCGCAGGAAGACGGGGCGCGAGCGACCGGTGACGACACTCCAGAACGGGTCCTCGCCGTCTTCGGCCCACCACGAGCGGAACTGCCCGCGCGGGTCCTCGGCGTAGACATCCAGCACGCTGGAGCCGACGAACACGGCCCGCTGAAGGAAGAGCATGTCCTCGCTGGCGTATTCGCTCTCGGCGGCAACGCCGGCAATGGCATCGACCACGCGGCCGAAGAGCCGGTGGTCGGTACGGAGCAGGACGTCGGCATCGCTCCAGATGAAGAAGCGGCGTTTGAGCGCGGGCTCGCCGGTCGCGCTTGCACGCCGCGAGAGGCCGTCGATAATCCCGCCGGGACCTTCCATGCGGGCGGCGATTTGGCCGACATCGAGCACGGCCCGGAGTTCATCGCGGAGTGAGGCCAGGTCGCGGACTTCTTCGCCGCGGATCATGCACACCTGTGTGTCCTCGAAGCGCGCAAGGTGCTCAGCCAGTTCCCAGGCGAACAGTCGACGGTTTTCGGGCTGCGGCGACCACGCGACCAGGTGGTGTTCTTCGAGCAGTTGCGCGGCATCCAACCGCCAAGCGGGCACCGCGACAGGCCGGAGCACGGGCTTGGCGATTCTCATGTCCGACGCCTCGACGTGGCCCCACCCCTTCCCATCCCCCCAAGCAACCGAACAAGGCTGCCTCCATCCGGGCGGGCTCCACGGTGACCCGCCAGACTACATCATGCCTCACAAACACTTCGCCGGCAAGGCGACTGCGCCTGTACATTTGGGTTCATCGGCCGCTGCCTACCCATTTCCCGCCCCGGCGGTGCCCGGAAGGGGCCTGAACGGGAACGACTACCGGTGCCTTTCCGCGCTGAGGACCCGTGTTCGCGTGCCCGAGAATGCGTCGTACCGCACTCCGGTGGGAAGCCGCGTGGCAAAGTTCTTGTCGGGGGTGACGATGCGGATCACGGCCGTCGCCGCGCCGGCGACCAAGGCGGGCCGGGGCTTGATGTCGACCTCGCCGCGGTTGACTTCGACGACGATTTCGGCCGGGAGTCCGGGGCCGGACGGCTCACGGCGTTCGAAGCGCACGCGGCTGAGCCTGAGCACCTTGATCTCGACCTGATCATCAATCACGAATGTGGCCGATGCGCCCAGGCCCGTGCGGACCTCGAGACGGCCGCTGGCGGTCGCGCCCGCCGCGATGGGCGACCACTCCTCGCCCAGACCTCGCCACTCGATCACGTCGGCGGGTCCATCGATCGCCGAGACGCGAGCCGAAACGGCCTCACCGGGCTTGGCCGTGCCCGCGGCGCCGGGCTGCGCGGCGGCCGGGCGAGCCGGGGCGCTGGCCGCCGCGGGGCTGATCTCGGGCTTGGGCTGTGGGGCAGGCTCCTCGGGCTCAGCCACGCGGAGCGTGGGAATCGGATCGGGCTCGGCGCGGACTCGAGCCACGGGTTCGGGTGGTGCAGCGGGCGCGGGGGCGGCATCGGCCTGCGGACGAACGGCGGGCGCGTGCTCCTGCGCGGGGCGTTGGTCCTGAACGGGGACCGGCGCGGGCCTGATGGGCCGCATCGGGGCGGGCTGTTGTGCGGGCCGGGCAGGCTCCGAATCGGGGATGTCGACCGCGGGCCTTGCGGGCGCGGCGGGCTGCTGCTGCGCGGGCGGATCGCCCTGCGGCTGGGCGGGCGGCGGTTCGGCGGGTGGGGCCTCTGGACTTGGCTGCCCGGGCATCACCTGCCCCGGCCGCGGCTCCTCGGCCTGCTTCTTGAGGTCCACAACCGGCCGACGGACGACCTTGGTCTTGGAAGGCGGCTGGCTGCTTTGTGCCGCGGCAAGGTTGCCGATCGCCAGGGTTCCGCAGACGGCAACCAGAACGGCGGCGGGCGTGAGTCGTCGGGCGCGGGTCATGCGTGTATCCGGTTGATGTGAGAGTTCGGCGGAAGGTCGAGCATCAGTTCGGTCGGCGGAGCGGCGTGCCGCGGATCCAGGGAGAGGGCGATTCGGTCGTTTCCGCGGGCGGCGGCGGCTGGGTGGCAGCCGGGGGTGATGTCGGGGGGGCGGAGGCGACCGGGGCCGACTGACGCGGGGCGGGCTCGCTGGCCGACTCGATGTCCGAGTCATCCACGGCGACCTGGGTGTTCCAGTTGGCGTGCGCCTCGGCGCGAATCGCGGCGAGTGCGGCCGGGCCGAGCGCCTCCTCGACCTGTCCGAGCAGCGAGACGAACTGCGCGCCGGTCATGCCCTGGTAGTGCGTGCTCTCCGGCGGGAGCAGTCCCAGAGATTGCAGGCGCTGCGCGGCCTTGGCCGGGGTGAGCGGCTTTCGGTCGCCCATCATGCGGACGATCATGCGCGAGATTTCGCCGGTGGTCGCGGCCTCTCGCGGCGGGCGCCCCGGGCGCAGCGGACGCAGCCAGCCGAGGCGTCGAGCGATGGTCACGCGCTCGTCGTAACCGGGCATCGTGACGCCGGTGCCGAGGAGCAAGATCGCGTGCAGCGCATCGTCGTTGACGACTTCCTCGCGGGTTTCGAGTTCGTCGAAGAAGTTCAGTTCGCTCGCCGCCGCGCCGCCGGGGCGGGCGACGTCGTCGACCGTGACGAAGAGTTCCGCGGCGGACTGCTCGACGATCGGTCGCTCGCGCACGCCGCTGGGCCAGCGCGTGTAGCGGGTGTCCTTGTAGCGATCCGCACAACCGGCGAGCACGCACAGGGCCCCCGACGCGACGAGAACCGCGAGCCGAACACCGGTGCAACGTGCAGAGGAATAGGTCATCCGTGCGCCTCTCCTTGGTGGTCCCGCCCACATGGTGACGGCCGCGGGCCTGCCGTGTCAACCCCGGTGCACGCGAGGCGGTACGCCTTGCAGGGGATCGGCCTGCCGTGCCGATACGTGTTCCAGCACCGCCACGAGTGTACCGCCGGAGTGTCTCATGCGCCGCCGCCGCCTGCTCGATTCCGTTGTTGTCCCGTTGATGCTCGTGTCGGCGCTGGCCATGGGGCCGGGGTGCAAGTCAGAGCGGGGCCGGATCGAGGATGCCTACGAAGCGACGGCCAACGGCGGGCGCACCGCCGCGGCGAACCAGTTGCGGCAGGATTGGGCCAAGGGCCGGATCACGTTTCGGCAGGCGATCAACCTGGCGCACGCGAAACTGGAGGCGGGCGACCCGCTCGCGGTGGCCTTTGCCGGGGGCGTGCTGGATGCGCTGCTGATCCTCGAGGTCGCGTACCGCGACCCGGATATGCCGGAGGGTGTGGGGCGCGACGAGGTGATCGACTGGCCGGTGGTGGGCGCGCTGGCGGGCAAGGCCGGGGCGATCGCCGCGGCGCGGGACGAGATCGAACTGGCCGAGTCGCTGATCCTGGGCGGGACGAAGCGCTGGCAGGACGATGAGTACTGGGAAGCCAATGACGCGCACGATGCGCTCGCTTCGACCCTGCTGCACAAGCGGGGAAGAAGCCAGGAGGCGGTGGACCGCCTCCGCATCCGGCAGCGACTGGGAGAGCAGGCGCAGCAGGCGCTGGACACGATCGAGCGCGAGTGGCGGCGGGCCCGCGGCGGTTGATCGCGGCAAAAAGCAAACACGCCGGTCGCGGGGACCGGCGTGTCGTGTAGTGGCACGGAAGAGCGCTCGGGAGTCAGCGGCGGCGACGCGCGACGAGCAGGCCACCCAGCGCAAGAAGCGATGCAGAAGCGGGCGCGGGGACCGGCACGACGAAGTAACCCTCGCTCATGAACTGGCCGAGGTTCAGGGCCAAGCCTCCGGTGAACCCGCCCGTGCCGTCGCCGCCGAGGTTGCCCTGCGGGGCGTTGAGGCCGGGCAGGAACTGGTTCGATGCGTAGTTGTGGCCTTGGTTGTTGACAAACGCCATCACGCAGATCGTCTCGCCGACAAGGTCCTGGAGGCCGAGGTCGGCCAGGGCGATGCTGAGTTCGAGGCCGGTGGTCACCGCGGCCGCGGCGGCCTGGTTGGCCGGACCCGAGCCGCCGAGCACTCCCGCGTTGTTCGAGCCGTTGTAGGCGAGTTCGATGGCAGAGAGATTCAGGCCTGTGCCCGTTGCGCCCTGGCCGAAGTCCTGCCCGCCGAACACGTTGCCGTAGGACGAGAAGTTGGCGGTGTTCAACTGGGCGAAGTCGAGGTCGAAGCGGCTCTGCATCCCGTCGAAGCCGCGCCGGGCGATCAGGTGGTAGTTGGGCGAAAAGCCACCCGCGAACGTGAGACCGGTCATGGTGCCGGCGCCGTCGTTGCCGGGAGTCCCGGTGAACACGTTGGTGCCGCCCGCACCGGTCTGGAGGAAGATCTCGAGTTTGTTGAAGTTGGCCTCGATGTTGCCGGTCAGCGCGAGGTAGAACCGGCCGTTGGCCACGCGCGCATACGCCGCGTTGACTTCGCTGAAGTTGTCGCCGAACCCGGTCTCCACGGTCTGCACCGCGTAGGGCGCGCCATAGCCATCGCCGCCCGACACCGTGCCATCCACCTGGCCATGCACCGAACCCGCGGCCAGGATGACCGCCGACAGCGCGCACACTGAAACTCTCATCTCTCTCTCCTGCCGGATTGCCGGCCATGTTCTCCGCGGTGGCGCGATGGACATACTTCCCCGCCGCGGCCGCGCGGTTCTCTCCGAATGCAGCATACTGGTTGAGGGTGTGTTGTCCAGCGAGTTTCTGAGAATTTGCCGTGCGTTCGATGTTTGTTCAGCACAGGTCCGGGCGTTGGCGCCGGCGCATGGGGGGCGGTCGAACAGTTTGAACGGTTGTCGGTTTCGCATTTGGATTGCTGGCCGCGGCGCGTGCATCGGTACACTCGAATGAACACGAAAGCACGTGCGAGGAGGTCTGGATGATTCAAGCACTTGCGGTGCTGGTCGCGCTTCTGGGCGCGATGCAGGACAACAACGTGGAGTGGAACGGTGTCTCGCACCGCCATCCGTATGACCTGCGTCCGCTGTGCCCCGTGGGCGGCGAGTCGTTCCAGGTGCGGGTGCAGGCGTACCGGAACGATCTCACGGCCTGCCGCGTGCGGTACACGGTGGACGGCGGCGCGCCGCAGTGGCTGAACGCGGGGGTGATCGGCCAGCGCGGCCCGTACGACGTGTGGGCGGCGCAAATCCCGGCGACCGGACCGTCGAGCGTGGTCACGTACATCATCGAACTGACCGATGGCAACGACAGCGACTACTACACGACGATGGGCGGGGTGGGCGCGATGGTTGAGAACGAGCCGGCCTCGGGCGGGTTTGTGGTGAACTTCGCCACGCTGTCGCACGCGCCGGTGGGCGCGACGCCCGTGAGCGGGAGCGGCGCGGTCTTCCGGGTGTGGGCGCCGACGCCGACGAGCGCGTACGTGCGCGGCACGTTCAACGGGTGGTCATTGGCGCACCCGATGGCGCGGCTGGGCGAGGACTTCATTCTGCACGTGCCGGTGCTGGCGCAGAACACGATGTATCAGTATTACTTCGAGCCCGGCGGGCTGTGGCGGCCCGACCCGCGTGCGCGAAGGCTCTTTCCCAGCGGCGGGAACTACCAGAGCCAACTCATCAACCCGCAGACCTATGCGTGGCAGAGCGACACCTATCAGACGCCCGCGCTGGACGACCTGATCATCTACGAACTGCACGTGGGAACGTTCGCGGGCCGCAACGACCCCTACGGCCCCGCGTCGATCCCTGCGCGGTACATCGATGTTCGCGACCGCGTGCAGCACCTGGTCGAACTGGGCGTGAACGCGGTGGAACTCACGCCGATCAACGAGTTCCCGTTCGACTACTCCGCCGGCTACAACCCGATCACGCAGTATGCGCCCGAGTCGATCTACGGCACGCCGGACCAGTTGCGCTCGATGGTGGATCGGTTCCACCAGAACGACATCGCCGTGCTGCTGGACATCGTGTGGAACCACCACTCGGCGACCGACAACATCCTGTGGAACTACGACGGCGGGCAGATCTACTACGACACGCCGGAGATCAGCACGCCGTGGGGTCCGCAACTGGACTTTGACCGCGGGCAGGTGCGGTCGTATCTGCTCGACTCGATGCACGCGTGGCTGGAGGAGTTCCGCATCGACGGTTTCCGCATGGACGCGACAAGTTACATGAACATCGGCGCGCAGGAGGCCGCGGGCTGGAGCCTGATGCAGGCGTTCAACAACCAGATCAAGAACCGGTTTGCCGACCGCATCTCGATCGCGGAGCAGTTGCCCAACAACCCGTGGATCACGCGGTGGACGAGTTTGGGCGGAGCGGGCTTTGATGCGCAGTGGTGGGACCCGTTCGGCGACCGCCTGCGCGAGGCGATTCACGATGCCTCGTTTGGCGATCCGAACGTGGGCGCCATCGCCGCGGCGCTCTCCGGGGGCGACTGGCTGAACGGGCGCGAACTGTGCAACTACCTCGAGATGCACGACGAGGCGTGGCCGAGCAGCGGCGGTCAGCGGCTGGTGCGGACGATCGACCCCACGTTCCCGCACGACTCGGAGTTTGCGCAGGGCCGGCACAAACTCGGGCACGGCCTGGTGATGTTCGCGCCCGGCGTGCCCATGTTCCTGCAGGGGTGCGAGTGGCTGGAAGATACCAACTTCGGCGGGGGCGATGCGCTGGGCAATGACCGGATCGACTGGTCGAAGAAGACCACGTACAACCACATCTTCCGGTACTTCCAGACGATCATCCGCGTGAAGAAGGAGAACGCGTGCTTCCGCGCATCGTCTCCGTACAGCGCGTTCCACGTGAACGATTTCGGCAACGTGCTCGCGCTGCACCGCTGGAACGATGCGGGCAACGTGTGCATCGTGATCGCGAACTTCTCCAATACCGATTACCCGGTGTACAACCTGGGCTTCCCGATGCCCGGGGCGTGGTTCGAGATCGTCAACAGCCAGTCGGGGCTCTTCGGCGGCGACGGCGTGCTGAACAACCCGCGCATCGACACGCTGGGCGGGCCGATGCACGGGCACCCGCAATCCGCCTCGATCAAAGTCCCGCGGATGGGCCTGCTGGTGCTGCGGCACGATGTCCCCGCGTGCGCGGCGGACTTTGACCGCTCCGGCGGCCCCCCCACCGTTTCCGACATCTTCGCGTTCCTCACCGCGTGGTTCGCGGGCAATGCCGCGGCGAACTTTGATGGCGGAGACCTGGGCGTCTCCGACATCTTCGCGTTTCTGACGGCGTGGTTCTCGCCGTGCGAACTGTGACCGCGGCGGCGGCGGGACAACACCGGTAGACTCTCCGGTTCAACACCGGAGATTGAGCATGCCGCGCATCGAAGTCGTTATCGTCGTAGTCGGGCTTCTCGCGCTTGCGCTGTTCGCGACGACAGCGCTCGGGCAGGCGCGGATGGTCCAGCCCGAGTCGCTCGAGCAGGGATTCATCATCGTCGTGACGGACAAGTCGAAGACCGCGAGCGCCAACTCGCCGATCTTCATGGCCTCCAGCCACAACGGATGGAACCCGGCCGATCAGAAGATGAAACTGACGCCGCGGTCGGACATGCGCTGGCAGATCATCTGGGAGAAGCCCAAACTCGACTCGCGCATCGGGTTCAAGTTCACCCGCGGCAACTGGGACACGGTGGAGGTTGCGCCCGACTTTGCCGACATCGACAACCGCCTGCTCCCGGAGGTCGATGCTACGAAACTCGCGCCCGGCGAGAAGCCGGTGATCGAACTGGAGATCGAGACCTGGCGCGACAAGCGCGCGTGGGAGCCCGCACAGCAGGCCGCGAACCCGTACCGGGAGATCAAGGTCTCGGCCGGCACGCTGCGGCGGCTGGATGTCGCGGGCGGGGGCATCGTGACGCGGCGGGACCTGCTGGTCTGGCTGCCGCCGGGGTACGACGATCCCGCCAACGCCCAGCGCCGCTACCCCGTGCTCTACATGCAGGACGGGCAGAACCTGTTTGAAAAGCACCCCGGCATCCCCGCCGAGTGGGGCATGGACGAGACCGCGGCGAGGCTGATCGCCGAACAGAAGATCGAGCCGCTGATCATCGTCGGAATCCCGCACGCGGGCGCGGCGCGGGCCAGCGAGTATCTGCCGCTGAGCGTGCTCGACGGCGTCGAGCCGCGCGGGAAGCAGTACATCGAGTTCCTGTCGCGGGAGGTGATCCCGCGTGTGGAGCGGGCCTTCCGCGTGCGAACCGGGCGCGACAGCCGCGGCATCGGCGGGGCTTCATTGGGCGGGCTCATCGCGTTGGAGGCGGCGACGGAACTGCCGGGAACTTTCGGCAAGGTGCTGGCCGAAAGCGTGCCGCTGCCGCTGGGGAACAACGCGGTGTTCCGGCACTTCGGGGCCAAGCCCAACTGGCCGCTGCTGGTGTACTTCGGGATGGGCGGTCGCGAGGCTGGCGACAACGCCGCGATGAACGAGCGGTACACCGATGGGGCGGGCGCGTTCAAGGAACTGCTGGCCGGGCGCGGCCTTGCGGCGGCGCGAGCGCGGGTGGTGATCGACGAGACCGCCCGGCACGATGAGGCGGCGTGGGCCGCGCGGCTGCCGGCCGCGCTGCAGTTTCTCTTCCCACCGCAGGTCGGGGCGCGCTGATCCTCACACACCCGCTCGCCGCGAGGCCCGCCGGGCGCTGCGGGTCAGTCGATCGTCTGCACCCGGCTGCTGCGGTTGCTCTGGATGACGTTCACGCTCTGGCCGCTGGTGCTGGCGGAGGAGAAGAACGTGGCGTGGATATCGTCTTTCAGGAAATCGACGTGGCCATCGGTGAAGACGAAGTTGGCGCCGGCGCGGCCGTGGTTGTCGCGGGGGCCGTAGCGCCCGGGCTGCGATTGCGCGGCGGTGGCGTTGGCGGTGTTGCCGCCGCCCGCGCCGTACCATGCATCGGTGCTGACATCGGGGCCGAGGGTCTCGTCGCCCCAGATGGGCGCGGGCTTGAGGATGACCGGCTCGTCGGTCTTGAGGCCGACGATGTACAAGTAACTGATGTTGTAACTGATGACATCCTCGCGGTTGCGCGGGATGCGCGGGATCTTGAACAGTGTGTTCGCGCTGTTCAGGTTGCCCTGTCCGGGGAGCGTCACCGCGTTGAAGTACGCGTCCTCGCGGTCGGCCGGGCAATAGAGGTTGCCGAAGCCGTCGGTGAACGGCTCCATCAGCGGGACCCGGTTGCCGTTGATGTACTGGGCCGTGTCCGGATTGCCCAGGTGCGTGAATCCCGCGCCCGGCGAGGTTGCCGTGGGCGCATCGCCCAACTGGAACAGGCTGAACAGGCCGGCAACGCCGCCGTAGAGGAACTGCCCATCCATCACGTTGGGGTTGCTGTACTGGCCGGAGGTCGGGCGCGGCAGCACCGGGTACCAGTCGCGCCAGGTCTGGGCGTACATGGTCATGCTCAGGCCCATCTGGCGGGCGTTGCTGGCGCACGCCGCGGTGCGTGCGCTCTGCCGCGCCTTGCCCAGCGCGGGAAGGAGGATGCCGACGAGCAGCGCGATGATCGCGATCACCACGAGCAGTTCGATGAGCGTGAAGGCGCGCAAGTCGGATGGTTGTCGGCTGCTCATGGTCGCTCCGGGCATTGGATGCCCACCCCGCCCCGCCGGTTCCTGATACGCACCGCCGGAGCCGGAAGGCGCGGCGGTTGCGACAAAAGTGTAAAGAGGACACGGGCACGATGCAACCGTTCGCAACGCTCGACCTGAACGACCGAATCGGGCTGAACAAACAGTTCGCCCGCTGTTCGCACGGCCGGGGCGTGATTCCGTATCAATCCAAGCGGTTTTCCTTTGCCAAGAACGGCTCGCCCTGTATCATTTTGGCCATGACTTTCATCCCTGTTTGTGCCTGGCCCCGGCGCAGTGTCGCGTCGGGCGCGGCCGCGGGGATCGCATGACTCGCAAGGAGATGTGAACGATGATGCAACGAACGATGACGGCCTCGATGTTGCTGCTCGCGGCGGGCTTGGCGCACGGGCAGCCGACAGTTGACGGCCGGCTTACGCCCGGCGATGCGGCCCTGTACGGCGCGGCGAAGTGGGTGCAGACCAACCCCACGGGCTTCGGCGACAACAACTCCGGTTCGCAGCCGCCGTGCGCCGGCTTCGGCGGCGGGATCCGCATTGCCATCGACAACTCGAACACGGCGGGTGTTGACGGGGGCACGGGCCCGGCCAGCGGCGCGGGCGTGACGACCGGCGTCGAGATCGCCATCCCGCTCTCGCAACTGGGCAACCCGACGGGCGCGATCCGAATCGCCGGGTTCATCAACGGCGGCGGGCACGACTTCCTCTCGAACCAGGTCATCGGCTCGCTGCCCGATGGCTTTGGCAACCTCGGCGAGCCGCGCAACGTCGATTTCTCGGCGCATGACGGCGATCAGTTCGTGACCGTTCCCGCGCCCGGCATGTGCGTGCTGGCGAGCCCGCCGGTGATGGATGGCCAGGCCGACGCGGTCTACGGATCGCCGATCTGGACGCAGACGTTGCAGACGCAGTTCGGCGACTCCAACCTCGGCCAGGTCGATTACGCCAACGGGTCCGAGATCGATGCGCTGTACGGCTTCGTATGCAACGCCGACATCGGCAATGGAGTCGAGCCGGTGCTGTTCCTGCTCATCGCCGGCAACCTCGAATCGAACTTCAACAAACTCGACCTGTTCTTTGATGTCGCGCCCGGCGGGCAGAACCAACTCCGCGGCGACAACCCCAACGTGAGTTTCAACGGTCTGAACCGCATGGGCGACAATGGCGGCGGGAACGGCCTGAAGTTCGATGCGGACTTCGAGTCCGACTACTTCCTGACCGTGACCTGCGGCGGCGGGCCGTTCGCGACCTTCGCCAACTACGCCCAGACGCTGACCGATGGCGGCGGGCAAGGGGCGTACATCGGCACGGGCGGCGCGGGCACCGACTTCCTGCAGGCACAGGCCTGCCCGCCGGAACTCCCCAACGCCGGCCTGGCCTATGGGAGCGAGGTCAACGCGGTGTACTCCTATGTTGATGTGCCGAACAACCGCCTGTATGTCATGATCCCGGGCAATCTCAAGAGCAGCGACGAGCAGCACCGCCTGCACCTGTTCTTCGACGTCAACGGGAACCCCTTGGGCGACGAGGGCCAGAACACGATGCGCGGCAACAACGTGATTCTCGGCCTGGCCGACGGCACGGCAGGCGTGATCAACCGTCTCGGCGACGACGGCATCGACCCGGGTCTGACGTTCGATGCCGACTTCTTCGCCGATTACTTCATGGTCTTCCACTTCGAGGAGGCCAACGGCTCGCGCACTGTGCTCGACGCCGCGACGCTGCGGACCAACGGGCGGGCCGGGTCGCTCTCGGCTTCTCTGGACTACGGCATGTTCCAGGGCAAGCCGTCCGGCACGCTCATCAACACCGATGGCAGCAACTTCTGCTGCACACCGCCCAACGGCATCCAGCAGCAGAACGGCATCCTGCCTTCGGTCTACACCGCATTTGCGCCGCGCGAGGCGGGCAACGTGCTGCTGGCCTATCTCGATCTCTACGGCACGTCCGAAGAAGAGTGGGACGACTACATCGCCGACCCCATGACCGGCCCGCGCTCCGGCCTCATCCTGGCCGTCGCCCGCAACAACAACCTCGGCGGCGTGACCGACACCGATGCGAGCGGCGCGGCGAGCGCGACCGACGGCATCGAGTTCTCCATCGACCTCGATGAACTGGGCTGGGACGGCGTGAGCGACATCCGCCTGGCGGGCATCATCGGCAACAGCGACACCACGTTCATGTCGAACCAGGTGCTCGGCGGCCTGCCCTCGGGCGCGGGCAACCTGGGCGAGCCGCGGCTCATCAACTTCTCCCAGATCGCCGGAGATCAGTTCGTGATCCTGACGGGCGGCGGCGCGCCGCCCTGCCCGGCCGACTGGGACGGCAACACGATGGTCGAAGTGGCGGACATCTTCGCGTTCCTTTCGTCATGGTTCGCCAGCGATCCCGCGGCGACGAACTTCGGCGGCACGCCGGGTGTCCCCGCGATCTTCGCGTTCCTGAGCGCGTGGTTCGCCCACGGCGTCGGTCCCTGCTGATGCGGCCTTTTCCGCCGGGCCGCGAAGCCCGGCTCTGACCTTTCCGATCTCGGGCCCGTCCCGCTTGGGGCGGGCCCTTTGCTTTTTTGCCCCGGCGCGTGGCCGCGGCAGCGCGGCGGCTTTACTCTCCGGCCATGTCCACACCCGACTGCGTAGTTCCTGACCACTTCGACGGCGCATCGTGGGAAGCGATCGAGCCACTGGTGAACGCGCTGCTGTCCCGTCGCGTGGATTCCATCGGCGCGCTGGAGCGGTGGGTGCTGGACCGATCGGACCTTGATGCGGCGTGCGCCGAGGCGCGGGCCGAGTTGTACATCGCCACCTCGTGCGACACCGAGAACAAGGACGCGGAGGCGGCGTTTGCCCGCTATCTCGAGAACGTGGCCCCAAGACTGCAGAAGGCCGAGTTCGACCTGGACCGGCGGCTGGTCGGCCTGGCGGCGGAGTTCCCGCTCGATGAGCAGCGCTACGGCGTGATGATGCGCACCAAGCGCACGCAGGTGGAGATCTTCCGCGATGAGAACGTGCCGCTGCAGACCGAACTGGCCAAACTCAGCCAGCAGTTCGGCAAGATCGCCGGCGCGATGACGGTGGACTTCGAGGGCAAGGAGCGCACGCTCCCGCAGATGAAGGAGTTCGATCTCTCGACCGACCGCGGCCTGCGCGAGCGGGCGTGGCGCGCGGTCGCGGATCGTCGTCTGCGCGACCGTGATGCGCTCGACGACCTCTACGACCGCATGATCTCGATGCGCGACACGGTGGCCCGGAACGCCGGCTTTGCCACCGACGCGGACTCGGGCGCGTTCGTGAAGTACACGTTCAAGGAGAAGGGGCGCTTCGACTATGCCCCCGCGGATTGTCGCGCCTTCTGGGCGGCGGTGGAACGCCACGTGGTGCCGTTCGTCCGGCGCCGGTCCGAGGCGCGCCGGCGGGCCCTGGGCGTCGACCTGCTCCGCCCGTGGGACCTGGCCGTTGATGAGCACGGCCGCGACCGGCTCCGGCCGTTCGACGGCGGCGCGCAACTGGTCGCGCGGTCGCTGGCCACTGTTCGCTCGCTGGACCCGCGCCTCGAATCGATGCTGGCTCGCATGACCGCGGGCGCAGCGGTCGCCGATGCTGCGCCGGGCACGCCCTGCCGGACCGAGTTCCTCGACCTGGACTCTCGCCGCGGCAAGAGGCCCGGCGGGTACCAGTACATGCGCGACCGGACTCTTCGGCCGTTCATCTTCATGAACGCCGCGGGCCTTCACGACGACGCGATGACCATGCTGCACGAGGCCGGGCACGCGTTCCATTCGATGCTGTGCGAGGGCGAGCCGCTGCTGGACTACCGGCACTCGCCGATCGAGTTTGCGGAGGTCGCGAGCATGTCGATGGAGCACCTGAGCATGCCCCACTGGGGCGCGCCGGGCGCGTTTTATGCGAGCCAGGCCGACGTGCGGCGGGCGCGGGCCGAGCACCTGGAGGACTCGGTCACGCTGCTGGCATGGATCGCGACGATCGACGCGTTCCAACACTGGGTGTACGCCCATCCCGGGCACACGCCCGTCCAGCGCCGCGACTACTGGCTTGAACTCGATGCGCGGTTCGGGCGCGGCGTGTCGTGGCAGGGTCTCGAGGACGCCCGCGGCTGGCACTGGCAGAAGCAGAGCCACTTGTTCAGCCACCCGATGTATTACATCGAGTACGGCATCGCGCAACTGGGTGCGCTGCAACTCTGGTTGTCGTCGAAAACGTCCGGCGAGAAGGCCGCGGTGGACGCCTACATCCGCGCGCTGTCGCTGGGCGGCAGCAGGCCGCTGCCGGAACTCTTCGCCGCGGCGGGCCTGCGGTTCGATTTCGGCGATGCGACCGTCGGACGGGTCGTTGAGGCCGTGGAGCGCGAGATCGCGGACTGACGAGGCCGGCGCAGACAGAGTTTACGTCATGTCCTGCGCACTCGCATCGCGCAGCACGGACCCGCTCACCACGTCGTAGCACGTGGCCAGCAGGCCCACCAGCGGGAACTTGGCGCCCGCCTGTCCGGCCCAGGGGCTCTGCCCCAGGCGACGCAGCAGCGGGTGTGTGACCGCAGGCGGCTCGAGCGGGACTTCCAGCGACTCCATCGCCAGCCGCCCTCGTTCGCCCGTCCCCCAGAACTCGTCGATGGTCTCCTCCAGCGGCCGGTTCCACGGCGACTGCGGATCGGCCACACCGGGCACGTGCTGGGCGTGCACGGGCACCGGCGCGCCGCCGGTGCGCGCCGCGCCGACCAGGGCCCGCTGCTGGCGCAGCCGTTCGAGGAGTTCCTGCTCGGGCAGACCGCGGAGCGCGAAGACCAGCAGCGGCTCGCGCCCGAGGCGCTCGGCGATGATGAACATCGCGCAGCATACGTGCTTGCACCAGGGGGTCGCGCCGCCCCGGCCGGTCGTGCCGCGGAACACCTCGCACGTGCACGAGGTGGCCAGGTCCGGAGCCTCGACGGGGAAGAGCCGCAGGCCGATCGGGGCGAAGAGGTCCTCGATGTTGCTCGGCAGTTCGCCCGATGCCAGGGGCGCGCCGTAGCGCGGCTGCTCGGCCATCGACCCCAGGACGCGCTCCCACTGCTCGGCCGTGAACACCGGCAGGCGGATCTCGACCTTGTAGGCGCCGGGCATCCGGCCCTGCACACGCGCGGCGATCACCCCCGCGCGAACGTCCAGCGAACGCGTCTGCCCCAACCTCGCGTACTCAAGGCCCTCGGCCAGTTGCTCGCCGGGCGCCGTGTTCTCGGCCGGGCGCATCCATCGCGATGAGGCCCAGCCCCAAGTGCCGCTCATGCCCGCGGCGAAGGCAGCGGTTGTCGCGCCCTGCGCCGCCGCGGCGGTCGCGATCGGGCCGACGCGCGTCTGCAATCGAATCCCTCCGACGACCCGGCGCGGGTTGGCCGTGGGCTTGGCCGGGAGTGGCGGCCTTCGCTCGGGGCGCTGGGGCTGGTATGGCGCGCGGCCCTGGCTCGGGCGCGGCGAAGGCGGCACGGGTGAGGGCGGCGGCGGGGGTGGCGGGGGCTGCGGCATCGCGCGGTCTTACTCCTCATCGTCGCCGACGGCGTCGGCACGCAGCGCCAGAAGATCGCGCAGTTGACCGGTGGACAGGTCGGTCAGCCACGCCTCGCCGGACCCGATGATCTCCGAGGCCAGCGCGGTCTTCTCCTCGATCATCTGGTCGATCTTCTCTTCGAGCGTGCCGCCGGCGACGAACTTGTGCACCTGCACGGTACGCGTCTGGCCGATGCGGTAGGCGCGGTCGGTCGCCTGGGCCTCGACCGCCGGGTTCCACCATCGATCAAAGTGGAAGACGTGATTGGCCGCGGTGAGATTCAGACCCACGCCGCCGGCCTTGAGGCTCAGCACGAACACGGGCGGTCCGCCCGCGCTTTGGAACTCCTCGATCATCCGCTGACGCTCGGCGGCGGTCGTGCCCCCGTGCAGGAACAGCACCTCGCGGTCGAACGCGCGCCGGAGCATCGATGCGAGCAGGTCGCCCATCTGGCGGAACTGCGTGAAGACCAGCGCCCTGTCGCCGGCGGCGAGGACTTCCTCGAGCATCTCGATGAGGCGCTGGCACTTGCCGCTGCGCGCGGGGCTGGGCACAGCCCCCGCGCGACCGTCGCCGGACTCCTTGAGGAACTGCGCGGGGTGGTTGCACACCTGCTTGAGTTTGATCAACCCCGCGAGCACCAGGCCCTTGCGCTGGATGCCCGTCGCCGCGTCGGCCGCGTTGAGCATGTCCGACACGCACGCCTGGTACAACTGCGCCTGCTCGGGAGTGAGGTAGCAGTACTCCTTGCTCTCCATCTTCTCGGGCAGGTCGCTGATGACCGCCGGGTCGGTCTTCAGGCGGCGCAGCACGAACGGCTGCACCAGGCCGCGGAGTTGCGACGCCTTGTGCTTGTCGTGGTAACGCTCGACCGGCACGGCGAACTTCCGACGGAACTCGCCGGCCGAGCCGAGGTAGCCGCCGTTCAGGAAATCCATGATCGACCACAACTCGCCGAGGCGGTTCTCGACGGGCGTGCCCGTCAGCGCGATGCGGCGCGGCGCATCGATCGCGTGCACCGCACGGGTCTGCTTCGCGGCGGGGTTCTTGATGTTCTGCGCCTCGTCCAGCACCACGCGCTGCCAGCCGACCTTCTCGAGGTGCTCGCGGTCTCGGTGCGCCAGCGCGTAAGTCGTGATGACCACGTCGGACTCGCACGCGGCCCGCAACAGTCGATCGCCCAGCGGCCGGTCCGGGCCGTGGTGCACCAGCACGCGGAGCGACGGCGTGAACCGGCGCGCCTCGTGCACCCAGTTGGCCACGACCGACATCGGCACGACCAGCAGCGTGGGCCCGGGCGCGGCGCACGGCGCGCCCCCCTCGGCGGCGAGCCGCGCCGCTTCGCGCTCGTGCGCCATCAGCGCGAGCAACTGGATGGTCTTGCCCAGGCCCATGTCGTCGGCGAGGCACGCGCCAAGGCCGAGCGTGTCGAGGAACGCGAGCCAACTCAGGCCCTTGACCTGGTAGGGCCGGAGCGTGCCGACGAAGGTGTGTGGCGGCTCGAGGATCGGCAACGACTGGTTCGCG
Source organism: Phycisphaeraceae bacterium (assembly GCA_019636495.1). GTDB lineage: Bacteria > Planctomycetota > Phycisphaerae > Phycisphaerales > UBA1924 > JAHBXL01. The sequence goes on along the minus strand of JAHBXL010000021.1, from coordinate 11,630 downwards.
CCCGCATCGGTGAAGACCTTGGCCACCCAACCCGTGGCATCCATCCCGAGAATCGGCACGCCCGTCTCGCGCACATCGGAGGCATAGGCCAGACGCAACGCGCGGCCGACTTCCATCTTCCCGCCCGGGTTGTCGCGGATGAACCCCACCGCCGCGCGGACATCCTCGGGGCGGATCTCCACCCACCGCCCGCCCAGTCGCACCAGCGGCGAGTGCTGGGCCGCAAGCAGTTCGAACTGCTCGAGTGTCAGCGTTGTTTCGCCGACCGCGATCTGCCAGCGGTAATCGACCAGTGTGTGCAATCCGACACGCGACCCGGCCGATTGCGGGCCGCCGGGCGCGGGCGTGGAGAAGTCGACGTCCTCGCTGGAGACCAGCAGCCGCGCGCCAAGGCGGACCGTGGGCGAGTCCCACCAGTCCGGCGCCTCGACGCCGAAGCCCTGTTCAATCAGCAAGGGTCGCAACTCGCGGAAGAACTTGTACGCCTCCGAAGTTGAAAGATCGATCGACGTGGGTTCGGAGTCCTCGAGCAGGCCCTCGAGTTGCTTGTACAGCCGCGCCGCTCGACCGAGTTCGGCCAGCAGCACGTCCTGCGGGGAGTCGATTCGCAGGCCCTCGACCGATGCGCTGCCAGACCCGCCGCCGGGCAGCAGCCAGATGTCCTGGGCATCGAGTTTGGTGCGCGGGTTGGTCGTGCTCTGAAGGTGCAGCGAGAGCGTCCACCGCACCTCGTCGCCGGGCGCGGCAAAGTCCTCAAGTCCCAGCACGTCCAGCGGTTCGCTCAGCCGGAGCAGCAGTCGCCACGGCGAGCCCGCGCCGCGCTCCTCCAGCCCGCCAACCCAGCGTCGGACATTGCGGACCAACTCCGTGCGTTCCTTCGTGCCCGATGCGCCCTGCACCGCCGGGCCGCTCAGAAGGCCGCTCAACCATGCGACCTGCGGGTCGGCATTCGGGTCGCGCCCGTCGAGCGCCTCGTGCATCGACTCACGCGCCAGCACGCGCCGGCAGAGCGCATCGCCGACGCCGGAAAGGAACCCCTCGAGAATCGTCCAGCCGTCGTGCCCGGCCGAGTCTTCGACGCAGCGCGCCTCGCCCGGCATCGCCGCGGCCAGCGCGGCCGCCTGGCGGCCCGCCGCGTCGTCGCTCAGCCAGGGTTGCCACGCGCCCCGGACCGCGCCGCCCGTCTCCTGCACCAGCATGGGCACGAACCGCTGCTGACCGAGCAGGTGCAGCACCAGTCGTGCCGCCGCGGCGAAGAACCGCACGCTCTCACCGATGGAGACGCCCGCGCCATCCTCGTCCGCCGCGGCTTCGAGCGCTTCGAGCGCGGCGGGCGCATCGGCCGCGGCGATCTGTGCCGCGGGCGTCAAGACGCTGACCATCAGTCGCGCTTCGCCGTCGAGCCCCTCTCCCCATTCATGCCCGGCGAGATGGGCCAGGCGCGGGCTGGGTGCGGCGCGTCCGGCCGCATCGGCGGGCAGCCGCACGCGCACCTCGGCGGGGCGCGCCTCGATGGGCGGGTCTGCGCTGCGCCAGGCCATCGCGAGCGATTCGATCAACATGCGGCCATCGGCCGCAAAGGGATGCGTGGCGGAATCGGCTGGAGCCGGCGGACGAATGAACGCCGCGACGGACTCGGCCCACAGGTGCAGCGCGCCATCGTTCCAGAGCGCGTGCACGACGATCTGGGCCGGCGCGCCGCCCGCGGCCCCCACAGCCCCCTCGGGGCCCGTCTCGCTCGTGGCCAGGGCTTCCGTGCGATCGCTCATGCCGTGCCGTTCACCCCGGAAGACTCAACGCCGCGCACACGCGGCGGAAGAATGAGGGCGCCGAGACTCGAACTCGGGACCCGCGGATTAAAAGTCCGCTGCTCTACCAACTGAGCTACGCCCTCAGAAACACCGTCGTGCACCCGCGCGGCGCAAACCACGCGGGTGCAGCCCCGATGTTAGGCCGCATCCGTCCGGTTTCCCGGCGATGCCAACCCGCCGATGAACGGTCAGGCGGGCAGCCCGGTCGTTCCCAGCGCGGTGCCCAGCGTGCCGAAACCGCCTCCGAAGCCCGAGTCGAAGTGGCCCTGATAGGCGACGATCGGCACCGATGAGCGGACCTGGACGCCGAAGAACGAGCCGAAGCCCGGCACTGTTCCCTGCGTGCGACGCAGGCCGGTGATGAACTGGTGGAGGTTGAAGTTGTTGGCCGCGCGCGGGTTGATCGTTCGCAGGAAGGTCTCGCTCTCGCCGTTGTTGAAGTTCATCGTGATGGCAATCGTGGCCGTCTCGGTGCCCGGGTTGTAGACGCGGAGGTAATCGCTCACGGTGTTGTTGGTCGTGCGGCGGAACCCCTCGCTGAAGAGCCACTGGGTCGATGCGAACTGCGCGAACGCCGAGCCGGTCAGTTCGCCGTTGCTGCGCGAGGGCAGCGTGAGCGTCACCGGGCGGTTCGAGGTGTAACTGATGGAGTACGCCTGCCCGACGGGGAAGCCCGGCAGCGAGTTGACGGCGATGGCGGTGCGCTGCTCGGCCGGCGCGACGACCAGCCTGCGGTAGGCGCTGCCGTTGGCGAAGGAGAACGTGAGCGTGACGTTGGCGCTCTGGGTTCCGGCGTTGAGGATCGCGATCGACTCCTCCGCCGCGCCGACGCCGAACTGCCCCTCGGGCGATGCGCCGCGCGTCTCGCCGAGCGAGGGCGTGCCGAGTGTCGCGTAGCCGTTACGCCGGGCGGAGTCGAAGTGCGTGAGCGAAGCGATGATGGGCGCCTCGCCCTCGACCTTCACGCCGACCACGGTGTTGTTGGCAAGGCCGGGGATGTTTCGCAGCAGCCAGCCGCCGCGACGGTTGCCCTCGACGGTCTGCTGCTGCACGATCGCTGGGGCGTTGTCGCGGTAGAGCGTGAGCGTGACCTTCACGGGCGCGGCGCTGGGGTTCAGGAACACGATGGCGTCCTGGACGTTGTTGGCCTTGATCGCCTCGCCGAAGGTCCACGCCGTGCTGGTCGTGGAGGTGAACGCCTCGCCGGTCGAGATGTCGTTGAAGTCGTAGTGGCTGAGCGTCGCGCCCACGGGCAGACTGGATCGGATCTCCAGCGCGTACGGGGTGTTCTTGCGGACGCCCTCGCGCCCGGGGATCTCGCTCTTGACGTTGGACATCGTGCCCTGGGCGAACAGTTGCGGCGTCGTGATGGTGATGCCGTCCCGCTTGTTGGCGATGATGTGGCCGATGGACCTGTCGGTCGAACTATCGAAGAGCACCTGCGGGGCGATCATGCCCTCGTACCGCGCGATGACCACGACGCGCACGGGCTCGGCGTTGGCGTTCACGATCGGCACGAACGTGCTGTTGCTCGCGCTGGCGAAGCCCTCGGGGTAATAGATCGCGTAGGGCAGGGCCTCGGCGGCGATGCCGGGGTCCATCGGGTCGGCCGCGAGGTGCCCGAAACTCAGGCCGGACTCGAGCGCGGCAAACTGGGCCTGGACCACGCCGGGCGTCGGGCCCATGAAGATGAAGTAGCGGAAGGTCTTGGAGGTATTGCCGTCGATGCTGCCGAGGTTGAAGGCGACGGTCATCGTCAGGTCCGCGTTGGCGCCGGTATCGCCGGCGGCATCGGGGTCGAACGGCGAATTGATGACCTGGAACGGGTCGCGGACCGAGCCTGGGGCCTCGAACGACATCACCACTCCCGAGCCCGCGGGCGCGCCCAGTCCGATGGTCGGGCCCGCGCCGACACGCGACCACGCGAGGCGGCCGGTGGCGTTGTCGATGTTGTTCACCGTTCGGGCATCGCCGTTGATGAACACACCCTGCTGCGGGTTGAAGCCCTCGACCCACGCCGCATCGTTGATCGGCAGCAGGCCGCGGTTGGTGATGGTCACATCGATGGCGATGAACGGGTCGTTGACCCCGAACGACAGGGAGCGGCGGATGTCGATGGAATCTCGGAACAGGCCGCTGACCAGCGCGCGGCGGTTGGCGAAGTCGCTCTCGTTGCTGACCGACACACCAAGGTCGGACTGCGAGGCGGTGCCGGCGTTCCGGATGACAAAGCCGTCGAAGTAGGCGCCGAAGAACGACTCGACGCCGCCGCCCAGCAGGAACTCGGTCGCGCCGAAGCGCAGGCCGACGGGGTTGGCCTGGCCCGCGCCGTAGATGCCGATCGAGCCATCGGCGTTGATGCCGGTGGAGATCAGGTTGCCGTTCAGCCGCACCAGCGTCTCGCTCACGCCGCCGGCGACGCCGACGGTGAGCGTGTACGAACCGGTCGCATCGGAGACGGAGCCGGAGCCGCCGGTGAAGGGGTCGTAGTCGACGTTGCCGAAGTTGCCGGGCGAGGTCTCGTTGCCGCCGGAAACGCCGACATAATAGAGACCCGCGTTCACCACCAGGAAACTGGCGATGCTGTCGCGGGTGCCCTTGACGGAGTTGGCGGCGACCTGGTTGCCCAGCGCATCGAAGATCCGCAGGACGGTGTCGAGCGCGCCGGTGGTCGGCGTCGCGGAGGCGGTGATGGTCGTGCCCGCGCCGGCGTTGACGCGGAACAGGTCCACATCGCGCAGGCCGAACGCGCCGTCGCCGATGAAGGCCGTCACCGTCCGCGATCCGGTGCCGACGATGTCCAGATCGGTCGCGAGGAGGATCGTGTCGTTGAGTTCGAACGGCCCGAAGATGTCGTTGGTCAGCGTGAGGTCGAGTTGCCAGTCCAGCAGGGTGCCCGCATCGCCGGCGCGGAGGTCTTCGATGCGAAGCGTCCAGGTTCCCTGGGCCGTCGAGTTGTTGAGGGTCGCAAGGGTCTGCTCGGGCCGGAACCTGCCGGTGAAGGGCGCAAAGCCCAGTGTGATGGCCGTTCCGGCCTGCGAGTCGAAGATCGTTCCGGTGAAGTTCTGCCCCGGGCCGCCGCGGCGGTTGACCAGCAGCACGCTCTGTCCCTGCGGGCCGATCAGCGTGATGCGCAGGTCGCCGACGTAGGTGTGCAGGATGTTCATTCGCACGTCGACGTCGGTGATGGTGCGTCCATCGGGGATGAAGATCGTGCTCTCGATGACGCCGGTGCCGGGGATGGGCACCGGGGTGGTGTTCGTGGCCGAGACGTTCTCGCTGCCGGCGACGGCGACGTCGATCGTGATGTTGTAGAGGCCCGAGGTCTCGGACGCCACGCCGGTGGGGGCGAGGATCGGGTTGTAACTTACGTTCGGATAGGCGGAAACTCCGATGTAATAGTTGCCGCCGGAGGGAACGAAGTACTGGATCTTCGGGTCCAGCCCGTTGAAGTTGTCGTTGGCGCGCAGTTCGACGCCGCTGGCGTCGAAGAGGCGGAGGTAGGGGTCGAGGCTCGACGGCGTCGGAAGGCTGCGGGCGAAGACCTCGGCGCTGATGAGCGCCGGCCCGTTCACGAACACGCGGAAGAGGTCCACGTCCCGCGTCTCGTTCAGGCCGTCGCCGATGAACAGGTCGAAGAACTCGGCCCGGCCCGACGGGCTGAGGATCACCGGGGTCGCCGTCATCAGCGTGTCGTTGGGCTCCAGCGGGCCGCGGAACGCCACCACCACGAAGTCGTAGATCTCGTCGTTGCCCGAGAACGTGTCGCCGTTAAGGAAGTTGCCCGCAAAGTCGCGGAACCCCGGGTGCGACAGCGTCAGGCGATAGGCATCCCGCGGCAGCAGGCCCCCGGCCAGCGTGATCCGCAGCAGGTTGCCCTCGAGGGTCACATCGCCGTGGTTGATCGGCAGGAAGATGTCGTTGGCGTTGAAGACGTTGTCGCCGTTGCTGGCGCGCAGGCGGATCCGGGTCGTGTCGAGCATCCCGCCCGGGAACAGGAACGCGGGATCGATGTCCTTGTTGAACTGCACCACGATCTCGCTCACCGGGGCGGTGGTCGCGCCCGGCGAGATCGCCGCGACGACCGGCCCGGGGACCTCGATCAACTGCAGCGAGCGGAAGGCGTTGATGCGTCCGCCGGTGGCGACCCGACCGACCAGACTCGGCAGCACGTCCACGCCGGCGTAGAGCGCATCGCGCAACTGCTCGGGGGTCGCGTAGCGGTTCACCGATGCGAGCAGGCCGATCACGCCCGCCGTGTACGGCGATGCGAAACTCGTGCCGTTGATGTACTGGTATCCGCCCCCCACCGCCGTGGTCAGGATCTGCTCGCCGGGCGCGCCGACATCGACGCTTGTCAGGCCGAAGTTGCTGAACGAGGCGAGGCGGTCGCGGTTGTTCGTCGCCGCGACCGAGATGATCAGAGGGTTGGGATAACTCGCCGGGTAGGCGAAGATGGGACCATCGTTGTTGTTGGCGTCGTTGCCCGCGGCGGCGATGAACAGGATGCCGACGTTGGTCGCCTGCTGGATGGCGATTTCCTCGGCGCTGTCGAACTCGCCCGCGGCGTCGGGGCGGATCGCGCCGTAGGAGTTGTTGCTGGCGACGATGTTGACGCCGTAGTCGCGCCGCAGGATCGTGATGTACTGCTGCGCCTGGACAATCGCAAAGAGCGGCGCGCCGCCCACTTCGCCGAAGATCTTGATCGGCAGGATCGAGGCGTTCCACATGACGCCCGCAACGCCGATGCCGTTGCCGCCGACCGCGCCGATGACCCCCGCCACCGCGGTGCCGTGCCCCTGCGTCGCGGGATCGTTGGGGTTGTTGTCCTGCCCGCCGGGCTCGTTGCTGGCAAAGTCCCACCCGTTCACATCGTCGATGAAGCCGTTCCCATCGTCATCGATCCCGTTGCCGGGAATCTCCAGCGGGTTGGTCCAGATGTTGGCCGCGAGATCGGGGTGCGTGAGTTGCACGCCCGTGTCGATGACGGCGATGACGACGCGGTCGGTCCCGGTGGTGATGTTCCACGCCAGTTCGGCGTCGATGTCAGCGCCCGGCACGCCCGGCGCCAGTTGGCCCGTGCCGGAGTCGGGAAACTCCAGGCCGGTGTTGTTGTGGCCCCATTGGAACGGGTAGCCCGCGTCGTTTGGCGCGAGGCGGTGCTGGTACACGCGGTTGGGCTCGACGATCCGCAGCCACGCGAAGTGCTGCACGGCGGCCTGCGCCATCGCCTCGGTCACCTGGCCGCGAACGACCAGCGAGGAGAACATGCCCGTGGCGGTCGTCTCGATGCGCTCGGCCTGCAGGCCGAAGAACTCCGCGACCTTCACGGTCCGGTTGGCGACCTGCTGGCGTGTCTGCTCGGTGTGGAATGTCAGCACCCAGGAGTCGCGCACGACTTCGACGGGGTGGCCGTTCCAGTTGAGCATGTGCGTCGCGAAGCCGTCGTTCTGCGGCGCGGCGTTCAGCAGCACGCGCGCTTCCAACTGCTCGACACCGGGTACGCCGCTTTCGGCGAACTGCGCTCGACCCGATACGCCGCCGACACCCTTCAGCCAGTTGCGCTTGCGCATCACAAACACTCCGAAGTTGAGGGCTCGCGGTGAGGCGGAACCCGGCGCTGCACTCCCCCTCCCCATCCCTTGCCCGAAACGATCCCGAGGCCACATTGGCCGGCATCCGTGCCGGCTCCCTGCGTTCCCACCGCGTCGGATCCGAGACCTGCCCGGACACCGTCCCCACAGTCTAACACGGTTCGGGCAATCGTGCGTCCGTCCATCACCGGAAGTTGACCCGCATTCGAACTGCCGCCGCAACCGGCCACCCGGGACGCGACCGTCTGTACACTCCACTCCCCCCTCCCCCACCCTGCCCCCCACCCTGCCCCCCTCCCTGCCCCGCCATCCTTCCCCCCCCTGCCGAGGAACCTACTCCATGCGAACCCGCCTGCTTCGGTCGATCTGCCTGTTCGCGGTCGCCCTTCCCGCGTTTGGATGCGCGGCGACATCCGCCGCACCGGAGATGCACCTTCAGCCCGCGTCGACCAATGCCCCTTCGTTGGTCCGGTTCCCGGAGTTCCCCAGTCTGTCGCCCGATGGGAGCAAGGTTGTGTTCGCTTGGGCGGGCGACCTGTGGGCCGCGCCGACCGCCGGCGGCCCAAGTATCCGCCTAACCGCGCACCCCGCGACCGAACGTCGCTCCGCGTTTTCGCCGGATGGATCGCTCCTGGCGTTTGAGTCCGACCGTGATGGCTCGCGCAGCCTGTACGTCATGTCGCTGGACCGCACGGCCGAGACCCTTGTGCCGGGCCCGATCTGGCGGATCACCGGGGGCGACCGCTCACAGTCGCTGGGCGGGTGGTCGGCCGATGGCCGCTCGTTGTACTTCTCCGGGACTCAGGAGCCGGAACTTCACCGCTCGCCGCGGATGTACATGGTGGACGTTGTGCGCACGGATGAGGGCTGGTCGGGCGGTCCGATCCGCGAACTGACGCGGGCGTTTGGCGGCATGCCGCGGGCCACGCGCGATGGCGGCGTGCTGTTCTATCGCGGCCGCTATGACCCCGACCGACCGAAGTACCACGGGTCCGGCAGTCTGGACATCTATCGCATGTCTCTGTCGGACAACACTTTCCGTCGCCTGACCGCCCATGCACAAAACGACTTCGACGCGTGGCCGGTGTTTGATGGCGGCACGCTGTTTGTTTCCAGCCGCGATGGCCAGAACAACCTCTGGAAACTCCCCGCCGGGGCGGCGGAACCCGGCGCAAAGCCAGTTCAGATAACACGTTACGCACCAACGGCCGAGGAATACACGATCGCCCACGGTTTGCGGGATCTGACAGTCTCGGGCGATGGACGCACGGCGGTGTTCGGGCTGTGGGACGGGCTGTACTCGCTCGACCTTGCCGCGGCGGGCGCAACGCCGACGAGGATCGACATCCATGTTGGATCGGACACGCAAAGCCTTGATTGGCAACGCATTACGGTAAGCAACCAGGTCTCCGAGGCCGCGCTCTCGCCCGATGGCAAGACCATGGCCATCGTTGCTCGCGGCGAGGTGTTCATCCGCCCGACCACCGAGGGACGGCCGACGCGGCGGGTCACGACGACCTATGGCCGCGAACGTGATCTGGCGTGGTCGCCCTGCGGCACCATGCTGTACTTCGCATCCGATGAGCCGACCGAGGGTGCGGCCCCGGGGGCCTACTCGCTGTGGACGGCGACGGTGGCGCTGTCGCGCGAGGATGTCCGCCCGGCCGGCGGCACGGCCAGAGAGGAGCCCGCCGAAGGTCGCCGCGGCGATGCGCGAAAAGACGAAAAGCCCGACCCGGGCAAGCGCTGGGCCGAGGCGGTGACATTCGAAGCGCGGCCGATGCTGGCCGGGTCCGACGACCTGCGAAGGCCGAACCCCTCGCCCGATGGAAAGCGGTTGATCTACACCCGTGGTCGCGGCGATGTGATGTTGCGCGATCTGTCGGGCGACACCGAGGGCGCCGAGCGCGTGCTGATCCGCAACTGGGACAGCGGGGTCGAAATCCTGTGGGCCGGCGATTCGCGGCACGTGGTGTACGCGGTGAATGACCTGGACTTCAACACCGACATCTGGTTGCTCGACACCCGTGCGGCCGATGCCCGCGCGATCAACCTGACCCAGCACCCCGACAACGATTACTCGCCGCGGCTGAGCGCCGATGGCAAGGTGCTGACATTCCTCTCGCAGCGCGGGAGCCAGGACGACTCGGTGGACGTGTACCAGGTGTACCTCGATCTGGAGATCGAGGGCATGACGGCGTATGAGCGTGACGAGTACTTCAAGAAGGCGGCGGAGGCGGCGGGCAAGCGCAAGCCGCTGGAGGTGAAGAAGCCCGAAGCGCCGAAGGATGGGAAGAAGGACGAGGGCGCGGCAGAGGCGGCGGGCGATGCCGGAGCGGCGGAGGACAAGAAGCCCGACGAGAAGCCCGCAGCGCCGTCGCGTGCCGAGGAGCCCAAGCCGCTGAGGTTCGATGCCGCGGATGCGTACCTGCGCATCCGGCGGGTCACGTCGACGCGCGGGAGCACGGGCAACCTGGCGATGACGCCGGGGGGCGATCGGATCATCTTCACCGCCCCGGCCGACGATGGCCCGTCGACGCTGGTGAGCATCGACCACAAGGGCGGCGACCGCAAGACCATCGCGCCCGGACCGCTGGGCGGGGTCGATGTCTCGTTGACCGGCGACCGGGTGGTGTTTGTCAAGAGCGGCGCGGCGAACACCGCGCCCAAGGCGGGCGGGAGGGTCGACACGTGGGCGATCGATGCGCAGATCGAGATCGAGATGGCGCGCCAGCAGCGGCAGAAGTTCCTCGAAGCGGCGCGGGTCGTCGGGCAGAACTTCTATCACAACACGCTCAAGGGCCTGGACTGGGACAGACTGACCCAGCGCTACCTGCAACTGGCTGAGCGGACGCGCACGAGCGACAGTTTCAACCGCGTGGTGAACATGCTGTTCGGAGAACTCGACGGCTCGCACCTGGGCATCTCGGGCGGGAGCGCGATCGACGGCTGGTCGGCGCCGAGCGCGGCGACGGGCTATCTGGGCGTACGGACCGAGCCGGCGCCCGGCGGCTTCCGCGTGGTCGCCGTGACTCCCAAGGGCCCGGCCGACAGCGCGCACTCGCGGCTGAACATCGGTGACGTGCTGCTTTCGGTCGATGGCAAGCGCTTTGCCGCGGGAGATGATGCCGCGCCGGCGGTGCACATCGACGAGTATTTCCGCGGCACAACCGGTCGCGAGACGCTGCTGGAGGTCGCCGGGGCGGATGGCGCGCGGCGCATGGCGCTGATCGTGCCGATCTCGTGGGGCCAGTGGGACTCGCTGCGCTATTCGGAGATCGTGCAGCAGCGGCGCGAGTTGGTCGAGCAACTCAGCGGCGGCCGGCTGGGCTACCTGCACATCCGCGGCATGAGCGAGCCGAGCGTGCGGGAGTTTGAGCGCGACCTGTACGCGGCGGGCAAGGACAAGGAAGGCCTGGTCATCGACGTGCGCGACAACGGGGGCGGCTGGACGGCGGACATCCTGCTGAGTTCGCTCACCGCGCCGCGGCATGCCAAGACGCAGCCGCGCGGCGTCGACCCGAACGACGTGCCCGACGACGCCTACCCGCGCGACCGGCGGCTCATCTACGCGTGGACGCGGCCGATCAACGTGCTCATCAACCAGAACTCCTTCAGCAACGCCGAGATCTTCGCGCACGCGGTGAAGACCGCCCGTCGCGGCAGGCTGATCGGCACGGCGACCTTCGGCGGGGTGATCTCCACCGGCGGCACAACGTTGATCGACGGGACGAGTGTTCGGCTTCCATTCCGCGGGTGGTACCTGCCCGATGGCACCGACCAGGAGAACAACGGCGCGCGGCCGGATGTGGATGTTCCACAGACGCCGGAGGACGAGGCGGTCGGCCGCGACCGGCAGTTGGAGGCCGCGGTGGAGGATTTGCTGAAGCAGTTGAGGAGATGAACCGCCGAGCGCGGCCTCAGGCCAGCACGCCCCGGCGGCGCAGGTCGTCAAGCACGAGCCGGGCCACATCGGCATCGGAGCGCACGAGCATGTGCCCCATGCCGCGTGCGGCGGCGAACTGAACCAGGCGTCGCTGGTAGTCGGCGAGCCTTGCCTTGTAGCGCTCGACCAGGTCGGGCGTCAGGGTCACTTCGGCCACGCGTCCGGTTTCGACATCGGTCAGGCGCAGATCGCCGAGCATGATTCGTCCGCCCTCGCCATCGGTCTCGGCGAGCGGGTCGAGTTCGCCGGGGGCGAGTGTCTGCAGGAGCATTACGTCCC
>JAHBXL010000020.1 GCA_019636495.1 Phycisphaeraceae bacterium | reverse complement strand
ACCCCGGCTGCACGCAATCGACCGACTGCGAAGTGGCCGACTGGTGCGGCGATGCCTGGGTCGGCGTTGAGGACCTGTTCTGCTTCTTGGAGGAGTGGTTCGGCAGCACGGAGTCGGACGCGTACAACTTCGGCGGCACGCCCGGCGTGCCCGCCATCTTCGCCTACCTCACGATGTGGTTCACGGTCGGCATCGGCCCGTGCGATCCGTAACGTGGCACGGGCATCCTGCCCGTGGGACACTCACGCGGGCGCGATGATCCTTCGATGGAAGAACTTGGCCGACGGTCACTACATGGCCCCCGTTTTCGGACGGGGGCCTTTCATTGCGCAGGAACTTGCAGGGCTTCAGGCCCGGCGGCGCCTTCGAAGCGCCGCCGCTCCTCCCAGCGCAAGCAGCGGCAAGGCCGAGGGCGCAGGCACCTGGCGCACACTAATCGTGTCGATGTGCCATTCATCCGGGAACACGCTCTGGCCGAACTCCAGGAGCGATCCGGAGAAGTTGGAGTGCAAGGGAACCGTGAATCGAGTCCAGTCCAAAAGTTGTTCACCGCCGACAAGCTGATTGAATACGAACTGGCCTTCCCAGCGAACCCTGAATGGCGCGGAGAACGGCGGAAAGGGCCCCGGCCGCCTCAGCCAAAACTCCAACTCGTAGTCCGTCCCCGCCACCGTGTCCGGCAGGACCTGCGAGATGAACTGAAGATTCCAAGAAGATAGGTGAGCGAAGTTTGAGCCCTCCTGCGCATTGCCGCTCGTCGATACAAAGAACAATGCCCCTTGCGGGGGAGGCGCATTGGGCGGCACGCTCCACCCCGCGAAGCCCTGCTCAAATCCCCCATTGAAGACGAGGTTGTCCCCCGCCGATGCATCGCCCCCGGCGACGCAAAGCAGTACGAACGCCCCACTCCAGCCCAACCGACAAGGGTTCGCCATCGGCCGTCTCCTGTATCTCCCGGGCTCCGAACACAGCATACCACGTGAATCGACCAGCCGCAACCACTTCTCGGACGTCTTCGTTCTTTGACAACGTGTCATTTCATTCAATAGGCACGGCCGATACATGCCGCGTGCCCTTTCCTATTGCGACAACCGTGGTCACCTGCCGCGAGGCCGATACACCGGCAGGCTGTTGGGGGCTGCGGCTGCCCACGGTGCATGGCCGCGAGTGGTTGAGAAGCGCGACCCGGGCCTGATCGTTGGGATCACGCGCCAACGCTGTCGAGGTAATGGTCACGCCGCCGGCGCGGCCCGTGCCCGCCAGTGGTGGGTCCTGTGGCGTGCCGCTACAGTGGTCCCCGGCTCTTCCGCCGACCGCACTGCTCTCCCCACCCATGGCCCGCTGCCGCGTTGACAAATCCATCGAGCGCGTCGAGATCGACGGCTTTGCCTTCCCCCTGGGGGCCTACCCGGTGGAGAAGATGTCACCGCGGCCGGGGTACACCGTCGATTTCGAGCAGGCCGATGGCGGCGAGTCCGATCGCGCCGGTCGCGGCGAAGAAGACGAGTTCGCGCCCGAAGACGACTTCGGCGCCGAAGACGAATCAGGCGAGTTCGGCAGCACGGCCGAGCGGCCGGGCCGGCGCGACAGCGGCGCACGCGGCGGCGCACGTGAGGAAGCCGAAGACGAAACGGGCGGCGACTGGGAAGAGTGGCCCGACCGTTACGTGTTCGACATCCTCGTCTCGGCGACGCGCGTCGAGGCGCTCTGCCGCGCGCTGTTCGCGCTGCTGCCGGGGCGCGTCTACCCGATCCTCGATTTTCTCGGGATGGACGAGTACCGAGAGGTTGATCCGTACGTGTCGTACGACCTGATCGGGTTGGACCGCTTTCTCGATGCGACGCGCCGCTACCGCGCGTTCTTCTTCGAGGATGGTCTCGTTGGCTTCGGCGCGATGAGCGAGGAGCCGTTCATCTATGTCTTCGTGGACGAACATAAGATCGTGACCGTCCGCGTCGAGACCGCGCTCAAGGAGCGCGTCGAGGCCGTGCTGCAGGCGTTTGATCTCGAGGAGGTTGATGAGATCCGCGGAGCCGATGCCGCGACGCATGAGCACCGCGGCGTGCTCGATGCCCCGCCCGACCGCACCGACCTGCGCACCGCCGAGGAGATCGTCGAGGAACTGCGCGATGAGTGGCGGCTGGTGCTGAACATCGATACCTCCATCAATCTCGATGAAGACGGCAACGAGGTCGGCATCACCGGGTGGCGCTGCGTGGTCCGCCATGAGCCCCCGCCCCCCCCCGATGCCCCGCCCGAGGCCGAGGCGCCACCGTTCCGCTACGCCGAGATGCTCCTGACCGCGGACTGCCAGAACATGGCCGAGGACATGGCCCTGACGGCGATGGACGTGCTGGTGGCATCGGAGGAAAAACGCGCTGCCGCCGGCGCGGGGCGAACCAAGCCCGCCCCCGGTGATGAAGATGTCGTCCCCGCGACGATCGTGCTGGCCGAACGCCTTCGGCCGGAGAACTTTGAGCGGGTGTGCCACGAAGTCGCCAAGCGAAAGCCCTCGCCGGGGGTGTGCGAGGTGCTGTTCGCGGCATGGCTGGCGGGCTGAGCCTGTCCGCAAGTGCCTTTGCACGCATGATTTGCGCGGTTCGTTCGCAGGGCTCGATCCCGTACGGCCGGCCTGCCTGCGCCGGGCTGATGCAAATTCCGCGCACTTTGCTGGCACAGATGCCGTCCTGCCGACGAATAGGTCCGCGCGCCGCACCCGCGCGGCGTGCGTCCCGGTCGTCGCGGCGGCGGAACCTGCCGCATCGATTGGAGAAGCACGCCCCGGAAGCGCGTTTGCGTTGCGGCCCGGGGCCCTGTATCTTCCGCGTTCCCCGATCCCGGATGCCCGGGGCGGAACGGGGGAAGAGGACCGGCGGGGAGGGAAAAGCGACGCTCGGACTGGACGAACCCGCCCCTGCGTTCCAATCCTTGGCCCCCGGAACTCCCGCACGCATCGGTGCGAACCGCAAGCACGCCGCACGGCCCACAGAGGCTGGTACCTCACGGAGAAGTTGTCATGATCAACGCTCGCCGCATCCGCACCGCACACGCTGTCGCTCTGGCGATGACCTTTGCAGCGGGAGCCGCTGTCACGCCCGGCGCACTTGCGCAAGTGGCCGGCGCATCGGTCGGTGTCTCGGCCGCGGCCCCGACGGACAGCCTGTCGTGGGTCGAGGGTCTGGTCGCCGCGGGCCGCACGGTGGAGGCGCACGCCCAACTCGAGCGGATGCTCCGCAGCGGCGAGGCCGACCGCCTGAGCGACTCCCGCCGCGCTGTCGCGATGGAGACGTTCCGCACCGTCAGCAACCGTCTCAAGACGATGGACCCTGTGGAGGCCAGCCTTCAGAAGGCGGAACTGGCGGTGACCGAGGGCGACCTGCGCACCGCCGAGCGGCACGCCCAGGCCGTGCTTGGCCGCACGAGCATCACGGCCGACCAGCGCAGCCGCGCCGATGAGGTGCTGGCCGATGCCACGGCCCGTCGCGACGAGATCCGTCCCCTGATCACCGACCTGGCCGAGCAGGCCATGCACGATTTCCGTGCCGAGCGGTACGGCGCGGCCAAGTCGGCGATCCTGACCATCCAGCGTTCCGGCATCTCACTGGGCTCGCCGGTCTCCGGCGAACTCGAACTGGCCAAACTGCAGATCCTCGACCTCGAGGCCAAGCGCGGCAGCGCGTTCGAGACCGATGCCTCGCTGGCGGTGCTGCAGCCCGGCAATGTCCGCCGCGGCAACCGGCCGCAGGACCCCGCGCCCGAGGCGCCGGCCCCGCAGGCCGAGCCCCCGGTGGACATCCCCGATGCCGATCCGGCCCCGGCGCCGGCCCCCGCCCCGGCACGGCAGCCCGATCCGGCCCCGGCGCCCGCCGTGGCTCCGCAGGCCAGCCCGCCGCCCGCGCCCGCGGCGCAGGATGACCTGATCAAGGTCGCCATGCGTGCCGAGGCCGCGCGCCGCCTGGCCGAGGCCGATCAGGCGTTTGCCAACCAGCGGTACTCGAACGCGATGGACATGTACTCGCACCTGCTCGCCTCGTGGCGGCCGCACCTGACGGCCGACGAGATCACGCGGGCCGAGGGCCGCCTGTCCGAGGCGCGGGCCCGGGCCGGCGCGAACATCGGCAC
This sequence comes from Phycisphaeraceae bacterium, assembly GCA_019636495.1. Lineage (GTDB taxonomy): Bacteria > Planctomycetota > Phycisphaerae > Phycisphaerales > UBA1924 > JAHBXL01. The sequence continues at coordinate 84,649 of JAHBXL010000020.1, read as the reverse complement.
CGACCTCGGCCAGGTGGAGATCGACCGGCTGCAACTCCGCCGGCAGCAGTCCCGCGCGGAGTTCGACAATCTCGTGCAAACGGCCGAGCGTGCGCTCGCGGCGGGCGACACCCAGGCCGCACGCGATCGTTCGGCCGATGCGCGGCTGGCCATCGCCCGTGCCCGCGAGGCCTTCAACCAGCAGGAGTTCGAGGGGTTCATGAACACCCTCGCCGCGCTCAACCTCCGCATCGGCGACTCGGCCGAGCGCATCGCCGAGACCGAGCGTCGCCGACGCGAGGACGAGCGGGCGGACAACGAGCGCCGCGCCCAGCGCGAGCAGGCCCGCGACCGCGACCGCCGCATCAACGAGAACATCGACCGCATCCGCGCCCTGCAGCAGGAGCGGAAGTACCGCGACGCGCTGCAGGTGATCGACGAGGTCCTGTTCCTCGATCCGAACAACCCGACCGCGCTGCTGCTGCGCGACATCCTGCGCGACATCACCGTGTACACCGAGTACAACAGCATCCAGCGCGACAAGGCCTGGAACGCGGCGCAGCAGACCATCGACAACGAACGCGCCATGATCATCCCCACCGCGGTCATCGACTACCCGGTCGACTGGCCGAAGAAGACCTTCACCCGCGGCGAACTGTCCGCGTATTCGGAGCCGCCGGAGAATCGGCGCGTGCTCTCCGAACTCGCGACGCGCACCATGCCGGCCAACTTCCAGGACCACCGGCTCGAGGACGTGCTGACGTTCTTCCAGGCGATCACGCGGCTGGACATGGACGTGGACTGGGAGAGCCTGAACAACATCGGCGTCACCAAGGACTCGCTGGTCAGCCTCAAACTCACGCGCATCAGCGCGGAGGAACTGCTCACCCGCGTGCTCCGCAGGGTCTCGACCGACCAGTTCTCGCTCGCAAACTGGTGGGTGGAGAACGGCGTGCTCACGGTCGCCTCGGACGAGGCGCTCCGCAAGAACCGCTCGCTGGTGATCTACAACATCCAGGACCTGCTGTTCGACATCCCTAACTACACCGAGGTCCCGCAGATCGACCTGCAGAGCGTGCTGCAGCAGGGCCAGGGCGGCGGCCAGACGCCGTTCCAGGACAACCAGCAGCAGGAGGCGGACCGGCCGACGCGCGAGGAGAAGATCCGCCAGATCGTCGACATTATCCAGCAGAACGTCGATTTTGAGGGTTGGCGCGACAACGGCGGCGAGACCGGCACGCTTCAGGAACTCAACGGGTCGTTGATCGTCACCAACACGCCGCGGAACCATCGCGAGATCGTCGGACTGCTGAGCAAACTCCGCGAGATCCGCAACATGCAGATCAACGTGGAGACCAAGTTCCTGTTGGTCAACCAGAGTTGGTTCGAGCAGATCGCCTTCGACGTCGACCTGGTGCTGAATGCCAACAACAACCAGTTCCGCGCCGCCCGCGGGAACGATCCATCAATCCAGCCCGGCGACTTCTTCCGCTTCGACGATGCGGGCACCGGCGGCTCGCGCGGTCTGCAGCGGCAACTGACCGGGCAGGGGCCAACGGGCGGGCAGGCCGGCCCCATCACGGGCGCGCAGCGCACCAACCAGGCCGTTGTGAACCCGCGCGGCTGGTCGCCCATCGGCGCAGGCTCCAACTCATCCGGCCTCACATCGCTGCTGGCCGAGGGCGACTTCGCGGCTCAGATTCTCGGCGCGGCGCCCGCGCTGGGCATCGCCGGCCAGTTCCTCGACGACATCCAGGTCGATTTCCTCATCCAGGCCACGCAGGCCGACAAGCGCTCGGTGCAACTCACCGCGCCGCGTCTGACGTTCACCAACGGCCAGACGGCCAACATCTACGTCGTCACGCAGCAGGCCTTCGTGTCGGACCTCAACCCGGTGACCGGCGACTCGGCCGTCGGCTTCGACCCCGAAGTCGAGGCGGTGTCCGAGGGTGTGACGCTGCTGGTCGAGGGCGTCATCTCCGCCGACCGGCGCTATGTCACGCTGAACGTGGATGCGGGCGTCGGCCGCATCGACGGCTTTGCCCAGCAGGCCGTGTCGGCCGTGGCCGGCGGTCAGTTGGTGAACTCCGCCGACACGCAGTCGTTCATCCAGTTGCCGACCGTCACGGTCACGCGCGTCCGCACGACCGCGACCGTCCCCGACGAGGGGACGATCCTGCTCGGCGGGCAGCGGCTGGTGACGGAGGTCGAGGTCGAGACGGGCGTGCCCGTGCTGAGCAAGATCCCCATCATCAACCGCTTCTTCACCAACCGGTTGGAGAGCAAGGAAGAGCAGACCCTGCTCATCCTCCTCAAGCCGACGGTGCTCATCCAGACCGAGGAAGAGGAGAAGTCCTTCCCCGGCCTGCTCGATTCGGTCCGGTCCGGCCTGGGCAGCCGCTGATCAGGCGCTGCGCCCGTCCGGCGCGGCGAACAACGTGCTCGATCACACGGCGCGCCACCCGCGCCGTGTGTTTTTTTTGCAGGATCGCGCCCCGGGCCGTCGGGGTCTGTATGATTGGCGTGATTCAAGGAGACCCCTCGATGGCCACCGGTTCCTCGCGGCTTCGCGTCAAGCACGAGCGCGACATCACCCAGGTCGAGTTCGTTGACCGGAACATTCTGGACGAGGCGAACATCCAGCAGATCGGCGAGGAGATCGCCTCGCTGATCGACGCCTCTCCGAGTCCGAAACTGCTGATCAACTTCTCCAGTGTTGACCACCTCTCGTCGGCGGCGCTCGGAACGTTGATCACGATCAACAACAAGATGAAGGCGCGCAAGGGCCAGTTGCGCCTGGCCAACATCGACCCCCAGATCTACGAGGTCTTCAAGATCACCAAACTCGATCGGCTCTTTTCGATCCACGACAACGCCGAGGCGGCGATCGCCAGTTTCACGTGAGATCGTCGGCGTTCGGGCCTGCGCGACCGCCGCGGGCCGCGGCCGCCGGGGACAACCCGGGGGCGTGAAGGGGGATCCGCGAGAGTGTGTCCGGGGGCGGCAACGCGCAGCGAAGACTGATGTCTCCGAGCACGAGTCCCAGCCCCGAGTCGGCCGTCCTGATCATCCCGAACATCCGGGCCGAGATCGAGCGCGCCGAGAACATGCTGCTCGCGGCGATGTCGGCGCACGGCTATCCAGACGCCGCGAGGTTCGCCGTACGCCTCGCGCTCGAGGAGTCGATCGTCAACGCCTTCCGCCACGGGCACAAGGGCCTTCCGGCCGACACGCCGGTGCGCATCGAGTTCACGGTCTGGCGCGACCACGTGGACCTGAGCATCGAGGACCAGGGGCCGGGCTTCAAGCCCGCCGATGTCCCGGACCCAACGCTGGACGAGAATCTCGAACGGCCGACCGGTCGCGGCCTGCTGCTCATGCGGGCGTACATGGCCCGCGTGGAATACGTCGGCCGCGGCAACCGGGTCGAGATGACCTACCGCCGCCCCCCTCAAACCGCCGGCAAACCCGCCGCATAGCCGTGGCGGCATTCCGGGCACGGATGGCCGAAATGCCCGGATTTTCAGGGATTTGCATCCCTATACTGGAATGATTCCGAAATGCAGCAGAACGCTGCGAGTGGTCGTCGGTCGGCCATCGCGGCGTCATCTGTGGAGCAAGCGAGAAACCCATGGCCTTGACGCTGCCGATTTACCTGGATCATGCCGCGACGACCCCTTGCGACCCGAGGGTGGTCGAGGCGATGCTGCCGTATTTCACGAAGGTGTACGGGAACCCGGGGAGCCGGAACCACCGCTTCGGCTGGGAAGCCGAGGACGGCGTGGACCGTGCGCGGCAGCAGGTGGCCGCGCTGCTGGGCGCCAACGAGAAGGAGATCGTCTTCACCAGCGGCGCGACCGAGAGCAACAACTTGGCGATCAAGGGCGCGGCAGAGATGTACGAGAAGGCGTCCGCGGGCAGCGGGCAATGCCGCGGCCACATCATCACCTGCAAGATCGAGCACAAGGCCGTGCTCGACCCGTGCAAGCGCCTGCAGAAGGAGGGGTTTGAGGTGACCTACCTCGACCCGCCGCGGGACGGCGTGATCACGCGGGCGATGGTGGAGGCAGTGCTGCGGCCGGACACGATCCTGGTGAGCCTGATGTGGGCCAACAACGAGATCGGCACGGTGAGCGAGATTCGCGAGATCGGCGCGCTGTGCCACGAGCGCGAGATCGTGTTCCACACCGATGCGACACAGTGGGCGGGGAAGATGCCGACGAACGTGGAGCGCGACAACATCGACCTGCTGTCGATGTCGGGTCACAAGATCTACGGGCCCAAGGGCGTGGGCGCGCTGTATGTGCGGAGGAGGAAGCCGCGGGTGCGGCTGGTGGCGCAGGTCGATGGCGGCGGTCAGGAGCGCGGCTTCCGCTCGGGCACGCTGAACGTGACGGGGATCGTCGGCCTGGGCAAGGCGTGCGAGATCGCGATGGCGGAGATGGACCACGAGGGCGAGCGCCTGCTGCGGCTTCGCAAGCGGCTGGAGCAGGGAATCGCCGGTGGGCTCGATCACGTGCAGATCAACGGTCACGCCGACAAGCGCCTCCCGCACATCACGAACATTTCCTTTGGATTTGTCGAGGGCGAGAGCCTGATGATGGCGTGCAAGGACATCGCGATGTCGAGCGGCTCGGCGTGCACCTCGGCCTCGCTCGAGCCCAGTTACGTGCTCAAGGGCCTTGGAATCGGCGACGACCTTGCACACTCTTCGCTGCGGTTCAGCCTCGGCCGGTGGACGACCGAGGCGGAGGTTGACTACACGGTGAGCAAGGTCGTGGAGTCGGTGAACAGACTCCGCGGCCTGAGCCCGCTGTACGACATGTTCAAGGAGGGGATCGACCTGACGAAGATCGAGTGGGCGCATCATTGAGAAATGGCCAAGTGGCAAAGGGCCAAATGGCAAATGCAGAAACGCTGGAAACACAGATTCCTGATTTGGCCATTTGCTGATTTGCGATTTGGCCATTTGGAGCGAAGCAATGGCATACGGACCCAAGATCATCGACCACTACGAGAACCCGCGGAACGTGGGCTCGTTCGGCACGCAGCAGGAGATCAAGCAGCGCACCGATGTCGGAGTCGGCCTGGTCGGCGCGCCCGAGTGCGGCGACGTCATGCAACTGCAGATCAAGGTCGATCAGGCGACCGGAAAGATCCAGGATGCGAAGTTCAAGTGCTTCGGCTGCGGCAGCGCGATCGCCTCGTCGTCGCTCGCGACCGAGTGGCTCAAGGGCAAGACGCTCGACGAGGGGCTGGCGATCAAGAACACCGAGATCGTTCAGGAACTCAGCCTGCCCCCGGTCAAGATCCACTGCTCGGTGCTCGCCGAGGATGCCATCAAGGCCGCGATCGCCGATTACAAGACCAAGAACGGCATCCCCGTCGATGATCACGACCACGAGCACGCCCACCATTGAGCGCGGTTCTCGGCCCCGGGCCGCCCGAACCGGCCCGCGCCCGCGGCGTAGAATCACTACCAGCAAACGGAGTCCATGACAATGTCCACGACCACGACCGATCCCGCGATGAACGCGCAGGCCAACGAGGTGGTGACGCTGACCGAGGCCGCGGCCCGCGAGGTGCGGAACATCATCGAGCAGCAGGAACTCGATAAGGACAAGGTTCGGCTGCGCGTCGGCGTCAAGGGCGGCGGGTGTTCGGGATTCAGTTACCTGCTGGACCTGACCGAGTCGCAGAAGGAGACAGACGAGGTCTTCGAACGGCACGGGATCAAACTGATTGTGGACCCCAAGAGCCTGCTGTACCTCAACGGCACGGTGATCGATTTCCGCGACGAGATCATGGGCCGCGGGTTTGTCTTCCAGAACCCCAACGCCACCACCACCTGCGGGTGCGGGTCCAGTTTCGCCGTCTGAAGCGTCCGTGGTGGGGCTCAGGATCGCGGCTGTTCCGGCCGAAAGACACTGCTGAAGCGTATTTCTCGCGGGGCGCGGCCGAAAGGCTGGCCCCGCTTCGGCGCGCGGTCCGAGAACTTTCCGGGTATGCTCTGGCGCGGGTCCGCGTGGTCCGGGCCGGCCCCGGCCGGTCGCGCGGGCCGATCAACCCGGCGGAGGTTGGCATGTCGCAGTCGGCAGTTCCATCCGAGACCACCCAGGGCTACGCAACGCCGAGCATCACGCAGTTCTCGGTGTTCCTCGACAACCGGGTCGGCAAGTTGTACGAACTGCTCCGCGCGTTCGAGCATTCGCCGGTGCACCTCGCCGCGCTGAGCGTGCACGATGCGGCGGACTGCGCCATCGTGCGCATCATCACCAACAACGCGCAGGAGGCCAAACTCCTGCTCACGCGGCACCAGTTGCCGTTCACCGAGGTGCCGCTGATCGTCGTTGAACTGTGCAAGGGCCACACGCTCGAGCGCATGTGCATGTACCTGCTGGGCGCCGAACTCAACATCCGCTTTGCGTATCCGCTGATGGCCACGCCGACGGGCAACCCCACGATCGCGCTGTGCGTCGATGATGCGACGCTCGCGGGGCAGATCCTTCGCCGCAAGGAGTTCCGGCTGATCTGCGAGGAAGATCTGGGCCGCAGCGGGATGTGAGGGCCGGGGGGAAGAGCGCAGAGAGAGCCGCGGCCTTCGGCCGTGTTCCGCGCCGATCGAATATACTTGGCGCATGCGTACCCTGGCGATCATTGGCGCCGGCTTCGGCGGGACCATGACCTGCGTGCACCTGCTGCGGCTGCTGGCCGAGCGGGCGCGAGAGGATGGCGCTGAAGACCAGAAGCCGTTTCAGATCTACCTCATCGAGCGGTCGGGCAGATTCACCGCGGGCGTGGCGTATTCGACCACTTCGCACGCGCACCTGCTGAATGTGCCCGCCGGGCGCATGAGCGCGCTGCCCGATGATCCCGACCACTTCCTGCGCTGGGCCCGGCAGCAGGATGCCAGGATCGGCGGCGGGACGTTCGTGCCGCGACCGATGTACGGCCGCTACCTCGCCTCGATTCTGGAAGAGGCGAACGCCGCGGCGGGGAACGCGGTGCGGCTGACGCGCGTGCCGCGGGGCGCGGCGGGGGCGCGGGCCGATTCCCGCGGCGTGACCATTGAACTCGACGGCGGGAGCGAGATCAACGCCGATGCAGCGGTGCTGGCGATCGGCAACTTTGCGCCGGGCAATCCGCCGCTCGCAGATGAGACGTTCTATCGGAGTTGGCGCTACGCCAAGGACCCGTGGGGCCCGGGCGCGCTCGATGTCGAGCCCGATGGGGACGTGCTGCTGCTTGGGACGGGCCTCACGATGCTCGATATCGCGATCGCGCTCAAGGAGCGCGGGCATCGCGGCACGATTCACGCGGTCTCTCGCCGCGGCCTGCTGCCCCAGCCGCACCGTGTTTCGATCCGCCCGCCGGCCTCGCACCCGCGGCCGAAGGGGCTGGAAGAGTGGCCGCGGACCGCGCGCGGGCTGCTGCACGCGCTGCGGGCGGAGGTCCGCGGCGCGGCGGCGCGGGGCGTGGATTGGCGCGAGGTGGTCACAAGCCTTCGGCACGACACGCCCGCGCTGTGGCGCGGCTTGAGTGAGCGCGAGCGCTCGCGGTTCCTGCTACGCGTGCGGCCCTACTGGGAGACGCACCGGCACCGGGCCGCGCCGGAGACGGCGACGCAGATCGCCGAGTTGATCGCGCGGAACGAGTTGGTGGTACACGCGGGGCGGGTGATCGGGTATGCGGAGTCGCGTAGCGGCGGCGGGGGAGTGGAGGCGCGGGTGCTGATGCGCGGGGCGGAGCGGGAGACGGCGCTGCGGGTGGCGCGGGTGATCAACTGCACGGGCCCGGAGACGGACCTGCGGAAGGTAGAAGATGCGTTCGTGCGGCGGCTGGTGGAGTGTGGCGTGGTTCGGCCCGATGCGCTGGGGCTGGGGCTCGATACCGATGCCTACGGTGCGATCGTGAGCGCGGATGGCCGCGTGCAGGATCGACTGATGCTCGTGGGCCCGCTGCGCAAGGGGCAGTTGTGGGAGAACACGGCGGTGCCCGAACTGCGGCACGAGACGCTGGCGATGGCGAAGGGGCTGGCGGGGAGGGTGGTGGTGGCGAAGAGGGGGGTAGAGGTGGGGGTGTAGGCAAAGGGGGATGACGGCCGCGGCGTCTTCGGAACGCCCGGGTTGGCCGGTTACAAGCCGCTTGGAAACAGCCTCTCAAGATTGAGGTCATTGACTCAGAAGCGTGCGGTCATCATACTGGCTCACTTCCGGTTGCGGGTTGCCCGCGGGAGGTCAAGTCGTGTTCGATCGTGCACAAGCTCTACAACGCTGCTTCCGGGTCGTTCTTTACGTCGGAGTGTTCTTTGCGGTTTGCGGAGGCTTGCGCGCTCATGCTCAATGTCCCGGGGAGTGGTTGCCGGGCGAGGGGATTCCGGGTGTTCGAGGAATCGTCCATACCGTGAAAGTGCTTACGAACGGTGACGTCATTATCGGCGGGTACATTCAGTTCGCGGGCACTGTCCGCGCAACCAATATTGCTCTGTTCCGCCCGAGCACTGAAGAGTGGTTCAGCCTCGGGGAGGGCGTTGGGCTGAGCGTCGCGGGCAACCATGTGAATGCCATTGCGGAACTGCCGAATGGTGATATCGTGGCAGGTGGAGTGTTCGCAACCGCCGGGGGGGCGAGTATTCCGACCATCGCACGCTATAGCTTCCCGACAGGCAGTTGGTCTGCCCTCGGTCTGGGTATCGGGACGAACACAAGCGTTCACGCGCTGCTTGTCATGCCGGATGGTGACCTGGTTGCCGGTGGGAGCTTCGTGGGCGCCGGCGGTCTGCTGGTTCGTCGAGTTGCTCGATACTCATTCACGACTGAGACGTGGTCGGCCTTTGGAGACGGTGTTTCAGACGGCATCGTGAACGCGCTCGCTCTTGCCCCCGACGGCGACATTATCGTGGGCGGATCGTTCACCTCGGCTGGCGGTGTAGCGGGTACGGCCCGTATTGCCAAAGTGAATCCGGCGACCGGCGAGTGGACAGCGCTCGGTACCGGTGTGGGAAACACTGTCAATGCGATTGCCGTGCTTCCCGGTGGTGACATCGTCGCGGGAGGGACCTTTACCAGCGCCGGGGGAGCACCGGCGAGTCGAGTGGCGCGGTTTTCGCCGAATGGTGGAGGGTGGTCTCCGCTGGGCACCGGGGTCAGCGGCACGGTCCTCGCGATGCTGTCCGATCCAAGCGGCGGCTTGATTGTCGGCGGCTCGTTCTTCCAGGCGGGAGGGATAGACGGTACGGCATGCCTGGCGCGATTCGATTCAGGGTCCGAAGCCTGGTCGCCACTGATGCCACCTCCAGGGTTGGTGACCGGCAACGAGGTCCGCGCGCTCGCACGGGGTCCCGGTTCGGTGTTGTACGCTGGTGGCGCCTATTCCCTTCGCAGTGTCGGCGCAGTGCAGATCGCTCGGCATGACCTTGAGACAGGTGAATGGGCCGCGTGCGGATCGGGCACAAGCGGTGGAATCGCCGCGATCTGCTCGTTGCCAGATGGCGAGGTTGTTGTCAGCGGCAGTTTCGGGACCATTGAGGGGTGGGTCGCCAATGGTGTCGCACGGTTTAATCCCGTCACCGAGACGTGGGCGAGCCTTGGGGCAGGGTTGTCGGGGTCGGCGACGGCAATCGTGCCGCGTGCGAATGGGGACATTGTCTTCGGTGGTCTGTTCCAGCAGGCCGGGGGCATCGCTGCCGGCAACATCGCAGTGTTTCAAGCACAGAGCGGCCAGTGGTCTGCCTTTGGGACCGGGACGAACGGGCGAGTGGACGCAGTCATTGAGCTTCCGAATGGTGACTTTCTCGTTGGCGGTGAGTTCACTTCCGCGGGCGGGGTAAGTGGTACAAATCGGATCGCTCGGTATCGCCCGGAAACAAACTCATGGAGTTCAGTTGGAGCGAACGTTAGTCATCACGTCAAGGCATTGGTCCTAATGCCTGACGGCCATGTTATCGTTGGCGGATGGTTTACCTCGGCGGGTGGTATTCCTGCAAGTTTCATCGTGAGGTTTGATCCGGTCGCCGGGACGTGGTCCGCACTCGGGAGTGGCACGAACGGGTCGGTTCACGATCTTGCGATACATCCGAGCGGGGATGTCATTGTGACCGGGGAGTTCACCGCTGCGGGTGGACTGTTCAGCGTTGGAAGCGTTGCTCGGTACCGGCCATCCGATAACACATGGACTCGACTTGGGAATGGGGTGAGCCCGAACATCGTGGAGGCGGTAACCGTGCTTCCGAACGGCGATGTCGTCATCGGTGGCTGGTTTACAAGTGCGAGCGGCGTCGCTGCCAATCGTGTCGCAAGGTATCTCGAAAGCACCGGGGCGTGGGCTGCGATCGGAGCGGGAGCGGACGACCGGGTGTACGCGTTGGCCAACAGCGGCTCCCGTCTCTACATGGGCGGGGTGTTTCATCAGGTGGACAATCGTCTGTCGTCGTACTGGGCGGAGTACGTGCTCGAGTCCAGTTGCCGCGCAGACTTTGACTGCGACAGCGACCTAGCTGTCCCCGACATCTTCGCCTTCCTCACCGCCTGGTTCGCAGGCGATCTGGCCGCGGACTTTGACGGGGTCGATGGGTTGGGCGTGCCGGACATCTTCGCGTTCTTGACGGCGTGGTTTGCGGGGTGTCCGTAGGAAGCACAGCAAACCAGCGAAGCAGCAAAACAGCGGATCAGCAAAGCAGCAAAGCAGCAAACCAGCAAAGCAGCAAAAGAAGACAGGCAGCGACGGAGCGCTGTCTCCAACCCGGGGCTTCGCCCAGAGCCGCTCAGCCCCGGCGTCGGCGTGACAAGAACCCGGCACGGAGTGCCGGGCCACCAAGACACCCGGCACGGAGTGCCGGGCCACCAAAGACCAGAGCACTGACCTGAAGGTCAGGGGCACTGCAAAAACGGCCGCGGGCCCCCGGTTTCCCGAGGGCCCGCGTCTGGAATCGGCGCGGACGTGTAAGCCGAGTTCTGTCTCGCCGCGTGGTTCCCGCTTTCCCGTTCCTCCCGGTCCTCATTGACGGGGGCTGGAGGTGGTGAGAGCGGGCCTTCGCGACCGAGCGGCCATTTCTCTGGGCCTCGCGTTGCCGCGGGGCTCGAGCGGTCTACCCGCCGCCTTCCGCCCGGACCGGGCGTCGCTCCGGCGAACACACGGAGCGCGGCGACTGCTGGACCTTGCACGCGGCGGGGTTTTCCGTGCCCCGCTTGTCGCCAAGCGGGCGGTGGGCTCTTACCCCACCTTTTCACCCTTGCCTGAGCCCAGTAGCACGGGCTTCCAGCCCGTGAGTTTGTTGATCATGGCCTGGAAGGCCATGCCACGTGTTCGTCATGGCCTGGAAGGCCATGCCACGTGTTCATCATGGCCTGGAAGGCCATGCTACGTGTTCATCATGGCCTGGAAGGCCATGCTACTGGGCCATCGGCGGTTTGCTTTCTGTGGCACTTTCCCGCGTCCGCGTTCCAGTTTCACCGGTTGCGGACGGGTGGGTGTTACCCACCGCCGTGTCCTGTCGTGCTCGGACTTTCCTCCGGCACCGGTTGCCCGATGACGGCGGCCGCATGTCCGCGCCTGTCGCGGGAATGGTAGCGCGCCCGCGGCGGGCATTGTCTGGTACCATGAAACACCGTGCCCGGTTCGCCCACCCGCCATCCCGCGATTCTCTGGGCCGACCCCGCGCAGGCCGGGTGGCTCGCCGCGGTGGTGGAGCGCGCGGGGCTGGCGGTCGTCGGCGTCGGCTCGCCGGAGCCCGGTCGCGCGGGCGCGCTCGCCGCGGCGATGGGGCTGGATCTGGGTGCGACCCGTGTATGGGACGATCTTCGGGCCGCGCTGGCGACAGGCGATGCCGACTTGGTGCTGCTCGCCGCGCCGGGGGACTTTGCCGGGGGGCAGCGGCAGGGCGCGATGGACTCGGAAGACGCGAGCGCGCTCGCGGCGTGCCGAGCCCGCGGAGTGCGCATCGCGTCGATCGAGCCGATGCCCGCCTCGGTGCTGCAACTGGGCGCGGCCGTGCCGACTCCCTCCATCGATGCTGCGCCGGGCGAGCCGGCCGGCGACGTCATCGCCGCATCGACCGGCGCGGGCGTGGTGCTTGGGCCGGGCGCGCCGGTGGTGGTGGATGAGCCGGAGCCCCGGGTGCGCGGCCGGGCGATCGATGCCGGGGGCGGCTGGGCGCGGGTGTTGCCGCTGTTGCGGCACTGCCGCGCGATGCGCGAGGCGGTGGACCTGTTCGAGCACCTCGGCCCGGTGCGCACGGCGGTGTTCGAGGGTTGGAGCGGTCCGGGGCAGGGGACGCTGGGCGCACGGCTGTTTGATGCGATGGACACACTTGTGTGGCTGCTGGGCGCGCCCGAGCAGGTGGATGCCGCGTATGTGTGGCCCGCGCGGGCGCGGCCGATTCACGCGACCACGGGCGAGACCTTGCGCGGGCTGGAGGGCGACCTGACGGCGAACCTGCGATTCGCCGATGGCCGTGCCGCGGCGGTGGCGGTGTCGGATCGCGCGGGGCGGTGGAGCCGCTCGGTGACGCTGATCGGCGAGGGCGGCCGGCTGCGCGTGACCGATGATGGCGCGGGCGGGAGTGGGGGGGCCGGGGGGACGGGCACGGGCGGGTTTGTGTGGCTGAGCGCGGACGGGCTGACGGTCGATGCATCTCGCCCTGCGCGGCGGAAGCGCGGGCAGGAAGAGCGGCCGGATGAGGCGTTTGTGGACGCCGCGAGCGAGCAGGTGGCGCGGCTGCTCGACCAGCGCATCCCGCCCCCCGCGCCGACGGATTACGCGGCGGTGCTGGCAGCGGCGGGGGCGGCGTTGCTGAGCGCGCGGACGGGGGAGGCGGAGTCGCCGCGGACGATCCTGCGGATGGCGGGGAGCCGGTAGGTCTTGGTGGGCCGGCACTCCGTGCCGGCCGTCACGGCTTGGACTTCACCCCCACCGCGTGATGTGCCAGGCCTTGTTGCCGCGGCGGAGCGCGATGATCTTTCCGTGCAGCAGCGTGGCCGTGGTCAGCCGGGCATCGGCCGCGGCCTTGTGACCGTTGACGCTGATCGAGTTCTGCGAAAGCAGCGTGCGGGCCTCGCTCCTGCTTTTGGCGAGAGTCGTCTGCGCGAGCACGTCGATCAGAGCGACACCCGTGCCTTCGAGTTGCGAGCGCGGGTGTTCGCTCGAGGGTGCGGAGGCCAGCGCTTCCTCGAGCGTGGCAAGCGGCAGGTGGGCGATGTCGCCCGTGAACAGCGCGCGCGCTGCGGCCTCGGCGTGCTCGCGCTCGGTCGGGCCGTGCAGCAGTTCGGTCATGTGCCGTGCCAGGGCGCGCTGCGCCTCGCGCTTGCCGGGGTCCGCGGCGTGCGCGGCCTCGAGCGCGTCGATCTCCTCCACCGTCAGAAAGGTAAAGACCTTTAGGAACCGGACCACGTCCGCATCCGCCGCGTTGAGCCAGAACTGGTAGAACGCGTAGGGCGAGGTGCGGTGGGCCGAGAGCCAGACCGCGCCGGATTCGGTCTTGCCGAACTTTCCGCCGTCGGCCTTGGTGACGAGGGGCCACGTGAGGCCGAAGGCCGCGTGCGGTTCGCCCTCGGCGCGGCCGCGACGGATCAGATCCATCCCGCAGACGATGTTGCCGAACTGGTCGCTCCCGCCCATCTGCAGGGTGACACCGTGCTTTTCGAACAGGTGCAGGTAGTCGTAGGCCTGCAGGATCATGTAACTGAACTCGGTGTAACTGATGCCCTGGTCGCGGTTGTGCAGCCGCTCCTTGACCGATTCCTTCTGGATCATCATGTTGACCGAGAAGTGCTTGCCGACATCGCGCAGCACGTGGATGTACGACAGCCTTCCAAGCCAGTCGTAGTTGTCGAGCATCTGGCCGCGGTTGGTGGCGGATGGGGAGAAGTCGATCACCCGCTCGAAGATGCCGCGGATGCTCTGCACGTTCGCGGCGATGGTTTCGGGCGTCATGAGCATTCGCTCGGCGCTCTTGCCCGAGGGGTCGCCGATGAAACCGGTTCCGCCGCCCATGATGACGACCGGCGTGTGCCCGGCGCGCTGCAGGCGGGCCAGTTGGATGATTCCCACGAGATTGCCAATGGTCAGCGAATCGGCCGTCGGGTCGAAGCCCACGTATCCGCGCCGACCGCCGCGAGCAGGATCGGCGGTGCGCAGGTGCTCGGCGAGCGCGGGCTCATCGGTGCACTGCTGGAGCAGGCCGCGGCGGCGAAGATCGGAGAGGAAGTCAATGGTGGGGGTGGGCATACGCGGGCATCAGGATACCGCCAGCGCGAGCGCATCGCCTCTTGTGAGGGGGCGGATCTCGACTTTCGCCTGCTGCGTAGGTGTGCCCGAGAGACCAACTCAGGGCAGGACTTCGACCGTCATGTCGTAGTCGCCCTCCGGGCGGAGTTCCTGAAGGCGGAGCACAAGACGGTCGAGGTCATTCTGCGAGTGCACAGCACCGACAACGCTGAACCGCAGCGGCTTCTCGGCGGCGACCACAAAGCCCACGTCGAGAAACCCGGCTTCTGCCGTGATCTGTTGGTCCAGTTCGCGAGCAATTCGCCATCCGGGCGTGTCAAGTGGCCGGGACGATGGCCCTCCGCCAAAGTTCGAGAAGGCGAAGTAGATGAGCCAGATCAACAGGACCGGCAGCAGAATCGCGACAAACACGATCTTGGCGCGGTCCGCGTTGCTCTGCGGCAGGCGGTCGACGAGATCACGGAACTTGTCGTTGAGGTTTCTGAGATCCAACTGCAAGACCCTCCCATTGGGCGAGTGGCTGCGATGGGTGATGATACGGCAACCAAATGAACGGAGGCCGGGAATCCCGGCCTCCGTCGAAGAGACTCTTGGTCGGTCAGCCTCGTAACTCGACGCTCAGGGCGTGAAGTTCCAATCGGGACGATCGGCCTTGTTCGCCCAGCGGCGCATGTCGCGCATCTGCTCGAGCGAGTTCCGCTCCACGTGCCCATCGATGCTGACGGTGATGGCCTTGCGGGCATGCCGCGGGTGCACGTAGCCGTACGTAATCGGATTCGAGATCTCCGAGAACGAGTTGGACACGGGCCACGCCGGCATGGCGGTGGAGTTCGTCGGGTAGCCGGAGCGAGGCGGGGTGACCTCCCAATAGCCCGGAACCACGGCGGTGCCGGGAGTCCAGTTGAACGGGTTACGGCCGTAGTTGCCGGCACCTGCGAAGGAGCCGGTGGTCCGGACATCCACGCCGCGAGAGGAGGCAAAGACGTACAGCCGGTCCGGCTTGAGGACCTGGTGCAGATGCGTCACGTACCACAAACGCGGCGGGTGACCGATGCGGGCCTGCCAGTTGTTTGCTGCGCTGGCGACCTGATAGCCCTGCATAGCGCCGCGGTGCCAACTGCCGCCGACGTAGGTCGAGTTCATGCCGAGCGAGTGGTGATACGCCATCGCCGCTGCGAGAGAGCCGACATCGGTGTCGTAGAGCGTTGTCGGCGGAGACCAGGTGATGTTCTGCTGCGTCGGGATGTTTGGGCGCGAGCGGAAATCATTGGCGGTCTGCTTGTGAATCATGAGCGAATCAAGCGGCATGCCGGTTGCGCCCATGAAACGCAAGCCGCCCGGCTTGATCACGTTGCCCTCAACCATGAAGTTGTGCATCCAAGGGTCGGGGTGCAGCCAGACCTTGGTGGTGATCTGGTTGTTCAGGTGGCCGACAGCCCAGGGGATGTAACCAGTGAACGCGGCATCCTGGTTGTCCACTGCGTAGGTGTGCCAGGCAACGCCCTTCTGCTGACCCGCGGCCTCCTCACGCATCGCGTATGCCGCGGCGCGTGCGCCCGCAAGTGCAGGCAACAGGATCGAAATCAGCAGGGCGATGATCGTGATCACCACCAGCAGTTCGATCAACGTGAACGCCCGACGACCGCTTTGAGTTCTTTGCAGGACCATTGCATCCACTCCGTGGCAGGGTGCGTGACCTTGACTTCGCCTCTCGTGAGGCAGACCAGAACGGCCCACCTCGCGCACATGCACACACAGGCTCGGGTAAAGAATACCCGAACCAGCACATCTATACCAACTTTTTTCCGTCTCCGTTCCCACAACATGCAGATTGTGGAGACTCACCCGGATTTATCCTTCCATACACCGAACAACTCGCGGCCATGATCTTCTCCGGGCGTTCGGCCTATGGACCGCCAAGCACCCATGCTCGCCCGGTCGCCCGCGGGGCCCACATGGTCATGTCGTCCAGACTGTCGAACCTTTGCATCGAGGCGTGTCCATCGAGATGCACGACGCCGGCTTTTCCGCCGCCGCGGCGGGCAGAAGCGCGGCCCGCACCCTCACCCATTCGGAAATCGATGTGTCCGGTTGCGCCCGGGAGGTCCGCCGGGTCATATGTCGCGGACCAGGACCGGGCCGTGCGAAACGGCGGATCGATGCGGAAGTAGCCCGGCACCAGGTCGCCGCCATCGGGGTCGACGCCCCGGGCGGTGGCAAAGACGATCTGTCGGTCGGTCCGCGCCGGCTGGTCGATCCGCGTGGCGTAGAACGAGCCCCACGCGGCCAGCGCGGCGGAGTTGAAACCGAAGCGGTCGGCATCGCCGCCAAGGAACATGCTGTTCAGGCCGTAGGAGGGCGAGAGGCTCACCACGTACTGAAAATCGCTGCGTTCACGGTATCGACGCAGGATCGATGGGTCTTTGTACAGGCCCTCGAACGCGTAGTCGAAGTACGGCGCGAGTCGCCACGGGTACCGACGCGCGGGCACGCCCGAAATCGCCTCGCCGGCCTCGTCCATCACCCGCAGCGTCTGCCCTCCTGGTGGTGGGTTGAGGCTCACCATCGCATCGGTCGCGTAGCCCACCAGCAGCGCGGACTTGTGGTCATCGGCGTACAGCGTGTAGGCGACGATCAACTGCTGGCCCGCGGCGACTTCCACCGTGTTTCTTGCCGCGGCGCGTGCCCTGCCCAGCGCGGGCGCGAGAATGCCGACGAGCAGCGCAATCAGACCGATCGCGACGAGGAGTTCGATGAGCGTGAACGCGCGGTTCGGCTTGAAGTTGAGATTGAGTCTCAGTTGCACTTGATTCATGCCGTGGCGAGTATAGACTCGTCCGGTCTGGCAGGAAAAGTACTTGCTCGACAAGAATATTCGCTCTCGAAGGCAGGAGGTTGCATCATGAACCAGTTGATCACTTGGCGTGGGGCTGTGTGCGTGCTGGGGCTGTTCGCCGCGGCATCGATGGCGAGCGCGGGTGACATCGCGGCCACCTTCTCTGCGCCGATGTTCGACCGCTGGATGTACCCGTACAACTCGGCGAACCCGCAGGGGTCCGAGACCGAGGCCTCCGTCTTCTCAGTCATCGGGTCCGAAACCGAGTGGGCGTTCGACAATCGCGATGGGCAGATGATCATCGGCTATGCGACGGGGGGCGCGATTCCGGCGGGGCAGCCGGTTGCGAACTACCGCATCCGCTCGGCGCGGCTCATCGCGCGGGCCAGCCGCGACAACGCGTTCGTCTACGACGGCACGCCCGATTCGTTCCGCACGCTGCTGCCGATGAGCGACCCTGACTTTCTCGCCGATGAGGATGCCGGGCAGCCGATCGAACTGTTCATGTGCGGCTATCGCGGCGGGTGGGCGCTCACCGGGCCCACGGCGTTCGGCGAGAGCACGCCGTTTCACAACGGCGCGCCGTTCCCCTTCCCGGCCCGCGGCATCCGCAACGCCTTCGCGGCGGAGTTTGATGCGGGCGGACTGTTGATCGACAACTCGAACAACCGCGACCAGCGTCGCGAGGTGCGCCCGCTGGCGATCGGCAACGCCGATCTGCCGCAGGGCGCGCTCGTGCCGCGCGATACCGACTTTGTCTTCGAGATCGACCTCACCAATCCGCAGGCGATCCGGTATCTGCGCGAGTCGCTCGCGGCGGGGCAGTTGAACGTGGTCATCTCGTCGCTTGCGATCACCGAGCAGCAGTCGGCCAACGTGCCGGCGTTTTATTGCAAAGAGATGCCCGCGGCGGTGGGCGGCGTTCCCGCGCGATTGGAGTTGAGTGTGTGCGTGGGCCACCCGGCCGATTGGGACTGCTCGGGCGTGGTCGAGGTGCAGGACATCTTTGCGTACCTGGCATCGTGGTTCGCCGGCGATGGCGACTTTGATGCCAGCGGCGTGACGGAAGTGCCCGACCTCTTCGCGTTTCTCACGGCGTGGTTCGGAGCCTGAGGCATGAGCAGCGAGGCGAGCGCCGCCGCGTCTGTCCGCGGCGAAACTGAAACGAACAGCGCGGCACGGCGCGGCACCGTCGCGTGGGTGAAGCGGCTGGGCGTCGCGGGCTTCCTGTTCTTCTTCATCAAGGGGATGATGTGGCTGATCGTGCCCGCGGCGATTGTGTGGTGGCGCAGCATGTCGGGCGGCGAGTGAACGTACGATTGAGAGCACGCAGCAGGAGCGACCGATGACGACGACCCAGATGAACATCATGGACGTGCTCAAGGCGCGGACGGCCGAGCAGCACCGCCGCGCAGAGCAGAGCCCGTTCATGCGCGGGCTGGTGAGCGGGCAGGTGACGCGCGAGGGGTACGCCCGCTGGCTCGGGCAGATGATGCACGTGCACGCCGCGCTGGAGAGTGAGATCGTCGCGCGCCGCGGCGCCGAGCCGCGGCTGGCGGTTGCGAGCGATGAGCAGTTCGGCGCGCAGCGGTTGCGTGATGACCTTTGCGCGCTCGGTGTGGATCCGGCATCGGTGAAGCCGCTGGCTGGTGCGAGCGCGATCGCGGAGCGGGTTCGCGCCGCCGCGGCGGCGCGGCCGGTGTCGTTGCTCGGTTTCCACTACGTGCTCGAGGGCAGCAAGAACGGGAACACGTACATCGCCAAGGCGCTTCGGCGCACGCTGGGGCTCGCGCCTGGCGCAGGCGATTCGTACCTTGATCCCTACGGCGACCAGCAGCGGGCCAGGTGGGCGGCGTATCGCGAGGCGATGGGCGGGCAGGACTACAGCGAAACCGACGCCGCGGCGGTGCTAGAGGCGGCGTGCGCGATGTTCGACGGGATCACGGAGTTGAATGGGGAGTTGAACTGAGCGAGGGGAGCGTCTTTGCCATTTGTCACTTGGGTGATCGGTGGTTGCGAGGGCCGGTCGCCCAGGGGGCGAGAGGCAAGGAGGCTCTCCCAACCCGGGGCTTCGGCTCAAAGCCGCCTCAGCCCCGGCGTCAAGAAGATCACTTGATCAGCAACTCGGCGATCTGCACGGCGTTGAGCGCTGCGCCTTTGAGTAACTGATCGCCGCAGATGAACAGGTCGAATCCGCGGCAGGGAATGTCGTCGAGGCCGCCGCGATCTCGTGCGAGGCGCGCCAGTTCATCGGGTGCGAGTAGCGAGGCATCGGGGCGGATGCGGCCGACGAGGACCTCGTCCTTGCCGCTGGCCTTGAGTGGCGTGGGGAAGTTGTTGGTGTCGCGGTCATCGACAACCTGCACGCCGGGGAACGCCGCGAGGGCCTCGCGCACCTGGCGCGCCGTCGCCTCGCGCCGCAGCGTGATGTTGACGCTCTCGGCGTGGGCGCGGCGGACGGGGACGCGGATGCAGGTGGCGGTGATGGCTGCGCGCTGCGCCGGCGGCAGCGATTCCTCGCCCCAGATCTTCCGGGTCTCGAGGATGACCTTGGTCTCTTCGACGTTGAGGCCGGTGAGCGGATCGATGGCGGTGTTGTGGCTGAAGAGGTTGAAGGCGTAGGGCTCGTGGAAGACCTTGGGCGCGGGGCGCTCTCCGCGAAGATCGGCGCGGGTCTGCTCCTCGAGCTCGTCCATGCCCTTGGCTCCCGCGCCTGAGGCGGCCTGGTAAGTGGACACGACGGCTCGCTCGATGCCGAACGCCGTGCGAAGCGGTGTGAGGGCCATGAGCAGGATGATGGTCGAGCAGTTGGGGTTGGCGACGATGGCGGGGACGGGCTGGGCCGACCACTTCACGCTCAGCACCTTGTTCGTCGGCGCGACGAGCGCGGCGGGGTTCACCTCCGGCACGACCAGCGGCACGGAGGGGTCCATGCGGAAGGCCGAGGAGTTGTCGATGATCACGCAGTTGTGCCTGGCCGCGGCGGGGGCGAGGTCGCGCGTGATGGATGAACCTGCGGAGAAGAGCGCGATGTCGATGCCCGCCAGCGCATCGGCGGTGAGCGCTTCGACTGTCAGTTCGCATCCGGCGAAGGGGAGCGCGGTGCCCGCGGAGCGCGCCGAGGCGAACAGGCGCAGCCGCGCGTGCGGAAACCGGCGCTTCTCAAGGCATGTGAGCATCTCGCGGCCGACGGCGCCGGTCGCGCCGGCGATGGCGATGGTGAGTTGATTGGGCATTTGGGGGCTGGCTGATAGGACCTATACGACGTAGAGGACCCATAGGTCCTATGGAAACAACGCATGACTTTGCAGAAGCCGCTGCTTAGAACGCGCGGGACACCACCTGGTCGGCCATGAGCATCAGCAGGCGTTTGGGCGCACTGGCGGGCATGGGCTCGAGCGCGTGCTTGGCCTGCTCGACCAGTTCGCGCGCTTTGGCGCGGGCGAAGTCGATCGAGCCGGTCGAGCGCAGCCGTGCCACAAGGTCGCCCGCCGCGTGCGCATCGAAGGCGGACTGGTCGCTGAGCATGGCCAGCGTGCGGCCGCGTTCGATTGCTTCGGTCGCGCCCAGGTGATGGATCACGGGCAGCGTGAGTTTTCCGAGTTCGACATCGCGGTGCAGCGGCTTGCCGACAAGGCTGCGGTCGCCTTCGAGATCGAGCAGGTCGTCCTGGATCTGGAACGCGACGCCCAGGCGCAGGCCGAAATCCTCGAACCGCTGGCAGGTCTCGGGCGCTGCCCCGCTCTGCCACGCGCCCAGCCGGCAGGCGGTGGCGATCAGACTCGCGGTCTTGCGGCGCACGATCTCGTAGTACGTCGGCTGGTCGATGGAGAAGTTGTCGCGGTGGTGCAGTTGCAGCAGTTCGCCGGCGCAGAGGGTCATGCCGGTCTGGCCGATGAGCAACGCCGCGGCCTGGGAATCCAGCGAAGAGCACAGCCGGTACGCCGCGGAGAAGAGGTAGTCGCCGAGGATGACGGCCATTTCGTTGCCGCGAAGGCGGTTGACGGTCGCCCCGCCGCGGCGGGCATCGGCATCGTCGAGCACGTCGTCGTGCACGAGCGTGGCCATGTGGATCATCTCGCAGACCGCGGCGATGGAGAGGTGGGCGGGGGCAAGGGCGTCATCGAGCGACTGGTTGAAGGAGGAGGATCCGGCACGCGGGTGCGCGGCAAGGCCCGAGAGAATGACGAGCACGGGCCGGAGCATCTTTCCTCGATAGGTCTCGATGTGCCGGACCAGTTCCTGCAGCGGCGGCAGGTCTGACCGCAGGGCGCGGTCGAACTCGGTCTCGACGCGCTGAAGGGCGCGGCCGAGCGTCTCCTGGACCGGGAGCAGGTCGGGGGGAATGGAGATCGCGGCGGGCATCGGGGGAGGGTAGGAGGGGGATGGGATTTTGGATTTTGGATTGCGGAGTTCGGAATGCGGGTTGGGAGTCCGACTGCCCCCGCCTCGAAACCCGAAACCTGAGACCGGGAACCCGGAACCCGCTCTCGCCTCACTTCTCTGCAACGATGTAGCAGATGAATGAGTCCACGCAGTCGCCGCGGGCGGCGGGTGTGAAATCGCCGTTGCCGCCACCCTTGCCGTCATCGCCTTCCCAATAGATGGTGGACTTGCGGAAGCCCGCATCGGCGAGGATCTCGCCGATCTCCGGGAGCGACCAGAACCGCCAGTCATAGGTGAACGCATCGCGGATGGTTGAGCCATCGCGCATGCGGAAGTGGATCTTGCAGGTGATGTCGCCGCTGATCGGGTCGTACGCGGCATGGTCCCAGATGTAGGTGTAGAAGCCGCGGCTGTTCCTGCGGCCGATGGGCCGGTTCTCCTTGCAGATGCGGATGCAGTCCGCCCCGCCGCAGGCATCGAGGAAGAAGACGCCGTCGCGAGCCAGGCTCTTGTGCACCTGCCGGTAGTAGCGCAGCATGACGTCGCGCTGCTTGAAGCACCAGTAGGAGAAGTTCATCGCCAGAACTGCGTCGAAGCCTCGCGGGGCGAGATTCGCCAGCCGCGGCGGGTTCAGCACGTTGCCCATCACCGGGTGCACTCGCGCCTGCTGCGCGGGCGAGAGCGCGCTGAGGTTGCGCTTGCGTCCCCACGCGACGGGCTCGGGGTCGATGTCGAGCCCCGCGGCGACGTTGTCCTTGTGCCGGCGCGCCCATTCGCAGGCGACGCCGAACGTGCCGCAGAAGTCTTCGCGGATGATTCGTGCCGGGCGTTTGCGCAGGGCGCGGAAGGTGTCCTGCACGAAGTCGGCCTCGGACTCGAAGTTCTGTACCGCGCGCTGGTAGAGGTCGTGGCGGTCGGCCTTCGCGGCCAGGCCGCGGAGCGGCCTCGGGGCGGGTGGGATGGAAGTGGCGCGGGGTCGTCTTCTGGGCATGGGGCGGGGAGTGTAACGGTCCGCGGCCGCCGCCGCGTGCTGGTGCAGGTGGCCCAAAGCGACCCTCGTTGCGGGCCGATGAACAATGGTTCGCAGGACCGCACAGCGGACCCGACCGCCGCGCTGCGACGGGTTACAGGACCTTGTGCGCCTAAACTCGAAGCCCGTGATCGTGCGGCCCGCTGGCCGACGCGGCAAGGGCAGGCAAGGAGCACGGCGATGCGGCTGTCGATGGTCGGAACCGGGTACGTCGGGCTGGTGACGGGCGTGTGTCTCTCGAACACGGGCAACGACGTGACGTGTCTTGATACCGATTCGCGCAAGATCGACATGCTCAAGGCGGGGGGTTGCCCCATCTACGAGCCCGGGCTGACGGAGTTGATGGAGCGGAACATCGCCGCGGGACGGCTGAAGTTCACGACCGATGCCATGGCCGCGCACAAGGACGCGGACATGATCTTCATCTGCGTGGGCACGCCGAGTGATGAGCGCGGCCACACCGATCTGAAGTACATCCAGGGTGCGGCGGACGACATCGCGGAAGTGCTCAAGAAACTCGGACCCGGGCAGAAGCCCAAGGTGATCGTGGTGAAGAGCACGGTGCCCGTGGGGACGACCTTCATGGTGCGGGACCGCATCCGCGAGAAGGTGGGGCCGAACATTCCGTTCGACGTCGCGGACAACCCCGAGTTCCTCAAGGAGGGCGCGGCGATCGAGGACTTCAACAAGCCCGACCGCGTGGTGGTGGGCGTGGAGAAGGAGTGGGTGGGCGAGGCGATGCGGGATTTGTACGACCCGTTCGTGCGCAACGGGCACCCGATCTACGTGATGGACGTGCTGAGCGCGGAGATGGTCAAGTACGCCAGCAACAACTTCCTGGCGACGAAGATCAGTTTTATCAACGAGATGGCGAACCTGTGCGAGGCGTACGGGGCCGACATCAACCGCGTTCGCGAGGGGATGTGCTCAGATAAGCGCATCGGCCACCAGTTCCTCTATCCCGGCCTGGGCTATGGCGGATCGTGCTTCCCCAAGGACACGCTGGCGTGCATCATGATGGGGGACAAGGCCGGCATCGAGGCGACACTCTCCAAGAGCGTGCACGCCGTGAACCAGAAGCAGCGCGACCGGTTTTTCGACAAGATCCAGACGCACTTCAAGAACGATGGCGGCGTGCAGGGCAAGACGTTTGCCTTCTGGGGCATCGCCTTCAAGCCGCGGACCGACGACATCCGCGAGGCGCCGGCGCTGACGCTGATGCGCAAGGCGGTGGGGTTCGGCGCGCGGGCGGTCGGCTATGACCCGGTGGCGAACGAGAACGCTCGGCGCGAACTGGGCAACGCCGCGGCGATCGTCGAGGACATGTACGAGGCGGTGCGCGAAGCCGATGCGCTGGTGATCTGCACCGACTGGGACGAGTTCAAGAGCCCGGACTTTGACCGTCTCCGCAAGACCATGAAGCGCCCGGTGATCTTCGACGGCCGCAACCTCTACAAGCCCTCGGCGATGGCGGGGCTGGGCTTTGCGTACTACTCGGTGGGCAGGGCGGCGGCGAAAGCGAAGTGAGTTGCGACGATCCACGTCCGCGAGTTGCCTGCTGCGACTGGCTCACCTTCGCCCGCACGCTCGAGCCGGGATCGGTCAACTTCGTCTACGCCGATCCGCCCTTCAACACCGGTGATGTGCAGACCGACCGCGCGGGGGCGTACGAGGACCGGTTCGAATCCACCGCCGCGTATCTCGACTGGCTGCGCGAGCGCGTCGCGGCGACAATCCCCGCCATCAAGCCCACCGGCCTTATCGCCCTGCACGTCGATTGGCGCACCAGCCACCGGGTGCGAGTCATGCTCGACGAGTTGCTCGGTGAAGATCGATTTGTGAATCACCTCGTCTGGTCGTACGGCCTCGGCGGCTCCTCGCCGCGGCGGTTCGCACGCAAGCACGACGACATCCTGCTCTATGGCCTCGACCCTGAGCGCTACTGGTTCGAGCCGCCGATGGTCCCGGCGACCAGCCAGCGGATGAAGGGCCAGTTGAAGAAGGCGACGGATGTGCTGGACATCCCGTCGATCAACAACATGGCCGCGGAGCGCGTCGGCTACCCTACGCAGAAGCCCCTCGCGCTGCTCAGACTCCTGGTCAGCGCCTGCTGCCCGCCGGGTGGCACGGTCCTCGACCCCTGCTGCGGCAGCGGGACCACCCTTGTCGCCGCCGCCGCGCTCGGACGCCGCGCCCTGGGCTGCGACACCAACCCCGACGCCGTTCGGATCACCCAATCACGCCTTGAATGCTCGGCCGCGGCGACGGCCGATGCGGCCCGGCAGGGCTGAGCCGGACCCTCCCGCCGACCCGCCCGCGGCCGCACCTACGATCCGCGCGATGCTGCGTTGGATCGGCCAGTTGTACGCCCGTCGGATCGTGAACGTGAACGTCAACATCGTGTTGGCGGGACTTCTCGCGCTCCCGCCGACCCTGCTGGCCGTGTGGATCGCGCACCGCATGGGCGTCGAGACACCCTGGAAGATCACGCTGATCACCTTCGTGACCGACGTTGTAGCGGACGTCGCGATCTACTACACCCTGCACTGGCTGGCGAACCACTGGCCCGCCCTGCACTTCCTCCGGCGCGACCACCCGCACAAGGTGCACAAGGCGCACCTGTCGTTCTTCAAGGATGCAACGCTGGTACAGGTCGAGCGTGCCGCGCTCTCGCCCATTCTGTACTTCCTCTTCCTCGGCACGCAGCACGTGCTGATGGCGCACGGCTGGCACCCGGTCCCGGCGACGGTGATCGGCTTTGCCGTCGGCATCGGCACGGCGCGCACGCTGCACACGCTCTGGATGCTCCGGCAGGAGCGGCTGGCACGGCTGGCGCGCCTCCGCGTCGAGCGTCTGGAGCGCAACGAGCGAAGGCTGAAGACCGGACCAGCGCGCGCACCAAACACCGGCGCCGCTCAGCCCCCCGCCCCCCCCGTTCCCCCCGCTCCCCCCGCTCCCCCCGCCCCCCCGGCCCCCGACGAAGTCTCGCCGACCGCGGCGTCGGACCGCGGGTAGTGCCCAAGCCGCCGCTTGACCATCCCGGCAAGGCTCATGTCCGCCAGCGCGGGAACCAGCGTGCACACCGACATGCCGAACTTGACGAACTGGCCGCGCAGGCCCGTCCAGACCTCGGCCCGCGGCCGCCGCAGGCAGGCGACGGTCCGACGCGCCACGAACTCGGCGGTCTGCACCATGAAGTCCGGCGAGTGCGCGATGAGCGTGCCCTGGCCCGAGAGTTTCTCGGCCATGTCGAAGAACTCGGTACGCGTGCTGATCGGGTGGACGGTCGAGACCTCCACACCCTCGTGCCGCAGTTCCAGCCGCATCGCGCGGCCGATGTGACTCTGCGCGGCCTTGGTCGCCGAGTACACGCTGAAGTACGGCAGGAACATCTTGCCCAGGCACGACGAGCAGATGAGCACGTGCCCGCGCGGCCCGGACGTGTGGGCCGCGGGTGCGGCACGCATGTGCGCCAGTGCGGGACGGATGATGTTGAGCGTGCCGAAGAAGTTGATCTCAAACATCACGCGGATCTCTTCGTTGGTCATCTCATGCACCGGCTTCTCGACGCCGTAGCCCGCGTTGGCGTATACGGCATAAAGAGATCCGAACTCGGAGACCGCCGCATCGACCAGCGCCTCGCACTGGGCCGGCTCGGCGACGTCCATCGGCACGGCAATCGCGCGTCCGCCCTCTTCGCGGATGCGCCCGACGACCGCCTCGAGTTTGTCGATGCGACGTGCGCCCAGCGCGACGGGCATCCCCGCGCGTGCGCACTCGACCGCCGTCGCCGCGCCGATTCCTGACGATGCCCCGGTGATCGCGATCGGTCTGCCGCGGAGGTCGATGGCCATAGGGCCGATGTTACGCCCCGGCCCTTCCTCGCGGGGGCGGCCTATCGCCGTGCGCCGAGCAGCCAGCCCAGTTCCCGCACGCGCAGCGCGGCCGCCGCGACAAGGAACACGGCCCCGCCCGCGCCCGTTGCGCACGCCAGGCGGAGCAGTTGCCACCACCACGAGTCGCGCTCGCCCAGCGCCCACTGCACGACCAGCACCGCCGCGCACATCACCGCCGCGGCCAGCGCGATGCGGCCGCCAGCGCCGATCACGCCCGAGTCGGCGACGGCGCGTTCCCCGGTGAGGCGCCGCGCCAGGTGCGCCAGCACCAGGCATTGCAGCGTTGCCGTGATGGTCGTCGCCAGCGCGAGCCCCGCCTCGCGCAGCGGCCAGATGAGCGTGACATTGAGCGCCAGATTGAGCGCGACCATCGAGACCGAAACGAGCATCGGCGTCCGCGTGTCGCCCTGCGCATAGAACGCCCGCGTCAGCACGTGGTTCAGCGAGTAGGCCCACACGCCGGGCGCAAACGCGCCCAGCACCATCGCCGCCCGCGCCACGCCATCGGTCGAGAAACTGTTCCCGCCGTGGCCGTACAGCACGCCGGTGATGTCGTGCCGCACCAGCACAAGACCGATGCTCGCGGGTATGCCGATGAGCAGCGAGAGCCGCAGGCCGCGCCGCAGCGTGAGGAGGAAGTCCTCGGCGTGCCGCGCGTGCCGCGCCAGCAGCGGAAAGACCGCCGTCGCCACCGCGATGCCGAACACGCCCAGCGGGAACTGGTAGATCTGCTGCGTATTGAAGAGGATCGCGTTCGACGCCTTGTCCAGCGGGTAGGCGCTTCCAAGCACGGTCGGCCCGATCCACGTCGGCCACATCGCGATGAGCATGTCGAAGAACGCGTTCAACTGGATCGTGCCCATGCCGATCGCCACCGGCACGAACCGCCGGAGCATGATGACCGCCTCGGCGCGGGCCGATTCGAACGCACTCGTCCACCGCAAGTGCGGCCGCAGAAGGCGCAGGAAGAACACGACCTGCGTCAGCCCCGAGAGCGTCGTCGCCGCGGCCAGCGCGTAGGCGGTCACCTCGCCGCCCACCGTCCCGGTCGCGATGAAGTACACGCCCGCGCCGACCACGAACGCGTTGAGAACCAGCGGTCCCGAACTCGACCACGCGAAGCGGCCGTGCACCTGCAGCATGCCGGCAAGGATCGCCGCACCGCAGATCAGCGGCATGAACGGAAGCATGACCATGATGAGTTTGAGCGAGAGCGCACGCTCCGGCGAGTGATCCATGAGCAGCAGCAGCGCCAGCAGCACAACCTCGATGACCGCGGTGAGCGCCGCCGTTGCCACGCCCAGCGCGAGCATGGTCCACGATGCCAGTGCGTCGGCGCGGCGCGGGCCCGCACCGGCCCCGTCGGCCGCCCCGGCCTCGTCTTCGCGCCGCGCCGCGGAATAGGCGGGAATGAACGCCGCGGAGAGCGCGCCCTCCCCGAACAGCCGTCGGAACATATTGGGCGTCTGAAACGCCGCGGCGAACGCCGAGCCGACGGCGGTATCGCCGAAAATACGCGCCACGACGACGTTGCGGATCAGCCCCGCGACTCGCGATAGGAGCGTGACCAACGACACCGCTCGGACCGCGCGGGCCAGCGGCCGGTGGTCGTCCGCTTCTCGGGGCACTGGGGCTGGGGGCGGGCTCGGGTCCGACACGCCCGGGTTCATCGGCGTTCTTCACCATCCGGGCTCAGCGGCGCGGCGGGGCCGGGGCCTGCGGCGTCTTCGGTCGGGCCGATTCCCCGGGGCGCGGCGACAGCCGAGTACACCTGGAACGCGACAAACGCCGCATAGACAGCCAGCAGCGAAGTGCCCTCGATCCGGGAGATCGTGCGGTTGTGTGTGTACGCCATCGGCAGCAGGACGATGCCCAGGCCCGTCATGACCACCAGCGCGAGCGCGCCGTTCTCGGGCAGACCCGCCGGGCTGATGATCGATGCCAGCCCCAGAATGCACGCGATGTTGAACATGCACGACCCAAGGGCGTTCCCGACTGCCAGGTCCACGTGCCCCTTTCGGATGGCGATGATCGCTGTGATCAGTTCCGGCAGCGTGGTGCCGACCGAGACCACCGTCAACCCGACAATGGTGGGGCTCACGCCCAGCGCCTCCGCCGCGCCGCTCGCCCCATCCGCCGCCAGAGACCCGCCAAGCCCCAGCAGCACCAGCCCCGCGGCAAACCCTGCCGCGCACGACACCATCGAGCGCGTTGTGGTCGTCGCGATGCTCGGGCCGATCTGCCCTGCCAGCGGCGAAGCGCGCGACTTGGCGCGGATGCCGCTCACGATCGTGAAGGTCGAATAGACCACGAACACCGTCAGCAGGGCCGCGCCCTCCCAACGCGCAAACCCGTCGGGCCCCGTGACGCCGAGCAGCAGCGACAGCAGCAGCGTCGCCGCGAGGATCGGCAACTCGCGCCGGATGACCTCCTCGCCGACGGCCAGCGGGCGCAGCAGCGCGCCGATGCCCAGGATCAGCGCGATGTTGCAGATGTTCGCCCCGACGAGATTCCCGAACACCAGGTCGGTCCGGTCCTTGAACGCCGAAATGGTGTTGAATGCCAGTTCGGGCGCAGACGTGCCCCAGGCCACGATCGTCAGTCCGACCAGCAGCGGCGGCACGCCGAGCCTCGCGGCCATCGACGCCGCGGCGTCGACCAGCACCCGCCCGCCGACCAGCAGCAGCACCAGGCCGCCGGCGAACATGCCCGCGAACTTCAGGAGTTCCATGGGCACAGATTAGCGTTCATCCGGCCGCCCGTCCGCGCGCGGCCGAGCCGGCCACACGCGTGCCGCGGCCCACGCCAGCAGCATTCCCGCCGCGATGCCGCCCAGGTTCGCCAGGTAGTCGTCCCACGCGGCGGTGCGAGCGAACACGGGCAAAGCCTGTGTCGATTCGTTGACCGCCGCAAACGCCGCGCCGATCAGTGCGCACAGAACCAGCGAGCGGCCCGCGCGCCACGGTCCGATGTACTCGGTCGCCAGCAGCAGCACGAACCAGCCGCCAAAGGCGAACAGATGCACAACCAGGTCCGGGCGGTCGATGCCCGGCACGTCGACATCGCGCCGCGGCCCGTGTGTGCCGTAGAGCAGTGCCGCGGTGTACGCCCAGAAAGCCAGTCTGCGAAGCGACCGATTCACGCGCTGTTGCCCGCCGGCGCGGTCCGCGGCGCCTCACGCACGATCACCTGCGGGTGCGGCGGGGTGTTGCCCAGTGCGCTCGGGTCGCCCGCGCTGCGCCGCTGCAGCAGTGCGTCCCAGTCGGCGATGATGCGATCGGCCAGCGATCGGTAGTCGGCAGCGCCCGGGCAGGCCGGGGCATAGTCGAAGATCGTCTGGCCGAAACTCGGGCACTCCGCGAGTTTGATGTTCCGGCGGATCGGCGGCTGCAGGATGCGCGCCGTGCGATAGGGCACGTCCTGCCCCGAGGTCCGCGCCTGCTCGAAGAACTGCGCCAGGTCGTTCACCACTTCGCGCGAGTGCGTGGTGCTCGTGTCGTGCATGCACAGCACAATCCCCGTGACCCGCAGTCGCGGATTCACCGACTTGCTCACCAGCGACACCGTTTCGAGCAGTTTGCTCACGCCCTGCAGCGCCAGGAAGTGCGCCTGCATCGGGATGAACACCTCGCGGGCCGCGCCCAGCGCGTTCAGCGTCAGCAGCCCCAGCGAGGGCGGGCAGTCCATCAGCACGAACTCGAACCGGTCCCCCAGCGCGTCCAGAAACCTCCGCAGCCGCAGGTTGCGGTCCGGCTCGGCGCTCAGTTCGGTCTCCGCCGCGGCAAGGTCCGTCTCCGCCGGAAGGACCCACAGGTTCGGCCGGATCTCGCGCAGCACGCTCTCGGGCGGCGTCGAAGGATCGAGCAGCACGTCATATGCCGTCGCCGCCGGGGCATCGCCCTCGGCGCTGCCCGTATCGGCCCCGAGGTGCAGCGTCGCGTGCGCCTGCGGGTCGAGATCGACCAGCAGCGTCGGGCGACCCGCCAGCGCAAGCGCCGCGGCGAGGTTCACCGTGGTGGTCGTCTTGCCGACGCCGCCCTTCTGGTTGAGCAGCGCGATCGTGCGAACCGGGCGCATCGCGCCGGCGACTGTGGGGGCGGGGTGCTGGGACATCGGCCGGAGTATACGGTCGGCCCGTCGCGCTCAGGCCGGGCGCGCCGGCGTGGCAGGGGGGGGCGACGAGGCGGGCTTGTCGCCTTCGGCGGCCGGCGATCGTGATGGGTCGGGCGCGGCGGTCCGGGCCGCTTCGGCGTTGCGACCCGCGATCTTGAACGCCGTGACGCCGATGAACGCGGCGAACACCAGCGTCAGCGCGTAGGTCACGCGGGCCTTGCCGTCCGACAGGCCGATGCCCAGCAGCGCAAAGCCCGCGGCGATGGCGTAAAGCGAGAGCACCGCGCCCTTGACGCCCAGCGCCCGCTTGAGCATGTGGTGCAGGTGCTGGTCGTCGGCATCCGAGATCCGTTTGCCCGCGAGTTTGCGCCGGACAATCGCCAGGCACGTGTCGATGATCGGAATCGCATAGATGATCAGCCCGGCCAGCACGAGGTCGGTGCGGCCGGTGTCGCCCAATGTCAGCACAATCACGATCGTGCAGAAGCCCAGGAGCAGCGAGCCCGCATCGCCCAGAAAGATACTCGCCGGGTTGAAGTTGTGCGGCAGGAACCCAAGGCACGCGCCCAACACACCCAGGCACAGTACGATCCGCGGCGCATCGAGCACGCCGTCATCGCGCGCTGCCAGCCCCAGCGCGACCACCAGCAGCCCGGCGTTTGCGATCGCGGTCGTGCCCGACAGCAGCCCGTCCAGCCCGTCGATCAGGTTTGACGCGTTGCACGCGCCGAGAACGAACACCGCGATGATCGCCGTTCCGACCCAGTACACAAGATCGACGCTGAACAGCGTGCCGCCGGGAATCGGGATCAGCAGCAGCAGCGTCTCCTCGGCGCCCACGATCGTGGTCTCGAATCCCAGCGCCTTCGCCGCGGGGATCATCACCCCCGCCGCGACGCGCACGCCGATGTTCTGGGTCGCCAGCGCGGCCGCGGCGAAGAGCATCCCCGCGATCTTGGCGCGCGGGTGAATGCCCATGACGTCGTCGATCAGGCCGCAGGCCATGATGACGGTCATGCCGATGACGATCCAGATCGAAACGCCGCCGGGCAAAGCGCCGGCATCGTGCGCGCTGGCGTGGAACGTGACCATCCCGTGCCATGGCGCGGTGTACGTGAACAGCACCGCGAACAGGATGCCCAGATAGACCGCCAACCCGCCGAGATAGGCCGTGGGCGTCTTGTGGATCTTGCGCGCCTCCAGCGGCCGGTCCACGATGCCGTTCGCCAGCGCCAGCCGACGCATCAGCGGAGTGGCCAGCAGCGTCGTCAGGAACGCGATGATGAACACACCCATGTACCCGTGAAAGATCTGCAGGCGGCCGGGCGCATCGGGCGCCATGCCCGCTGTGTGAAGCAGTGCATCGAACTCCACCCGCAGTTCATCGAGTTGCCGCCCCAGCGCGTTGATCCGCGTTCCCACATCCGCCGGGACCGTCGGCGCGGCAGTCGTTGCGAGCGCAGATTGGAGCAGCATGGCGAGCATGGCGATTCGCCCCGGCATCAGGCCACCGGTGTGCGTCCCTCCGTGGCCACGACGCGCGGACGCGGCCCGGTCATGGCCGCCGCGATGTCGCGGACAGTCTGTTCCAGCGAGACACTCGGCGAGAACCCGATCGCCGCGCGAATCCGCCGCAGGTCCGGCTCGCGCTTGCGCAGGTCCTCGAACCCCGACGAGTACGCCTTGTCATACGGGATCAGCCGCTTACCCGACCGCGAGCCGGTCGTCGCGATGACCAGGTCTGCCAGGTCGCCGATCGAGATCGAGCGCTCAGAGCCGACATTGAACACGCGCCCGGCACACGCCGGCTCGCGCAGCAGCCGCGGCAGAGCCGCCGCGACGTCGCGCACATCGCAGAAGCACCTCGTCTGACGGCCGTCCCCGTGCACCGGCAAGTCCTCCCCGGCCAGGGCCGCGGCGACGAAGTTCGGCAGAACCATGCCGTAGGAACCGACCTGGCGCGGGCCCACGGTGTTGAAAAAGCGAGCGACCACGACGGGCATGCCGCGCTTGGCGTGATACGCCAGCGCGAGATACTCGTCGATCGCCTTCGAGCATGCATACGACCAGCGCGAGCGCGTCGTCGCGCCGTACACCACGTCGTCGTCCTCCGAGAACGGGGACTTCTCCGACTTGCCGTACACCTCTGAACTCGAGGCGATCAGCGTCGGCGCGGGGCCGCCATCCGGGCCGTGCTCAACCGCGAACCGCAGAAGGTCCGCCGTGCCGTGCACGTTCGTTTCGATGCAGCGCACAGGGTCGTCAACGACCAGCCGCACGCCGACCGCCGCGGCAAGGTGGTAGACCTCGTCGAAGCGCTCCCCGGGCCCGAAGGCGCCAAGTGCGTGCGAGAGATCGGCCTCGATGAACCGCAGACGC
This sequence comes from Phycisphaeraceae bacterium, assembly GCA_019636495.1. Taxonomy (GTDB): domain Bacteria; phylum Planctomycetota; class Phycisphaerae; order Phycisphaerales; family UBA1924; genus JAHBXL01. Next base: position 51,807 of record JAHBXL010000020.1, on the reverse strand, counting down.
GGGTGCGCCGTCGGCAGGTTCTCACGCCGGCCGGTCGAGAGATCGTCAACGACCGTAACCACCGCGCCCGACGCCAGCAGGAGGTCCGTGAGGTGCGAACCGATGAATCCTGCGCCGCCGGTGACGAGGGCGCGCACCTCGCGGGGCGCGTCCCGCTCCGCGCGGCGTTGGTCGGGGTGCTCGCTCACTTGGCCTGCGTCTGGTAGTCGTGCGTCGCGCGGATGTTCCGCTTGAAGTACCCGCCGGCCGAGGCCCGCACCGCGTTGACCACCACGCCCAGCAGTTCGCCGCGCGCCTCGGACAACTGGATGCGGAGACGGTTCACCAGCCCGCGCTTCTCGTTCATGGCGCGTACGACCAGCACCACCGCATCGGCGCTGTTGGCCAGTGCCAGACCGTCGCCGGCGACGATGGCCGGCGGTGCGTCGAGAATCACGCGGTCGTAGCGTGCCGCGGCCTCGTTCAGCACGCGCGTCATCGCTTCCGACGACAAGCGCTCGGGGACGGTCCGATTGGCCAGCGCGCCCGCGGTGATCACCGAGAGGTTCGCCGTGCCGGACTCCTGCACCGCCTGCTCGAAGGTCGCCTGGCCGACGAGCACGTCGCCAAGGCCGGGTCCCTCCGAGAGTTTGAACACGCGGTGCATCGCCGGTCGGCGCAGGTTCGCATCGATGACCAGCACCCGCTCGCCCGCGCTGGCGCACGCCAGCGCCATGTTGCTGACGACCGTCGTCGCGCCCGAGCCGGGCATGCCGGCAAGCACAAGGAGCGTGCGCCGCCCCTCCTGGTCCATCCGCTTGACGAGCGGCGCGCGGATCTGTCGGAACGACTCGGAGACGACCCCGCCCGGCGTGTCGCGCAGCGACGTCTCGACGGTCTTGGGCCGCGCCGGGTCCTCTGACGCCTCGGGCACCATGCCCAACACCGTGAGGCGCGGGATGATCGCCACGTCCGAGGGTCCGCGGACACGCTGGTCCAGCAGTTCGCGCAGAACAATCACGCCGCCGACAAGGCCGGTGCACAGCACCACGCCCAGCGGGATGAGGATCTCCCACTTGGGGAAGGTCACGCGGTCGGGCGTCTGGGCCATGCGGAGAACGCGGACGCGGTCGAACACCCGCGCGCTCGAGAGCGTCTCGGTGTCCTTCATCGCGATCGCGATCTCCGTCTCTTCCTTGGTGAGCGCCTCGAGATCCGTCGCCATTTGCTTGACACGCACCAGGATGCGGACCAGGTCCTCCTTGCGCGTGTTGGCGGTCTTCAGTTTCGCCTCCAGTTCGCGCTCCTGCTCGTCGAGCGCGGCCATCTCGCTGCGGAACTGGTCAAGCCGCGAGTCGAACAGCCGGCTCAGCAGCGTGTCCCGGCGCGTGTCCACCTCGCGCTGGGCCGATTCGATGCGGTTGCGCAGAGCGCGGATCGCATCGTGCTCCTCGCCGATGCCGCGAGCCAGCAGAGCCCGCTCGTCGATCTTCATGCTCGCGATCTGCTGCTCGGTCTCCTGGATGATCGGGTCGCGCCGCGCCTCGGCCATCAGTTCGTCGGGGTAGGTCTTGGTGCCCTGCAGTTTCAGGATCTCGTTGTACTTCTGCTGCAGCGACGTGATCGTCGCCCGCGTCGCGCGGATCTGCACCAGTTTCTCCGCGATCTGCTGGATCTGCATGTTCTCTTCGGTCTGCTGGCCCTCGATGTCCGTGACCTTGTTCTCCTGCAGCAGACGCTCGCGCGCCTGGTTCAGGCGGTCCTTCTCGCGGCTGATGTCGCGGAGCCGCGAGTTCAGCGCGTCACGCCGTTCGATGCTGGCGCGCTTGCCGGTCTGCTCAAGTTCCTGCATATAGGCGCGGGTCACGGCGTTCACCACGACCGCCGCATCCGTCGGCTTGTGCCACGACATGTTCAGCGTGATCAGCGAAGTATTGGTTCGCACGCGTGCGTTGACGTCCTTGGTCAGCCGCTGCATCGCCTTGGCCCGCTCGCCGTCGCGGAACTGCCGGTACCACGCCGTGTTCAGGAGTTCGGGGTCCTTCAGCGCGTTGGCCAGGATGTCGTCGCTGGTCATGATCGCAACCTGCGTGCCCATGAACCGCATCATCGCGTCTGCGCCTTCGATCTGCGTACCCAGTTCCCTGGGGTTGGTCGCCTGCGCGCGGCACTCGAACACCGCCGTCGCCGTCCACACCGGGTACACGCGCAGCAGCACCAGGTGACAGGCCAGGCCCAACGCCGCGCCGAACACCGTCGCAACGACCAGCAGCGGGTAGTACCGCCGCAGAAGTCGCATCGGGTCGATCGACACCATGCCCATCGCCCCGTGCCCGGGCGCCGGTGCGCCCGGTCGTGCGGGCGAGGTCGTGGGCTTCATGGTCGGTGAGGCGGTGGTCATGGCGGTGCTCCGAGTCCACAAACTATCGGTCATTCACGGACAGGTCTTGCTTGCGTTACCGGACCTTGCGTGCGGGGTCGGCCCCGCGCCGATGCGGCGCTCGCCGCGTTTACTCCGAATCGAGTGATCGCCGCAGGTCCTTGAGTTTGTCGTCATACAAAGAGCGCATCGCCGCGGAGGCATCGATCATCCGTTCGGCTTCGATCAACAGTTGCCGCGCCCCGGGCCGGTCGCCCAGGGCCTTGCGGGCCGCCGCGAGGTGCAGCGCGGCCGGCACGCGCTCGGCCGGCGTGGTCCCGTAGTTCAGGGCCCTTTCGAGGATCGGGGCCGCGTCCTGGTGGCGGCCGAGCGATTGGTAGATCGCCCCGAGGGTGTCGAGGATCATCGACGCGGCGGGCGCCATCTCCGCCGCTTTCTCGGCAAACGGGAGCGCTTCGGTCGGACGCTTCAGATCGACCCCCAACGTGAACGCCACGTTGTTGTTCATCTCCGCATCCTCGGGGTCCAGGCTCAGGCCGCGCCGGAAAGCCGTGAGCGCCTCCTCGAACCGCTTGTTCTGATACTCGATCGTGCCGATCGCACGCCACACCGCCACGCGCAGCCGCGTGTCCCCCTCGCCCGACTCGGCCATCATCCTGAGGTCAGACTCGCCCTGCGACCGCGTGTCGGGCACAAGCATCCGCACCGCCGACGAGAAGTAGCGGCCCCAACCGGCCATCCTCGCGCGACGCTCGATCCGTCCGATCGCGGCGAGTTGGTCCTTGGGCTCCGGCAATGCCTCGCCGAGCATCTTGAAGAACACGCCCACCTCGCCCGCGCTCTCGGGATTCGTCTTCGCCCATGCCGCGAGAATGTCGGTCATCGTCGGCTCGGGACGCTTGGCCAGCGCGTACACGCGCGCGCGAGAGAGCAGCAGCCGGGGTGTCTCTTCGGTCTGGATGGCGGGGTGGCTCAGCACCTGGATCGCCCGATTCATGTCCGGGTTTGCGCCGTTGGTCAGCGCGAATGCCAGGTGGTCGGCCAGTTCCGGCGTCTGTTCACGATCCCACATCTCGCCGAGAATCGCCGCCGCACGCTCCCAACGGTTGTACCGCGCGCACAGTTGCGCCGTGCGGATCCGCCACGAGTTGTCGTTGGTGAACCGTTTGAGCGAGTCTTCCGCGATGTCCAGAGCCTCGCTGCTGCGCCCAAGCGCCTGCAGAACATCGATCAACTGCAGCCGGATCGACTCGTCATCCGGGTTGCCCGCCATCGCCCGGCGCATCTGGTCCACGCCCAGGTCGGTGCGGCTGGTACGGAAGTAGTGCGTCGCGAGCATGCGTCTCGCGGCGATGTTCGAAGGCTCCAGCCGCAGAACCTGCTCCAGATCGGCCTCCACATCGCGCGCGCGCGCCGGATCGGCCGAGGCAAACTCGGCCCGCTTCAGGTACACCAGCGCGGTCTCCGGCGAGGCGGCCACCGCGCGATCGAGCAGGCGACGGGCACGGTCGGCTTCTTTCTTGCCCGCCGCGGCCTGCGCCTGCAGGATCAGGAACGTGGTGTTGCCGCCCAGCCGCTGCGCCGCGGCGGTGAGCATCTCGTCCGCGGCGTCGAACCTGCCGCGCTGCAACTCGCACTCGACCGCCCGCAGAAGGATCGCGTCTCCCGCATCGGCGATGCCCGCCCGCAGGAGTTCGCCGTAGAAGCGCGATGCCTCTTCAAACCGTCCCGCGGCGAACAGGAGGTCCGCGATGCTCCGATCGATCTCGCGAATGTCCGGGCTCTGCAGCGCGACACCCTCGCGCAGGATCGCGACCGCATCGTCGATGCGCCCGATCTCCTGCATGAACCTCGCCGCGCCGACGTAATCGCCGATCGACCGATCCTGCGCCGGCAGCGACTCGATGAAGCGACGGTAGAGCGCGACGGCGTCGCCGGCGCGGTTGCGACCGAGCAGGCGTGCCTCGGTGGCGACGGCCGCGCGCGGGTTGAGCGCGCGAAGCGACTCGATCACCGGCACGGCCTCGGCGGATCGGTCCGAGTTGATCAGCAGCAGGGCCAGGGCCTGCAGGTTGCCGGCGTTCGTGGGTTGCCGCTGCGCAATCTGTCGGCGCGCGGCGATCGCTTTGGTCCGGTCGCCGCCCGGCGCAAACGACTCGAGTTGGATCAGCGCCTCGTCGAAGCGCGGCTCCCCGCTCAGCAGCGGTTCCATCCGCCTTGCCACCTCCAGCCCGCGGTCATACGACCGCATCTCCATGAGCGAACCGATGTACATCGTTGCCGTCGTGGGGTCCGTGGGACGGATCTCAAAGGCCCGGGCCAGCGATTCCACAGCGGCCTGCTCATGGCCGAGTTCGACCTGCACGGCCCCCAGCATGCGCCAAACCGCGAAGTTCAGCCGGTCCTGCGCCAGCGTGGCACGCAGGGTGGTCGCGACCGATTCGAGCGAAGCCCGTTGCTCCGCGGCGTCCTTCGACCGTGATATCAGCGCCAGGTCGCGCCGCGCCCGGGCGATCGCGCCCCGTGCGCCGTCGAGGTTCTTGGATTCCGCCTGCTCCACGAGTTCGCGCAGCCGCGTCTCATCGGTGGCCGCAAGGGCGCGCGAGAAACGCGCCTCGAACACCTCCGCATCGTCCGGCGCCAGCGAGGCGGCCCGGTCGACCTCCGCCGCGGCTTCCGCCGCGCGCCCCGCCCGCTGGAACACCGTCGCGCGGGCGAGCGCCTTGCGGTGCTCGGGCGCATCGGCTTCCGCGATCATCTGCAACTGCGACGCCACCGGGTCCGGGTCGCTCAGCACGCGGTCCATCTGCCGCAGCCGCGGGTTGTCGGGGTGATGCACCAGCGCCGCGCGAACCGCCTCGTGCATCGGCTCCTTCTCGTTCTCCACAGCCAGAGCGCCGATGACCGCAAAGTGCAGGCGGAGGTCCGACGGATACGTCGCCAGGCCCGTCCGAAGTTTCGCCATCGCGGCCGGTCGATCCGCGGCCACGCCCGTGCTCAGCGTCCGTACTTCGTGCAGGATGCGGACGACCGGGTCGGTCGACTTTTCACCCTCATCCCGCTGCTTGAAGTCCGCCAGCGCGGCGGCCAGCCCCTGGTCATCCGGCATCAGTGCCACGGCCGAGGTCAGATAGCGCGAAGCCGCGCCGAAATCCTGCTCTCCGGCGGCGATCGCCGCCAGTTGCCTCATGGCGCGCACGTTGCGCGGGTTCAACTCCAGCGATCGCTCATACATTCTGCGGGCCGCGCCCATGTTGCCCTGCGTTGCCAGAATGTCGCCGAGGATGTGCACCGCGGCGGGGTCGCTCGCGCCGGTGCGCTCGTTGTAGTCCGCCAGAAGCCGGCGGGCCGAGTCCAGCCTGCCCGCCATGTACTCACGCCGGGCATCGACCGATTGCACGATGCTGTCGCCATCGGCCGCGAACCGCGCCAACTGCGCGCGGGTCGCGTCCATGCGCTCAATCTGCTTCTGCTTGTCGGCCGAGTCGGTCGCGCGCTCCCAGGCCTCGAAGATCACGTTCGCCTGAAGCGCGACCGCACGGCCGCGGAAATCGTGCAGGATGCGTCCGGCCAGGCTCAGCGGCAGGTCCTGCAGATCGACGATCTGCTGGAGTCGGGTTAGCGCCCGATCGTGATTGCCGCGCGCCATGTCCAGCGCGGCCCAGGTCAGCAGAACCTGCGGATCGTTCGGCCGGCCCTGGAGCACCTGCGTCATCATCATGTCGGCCGTGGCGTTGCCCGAGTCCAGCGCGATGGTCGCGAGCCGCGCGGCGGTCTCGAGCGCCCCAAGGTTCAGCCGTTCGGGCCGCTCCGCGAGCACCGCGTCCACCAACTGCTGCACCTGCGCCCTGCGCTGTCGAATGAGCGTCACATCCGTCGTCCCGGCCGGCGCGCTCTCCGCCGATTCGCGAAGGTCCAGTTGCAGCAGCGCCAGTCGTGCGCCGGGCGCCGGTGGGTGCGCCGCGACGTGGCGGTCGAGCGTCTCGCGTGCCGAACGGGTCTCGTGCGCCATCTCGGTACGCTCGTTGCGTCGCTGGTGCATGGCCGCGCGGACCAGGCTCAGCCGCGCGAGGCCCAGGACCGCCGTCTCGTCGTTGGGCTCGACGGAGAGCGCCGCCCGGAGGTCTTCTTCCGCATCGGCGATGTCACGTTCGGCCGGGTCGCTCTTGAGCGCAACCGTCTCCATCCGCGCCAGGCCGCGGTAGCGCCGCAACTTCTTGAGCCCGTCGTCGTCCCCACGGAAGAATCGAATCTGCTGCTCGACACGCGCGTTCATCGACTCCCACGTCTGCAGCCCGCCCGAACCCGGGAGCAAGCGGATGCGCAACTCCTCCTCGAGGTACCGGCACACCGATGCCGCGTTGGCGCGGTCCGCCGATGCCAGGCCGCGAAGGCCCAGCAGGTACTGGTTCTCGTACGCCTCGCGGTACTTCTGCGGCGTGTCCGGCGTGGTCTTCTCCATCGCGCCGATCCACTTGTTGATCCACTCGACGTTCTCGCTGTTCTTCGCCACAGCGTTGGCGTACATCTGCGCGGCCTTCTCCCATTCGCCCTTGGCCGCCGCCTCGTCGCCCAGCGCGACGTTCTGCTCGCCGGTCTTCTTCACGGCGAAGTATGCCGTGACAACCACGCCCGCCAGCGCCAGCGAGAGCGCCACGCCGAGGATCATCACAAACCGCATGTTCACTTTCGACGCCATGGCCGTTTCCTTCCGTGCTCATTGTCCGGGCGCGCGGTGGCCGCGCGCTGGTTCGATCGGTCTATCCCCTCAGGTTCGCGCTCTCGCCCCGCCGGCGCGGGTTCTCAGGCGGGTACTCCCCGCGCTCCACTTCGACCCAGTCCGGCACGCACAGCAGCAGGTCCGGGAGCAGTTCGTTCAGCAGGCTCTCCGCGTCCGACGCCAGCGCCTCGGCCGTCTCGTACCGTCCGGAGAACTGCACCTTCATGTAGTACGCGTAGTCGGCGCGGAGATCGAACGCCAGCCGGCGAACGTCCTCGGCGCTCCGCGCCACCCCGCCGTTGGCGATGAAAAAGTACCCCGCCCACATCGACCGGCCCGTCTGCGGCTCGATGAACTGCGTCGTCCGCAGCGCCAGGTCCTCGATCCCCCGCGGCAGCCGGACCCGCGAACGCACCCCCACCTTCCGCACCGTCCCGTCCGGCTGCACCGCGTCGCGCGTTGCGTACGAAGGACGCGAGTACACCCCGTCCTCGCCGGGTTCGAGCGTCCAGCCCGAGAGGTCGATCCGCAGCGGCAACGTTCGTGTGCCCGTGGCGATCGTGAACCCGCCGCCCACCAGGCAGCGCTCCGGCACGTGCGGCACCGTGTCGATCATGCCGGTGTAGTACGCCGCGTGCATCTCGAGCACCGGCGTCCCCTGGGTGCCCTGGTCCCGCTCCCGGACCCAGAACCGTGTCAGGTAGTTCTGCGTCCCGAGTTCCTCGATCATCTCCGCCTTCTCGACCTTGTCCATCAGGCGGACCCACGAGTCCGTCCGGTGCGGCAGCGATTGCAGCCGAAGGTCCGACTCGATGGGCAACTTGCGCAGGTAGATCTTCAGCGCGCCCACCGCGCTGCGGAAGCCCACCGCGCCCCCCAGCAGGAGCGAGAGGCAGACCAGAAAGGCCAGAAGATCGGTCGAGCCGCGCTTCGTCACGCGGGGCCCTCCTGTTGCTCAGGCACCGCCCGGTTCAACGCCCACACCACGCCCATGTAAATGAAGAACCCCGGCACCAGCAGCACGGTTCCGATGAACGTGTGCGCCTCGCCCTGGCTCAGGTCCGCGTCCCACAGACTCAGAATGCCCAGCACCGCCACCCGGACCATGTTCAGCCCCAGCGCCACCGGTACGCCCAGCGAGATCAGCGCGACACGCTTCCACCACATCCGCGAGGCCACCAGGCCCACCGCAGTTCCCAGCGCGATGAAGGCGATCAACATCCGCATGCCCGAGCAGGCCTGCGCCACATCCAGCGGCGTCGTGACCAGCGTCTTGGTGTTCAACACGTGAATCGTGTTCCCCACCAGGTCCGCCTGAATCCCAAGGACGCGAAGCAACACCCACGCGCCCTCCGCCGCGATCTGCTGCAACGGAAAAGTGATCCGGATCATCACCTGCTGCGGCAGAGTGATCGCGAAGAACAAGTACCCGATCGGCAGGAACAGCGAACGCATCGCCGCAGTGCCCAGCAGCAGCAGAGCCACGCCGAAAACCGTGAGGATCAGCGAGAGCCCCTGCCCAAGGTGGTTCGGAATGCCCACCGTGAAAAACACGTGGCACCAGATTCCCATCGCCACCGGAAGCAACCCCGGCCAGAACACCCCCTTCGCCGCGGCGTCGAAGTCGCGGCGAACCTGCCACAGCAGGTACGCGCTGATCAGCGGCACCATGTAGGCGTGCGACCAGTCCCCGTTGCCCCACGAATGCTGGTGCTGGGCGTAGATCCAGTTCCAGAACAGAAACACCGTCGCCCCGGCCAGCAGCACGAACTTCCCAATCACCTCGGGGTCCGCGACACTCTCGGCAAGTGTGCGCGGCGCGGCCGACGCGGCATCGATGCCGGGGACGCGGCCGGGGGTGGTGGTCACGCTGGACACAGAGACTCCATTCTTCGCAGTTCCCGGACGGCGCGCGGCATCGCCGCGAGCCTTCTACGCCAATCGGCTCGCGCAGTTCGCGGCTTCAACGGGCCTGCGACGCAGGTTCGCGCAATCTCTGCCGTTTGCGACGATGTCCGCGGACCGCCGACCAGCCATCAGTTGTTGTTGAATGACCTGTCCGCGCCGAACACGTTGCCGGCAAAGTTCCGGTCCAGAATGAACCCGAACCCGTACGAAGCCCGGAAACCGCCCCTGATGATCGCGAGCGGATAGGCCCAGAACGAGGTTCCGACATTGATCATGTCGTCCGGCTTCAGGTAGATGTCCGGCTGGGTTTGCTCGGCAATCGCCCGCAGATTCAGACGGATCGTGGCCTGCCGGTCCTTGCCGACCACGCGCGTCAGGTCGACACGCTCGGGTACGGCCAGGCCGTTCAGCCCGCCCGCCGAGGTCAACGCACGCAGCAATGTCAGTCTGCCGTCCGACGGCAAGCCGTAGGGGCCCGGCCGGCCCACCGCGCCGTTGATGTACACCAGGCCCGATCGCGGCGGCGGAACTCGGACCACATCCGAAGGCCGGAGCACGATGTTCACATCGGCCTGGCCGGCCAGCAGCGGGGCAACCGGAACTTCGATCACGCGCTGCACAACCTGAGGTTCGCCGCCGGCTCCAGAGAGCGGGTCGGCGTCCTCGGGCAGTCGCACCGGCGCGCCGTTCTGGACCCACTGCCCGTTGACAAACTGCCAGTTGGAGCGCGGCGAGGCGGGCTCGGGCGCGCGGTCCGTGGGACGGGCGGTCGAGTCAGGGATGTCGATTGGGGGCTGCTGCCGCGCAGCGGCGCGAACCGGGACGGCCGATGCCACATCGCGATGACCGACCACGGCCGGCGCGGGCTTGGTCAGGTCGTCGATCAGGTCGATGAGGTTCTGGCCCTCCTGCTGGTCGCGCTCGGGCTGCTGGTCCTGCCAGCGGCGGGGCCGCTCCTGCGTTGGGCGAGTCACACCCGGGGGCGCAGCGCCGACATACTCCTGCCGGATCACAAAGATGCTGGGGATGGTCTCGTTGATGCCCCCCGCGGCGGTGATGCCCTCGAGAAGCCGGTAGTCACGCGTCGAGATGAAATACTGCCCGGGATTCTGCACCGCGCCGAGCATCGAGAAGGTCTGCCGGCGCAACTGCAAAGGCGTCACGGTGACGACCGGCTTGTCCTGGATCCGTGCGTTCCGGATCGCCTCTTCGATCATCTCTCGCGACTGCGTGACCGTCTTGCCCTCGATCTGAAGCGAGCCCAGCCGCGTGATGTCGATGTATCCCGTCCGATCGATGATGCGCTCGAAACGCTCCTCGGCCTGAAGTTGGAAGAAATCGCGGATGCGGATCTCCACCACGTCGCCCGGCGTGAAGCGGTGCTCATCGGCATCGGGCACCAGGTCTCCGGGCTGCACCGGCGTCGCGCGGACATACTCGCCCGTGTCGTCCTCGATGCTCGCGATCCGCGTCTGGATCGGCATGATCGTCGGCGTGTGCTCCCAGCGCCCGATGACCGACTGGTCGAAGAACGAGTCCACTTCGCACCCGCCAAGGCCGGCGCCCGCCGCGGCAAGTCCGGCGGCCATCGCAAGGGCACGGACGGGCCGACGGGTCTTCAACAGCGCGGGGAAGTTCTTCAGCACTGGCTCACTCCTTGCAGGACACCTTCGTTGATGCGCGATCTCTCCGCGCAACCAGCCCTTCGGCCAACTGCCTGATCGGGCGTTGTTTATCGGCTCTTGAATCGGCATCGGCGCAAATCTCGCGCACAAACAGATCGGCCCGTAACACTTGCATACGGCTCGCCTGCTCTTGCAAACTGACACCGCGGGTGCGCCGCTTCGAGCACCCGCCCTACGAATCCGCCCGACCTACTGTTCATCCATCCCATGAGCCGCGAGACTTTCAGTTCCCAACCTTCCGAAAGCGCCGCCGCGGCCGATGCCGGGATCGCACGCACCATCGCGCGCCACCCTCGCCCGCTCGGAGGCGACCCCCTCAAACGAGTGGACGCGCCGCTCATCAGCCTGACCGGCATGATCCTGAACAACCAGGAGGGCGAAGCCCAGCAACTGGCCAACAAGAAGAAGCCCTCTTGGCTCCGCGCCAAAGTGCCCGGCGGGCCAGGATACACCAGATTAAGGGAGATTGTTGACAGCCACAAACTGCACACCGTCTGCCAGGAGGCAGGATGCCCTAATATGGGGGAATGTTGGGCGCGGGGCGTCGCCACGATCATGATCCTCGGCGACACCTGCACCCGGGCGTGCGGCTTCTGCAACGTCAAGACCGGCCGGCCGGCAACGCTCGACCGCGATGAGCCCCGCCGCGTGGCCGAAAGCCTGCGTCTCATGTTCGAGGGCGCGAACCTGCGCCACATCGTGATCACCAGCGTCAATCGCGATGAGTTGGCCGATGGGGGCGCATCGATCTGGGCCGAGACCATCTCCCGCTCGCGCGAGGCCTGCCCGGGCATGTCGATCGAAGTCCTGATCCCGGACTTCGAGGGCGATGCGGCGGCGCTCCAGCAGGTCATCGATGCCCGGCCGCACATCATCAATCACAATCTCGAGACCGTGCGCCGCATGTATCCCGCCGTGCGACCGAGCGCGAAGTTCGAGCGCTCCATCGAACTGCTGCGCCGCGTCAAGGCCGCGGGCATGGTCGCCAAGACCGGCATCATGGTCGGTATCGGCGAGCGCGACGACGAAGTCCACGAACTGCTCGAACTCGTCCAGCGCGGCACCCGAGCCGCCGCGCCTCTCGGCGACAACGATTCCTGCGACATCCTCACCATCGGGCAGTACCTCCAGCCCACGCGGAACCACCTGCCCGTCGACCGCTGGGTCGCGCCCGAGCAGTTCGCGGCGTTCAAAGCCGCCGGACTCGCGGCGGGTTTCAAGGTCGTCGAGAGCGGCCCGCTCGTGCGCTCGAGTTACCACGCCGACCACCAGGCCGACGTGCTGAGCACCATCGAGGCCGAGCGCGACCGGCGCGGGCGGGGCTGATCCGGCCATGACCCCCGCATCCGTTCACGCGCTGGTCAGGAGCCTCGAGGACAAGGACGGCTACACCGCCGCGCACACCTGGCGCGTCGTGCTCTATACGCGGGCGCTCGCCGAGCGCTTCGGTCTCGAACCGGCGATCATCGAGCGGCTCTCGATCGGCGCTGCGCTGCACGACATCGGCAAGATCGACATCCCCGACCGCATCCTGAAGAAGCCCGGCCCGCTCAACGAGGACGAGTGGGCGATCATGCGCCGGCACACCCTGCTCGGGCTCGAACATCTGCGCACCGCCGGCATCGACGACCCGCTGGTCTGCGAACTGGTCCGCTCGCACCACGAACGCGCCGATGGACTCGGCTACCCCGACGGTCTGGCGGGCAACGACATCCCCCGCGCTGCGCGGTTCTTCGCCGTCATCGACGCCTTCGACGCCATGACCAGCGCGCGACCCTACCTCGACCGGTCCGGACCCGGCGCGGGGGACATCGCCGCCCGCGAGATCGAGCGCGGCCGCGGCACGCGCTACTGCGGGTTGTGCGTCGACGCCTTCCTGGACCTTTACAGGTCCGGGCGGCTGGCCTGGGTGCTGGAGTACTTCAACGACCGGTGCGACCTGCCCGCCTACGGGCAGATCCCGCCCGCGGCGATCCACGCCTCGCGCCTCGCGTAGCGAGCCGCTCGATCCGTCGCGCGGCGAAGCGGGGGCTTACTGCATCTTGTCGGCGACGTTCAACGACCGACCGGCGCGGCGCTTGGCGTTCATGATCTTGCGACCGGCCTTGGTTTTCATCCGCGCGCGGAACCCGCACTTGCGCTTCCGCTTGATGCGGCTGATCCGCTTCTCGTAGTGCATACCCATGGCATCGGTCTCCAAACCCGCCCCGCTCGGGCGTGGGCCGCGATACTAGGCGCCCGGACCGCCGGACGCCCGATTCCGCTCCAAAAACCGCTCAAACCCGTGCATCAGGCCCGACGTATGGTACATTCGTAGCGGGTGGCCGACTGTGCGCGGCCGGCGGCCGAGGCGATCCGTTCGCCCGCGGCCGAGGGAACACAAGGGGGCATGGCCGGGAGCGATTGCTCACCGGCCGCCGTTGGGCCGCTCCGCGGCCCGCGGGTCGCGTCCGATAATCGCGACCAAAGCGGCGGCTGTTGAGCAGGCGCACCTGTACCGAAGTATGGCCGCGTGGCGGGCCGGATGCACACCGGACCGACGCGGCCGGAGGTGCCGCCGCGCATGCCTTTGGAAGAGCGTCTTGAGAAGGCTCAGCAAGCCCTGGGCTATCGGTTTGCGGATTCTTCGCTGCTGGGCACCGCGCTCACGCACGCGTCCCTGACCGACAGCCGCCTCCACAGCAACGAGCGGCTCGAGTTTCTCGGCGACGCCGTACTCGGTCTGATCTGTTGCGAAGAGGTGTTCACCCTCTACCCCGAGTTGCTCGAGGGCGAGATGACCAAGATCAAGTCGCTGGTCGTCAGCCGCGCCAGTTGCGCTGTCATGGCACGGCGCATGGGGCTCGACGGTCTCATCATGCTTGGCAAGGGCATGCAGACCCACCGCGAACTCCCGCAGTCGCTCGCCGCGGGCATCATGGAGGCCATGGTTGCCGCGGTCTATCTCGACGGCGGGCTGAGTGCGGCCCGCGCGTTCCTCCGCCCGTTGCTCCAGCCCGTCATCCGCGATGCCTACGCCAGCGGCCACCAGGACAACTACAAGTCGCTCCTGCAGCAGGTCGCGCAGCAGCAGTTCGGCGATGCCGCGACCTACATCGTCCTCGACGAGAAGGGGCCGGACCACTCCAAGGCCTTCGAGTTGTGCGTGGAGATCGGCGGACGCCGGTTCCCATCCACGTGGGGCGCGAGCAAAAAACAGGCCGAACAGGCCGCCGCGCTCGCCGCGCTCATCGAACTCGGAGTCACCCAGCGTGACGACGCCGGGCGCATCCGCCTCGTTCGGCCCGCCGCCGCGGCGGACTTGCCGTAGCGCGGATGTGGCATCAGTTTTCAGGCTGTGGGATGCTGTGCCGCCGCGCAGCGATTCGTATCAGCGGTCCATCGCCATACCGACCAGTCAAAATGAAAAACCCCCGCCGTTGCCGGCGGGGGCTCTGCGTTGTGACGAATCCTGTCGGTTCAGCGGCGGATCAGCAGGGGCCGACGCCGTGGGCGAACCACTCGGAGAGGTAGGCGAAGATCGCCGGCACACCGGGCGTGCCGCCAAAGTTGTACGCCGCGGGATCGCTGGCGAACCAGTCGGCCAGGAACGCGAAGATGTCCCCGACATCGACCTCCGTGCTTCCATCCCAGTCGGCCGGGCACGGCGTGCCCGTCGGCATCGAGGGCAGTTTGACCCGCGCGGTGATGCTCGTCGGCTCGATGCCGACAGCCGGGCGCCACAGGCCGATCGTGGCGTTGCCCTCATCCGGCGGCGTGTTGGCGCGGAACCGGAAGTTGTACATCGTGCCCCAGCGGATCGCGTTGGCGTTGACATTCTCAGCCATCGTCTGGGTGTACCACTGCACCTTGTTGCCGGTGGTGTCGGTCGCCCACGGCGTGTTGGAGCGGTTCACGTTCCCCTCGCCATCGCCGTTGTAGTAGGGCACGCTGTTGAAGCCAAGGTCCGAAACCGTGACGCCGCTCGGAACCGGGATCTCAAACATCCCCGCGGAGCGGTGCGAGCACTGGTTGTACACGGCGTACTCGTAGTGCCAGGTGCCGCCGCCCAGGTCGTACGCGCGGGAGGACACGATGAACTTGCCCTCGCCGCCCGCCGGGCCCGTCGCTCCGTTCGGAACGATGACCGTGGTCTGCAGGACCTGCTGATCGACCGTCGCCCACCACTCGATGGCCGCCTTCTGCCGAACCGTCGCCGCCGCGAACGAGAACGTCATGTTCGAGCCGGCGAGCGAGACGGTGTTGAGACGGTACGACGAGTTGTTGAACTTGTTGCCCGCCGCGGCATCGTCCTGCGCGACGTACTGCACCTCGGAGATGTACCGGACCGCGCTGCCACCACCGATGGGGAGCGTGTTGCTGGCGGTCAGGCCGGTGGTCGGGAACTGCAGGCGACGAGCCTGGGTGCCGCTCCACGAGGGGTTCGCGGGCGGGTAGGTGAAGATGCCGGTGCTGGCGTTGACCTGCCACTTCGGGCCAAGGCCGGTCTGCGAACCGTTGCGGGCCGCGGTGTACGGGTCGGAGCAGCCGACGCCGAGCACCGAGCCGCCCTGGCCGCTGCACGTGCAGCAGAGGTTCTGCGTCAGGGCCGTGAAGCCGTGCTTGAGCCAACTCTGCCCGAGTTGCTCGAACCGGGCATGCCCATCGGTCTCGTAGTACCGATACAGCGTGCCACCGATCACCGGGTGCCGGTTGTCGCTGGCGATCCACAGCAGGTTCTGCGTGCCGACGTTGCACGACACGCTGCCGAGCGAAATCGAGTCCTGGCTGCCCGTGTTCGTGTGGTTCTGGATGTCCTGCGAGTCACCGACGATCACGTCCGGACCTTGTGCGGTCTGGCATTGGCCTTGCGCAAGGCCCGCGAACGACGCCAAGGCCGCGGCCGCCGTGGCCATCCCCAGCACCTGTTTCCCTGTCATTCTGCTCATGTCTTCACCTCTTCTACGTGAACGAGACGGACCGAACACAACGCTTGTTGATCCCGCAGTTTGCGGGCAGGATCCTTGATTCCTCAAACCGCGCCCGGTGCGGATCGGCGGGCATCGCACAGACCGACCCTCCCCATGCAGGCCGGGATGATGCACCACGCGACACCTGTCCGGGGTTTGACTCTCCACTACGGAACGTCGTTTGGCTCAGCGCGAACGCGCCGGATCCAGACGAGCGTTATACGACAGTCCAAGGGCGGCGGATGCACCGGCCTCCGCCGAACTGTTTCAGAATACAGGATCATTTGGGGTTGTGCTACACAGATTGCCCGGAATCGGGAGACTCCCGGCGTTTTCAGACCAATGTTCGTATTCCGATAAGTACTCAGTAGCGGTGCCGGGTTATCCGTGCAGCGCAAGGGCGCAGCGCAAGGCCCCGTGCCGTCGTTGGCTCTCGGCAGTCCGAACTCCCGCGACCGAGCATCCATTGGATGCCACGGCCTCGGCCGCCGCGCCCTCGGCGGACCGACAATTGCCGGCGCCGAAGGGCATCAGGACCATCGGGCCGCAGTTCACGGCATTGAGGACCGATACCCCGCGACGACCCGCGGGCATCGCGCTCGTCTCGACCACGCGCCAACCGAGTTCGGCAATCGTGCTCCGCAGCGCGATGCGGTCATCCAGCGTCCGACGCCTCGCGGCGAGCATCGCGAGCGTGTGCCCGTTGAGACCCCGTGCGACCTCGGGGCGTTCGTCGAGTCCCGACGCCGCGGCCAGCGTGTCCATCGCTTCCAGCATCACCCGCAATCCCGCCGCGCCGGGATCGACAACCGTCCCGCTCGAGAAGCACGCGGCGACCGTGGCGCGGAATCCGAAGGCCGGATCAAAGTGCGTTCCAAGAGCGGCCCACACCGCGTCGAGCCTGTCCGGCGCGGCCGCTCCCGCGGGCAACACGCCCGCGCGCTCCATCGCGGCAATGCCCGATCCGGCCACGGCACGCGCGCCCTCGAGCGCGGAGGCGACAAACGCGACCGGCCGCCCATCCGCATCCGTGCGGACAAAGACCTCGTAGTCCAGGTGGTATGAGGCCGCGGGCACAACCACGCACCGCTGCGCGGCGAACTCAACGCGGAACAACTCCAGGGCCTGGTCCCGCGTCAGGCCCAGCGCGATGTTGCGGTACACCTCCGCCTCGCCCAGCAGCAGCACGCGTTCGCGCCGCGCCCGGTCCTCCACGACCAGCAGGTTCCCTCCCTGGAAGTGCAATGGCGACCGCGCAAGGGCGAACCCGGCGCTCGAAAGCGATTCCGCCGCGTGCGTGTCGCCGGGCACGTACGCGGTGAGTTCGTCATGGCGCGATGCGTACCGCGGCAGCAGCGCGGCGGGCGTGCGTTTGCCGCCGCGCCCGATGCACCCCGGTCGCGCGTTGTCCTGGGCCCATTGGGAAAGCCGCGCGCCCTCCTCGATGATCGTCACGCCGGCGCTGCGCCGCGCCATCCACTCCGAGGCGTGCGCGCAGAGATCCGCCGCGTGCGCCGTCTGCACGCCGATGAACAGCGGCACATCCGGCGCGAGCGCGGCGACCTGCCGCGCCACGTCGATCGAGCCTCCATCTCCCTCGCCCAGCCAGTCATCGCCGCGCGTCACCTGCAACCGCGCTGCGACCGGAACGCGCGAGCCCGCATCATCGGTCGGCTCAAACCCCGCGAGGCTCGGCACGGCACGCAACACCGCGCGCCCAAGCCGCTCTCGAACCGCCATGGCCGCGTCGCCCGCGCGCACACGAGCCGCCATCCACGCCGCGGCGTCACCATGAGGGAATCCGTCAGCGCCCGGCAACTCGAACATCGCCAGCAGGTCCGTGGGCACGCCAACGCCGGACAGCGCCGCTTTCAGCAGATCGACCTGCCCCGCCGCGGCCGGGCCGAGCGTTCGCACCGCCTCCAGCGCCGTCGCCGGCAGGCCATCGCGCGCCAGGCGACGCGTCACGATCTCCTGTGCCCGCCGCGCCTCGTACGCGGCCCCTCGTCCCGCCAGCGTCACGCCAAACGCGCCCGCCCCGCGCCCGCCGAAGTTCCGCGGCACATCGCGCTGCTCGTCGGGCCCATCGGCATCCTGCCCGAACGTGACGCCGCGAATCACGCGGACCCCGTCCGCCGCCGCCGCCGCGCGGGGATGGGCAGCAGGTCGCGCTGCATCGTCCTCCACGACACGAAACCGCTCGTTGTACGAGTCGATGATGGCGCGGTCCGCGACGCGTCGAACAAACGAGTCCGGGAGCGCAAGGTCGGCGACGGTGCCCGAGCCGAAGGGCTGCGCGAGCACATTGCCGCGCACCTCGGCCTCCACCGCGCGCGCTGCGACCGGGCCGACTTGCGCGGCCGGTGGAGTGTGCGGCGGGCGTGGCGTTCTGGGCATTGCTGGGGCGACTCGGACCAACACCGTGCGCCGCGCCGGCGCACGCCCAACACCTTAGCGTCCGAGTCTCGACTCGGTCAGGTCAACCGCCCGTGCTCGAGCACGGACTTGGCAACGGCGATCAGCGGCTGCCGGGTCGAGCGGGCGCGCTCCTGCATCTGCCGCATTGCCTCCGGCTCCTTCATCGACTGCTTTTCCACCAGCGCCCACTTGGCCTGCTCGATGACGCGACGTTCATCCATTCGCCGGCGCAAGTCCCCGTTCTCGAACGACGCCGCGGCCTGCTCACGATACCGGTGCCACGACACATCGATCGTCACGCGAAGTTGCTCGGCCAGCACGGGCTTGACCAGGTAGCCGAACACACCCGCCTCGCCCGCCGCGCCGGAATACTCCGGCGTCGAGTGCGCCGACACGATCACGGACGGCGTGCCCAACTCCGACATCAGCGCCTTGGCGGTTTCCAGTCCGTCCATGATCGGCATGCGGATGTCCAGCAGCGCGATGTGCGGCGCGGCGGTGCGCGCCAGCGACAACGCCGCGTTCCCGTCCCCCACCGGGCCGATCGCTTCCAGCCCGATCTCCGTCAGCATCGAGCAGATCTGGAGGGCGATCAGGTGTTCATCCTCAGCAACCAGCACGCGCGATGGCCGCTCGGGAATCCGATCGACCTCCGCGCGCCGAAACACGTGGACGGGACCCGCCGCCGGCTTGTTCGGAGTTGTCATGAGCATCCTCGTTGCCCCGGCCGACTTGCCCATGCGAGGGACCCCGCCGCGCGTTGCAGACGTGCGCACATCGCACGATCAACGTGCACACCGGCCGACCACAGCCCGAATGTACCTCGCGGCGGGCGTGCCGTCCAGTTGGATGTTGGCGTTTCCCCTGAATGGGGAGTCGCCGTTTCAGGGGCAACCAGCGAACCACGCGGACAGGAAGTGGAAGATGTCGGTGACATCGACGGTCCCCGACCCATCGACATCGGCGATGCAGGACGGCGAGGGCAGGCCGGGGTCAACCGAGGGCACCGGCGCCGGCGGGAGGCGTACGGCAATACGGAACGCGTAGTCGCGGTCGGTCAGGGCCCAGGCGTTGGGCGTCGGTCCGATGTCGCGCTTCGCGCCGGGCGAGATTTTCAGAATGTTGCACGAGTCCGGGCAGGCGCGCAGTGCATTGGCGAAGAACGACCGCGTCGTGAAGTTCCCGGTGCTGTGCGCGCCCGCCGAGAGCCAGTACGTCCGGCCCTCGTGCAGAATCCAGTTCGGGTACTCAAGTTCAAGACAGAAGCCCTGGAAGACCTGGTTCTCGATCGTGACGCTCTGGCCCGTCGCGATCACCCGCGTCGGCGCGGCAGTGAACAGCGGCGTGTTCAGCGGCAACTTGCAGTCGTTCTCGTAGATCGAGATGAACCCGTGCACCGGATCGCAGTTGGTCCAGATCCACGCCTGGATCAGGCAGATCTCCGCGGCCTCGCACGGCGGCGTGACGAAGTTGTCGGCCGACCGGCTGGTGCGGGCGCGGTTCGCGCCCGATGGCGACCCGCCCGCGCCCTGGCTGATGTTCGGTCCGCCGTTGTCCCAGAGAATCTTGCACGATTCGCCGCGGAGGTTGAACGCCAGATTCCGGCAGCCCAGGCAGCACTCGTCGGCCGGGTACCACGGGCCGAAGTCGTACTCGTTCCAGACGCCCGTCGGAACACCATCGCGCTTGTGCGGCGGGCGGCCGGCGATGGCGTGCGGGCCCGAGGCCTCGTCCACCGCCCAGTACGAAAGGTCCGACATCTGGCCGTCGGTCACCCCGAACAGCGCGACCCAGTACGCCTTGCCGCCCTCGAGCCACAGGTGCGCATCGCACAGGTCGAAGGAGTAGGTGATCACGTCGAACCCGCCCAGTCCGGGCGTGACGGCATCCACCACCGAGTTGGAGAACTCAGCGAAGGGCTCGCCCGCCGGCTCGCCGTTGCAATCGTGGTAAAACTCCAGACGTGCCCGCCGGAGTTGCGAGAACGAACTGCTCAGCATGTACCCGGTGAACTTGTGCAGTCGGTGCATCTCCCCGGGGCGCAGGTAGAAATCCTCCGCGGTCTTCGCGCCCAGCGGCGCGCCGCCGCCCAGGTGCGACAACTGGCCGTTCACGGCGGTCCCGTCCATCGGGGGCACCCCGTTGTCCCAGAAGCACTCGCACTCATCGGGCACGAAGTTGCCGTTGCAGTCGACCGACCCGTTCATCTGCTCGCAGGCATCGGGTATCCCGTTGGGCTGGCAATCGATCGCCAGCACGGTCACATTGGCCACGCACGAATCGCTCAGGCCGCCCGAGTCGGTCACCGTCAGCGTGACCGGGGTCGTGCCGATCGGGAACGGGCCGAGGAACGACGCGGCGCGCTGGATGTTCGTCCCGTCCTCGGGGTCCGACGATCCGTCGTCGATGTCGTCGACGGTGATGAAGAAACTCGGGCATTCGAACCGCGCATCAATCACCACGTTGCGGCACCGCGCCACGGGCGGGTCGTTCACCGGGTTCACCGTGATGCGGACCGTCGCGGTGTTCGAGAACGCCTGCCCATCGAACGCGCGGTAGGTGAACGTGTCCAGCCCGTTGAAGTTCGCCGCGGGCGTGTACGTGAACGACCCGTCCGCGTTGAAGTCAAACGACAGCGCGTTGGACGGGCCCGAGGCCAGTTGCGCGGTCAGCGCATCGCCGTCCACGTCGCTGTCATTGAACAACACCCCAGGCGCGGCCACGACCAGCGTGGTGTCCTCATCGGTCGAGTAGTTGTCGTCAACCGCCACCGGCGGATCGTTGATCGGCGCGATGTTGATCGTCACCGTCGCGATGTTGGAGAACGCCAGCCCGTCGAACGCGCGGTACGTGAACGTGTCCACGCCGTTGAAGTTGAGCGCGGGCGTATACGTGAACGACCCGTCGGCGGCCAGCGCGAACGCCGCGGCGTGCGCGGGCGGGGCGGAAAGAACCGCCGTGAGCGCGTCGCCGTCGATGTCCGAATCATTCTCGAGCACGCCCGGCGCGGCGACCACGAGCGTCGTGTCCTCGTTGGTCGTGTACTCATCATCCATCGCGACCGGCGGGTCGTTGATCGGCGCAATGTTGATCGTCACCGTCGCGATGTTCGAGAACAACGCCCCGTCGAAAGCGCGATACGTGAACGTGTCCACCCCGTTGAAGTTGAGCGTGGGCGTGTACGTGAACGAACCATCGGCGTTGAAGGTGAACGCCTGCGCGTGCGCAGGGCCGGTCTCCAGCACCGCCGTCAGGTCGTCCCCGTTGGGGTCGGTGTCGTTGCTCAGCACGCCCGGCGCGCCGACATTCAGAGTCGTGTCCTCGTTGATGGTGTACTCGTCGTTCTCCGCGCTCGGCGGATCGTTCACCGCCAGAACGTTGATCGTCACCGTCGCCGGCATGCTCAGCGTCATCGCGTCGTCCACGCGGAAGTCGAACGTCGTGTACGGCGAGCCGATCTCTCCCGGCAGCGGGCGGAACACCACGCGGTTCTGCGAGTCCGTCACGACCGCGGGCGCGGCAAGGATCGGATCGAGCGTCCCGAACTGCAGCAGCGTGCCCCGGTCCGGGAGCGTGTCGATCAACGCCGACAGCGCCATCATCTCCGGGTCCTCGCCCTCGAGAGTGATCGTCACATCGGTGTCCCGCGGCGTGTTCACCGTCTGCGGCAGCGCGGTCGGCGGAAGGTCTCGCGGCACCGCCACCGAGAACTCCGACGTGTTGCCGATCAGCGTCGTCGGACCGCCCAGCGTCTGAACCGGCGGAAGTTCCGTGGCGGTCGCGGTCACCCACGCCAGCGAGGGGAAGTCGCCGGGGTTGAACATGAAGAACCGCTCGCCCGTGTTGCCCAGCAGGTCGGTGATGAACACATCCCCGCCGAGGAACACCTGTCCCTCGCCCAGTTCACTGGGGTCGGGGAGCCGGTTCAGGAAGAACTCGACCCAGTACGAGCGCAGCGGCCGCGAGTGCAGTTCGAACCGCACCAGGCCGTCCGCTCCGACCTCGATGATCATCGGGAAGTTCTGCAGGTCGTTGGGGCCGGTGTCCGCGTCCATCGCGTCGTTGAGCGTCACGCCGCGCACCCCGCCGGGCGCCAGGTCGATGCCCAGTTCGTCGTTGTCATAGATCGAGTTGCCCAGGATGGCGGTGTTCACGCCGCCGGTGATGATCACGCCCGCGCCGCGGTTGAACGCGATGATGTTGGCCTGATACGCGCGGTAGTCCGGCCCCAGCGCGGTGCCGACTCGGTGCTCCCCCGCGCTCGGGCTGTCGGTCACGAGCACGCCGTCGCCGTTGTTGGGCAGGGGCTTGGCGCCGCTCACATCCGTGCCGATCCGGTTGCCCGAGACAGTCGTACCAGTCTGCGGCCGTCCGATGATCGAGACGCCGTTGCCATTGTTGCCCGAGATCAGGTTGCCCTCGCCCGCGTCAAACCCGTTGTCGGTCGAGTTGGTGCCGATGATCGTGCGCTCGGCCGATTGCAGCGTGATGCCCCCATTGCGGTTGGGCAGCGCCAGAAGGCCGGAAATGTCCGGGCCGATCCAGCAGCCGGCCACGCGGTTGGCAATCTGCGTGTCCAGGCGGGTGTTCAGCATCCGCACGCCCGAGCCCATGTTGCCCGAGATGATGCAGCGCTCGGCCGCATCGTCAACGCCGTCGCCGTTGGTCCCGATGAGGCTCTGCCCCGCTCCCTTGGAAATCAGAACGCCGTCGCCGGCATTCGGAATCGCCGTAAGCCCCAGAGGGTCGACGCCGATGTGGCAGCCATAGACCCAGCACTGCACCACGTCGCCACCGACAATCGTCAACCCGTGCGCCGGGAATCCGACGATTGTCAGCCCGCGGACCGTGACATTCGGGGCCTGCACGTCCAGCCCGTTCCCGCTCACAAGCGCAGACCCGTTGATCTCAATGATCGGCAGGCCCGGCCCCGTCGGGTCGCGCTGCGACCAGCCGTCGATCAACACGGCGTCCTGAATGGACGGCAACGGACCCGATGTCAACGAAATCCGCCAGAAGTCGGTCGCGGCATCAACAAAGCCCGGGTCCGATGTCGGGATGTCAAACTCGATGACGTCCGCCCCCGCCGCGGCATTGGCCGCCTCGATCGCCGCGCGCAATGACCCCTGGCCCGAGTCCTGCGTGTTGGTGACAATGAACGTGTCTGCCAACGCCACGCCCGCCGAGGCGAGCACTGCCGCGACTGCACACACCGCCGCCCGTCCGAACTGACGAATGCCGCCCATGGCCGAACGCCTCCTGGCCCTGTGCAGACCAATCACTGATGGTCCATCCTCTTCCCTGCCGACCCCTTGGCTGGCAAGACATTCCCCCAAGTAGGGTATGTAAGCCCATTAGACCAATCCCCTATTATGGGCACAAGTCCTAACCTACAGAAAAATCCCACATTTATGGGGTACTTGCGAACATAAACCAATCAAAATCGGGACGTTCAAGACCGATAAACTGCCACAGTCGGCGGCATCTCCGTGCCCGGCACCACGCCGGCACGCGTGCCGCCGCTCTTGGCTTCAAGGCTCCTATCAATGTCCGAACGTCGTTGGGAAATCTGGGTCGACACCGGTGGCACATTCACGGATGCGTTGGGACGTGGTCCCGATGGCGCGATCCACCGGGCCAAGGTACTCTCGACCGGTCGCCTGCGGACTCGCATCGCGCGAGTGATTGATGGGGCAACAGTCCAACTCGAGGCGAACTGGGCAGGCGTCGAGCGCGACAGCGGCCGGGGCCGGGCGGGCGGAATGGCCAGCGCGGACCGCTTGCCATCGCAGCACGATGCCGTGGCCGGATGGAGCCTTGCGCCGCTCGGCTCATCCGAGCCGGGCGTGCCGATCGAGTCCTCCTCCGGTGGGTTGCTGCGTCTTGCTCGCGCCGATGCGCGGTGGCGCATCGGGCAGGTCGTGGAACTTCACACGGGAGATGAAGCCCCTGTGCTCGCCGCGCGGCTGCTCACGGGCACGACCGCACGCGGCACGCTCCCGCCGATCCGCATGCGCCTCGCGACGACCCGCGGCACCAACGCCCTGCTCACGGGCGCGATGGCACGCACCGCGCTGTTCATCAATCGCGGGCTCGAAGACCTGCCGCGCATCGGCACACAGCAACGCGCCGAACTGTTCAATCTCGACATCCGGCGCGAGCGGATGCTGGCCGCCGAAACTGTCGGCATCATCGGCCGGCTCGATGCGCGCGGCCGCGAGATCGAGCCGCCGGACCTCGATCATCTCCGTCGCGAGGCCGACCGACTGCTCCGAACGGGCATCCGCGATGCAGCGGTCGCGCTCCTCCACAGCGATCTGAACAGCGCGCACGAGGACGCGGTCGCGGCATGCCTCCTCGATTCGGGCTTCGAACGTGTGAGTTGCTCGGCGCGGCTCGCGCCGTTCGTCAAGATCCTGCCGCGGGCGACGACAGCGCAGGTCAACGCCGCGCTCGCGCCCGTGATCGATGGATATCTCTCGCGCGTGCGTGCCGCCCTGTCCGCGCCGGGCTCATCGCTGCTGGTCATGGGCAGCGCGGGCGGCCTCTGGCCCGCCGAACAGTTCGCCGCCAAGGACAGCCTGCTCTCCGGCCCCGCCGCCGGTGTTGTCGGCGCGGCCGCGGCGGCCTCTTCCGCGGGTTGCACGCACGCCGTCTCTTTCGACATGGGCGGCACGAGCACCGATGCGGCCAGATGGACACGCGATGCAGGCTGCGAGATGGTCTTCGAGCACACTGTCGGGGGCGCGATGCTGCTCGCGCCCGCGGTCGGGGTCGAGACGGTCGCGGCGGGCGGCGGCTCCGTGTGCGCGTTCCGCGATGGCGTGCTCGCTGTCGGGCCGCAGAGCGCGGGCGCCGAGCCGGGGCCAGCGTGCTACGGCGCGGGCGGGCCGCTCACGCTGACCGATGTCAACCTGCTCCTTGGTCGACTGTGCACCGAGCGATTCGCGATCCCGATCGACCGCGATGCGGCCGAGCACGCCCTCGAGCGCGTGCGCAGCGCCGCGGAGGCATCCACGGGGCGCCGCTGGCCCGCCGAGATGCTGCTGCAGGGATTCCTGGATATCGCGGCCGAGCGCATGGCGGGCGCGGTGCAGCGCATCTCGACCCGGCGCGGCCACGATCTCCGCGGCGCGATGCTGGTGGCATTCGGCGGCGCAGGCGGGCAGCACGCGTGCGCCGTTGCCGCGCGCCTCGGCGTGCGGTCGGCGCTGGCGCCGGTCGATGCGGGCCTGCTGAGCGCGGCGGGCCTCGCCGCGGCACGGGTCGAGCGGCTGGCCGAGAGGCAGGTGCTGCTCCCGCTTGCCGAGTGTGATTCTCACATCGACGGGTGGTTGCAGGACCTGTGCGCTCAGGCCGTTCGCGCGGCGGCATCGGCAGGAGTGGGGGAGTCGGGCACGCAGGTGCGCCGGCGCATCGCCGCGCTCCGCCTCGTCGGCCAGGAAACGCCGATCGAGATCGACCTCGCCGCACAAGACGGCGCGCAGGCCCTGACACCGCTGTTCGACGCCGCGTACCGGCGCGTCTATGGCTACGTCCCCGAGGGCCGCGCGGTCGAGGTGGTCTGGCTGCGCGTTCTGGCCGCATCGGCGCCGGCCGTTTCGAGCCCGCCCGCCGCGGCGGGCAGTCCCGCGTGCGCCCCGCCCGCGCCGGCACGTACGCAGCCGGCGTGCTTCGACGGCGTGTGGACCGAGACGCGCGTGTTCGAGCGGTCCGAACTACGCGCCGGCGACGAATTCGCCGGCCCCGCGATCATCGCCGAGGACCACGCGACCGTCGTCATCGAGCCGGACTGGCGGGCGCGGATGATCGCCGACGGGGCCATCGTCATCGAGTCATCGGCTTCCCCGGGCGCGGGCCCGCCGCGCAGCGCGATGGCCGACGCCGCGGACCCCGCCTCGCTGGAGTTGTTCACCGCGAGGTTTGAATCGATCGCGCGCGACATGGGCGAGGCGCTGGCGCGCACCAGCGTTTCGGTCAACGTCAAGGAGCGGCTCGATTTCTCCTGCGCCCTGCTCGATGCCCGCGGTTCGCTGGTCGCGTGCGCGCCGCACGTGCCGGTGCACCTGGGCTCGCTCGGCGTGTGTGTGCGGGCGGTGCGAGAAGCCCTCCCGCTGAACCCCGGCGACAGCGCGATCACCAACCACCCCGCGCACGGCGGCTCGCACTTGCCCGATATCACCGTCATCACGCCCGTGCACGACGACGCCGGCACTCTGATCGGCTACGTTGCCAGCCGCGCCCACCACGCCGAGATCGGCGGCTCGCGACCCGGCTCGATGCCCCCCGATGCACGCACGCTGCGCGAAGAGGGCGTCGTGCTCGCGCCGTTCCGGATCGTCGAGGGCGGCCAGCCGAGGCTCGATGCGCTGGCCGCGCGGCTCGCCGCGGGGCCGTTTCCCTCGCGCAACATCGATGACAACCTGGCCGATGTGCGCGCCGCCCTCGCGGCCAACGCGCGCGGCGCGGAGGAGTTGCGTGCGCTGTCGCGCACGCACGGCGCTCCGGCCGTCGCCTTGTTCATGGAAGCGATCCAGCAACGCTCCGCCGCGCTGCTGCGGGAGCGCCTCCGCGAACTGCCGCTCGGAACGATGCACGCCGACGACGCGATGGATGACGGCTCGCCGGTGAGAGTGTCCCTCGACAACCGCGGCGACGAACTCGTGATCGACTTCGCTGGCAGCGGGCCCGGGCACGCGGGAAATCTGAACGCCACCCCCGCCATCGTGCGCAGTTGCATCGTCTACGCGCTGCGCATCCTGCTGGCGCGGCCCGTCCCGCTGAACGAGGGCCTGATGCGGCCGGTGCGGGTGCTCCTTCCGGAAGGAATGCTCAATCCGCGCTTCGAGGGCGACGACGGCCCGGCCGTGGTGGGGGGGAACGTCGAAACGAGCCAGCGCGTCGTCGACGTGCTGCTGCGAGCGCTCGGTCTGTGCGCCGACAGCCAGGGAACGATGAACAACTTCGTCTTCGCCGAAGCGCGGGCCGATGCCCCATCGTACTACGAGACCATCGGCGGCGGGGCAGGAGCGGGGCCCGCCTTCGCAGGCGCATCTTCGGTGCACACGCACATGACCAACACGCGCATCACCGATGCGGAGATCCTCGAGCGCCGGTACCCGGTTCGACTGGAGCGCTTCGCGGTTCGCCGCGGCTCGGGCGGCGCAGGGTTGCACGTCGGGGGCGACGGGATCGAACGCCGGGTTCGGTTCCTCGCGCCGGCGAAAGTATCGCTGCTCACGCAGCGACGCACGCGCGGGCCGCACGGCGCAGCCGGCGGCGCAGACGGTGCACCCGGCGAGCAGTCGCTCCATCGCACAGGCGGCCAGGCCATGCCCCTCGCGCCGTGCACGAGTTTTGATGCCGCGATCGGAGACGTGCTCACCATCCGCACCCCCGGCGGCGGCGGCTGGGGTGCAGCGCACGCACAGCCCTGACCGCGCTCGCCGCGCGCCGACCATCGCACGAACCCACTCGGTGCTTACTCCCCGGGCTTGTCCGCCGCGCCGGTCGCCGTTCCCGGCTCGTTTCGCGAGGGCGAGGCGGGGTTGAGTTCGGTCACGCGTCGGGCCGCGACGAGATTCAGCCGCAGCGCTTCGTCGAACCGCGACTCGCCGACGATCCCGACGACCTTGCCCGATGACAGCAGCAGATCGACTCCCGGCCCCGGCACGACATAGCCCAGGGTCCGCGTCGACGATGAGTCCGCGGACTCGACGCGGTACATCAGCGGCATGCCGCGACGGCCGTCGTAGATCGTGCTCGGCACGATCCGGCCCACGATGGTGTAGATCGCCTGCTTCTCGATGGTGTCAACCATCTCGCGGACCTGCAGTTCGCGCTCGTCCATCGCCCGCGATGCGGCCCGCGCCTGCCGGCCGAACTCGATCACGTCCAGCCGAAGCGTCAGCGCCTTGCGCCGCTCGATGAGTTGCCGCTTGAGGTGCTGGTCAGTTTCGCTTGCGCCCAGCGTGTTGATCGTCCGGTCGAACTCGCCGACGACCGTCTTCACCTCGTCCTCGCTGGCCGCGCTCGTCATCGCCCGGTCAAAGAGCGTCCGCAGCAGTTCCACGTCCCTGATCGCCTTGGGCACCGGCGGAACAACAGCGACCGGCGGCTGCACCGGCTGGCCCGCCGCGGCGTCGGGCTGCATGGGCACCCCTGTTTGCGCCGAGTCCGTCGCGGGTTGGGCGGGTGTCGTGTCGGCCGGGCGTGTCTCGGGCTGCGTCGGCGCGGCGGCGCGCTCTGGTGTCGCGGGGGTGGGCGTCGGGGCCGGCGTCGAGCGCGAAGGGTCCACGCGCACATACGTCGCCGTTTCCTCCGCCGTCGCCCGCCGCACCTGGTCGTTCTTCACATACCCGCGCGCCTGCGCCGGCGCAGGCACCAGATACCCCTCGATCGTCCCATCCGTCGCCTTCACGGCCTCCAGAACCTGCAGCGTGGTGCCCGCGGGCAGGTCGTTATCAAGAAGGTATTGCCACGGCCGCGACCCGGCCTGCACGTTCGCGGCCATCAGACGCGAGGGCCGCGTGAGTTTCAGCGAGCGGCCGCCCGCCTCGAGGTTCGCATCCGACGCCTTGACATGCGCCCGCATGCCCGGGAGGTACTCAACGCGCAGCCAGCCCGGCCCCTCACCATCAACACGCAGCACCTGCCCCTGCTTCAGCACGGACACCGCGTAAAAGATGCCGCCATCGGCGCACTTCATCGGCGTGTTGTCGCGCAGCACCGTCACGTGGTACGGATCGACGTTCCTGATCTGCTGGCCGTGCGCCGTCGCGGCGGTTGCGCCGGCGAGCAGCAGCGAGCCGATGATGGGGCTGATCCCGCGGACCGCCGCGGCAAGAAAAAGGCCCGCGGCGCGTGACATCTGGGTGTGGCTGCTCATGGTGCTCGGACTCCGTTCTAGACCGTGGTACTCGACGCGCTCCGGCCGGAATCCCGTCCGCCGGGGAATGCACACAGGGAACCCCTCAGGCACTTGGGCCGGAGAGGGGTGGGCGTATAGTACCGCCCCTTGACGCGCCCTTTGCGTCAACCGGAACAGAACTCGGCGCGCCGGCCATCGTCGCCTGAGGTTTCCGGTCATCGGGCGGGCCGCAACGGCTTGCGCAGGAACGACTTGCCGCGGGTCGAAGGCCCCACGCTACCAGGACCACACCGTGCGGAACACCAACCTCTCAGGGGCTCGACAAACATCCCGATCCCGTGTCCACACCGCCGCCGGGCTGGCCGCGGCGATGGCCCTCGCGGCCGGCTGCGCCTCGCCCCTGCGCGACCAGCCCGAGCGCGACCTCCGCCGCTATGTCCGCGAGAGCACCGAGCGCGAACTCACCGAGGCCCGAAACTGGCCCGTCCCGCGCACCCTGACGCGCGAGCCACGCGTCCCGGCACTCGACATCGAGCCCCGAATCATGCAGGAACTCGTCGGCATGGCCGGGCCGGAGTCCTACGTCGAGCGCACACCCAGGATGGACTCGCTCCTCCTCCCCCGAGAACTCCCAACCGCCACCATCGGACTGCACCGCGCCATCGCCACCGCCGTCGAGAACAACCTCAACGTCCAGTTCGCGCGCCTCGCGCCATCCATCAGCCGTGCCCAGGTCGCCGCCGCGGAGGCCGCCTTCGACTGGGTCCTCTTCGGCAACTCCCAGTGGTCCTCGACAGACCAGCCCCGAACCAGCCCCTCGATCGGCGGCTCCACGGTCGGCGTCGGTTCCGACCAGCGTCAGGTTGTCGATGCGACCATCGGCGTGCGCAAGCCCCTCGTGTCCGGCGGGCAGTTCACGGTGCAGCACCAGTTCACCTACACCGATGTCGAAACCGACAACCTCTTCAACCGCCCCGACCCCGCCCGCGAGGCCAACATCGTTGTCCAACTCGACCAGCCCCTCCTCCGTGGTTTCGGCAGCGATGTGACCCTTGCCCAGGTCCGCCTCGCGCAGAACGCCGAACGCGACGAGGTGCAGAGCCTCAAGTCCGATCTCATCCGCAACGTCGTCGAGACCGAGACCGCCTACTGGACGCTCGTCCGCGCACGCAACGACGTGCTTGTCCTGCAGCGACTGCTCGAACGCGGCGAAGAAGTCCTCGGCAAACTGCGCGCACGCAAGGAGTTCGATGCCCGCCCCGCACAGATCGCCGATGCCTCGGCCAATGTCGAATCGCGCCGCGCACAACTCATGCAGGCCCAGAAAGTCTTGCGCGATGCGGGCGAGCGCCTCAAACTCCTCATGAACGATCCCGACCTCCCCGTCGGCGCCGAGACCCTCCTCCTCCCCGCCGATGACCCCGTCGATCAGCCCGTCGAACTCAGCCTGACCGACTCCATCAACAGCGCCATCGCCCAGCGCCCGGAAGTCCAGCGCGCCATCATCTCCCTCGACAACACCGCCATCCGCCTTGGCGCGGCCGACAACGCCCGTCTCCCCCTTCTCAACCTCCGCGCTCTCACCCGCATGAGCGGCATGGGCGATTCCGGCGACTCCGCCTACGACGCCCTAGAAGAGGGTCGCTTCGTCGATTACCAGGTCGCCGTCGCCGCCGAGGTCCCCCTCGGAAACCGCGCCGCCGAGTCCAACTACACCGTCCGCCGCCTCGAACGACAGCAGGCCGCAATCGCCTACCGAAACACCCTCCAGAACATCGTGTCAGAGGTCAAGGCCGCCATCCGCGATGTCGAACTCAACTACATCCTCATCGAGCAGAACCGCGCATTCCGCATCGCCGCGGCGGAAAACCTGCGGGCACTGCAGGTCGAAGAAGAAACCCTCGCTCGCCTCACTCCCGAGTTCCTCGATCTCAAGTTGCGCCGGCAACAGGCCCTCGCCGCGGCGGAGCAGCAGGAGTGGACCGCGATGACCGACTACAACGCCTCCCTCGCGCGCCTCCACGGAACCATGGGCACCGTGCTCGAGCGCAATCGCATCCGCTTCGATGCGCCCAGCACCATGCCCGATGCGCGACCCAGCGACCTCTTCCCCGACTACCCCAGGAAGTAGGACCGCACAAGGGTTGCACCGCTCTCCAGAGCGGTGCGGAGAGTCGGCACAAAGGTGGCACCGCTCTCCAGAGCGGTGCGGAGAGTCGAACAGCCAGACCGTGAGGGAGGGCGTCGCGGCGAAGCCATGTGTCTCGCTGCAACCGCCGGATCCGTTTCCGAATGACTCCCGCGGGGGTTGGGCCTGGGAAACAGGGGACGGGCCGCGAAGGGCCCGCGTATGCTGTCGGGCGGGCATTTTGCCCGGAGAAAGGCGGGAAGCATGAGCATCTGGAACCGTCTGCGTCAGGAACTGATCGACATCGTCCAGTGGATGGACGACACCAACAACACGCTCGTCTTCCGCTTCGAGCGATTCCAGAACGAGATCAAGTACGGCGCAAAACTCATCGTCCGCGAGGGCCAGGCCGCCTGCTTTGTCAACGAGGGGCAGTTGGCCGACGTCTTCAAGCCCGGCACCCACACGCTTCTCACCCAGAACCTGCCCATCCTCGCCACGCTCAAGGGGTGGAAGTACGGCTTTGAGTCGCCGTTCAAGGCCGAGGTCTACTTCGTCTCGACGCGCACCTTCACGGACCTCAAGTGGGGCACCATGAACCCCATCATGGTCCGCGACCCGGAGTTCGGGCCGGTGCGGCTCCGCGCGTTCGGCACCTACACCATGCGCGTGAAAGACCCCGGCGCGTTTCTCAAGAACGTCGTCGGAACCGATGGCCGCTTCACGACCGAAGAAATCGCCAATCAACTCCGCAACCTCATTGTCTCCGAGTTCGCCGACATTCTCGGCGAGTCGAAGATTCCGATGCTCGACCTTGCCGGGAACTACCGCGAACTCTCCGAGTTCATCACCGGCAAGTGCCAGGGCGACTTCGACAAGTACGGGCTTGAGGTGCCGCGGCTGACGGTCGAGAACATCTCGCTGCCGCCGGAGGTCGAGGCCGCGCTCGACAAGCGGTCGAGCATGGGCGTGATCGGCAACATGGATGCGTACACGAAGTTCAAGGCGGCCGAGGCGATCGGCGACGCGGCGAAGAACCCCGGCACCGCGGGCATGTTCGTGGGCATGGGCATGGGTCAGGCGTTCGCTGGGACGATGGGCCAGAGCATGCAGCAGAGCGCGGGTGTGGGCGCAACGGGCCCCGGCGCGCCGCCGCCCATCCCCGGCGCTGCGGGCGCGGCAGGCGGGCCGTTGTTTCTGGCGATCGATGGACAGCAGCACGGGCCCTTCGAGCCCGCGCTCGTCATCGCCCGCGCACGCGCCGGCGATCTGAAGCCCGACACACTTGTGTGGCGGCAGGGCATGGCGTCGTGGGTCGCGGCCAGGGATCTGCCCGAACTCGCCGCAGCGTTCGCGCAGGCCGCGGCACCGCCGCCGCCGCCCATCCCCGGCGCGCCGCCGCCCGTCCCGCCCGCGGGCTGATGTCGCCCCCCGGCGCCTGTGGAGGAGCGCGGCGTGGAGACCGAGCGACAACCCGACCCGACGGCCCCGCTGGAGGCCGGCCTCCGCCGATTCCCCTGCGAAAACTGCGGCGCGCGCCTGGAGTTCGCGCCCGGGCAGATGGCGCTCAAGTGCCCGTACTGCTCCCACGAGAACCAGATTGATGATGGCGGCGGCGCGGCCGCGGTCGAGGAGTTGTGCTTTCACGCATCGCTCTCGGAAGCGCAGGCCGCGGCACCGAAGGATGCGCACACCGCTGTGAAGTGCTCCTCCTGCGCCGCGGTGATCGACAAGCCGCCGCACGTTACGAGCATCTCGTGCCCGTTCTGCGCCAGCAACATCGTGGCCCAGGATTCCACGGCCACGCTCATTCGGCCCAACTGCATCCTGCCGTTTCATGTGCCGCGGGAGCGTGCGCTCGACTCGTTCCGCGCATGGCTCGCGAGCCGGTGGTTCGCTCCCAACGCGCTGAAGGCGGAGGGCCGTCTCGATGCGGGCGTGAACGGGGCGTACGTGCCCGCGTGGACATACGACACGTTTGTTACAACAAGATATGAAGGGTATCGCGGAGATGCATATTATGTGACGGTCGGTACCGGCAAGAACCGGCGGACTGTCCGCAAGGTGCGGTGGTCCTACCGCGCGGGCGTGGTGACCAACGACTTCGACGACGTGCTGGTCATCGCGACGCGGTCGCTTCCCGAGAAGCGGCTCCACGCGCTGGAGCCCTGGGACCTGAAGGCGGTCGTGCCCTATTCCGACGATTACCTCGCGGGGTTTCACGCCGAGTGCTATCAGATCGACCTTCCGCAGGCGTTCGAGGTTGCCAAGGGCATCATGCGTCCGACGATCGAGGGCTCGATCCGGCGGTCGATCGGCGGCGATGAGCAGCGCATCAGCAAGATGCACAGCCAGTACGACCAACTGACCTACAAGCACCTGCTCCTGCCGGTGTGGGTCAGCGCATACCGCTACAAGGGCCGCGTGTTCCGCTTTCTCGTCAACGCGCGCACCGGCGAGGTGCAGGGCGACCGGCCGTACAGTTGGGTGAAGATCACGCTGTTCACGATCATGTGCCTGATCATCGCGGCGATCATCGGACTCATCTTCGCGGCGGTGAATCGATGAGGATCGGGGTCCGGGGCTCGGGGCTCGGGTGCGAGACTTCAGGACTGTCGCGTGCGATCGATTCTTTCCCGGAACCCGAAACCCGGAACCCGGAACCCGGCACCCGACTCTTCGCCAACAATCGCCCGAATGAGTGAGGCCGCACACGACATCCGGAAAGCCGCCGAACTTCTCCGGCAGGGGCGGCTGGTGGCGTTTCCAACCGAGACGGTGTACGGCCTTGGCGCGGATGCGTTCAACGAGGGCGCGGTGCGAGCGGTTTTCGAGATCAAGGGTCGTCCGCCGATCAATCCGCTGATCGTGCACGTGAGCGGGCCGGAGATGGCGCGACGGGTGGTCGCCGACTGGCCCGATCGCGCCGATGCGCTGGCGCGGGAGTTCTGGCCGGGGCCGCTGACGATCGTCCTGCCGCGCGCCAGCGCGCGCAGCAGGCTGCCGGCGATCATCACCGCGGGCGGACCGAACGTGGCGGTCCGCTGCCCGGATCACCCGGTCGCGCTCGCGCTTCTGTTTGAGTTCGGGGGTCCGCTGGTGGGCCCGAGCGCGAACCCTTCGGGCACCGTGTCGCCAACGACCGCTGCGCACGTTCGCGCCGGGTTCCCCGGACCCGAGGTGTTCGTACTCGACGGCGGCGCGTGCCGCGGCGGGATCGAATCCACGGTGCTGTCGCTGGCGGGCGATGTGCCGCGGATTCTGCGGCCGGGGCTTGTGAGCGCGGTGGAGATCGAGCGTGTGCTGGGCGAGCGGGTGGAGTTGGGCGGCGAGGTCGCGGGGGCAACCGACGCTCCGATGGAATCGCCAGGCTTGTTGGCGCGGCACTATGCGCCGCGCACACCCGCGCGGCTGTTTGAATCGCGCGAGTGGCCGGACGTGCTCGAGGAAGAGGGCGGCGGCCGCGCCGTGGTGATCTTGATCGGTCATCGCGAGGTGCCTGCGCCGCATGTTCTGCTCGCCATGCCGATGCGCGCGGAGGACTACGCAGCACGGCTGTACGCGAGCCTGCGCGAGGCTGATGCGGCGGGCGCAGAGCGGATCCTGATCGAGCGACCGCCGGAGGACAGCGCTCTGTGGGAGGCGATCGCGGATCGATTGCTGCGGGCAACCGCGGATTGAGTGCGGCACGGCCGTTCCGGCCGTGTGAGTTTGATTCATGGGCGAGACGCCCATGCCACAAGGAAGTCATGGTCGGGAGGCCCATGCCACGCCTACATCCCGGGCGGCTTCACATGCTTCCGCGATGCGAATCGGTACGCGGTGCCGATGCCCAGCACGGCCCAGAAGATGTTGTTGGTCGCAAACACGCCATCGCGCGTCGAATCCCACACATCGGTCCACGGGTACCCATCGCGCTTCCAGTAATCGTTGCACGAGAGGTATGTCGCGGGGAACGCGATGCCCAGATACGTGAACAGCACGAGCAATGCCGCGAGTGCGCCGAGCCGCCAGTTTCCCGCGCCGGCGGCGCGGAGCGCGGCGATGCCCACGACGATGCCGACGGGCCAGATGACGATGTCGGAGCGGTCTCGCGTCGCCGCGGCCAGCGCGAGCCAGAGCGCGGCGCACAGAACCGCGGCGATGCACGCCGCGGCCGCCCCCGCGAGTTCTCCGCCGATGCGCGCCGCGGCGGTTGCGGGCGGAACTTCGGCGCGGTGCGCAGCGGGCTTGTCGTGCCCGAACGCCTCGCGCATCCAACCGAGTTGCGGCGGGGTGTCATCGCACCGCGTGCCCTGCGGAGCATCTGTTCCGCGCGAACCCGATTCCCGCGGATCGCCTTTCTGGCCCGCCGCGCGGTAATCGCTCACGCTGCGGAGGTATGCGGCCATGCGCGATTCGGCCTCGGGGGAGAGCGTCAGGCCCAGTTCGGCGTACACGCGTCGGACCTGGTCCAAAGGGTCGGCGACGAGGTCCTGGTACCGCATTCGGGCGAGCGTACCGGGCGGCAGCGCGGCCGCATCGCGCAGGAGCGCGCGCTCGGTCGCATCATACTCGGCGATGATCCGCTTGCGGATCACGTCGTCCCCGGGATGATCCTGCAGGAAGTAGGGCGCGAAGCGGGCGTGCATGGCGATGTTGGAGCGCAGCACTGCGCCGGCATCGCGCGAAAGGTGAATGAACCTTGCGCGGCGGCCGAACAGTTGGACCAGTTCACCGACCCGAGCGGTGTGCGCCGGTGTCTTGAGCAGCAGCGCGCGCCCGCGCGAGACCAAGGCGAGTTTGCGAACAAAGGCCGTGAGCGTGTCGGAGAACAGCCGACGGTCGCGTTCGGGCGCGGCCTGCACATCGTTGAAGTCCGCAAAGCGCTCCCATGCGCGGGGCAGGAGCATGCGGCCCGGCATGGTGCACGCGCCGGTCCAGTTGTTCACCGCGAAGTCATCTTCGGCGGGCCACTCAGGCCCGATGGCGACATCGTCCTGCGGGCGCTTGCTGGAGACGAACGGCGTCATCACCCAGCGCAGCACCTGCCACGACAGCACAAACCCTGCGGGCGCGAGCACCTGGTACCAGCGCGGCGTGTTGAAGCGAGGATCGCACGAGAGCAGATAGTGCAGGTGCGTCGTGCCGGAGCGGTAGTAGCCGAGCACGAAAACGATGCCGGGCGCGTGATCGATCGGCCGACGGCGCAACAGCGCGAGAACCGGCCACAGCAGCACGCGTTCGGGCAACGTTACCGCCGTTCCCAGAGCGCTGGTGAACAGGCACCACGCCAGGCGCGCCCAGTATCGCGGGGAGATGAACGTCCCGCCGCGGATGAGCACGCGGAACCAGCAATCCAGCGGCGCGAAGGCCATGTAGTGCGCCGAGGGCAGGGCGATGAGGGGTCTGCGCGGCGCGGGCATGGGGGCGATGGTATTGGCATGGTGGGCGAGCCGGTGAAGCGGCCGCGGGGCTACCATTCCAGAGTTTTCAGGAATCGATGAAAATGCCCGTCCCGCGGCGGCGGAAGGGAACGCGTTCGATGGCGACCATTGCGGCACAAGAGGGTGGGCGGAGTCTGGGCATCGCGCCCGCGGCATCGCCTGTGCGCGGGCGGGATCGACGGCTGGATGCGATCCGCGAGAAGGTCGATCGCGGCGAGCGGCTAACGCTCGACGATGGTGACCTGCTGTACACGACGCCGGACATCTGGGGCGTGTGCGAGATGGCGGCGATGGTGCGCAACCGGCTGCACGGTGCGCCCGGTGCGGGCGGCGTTGCCTACTACAACATCAACCGGCACCTGAACTACTCGAACGTCTGCGCGCTGTCGTGCAAGTTCTGCGAGTTCTACCGCAAGAAGGATGAGCCCGGCGCGTACACGCGCGACATGGACTATGTGCGTGAAGAAGTGCGCAAGGCGGTGGAGGGCGGGGCGACGGAGATCCACTCGGTGGGCGGGCTGCACCCGTACCTGCCGTGGAGTTACTACCCCGAGTTGGTGTCGACGATCCGCGATGAGGCGCGACGGTTGGGGAGTGAACTGCACGTGAAGGCGTTCACAGCGGTGGAGGTTGTGCACCTGGCTCGGATCGCGAAGGTGTACAAGGGCGCAAGCGATGCGAGCGAAGTCGGCCGTGCGGCGCGGCGCGAGGGCATCCGCTGGGTGCTGAGCGAACTGAAGAAGGCGGGGCTGGGGTCGCTGCCGGGCGGGGGCGCTGAGGTCTTCGATGACCGCGTTCACGATGAAGCGTTCAAGGGCAAGATCCGCTCCGATGTCTGGCTGGATGTGCACCGCGAGGCGCACGCGCTGGGGCTGAACACCAACGCGACGATTCTCTATGGGCACATTGAGCAACGCCGCGAACGGCTGGTGCACATGGAGATGCTGCGGGATGCGCAGGATGAGGCCCTGTCCGAGGTGGCCCGGCACTCCGTGCCGGGCGAAGAGCCTCACGAGGATGCTGATTCGGCCGGCACGGAGTGCCGGCCCACCAAAGGCCGATTTCAGACCATCATCCCGCTGCCGTTTTTCCCGGATGGCAGCGACCTTGAGCATCTGCCCGGGCCGACGGGGCTTGAGAACCTGCGCACGCTGGCGATCGCACGGCTGATGCTTGACAACTTTGCGCACGTCAAGGCGTTCTGGATCATGCAGACTCTGCCGATGGCGCAGTTGATGCTGCAGTGCGGGGCCGATGATCTCGATGGCACGGTGGTGTGGTACGACATCACCAAGGTGCCGCAGGGCTCAAAGGATGCCGCGACGCACCAGGAAGTGAACGTGTGGACGCTGCAGAAGGCGATCCGCGATGCTGGGTTTGAGCCCGTGGAGCGGGACACGCTGTACCGGCGCGTTGTGCGGGATGGGAAGGGGTGGCGGGCGGGGGTGTGATTTTGGATCGGGGATTGTGGATTGGGGAATGCGGAATGCGGAGTTCGGAGTGGGCAGTGCGGAGGCGGGATTGTTGAGTTATGAGTGCGCTGGCGCACTTCGTTTCCATCCGCACTCCGGGCAGCCGGAGGAGAAGTCACCAAGCAGGTCGTAGCGGCAGTTGGGGCATCTGCCGCGGCGAAGTGCGCGGCGGGCGCGTAGGCGGGCCGCAAGCGAGTGTGCAGCGCGGCCGCCGAGCGAGACCGCGATAAACCATGCCGCGGCGAAGATGAGCGAGTTCAGCAGGAATCCCGGCCAAAGTATGGATGCGGGGACGGCCACCCGCCTTGGCCCGAGCAGGATCGAGTGCGGGTGATCGAGCGAGGGGTCGCGCCATGCGCCGCCGGTCGGGAGCGTCTCGATCTTCACGCCGCGCATGGCGAGCGCTGGCCAGCCGTACGCGTTTACAACATAGGAGAACCGATCGGGAGTAATGAGACCGAGTGTCGGGTGCATGCGCGGCGCGGGCTGAGCCCCCGGGCCCGGAGAAAGATCGATGTGCGACCAAGCCGGGAGCGCGGCGGAGTGAAGGCGGTCGGTCTGGTTGAGGAACTCGCGGAACTGCGTTTTCTCGAAGCGGTCCTTCACCACTTCGACCAGCACCGCGCGGTGCGCAAACGCGCGACCCTGGCAGATCAGGAGCAGATCATCGCCGCGATCGAGGCCGAATGAGCCGGCGGTATTCTGGCCGAACCACGACGCGTTGCTCGGCCGTGTTGCGGCGATGGCCCACGAGAATGCAATGGTGGTGGCCGCGCCGAGGGCGAGCGCTGGGAGCAGGCGGATCGCCGCGGAGCGGAGCATGCGGGCAGTGTAACACGGAGTGCCGCTCGATCTTGAGCGCAACCAGCCACGCGCCTCGGAGCGGCGAGGTGCCCAAAGGCATGAGAATGTGCGGCGATCCGTGCTACGGCCGCGCAACGTCTGCAGCGAGTGTTCGTTGGGCCCATTGCCGCCACTGCTCGGTCTCGCCGCGGAGGGCGATGGCGAAGAGGAGGTCGGGTGTGCGCTCGTCGCGGCGGTTGTGACGGAGTTGGAGCCGCGCGAGGCCCTGCATCGCGCCGATGTGCTCGGGATAGACCTCGAGTGCCGATGCGTAGGTGCGGAGGGCATCGTCGATGCGTCCCGCGCGTTCGAGCGTGAGCGCGAGGTTGATGCGCGGGTCGGGATGCCCGGGGAGAAGTTTGCGAGACCAGATCTCGCTGGCGGTGATCACGCCCACCAGTCCTGGGACGCCCGGCCCCGGAGAGCCCGATCCCATCGAGGGCGAACTCTCGTTCACCGCCGCGCCGGGCGCGCTGGTCAAGCACTACACGTATGACGGCCTGGGCCGCCTGATCCGCACGCAGTCGCCGTTCCCGAACATCGAGGATGGCGCGATCAGCGGTGAGGTCCGCAGCGAGCGGTTCTACTACGACGGGATCCGGAGGATTCAGGAGGTCGTGACCGATCCGCTGCTGTCGATCGGCGAACTGCTGATGGGCGGCGGGGGCGGCGGTCTGCAGCAGATTGCCGAAGAAGCCACCGAAGCCGAGGAACTCGACACCAAGGCGACGACGCTCGGCCTCGAAGAGGGCCAATCGGCGATGATGGGCGGTGGCAGCCCCGCGCCGGTCATCTACACCTACGTTGCCCGCGAGTATGTCTGGGGCACGGGCGACGGGTTCGCCGGGCCGGATGAGTTGCTCGTGCAGTACGGCCCCACCCGCGCGGCGTGGTGGACGCTTCAGGATGCTGGTGGGGATATCGTCGCTGTTTGTGATCTGGGCGGGTCCAGTTCAACCGCTCGCGTTTGTGGTCAGTGGCGGTATGATGCGTACGGCGCGGCAACCGCCGCGGAGCACCTGCATGCCTTCCCGACTGTTCGGTGCGGGCACAAGGCGCTGTTCTTTGACAGGTTGGATTCGGCCTCCGCCGACAGTTTCGGCAACGAGCCGCCGCGGCTGATCCCGTTTGCGCACCTGGTGGTGCAGATGCGCAACCGCGCATACATGCCGCAACTCGGCAGGTTCCTGCAGCCCGATCCGAACGCGACCGCGCTCACGCTCATCGAGGCGACGAGTTTCCACGGCCGCGGCATGGGCGCACTGGTCGCGGCGTTCGACGTGCAGGGTCTCTACGGCGATGGGATGAACCTGTACGAGTACGCGGGTTCCAACCCGTGGATGCGTGCGGACCCGCTCGGCCTGAGTTGGGACCCGTTCAGCATGGTGGATGAGTACCAGGCGGAAGCGGCCGGCAGTACTGCCGCGTTCATGTCGTCGATCGGGCAAGGGCTCAAGGCCACCGCCGTTGTCGCGGCACAGATTGCAAGCTACCTGCCGTTCCCGTTCGTGGGGAATCTTGGTGAAGTTGCGCTCTACGCACTGGGCGAGACCAGCGGCGAGGAGTTCGCCGCGGCGATGGCGCTGGGGATGATTCCCGGCGGCAAGCTGGCGGGCAAACTTGGATCGTTCCTCGGTCGCATCGGATCATCGGCATGGAGCGGTGCCAAGCACTACGCGGGCATGGCGGGCAGCGCATTGTCGCGCGGCGGCGGCGGGCTGATGGACCGTGCGCGAGGCTTTATCCGCAAGGGCTGCGGCTGCTTTGAAGCCCAGACCGAGATCTGGACCGCGCGCGGGATCATCCCGATCGAGGACGTTGTCGAGGGCGATCTGGTCGTCGCGACAGATGAGTGCAAGGGAGAGATCAGCCTTCGGCGCGTGAAGCAGACGTTTGTGCGACACGGTGCGCCGATTGTCGCGGTGACGATCCTGCTGGGCGGCGGGCAAGCACAGACGCTGAACACCACCGAGGAGCACCCGTTCTACGTCGAGGGCCGCGGATGGGTGGAGGCCCAGAACCTGCGAAGCGGCGACCTGGTGCGTTCGCTGGTGGGCGGTGCCGCGGCGGGTTCGAACGTGGGAAATGCCGCGCCGGTCCATGAGGTCGAATCGGTGGAGTTCACCAGTCGCCGGGCGACGGTGCACAACTTCGAAGTGGAAGGGGTACACACGTATCGTGTGGGCGCGGGTGGGGTGTTGGTGCATAATGCACGTGCTTGTCACCTTTGGGAGTATCATCACTTCCTGCCGAAGCAGTACTGGAAGCAATTCGAGAAATTGGGTTTCCAAAGAGCAGAACTCGATGCACTTGGGGACCAGATCAGCCGCGACTGGCACAAACGAGTCCATGGAAAGGGAACGGGATTGTCCGGGTCTTGGAACGACCGGTGGAAGCAATGGCTGAGAGAGAACGCGCGAACCGCCAGCCGACAGGATGTGCTGGACTACCTTGAACAGCTAAAACTCGAGTTTGGATTTGCAAGGCAGGTCGTACCATGAGTGATGTGGAAGAGTCCGCGATTAGCGATGTTTGGACCGACATTCACCGCAACGATGCGTTTGTCGCTGGAAGCCACGATGGTCGCATTGCAGTATTTTCTATCGCCGGGCGGCAGCTATCTCGCCCCCTTGTTAATGTGCCGGAAGGGAGAACGCCGTCGGTTGCTTTGCATCCGATACAGGAAGTGTTGGTCATTTCCGTGTTTGAAGAGATGTCCGTAACTGCCTACGAGTGGTCCGGAAGGAGGCTGTGGCGCAGGACAGGTTTGAGGGACATTGCGTCGGTTGCTTTCAGTGGTCCAGACTATCTCTTAGTTCATCTTTGGAACGGGAGGTGGATGCTATTGAATGCAACGAATGGCGAATCTGTCACAAGCGGTGACGGCATAGAAGAGGTGGGCAGCGACAGCGCCGTGGCGATCGCTATTCTAATCAAAGCACGCCCAAAGAGCAGCCGAAAGGAAGTGGTTTATTACGATACTGAGCGACGTGTGACATTGTTGAGCACAGGTGTAGACATCGCGTCATCGCCGCGTGAAGTCACCTTCGGGTCAGGGTGGCTCGCAATGACGGAGAACAGGCTTGGTACCGTAACAGCATTGCGACCAGATGGTTCCGTGGCGTGGCGATATGTGCCAGAAGGCGATCCGGTAACGTCGCCGATACTGAAAGATCAAGAGAGTACGTGCTATTTTGCTCGCCTGTGTGCAGTACAATGTGGCAACGTATTGTTTGGAATGCGACGCTCAAAGTTCAGTGGCATGGGGTCTGCCAGAGCAATGTTCTTCGATGGCCTTACCGGTGCGGAAGTTCGCAATGTGGAGACCGACAGTTGGCGGCTGAGTTTGTCGCCGATGGCAGACGGGAGAGTGCTGGTCGCCCGTGACGGAATGCTACATCTGCCCGAGTTGGTATGGGAACCTCGGTGCCTTCGAATCACGCCGTGAGTCTCTATGTACGACTTGGTAGCTCGTACAGTATGGCCCGACCCGCGCG
This sequence comes from Phycisphaeraceae bacterium, assembly GCA_019636495.1. Classification (GTDB taxonomy): domain Bacteria; phylum Planctomycetota; class Phycisphaerae; order Phycisphaerales; family UBA1924; genus JAHBXL01. Next base: position 9,532 of record JAHBXL010000020.1, on the reverse strand, counting down.
GCGTGGTGGACGCTTCAGGATGCTGGTGGGGATATCGTCGCTGTTTGTGATTTGGGCGGGTCCAGTTCAACCGCTCGCGTTTGCGGTCAATGGCGGTATGATGCGTACGGGGCCGCTACGGCCGCCGAGCATCTGCACGCCTTCCCGACTGTTCGGTGCGGGCACAAGGCGCTGTTCTTTGACAGGTTGGATTCGGCTTCCGCCGATTCGCTCGGGAATGAGCCGCCGCGGCTGATCCCGTTTGCGCACTTGGTGGTGCAGATGCGCAACCGGGCGTACATGCCGCAACTCGGCAGGTTCCTGCAGCCCGATCCAAACGCGACCGCGCTCACGCTCATCGAGGCGACCAGTTTCCACGGCCGCGGCATGGGCGCACTGGTCGCGGCGTTCGATGTGCAGGACCTCTACGGCGATGGGATGAACCTGTACGAGTACCTCGGCTCGAGCCCGTGGGGGCGGAGAGACCCGCTGGGATTGTTCATCGGTGATGCAATGGACGCCTACGCGACTAAGGCCATTACTGCGGGCTACTTGGCCTATCGACTCACGAGCACTTACGCGGACAACTTGGAGCACGACCTCGACTGGGCGACTGACTGGGACATGCCTGACGACTGGCATACTCGTGGTGACAGTTCATGGGTTCGTGATATCTATGATGAAGTCAACATCAATGGAGTGGTTGACGACTACTCCACCCCGCTGCCGTTCGGCTCGGCTGACCTAACAAGGGCAGACGTTCGTTCATGGAGGCGCATGGCGAGGGCGGTCAACCAATCTGGCAAGGTCGCCCACCATATTATCTCATTTTACAAACAGACTGCAAAGCGATTCGCAGAACTCAAGAAGACACACGGATTCAATGCAACGCTCTGGGGCGTGCACAACATGCTCCCACTGGCACCCAAAGATCATCGTGGAAGGCACAGAATTATATACCATGATCGTGTTTTTGACCATCTCATCAGTAGACTCAAGGGAAAGTATGGAAAGGACGCGTCAAAGGCATTCTACGAGGCCATGGCCGAACTAAAGACAATGATCGCAAAGAATCCAGATGCGTGGTTTAGGCCATGAGCGCGAACAATCGGCAGTTCTGGGTGTTTTCATTCGCGAAAGGCGCCGGCAGTAAGGCTGGTGAAGAAGCTAGGTGGGCTGTAGATGTACTCATCGATGATTTACTAGTAGATGCAATCCGCTGGCAAATCGGTGAGGTACGCTTGCCGCCGAGGCCGTGTGTTGGGCGCGCCGAGCGTCCTGGCCGTATAGAGGATGTGCCATGGGTCTATCGAGACGTGTACGTGGTCTCGGAGAAGGTTCGAATGATCGTCGAGGAGATGGGGCCGGGAGACTGTCAGTTCATTCCCATAGACATTCGATTTGGTAGAAAGTCTCTCGGGTTGATCTATTGGATTATGCACTTGAATCACACGCTCGATTGCGCGGATCCCATACGTTCGTTGAACGCAAATGACACGGGTGAAGATCCGTTGTACTACCGGTCGACGATTATGGCTCACCGTGTGCCGCCGCACGTCAGCACATTTCGGGTCAAATACGGATATAAGAGCGCCATAATGCGCGACACCCTCAGGAGGAGACTGGTCCGGGCAAAGGTGACCGGCTGTATGTTCTACCCGCCCTGATGATGCCGCGCGGCGTGGTGGACGCTGCAGGATGCTGGTGGGGATATCGTCGCCGTTTGTGATTTGGGCGGGTCGGGCGGTGGAAGTGGGGGCACTGCGCGCGTGTGCGGGCAGTGGCGGTATGATGCGTACGGGGCCGCTACGGCCGCCGAGCATTTGTTTGCCTTCCCCGCAGTTCGCTGCGGGCACCCCCCCGCCAGGCGCTGTTCTTTGACAGGTTGGATTCGGCCTCCGCCGACAATCTCGGCAACGAGCCGCCGCGGCTGATCCCGTTTGCACACCTGGTGGTGCAAATGCGCAACCGGGCGTACATGCCGCAACTGGGCCGGTTCCTGCAGCCCGATCCGAACGCGACCGCGTTGACGCTCATCGAGGCGACGAGTTTCCACGGCCGCGGGATGGGGGGGATGGGGGCGCTGGTCGCGGCGTTCGATGTGCAGGGTCTCTACGGCGATGGGATGAACCTGTACGAGTACGCGGGCTCGAACCCGTGGATGCGTGCCGACCCGCTCGGACTGAGTTGGGACCCGTTCAATATGGTGGATGAGTACCTCGCCGAAGATGCGGCGAGCAAGGCGGCGTTCTTCTCGGCACTGGGCAAGGGAGGCACCGCCACGGCAATCGTGGCCGCCACGATCCTGAGTTACTTGCCATTCCCTGCGGCCAGTCTCGCCGGCGAACTGGCGCTGGTCGCTCTGGGCGAACAGAGCATGGAACAGGCCATGGCCGCCGCGGCGATCGGGCTGATCCCCGGCGGCAAACTCGCCATGATGTTCAAGGGCGTGGGATCGGTTGTCGGGCGGATCGGCGCTGCGGCGTGGAGCGGCGCGAAGCACTACGTTGGCAAGGCCGCGGGATTCCTGTGGCGCAACAGTCCGATGGGCCTGATGCAACGTGCGGCGCAGTTCCTCAGAAGGGGCTGCGGGTGCTTCGAGGCCAGCACCGAAGTCTGGACTGCACGCGGGATCGTCCCGATCGAAGATGTCGTCGAGGGCGATCTGGTTGTCGCAACCGATGAATGCACGGGAGAGATCAGCCTTCGGCGCGTGAAGCAGACGTTCGTGCGCCACGGCGCGCCGATCGTCGCGGTGACGATGCTGCTCGCCGGCGGACAAGCCGAAACGCTGAACACCACCGAGGAGCACCCGTTCTACGTCGAGGGCCGCGGATGGGTGGAGGCCCAGAACCTGCGGAGCGGCGACCTGGTGAGGTCGCTGGTGGGCGGCGGCTCACAAATCGCGCCCGCGGCCAACATCGCGCCAGTTCACGAGGTTGCGGCCGTCGAGTTCACGAGCCGCCGGGCGACAGTGCACAATTTCGAGGTGGAGGGAGTGCACACGTACCGCGTCGGCATGGGCGGGGTGTTGGTGCATAATCAGCGCCCGTGTCGGCTTGTCGGCCATCACTGGATTCCACAGCAGAAGGATATCAAGGCATGGGCCGAACGAGTCAATCTCAATGTGCATGACTTTGTTCAGAATATTCCGGAAGACATGCACAAGTGGATGCACGGTAACCACCGTCGAGTTAGGGACTTCAACTTTAAGTGGCAGGAGTTCAGAAAGAGCAATCCACACGCGACCAAAGAGGAGATACTGGCTTTCAGAGATCAGATGATGGCTCATTACCAGAGCGAGTGGGTGAAGCTCAAGAGTCGTTGATATTGAAAGGCGTGTATGTTGGCGGACGGCGAGCCTCTTACCATGGACCGTTACGGCCCGCTTGCTTGCTTCCAAGTCGGGCAGCAGCAACTTGTGGTTGATCTGCGTGACCTTCGCAGCCACGGTCGCTTCTATGCTGAGGCGTGGGGCATTACTTTCACGGCACTACTCGTCTCTAGGTGGCGACAGTGGTTCGGATTCGAGCGTGCACCAGCGGATAGATACAAAGTATGCCTTCGAAGTGTATCAGTTGATACCGGCGCGACGATTTTTGTTTCGAAGCCGGTTTCACTTTCGTGGTCGCTCGTTCAGGTCAGCGGGCGCGAGACGGTCGGCGCAATCCATGAGAAGTATGGTCTTAAGGAGTTTGATCGTCGTACCGGCGAGGTCGTAGGTACTCGAACTGAGTGCCGAAACTACGATTGCGTAGATCCATCGGGCATTGCGCTGGTCCAGAATGGGCAACGCAATGTGTGGTTGGAGCATGATGATCTACGTGTGCCGATCGACATCAAGCGAATGCTTCAGTTCCTTGATAGCGAACGGAGTCACATGCTGCCAGATCCACATCGACCAACGTGGGCTGTGGATCTTGGCTCCAAACGCCCCATAAGCATGTTTCATCCGACACTCGCTCGCTCGATGGTGCTGGTAAAGGTCGAAACATCTATCGTGGGGTTCGCCAAGGATACGGGCGAGCTTGTGTTCACTATGCCTGGCATGAACGTGTACGACCTCGCTTACCATCCTGAGCGGGACACACTTATTGCGATGGGTTGGAATGATTTGCACGCGAGTCTTGGGAGTCGCATACTGATGGAGATTGATTTGGACACGCAGCTAGTTCTCTGGTCCAAAGGCATCTCGTGTGTCTCATCGGATCGAAAGAAGGATCCCAGTGGCTTCCTCTGCGACCATGGGCGCTATGCCGTCCTTCCGAACCGTACCATTCTAACCGTTGGCACTGATATCACTCGTGAAGTGCCGCGAGATGTGTGCTGATGCGGCCTGTCCAATTGGGCAAATCCGAGACACCCGCGTACGAGAATCAAGTGTAAGCCCGAGCGTAACGCCTCGACGCCGATGAGTTGCTGGTGCAATATGGCACCACCCGCGCGGCCCTCTGGACGCTTCAGGATGCGGGCGGGGATGTGGTGGCGGTTTGTGATTTGTCAGGAAGTGGGGGCACTGCGCGCGTGTGCGGGCAGTGGCGGTATGATGCGTACGGGGCCGCTACGGCCGCCGAGCATCTGCACGCCTTCCCGGTCCTTCGGTGTGGGCACAAGGCGCTGTTCTTTGACAGGTTGGATTCGGCTTCCGCCGATTCGCTCGGGAATGAGCCGCCGCGGCTGATCCCGTTTGCGCACCTGGTGGTGCAGATGCGCAACCGCGCATACATGCCGCAACTCGGTCGCTTCCTGCAGCCCGATCCAAACGCGACCGCGCTGACGCTGATCGAGGCGACCAGTTTCCACGGCCGTGGCATGGGTGCGCTGGTCGCGGCGTTCGACGTGCAGGGTCTCTACGGCGATGGGATGAACCTGTACGAATATCTTGGGTCGAGCCCGTGGAACAGCAGCGATCCATTGGGACTTTACGAGTGGGATGACTTCTGGGAGGATGCGTTCTCGGCGAACTTCGGGTTGCCCGGTCCGAGCGACTTCATTACAGGGGCGCTTCAGTCACTTGTCGAAGAGTACTCTGCGAATCTCGACTGGGATGTCGAGTGGGCACTCAACTGGGATCTACCGGACGATGCGCACAGCAGACTTGACAACCGATGGGTAGTGACTGCGATGGGTCGCGGGCTTTATGATGCCTTCGACTTCGGGATCGGCGACCACCGCTTCAATCCATTAGATCGATTCGCTGTAGGATCGGGCTCAAAGAGTCGGTTCCACCAACGCCGGATCGGCGTCGGCGGCGGGTCCGCAAACTTCTCTGCGAGGATTCATATCAAAGTGAAGAGTGGAAGTTATCACGTCAACGTATTCAGAAGCCCAAAGTACAAGCATAAGTTCGTGGTGTTTCCGGAGTCTGCCATTAAGGAGAAGGTACGTATTACGCCGCAGGGGAACTCCGACGCAGATATTGCTGCTGCAAACGCCCGATTTGGCAAGTCAAGGCGTTATAACTGGGTAAACGAATATGGTGTGCCATGCACATGGCATCACGACAATGTCCGTGGCCGGCTGTACTTGGTGCCCAGTGATCTTCATAATAGAGTCAAGCCGCATATTGGTGGCGGAAAGACCTGGTATGAGTGAAGAGTCTAAACGAGTACAATGGCCAGTTGCCATGAACAAGTGTGGACGGCGACTGACTGTCGCAATGCTCGATCGCGCACAGAGTGAGATTGGAGCATGTTTCCCAGCAGATTATCGAGAGTTCATGCGGTGGCGCAATGGCGGCGAACCAGATCCTAGCTTCTTCGTTCGCAGGCAACGCGGAGAGCGCTGGGTGGGCTGGGTCCAGGCGTTTGCGCCCATCACTAGCTCTCGCATCGATTCATTAAACCTGCGTGGTCAGCAAGAGCTGCTTCAACGGTACGCCGATGAGGCGGTGCCGGTGCCGCGGGGCTGCATCGCTGTTGGCTACACCGGTCCGGGTGACAGCATCCTCTTGTTCACCAGCGGTCGCCGCAGAGGGCAGGTCTGGCTCAAGGTGTGGGACGATGTCAGCTCCGATCCGAAAATCGTGGCCAAGCCTTCAGATGGACTCTACAAGCTTGCTGGCTCATTCAACGCATTCTTGAAAAACTTGTGCACGGAGGAGGAAGCAGAGCGGCGGCTGGCCCGTGCCCAGGCACCGCGTCCTCAAAAGAAGCGAAGTCGCGAACGGCGTGCGCCGAGCCGGTGAGAAAGTAGGTGGGGGGGGGTTGACCACCTCGCCTACGTTGCCCGCGAGTATGTCTGGGGCACGGGCGATGGTCACGCCGGCCCCGATGAGTTGCTGGTGCAGTACGGTCCGACCCGCGCGGCGTGGTGGACGCTTCAGGATGCTGGTGGGGATATCGTCGCTGCTTGTGATTTGGGCGGGTCGAGTTCGACCGCTCGCGTTTGTGGTCAATGGCGGTATGATGCGTACGGGGCCGCTACGGCCGCCGAGCATCTGCACCCGTTCCCGACTGTTCGGTGCGGGCACAAGGCGCTGTTCTTTGACAGGTTGGATTCGGCTTCCGCCGATTCGCTCGGGAACGAGCCGCCGCGGCTGATCCCGTTTGCGCACCTGGTGGTGCAGATGCGCAACCGCGCATACATGCCGCAACTGGGCCGGTTCCTGCAGCCCGATCCGAACGCGACCGCGCTGACGCTGATCGAGGCGACGAGTTTCCACGGCCGCGGGATGGGGGGGGTGGGGGCACTGGTCGCGGCGTTCAGCATGCTGTCTCTGTACGAAGATGGCGGCAACCTGTACCAGTATGTTCGCTCGAACCCATGGAGGCGGTCGGACCCGCTCGGGCTGGAGTCGGGCGAGGATGAGGAAGATGGGCCGAACTGGTTTGAAGAGGGGATGGACGCGTTCGCGTTGCTCGACCCGCTTCCCGGACCGTCGGATTTCATCCGAGAGGCGGCCAAAGCGATTGTTGAGGATTACGCGGCCAATCTCGAGTGGGATGTTGAGTGGGCACTTGACTGGGACCTGCCGGACGACTGGCACAGCCGAACGGATGACACATGGGTCGGCTTGGCATTGGCTCGAGGTGCAAAGAACGCATTTGACATCGGCCTTCCGGGAACCCAGGACTCGTACAACCCACTGGATCGATTCGCTGGTCAGCAGAAGTCGGGGCGGGGGTCGCGGAACGGCGTCGGCCGCAATGTGAACAGCGGCCACTCGATAGTTGCCCAAACCGGCCAGCGAGCTCATCGGAACTACCGTCACACACTGGGACCAGGTTATAGGTATGAAGTCACAATACCCGGTGCTGGACGTGCAGACGCGATCAATGTGAATGCCAAGATTGTGCGGGAGTTAAAGCCCGACACCCCGACCGGTCGTGCGTCAGGAGCGAAGCGATTAGCAAAGTACGTGGCTGGATTGGCGCGGCACCCTGATCCGAGCATCCGCGGGACGTATGCACCCTATCTTGACACGTACGGGCCCTGAAATGAACAAGAGTCTGCTTGTTAAAACACTGAAGCGAGTTGTCATGCCCTTCGACTACAAATGTAAAGGGACGCTTTTCTGGCGATCCGGGAGAGAACTAACGACGCTGATACAGTGCCAGGCGAGTCGCTGGGGATCCGGACACTACATCAATTTTGGCGTCACACCAACAGCCATGGTTACAAAGTCTTATCCGCCAAGTTGCGGCTACTGGGGGTTACAGAATAGAGCTGAGGACATCGCGTCTCCATTTCGCGAGGAGTTCGATCGGATTGCGATTGGCGACCAGCTACCAAGATCTGACAGGTTGGAGGCGGCTCTGAAGTGGGTGGTTGAGTGGCTGGAGGAACAGTTTGGCGACTCTGAGCGTGCTAGGGGGGCAGTCCTCAAAGCGTTTCCTAATGAGTGGGGCATTCTGCAGGATTGGGCTAGAGGGCAGCTTGGGCCGCCGTCGACTTATTTTTCAAACGTTCGGTACTATCGCCAATGAATGAAGGTCGCTTCGTAGTCAATCGGATCCAGGTTCGCCCGGCCCCGGAGAGCCCGATCCCATCGAGGGCGAACTCTCATTTACGGCCACCCCCGGCGCGCTGGTGAAGCACTACACATATGACGGGCTTGGTCGGTTGATCCGCACGCAGTCGCCGTTCCCGAACATCGAGGATGGCGCGATCAGCGGCGAGGTCCGCAGCGAGCGTTTCTACTACGACGGCATCCGGCGCATCCAAGAGGTTGTGACCGATCCGCTGTTGTCGATCGAGTTGTTGATGGCCGGCGGCGGCGATGAAGGGTGGGGGGAACTTGAGGCGCTCGCGCTCGCGGCGACCGAAGCCGAGGAACTCGACACCAAGGCGACGACGCTCGGCCTCGAAGAGGGCCAGGTGGCGATGTTGGGCGGCGGCGGGGGAAGCCCGGCGCCGGTCATCTACACGTACGTCGCCCGCGAGTATGTCTGGGGCACGGGCGATGGGCAGGCGGGACCGGGCCAGCGCTTCGCGCGGCGGGCGGCGGGAAAGCAGGGGATCTAGGATTCGAACCTACCTGCAAGAATCGCGTAACCATCGCGATGGACGCTGGTTACGTCACCTGTCGGAACGCCGTGTGCCATATACGTGCCAAGTTCCTGGCATGGATGGTGCCTTCAGCGGGGGTGGCGAAGCGTTCACCGCACCTTGAATCGATCGACCATCCGCCGAAACAGGTTCGGATCTTCCGGTTGAAACGGGTCCGCTGGACGCTCGAGCTCCCTGATGACTAATCCTATCACCTGAAGCGAATGGGACTTGACGCGGTCGAACTCCTGCGGCTCGATCGAAGCCAACTCGCGCCCCTCATATTCGGTGTAGAGCGACTCCTGGGGGATGATCTCGCCTGGGTATCGAGCCTGGATCACAGCGGAGAGGCCCGACCACGCGATCAGTGGCGGATCGCCTATCTCCCAGCCGTGCGGGCGGTGCCGCCAAGCGCTGGCCTCGGGTCGATTGAGGAGGTCGACCACCAGGCGCTGGCCATCCTCGAGCCGCTTGAACGCGATGCGGAAGTCCTGCACCACGCCATTCGAAGCATGGATGCCCTCGATCTCGGTCTTCCGGCTTCGCAGCCTCGCGGCCAACGGTGTCCCCGCAAGGAGTTCGTCGACCGTTGCCTGGAGCGCCCCGGCGTGCTCGTGGCCAGCTCGGAACACCCTAAAGGCGAAGACGGCACCGATCGGCAGGAGCGCCCAAGCGGGCGAAATGCCGTCGAACGACTCAATGCGTGCCGCAAGCTGCCGATTGACCAGCAGTATCACAAAGCAGACAAAGGCGAGGGCACCCTGAAGCCAATCACTCGCGCACTTAAACTCGACGAGTGCCTTCCACAGGAGCGACGTGCAATACCTGAGCATTTACACCCCCAATCGAGATTGCGATGATACGTCGTTTCTTGCGCGTAGGCGGTTGGTTGTTGGCTGATCCCCCCCCCCGTCATAGGTACTTCCCGAAGGGGGTCGGCCCCACACCCCCCCGGGGAAAAGCGGGCGTCATAGACAGACTTTCGTGCGCGTGATGGAATCCGTGCCCGCGGCCGTCGCGGGTGGGGGCGGGGGTGATCGCACCGGACGGGTTGGGGACGTTT
>JAHBXL010000002.1 GCA_019636495.1 Phycisphaeraceae bacterium | reverse complement strand
CTCGACAGAGATCTCGGGACTGCGGTGCCCAATACTGCACGCATGCACGAGCGCGAGGCGCCGGGCTTTCTCGTTGGCGCGGGCCCACAGCGCCATCCCCGCCTGATCCGACTTGCCTTCGGCTTCGGCGTACGCGGCATCGGCCAGGGCGCGAATCTCGCCGAGGCGTACCCGCGCATCGGGTGTTGGCTCGACAAGTTTGGGCTCGGGGTGCGCGGTCTTCAGGTTTCCCTTGCCGGGCTTGAACTCCGCCCACCACCGCGCCCGCTTGAGAATCGCTTTCGGGAGTTCGTGCACATCCACATCCTGGCCGATCCCTCGGCGGCCGGCCTCGAAGATGAGCATGCGAGCGAAGAAGCCGTTGGAGAGCATCTTCGGCGACAGCGCCTCATAGAAAATGTCCGGGATCGCCGTCCCGAAGAGGCACAGGCATGGCTGGTCGATGATGCGTGGCTCCTCATCGCTGGCCTTGACGCGGAGCGGGTAGATCGTGTTCGCAGAGGTGTACAGCTTCAGGAGCGTTTGCATGATGCCCTCGTACCGAGGGTCGCGCTTGGTGCCGTACCCGCTGATCGCCTGCATGAGCGTGTCGATCTCGTCGGTCTGGAAGAGCATCACCGGCGTGAGGTGCATCCGGTCCTCGAGGCCTTCGCCGCTCGCGAACCCGTCCGCGACCGCGCCGGCCATGCCCGCGCTCGCGAGGATCCGCTGGTTGACCTTGCGCGGGAAGTCCTTGCCCGTGCCGGTGTTGGCCAGGCCCAGGAGATAGATCGCGGTGCGGTTGTCCTGTGGGTCGCGGACCTTCCGGCCCGCCAGCGCGGCCTGCAGCGCCACCGCGCCGCAGAACGCCAGCACCGGCTCGGGGTACGGCGCGTTGGCGAGCGTGTAGTCAATGACTTCATCGATGAACCCCGGCACGCGCAGGAGCGCCGGCGGCACAGGGCCGGGATCGATCGGCGTGGACGGCGGCGGCTCGGCCTGCGGGGTTGTGACCTTGAAGGCGGACAGATCGACATCGCCGGAGGCGGGTTCCGCACCGAATCCCTCGCGCCGCAGCGCTCGGGCGGCCGCCGCGAAGTCACCGTCGTGCTTGAGCAGCGAGTACACGGCGAAGAGCGAATACCCGCGGCCGTCCTCGAAGGGCGGCGCGTTGGTCGAGAACACATAGAACACGCCGCCCTTGAGCGTGGCGCTGCAGCCCCGGTCCTTGCCGGGGCGGGCCCAGTGCTCGTTCTCGCCCCCGCTCACCCGAGTCCAGCCGTGCTCGACCAATAGGTCCCGGACATCGCCGCGCTGGTTGAAGTCATCGCCCGGCTTCAGTTCGCCGGGGGATGAGGCCGAGGATGCCTTGGGACGCGGACCATCCTCCACAGGATGCTGGGCCTCGTTGAGCTCCCATGCGCAGGCCAGCAAGCACTCGCGCTCCTCGGCCGTGATGACCGGCAACGCTGCAAGATCGCCAGCTGTGAGTACATACCCGTTCGACGGTGCGCACAGGAACATCCCGCCCTCGCCTCGGGTCTCAATCATCGTGGCGACGGCTCGCCAGCGCCCGTCGGGACCCTTTCGCGGCGTGAACCGTTTCCCGGCAACCTCGATCGGATCAGCACCGGGTGCGTCGAAGGAGCGTTGCGCGAGTTTCATGTTGCCACAGACCGGGTCCGAACACCGGTATGCGACATGGCGACCGCCCGAGGGTGTGGTCTCGACGACAAGGCGATCGATGAGGCCCGGGCACACCGCCTCGACCCGCGCTCGCCACGGCTCGAACGCCACGCCAGCCAGGTCGAAGTCGATCATCTCGAGGTTACCCGAGACGCGTCCGCACACCAGGCACAGATCACGCTGGGTGGGCCCGGCGAACCATCGCGCGTGCTCCGCCGGCGTTGGGAGCCGCGTCTGGTACGACTTCCACGTGCGCAGGGCAACGCGCTTGTCGTCGCCTTCGCGGATCGCCGGCAGTACGCAGAGCCCCGCGGCGGCATATCGCCGGGCGGCGTCCAGGGTTGAGGGCAACGGGAGCGTCATTCGAACGGAACCTCCCACGCCAGCGCGCGGTCGAGCGCTTCGGCAGGAGAGGCATGCACGTGCGCGGTCGTCCGCGGGCAGTTGCGGGCGAACCACATCTGCCGCGCCAGGTCCCGCGTCGCGAACGCCAGGTACACAGGCTTGCCGAGCATGTGCGCCCAGCCCAGCTCGAGCAGCGTGGCGTGGCAGTCCGTGGCATTGATCCACGCAAAGAACAGGTCCGACTCTCTGATCCACTCCATGCACAGCCCCGGAACCACCCAGCGGGGGCGACTATTCACGGGCGCGGGCCACGATGGACTTGAGTCGTGCTGCCCGACGCCCGCGTGCCATCCGACCCACTCGTGGCTCTCGCCGCCGAACGGCACGAAGTGCGGCCCAGTGAAGATGAAACGGCCGCAGTCGATCGGCTGTCCGAACGGCGAGACGCCCAGTTGCGGCACCAGCGGCAATCGCCAGTTGCCCGATCCGTGCATCTTCCCGGCGAGGTACACACGACGCCTGGGCCGGGGATTGGGCGCAGCCGCCACGGCGGATCGGGGCGTCGTGCTGGGCGGGATGGAGGAAAGTGTGCGAGTCGTCATGACAAGTTCTCCGAGAATCCGACGGATTCGAAGTGGTGGCGCAGCGCGGCTGTTGCCGCAGCGCCGAGCGAGGGGCGACGGCGGCCATCCGTGGCCGCCTCCAGGAAGCTGTTGCAGACCGTGGCAAGGTCTCTGGGCAGAGCATCGATCGCGGCGCGGACGTCGAGTTCGAGATCCCGCCGAGCGATTGGGGGCGCCGAAGTGAGCGACGGGTACCGCCCATGCCCCGCCGCCATCGCATCGTCAATGGGGACGGTCGTCGACCGGCCGCCTCGCTTCGCGGCGTGCTGGGCGCGGAGCATCGAAGTACCGGCCCTGGTCATGGCGATGGCAAGAAATGCCATCGGGCGGCCCCGCGACGGATCGAACTTCGGCCAGCGTTCCAATGCGGCCAGAATGAGATCGGCGCGAAGGTCTGCCGCGTCGTCAACGGGGTAGCGGTTGCCGGTCAGCCGGTTCGCGATCCCGTGGGCGGTCGCACCAAGATGATCCAGATCGAGCGATGCGAACTGCTGCGACGGTGACGCCGTGGCGCATTCAACCATGCGCCACCTCCTCGACAATCAGCCGCGCGGGCAATCCGTGACGAACCTCGATGGCGACGGTGGCGACGCCAACGTCGGCCAACTCGGCGAGAAGGTCAACGACCGCTCTCTTGACGGCGAAGTCGGCGTCGCCGACCTGCCTCGGGCTCGCCAACTCGGCCCCGAGCCTGACCTCTCGGATCACGCGGGGAGGTGGATCGAACACGGGCCGGCCGTCCGAGACGCGGAGCGACTCGATCCGACCGAACCCCATGCGGTGCATCATCGCGATCAGCCGCTGTGAGCCTTCATCGAGCGATGCCTTGCGAATCTGGGTGCTGGTGGTGTTCAAGCGACGCCCCCTTGCCCTGACGGCGTGCGGCGGCGGTCAATACCGTCGAGCTCGGCGCGAACCTGCTCGACGGCCTTGCGGTCAAACAGTCGGACGCGGCCGGCCAAGGCGGCCGGCTTGATCCACGGGCGGGTCGCCAGAACTCGCACGACCCGGTGAATGGGCTGGTCCAGTTCACTGGCGATCACACCGGCGGTGATCAGCGCGGGTGGTGGCGTCGAATCGATACGGCGGGGTGGGGGCACGATTCCCATGACGGCGGCTCCGATCCCGGGCGGCGAGCCCGGCTACCAGACCGCAGGTGGTCGCGTAACCGCCCTTGATGTCTCGGGATTCGCAGGACGGCAACCGGTCGCGACTGGTCGCGACCGCCCGTCCCGAGGCTTGTGCCAGCGCTACCGCTCGGGACGCTTCTTGGCGACCTTGTGCTGGCGGTCCTCGCGCAGCCGCTCGGCTCGCTGCTCGGCGGCGAGCTTCGCGATCATCTCATCACGGTCGCCGGGCGTGTCCTCATCGCCCGAGTGATAAGCGTCTAGGGGTTCGCCCGCATCGATCCGAGCATCAACCGCTTCTTGGGCCGCCCTCGCCTCGGCGCGAGTTTCGCCATGCGTTTCCGACGAGCCGACCTCCCGGGCCTTCTTCGCCTTCTCGGCCTCTTTGCGGCGCGCTTTGAGTTTCGTGGAGTTCTCGATCGCCTTCGTCATGGTGGCGGGCGAGCAGCCCACGATTCTGGCAAGTTCGTTTCGGCCAGGGAAGAACCCGCCGTGCTTCGTGACGTGTGCCTCGGCCAGGCTCATGGCCTCCTGCCAGGTCATGGTGTCGGCCTGTGATGCCTTAGCGCTGCTGCCGCCGCTACGCTCGCGAGCCGAACCGTTCACAATGGCCTCGACCATCGGCATGATCGCGTCGCGGAAGGCCGCGGCGATGTCCGCGGCGTTGGTCAGGTTCACATGGGTGGTTGGAGGCGAGCTCGGAGGTGCGGTCGCCTCGGCGGACACGCTGCGAAAGGAGACAAGCTGTCCGGTGCCATGAACCGGAGGGCGATCCTCAAGAGCGCCGGCCTTCATGACGAAATCGATTACCCGCTCGCGACTGGCGATGACCGCGGCGTGCTCGCGGGACAGCTTCGGGTCCAGCGGAACGCTGAGGTCCGCTCTCGCGAGCAGCCCGTGCTCGGTAAGCCGCCATTCGTCGCCGCCGATTTTCGTGACCCTGAACGGCCGGCTGGCCGCCCCGGTGCGCCGACGCCAGTCCTCGATGGCCCCCGACCACCGGCTCCAGGACTCGGCGAGCGCCGGTTCGATCGCCTGAAGCAACCCCGCCTCGCCCGTCACGGCAATGGTGGCCTCAAAGCCCTCGTTCTGGCCCGCCATGTCCAGGCGGATGGTGTTGCGCCGTTCCACAAGTCCCGCTCCCACAAGGCGCAGGATCGCTTGCTCCTCGGTGACCGAGAACTGGTCGGTATCCACACGTTGCCACTTGTCCGGTATGCGCCGGAGGAGGTCTTCGATCGCCTTGGCCAGGTCCTGATTCATGCGGACAGATCGTAAACCACCGGGGACCAGGCGTCCCTGCGAATCGAGACGTTGTTCGTGCGGATCCGTGGCACTTGCCAATTAACAGGAAGGTAGATCGGCCCTTCGCCGAGATGTGCCCGGCCGAAGTTCGGGCCTGAGCCGCGTGCGAACAACTCGAAATCGTCTCGAATGCAGCGATGGGCTTCCCGGCCAACCACCCGGCGATGTGGCACGCGGTGGCGATGATCGAAGAGTCGTTCTTCGAGCGCCGGTATGTCGGCGATCAAGCGGGACCGGGGCTGCTCGCTCGCGTGGTCACCCAGTACGACGACGTGGCTCTCTACCCGCCCGCGCACTTCCACCCGACCGTCGGGGAGTCGAAGTCGAATCCGGACGCAAAGCACTTCCTTTTGGGAGCTCATCTCTTCGCAGGCACGTGGGTGCAAGAGAATCGAGACATTCATCGCTCACTATGGATAGCTAATGGGTAATGCACAGTCAGTAAGACGGAGCTACTTCCACTTACTCCCCTCGGGATGAATCCGCTTGGTGCCAACTAGCCAGCCACTCTCGTCGCGTCGTATCAACGCTCGCTGGCAGTGGGACCCACCGCAACGCAGAGGCAAGCCACACCCTTCGTGCAATCGTTGAATCGGACCAACGTTCAAAGATCGCAGTATCAACCCCTTGTAGAAGTGTTGGCGCGATGCGATCAAACACCTCTTGACCGGTGACACCAGGCGCAAGTAGCGAGACGACCTGTTTCGCAATGCGCGACGCGTGCGGTGCGACCCACGGCGACATCAGCACTTCGTCATCTGACTCTTGGTCATGTGGCGTAGCAGCAATGGACGCTCCGCGAAGAGCTCCAACGACACTAAGTCGTGCATCGTGAAGACTAATGACGTCCCGGTCGCGCAGCACACCCTCGATGACACCCGCGACCGACGCTAGAGCGTGCTCGAGTAGCAGGTAGTCTGTTGGCTGGCGGGTCTCCATACCCCCGAGAAGCTTGGTGCGTGCAGTCAGAAGTCTGCTCAGGATTGGAATGAGAGCCTGCGAGACGGCACAATACGTCATGCCGTTTGCGACATGCTCATCAGTTGATGCTTGAACAGCACCTTTGGCGGCGCGCAGGGAAGCCGTCGCTGACGCGAGCAGATCCAGTCTGCCTGCAATGATTGCATCAACAAGCCGGGCAGCCATCGCGTCTGAACGCTCCATGCCGATTGCAATCGGTGCAGCCTGCGAGTAGTCGCAGGGTGAGGTGCAATGGTCACAGGCACCGCCACGGCGAAGATGCGATCGTCGCTGATGACTGGACGCAACCACCGGCATTTGGACTGGTAGAACCTCCGACGTTGGTGAATCCTTGACACGCACAATTGTTGCCAAGACCGCTTCACCTATGCGATCGTCGTGAACGATTGCTTGCCCCCGATGGAGATTGTTCATGTGCCGCAGTTGCTGCTCCGAGAGGTTCATGCACGCACCAACGGCGGTGCGATCGTCAGCAGCACTAAGTCGATGAATGATCTTGAGGTTCGAGTTTTTTATGATCTCGGGTGCCAGCTTTGTCGGAATCTGATCGCTGATTATGAACCCTTCCCCATAAGCGCGGATCTCTGCAAGCATGTTTGTAAACACACTGACAGCCTTGCCCCTCGGGTCGCCCAGTTCGGAAGAACGCCGCTCGCCACTGAGCAGACGGTGTGCTTCTTCAACTAGCGTAACATGGCGGAGCATCACGTCGCCCGCGCGCACTCCGGATTGGCGGGCCTGCGTGTGTTCGTAAAGCATGGTGAGCACAAGAGCCATGACAAACGCTTGCTCCTCCGGATCGCCGAGTTCCTCCAACTCAATGATTGCAGGGCGGTCAAAGAGCGCCTCCGTCGGGGTCGACCGCCGCGTGTCCAACACCAGTCCCTTACTACCGAGCATCAGAGATCGCAGGCGTGAACGGAGTGCGGCGCCCATGTCCTTGGTGATTTCTTGGCCATAAGCCTTGCGCTGTAGGACTGCATCAATCTTGTCATGAAGATCTGTCAGACAAGGCACAAGAGCACTCTCATGTCGAAGCAAGTGATCTTGGCGATCCTTGACGATCATCTGCCGTGCCGCGTTTCCAGAGTCATAGATGCTCCACCCTCGTTCCGCATAGACTTCTAAGAGAGCCTCCTCAAGAACGTAGGGCATGCCGGCAAACATCGGAAACGACGCATTGAAGACGGCCTTGAGCATGTCGACATGCCGCGACAGACGGAATCCTTTGACCCACCCAAGCGGGTTCAGACGAAGCGGTTCGTTGCCCGCGCCGCCAAATCCGAACACGCGAAGATCGCTGCCGAGAGACCGACGAAGCTCACGGTACTCAGTCTTTGCAGGCTCGATCACTAGGAACGGAATGCGGTGCTTAGTCCACAGTTCCGTCAGGATGCGGAAACAGGTGTTTGACTTCCCGTAGCCCGTCATGCCGGACACGAAGACGTGTCGGTTTAGTCCCTGAAGGGTAATCTGCAACTTTCCAACGTCACGCCCAGCGTGATCGCACACGTGGCCTATGTCAATCGCGTCGGCATCTTCTGAGGGCACCGTGAGTGCGAACTCCGCGGCATCGCGAACTTGGAGCCCTGGCAACTCAGTGGCTGGGGGCGTTACGAGCACCGCTAACTCCCGTGATGCCAGGCAGGTACCCAAGCTGTTAAATGACTCACCAAGGGGATGACGCCACTGTGCATCGCCAGCTGGGTGCAAGTTGGCGATCGCGGCTTGTGACACGCATCTGCGAATAAGGTGGGGGGCTGGCCTGACAAGGCGAATTTGCTCGGCAGCTGGCGCGTGCATCGTCATGCCCGCGCGAAAGGCAGAACCAAGCGACTGCAGGCTGCTTTCAGTATCGGCCACGAGATACGTGCATGATCTCCACCAACCGGTACTCCGCCCTTCTGACAATCTTGCTTCAAAGTGGAGCAGCAGCGATTCACACGCCTGTGCATTCGCATCCAGTAACTCCATGCCGGCCGTGTCGCTGTCTGAAGTCGTCACAGAGCTGCCTCCCGACGACCTGCGTGCTGCACTGTTCATGCTTGCGGCAACTGCGCCCGTAGTGGCAGCGGAGGCTAGTGCCCCCAGTCCCTGAAGGCCGGGTACAACCGTCAGCACTCCACAGAATGCGGCGAGGTAATAGAGGTGTGTGGGAAGCTGCGACTGCCAGGAACTGTCCCCGCTCTTCCGATCAACCTCCTGTCGACTCGTTCCGGTTGACTGAGAGCGGCTGACAGTACGTCGGATGTATGAATGCACCTCGCTGCGCAGGTGCCGGCAAGTATCAATCGCCTCATCGAGCAGAGCGACGTCGAGAGGCTCCGCAACCACCATGACTGCAAACCGGTGGTGCCCCATCGAGCGAGCGAGACGTTCCAGGACGCCAGGGGGACCGCCGATTAAGCCACCGCGCGGATCAACAATCCCGGGTACCCCCAAAGACACTCCAATGCACCCGGTGTTCAGAATCTCACACAGCTCCGGCCATCCTTCTTCATCCATGAGTGCCGGCGCGCCCAGCACCAGCCCAGGTTGGGATGCGTGCAATGCTGCAGCTTGCGCCGCGAGATAATCCGGCGTGGCCCGGCCTGCTGCGCCCGGAATCCGCCGGGCACCAACAGCGAGCGTCATTTTGCCGCCGTCGCCATAGAGTACATTGACAAAGGCGTTCCCACGTTCGTGACAGGCCGAGAGCATTGCGGACGTACCAGCCGATGCCGCCACACGCGCGGCGTGCGGTTCCAATCGTGCGGCCTGAGATCGACCAATGGCAATCACTGGTCTAAGGAATGGAATGCTGCCCAGCGACGGCATGTCCACGCTGGTCGCGGCGGCCGCCAATTCCCCGATATACCTGCGCTCCAACACGCTCATCAGCAAATGAGGCAGTCGCTCGCTGAGGAGTGCGGGCGAAGACAGCGCGGCCCGGTTGACATACTCGGTGATTAGTCCGCTCGATGCGTTTGGTGCAGTGCCCTCACGTGTCGTGTAAGTCATGTGGAAGTCTCTTCGCTCATATCAGTGTCAGGTGCAGCAAGAAACGGCAAGCGTCGAGACCTCGCCCGAGCCGCCTCCGCCGAAGCGTCTATCGGACGCTCTTCATTGTCCACGCTTTCAGGCACCCGATTACGCGGATCATCTGCCTCGGTGTCGCCAGTAAACGCAAGCATCGCAGCCCCAAGCGCAAAGTCGTCGCCCGGCTTAGCGCTAACCCAGCATCGTGGGCTTGTCCGCAACTCCTGCCACCAGGGACATACGGCACCGGGCCCTGCTACGACCACGTCATTTGGCAAAGTGTTTGCTCTTCGCACTGCAGCGATCGCGGCGCTCCAGATCTGCGAACACTCGTCCCACCGCTGCACTTGTTGTGGCGTGACGCTAAAAGGCTGGAACAAACGGCTGGAAAGGTGTCCCGACCACATCACCTGCTGGTTGGTTGCTGCAGTACCAAGCATGGCCAAATACTCCATCGCAGCTTGCCGCGCGCTGGGATCGGTAATGCAGTCAACTGGTTCACTCATGAACTGCCGCAGCTCACTTAGCAGCCTGTCGACTATCGCGCGAGTGCCCACCTGCACTGATGCAATCTGCTGGCGATCAATGATCCCGAGAACCCCACGCTCTGGGCTGATCCTAAAGCAAACGACCTCTGTGGATTCCTCTGCGGCGGCAACCACGACAACACGCTCAGCAACGCGATCAACCGAAGCGACATAGGCCCCCAGCGCTGCCTCTGTTGGTCGCACACGTCGGCTTGTTGAAGATGCCTTCGCAAACCATGCGGTGAATGGGTCTGTTTCAGGGCTATCGATGCATAGCGCTACGTCAATGGGCGTGCTGTCACTATTACCTCGGCCCAACAACCCGTTTAACCATGAGCGAGCATCGCGTGCGTTCTCGGGTGGGTCCAAAGGCGGTGCGTCCGATGCATACAGGACCCCAACTCTTCGAGGAGTACCATCCGCAGCAGCGAGGACGGTGCGATACCGACACGAGTGCAGAGCTACAGAGAGGTCAAGCATCACCGATTGCCCCCGAGACCACGTGAACGCCCATTCACATCTCCACCAACATTCTCAATGGCCGACCTAACCTCGGTGCTCCCGTGCAACCAGTTCGCCACCTTCGCTAGCAGCGGCGGCGACATGGTGCTGCCGTTCTGAGCGTTTACTGCGTTCATTTCGCTGCCCGATTCGTCATCCCGGCCGTAGACTTCCCGCAGTGCTTGTTGCCAATCAGACATCTCATCCCCCGGGCCGCCATTTCGGGCCTTATGGATCTCGAAGGCCCGTGTGCGGGTGTACTCGATGAGGAGTTGCTGAGTCTCGCTCAGGGCCGCCGATAAGCGATCCCTCACGCCTTCAGCGAACTCGTGTGAGCTCACCAAACCCGGGTCAACCTTCGGTGGCTGGGCCGAATCGCTGATGAAGGTACCAACCTCGTCATGGATTGTGGCAAAGACGATTGCGTACCGCTTAGCGAGCTCCGAGAGCCGAGATCGGAACTGCGAGCGAATGGCGCTCGCTGCTTGCTTGTCGCTTTCCACCGCGGCAGCTGCACCACCCAGGCCTCCGAGGACTCCCCCGAGTGCGGCCCCGAAGATGGTGCCGAGGATCGGAACGACCGACCCCAATGCGGCTCCGGTGGCTGCACCAGCAGCAGCGCCTTTCCCCATGGCGATATCATTGCTCTTTGGGATTGTGATGGAAAGGTCCGCCTTGGGTAAGAGCTTCTTGACTCGAGCAGCAAGAGCCGGACCATCGACTTCGAAGCCCTGCTCGTCGCCTGTGTCATCCAGTAAATCCTTAAGGTCGGACAAAACGTCACCGTTGAGCTCTGTCACGATTTTGTTGAGGGTGTTCTCGTAGGTGCTATCGCGCGCGAATCCTGTGTCCGGCACTTCCTCTGAGACAGCGGCGTCAAGCTGACGCATATCTGCTAACAGCTCCTCTCCGCGCTTCGCAATCAGATCGCGGCAGAGGGCAATCATCGACTCGAGACGTTTTGCGCGTTCGTCGCACAGCCGCTGAACGCAACGTCGCTCCTCCGCCAACAAAGCAGAACCGCGGGTCACTTCACGATCGACACTCTCGATCGCATCGCTGATAACTGTCTTCAAGGCACTCACTCGTGCGCGACGCACAAGTGGTCCATGAGGATGAAGCCGGTCCCCCACCAGGTGCACAATCTCGCGACCTCCAAAGGATTGGGCGCCGTGTGTCAGAACGTGCTTGGCCGCTACGACGACCACGTCAGGATGCTTGCCCAACTCATAAGCCGAGCAATGTTCCTGCAATCGCTTAAGGTGATCGGCAAGTTTAGTCCCCGTGAACGCGCTCCATGCCTCGTCGGCCTGCGCTGCGCTCTCGCCGGTAATGAACGCGTTGATGACTAACGTCAGTGCGTCGGGTCCGCGCTGCGCGATGTACTTCTGCAGAAACTCTGCCTCCCTGGTGGACAGCAACGAACGCGACGACAAGACCCACAGAAGACGGTCCGCCCCGAGGGCATACCGCATCGCCAGCTCGTCCATTAAGCCGTCCTCGCCGATTCCCGGCGTGTCCAGCCAATGGCAACCGGCTGGCAGTCCCGTGCCGCGAAGTCGCGCTTCAATGCGCTCGACCTCGCTGGTTACTGAGACCCGAGTCTCTCCTGCCCGAGTCAGCCTACCACCGTGCTCAGAGATCTCTTCGGGTGTCAGCCCAATCTGCTCGGGCTTCCGGTGTCGATCGGTAAAGTGAACGTGGGCAACCTCGGGCTCGCTAGCGCCGACGGGGATGATGCGACAGGCAACCCCGGTCTCAGGGAGCTCGTTCGTCGGGAGCAAGTGTCGGCCAATCACGGCATTGAGCAAAGAGCTTTTGCCTGATTTGAAGTACCCGCCCACGGCGATGGTCGCTACCGGCTTCGCAAAGGCCTTCGCGGCGTTCCCCACGGCGATCGCTGCGTCAGTGTCAATCTTGCCGACATCCGCCGCCAATGCCAGCAAAGGCTGAATGGTCGAAGCGTCCCCCGGCTTACTCAACATGTCAACGGTGCAGACCGGCATTGAGACCTCCAACTGAAAGTAGCGACACTATCGGAACAGTCGTATGACATTACATGGTCTTGACCGACGCAAACCGTGCAAGCCCTGCCTTCATTGCATCCATCGAGGCGTTGACCCTGAGCAAGGCAGTGTCAAGTGTCTGAACCAGGGCCTTCTTCTCAGTCTGGCTTCGCTGATTGTCGTCGAGAATCCGACGAATGGCATCCTTCTCTTCTTCGATCTTCGCGATGATGGCTGCGACGGCCGTATCGCGAACCTGATCAAGCGATTTGTCCACTGCCGCATCAAGTGTTGGCTGAGCCTTGGCAGCGAGCTCGGTCCAGCGCTTCTCGAGTTGGGCAACTGTCGATGCACGCACGGCCTTTGCAAGACCGGTCGAGCCAAAGATCGTTGCGCCAGTTAGCATCGAGACGATCATCGCGGGTATGACAATCGGTGCTGCCACGACGTGGAGTATGCTCAGTGCAACCATTCCGACGATCGCGCCGCCAATGGTGCCCGCCATGCCCTTCAGTCCGCCAAGGCCTGCGCCCGCCAAGATTGGAATGCCCGTTAGCACGCCTGCCCCGACAAGCCAGTAGTTGACCCCCGATTCGCCATTGGTGCCTGACTGAGGGGGCTCCCATCCGGATAGCTTGAAGTGGATCGCATTGAATGACGTACTGATTCGGTCTGCCTCCTCTTTCAGATCCACCTCCATCCTCTTGAGGGACCGACCGATCGCACTTTGTGCCCCAGGCTCGTTCGCCGGGCTTGAGGCCCACGCTTCCACCTTGCTCTGAATGAACGCGCTCGCTTGGTCGAAGCATTCCTTCGATGCCTTCTGCTTGAAGAAGAGGCCCGCTGCGCCCTTAAGGCCGGCGAGTGAGGTAAGCTCTTGGCCGTCAAGATGGGCTGGCAGCTCTGCTCGGATCTGGAACATAAGCTGATCAAATGACAACCGAATCTCGGCCTTGCAGCGATCACGGCACTCGTCGACGATCGCGGGCAGTTTGTCGCGACGCTGATCAATTGCTGCCATCTGCGGCTCAATTTCGCGGGCAGAATGCTTCAACTTCTCAGTGTCCTGAAGCAAGGCAGTGCTGCGTTGAATTATCGATTGACGAATGGCGTTAACCTGCGCCTCAGCCTTTGTCACAAAGCTCTTCAGCTTCGCATGGTACCTCTCGTCAATAAGGAAGCGGCCGAGGCGTTCTTCAAACTCCTCAAGGCCAGACTGCTTAATCCTGGCCGGATCGCCCTTCATCTTGCCATCAAAGGCTGACAGGGCATCGACAAAGTACATGTCGTAGGCGGCCATGTTCACGTCTTCTTCGTATGGGCCCTTTGATGGATAGGCTGTCCGAACAAGTTTGGACCATGCAAGCCGCTTGATGCGGGGCAGTAGCGATTCTGAAGACTTGCCCACGAGGAACATGTTGGTGATGGTAAAGATCTTGGTCCCGGAGCCCGCCACGAGCTTCTGTGCGAACTCTACTTCGTGTTCACCATACGCTGGTTCTGAGCGGTAGACGATGATGGCCGCGTCGCACTGTTCGAGCGCCTCTTGCGTGATCGCAGTACGCTGAGGATGCTCATCTGTGCCAGGAGCGTCGATGAGCGTCACACCTTCTTTGCACAGCTCAGCCGGGTAGTGGACTTCAAATGCCATGATGTCCCGGAACCGTTCTTCGTTCTCCTGAGGATCAGGAGACAACACCGCTTCACTCAGATAGCGATTAAACGTCCAGTCTTCCACCCTAGCTTTTCCATCGTCTCCCGGAAACTTGTGCACCCTAACTGAAGGAACGTCCGCGTACTGAATCGCGGTCAGAGTTGCTGTACATGGCAGATCGTCTACCGGCATGGGGCCGCGGCCATCAAGCCCCGGGATAGTACGGGCAGGCCTTCCGAGCAGCGCGTTCAGGAGCGTTGATTTCCCATTCTTGAAACGCCCTACCAGCATCACCCGAAAGGTGTCTTCACGCATGTGCTTGAGGGCTAGGCCAACTTTCTGCGCCGAGTCCTTCAGCTTGAGATCATAAGCGATGGCGATGGTCGTTTCCATCGCCCCTCCGATCTCGGTCATGGCTTGATCGCGGGCTTTGCGAAGGAGGTCTTTGGCGGACATTGAAGGTCTCCGGGGAGGTGGGCGTCGCGTAGCGCAAACAGTTGCCACGCGGCTCTTGGTCAGTTACGTCGTTGAAGCGGGGCTCAAAGGTGCTGTGCTAACTGATCGCACAACTCAACCTGCTTGCGAATTGCGGCAGTCGCCTCCGAGTTGTTCGCCATTGCCGTGTTGAGGTTGTTCGCGGCGGCTTGATGATCGAGAAGCAGCGTGACTCGTGACTGGACATCGGCGAAGAAGTTGTCCAGGGACCGAGCGGCTGTCGCCTGCTGTTCGCTGGTGCTATGTCGACATTCAGAAAGCAGGCGCTCTGACAGCAACTGACGTGAACGCTGTTCGGCTCGGACTCCCGCAACGATTGGTGCAGCAAACGCTGCACTCGCCAGGCCAATCACTGCCAACGGCGCGAGGGCTGTAAAGATCGTTGCTGCCGCTGCGACGCCCGCGCCAGCGACCGCGCCTACTGCGACTCCGCCTGACCTTCTTCCGCCATCCCGAAGCGCGCCGATCAGAGGGCGGACGATGGAACTGGAGTGTGTTGAACGCAGCTTGTTCGTCCATGAATCACTTTGCGCGTTACTGTTATGGCCCCTCGCACTTGGATCGCTATCAAGCCGCAGAAGGAGTGACGAAGTGAGTGCATCTGCGATGCCGGAGAACTCGTTATTGACTGCCGTAGTGAACCGAGTATCGATGGACTCAAGAGAAGACGCGAGGTTCTGTGCCGGGTCGCGACTCGCTGCCCAGTCCGTGATGGCGCGTCGGATGTCGGCGTCGACTGTTGAAACACGTAACAGCAGCACTTGCTGCGCCCGGGACCGGGCATCATCGATGACGCTCCTGACGTTGCGGCGAACATCCGCGATCTCCGCCTCTCTCGAGACAGCATGAGAGCTGTGAGCGGTTGGCATGTCGAGTGAGCGAGTGTTGGCGCGACGGACCGCCGAGTAGAGGCTCACCACGGCACGGCGATAGGTCTGATCCTTGTCCCGCAAGGCAAGCTCGATGGCACGAACCAGAAGTTGGCGGTCTCGAGCGATTCGTTCTGATAGGTCGCCGCACTCCGCACTGGCTGAGAACAGAAAATGACCGCTGTCCGCGGGGTCGATTGCTTCAAGGTTCAGCTGGTCATCGGCGATGAGCAGGCGCCCGATCGCCTTGTCTAGCCCAGCGACTGCGTTCACGTCTGCGAGTTTGTCCGCATCGACGAAGACGCCAAACAGCGACCCTGGCGCGACCGACTTGGTCAATGACGCAAACACCTCGGTTTCTCTGAAATCGATCTGTCGATTGGCAGAAAACACGGCGATAACTAGAGCGAACGCGTTGTCGTACTCGCTCGCCACGAGTGGTCCAACCACCGGACTGTTGCCGGTGAGGTTGCGCACGAGCGATTCTAGTGCGTCGGCGTGGACGCTTGGTGCAACCGCGATCTTCGCAGGAACGACCTCCCCATTCATCAATCGAGTCCAAAGCTCACGAACCTCGTGGTCCTTCGGCAATGACTCCATTAGTGGGCCCATCTCATGGAGAAGTTGGGCAGCTGGGTTTGGCGGTGCGTTCATCACATGGTTTCCTTGACAGGGCCTGTCTGACCTCGACGATCCCAGAGTTTGACCCCGCATGGCTGGCGCTATTGCGCGTTTGACGACCAGATATCCGTTTGTGAGCTTTTTCCTGGCTGCGACGGTGAACCGGCGGGGTGCCGTACGCCGCCCAAACATGGTTTCCATTGATCCAGAGCACCTTCTCAACCGAATCCTACGCGGGATCGCGCGTTGCTCGACGGGGGTTGACCGGTTGAAGATCACACCGCAGGACCAGTTCGGCCACCGACTCTAAGTCCAGGTGGCGGGGTGCTTTGAGCGTGCGCCAACTCGTCCTCTAGACCACCGGCATCGCGCGACCACATTCGTTCGGTTCCGGAGTCAATCGGGGGCTGTCCGCTTCAATCAAGAAGCGATCAAGAGTGTATGAGGCACTACGGATCACTTGGAGAAGAGCTTGACGACGCCCCAGATGATCAACGGGATGCCGATCAGCATTGGCGTCAAGAAGATCCCGATGATGATCAGTACCACAGCTCCGACCTTTCCGCCGTGGGACGCGGAATGTGCAAGATGTACCCAGTGGTTCGACATGTGCAAGTCTCCAGCTGCTAGACGTTCGCACTCCCTGAGATCAGCAGCCAGATCTCGGGGTGTCATCAGTCGTGTGAGTCACCAGTCAGACCTCTCGCGCTTCGATCTATTGCGCGCTTGGCGAGAAATGCTCTGCTGCACAGGGTGCTGCGTGGGCGGCGAACTGTCTGGCCGCCTGAGCCGGGCCCCGCAGGGTCCAAGCCCACTCGCCTTCCACCTACAGAATCGGAGTAGGTCCGTGTTCAGCCGGGGAGACCGGGAGGCCCTCTGTCCAGCCCACCTCGGCCAATTGACTGGAAGGTTCTGCTGACCGAACAACCGACGATTCGTCTTGATTCCCGAACTGAGCGTGCTTGCCATCACAGCCGGGGGATACCATCAGCCCGAACGCCAGCCATACGCTCTTGGAGTTTGCTGCCAAATTTCCATAGGCGCTGTAAGCCCGCAGCCCGTTTGCGAATTCCGCGCAATGAGTCCTTCCAGCATGGGTCAGATATCTGGTGAAGCACTCTTTGAACCATCGGAGACCAGTTCATGCGTGATTTTGATCCCAGCACGCCTGATTCGCGCCCGGACTTCGACGAGGGATTCTCAGATGTTCCGGGCCTGCTCGAAGTCCTGCCCGACGGCCGCGAAGTCGTGGTGTTTGGCGACCATAGCAGGCTTGCGGATTTCTGCCATCCGCAGGGAGACAACTCGTACGGGTTCAAGGGAACGTGCGGACTCTGCTCGGCCTCGGGTGTTCTTTGCCAATTCGGGTTCCCTGCAACGGAGCAGTATGTGGTCGCTTGGGCAGTTGAGCACGGTCGTTGCGACGTGAGTGCCGACTCTCCCCAAGAGCGCGGCGGCACGACGGTTTTTGACCAGAGAGAGATTCTTGTTTCACATGGGTTGCCCACCAGCGCCAAAGTCGAGCAAAGCCTGGAAGATCTTGCCGACGCTGTCCAAGATGGACGCGGTGTAATCGCTGAAGTCAACGCAGGTGTGCTGTGGAACGACGCGGCCTACTTCGATAGCGGGGGGCCCAATCACGCCATCACCGTCACAGGCGTGGCCCGCGATCCAGCCGATGGCTCCCTCGTTGGTTTCTATCTGAACGACAGCGGTACTGGGCGCGCCGACCAGTTTGTGACCGCCACGACACTCACCGATGCTTGGGCAAACGCTGGCGGCGTGATGGTCGTCACCGACGTCGGCAGCCAAGAGTACTCTCTCGCGTAGTAGATCAGCGTGAACTGGAGCAATGATCGTGGAGACCACCTGCATGAATCCCTCACCACCGAAAAGCCTGCTGCTGGCCGACTTGCAACGGGCGTTGCGCACGAATTTGACGCTGCTTCACGAGGTGCCGGTTGAGTTTGCCAAGTCGATCCCGCTGCCCACGCTCCGCTGGGGCCAACCTGCCTGGGCAGTGTTCGCCTCTCCGGCCCTGAGACTTCCAGGGCATGCAAGGCTTCAGGGCCCACCGAAGTACTACACCGTCATCAGCGCGTATGTAACCGGGGAGGAACCGCAGCTTCTGCTCCACTCAAGGACCGACGCTGCCCCTCTGACTGATGACACGCTGAGCGAAGTCACTTTACCGAACGCTGCCTTCCCGTTGGAGGAAGTGAAGGGTGCCGCGATTGCGATTCAGCCCCTTCTTGACGCTGCGGCGAAGGCGTTCTTCGCCGGAAGTAGTGCCGGCGACAATGCAGACCTCCGTGAGCAGATCGTCAAGCAGTTCCGCGTCTTGGTCCCCTTCATGCTCTGGTCACACTATGCCGCCCTCGTCCCCGATTTCTGGTCGTGGCTTTCGCCGTCACCCTCTCCAGCTGCCTGAGGCATTGCCAATCTGGCCACAGCAAGTCTTAGGCATGAAATGACTCACAATGGTCCAGCAAAGTTTGAGGAGGCTTGGGCTCTGGTCGCGGATCGGGTAAAGGCGTATTGCCTGAAGCTCGCTCGGAACGCGGAGATCGCAGATGTCGCCTACGCCGCAACCGCGTCCAGGGCTTGGCGCGGCTTCGCAAACTTCCGAGGGGACTCCTCATTCCAGACCTTTGTGACGACCATTGCGCAGCGTGAAGTCTATCGCGCAATGCGAAATCAGAAGCGCTGGCGTGCCGTAGCATCACATGATCTTGGGGACGACGCAGAACGTGTGTGCGACCTGCGGCCAGAAGTCGGCACTTGCCCTGCACGCTTGGTTGATTGGAGTAATGCAATCGAGCCCGCCGCCGCGCTGGGTTATCTCTCCGCTTCGCAAGCAAGCGTTCTGGCGATGAGGTTTTGTCGCCCCTCGGCAAGCTGGGCTCAGCTGGGCACCGATTTGGGCATCGATGCCTCATCGGCTGCGGTTCATCACTGCAGGGGCATCCAGTGCCTTCGAGTGTACGCGATCATAAACGAGCCAACGTTGGTCGGTGGGCTCGATGTGCTTCGTGACGCCCTTGAGGTAGCGTCGCGAGATTTGACGGTCCACGAAACCCACGTTTTCGAGACAATTGTTCTTCGCGGAAGCCCCACTCCGCTGCCTCCGTCTCGAGTCGGCCGTGAGCTGCGAGCCATCTGCTCCAAGGTTGCCTCCTGCATCGCGCTATCGCACCGCAAATGAACAAATCGGCAGCACGGCGCGCAATCTCTCATCTTGTTGCGGGTCTCACTGGAGTAGCCGATGCGCGGCGATTCAATGAGGAGCCACAATGAAGACCCAGCGAGCAAAACTGTGGGACGACGCTTATCGAGGATATCCGGCGTGGTACGAGTTAGACACGCAGGACCTGACCCAGTTCATCCGCCAATGCCGCCTACCACTTGATCGCTGCGAACGTGTTCTAGATCTCGGTTCTGGATATGGCAAGCGAATCATCGATGCCGTGCTGGCACTGCCAGAATGGAACCATGAGCGTCTGCAAGTGACATGCGTTGACATCTCGCCGCGCGCGATTGATAGTGGCCGTGACCGGTGGGCGTCCATCAAGCAGACGCACATTGCCGGAAAGGCAGCACCAAAGTGTGCCATAGAGTTTCGTGTCGCAGATGTTACGTCGCTACCAGATGACATTGTGTCAGCGCAGTGGGACATTGTAATTGACTGGATGCTGCTTCACGGTCTTCCAGCTTCGCTTCAAGGTGCGTACACGGCGCAGTTGCAGACCATCGACACCGAGTGTTTGCTTCTCAAGTGCTTCACGGCTGAGCATGGTTCGCTGTCGGAGCTGCCCGAGACCATTCCGGGCGTTGCGAAGTCTCAGTTCTCAGACGCACAAATAGCAACCCTGCTCGGTCCGAACTACGCCCAAGCCACAACCATCATGGATTGGCCGGAGGATGTCAAACCGGAAGGCCATTCCGATGGACCCATTGCCGCGAAGCGGGCATACTGCTTCCCCCGTCAATCCCGCAAGGGTGAACGAGCGTGGCGGCTAGTGGATCGTGCTCGCATAGCCGAGACGGTATAGATAAGCAAAGCGTTTCCCGAATAGGCGATGGGCCTCACGCCTTCGTGTAGGGGATGCCAGATTACAGACATCACAGCGACCTGCGCCTCAGTATGTGATCCCGGTGCAGGTGCGTTCCTGAGCAGAAATGAGACATCCATGAGCAGCAACGGCTACGGTAATGGCAGCGGTAACGCGTCCCCCAAAAGCGATGAACGCCCTCCGGTCGGCAAGGGAAAGAGTATGGGCCTAGCGTTTATCGTCGGCCTGCTGTTTGGTCCGTTTGGTGTCGGCCTGTATCTGCGCAGTTGGGCCGACTTCTTCATACTGCTGGCGATCGTGATTGGTGGCTCTATGTTCACCGTCGGAGTTGGTGCGCCCGTGTTCTGGATCCTGTGCGGTGCATGGGGCGCAATCCGTGTCTCCAGCACGCGATGAAGGTACGCGATAACATTGTCAAAAGCCCCAGTCGTTTGGGGCTGGCTGTCACGCCGCCGGGGCGTAGAACGTCAAGCGCGAGAATCTGACACTTGTGCTAGAAAAAAGCGGTTCCACACGCCCTGATTCAGTCTTGTGCGGTCGATCGCCTGAGGCACGGAGATGGCAATCGCGGGTGGTTGGTTCCGGTACATGTCAGATATCGAGGGGGCGGATGACGCTTCGGCATGGACGATACCGTCGTGGGGCGACGGCCACGGCTCTCCCGCACTGACTCCGGTCCTCTTCGCGATGGCTGGTGGCTAGGTCTGGAGTATTTGTACCTCGCCAGCGGCTCGCAAACAGCGTTCCGCCCCGCCGCACCTCATTCGAGTCAACTCCGTCGGCTTAGGCAAACATCTCCCCTCGTCGCGCGTCAACCGAGCACTTTCCGCAAATCCCCGCC
This sequence comes from Phycisphaeraceae bacterium, assembly GCA_019636495.1. Taxonomy (GTDB): domain Bacteria; phylum Planctomycetota; class Phycisphaerae; order Phycisphaerales; family UBA1924; genus JAHBXL01. The sequence continues at coordinate 253,576 of JAHBXL010000002.1, read as the reverse complement.
ATTCCGGATCGAGAATCGGTTCGAGTAGCTTGTGGATAGGGACACTCAACTCACCACCTGCGGTCGAACGACCGCACCGGGTGAGACGCGCCCGTCCCTCCGATCTTGGCGGCGAGGGGCGTGAGCGGCGGAGCCCCGTTCGACACCCGCTATCCACCCTCTCTTTGCATACCCCCCGGGGTCCCGAGACTCGCTGGTTGTCGTTTGAGTGTGCATGCCTCAGACTGCGCTTCCCACGTTCACGAGGTCCGTCGGGCTGTTGTCAGTTCTGTGGGCCGCGTGCAGCGCCCGCCAACTCCCGCCATCGCCGACGCTGCTCGCGCCAGTCCGAGACGGCGCACACTGTGCGCAGTTCGTGCTCGCTGACCGCATCGCGCTCACGCTCAACGCGGGGCAGGAGCAGCAACTCCTCTTGGATGTCCGGAGCCAGGCACAGCAAGTCCATGATCTGGCTGATCCGAGCCCGCGTGACCTGGCCGAGGCGGGCCAGATCGGCATGGGATTCGACCTCGCCCATCCGAACCAACTCCTCAAACCGGATCGCCAGCGCCATCAGGCGGGCGACACGGGGAACGCAGCCCGCTTCAACGGGCGGCGCGGCGGGCTCCACGCCGACGTTGACCTCTTTCCGGCCAGCCGCCCCCCGCGTGAAGTGCACTGGGAACTCGATCGTGACGTCGTGCATGTCTTTCATGCGACCTCCTCGTGCTCAACGGGTGCTTGGCCGAGCGTGCGCAGCCCGGCCGGATGGAACGTGATCGACACCGTCTTCTTTGCACCGTCGTAGTCCACCCGTTTGACGAGGTTCGCCAGCACGGCCGCCTGTTCCCGCGGGTAGAGCACGTCCCACGTCGCGGCGAACTCGCGAAGCGAGGTCGCGACGTCGGACTGGGTGATCGACTCACCGTCGACCTGGTCCGCCTCGGCGCGAAGAACTCGCGCCCGCTCGCTGGCCGTCGCCAGGCGTTCGTGGAGGTCGGCCAGCCAGGCAGCCGCGTTGGCGTCCGTGCCCGCCGTCATCGCGGCCTTGCGGATGTCGCCCTCAATCTTCTGGATCTCGCGCTTGCTCGCAGTGTGGTCCTTCTCGATCTGGACGCTCCGAGAGCGGATGCCGCTCTGCAACTGGCGGAATGTCGCCGCGACCAACGCGGCATCGCCGCCGATGTGCTTGATCCGATCGACTACCAGCCTTTCGATCTGCTCGGCGGGAAGGGAGCCCGACGGGCATGCGTGCCAGCCCTGCTTCTGGGCGACGTAGCAGACGTAGTAGCGGTACGCGGCCTTGCCGTCTTTGACGCTGTAGGTGTGGCCCATCGCGTGCCCGCACGGCCCGCAGTGGATCAGCCCCTTGAGCAGCGCGCCGTGCTGGTTGCGGACGTGCATGCCGCCAGTGCGGCCGTTGTGCTTGATCGTTTGAAAGACCTGCTGCCACAGCCGCTCGTCGACGATGGCCGCGTGTTCGCCGGCAAACAACTCCTTCTTGTGCTTGACCTTGCCCACGTAGGCCGGGTTGGTGAGGAGGTTGATCAGCAGGTGCTTGTCCCACACGCGGCCGCCGACCGCCGTGCCCTTGCGGGTCGTCCAGCGTTTGCTCGTGCAGCCGCGGGCGTTGAGGATCTGGGCCACCTTGGTGAGCGAGCGGTGCTCCAGATACAGGTGGTAGACCTCGCGGACGAGTTCCGCCTCCGCCGCGTTGACCACGAGCTTGCTCCCGCCCGCGGGCTGAGGCGCGAGGTCGTACCCCAGGATCGGCTTGCCGCCGAACCACTTGCCCTTGCGCTTAGACGCCGCGATCTTGTCACGAGTCCGCTCCGAGATGATCTCGCGTTCGAACTGGGCGAACGAGAGCAGGATGTTCAGCGTGAGCCGCCCCATCGACTGCGTGGTGTTGAACTGCTGCGTCACCGATACGAACGACACGCGGTGCTTCTCAAAGACCGCCATCATGCGGGCAAAGTCCAAGAGCGATCGTGACAGGCGGTCGACCTTGTAGACCACCACGCAATCAACCTTGCCGGCCTCAATGTCCGCCATTAGCCGCTGGCAGCCGGGTCGGTCGGTGTTCCCGCCGGTGAAGCCGCCGTCGTTGTACTGGTCCGGCAGCGCCACCCACCCCTCGTGCTTCATGCTGGCGATGTACGCCTCGCCGCTTTCGCGCTGGGCGTGCAGCGAGTTGAACTCCTGCTCGAGTCCCTGTTCGCTGGACTTGCGGGTGTAGATGGCGCACCGCACCGTCGGCATGCCGGACGGCTTGGGTGGTGCTGTATTGATGGACGATTTCATGAGTTGCCCTCCGTGGTGCCGGGCTCATTGAGCCCGAAGAAGCGGAATCCGTTCCAGTGCGAGCCGGTCACCTTCGCCGCGATGGCGCTCAGCGACCGGTAGACGTCTCCCTCAAACTCGAAGCCCTTGGGCAGCACGCGGACGAACACGGCACGGCCCTTGTACTCGCGGCGGAGGACCGTCCCGGGTGGCGGAAGCCGCCCGTCCTCTCGCGTGTGGATGGGCACGCTCACCACGCTCTCGCCGTTGGCCCAGGGCTTGGGCGCGTCCGGCGATTGGGCGCGTGGCGGGCTTCGCCGCAGGTCGGCGTCATTGGCCAGTTCGCGTGCCCGCTGGCGGGCGCGCTCGGAGAGGTCCCCCTCCCGAAGCGCCTGCATCCGCCAGAGAATTCGTTTGATGAGCAGCACCTTGTGGTGCGTGCGAGTTTCTTCGCCGTAGACCTTGGCGTACCGCAGCTTCAGCTGCGGCACCGTCATCTGTTCCAAGGCCCGTTCGGCTGCATTCACATCGATCGCCATCAGGGTCTCCGTTCTCGTGGTCGTTAACCACGCGACCCATCAGGGCGGGCATGCTCGGAGAGTTCAAGTCGAGTCGGAGAGCCTTCTTGATGCTCGATGCTCGGCCCCGAAATGGCGACCTGTCGCCGCCGGCGGCGGATGCCCTCGGCAAAGATGGCTGCGATGTTGTCCAGCCGCGCGGCGGGCGTGGTCGGGGCATCGGGATCAAGCGAGGCGGTTGGGGGGGTGGGGGCGGGCGCATCGTCCATGAGCGCGGTGTCGTGCACGGGCACATCCTCCGTGAAGGGGGACATGCATCCGTGCGGGCGTGCGCGTGGCGCTCGGCTTCGCACCTGATGCTGGAATGGGGCCCGCGTCCGGTGCGGGCCGCCTGCCTCTGAATACGCGAAACGGTCGGGGAGCGGCGCAGGGTCCGAATCTCACCCCTCGTTCACCCCGGCGGCGCGTTAACCAGACCCGCCCGGGCGTTTGAGAGCGCGGAGAGACTTCCGGCCCCCAACCCCGGCGTGGCGACCGAAACGGCGATGCGATGTCTCGGATTCGAGAGCGCCCGGCAAATCGTGGACTATCAGGAAGTGCCACGATTCCCGAGAGTTACGCGCGGTGGGCGAAAGGCCCAGACCGTTAACGAGAAAAGGCCTCTTTACGAGGCCTTTCTCAGAACTCCTCCACCAGGGCTCGAACCTGGAACCTATCGGTTAACAGCCGATCGCTCTACCATTGAGCTATGGAGGAAACGGACTTGTGGAACTTCGAATGCAGAATCGGACAACTGCCAACTGCCCGGTGCAAAATGTCAACTTCCAACTGCCAACTGCGATACGTAGAGTCCCTACTGCGAAACGCGAAACGGGCCGCGAACTCACGGCGAGCACAGAGGTTCCGCAACCCTCACGCCGCCCCCGGTAGGGAGTTGGAAGGGTCGGGCCGGTAGGCCCAAAGCGTAGCCGAGCGTCTACATCGGTCAAGCCGCGGCGGGACTTCTCGGGGTTGGGGTGGGCGGGAGATATTGGATTGCGAGTTTGGCGGTTTGGATCGGGCCGAAGCGCACTCCGAACTCGGCGGTCGCCCGGCTGGCATCCGCGGCCCAACCCCAGGCTCCCGCTCCCGGCCATCATCCTTCATCCGCTCCGATCCCTGTCCACCTGTGTCATCCGTGGCCGCCTTTGCGTCCCGACCAAATCCGCTCCCGCTCCCGGCCACCACATCTTTCATCCGCTCCGATCCCTGTCCACCTGTGTCATCCGTGGCCGCAATCGCTTCCCGTCCAAATTCGCTCCCGCTCCCGGCCACCACATCTTTCATCCGCTCCGATCCCTGTCCACCTGTGTCATCCGTGGCCGCAATCGCTTCCAGTCCAAAACCGCTCCCGCTCCCGGCCATCATCCGTCATCCGCTCCGATCCGTGCCCATCCGTGCGATCCGTGGCCGACTCTGCGTCTCATCCCCGATCCAGAATCCGGCTCGATCCGCAATCCAAAATCCGCTCCTCCCCCATACACTCGCCCATGACCACCGCCACACCTTCCGCCGCTTCCACCACGCCCGCCGCTGCCGCGTCCGCGCAGGCGACTCGAACCGAGAAGGACACCATGGGCCCCATGGAAGTCCCCGCCGATGCGCTCTACGGCGCATCGACCCAGCGCGCGGTCCTCAACTTCCCCATGTCCGGCAGGCCCGTCCCCGCAGAGGTCATCAAGGCCTACGGCCTCCTCAAGGCCGCCTGCGCGACCGTCAACAACAAACTCGGCCGCCTCGACGACAAGCGCACCGCGGCGATCCTCGAAGCCTGCCGCGAAATCCAGGACGGCCTGCCCGCCTTCGGCGGTCTCGCACGCCACTTCCCCGTCGACATCTTCCAGACCGGCTCCGGCACTTCCACGAACATGAACGCCAACGAGGTCATCGCCAACCTCGTCTGCGTCCGCGCTCACCAGCCCATCGGACGCAGCAAGGACCCGGAGTGGATCAAGCAGGGCGGCGTCCACCCCAACGACCACGTCAACATGGGGCAATCGAGCAACGACACCTTCCCCACCGCGATGCATCTCGCCGCGGCGGTGGCCATTCACAACGACCTGCTCCCCGCCGTCAAGAAGATGGCCGAATCGCTCGAACGCAAGGCCGCGGCGTGGGATAAGGTCGTCAAGATCGGCCGCACCCACCTGGCCGATGCCACGCCCATCCGCCTCGGACAGGAGTTCTCCGGCTACGCCTCGCAGATGCGCCACGCCGAGGAGCGCCTGCACCGTGCCCTGCACACCCTCTCCGAACTCGCCATCGGAGGCACCGCCGTCGGCACCGGCATCAACGCGCACGAGCAGTTCGGCGCGCTCGTCGCGGCGGAACTCACGCAGCGAACCGGCATCCACTTCCGCGAGGCCGTGAACCATTTCGAGGCCCAGCACGCCAAGGATGCGATCGTCGAAGCCTCCGCGCACCTGCGCACCATCGCCGTCAGCATCACCAAGATCGCCAACGACATCCGCTGGATGGGCTCCGGCCCGCGCTGCGGAATCGGCGAACTCAACCTGCCCGCCGTGCAGCCCGGCTCATCGATCATGCCCGGCAAGGTCAACCCGGTGATTTGCGAGGCCGTGATCATGGCCGCGTGCCAGGTTGTGGGGAATGACACGGCGGTGATGATGGGGGGAGTGGGGGGGATCGGCTCGCTGCTCGATCTCAACGTCGCGATGCCGATGATGATCGCCAACGTGCTGGATTCCGCGCACCTGCTGGCACGTTCGTGCCACGTCTTCACCGACAACCTGCTCGATGGGCCGGAGGGCTCGGGCGGCCTGCAGGCCGACATCGACCGCTGCAAGGGCCTGATCGAAGGCTCCTTGGCGATGTGCACGAGTTTGGTGCCGGTGATCGGCTACGACAAGTCCGCCGCGCTGGCCAAGGACGCATTCAAGCAGGGCAAGACCGTCCGCCAACTCGCCTACGAGACCGTCGTCGGCCAGAAGGATGTGAACGGAAAAACCATCCGGCGCGAGGACATCGACACCTACCTCGACCCGTGGTCGATGACGCTGCCCGGCGGCGAAGGCGCGGCGGGGGGGTGAGGTGGTAGCACGGGCATCTTGCCCGTGCATGTTCCGCACGCCCGTGCTACAACTCGAACTCCCGCGGCAGAACAAGTAGGCGAACTCGCCGCGCGTGCATCACGGCCGTCCCTCGCCCGCCCTGTCGGGTGAACTCGCGCTGGCGGGTTCCTTGCCGATCGCGCTCAGATCGTACAGAAACAACTCGTGCAGGTACCTTGCCCCGGCGCCCGCGCGGTTCGAGTGAAAAGCCACCACCGCCAGCCATCGGCCATCCGGCGAGGGTTCAGGCGACGGCGCGATGAACTCCGGCGGGAACTTCAGTTCGGCGACCCATCGCCTTTGTGAGATGTCGCGCACAAGGACCGAGTTCGGGAACACCGGCACAAAGAGTCGCTGACCATCCGCCGACATGGCCAACTCCTGGTTCGGCGGCTGCGTGAGAGCGGGCCTCACCGTGCCCAGTGTTTCGCCCGTCCGCAGGTCGATGCCGATGATCCCCCTTGAACTTGCGCTGAGAAACAGCGATTGTCCCTCCGGCGAGGGAACCAGCGGGCTCATCAACACAAACGAATCTCTCACCGGAATCACGCGGACGACCTCTGAGCCGTGCTCGACATCGCCGCGAACAGTCAGTTCGTACCGGGACGTCTGATGCGCCTCGGTGAACGATGGCGCCGAGACTGTCGCGATTCCCTCCGGCCAATGCAGCAACGCGTACCGGCGCACATGGTGCGCCGTCATCCCGTTCGCATAGGCCATCTCGTACGCCGGCTCTTCGATAACGACCTGCTGGACTCCATCGCCGGGTCGCCAACGAACCAAACGGCTCGTACCCGTGGGGAGATCGATCGCGGCGAAAAACACCCACGGCGAGTTCGCCGGTCCGCTGAACCCGACGACAAACTCGGGATGAACACCCCCTCCGTGGAACTCCCCACCGCTCGTCCGCGCCACCGTCCGCCCGTTCGATGTGCGGATCCACAGCAGGGTTGTCGGATCCCCAACCACCGCGATGAATCGACCATCGGGCGACACCCGCATGTCGCCCATGGGATACCCCCGCATCGTCCGCAACGCGCCGACTATCTCGCCGGTCCGTGTGTCGACCCGAATAATCCGGGCCACCGCGGTTTGGTGCTTGCGAATCGCCGCGAGTTTGTGCCGCGCATCAAGGTCATCCACCCACGCCGACCACACTTCCGGCGCGTTGCTCAGCGGACCCGTTCGCGGCACACGCGCAGCGTGCAACGCGATGTAGCCCGCGGCACACACTCCAAGCAGCACCGAGGGCACGAGCATCCGCCGCGCCAGCGACCGGCCGCGGCGCGGCCGCCTGAGCGAGAGGTCGGTGCCGCACTCCGGACACAGCGTTCCCGGCGCGGCGTGCCGACGTTCCCGCCGCGGCAGGACCGAGTGAGGCGCCTGAACCGTGACGTCGTAGTTGCACTTGCGACAGTGCGGCGCGCCACGGCGCTGCGGCCGGCGCAACACGCGCAGCAGCACGAGCAGATACGCGAGCACCAGGAGCGTGAGCACGCCGCCGAGAAGTTCCGGCCACCACTCGCGGCCCAGCGCCCACAGGTCCACGCGCTGCCCGGGCACAAGGCAATACGCCGTGTGGCCATCGGGCGAGAACGAGATGTGCGAGATCCGGTCCGAGCCATCGAACTTGATCCGATGGGTCGGCTCGAGGGTCTGATCGACCTTGGTCTGGGCCATCTCGGGCCTCGCGGCGATATTCGCCGCTGAGGACTGAACCTGCGCGGCGGAGTTGTCGGCCCAGGACGTGTGCACGGGAGTTGAAGTCTATCAGGCGTTGCGGGCTCGCCCTTGCGCTGAGCCCCGCGGGCGTTTGATGAATGCCTGGGGACTATTCGGAAGGTGAAAGCGTTGGGGGGGTGAGGTTCACGGTGCCGCGGGTGCGTCTTCGGATGGACTCCCGGTCGGGGGTTCTTTGCCGAGTGCGCTGACGTCGAACAGAAAGAGCTCGTGCAGGTTTCTGGGCGCGTTGCCGGACACAGTTCCTTCAAACGCGATGACCGCAAGCCAGCGACCATCTTGGGAGGGCTCGGGACTCGGCGCGACAAAGTGCTCGGGCAACTTCAGTTTCGCGGCCCACCGCTCCCGCATGAGGTCTCGCACCAGGAAGGAGTTGGGAAACCCTGGCACGTACAGCAACTCGCCGTTGGGCGAAATGGCGATCTGATAGATTGAGCTTCGATCAGTTGGCTGGTCGCAACTGAACGAGTCGAGTTGCTGCCCGGTTTGGGTGCTGAACGACACTATTCCATTCTGCGCGGCATTGAGAAACACCTGCAGTCCATACGGGCTGGGCACTATACGACGCGACACAGCTTGGCTGGGTACCGGTACGGTCATTTCGATGCCGCCCCCGCGCTCGATGGGGCTACGAATGGTCAGTTCGAGTTGTTTGGAGCGGATTGCCTCCCGAATCAGCGGCGTCGACACCGTCGCGACTCCATCCGGTCGGTGCAGCAGTGCGTATTGACGCGGGGACCATGAAGCCCCGCCCCCCGGAAACTCGCGTTTGAACAACGGTTGTTCAATGACCACTTCTTGCTTGGAATCGGAGGGCCGCCAACGCAACAGCCGGTACAAGTCCGAATCCAGATAGATCGCCGCGTAGTACACCCACTGCGATCCCACCGGCCCGCTGATTCCAAGGACACACTCTACATCGAGCATTCCGCTCTGAAACTCCGCGCCCGTCGTCCGCGCGACCGTTCGACCGTTTGATGTCCGGATCCACAGAAGTGTGGTCTTGTCGCCAACCACCGCGATGAATCGGCCATCGGGCGAGACTCGCATGTCGCCAGCGGGATAGCCGCGAAGGGTGCGCAGTGTGCCAAGTATCGTGCCGGTTTGTGTGTCAACGCGGATGATCTGGGCGACGTGTGATTTGTGCTTGAGAATCGCCGCGAGCTGGTGTTGCTCGGCGAAGTCATCCACCCATGAGGACCACACTTCGGGCCCGCTGTTGGGCGGCCCTGTTCGCGGCACGCGTGCGATGTGCAGGCCGATGTACGCCGCGGCGGAGAGTGCGATGAATGCGGTGGGCACGAGCAGCCGCCTCGCGGTCGTTCTTCCGCGCCTCGGCCGCTTGCGCGAGAGGTCGGCGCCGCACTCCGGGCACAGCGTTCCCCGCGCAGGCTGCTGGCGTTCCCGCCGCGGCAGGACCGAGTGAGGCGCCTGAACCGTGACGTCGTAGTTGCAGTTTCGGCAGTGCGGCGCGCCACGGCGCTGCGGCCGGCGCAGCACGCGCAGCAGCACGAGCAGATACGCGAGCACCAGGAGCGTGAGCACGCCGCCGAGAAGTTCCGGCCACCACTCGCGGCCCAGCGCCCACAGGTCCACGCGCTGCCCGGGCACAAGGCAATACGCCGTGTGGCCATCGGGCGAGAACGAGATGTGCGAGATCCGGTCCGAGCCATCGAACTTGATCCGATGGGTCGGCTCGAGGGTCTGATCGACCTTGGTCTGGGCCATCTCGGGCCTCGCGGCGATGTTCGCCGTGGGTGGCTGGAGCAGCGCGGTTGGAAGGATGTGCCGGATCGCATCCATTCAAACACAGTCTATGGAAAAAGAGCCGGGCCCTTGCGGACCCGGCTCCTTGAGTTTTGAGATTGACCGATGGTCAGGCCGGATTACCAGCCGCCGCGACGGCCACCGCCGCCGCCGCCGCCGCCACCGTATCCGCCGCGGCCACCGCCGCCGCCGCCGAACCCGCCGCGACCACCGCCGCCGCCGCCGCCCTCGCGGGGCCGGGCCTCGTTGACGGTGAGGTTGCGGCCGTCGATGTTCTTGCCGCTGAGGGCCTCGATGGCCGCGCGGGCGTGCTCGTCAGAGGCGAACTCGACGAACCCGAAGCCGCGGGGACGGCCCGTCTCGCGGTCCATGACCAGCGAGGCCGAGGTGACCTCGCCGTGAGCCTCGAACAGTTCGCGGAGTTGAGCCTCGGTGGTGCTGAAAGACAGATTGCCGACGTACAGTTTCATGATGCTTTGTCCTGCCCTTGAGATTGAAACCGGCTGCTTGAACTCGGGCAAGAGAAAGCGTCGGCGATCCAATGTGCGGCCGAACCTGACGGACGCAGCGATACAGAGATCGATGGATGGTAGCCGCCCCGGAGGGCAAAGGACAACGCTCCGGCAGGAGGGCCGCCACAGGCCCTGCGCGGGGCCCTAACCCGCCGCGAGCGGCTCAAGAAACGGCGCAATCGCCTCGCCCGTGCCGGTCAGGTCGTACAGCGGAACTGGCGGGAAGCCCTCTCGAACCTCTCGCCGCAGAACCCCCCCGGCCGTCAGCAACCTGAGCGTCTGCGACAGCGCACGGTCCGTGATGCCCCGGAGTTGATCGCCCAGCGCGGTGAACCGAGCCGGCCTCAACACCGCCGCGGCGTGGATCGTCGGCAGTGCCCATTTGTGCATCGCCTCCTGACGAAGCCGAAACAAGAGCAGCGAGTCATCCAGCGCAGCGCACGCGGGCGCAAGCCGCGCACCGCGTTTCGTGAGAATGTACTCGGGTCGGAGCGGATGGCCGTGCCCGGGGTTGGGCGCGGCGAGCCCGAGCGCGATGAGATGATCCAGCGAAGACCGGATCGCGTTCGGGCTCGCACCAAACGTGTAAGAGAGCGCGACCAGTCTCGCGCCGCCCATTCCCGCGGCATCGGCACGGTGCATCTCGGCCAGGACCGGCAAGGCCCAGGCGCGATGGCAGAGGGTGATGAGACGGTCGGAGGCCACTTGACGCAGAAAGTATAGTTGCTATACTTTCTGCGTCAAGGCTCCGACACGCCCCACTTTCGAAGGAACTCCACCATGGCGATCAACATCGGCCTCGATGGCGGACTCACGATCTCGGTTCAGTCGGCGGACCGCAAACGCTCGGCCGCGTGGTATGCGGAAATGCTCGGCTTCACCCTGCTCTACGACGTGGAGCACATCGGCTGGTGCGAGATGTCGACGCACATCAAGGGCGTGAACATCGGCTTCTCGCAGGTTGAGAAGGTGAAGGCCGGAGGTCCGACGCCGACGTGGGGCGTGAAAGATGTGGACTCCGCGCGCAAGCAACTCGAAGGCCGCGGCGTGAAGTTCGATGGCGACACGCTCACGTTCCCCGGGATGGTGAAACTCGCGACGTTCTTCGATCCCGATGGCAACGCGAACATGCTGTACCAGAGCCTTGCGCAGCAGTGAAGCGCTGCGGAAGGCGAGAACCGGCAACATCGCCGCCGGCTTTCCGTATACTTCCCTGTCCGTGCGCGGCGAGCCGTCGCGCGCCGGCAGTGGAGGATCGCCCATGAGGAGTCGATCGATCGTCCTTGGCGGCGTGATGTTGGCGATCATCGGCGCGGCGGTTTCGTGCGCTTCGGATGAAGGTGTCGATACCGCACAGAACACCGGGCCCGAGCGCACCATCGTGCTCGAGCGGCCAACGGTCCCGGCGGAGCAGTTGAACAGCCGCGCCGGGCAGGATCTCGGCCCGTTGCACAACGTGCTGCGCGTGACCGACCGCATGTACAGCGGCAACTCGCCGGAAAGCGATGCCGCGTTCGCCGAGTTGCAGGCTCTGGGCGTGAAGACCATCATCTCGGTCGATGGCGCAAGGCCGCTGGTCGATCGCGCTGCGGCGTACGGCATCCGCTACGTGCACCTTCCCGTGGGGTACGACGGCATCGACACCGAGAAGCAGGTGCTGCTTGCCAAGGCGTACCGCGACCTGCCGGGCCCGGTGTACATCCATTGCCATCACGGCAAGCACCGCGGGCCCGCCGCGGCGGCGAGCGCGGCGGTGATCGTCGGCGACATGACTCCGCACGATGGCATCGCGTTCCTGAAGGCCGCGAAGACCTCGCCCAACTATCCGGGCCTGTACGAGTGCGTGTCGTCGATCTCGCCCGAGTACCGGAGTTTTCTCGAGCAGGTGCCCCCGGCCGACCAGTTTCCTTCGGTCGCGACGGTCTCGGGACTTGTCGACAACATGGTGGGCATCGATTTCTGCTTTGTGAACCTCGAGCACGTGAAGAAGGCCGGGTGGCAGGTCCCCGGGGACCATCCGGACATCGTTCCCGCGGCGGAGGCCGGGCGCATGGCCGACCACTACCGCGTGCTGATGGACGATGCCGAGTGCAAGGGCATTTCGACGGAGTTCACCGCGCTGCTCAAGCGTTCGTGGGAAGAGGCCCGCGCGCTGGAGGATGCGATCGTTGCGAAGAAGGACGCCGCGACGCTGGGCGCGCTGTTTGGCGCGGTGGAGCACTCGTGCAAGGACTGCCACGACAAGTACCGGAACGTGAAGCGGGCGAAGTAAGGGAGTCCGCGCGGGCGTGGCCCTGCGCGATGAGCCGGGCCCGCTAGACTTTCGGCGATGTGGCGAGGCATCTCACTTGCGAACAAGTGCCTGCTGCTCTTCGGAGCGGCGGTGGTGCTGATCATCGTCGCCGCGCTGTCGGTCTCGTGGCTGCGGATGAGCGCGATCGTCGATGAATCGCAGCGGGAACTGTCGCGCGAACTGGTGTCGGCGTGGGAGACTTCCGCGGCGGAACTGACGGGCTCGGGCCCGCTCCTGCGGCCGGGGGTCGAGGCGGATGTCGGCGGGGCGAAGGTGGTTCTGCTGACGCCCGAAGCGGCGGCCGGTCACAGCGACGACTTTGTCGGGCGCGCCTGGGCGCGGATGATCGAGGACCCCGAGCACCTCGAGGAGCACCAGTCGCGCTGGGCGGGGCTGAAGCGCGAGTATCGGTTCGCGAAGGCGGTCCGGCCCGCGGCTTCGCCGCGGGAGGAGCCCGACGGCGTGGTGTACCTGCGTCGCGAGTCGGCGACGGCGGGGACGCAGATGCTGGTGAACATGGCGTACCTGCTGAGCGCGGGGCTGATCGCGCTGGGGCTGGCGGTGCTGGTGTTTTATCTGATCACGAACCGGCTGATCCTGGGGCCGGTTCGCGCGTTGAAGGACACGGCGGAGATGGTGCGTGAGGGGGACGTGGGCGTGCGGTCGGAGATCCGCACGGGGGACGAGTTCGAGGAACTCGGCGAGACGTTCAACCAGATGCTCGAGGCGCTGTCGAGCACGCAGGAGCAGTTGCGCGCGATGAACCGCTCGCTGGACCTTCGCGTGAACGAACTTGCGGAGCGGAACGTCGCGCTGTACGAGGCGAACAAACTCAAGGGCGAGTTTCTGGCGAACGTGAGCCACGAACTGCGCACGCCGCTGAACTCGATCATCGGGTTCACGGAACTGCTGATCGAGGCGGCGGACAAGGAGGCGGAGGCGGGGGACGACTCGACGCGGCTGACCAAGCGGCGGCGGTACCTGGAGAACATCCAGACCTCGGGGCGGAACCTGCTGGAACTGATCACGGGCCTGCTGGAACTGGCCAAACTCGAGGCGGGCCGGATGGAACTGCGCATCGAGCAGGTGAATCTCCGCGAGGTGCTGGAGACGCTGGCGGCGTTGATGCGTCCGCTGGCCGATCGCGGCGGCGTGGAACTGATCATCGAACTGCCGGGCGACCTGCCGGTGATGGAGACCGATGGCAAGAAACTGCAGCAGGTGGTCTTCAACCTCTTGAGCAACGCGGTGAAGTTCACGAGCGACAAGTGGAACGCGGCGGGCGCGGGGTCTGGCAACGGCGCGTGGACGGGCGGCGGCGGCCAGGCGGGCGCGATGGGGATGGGGGGGGCGGGGGGGGCGGGGAGCGCCAAGGTGACGCTGCGAGCGGAGCGATTGCCGGGCCGCGCGACGGAGGGACCCGGCGCGGCGGACCGGGTGCGCATTTGCGTGCTGGACACGGGGCCGGGCATCGCGCCCGAGGACCGGCAGCGGATTTTCGAGAAGTTTCAGCAGGCCGACAGCGGGCACACGCGGCGGCACGCGGGCACGGGGCTGGGGCTGGCGATCTGCAAGGAACTGACGGGGATCCTTCAGGGCGAGATCCAACTCGACAGCGAGGTCGGTCGCGGGTCGATGTTCAGCGTGATACTGCCGGAGAAGATCGACCCGACGCGTGCGGAAGAGATGCGGCTTGAGATGGCCTTCCGCGGGAAGTTGGCGGAGCGGAAGGACAAGGACAAGCAGGCGGTATGATGAGAGCGCATCGCGGCGTTGGTCACGTGAGGGCGACATGGGGCGCGGACCGGGACACGACAAGAAGTTGCCGCGGCCGGGCGTACTGCCGACACTGCGACCGGTTGTCGCGGCGTGGGTGTTCAGCACGCAGGTGGTGCTGTATGTCGCGTATGTGCACGACGAGATTCCCTGGCGGTGGCGGAGTTCTGTGATCGTGATCGCGTGGGGCCTGTTCGGCGCGGCAGGTGTGCTGACGTTTCTCTGGGATCGTCGCCGGTTGCAGGTGGAACGGCGGGTGGTTCAACTTCGCTTCCGGGCGTGCACGGAGTGCGGCTACTCGCTGCATGGCGTTGCCCAGGAGGGCAAGTGTCCTGAGTGCGGCGCGCGGTATGAACTCGATCGCACGATCCGCGCTTGGCAGACGTGGCTGGATCGGTGAAGGGCGCGTGAAGGGGCGTGTGGTCGTCGGCCTTGCAGCGGGCCGGATTCCGAGTGTGCGCTCGGGGCTCTCTACAGCGCCACCGCGCCTGGGTGGTGCCGCAGTTCGGCGGGTTGATCGCCGATGAAGTCGACGGCGATCACGTCGATGCGTCGCGGGCGCGTTCCCCAGCGGTTGGCGCGGGTGAGTCGGCGCATGATGGCGCGGAGTTTGCGGCGTTTGTGCGCGGTGACGTTGAGTTCGGCCGGGGGCGATGGCACTCCCTCGACCACGCGGCGCGATTTCACCTCGACGAGCACGATGGTCCTGCCATCGGGGGCGGTGCAGACGAGGTCGGCCTCGCCGGCGGGAACGCGGGCGTTGCGAGCGAGCACGCGGTAGCCGTGCGCGGCGAGGTATTTCTCGGCCGCGCGTTCGCCCGCGGGGCCGAGGGGGTCGCGGTTGGCCGACCAAGCGGGGGGGCGGAGGGCGTGGGCGATGCGTGCGAGCAGGGCGCGCATGCTACTGCACTCGCGTGGGCAGGTAGCGTTCGGCGGCGATGGCGAGGACCTGCTCGATCATTCGTTCGATCTCGGTGAAACTGCCGCGGCTGAGCAGGCGCATGAAGTAGACCTCGCTCTCGGCGCGGCGCTTTCGGTCGCGGAGTTCGAGATCGAGTTCCATCTGGGCGTCGTAGAGCGAGCGCGAGATGGGGGGCTCGACGGATTCGAGGTGCAGCCACGCGAGGGCGTTGTCCCAGCGGATGGGGCCGGCGGTTTCGCCGATGTTCAGCGCGCGGGCGGCATCGTTGAGCGGGGCGGCGAAGAGGCCGGCCTGTGAGAGTTCGCCGCGGAACTCGCGCCGTTGCAGGCCGCCGGTGTCGCGCAGGAACGCATTGAAGTCCATGGCCGCGGCCTCGGCGAAGGGCTTTTCGGCGATGGCCTGCTCGGCGGCGCGGACGCGCTCGGCATCGGCCATGGGGACGGAGATGACGCGGAAGACGGCGACGCCGGGTTGATTGAAGCGGTCGGGGTCGCGCTCGTACTCCTGCCGGACCAGTCGCCAGGGGATGTTGACACGGGAGTAGATCTTACGGTTGATCTCGTGCTCGATGAGGCGGAGTTCCAACTGGTCGCGTGCCTCCTGCTGGAGCGTGCGGCCGGAGGACTCGCGGGTCGCCTCGTCGGCGAGGAGCCGGCTGCCGGCCTGCTGACTGACCATGGAGCGCTGCACCTGTCCGAGAAAGAAGAACAGGCCCTGCTGCTGCTCGGGGGTGAGGGAGGAACGCGCCTCGGCGAGGATGAGTTCGTCGCGGATCTTCTTCTGAAGAACGCCGAGGACTTCCATGGCCGACTCGTTTCGGAAGGCCGTTCGGTCGGCGCCGACGCGCTCGGCGATGGCGCGGAGTTTGCCATCGAGCGGGTCGAGAATCTCGGATGCGAACACGGGTCGGCCGTTGATCTGCCCGATCACGGATTCGAGCACGACGGAGTCGGCGGCGGGCGCGACGTGCAGAGCGGGCGCGAGTTCGGGCTCGCCGATGAACGAACGGATGGGCAGGGTGTCGGCGCGCATCGCGGCGGCGGGGGGCTGGGTTCGCGGCGGACGGGCGGGGGCCGTGGGCGCGGGCTGGTCGGCAGGCCGCGCATCGGCGGCGGGCGGTTCATCGGCGGGTGGGGCGTGGCGCGGGGCGAAGCGCTCGGCGGTGACGCGCGCGGGCTGGGGTCTGGATTCGTCGGAACGGCACGCCGCGAGGCCGCACAGCGCGAGCAGCGCGGCGGTCGCGAACGTGAGGATCGTGGCTTCCGTGCGCATCGGTGATTCCGGCGTTGCCGGCAGCGCGCCGGCGCAGGTGAGGGTACACGGAACGGCGTGGGGGTTCAAACGGCCCTATAGTCGGCGAGCCGCGTGCCGCGGCAATGAGGAGCGGCGGATGTCGCAGAACCCCGGCGAGCCGAAGATCGTGATCGACAGCGACTGGAAGGCGCAGGCGCAGGCGGAGCGCGCCAAACTCGCCGAGCAGGAGAAGAAGTCCGCGGCGGCGAAGCCCGCGCCGGCGGGGGACGGCGACGCGCAGATGGAAGGCCTTCCGCCTGCGGATTTTCAGACGCTGCTGGGCTCGATGATCACGCAGGCGCTGATGTACATGGGGGGGTTCCCCGATCCGGAGACGGGTCGGGCGATGGTCTCGCTGGAGCACGCGAAGTTTCACATCGATCTTCTGGGCGTTCTGGAAGAGAAGACCAAGGGCAACCTGACGGAGGAAGAGGCATCGGACCTGTCGCGTGCGCTGACGGAACTGCGGATGCGGTTCGTGGAGATCAGCAAGGCGGTCGCCGCGGCGATCGAGCGCGGCGCGGTGCGCAGCGGGGCGGCGCCCGGCGGGCCGGCGGGTCCGCGTGTCGGCCCGGCGACGGGGCCGAGCCTGGGGTTGTGAGCGTGACGGGGGGGCGGGGGGGCGGGGGGGGCGGGGCGATTCGCGTCGGCCTTTCTACCATTGGTCATGAAGGGCGCAGCGGACAAGGGCAAGGTGCTGGTGGCGATGTCGGGCGGCGTGGATTCATCCGTCGCCGCGGCGCTGCTGCTGCGCGAGGGGTGGGAGGTGGTGGGGTGCTTCATGCGTCTGGGCTCGCCGGGCGAGGAACTGGACGCGCCGGTTGAGTTTGATGACCGGCAGATCGCGTGCGCCCCGGAGAAGGTTCGGATCGGGCATCGCGGGTGCTGCTCGATCAACGATGCGGCGGATGCGCGGCTGGTGAGCGCGGAGTTGGGCGTGCCGTTCTATGTTGTGAACTTCAAGCGGGATTTCAACCGGATCATCGAGTACTTCGTGGATGAGTACAGCGCGGGGCGGACGCCCAACCCGTGCGTGCGCTGCAACGACTGGCTGAAGTTCGGAAGACTGCACGAGTACGCGGAGCAGATCGGCGCATCGCGTGTGGCGACGGGTCACTATGCGCGTGTGGAGCGTGGCACGGACGGCGCGGCGCGGCTGATGCGCGGGCTGGATGTCTCGAAGGACCAGTCGTACGCGCTGTTCGGGATGCGAAGGGAGCGGCTGGAGCGCACGCTGCTGCCGATCGGCGGGATGCGCAAGGCGGAGGTGCGCGCGCTGGCGAAGGAACTGGGCCTGCCGACCTTCGACAAGCCGGACTCGCAGGAGATCTGCTTCGTGCCGGACAACGACTATGCGGGGCTGGTGGAGCGGCGCGTGGAGGGGGCGCAGCGTCGCGGCGACATTCTCGACACTTCGGGGCACAAGGTGGGCGAGCACGAGGGTCAGCACCGGTTCACCATCGGGCAGCGCCGGCGCGTAGGCGTCGCGCTGGGGCACCCGGTGTTTGTGGTGGACAAGGACGCGGGCGCGAACACGGTGACGATCGGCCCGCGGGAGGCTCTGCTGCGGCGCGGTCTCTTTGCGCGGGAGATGAACTGGCTTGTGGATGTGCCGCGGGCGGGCGAGTGGGTGGGGTGCGGGGCGAAGGTGCGGTACAACGCGCAGCCAGTGGGCGCGCGGGTGTGCGTGGGGGAGGGCGGCTGCGCGGAGGTTCGATTCGACGAACCGCAGGAAGCCGTTGCGCCGGGGCAGGCGGTCGTGCTGTACGACGGCGAGGTGGTGCTGGGCGGGGGGTGGATCGAGCGCGCCGAGGCGTGAAGTGGAAACGATGGGCGGGGCGATCAGCCGGCGAACCACGACGCGAGGAAGGCGAAGAGGTCGTCGATGGTGGTCTGTCCATCGCCGTCGAAGTCGGCGTTTCCGGCGAACCACTGGGTGAGGAAGTGGAAGATGTCCTGGACGGTGAGATGGCCGTCGTTGTCCGAATCGGCGCGGAGGCCGGGGGAAATGACGAGCCGCGCGCCATCGGGGTCGTACTCGATGTCGGCGCGGAGATTCGGCGGCGGGGGCTCGAGGTTCTCGATGGCGAAGACGTCGGTGCGGGTGACGCTCTGCAGGAAGCGGAACTCGCCGCCGGCCTGCGGGACGAATCCGTTGACGAACGAGGTGGAGACGGTTCCGCCGAGGGCCGCGCCGCCGAGGAGGACGATGAGCCTGCCGAACTCGGCGACACCGGTGCCGGCGATCCGGATGGCGAGTGTCGCGCCGGCGGCCTGGATGTAGTCGCCGCGGACGATGAGCGAGCCGGCGGGCCCGAGATCGATGAGGCCGTTGTTGGTGAAGGTCCCGCCGTCGGGAGTGATCTTGAGAGAGCCATCGGCGATTCGGATCTCGCCGGTGTTGGTGACGGCGAGCCCGACGAACGCCGCGGCGCCGGGGGATTCGCGGATGATGAGGCCGTCGTTGTCGAGCGCGCCATCGGCGCCCTCGGCGGGGAGCATGGTGCCGGAGGAGCGGACCTCGAAGACGCCGCCGGGGAGGATGAAGACGGTTGCGCTTCGGAGGAAGAGGTGGCCGGAGGTCCAGAGGAGGGAGCCGAGGACCTCGATGTCTCGTGCGAGGGTGCGCTCGGATGCGCCGCCGAAACTGAAGACGCCGCCCGGGCGGACGACGAGCAGACCGTCGCCCTCGACGAGGCCGCCGGCCCAATCGAACTCGCCATCGATGAAGATGGTGGCGGTTCCGGAGAGCGTGCCGGCGACGAGGATTCCGTCGCCGATCTTGCCATCGGCGTTGAAGTTCACGATTCCGCCGAGGACGGTGAGCGTGCCGATGTTGACGGTGCCGTTGAAGGTCCGCGTGCTGCCGAACTCGATGGTGAGCGACTCGAAGTTGGACTCATCGTTGAAGGTGGTCTCGCCGGTTCCGTCGCCGATGGTGAGGTTCTCATCGCCGACGACTTCGTCCTCGAAGATGATCGGCGCGCCGAGGGTGGACAGCAGCAGGCTCTGCGGGACGAACACCGGGCCCTGGTAGAGTTGCTGGCCGATGGTCTTGATGATCCCGCCGCGAAGGATGGCGCGGCTGAAGAGGCCGGTGATGAACTGTCCGAGTCGGGAGTCGAAGCGGTCTCCGATTTTGCCGAAGAGTTCGATTTCGTCGTCGCCGGCGTCGATCTCGAGTGAGCGTTCCATGCCCGGCTGGCTGTCGATGTCGTCGTGGACCTCGATCTTTCCGCCGATCGGGAAGAGGCCGCCGAAGGTGGAATCGAGTTTGAGGTTCAGGCCGTGCAGGATGACGCGGTCGAGGATGGTGATGGCATTGCCCTGGGTGCGGATGTTGGCCCAGAGGTGCGTGGTTGAGCCGCCGCCGCGGATGGTGATGGTGCCGTTGCCGGTGCCGCTGACCTCGCCCGCGATGGTGATGGAAGACGACATGGAGTCGCCGTCCATGACGAAGCGGGTGGGGTCGGGGTAGTCTCCGCCGCCGACGACCATCTGGGCATCGCCGCCCTCCTTTCCGTAGGTGACGGATTCCCACCCATCCTCGATGTTGTCGAGTTCGCCGGGGTCGATGAAGAGCGCGCCGCCGAGGGGGACGGAGTAGATGTAGACATCTCGCGAGTTGGTGAACGGCTCGATGCGGAGGTTGCCGCTGCCCGAGAGCGCGCCGTTGATGTTGATGGTGTCGGCCTGGAGCGTGAGATCGAAGGGCCCGGCGACGATCGGGGCGTTGATGTTCAGTGAGCCCGTGCCGCCGGAGAGCACGGTGTGATTGCCCAGCACGACCTGGCGGTTCCAGGTCTGGTTGATCATCGTGCTCACGAGGCCGCCCGCCACCAGCGCCTGACCGCCGCCCCCGATGACGGTCAACGAGCCGAGCACTCCGCCGGGGGCCCCGCCCACGGCGCCGAAGAAGCGCACGGTTCCCGAGCCGGCCGCGAGTGTGAGCGAGTGGGTCTGGCCGGTCTCGCTGTCGACGGTCATGTAGAACTCGATGTCGCCGCCGATGCCGCCGCCGCCCACGGTGTTCAGGGTCACATCGGCCGCGATGATCACGGCATCGTCGAAGATCAGCGGCGCGGCATCGGTGTTGATGTCGCCGTTGATCACCGTGGTGGAACCTGCGCCGATGAACATGAACGAGGCGTTGTCGACGCCGGACAACGGGCCGTTGACCACGATGCGTCCGCCCGGGCCGGCCATGACAAACTGGACCGGGTCCAGGAAGGTGGCGTTGCCGATGTAGAGCGTTCCGGTGGCGTCGAGGCTGCCGAAACGGATCAGCGCGAACCCGTCGAGGATGCGTGGGAGCGCCAGCGACGTGAGCCACAGGCCCTCGTCGAGATCGGCGAGCGACACGGTCTGCGATGGCGTGCGTGCGCTGATCGAGAGCGTGGCGTTCGGGCCGCCGGGCGAGATCGTGCTGCCGATGTTGAGGTGGTCGGCGATGAGTTCGAGGCTGAGGTCGTTCACGCTCACGGGCCGGATGAGGCTCAGGGTGGACGCGGAGATGGTGATGTACCAGTTGATGTCGAGGATCGTGTTGAAGAGCGCGAAGTTCCCGACGATGACGTTGCCGTTCAGGTGGGTGGTGCCGTCGCTGAAATGCACTTCGAGGTTCTCGACCATCGTGGTGCCGTGGATCTCGACATCGCCGCCGCCGATCATGGTGAGCGAATGCGCTCCGCCGAAGGTGCGGATGCCGTGCAGGAACGAGGCGTTCGACACCCAGACGAGCACATCGGCGGCGATCTCGAACGGGGCGCCCATCCCCAGCCCCGAGGTCAACTGGCTCCCGAGCCACAGGTCGCCCCAGGTGCGGGCGGCGGCGCCGTCGTACACGATCATCGAGTTGAACGGTTCGTACTCGGTGCCGATTCCGGCCGCGAGCGTGAGCGTGTTCAGTGCGCCGAGTCGGAACTCGATGGAGGGCGACAGGCCATCGCCGGCGAGGACCTCTGCGAGCAGGCGGATATCCGCGCCGGCATCGGCGCCGAACTGCGTGGTGTTGAGGTAGATGACGGAGGTGTTCACGACAAACGGCGCATCGACTTCGATGACCCCGCCGCGGGTCTCGATGTTGCCGTTGGCGATCACGTACCCAAAGCCGCTCGCGGCGAAGGTGACGCCCGCGCCGGGGGCAGTGAACGCGAGTGCGTTGTGGTAGATGAGGCCGTTGCGGACGAGGAATCTCGTCGGGTTCCTGAATGTGTCGGTGACGACGATGACCGGGCCGTCTTGTATGCCGGAGCCGAACTCGACCCGCGTGAATCCCTGGGCGATCGCGGCGATGTCGGTGGGGGCGAGGAACGCGCCGCCGATTTCCATCGTTGCGGCGTTGGACGCGGGGGCGATCGAGAGGATGCCGGAGCCCGAGACGGAGTCGGACCCGCCGAGGAAGGCGGGACTGACGCCGCGTATGTGCAACTCGGCCGAGCCGTTGATGCTGAGAGTCGAACCGAAGAACGGACCCGAGGACGTCGCGGTCATGGTCACGCTGTTGAAGATCGTGGCCGCGGGGCCGATGGAGATGATTCCCGCGGTCACGTTGTCGAAGAACTGCACGGAGCCGTTGACGACTTGCAGACTGGAGGGCGGCGTGGTGTTGCCGACGGCGCCGGTGAGCGACTTCAGGCCGGGCGAGTTGAGAGCGAAGCCCCCCGCGCCGTTGACCGTGCCGAAGATCGAGATGGTGGAGTTGGACTGGAGGCTGACACTGATCGAGCCGAGGACGACATCGGCGGGGAGAGTCAGCGCGGCCATGGTGACGTTCACGCCGGTACTGATGGTGATCTGCGAGGGCGTGACATCGAAGAAGAGTCGGGCGGGTGCGAGGAGGTTTCCGAGGGAGCCGAGGGTCAGAGTGTTGTTGGTTCCGACGGAGAGATCGACGCCTGCGACCTTGGCCGCGGAGCCGATGGTCAGGTCGCCATCATCGGATCGCAGCGAGATATTCTGCGGGAGGAGCCCGCCGCCGAACGAGGCCGGGCCGGGGATCTGGGCATCGGTGATGTGGCCATCCTGGCGGATGGTGAAGAACTCCGGGCTGGTCGCCCCGCCCGCAGTGCTCCGGAAGAACGGCGAGTTTGCGATGACATTGACGCTGGCCGATGCGCCGGCCCCGCCCGTGCCGTCGCCGGCACGCAGCCTCACCTGCCACGCGTGGACCTCGACGAGCGGATTGAACAGGACGGAGCCCGTGCCGTCGCGGCCGGCGTGTGCTTCGACAAACGAATAGGCGGTGATCAGCCCGCCGCTGCCCGTACCGAACGTGATGTTGTCCGCGGCTTCAATCACCAGAGTCGCCGCTTCGATCACGCTCACTTGCACGGACCCCTCGTACGCACGCAACTGCACGCCCGCCGCGGAGATGCTCGTGTTTGCGTTGATGTTCCCGTGGATTGACTCGATGACGCCGTACGCCGGCCAGGTGTTGAGGGTGCCCAGGAGCGTCACATTCTGGACCGCGACCAGCACGAACTGGCCATCCCCCGCGGCGAGGGAAGCGGTGACCCCGAGGTTGATCTCGTTGCCCACGAGGTGCAGCAGCCCGCCGTTGGTGTTGATGCTCCCCACCGGTGCGTCGAAAGCGCCTCCCGCCTGGACGACCACATCCAGCAGACCGGAACTCGAAGAGATGTTCGCGTTGAGCGTGACGTTTCTGTCCGCGTTGAACGTCAGCGTGGCTGCGCCACCCGCGGTCTTGATGATGTCGTCGAAGATGAAGATGTCGCCCGCGCCGCCGCCATCGCCCTCGGTGGTGATGGTGACGCTGGTGCCGGTGTTGAGCGCGGCGGTGATGCTCGCGGTGCTGACTGTCGCTTCCGCGCCGGTGGCCATGAACACGGTCGGGTCGCCGGGGGTGATCGTGATGTTGAAGTTCGCGGTGTTGGCGATCAGGATGTCGTAGGGGTCGAGGAGCCACAGGCCGCCCTCGCCGCGGCGTGCAAGGGCGGAGGCCAGACCGGTGCGGATGCTGAGGAGACCCTTGGAAGAAGTCTCGATGAGTCCGCCATCGCCGCCGAGTCGTCCGGCGGAAGCGGAGATGCGTCCATCGAAGATGGTGCGCGCATCGGACCAGACGATGACGGTTCCGCCATCGCCCTCGCGTTTGGAATCGGCGCGGATGACGGTGTCGGCATCAATGTAGACGCGCTGGGCGCGGGGCAGGTCGCCCTGTCCGGAGTAGTCGCCGCCGATGCGGACCTGGCCGCCGTCGAAACGGCCGCGGGCGTCGATGGTGGCGCCATGGACGTAGATTTCGCCGCCGAAGACGTGGATGGAGCCCGCGGGATCGCGGGGGCGCTGGTTGGAGGCGTCGAGGAGGCCGGTGATGATGGTGCGCGAGGAGTCGCCGCCATCGAGGGTGATCATCGGCGCAACCACGGATCCTGCGAACCAGAGTTCATCGGGCGCGAGAGCGCTGAAGCGGGAGAGGCCGGAGATGTGTGCGTTCTGGTCGACGAAGATGCTGCCGCCGCGCAGCACGAGGCGCGCGCCATCGCCCTGTGTGACCGCGCCGAGGTGGAATCGCTTGCCCGCGGCGAGCGTCGAGTTGGCAAGAACGTTGATCTCGCCATCGAGGAGCATCGCGCCCCTGGTGCGGAGCGAACCGCCGAGGAGCGTGAGCGAGCCCTGGCTTTCGAGCCGGCGCACGGTGATGCGCTCGCCCTTGCCGCCGATGTTGATGGAGGCATCCGCGCCGATGACGACGACATCTCGCGGGCGCGGCAGACGGTCGCCGGACCAGTTGGCCGGGTCGCTCCACGAGGAGCCATCGCCGCCGCCGTCCCACATGACCGCGGCGAGGAGGATCCGGGGTTCGAGTTGCTCGGCAGCGCACTCGGCGTGAATCAGGCCGCGAGCGCATCCTGAGGCAGCGCGCAGGGCGCGCTCGCGAGAGCGATGCATCGTCGGCGAACGACCCGCGTGTCCTGCCATGGGGTAGCCTCCAGGAGAATGTTCCCCCAAACGGGTGAGCACAAGACGAGAAGAAAGCGCTCGCGGGTCTTGGAGAGCGCAAATCACTGTGCGGTCTTGACCTCATGATAAAGCGCAAACCGCGTGCGCCAAAGCACCATTCGCTGGAAGTTGCTTCAATTGCGGCGCGGCGTCGGCGAGTAAGAGAGAGGCCGAAGTTCCTGCGAATGCTGGACTTAGCGGATTGATGGTCATGGTCGGGTGTACTTGGCGCGAAGAAAATCGGGTATGCTGGGCGGCTGAGAGGTTGCGCGCGGGGCCGAATGTGCGCAGGGAACGGTGGGGGAGAGCAACGAGTGCGAGCGGAGCAGGCATGGAAGAACGCCCCACTTCGGACCAGCCTTCGAGGCCAGCGCAAACGCCTGCTCCGCGCGGCGGCTCGGGCTCATCGCCGCATGCGCCGACATCAGATGGCGGGGGAAGCGGCGGGGGCGGGGGGTCGGTCGGCGGGGCGATGTACGAAGATGGCCCCGGCTCGCAGATCGGACCGTACAAGATCTTGCAGACGCTTGGCGAGGGCGGCTTCGGCGTCGTGTACCTTGCGGAGCAGCGCGTGCCGGTGGAGCGGCGGGTCGCGCTGAAGGTCATCAAACTCGGGATGGACAGCAAGGAAGTGCTGGCCCGCTTCGAGGCCGAGCGGCAGGCTCTGGCGCTGATGGATCACGCCAACGTCGCGAAGTTTCTGGATGCGGGGCTCACGCCCACGGGCCGTCCGTACTTTGCGATGGAGCACGTGCCGGGCGTGCCGCTGACGGACTACTGCGACACGCAGCGATTGACGCCGCGGGAGAGGCTGGAGTTGTTCGTGCCGGTGTGCATGGCTGTGCAGCACGCGCACCAGAAGGGGATCATTCACCGCGACCTGAAGCCTTCGAACATTTTGGTGATGCTTCAGGATGAGAAGCCTGTGCCGAAGGTGATCGACTTCGGCGTGGCGAAGGCGGTGAGCAAGCGGCTGACGGAGAAGACGCTCTTTACCGAGACTGGCCGGATGATCGGGACGCCGGAGTACATGTCTCCGGAGCAGGCGGGGACAACGGGGCTGGATATTGACACGCGGACGGATGTGTACTCGCTGGGCGTTGTGCTGTACGAGTTGCTGGCGGGTGTGCTTCCGTTTGACAGCAAGACGCTGCGCGAGGCGGGGTATGAGGGGATCCTGAAGATCATCCGTGATCAGGACCCGCCGCGGCTGCCGACGCGGCTCTCGAGCCTTGGCGCACGGCAGAGCGACGCCGCGCAGAAGCGGAAGTCGGACCCGAAGACGCTGGTGCGGCTGCTGGCGGGTGATCTGGATTGGATCACGCAGCACGCGATGGAAAAGGATCGGACGCGGCGGTATCAGACGGCTGGGGACCTCGCGGCGGATGTGACGCGGTTCCTGAACAACGAGCCGGTGGTGGCGCGGCCGCCGAGCGCGGTGTACAAGGCGGGCAAGTTTGTGCGTCGGCACAAGTTCGGCGTGGGGGCGGGCACCGCGCTGGCGGCGGCGCTGGTGCTGGCGGTGGCGGGGACGGGGTATGGGCTGGTGCGTGCGCTGGCGGCGGAGAAGCAGGCGATCAGCGAGCGCGATGATGCGAACCGAGCGAGGAAGATCGCGGAGGAGGTGAACTCGTTTCTGGAGCGGGTGCTGAGCGCGGTCGATCCCTCGCGGCTGAACAAGCGTGATGTGACGGTGCGCGAGGTGCTGGACCAGAGTTCGATCCGCGTGCTGCCCGCGCTGGCCAACGAGCCGGCGGTCGAGTCGGCGATCCGCAACACGATGGGGCGGACGTATACCGCGCTGGGGATTTATGACAAGGCCGAGACGCAACTGCTGGAGGCGATGAAGAAGCGGCTGGCGCTCTTGCCGGCCGATCACCCGGATATCGCCGATACGAAGAACAACCTGGGTCTGCTGTATCGGCAGCAGGGTCGGCGCGAGGAAGCGCAGCGCGAACTGCGCGAGGCTCTGGACCTGAGGACGAAGTTGTTCGGCGCGCAGCACGCGGCGACCGCGGCGGTGCGGAACAACCTCGGGCTCGTTGAGCGCGACATGGGGAGGCTGGACGAGGCGGAGGCGAGTTTCGCCGCCGCGCTGGCGGCCCAGCGGGCGACGCTCGTGGCGAATCATCCGGATATCGCGAACACGATCAACAACCTCGCGGCGGTGTTGCAGGAGCGGGGGAAGTATGACGAGGCGGAGTCGAAGTTCCGCGAGGCGATCACGTCGCAGCGGGCCGCGCTGGGGCAGGAGAGCCCGGACGTGGCGAACACGCTGGGCAATCTCGGCGAGATGCTTCGTCAGCGCGGGCGGTTCGCCGATGCCGAGCCCGCAGCGCGCGAGGCGCTGGCGATCCGGCGGAAGTTGCTCGGCAACGACCACCCGCAGACGCTGGCCTCGATCGGGAACGTCGCGCTGCTGCTGCAAGATAAGGGCGACCTGAATGGCGCGGAGTTGCTGTTGCGCGAGGCGCTGGAGATCGCGCGGAAGGCGAAAGCGCCAGACGTGTTTGTTGATCTTCTCAGCCTGGCAAACCTGCTGAATGACAAGCAGGACTTTGCCGCGGCGGAACCGCTGGCGCGCGAGGCGCTGGAGAAGGCGGCGGCGGTTCTGCCTGCGGGTCACGCGGAGGTGGGCAAGTGCGAGTTGCTGCTTGGGCGTGTGCTGACGGAATCGGGCCGCGCGGCCGAGGGGGAGGGGCACCTGCGGCGCGCCCTGGACATCTTCCGGGCCAAGTTGCCCGCCGCGGATTGGCGGATCCCGCAGACGGAGAGCGCGCTGGGCGGATGCCTGATGGCGCAGGGGCGGCTCGATGAGGCGGGGACGCTGGTGACGGAAAGTTGGACAAAGATCCGCGATGTGCTCGGGGCCGCGCACCTGCGCACGCGGCAAGCGGCGGAGCGTGCCGCGAAGTGGCACGAGGCCAGGGGGGATGCGGCCAGGGCGTCGGAGATTCGGGGGGCGGTGCCGTAGGGGCTATTGAGAACGCCAGTCTTCCACCAGCAGGCCGGGGACTCGATTGAACTCGGCGGCGTTGCAGGTTACGAGCGTGTGGCTGTTGGCCTGAGCGATCGCGGCGATCAACAAGTCGTAGGGACCAATCGGGGTGCCGCGTTGGGCGAGGTCGGCGCGTATGCGTGCGGCATGTATTGCGGCGGTGTCGTCGAACGGGAGGGATGGGAAGTCGGCGACGAATGTCTCGACCTTCTCCAACTCGGCGTGCGGACGTGCGCTGCGGCGCAGGCCGAACAGGAGTTCGGCCTTCACAATGCTGCACACCGAGACGTTTTCGGCGTGCGCGATGAGTTGCTCGGTCACGCCCTTGGCGCGCCCGCGGAGGTGGGCGATGCAGATGCTGGTATCGAGGAGATACCTCATCACCAATCGCCTCGGTTGTCGTAGTCATCGGGCCCCGGCCGTTCGACATCGGGAAGACCGGGTAGACTGCCCGCGCTCTTGAGAAGGCGATCGCGCCACTCGCTTGCATTCAGGGTGCGGTCCGGCAGGCGTGTGCCAGGCGGGAAAGCCGGGTGACCGTTCCGCTCGGGCTCAACAACGACACGAACATCCGTGTTGGCAAACTCACGCGGAACCGACAGCACAAGTCTGCCATCGGGGCCGATATGCGATCGTGTTTCGTATGCGGTCATGGAGGCCTCGCTTGCCGGATTGTATCGGCGATTGGCGCGGGGCTCCGGCAGGCAGTCCTATGACCTACGCCGCCCACGCGTGCCAGAGCGCATCGGCGACCATCGCCATGAGCACGAGCGGCAGGTGGATGATCGAAGCGAAGAAGGCCGCGCGGATGTGCCGGCGTTCGGTCGAGCGCAGCAGGCGCAGGCACATGGCTGCGAACCCGCCGCTGAGCAGCAGCGCGAGCGAGGCGTAGAGCCAGCCGAGCGACTCGGGCATGAGCAGGACGGGCGCGAGCGAGACGGGGATGAGCGTGATGGCCCAGGCGGCCATGGTCGCGGCGGTGGTGCGGCCAGAGGGGTCGGACATCGGCAGCATGCGGTAGCCGCCGCGTGCGTAGTCCTCGCGGTGCATCCATGCGATGGCGAGGACGTGGGGCACCTGCCAGACGAGCATGATGAGGAAGAGCGCCCAAGCGGCGGGCTGGATGAGCGGATCGACAATCGCGGTGTAGGCGGTGGGTGCGCCGAAGGACCACGCCGCGGCCCAGCCGACGACCGGGGGCAGCGCGCCGGGAACAGCGCCGATGAGGGTGTTGAAGGCGGTGACGGGCTTGAGCGGCGTGTAGAGGAGGACGTAGAGGATGATGGTCGCGGCGGAGACGAGCGCGGCGGCGGGCCCGCAGAGCGCCCAGAGAACGAAGACGCCGGCAAACGCGAGCGCCAGGCCGATGCCCAGCGCGGCATTGGCCGAGAGGCGGTGCTCGGGGAGCGGGCGCGTGCGTGTGCGGTGCATGAGCGCATCGCGGTCGCGCTCGAGCCACTGGTTCAGCGCGTTTGCGCCGGAGGCCGAGAGCGATGTGCCGAGGATGCAGCCGAACGCGGAGACGAACAGTCCGGCGGCGGACCACGGCCTGCCGATCGCGGCCATGGTGAAGCCGACGCCGGCGGTGATGGCGACCATGCGCGTGATGCGCGGCTTGGTGAGTTCGTACGCCGCGGCGAGACGGTGGGCGAGCGCGGCTGAGTCGGCGCCGACGATCGCGGGCGTGGCGAGCGTCGAGGTCTGGGCGATGGTCGCATCGTGCTTGCGCATGAAAGCGGTACTCCGCGGCGGCGGTGGTGAGGCCGGAGATTGTTCGCACTGGGTTGTGCCTCGGCTACTGGCAGACGGGAATCTTCGCGGTTTGGCAGGACTTCTGGATGTTCGTCGCGATGGAGGGGATTGATGCGGGGCCAGCGGGACCGGCGGTCGGGCGGGGGGTTTGTCCCGGGCCGCCGGGTTGGCCGAATACCATGGTGCCGATGGGAGTCCCGGTAGCTCAGTTGGATAGAGCAGCCGCCTTCTAAGCGGCAGGTCGCGCGTTCGAATCGCGCCCGGGACGTTGAAGGTGCCGAGCAGAGACTGAAAGGGGTCGGGGTCTCTTCGGAAGCACGTTTGCGGGGGCATTCGCAGGGGACCTCCGGAATGGCAAGCCCGGCGATCGGCATCGGACTGTTCATGCTCGTGGTGATCCTGGGCGCGATCGGCGTGTCGATCGTGGCCGCGATCGTCCGCTGGCGCGATCGGGTTCGGCAGCCGTGTTGCGGCGAGTGCCGGTATCCGGTTGAGGGTCTGACGACGTTCACGTGTCCGGAGTGCGGGAAGGACCTTCGAGAGGCGGGCATTCTTGTGCCGGGTGTGCGGCCGCGGCACCGTGTGCACGTGGCGGAGTTGATCGCGGCGACAGCCGCCGCGTGCGTGCTGTGCGGGATGATTACGGTGGGTCTGCTGTCGAGCGTGCCGGGTGGCCGGGTGACGCACTTCACGCGGACCACGACGGTGGAAGTGGGATCGGCCGGGTTCGGACCGCTTGTGACCAGCGCGACGGGGCGGACTGCTGCGCAGGGCTCGTTGAGCGCGGCGCCGGCGCAACGGATATCTCTGGTCGAACAGTCTTCGGGCTCTGCACCACCGCGCGTGCTGGAGGCGGACATGGCGCGGGGGACGTGGCGCGTGATGAACGGACCGGGCACGACACCGACAGCGGAAGTTCACGCCGGGAGGCTGCCGATCGGCGCGGGCGATGTCTCGGCGTGGCTGTCGGGCGGCGGTGCGCGTACGGCATCGCAGGAGCAACTCGATGCGCTTGCGGCGTACATCAATGGGGGCGGGGTGAATGCCGCGGCGCCGTTGACAGTGTCCGGCAGCGGGTTCGGCACGATGACAACGGCCGCGCCGTGGGTCATGTGGGCGGGGGCCGGCGCGTGGCTGGTGATATTCGGCGTGGTGACGTGGCTGATTGTGTATGGGAACCGTGCGCGTTCGGGACGGCGGGGCGGGGGTTGAGGCGTGCCAGGCTTGGCCAAGGACCGGCGGACAGGGGGCCAGAGTGGATGTCGACCCCCCAAGGCCGACACCGGCGACGTTGAAGACCGCAGACCGACGCTGTGCAAATTGAAAGTTGAACTTTCAATTTACACGAGTTTGGCCGCACCCACCCCTTGAACGGGGTATTTTATCGGGCCTTGGTGGCCGCAATCCGGCGTGGTCGGCGGGGTCGCTCGGTGAAGGGCTCGAGTTCGGGCGGCAGCGCCTTGAGGCCGCGGCGGCGGGCCTTGGCGACGGCATACCAGAGCGAAAGGTGCATGCGGTAGCGCACCTGATCGGTGATGTTCAGGCCGTGCTCCTCCATCGCCTCCAGCGACCAGCGCCAGGCGTGGTACTCCTCGAGGCAGCGCGGCTTGTAGACGTTGAAGCCGATGGCGTGATGACCGATCTCGTGGAGGAAGACCGCCGCGGACATGGGTCCGCGCGGGCGCGGGGCTTCGATCAGGCGTTTGACGGAGCCATCGCGGTAGGAGAGACACCAGGCGACGCCGCTCATGCTGGTGCGCCACTTGCGGACGCGGATCGAGTAGCGTTCGAGCATGAGTCGCGTGACGGCCTCGTAGCGGGATTCCATCGATGTCGGATGTGGGGTCGATGAGACGTTGGATTGGGAGTTTTGGATTGGGGATTGGAAGGCAGGGAGTGAGGACGGGATGACGATTGGAGCGGGGTCGGGCATGGCGGCGCGTGTGGGGAAACCGCGGCCCACGGGTTCTTGAAAGCATGGGGGCGCGGAGCCGGCGGTGCGTGCGCGCGGGGCGATCGTTGTCGGCGGTTCGGCCGGGCGGAGGATCTTGCCGAGAAGGTCCCAGAGTGTCGTGGTCATGCATCATGCATCCGGAGAAACGAGGCGCGAACCGGGGGGGATCGGTCTGCCTCGTGCGAAAGCGGCCCAATCCATCGGACGTTTGCCCGCGGGCTGGAGTTCGAGAATCTCCAGTGCGGTGCGGTTTCCGCAGCATACCACGCCGCGGAGAGGGTCGATGAGTTGTCCGGGCTCGGCGGCGATGGGGTGCGGCGGCGCGACGCGGACGCGCAGGAGTTTGATGGGAATCGGCGGTGACTGGTTTTGCGGGGACAGGAGGTGGACGCCGACACCTGGCCAGGGCGTGAGGGCGTGCACCTGCCTGCGCAGGAAGTCGGCGGGTTGGTGGAAGTCGATCTGCCCATCGGACTTGCTGAGTTTGGTGGCGATGGTGACTTCGGACTCGACCTGGTGCCGCGGCGAGAGGCTTCCCGCGGCGTGCTGATCGAGGACGCGCTCGACGAGTGCGGGCCCATCGGCGGCGAGAACATCGTGGAGTTCGCCGGCGGTGGTGAGCGGGTCGATGGGGATGGGCGGGTCGGTCTGGGCGAGGATGAGCCCGGCGTCCATGCGGTCGGCGAGGGTGATGATCGAGTTGCCGGTGATTTTGTCGCCGGCGAGGATCGCGGCGTTGATGGGGGCCGCGCCGCGCCAGCGCGGGAGGAGCGAGGCGTGGAGGTTGATGGCGAAGGCGTTTTCGAGCAGTCGCGTGGAGAGTTTCTGACCGAAGGCAATGACCACGAATGTGGGATGGGGGATGTCGGATGTGGGATGTGAAGAGGCCGATGGCGCCACGGCGAGACGGTCAATCTCGGCGACAATCTCGGGCGCGTTTACCTTCGGCGGTTTGAGGATGGGGACGCCCGGCAGATGATCGGCGGCCCACTCGGCGATGGGCGTAGGTGTGAGTTTGCCGCCGCGACCGGCGGGCTTGTCGGGCTGGGTGACGATCGCGGCGATGTGATGCTTGCCGGTTCGCGCGAGGTGCGCGAGCGTCGGGAGGCCGAAGGCACCGGAACCGAAGAAGACCAGCCGCATGGGGGCGAGTGTAGAGGCGCGGTCAGCGCGGCGCAGCGCGTTCGAGTTCGCGCACGGCCGAGCGATTTTTGAGGCGCGACATCTGCGTCATGCGGTCGATGATGAGCACGCCATCGAGGTGGTCGACCTCGTGCTGCCAGCACCGTGCGAGCAGGCCGGTCGCGTTTCGCGTGAAGGGCGAGCCGTCGAGGCCGATCGCGGTGATGGTGATGGTGGGGGGGCGGAGCACCTCGCCGGAGATCTCGGGGAGCGAGAGGCAGCCCTCGCTGAGTGGTTCGGGCGAGCCGAGCGGGTTCGAGAGCACCGGGTTGATGTAGACCTCGGGCGCGGCGGTCGCGCTGGGGGGGCTGTCCGCCGCCGAGCGGTCGTCGTTCTCGGGCACGTGGGCGACGAACATGCGCCAGTCGAGCCCGACCTGCGGTGCGGCGAGGCCGATTCCGTCGGCATCGAACATCAGTTCGATCATGCGGTGGGCGACCCGTCGGACCTCGTCGGTGACCGAGGGCAAGGTGCGGGTCCTGGCCCGCAACACACGGTCCGGGTAGGTGCGGATGATGAGGCCGGCCGGATCGATGGGCATGGGACAAGGATATGGCCGCGGGAAACGGGGATCGGGCCGCATCGGACGTGCGTATGGGCGTTGGTCGGAATGAAGGTGGGATGTTGGGGAAACTCGGGCCGCGTTGACGCTCCGGCGTGCGAGCCGGTAGGATTGCGTCTGGCTGTGAGTCGGCGGGCCGAAGGTGAGCGACGGCGAGTGGGCCAAAGGAGCATGCATTGGGCTGGTTTGGCAAGAAGAAGCAAGATGATGCTCCTGCGGACAAGGCGACGCCACTCCCGCAGAACGGCTCCGGCGGCGGCACCGCCAAGCCGCCAACAACCGCGGCGACCGCCGGCGGGGGCGAGTTCGAGTATTCGCCCGACAAGGCGGGGAAGTTCTTCGAGCGGGCGACGACGCTGCACGAGGCGACCAACTTCGGGTACGCGATGCAGTTGTGGCTCGGCGGCCTTCGGCAGGACCCGACGAGCATGGCCGGGCTGGAGGGGTTCATGCGGTCGGCCACATCGTACATGGCGGACAAGAAGTATCCGGAAAAGGACATCGTCAAGCAGTTCTCGACGACCAAGTCCGACCTTGACCGCTACCTGTACGACCTGCTGATGTGGGGGTGCAAACTGACGGATGCGGGGCTGGGGGTTCGGGCGATGCAGGCCGCGGCGAAACTGGGCCTTGCGGAGCCCGCGGTGTGGATCGCGGACCGCGCGGCGGGGGCGGCCTCTCGGGAGAAGAGGCCGCGGAAGGACCACCTTGTTGCGTGCCTGGATGTGTTTGAGAAGTTTCAGAGGTTTGACAAGGCGGTGGTGGTGGGCGAGGCGGCGGTGAAACTTGATCCGACGGATGGTCGGCTTGCGCAGCGGGTGAAGAACCTCTCGGCCGAATCGACGATGCACCGCGGCGGGTTTGATCAGGCCGGGCAGGCGGGAGGATTCCGGCAGAACGTTCGCGATGCCTCCAAGCAGAGGCAACTGGAAGACCAGGACCGCGTTGTCAAGACGGAAGAGACGCTGGAGCGGATGATCGAGCAGGCGCGGACGGACCATCAGGCGCACCCGCAGGACCGCCCGACGATTCTGCGGCTGGGCAACCTGCTGAAGGAGCGCGGGCGCATCGAAGACGAGCAGGAAGCGCAGCAACTCTACCAGGCGGCGTTTGAGGCGACGGATGAGTACCGCTTCAAGGAACTGGGCGAACAGATCACGCTGAACCAGGCGCGGCGGAGGGTTGGGAAACTGAAGGCGGAACTGGAGAAGGGCGATGAATCGGCGCGGGAGGCGCTCAAGCGTGCGCGGCAGGAGTTGCTGGCGCGCGAGATCCGCATGCTCGAGGACCAGGTGCGGGCGTATCCGACGGACTTGATCAAGAAGTTCCACCTCGGGCGTGCGTATTTCGCGACGGGGCGGTATGACGAGGCGGTGGCGCTTCTGCAGGAGGCCAAGGCGGACCCCAAGCACCGCTCGCAGGTGCTGAACTACCTGGGCCTGAGTTTCCTGAACATGGAGGGGTACACGGACGAGGCGATTGAGACGCTGCGGCAGGCTCTGAGCACGCACGACACGCACAGCGACGACGTGGGCACCGAGTTGCGTTACGGGCTGATGCTTGCGCTGGGGACGCGCGCGAGGGAGAACAACGACCTGGCCGATGCCGAAGAGGCGTTCAAGATCGCCGCGGGGATCACGATCCAGAACATCTCGTACAAGGATGTGCGGAAGCACCGTGACGAGATCAAGGGACTGATCGCGCAGATCAAGGCGGGCGCGGGTGCGGGCGGTGGCGGAGGGGGCGCGTGAGCGCGACGGGGCAGGGCGCGACGGCGATCATCCCCGCGCGGCTGGGCTCGACGCGTTTTCCGGGCAAGGTGCTGGCGAACCGCACGGGCAAGCAGCTGATTCAGCACGTGTGGGAATCCACGCGCCGCGCGGCGAGCCTGTCGCGGGTTGTCATCGCCACGGATGACCAGCGCGTGCTGGATGCGGCGCGGGGCTTCGGCGCTGAGGCGGTGATGACCAGCGCAGCGCACCCCAACGGCACGAGCCGGCTGGCGGAGGCCGCGGCGAGACTTGGGCTTGGGCGCGACGAGATTGTCGTGAACGTGCAGGGGGATGAGCCGGACCTTGATCCCACGGTGATTGATGCGGCGGTGGCCGCGCTGGTTCGTGGCGAGTTGACGGGCGGGGCGTCGATTTCGACCGCGGCGACGGAGTTGCGGCCCTCGCATGGGGAGCGCATCGATGATCCGAACATCGTGAAGGTGGTGCTGGCAATGGACCGGTGCGCGCTGTACTTTTCGCGAGCGCCGATCCCGTTCGACCGCGATGGCGGCGGCGGTGGCGACCCGCCGCTGCGGCACGTGGGGCTGTATGTGTATCGGCGCGGGACGCTGGACCTGTATGCGGTGATGCCGCCGACACCGCTGGAGATGATGGAGAAACTGGAGCAGTTGCGCGCGTTGGAGAACGGTCTGCGGATCGCGGTGGCGGTGGTTCCGCCTGAGGCGACGGGCGGGGGAGGGATCGACACGCCGGAGCAATATGAGGCGTTTGTCAGTCGGGTGGGGCGGGGCTCGTGATGGAACTGTCACGGCTCGCGGTGCTTGCGTGCGGCGTCTCGCGCCAGAGCGGCCTGCACTTGCGCGGGGCTCATGCGAAACGAGGTTCTGCAGAGTCGTTCGAACGCGACTTCCAGTTGAATCAAGTCTGCTGCGGCGGCCGCTTCGAGGACACCGAGCGTGCCGGTGACAAAGAGCCCGGATTGCTGCGCAGTGGCTCTCGCATCGCGGTCGTCGACGAGCAGCGTGCTGGCCGCGAGTTCGAGCGCCAGGGCGATCGCTTCGCGTTCGCCGGGGCCGAGACGCAGGTTGATGGCGGCGGCGTTCGCGGTCCGGACTTCAAGCCATCGTGGGGGAGAGGCGGCGAACGTTCTCACTACCGGGGGCGTCCGCTGGTGGCTCAACTCGTGTAGCACAACCGTGGGCACAACGACGCGCCCGAGTTACGAGGGAAGAATGTCCGTCTCTCCGATTAGAACCAGGTAGTTCAGCGGAGACGTGTCGGAGACGACGATCATGCTGCGCGCATCCGAAGGATGTGCTCAACTTCCGCCGCGATTTCGGTTGGCGATGGAAGGTCCTCGGTCACGCCGTGGTGCTTCAACAGGGCGTCGGTCTCGGCGTGGCTCAGTGCGAGCGCGATGCTCAACTCGTGATGAGTGATTCGACGCTGGCGGTAGAGTTCAATGAGGGCCGATTCCTTTGCGATCTGCGCGGGGTCGAGGCCCTGCTTCCTGAGCAGATCTTCAATGCTCCCTGGCATGTCGAAGGAGATGGTCATGGCCTGATCCTCGATGGCAAGTCTGTCTCTCGCGAGCACCTTTGTCAACGGATGATAACGCATGATCCGGTGAGCGGCGATTGAACTCCTTCGAGCATGGCTATGGCGATGGCCGCGGGCTGACCACCACCGCCCGCATGGGCGTTCGGCCGTTGTCGATACGGAACTCGGGCAGGCCGTCGAGCGGCATCGGGGCGAATCCCGCTTCGCGCAGGCGCTCGATCGCGGGCGGGAGCGAGGAGCCGGGGATCGGTCCGTCGCGGCAGATGAGGATGGCCGGACCGGTGGCGCGGATATGCCGGAGGAAGCGGTCGATGGTCCACGCATCGCCGGCGTACATGGTGGCGAGGGCGCGCGGGTCGCCCACGACCTGCACCGGTCCGCCCGCGTAGTAGTCGAGCGCGGGGCTGGTGTACTCCAGCGCGAACACATGTTCCGGCCCGTCCCAGTGCGGCGAAGCGCGGAGGGCGCGGACCAGATCGCGCGGTGAGCGGTGCGCGTTGAGCCGGTCGCGCAGAAGGCCATACTGGGCCGACTGCGCTGAGGCGAGCACAAGGACCGCCGCGCCGAGCCACAGGCTGCGCGGCCGCTGCATCGGGCGCGGATCGCACCATCGCGAGGCAAGCACTCCGGCGAGCATGGCCCACGCGGGCCACATGGGCGTGAGGTAGCGCTGTACGCCCTTGCCCAGAATGCTGAAGACGATCAGGCTGAGGATGATCCACGCGGCGATGATCGCCGCGCCGGGGGTGAGGCGGGGGCGTGTGCGCAGCAGCACGAACGCGGCGATGAACGCGAGCACGGAGCCGATGCCCAGGCCGAAGAGCAGGGTCTCGAAGTTGTTGATCGGCGCTTCGGCGATGAACGGGCGGATGTTGTCATCGACCTCGGCCTGTGCGAGCGCGGCGGTTTGATCGGCACCGACGCATTGCGCGACGAGCCAGGCCCAGCCGAATCTCGCCGCGACTGGCGGGCCGAGCACGAGCAGCGGGTGTGTGCGAGAGAAGGCGGCGAAGGTCGCCATGGCGCGGCGGGGTTGGAGCAGGCGGGCGAGCACCCAGCCGAGCCATGCGCCGGCCGCGCCGATGAGGAGTGGGCCGGGGAGTTCGCCGATCGACCGCAAGTTGATCGCCGCGGCGAGAAAGAAGGCGCAGCCGACGAGCACCGCGCCGGCGCGGGCGAGCCATGGCTTGGACTGTGGCGCGGGCGAAGGGACATTGCCGCGGTTGAACCACAGGAAGGAGGTGTCGAGCGGATCGCGGGTGCAGGCGTACCAGAGGGCGATTCCGCCGTAGGCCGCGAGCGCGACATATGCAAGGCCGGGGTCCTTGGTCAGGACCGCGCCGGTGGTTGTCGCGGCGGCGGCGAGCACGGCGGGAATGTGCGTGCGCTGCTCGGTCCGGTGGGCCCGGAAGGCGCGAGCCACGCTCCACACAGCGAGGGCGACAAACGGGACGAGCAGGATGTCGAGTTCGCCGATGCGAGCAGCGCGGACGTAGAGGATGCCGGTTGCGAGCAGAGCGGCGGACCAGAACGCCGCGCGAGCGCCCGAGGCCCGCTGCGGCGCGGTTGGGCGATCGGGCGTGAGCAGTTCGCGTGCTGCGCCGTAGGTGGCGAGCACGCCGAGCAGTCCGGCGAGCGCGACGACGAAGCGGAGGTGCCAGAGTTCGACCCATTGTCCCATTGCGCCGGCGAGTGCGAGTTGGGCCCAATAGACCATCGGCGGCTTGGCGAGGTAGGGCTGGCCGTGGACGGTGGGCACGAGCCACTGGCCAGCGGCCTGCATGTCGCGCGCGACGAGCAGGCGCTGGCCCTCCTGCCAGTTGGTGACGCCGTGGTGATCGAGCCCGGGAAAGAACGTGAGCAGGCACAGCACGGCGAGCACGGCGACGTGCTGCGGCGTGCTGGGGGCGGCGTGTGGTTGGTCAGCGCCCATGGTGCCGGGCCGGGTACACGCGGAGAACGATCAGCGTCGGCGTGGGCCGCGCGGATGGCGCGGCCGTGCGTCAGGCGTTGTCCAGCAGTTCGACGGTCTTGAATGACTTGCCTGCGAGCATCTCCAGCGATGCGCCGCCGCCGGTGGAGACGTGCGAGAACTGATCGGCCATGCCGAACAACTCGGCCGCGGCGGCGGAATCGCCCCCGCCGACGATGCTGATCGCGCCGTTCTCGCGTGTGGCGTGCACCATGGCGCTGGCGACCTGCTGCGTGCCGATGCGGAACGGGGCCCACTCGAAGACGCCCATGGGCCCGTTCCAGACGATGGTCCTGGCCTTGCGGATGCGCAGCGCGAATGCGGTCTGGGTCTTGGGGCCGATGTCCAACCCCATGTAGCCGGGCTTGATCGCATCGGTGAAGGTCTCGATCTCTCCGGCCTTCTCAGCGAACTGCGTCGAGCAGACGTGGTCCTGGGGAAGCAGCAGGTCGCACTTGAGGCGAGCGGCCTCGTCGAGGATGCGCTTGGCATCGGGCAGCATCGACTCCTCGACGCGGCTGGCTCCGACCTGCTTGCCCAGGGCTTTCAGGAACGTGTACGCCATTGCGCCGCCGATGAGCACGGCGTCGGCCTTCTGCAGGACCTGCTCGATCATCGGCAGTTTGTCGGAGACCTTTGCGCCGCCCATGACGACGACGTAGGGCTTGGCCGGGGTGCGGAGCGCTTCGGAGAGATACTTGAGTTCGCGATCGACCAGCAGGCCGACGACGCGCGACTTGCCCGCCATGGCCGCGGGGACGGCGAACATCGAGGCGTCCTCGCGGTGGCAGGTGCCGAATGCGTCGTTGCAGTAGATATCGCCGTACGCGGCCAGTTTCGCGGCGAACGCGGCATCGCCCTTCTTCTCGCCCTTGTGGAAGCGCAGGTTGTCGAGCAGCAGCACGCCGCCGGGGCGCAGGGCCTTGACGGCCGCGGCGGCCTTCTCGTCGATCGGGTCGTTGGAGGGGAATTCGACCGCGACGCCGAGGATCTCGGCGAGGCGGTCGGCGCAGGGCTTGAGCGATTCGGATGCCTCGTAGCCGACGCCCTCGGGGCGGCCCAGGTGGGACATCAGCACGGCCGATCCGCCGCGGTCGAGCACGGACTTGATGGTCGGGACCGCGGCGCGGATTCGTCGGTCGTCGGTGATGCGGCCGGAATCGATGGGGACGTTGAAGTCGACACGGATGAGCACGCGCTTGCCGGAGACTTCGGTCTGGGCGATGGTCTTCTTGGGCATGGGAGGCCTTGGTGTTCAGATGAAGTGACGAGATGATCCAGTGATGGCCGGAAGCCGGCGCTCGTCATCGCCCGTCCAACTCATCGCAGGGCAGCGGCGAGGGCGGGCGGTCAGTCCATCATGCGGTCGGCGCGGGCGCGGAGTTTGGCCATGCCGTCTTCGTTCAGTCGGTCGCGCATCTTTCGGAGGCGGGTGGCGATGCTCGCATCGATCAACTGGTCGCCGATCTGGAGTTTCAGCCCGCCGATCATGGCGCGGTCGGTGTAGGGGTGGACGATCGGGTCTTTGCCGAGGGTGGCGCGGAGGCGTTCGCGGATCGCGGACAGGTCCTCGGGGCTGATGGGCGAGGCGGTGTAGACATCGACCTCGACGCGGCCGAAGGCCTCCTGCACCTTCTCGTCGAACGCGGCGATTATCCCGGGAAGAGATGACAGGCGGCCCTTTGCGTTGAGCGTGAGAAGGAAGTTGCGGGTGAGATCGCTGACGCGCCCGGTGAGGATGCGCTCGAGCGACTTGCCGCGGGATTCGGCCGCGAGAATGCGCGAGGCGAGGAACTCGCCGAAGGCCGGCTCGGACCTGGAGAGGTCGAGGAGTTCTTCGAGTTCCGCCAGCGTGTGCTCGATCGTGGGCTGGCCGCCCTGGGCGATGGCCAGGTCGAACAGCGCGGATGCGTACACGCGGGAGAGGGCATCGGGCTCGGAGTGCGTGAGGGGCATGGTGCCTCGGGGGTGGGGGCGGGCTTGAGGAGCAGATCCGCACTGACCTGAAGGTCAGTGGCACAGTTCAGTTGGAAGATCCGCACTGACCTGAAGGTCAGTGGCACAGTTCAGTTGGCGTGTGCGGCCTGGAACTCGGCGAGCGATTCATCGACGAGGCGCTGCTGATCCTGCGGGCGGATTTCCTTCTGGAGGATTTTGCCGGCGATCGATGCCGCGAGGCTGCTGGTCTCGGCGTAGATCTCGGCGAGTGCGGCGCGCTTGGCCGAGTCGATGTCGCGCTTGGCGCGTTCGCGCATGGCGTTGAGTTCGACATCGGACTTGGCCTTGAGATCGGCGGCGATGGCCTGCTGCTGGGCCTTGGCATCGTCGAGCATCTTCTGGGCCTCGGCGCGGGCCTGTGCAAGGCTCTTCTCGTATTGCTGGAGGGCTTCCCTGGCCTGCTGCTGGGCGAGTTCGGCGGCCTCGATCTCTTCCTTGATCTTCTCAGCGCGCTGATCGAGCGCGGTGGTGATGGTTGGCCACACCTTGGTCGCCAGAATGGCCAGCACCAGCAGGAACACGATGATGCCGGTGATGCCGGTGGCGAGGCCCTGCTTGACCGTGGGCAGCGCGCCGACGGATTCATCCGCCGCGGCGAGCGCGAGCGAGGCGGGCAGGGTCAGGAACGCGGCAGCGGAAAGGGGGAACAGACGGCGCATCTGGGGTCTCCGTCGCAAACGGTGAAGGATGGAGGCAATCCCGGGGCAGCGCTGTCGCGCGGGCCCGGGCGGAATACGTGCGGATCACTTGGCGAGGAAGCCGACGGCGACGGCGAAGAGCGTCGCGCCTTCGATGAGCGCGGCGGCCAGGATCATGTTGATCTGGATTTTGCCGGCGGCCTCGGGCTGGCGGGCGATGGACTCGACCGCGCCCTTGCCGACCAGGCCGATGCCCAGGCCGCCGCCGATGAGCGCGAGGCCCGCGCCGACGACCGCCAGACCCTTGCCGACGGAGGAGCCTTCCTCGGCGGCGAGGGTGAGCGACGGGAGCAGAGCGACTGCGCCGGCGCCGATGAGGAACTTGGAAACGAGAGACTTGGTCATGGTGTTCGATCCTTCCGGGTGCTTTGCACGAGAGTGATGGTGCGCCGATGGTCTGCGACCGGGCGCTGAAAGTGGTCCGTCATTCACGCGTGGGCGTGC
Organism: Phycisphaeraceae bacterium; assembly: GCA_019636495.1. Taxonomy (GTDB): domain Bacteria; phylum Planctomycetota; class Phycisphaerae; order Phycisphaerales; family UBA1924; genus JAHBXL01. Next base: position 212,565 of record JAHBXL010000002.1, on the reverse strand, counting down.
TCGTGACCGTGGGCATGGCCATGCTCGTGCTCGTGGCCGTGCTCTTCGTGGTGATCCATGAGGGAGATGAAGACGGTCGTCAGGAACATGAAGACGAACGCCTGGAGGAATGCGACGAACAGTTCGAGGAACATGACGGCGATGCCGCCGACGACGCTGACAAGCGTCACCGGGCCTTGCAGCAGCAGGCCCTTGCCCCAGACCTGACCCGCGAACATGAACAGCGTGGCCAGCAGGATGTGGCCGGCGGTCATGTTGGCGAACAGACGAACCGCCAGCGCGATGGGCTTGATGACGACCTGGCCGAGGAACTCGATGGGGACGATGAGCGGCCAGACGAACACGGGGGCATCGGCCGTCAGGTGCTTGATGTACCCGCCGACGCCGAGCCGCGCGACCGCCGCGCCGTTGAAGACGATGGCCGCGACCAGCGCCAGCACGCCGGTGACCCAGATGTTCTGCGTCGCGGTTCCGCCGATGGGCGTTGTGTGCGGTTCGGCCGCGCCCGATGCGCCATCGGTGGCGAGCCACATGCCGCGGGAGATGGAGTGCACGATGTCGAGCAGGGGGACGAGGCCGAGCAGGTTGTTGATGAGGATGAAGAAGAAGATCGACCACAGGAAGGGCATGAGTTTGTTGGTGCGGTCGTGGAGCAGGGGGCGGACGACCTCCTCGCGCAGGTAGACGCAGATGACCTCGATCATGTGCGCAAAGCGGTTGGTCGTCACCCAGCGGTCAGCGCCCTGCGACTGGGGCCCGATGCGGATCTTCGACGAGACCCACAGGCCGCCGAGGATGAGGATCAGCCCGCTGAGCACGAGGTTGCCCTGGTTGCCCGTCCAGAGCCACCAGCCGTCGGCGGACTTCCAGAACACGTGGTTGTACACGTGCTGCGCGGGGTCGGAGGCGGCGAGGGTCGTGATGTTGAGCATGCTCAGGCGTGCTCCGTCGTGGTTGAGACCGGGCCCGCGCGATGCGCGCCGGCGCGGTCGAGTCGTTTCAGGATCACCATCGCGGCCGCGGTCTCGATGACGAGAACGACCGCCGCGCCGACAAGAACACCCAGGACAAACGGCCGGCGCTCCACGGTGCCTCCGTTGTCGATCGCCAGGACGGCGATCATCAACACGAACACCCGCGCGAGCGATGCGCCGAAGATGTACATGCCGAAGTGTGCCGCGGCGTTGACACCCTGGATGAGCGAGGGCAGCAGGCTGACCAGCGAAGCCGCGCCGACGACCGCGACCGCGAATCCCGCCGCGCGGCCGTCGCCCCCTGCCAAGACCGAAGTCGCGTATGCCGCGCCCACGGCAACAACCATCGCGACGGCCATCAGGCCCGCGTACGCCGCTCGGGGAGGCTGCATGGCGGATTGCATCGACATCCCTGCTCGGTCGCTCCGTGAACCTCGGGTATCCGGCGGATGTTCGTATCCGCGGCGTGCCCGAAGGGGCACAAGGATAGCCATCCGCTTCCGGCTCGGCGAGGGAGTGCGAGGAACCGGACCGAGGCCTCTTGTGGGGCGGAATCCGGATTGTCGTGGGTCGCAACTCAAGGTGCGGTAGGGGGTTGTTCTCCGCGTCGGGCACGCTCTCGCTCGGCTGCCTCGCGCCGTTCGGCCCGCTGGGTCGCTCGGACGATCCGCACAAAGGCGGACACCAGACCGAGGGCGAGACCACCGAGCACGAACGCGGGCATCGAGCCGAGCCATCGGCCCAGCAGCCACCCCAGCAGGATGCCGACCAGAACGGTGCCGATGAAATCGAACGCCATGCCCCAGGCCTTGCCCGCCTCGGAGAGCGAACTTGCCGGCGACCTTTGATTCGCACGTGGAGACTTCGATGGGTGCTCGACCGGCCGTCGAAGCACGTCGGGGATCTCGGGCGCCTTGGGCGGCTCGCGCCAGGCGGGCAGGTCCTCGACGCGGTCGGGCAGGTCGTCCGGGGTGTCGTTGTCGCGCGGGTTGGCCGGATCGGCGTTCATGCGTCAGAGCAGGGTGCGCGCGGCGAATGTTCTCGCCGCGGCGACCACGTCCTTGATCTTGGCGACATCGGTCCCGCCGCCTTGGGCGTTGTCGGGCTTGCCGCCGCCCTTGCCGCCGCAAGCCTCGGCCGCGGCCTTGACCCATTCGCCGGCTTTGAGGCCGCGCTTGATGATCGCCTCGGGCACGACGGCGAGGATGGCGATCTTGTTGCCATCGTGGTCGGGCGAGACGAGCATGACGGCCTTGCGCGGGCAGAGTTGCGACACGGTGTTCACCGCGGCCTGCAGGGCCTTGCGGTCATCGCCGGCCTCGATGGTGTTGATGACGAAATCGTCGAGGGATGATGCCGCGGCAAGGCCGATCTGGCGAGCCAGATTCTCAGCCTCGGCGGCGCGTGCCGCGGCGGCTTCCTTGTTGCCGGCCTTGACGCGCTCCTGCAGCGCGGCGAGGGCGGTTCGGAGTTCGGCCTTTCGGGGCGAGGGGAGCGTGATCTGATCGAGGTCGGCGCCGATCTCCTGCGCGGCCTGAGCGAGGGCGGTATCGCTGAGTTTGCCGGCGGCGGAGATTCGCGCGGTCAGCGCATCGGCGGCCTGGATCGCCGCGAGCGCGGGCACGCCGGTGAGCGCGACGATGCGGCGGATTCCCTTGGCGACGGCTTCCTCGCTGACGAGCGCGAAGTGGGCGATCTCGCCTGTGTGCTGCACGTGGGTGCCGCCGCAGAACTCGATGGAGAGGTCGCGCCACTTCGGGTCCTTGGGGTTGTCGAGCAGCGCGGCGACGGGCGCGCCGATGGAGACGACGCGTACCGGGTCGGGATAGGTCTCGCCGAAGACGGCACGGAGGCCCTCGACCTGCTTGGCGACAAAGAGCGCGGCGGTGTCGGCGTGCACGGGCAGGTCGCGCTGGATGTTCTGGCGGACATGCGCCTCGATGCGTGCGAGGTCCTCGGCGGCGACGGCCTTGCCGTGCGAGAAGTCGAATCGCAGGCGGTCTTGTGCGACGAGCGAGCCTTTCTGGTCGACGCCCTCGCCCAGCGCCGCACGAAGGCCGAGATTGAGCAGGTGCGTGGCGGTGTGGTTGGCGGCGATGGCGCTGCGCCGGTGGTTGTCGACATTCAGGTGGACATCGTCGCCGACGGCCAGTTCGCCGCGGATGACGTGGCCGATGTGCAGCACGACCCCGCCGAAAGAGCGGACATCCTCGACGCGGAACTCGCCGCCCTCGTGGTCATCGCCGTGGTGGGAGCGGGCCTCGCGTCCGACGAGCATGCGGCCGTGGTCGGCTTCCTGCCCGCCCATCTCGGCGTAGAAGTTGGTCTTGTCGAGCACGATGCCCAGGGGCTGGAGCCGGCCGTGCGCGGCCTGGGCACGCTCATCGAAGTTGTGGCCGTTCCAGATGGCCTTGACGGTGGCGCGGATGGTGCGGCCGTGGAACTTGTCGACATCCTCGGTCTTGCCGATGCCCATCTTGGCGATGCGAGCGAGCGTGTCGGGCTGAAGGACAAAGCCCCCGCCGCCCGCCCCGCCCTCGGTCGCACCGAACTTACCGCCCGAGCCTGCGCGGGCCTTCTCGCGGGCTTCTTCCATCAACTTCTCGTAGCCGGCGAGGTCAACCTTCATGCCGCGCTCTTCGGCCATCTGCGCGGTGAGGTCGGGCGGGAAGCCGTAGGTGTCGTAGAGCTTGAAAGCGTCTTCGCCGGAGATCTGCGCCGAATCCTTGATGCCGCCGCCGGCCTGGCGCGCGACGTGGGCGCGTGTCGCGGCTTCCTCAAACAGCTTGATCCCGCGATCCAGCGTCTTGCCGAAACTCTCCTCTTCCTCGCGGATGATCGCGTAGACGCGCTCGGGGTTCTTGCGCAGTTCGGGGAAGAACTCGCCGAAGTTGTCGACGACCGATGCCGCGAGCAGCGCGAAGAATCCGGGCTTGGCGTGCAGCGTCTGCCGGGCGTAGCGAACAGCGCGCCGAAGGATTCGCCGGAGAACGTAGCCGCGGCCTTCGTTGCTGGGAGTTGCGCCATCGGTGATGGCGAAGGTGAGCGTGCGGATGTGGTCGGCGATGACGCGGTAGGCCGTGTCGATGTTGCCGACATCGTGCGCGCCGAGGCGGCCCATGTAGGCCCGCGCGCCGGTGAGCCGCTCGATCGCCGCGAAGATGGGCATGAAGACGTCGGTGTCGTAGTTGGAGCGCTGGTTCTGCAGGATGCTGGTGAGGCGTTCGAGGCCCATGCCCGTGTCGACGTGCTTGGCGGGGAGGATGGTGAGTTTGCCGCCCCCCTCACGGTTGAACTGGATGAAGACGTTGTTCCAGATCTCGATGACATCGGGGTCGCCGGTGTTCACGAGGTTCGGCACGCTGCGCTTCTCAAGCCCCATCGCGGTGAGGCGATCGACGTGGATCTCGGTGCAGGGGCCGCAGGGACCGGTCTCGCCCATCTCCCAGAAGTTGTCCTTCATGTTGCCGGGGATGACGCGCTCGGGCGGGAGGAACTTCTCCCACAGGGCCTTGGTCTCGAGGTCGGGCTCGAGCCCGGCGTCCTTGTTGCCGCCGAAGTAGGTGGCGTAGAGCGCGGCGGGGGGCAGGCCGTAGACGTTGACGAGCAGGTCCCACGACCACTCGACGGCTTCCTTCTTGAAGTAGTCGCCGAAGGACCAGTTGCCGAGCATCTCGAAGAAGGTGTGGTGGTAGGTGTCCTTGCCGACATCGTCGAGGTCGTTGTGCTTGCCGCCGGCGCGGATGCACTTCTGGCTGTTGACGGCGCGCTTGAGGCCATAGAGCGGCGAGCCGGGCTCGGCGCGGCCGAGGAAGAGGGGCTTGAACTGGTTCATGCCCGCGTTTGCGAACAGCAACGTCGGGTCATCGTGCGGCACGACGGGCGACGAGGGCACGAACGTGTGGGCGTGCCGCGAACGGAAGTAGTCGATGAAGGTCGCACGGACCTTGATGGCGGGCCATTGAGTGGTCATGGAGGGCGGATTGTAGTGTGGCCTCGGCATGGATCGCGCCAGATGTTCGCACGGCGTTTGAATGCAGCGCGCCGTTGGGAATGCAGGAATTCAATCTGTCCAATTCGCCCGGCTGACGAATTGGAGTATGTTTGGGATGGCTGGCGCTGGGCGGAGGTGGCGGAGGGGAGGGGGAGGAAGGACCAACCATGGACCACGATCGGGAGATCTCGAAAGCCGAATGGGCCGGCAGCGTTTCGGGCGATTCGAAAGCCGATCGGCCTCCATGCCCGGAGTGCGGGTCGGCGGCGGTGGCATCGATGCTATATGGGCTCCCGAATTTCGATGACGAGAAGTTGATGGCGCGAGTAAAGCGAAAGGAAGTCGTGCTCGGGGGGTGCTGCTTGAGTTCCTGCTCGCCAAGGTGGAAGTGTTGGGCGTGCGGCCACATGTGGGGGCGGGTGGATGGAACGGATGGCCCGTCGTACGACATTCACCAACTCACCCGGGAGTTGTTCGAGCGGGTGCGGAATGACCCTGAGGCCGAACGCGCAACCCGGGGCATGAACCTCATCGACGCGATCCTGACTCTCAACCCCGAGGTCCGAGAGGCCTTCGAGGAGCGAGAGAGGGAGAACAAACGGCCTTGAGGCCCGGTCGCACGGCTTGACAGATTGGCGCGAACAGCCGATAAACAGAGTTCATGCGAACCTTCGACCTTGTCGTCATCGGATCGGGCCCCGGCGGGCAGAAGGCGGCCATTCAGGCCGCGAAACTCGGCAAGACCGTCTGCGTCGTCGAGAAAGCCCAGGTGCTGGGCGGGGCGATGATCAACACGGGGACGATCCCCAGCAAGGCTCTGCGGGAGGCGGTCCTGCAGATGGTGGGGGTGCGGAAGCAGGGGGCCGAACTCTTCCAGCACCTCGACAGGCGGAGCCAGTTGCAGGGGTTGATCGCGTCGTGCCAGCGGGTCATCAAGGCCGAGATCGACGTGGTGCGGTCGCACTTCTTCAACAACGGGATCGAACTGGTCTCGGGCGTCGGGTCGTTTGTCGATCCGCACACGATCAAGGTCGAGGGGCTGCACTCGACGGAACTGATCCGGGCCGAGCACGTTGTCATCGCCGTCGGCACTTCTCCCGCGCGGCCGGGGAGCATCCCGTTTGACGGCACGCAGATCATCACCAGCGACGAACTGCTGCACCTGCCCTATCTGCCCACCACCATGCTGGTGGTGGGCGGCGGCGTGATCGGCACCGAGTACGCCTCGATCCTCACGCACCTTGGGGTGAAGGTCACGCTGGTCGAGGGGCGCAGCCGGATCCTGGACTTTGTCGATTCGGAGATCGGCGAGGCTCTGCAGTATCACCTCCGTCAGGGCGGGATGACGCTGCGACTGGGCGAGAAGGTGGTCTCGATCCGCAAGATCGAGCCGCCGCCGGGGGCGCGCACCACGGCGGGCGGCGAGATGGTCGAGGCCATGCTCGAGAGCGGCAAGACGCTGCGGGCCGACTGCCTGCTCTATTGCGTCGGCCGCCAGGGCGCGACGGATGGGCTGAACCTCGAGGCCGCGGGACTGGGGATCGACTCGCGCGGGCGCATCGAGGTGAACGAGCACTACCGCACGGTCGTGCCGAACATTTACGCCGTGGGCGATGTCATCGGGTTTCCCGCGCTGGCGAGCACGTCGATGGAGCAGGGGCGCGTGGCCGCGTGTCACATGTTCGGCGAGCGGTTCGACAGCGTTGCCGCGCTCTTCCCCTATGGCATCTATGCCATTCCCGAGATCTCGATGGTCGGCTGGACCGAGGACCGGCTGACCAAGGAGGGCGTCCCGTACGAGTCGGGGATCGCGCAGTACAAGGAGACGGCGCGGGGCCAACTGATCGGCGACGAGATCGGCATGCTCAAGATGCTCATCCACCAGGAGTCGCACACGATTCTGGGCGTGCACTGCATCGGCAGCGATTCGACCGAGTTGATCCACATCGGCCAGGCCGTGATGGCGTTCAACGGGACGGTCGAGTACTTTGTGAACGCGGTTTTCAACTACCCGACGCTGGCCGAGTGCTACAAGATCGCGGCGTTCAACGGCCGGAACAAACTGCGGAACATCTGATACCAGATGCGGCGGGAGAGAGACGCCGAGGCCCGTCATCCCCCTGCGCTGCGCTCGGGGACTTCTCACCGGCGACCGGGGAGAAGGGAATGCGCGTACGCTTGCCCCATGGCCAGGCGAGTTGCCAAGTCCGCCGCGGTTGTTGAAGTCGATGTGCCTCCGGCGAGGGCGCATGCCGCGCCGGTTGTTTCGACGCTTGAGGGCGTCATCGGTCACGCCGGCCCGAAGCGGACGCTCGCCGCGGCGATGCAGGCGGGGCGGCTGCATCACGCGTGGATCTTTCACGGTCCCGCGGGCGTGGGGAAGTTCACGACGGCGGTCGCGTTCGCGGCGACGATTCTCGACCCGACCACCGCGCCGGGCCTGACGGGCGAACTTGCGCCCGAGGCTGACTCGCCGGTGCAGCAACTGGTGAGGGCTGGCACGCATCCCGATCTGCACATCATCCGCAAGGAACTCGCGGCGGTGAGCCGTCACGATCAGATCCGCCGGCAGAAGCAGACGACTATCGCCAAGGCGGTGATCGAGGAGTTTCTGATTGAGCCCGCGGCGAAGACCGCGATGCTGCGCGGCGAGTCGATGGCTTCGAAAGTGTTCATCATCGACGAGGCGGACCTGCTGGATGCCTCGGGGCAGAACACGCTGCTCAAGACCCTTGAAGAGCCTTCCCCCGGCACGGTCATTGTCCTGGTCACGGCGTTCCCCGATGACCTGTTGCCGACGATCCGCTCGCGCTGCCAGCGGATCGGGTTTGCGCCGCTGGCCGATGACGACATGCTCGCCTGGCTGGGCACGGGCGTGCTGGAGATTCCGCCCGAGCAGCGAGACTGGGCGCTGCGCTTCGCCGCGGGTTCGCCGGGCGCGGCGATGCTGGCCGTGCGGCACAACCTCTACACGTGGCATGAGTCCGTGGCGCCGATGCTCGATGCGGCGCTGCAGGGGCGATACGTCATCGACCTCGGCCCCACGATGCACAAACTGGTGGAGGAGCAGGCGGCCGCGGCCGCCGCGGCGGACAAGAACGCGAGCAAGGATGCGGCGAACAAGCAGTGGGGCCGGCGGATGCTGGCGTATGTCGCGGAACACGCGCGGGGCAGGCTTCGCGCTCGGGCGGCGGGGACTCCGAAACTCTCGGCCGCGCAGTTGGAGGTGGATCCGCTTGCGCAGCGAGCGATGAACGCGGTCGAGGCTTCGCACCGCGCGCTGGTGTATCTCGAGAGCCACGTGAAACTCGACACAGTGTTCGAGAATTTGTCGGCGCAGATCGCCGCGGAACCCGCGCCGGTGTGAGCCGATTGCGGCGCTCAGTCCTTCACGCCCTCGACGACTCCCGGCGTGGTGTACTTGGCGAGGGCGTGTTCGAGATCGACGCCGTGGATGTTGGCGAGCGTCGCCAGCCAGGCGATCACATCGGCGAATTCCTCGGCGAGATTGGCCTGCTGCTCGGGCGTGGGGCTTTTGCCGGGTCGGTTGTCGTGCAGGGCGGTGGCGAGTTCGCCGACCTCTTCGATGAGCAGGATGAACGTGCCCGCCGGGCCGCGGGCCGAATCGGTGGCGAAATAGCGGTCGCGGATGAGTTGCTGGAACGCGCGGATGGTGAGCGGGCCGGGGGTGGTCATGGTTGATGATTGGCCTGAAAATCGGGTTGGGACCGCAACCCGCGAGGTTAGGGAGTACTAAACTTGGAGAGGGACTGGAGGGGCGGGAGGGGGCAAGGAGGCGGCAGGGGCTGTGGCCGGTTTGCGGCAGGCATCTTCGGGCGGTGGGTTCGGCGGCGCGGCGGTCGTCGCGGGCGTGTCTTTGCTTCTGACGGCCGGGCTTGTCGGGGGCGGCTGCGTCACGCGGTTCGACCGCCATCGCGCCGACCTGGCGAGTCTGCACGCGCAGGGACGCTACGACCTTGCCGCGGCGCAGTTGGACGCGGAGCGCGATCGCTACGGCGACCGCGACATGCTGCTTTGGTGGCTGGACCGCGGGACGGCGGCGCTGGCGCTGGGCGACACGCAGACGACCATCGAGGCGCTGGAAAAGGCCGAGGCGCGGATGGACATCGTGCGAGAGAGCAGCGCGGCGGACGAGGCGGCCAAGTGGCTGCTGAACGACACCGCCGCGGAGTACATCGGCGAACCCTATGAGGACATGTACGTCAACGTGTTCAAGTTGCTGGCGCACCTTGAGGCGGGGCGGATCGATGGGGGGGCGACGGTCGAGGCGCGGCGCATGGCGGGCAAGGCGGATGTGTTGCGCGACCGCTACCTGAAACTGGAGGCGGCGGTGCGGAAGGAGAGCGCGCAGGTCGATTCCCGTGCGCTGGCCGGGGCGGCCGCGGCGGACACGGCCGGGCGGTTCGTCGAAAGCCCGCTGGGAACGTATCTGACGGCGGTGACGTTCATGAAGACGGGCGAGTCATCGCTGCAGGAGGTTGCGGCGCGCCGGCTGCGGACGATCATCGGGGCGCAGCGCGGCGTGATTGGCCCGGTGCGCGAGCAGGACTTCGCGAGTCTCGGTGAGATTCGGCGCGGCGAGGTGAACGTCCTGGCGGTCGCGCTTTCGGGGCGCGGTCCGCGGAAGGAAGCGAGGCGGTTCGGGCCGATCCCGGTGTTCGAGTGGCCGGTGTACTACGAGTTGCCGGAACTGGTCGGGGGCGTTGCCGAGGCGGCAGGTGCGAGGCTGGTGTTCGATGACGGCACGACGGTGCCGCTCGCGCTGGTTGAGGACCTGCGCGCGGTGGCGATGGAGAACCACCGGCGACAGATGCCGCTGATCCAGGCGCGGGCGATCATCCGCTCGACGGCGAAGGCGGCGGCATCGTACACGCTGACGCGCGTGTGGCAGGCGAACTCGAAGCGCGGCAGCGAGCAGGCGATCGCGGGGCTGGTGGGCACGCTGGCGGGCCTGGCGTTTGTGACGATCACGGAGAAGGCGGACCTGCGGTGCTGGACGCTGCTGCCGGCGCAGGCGCACGTCGGGCTGGCGAGCGTTCAGCCGGGCGAGCGGAACGCGCGGATCGAGTATCTCTCGGCCACGGGCGCGACGGTTTTCGCGGGGCCGTGGCGGACCGTCAACATCGACCCGCGCGCGGGCGACAGCGCGCTGGTCACGGTGATCGAACATTGGTGGAGATGAACTGTTGAACGCACACATCACTCACAAGGATGCTTCCATGATCACGAGAACACGATGCACACTGGCGATGGTTCTGCTCGCGGCGGGGGCGATGGCGCTGCCGGCATGCGGGCCGACAAAGCGCGAGGTCGAGCGGGTCGACCCGGCGACCACCAAGGACCTGGACTACCGCTTCAACGACACCGATGCGCGGCTGGTCTGGCAGGGGATGGTCAACGATGCGACCTTCCGCGGCTGGATCGATCGCTGGAAGGCCGAGCACGGCGGCAACCGGCCGATCATGATCGTCGGGCCGATCACGAACAGGAGCCAGGACTACATCGACACGGGCCTGTTCACGATGAACTTCGAGCGCGAGATGCTGAACACCGGGCACGTCCGCGTGGTTTCGATGCGTGACCAGCGCGGCGCGCTGCGCGATGAGCGTCTGCAGGGGCAGGAGTGGAACTCGCCCGAGACGCGCAAACTGATGAAGAACGAACTGGGCGCAGACCTGATGCTGATGGGCAACATCATCGACGTCGTGCAGCGGTCGCTGGACAACCGCCAACTGACCAAGTACTACCAGGTCGGGCTGGAACTGACAAACATCGAGACCAACGAGAAGGTCTGGATGGGCAACGTTGAGATCAAGAAAGTCGCGACGCTGCGGTGACCGGCGGGCGCAGCGCGGAGAGAAACAGAGCCCGGGGCGGCCGTTGCCCCGGGCTCTTTGAGTTTGGGGAGTCGCCGCGGGCCGGTCAGTTGTCGTCGGTGCTCTTGTCGTCGCCGCCGCGAGATTCGACGCGCAGCCGCTTCTTCATCGTTTCCAACGAGAAGGGCGAGTCTTCGGGCGAGTCGAAACCGAGTTCGGTGCGGGTGATGTTCGCGGCGGCGCTGGGCTGGGCCCGGCGGAACATCTCGAGCGTGACCGGCGAAGTTCGGGTGATGACCGCCGCGGCGATGCCCTGGCTGCGCGGGACAGCGAAGACGACGGTTCGGCCCTCGCGCGGCGAGTCTTCGATCGAAACGGTGGGGTCGAGTTTGGAGGCGACCTCGAGGACGGCGTTGCGGAACTCCTCGGTGTCCACGTTGGGGTCGCGCGGGAACAGGCCGCTGGTGAGAACCGTGGCCTTTCTCAGCGCCAGCGGCTGGTCCTCGGTCTCGTCGATAAGCGAGCCGAGGCCGTTGGCGATCACCGCATCACGGACTGCGGAGACTTGCTCGCGGAGGCGTTCGAAGGCGGCGAGTCGATTGAGATCACGCACGACCTCGTCGCGTGCCTCATCGAGGGACTCCGGCGGCGCGGCCTTGCGGGCGTCGGCGATGATGTAGTAGTAGCGGTTGCCGCGGAAATCGGTCGTGGCTTCCGCGGGCACGCCGACCTGCAGGCCCAGGTCGCTGGGTCCGGCCAGTTCGCGGACGCGGAAGGGAAGCATCGAGAACGGCTCGGTCTGCACGCCGCGCTTGAGCGTGCTGTTGCCGATGCCGTCGAGGGCGGCGATGTCGGACTGCACGAGCCAGTCGCCGGTTCGACGGACAACTGTCGGGCCGGGAATGGTGATCTGGTGGAGTTCGCGGACGCGAGCGACGACCACGTCGCGGATCGCGGCCAGGTCCGGTCGGGACTGCGCCCAGTCATCGGGCAGTCGCCAGTAGACGCCCTCGGCGGTGGCGCGACGGAGCGCCCGTTCGAACTCGCCGCGGATCACCTGGTCCGCCGTGCGCATGACGCGCTCGACGACCTCGTTCTGGACCTCGATCTCGTAGGGCCTGCGAGCGGCGGCGGGGTCCACACCTTCGGGCATGTTTCCGCCGGTTGCGCGGATGTACCGCTTCTGCACCTCGACTGGGTCGGGCCGGATGGCCGCGGTGATGGCGGCGCGATCGAGCACGAGCCACTCGATCTTGACGCGGTCGGGGCGGCGATAGCCGATTCCCAGTTCGCCCGATCCGGGCTCGGCGTCCTTATATCTGGCGAAGTGAGCGGCGACCTGTTCCTCGGTGGGCTCGGCGACGCCCGCCATTTCGCGCTCGGGCGGGAGGAAGACATAGTCGATGGAGGCGGACTCGTTGAGGCGTTTCATGCCGACGGCGAGGCGGCGGTCGGAGAATCGGGGCGAGCGCTGATAGGCCACCTGCATGCGGATGACGCCGTGCAGTTTGGCGATGGCCTCGAAGATCTGCGATTCGCTGAGGCCGGAGCGTTCCTGCACCATGGGCAGGCCGGTCATGATGGCCTGGACCATCATGGTCTTCATCGGTTCGATCTCTTCGGGCGCCATCTGGAAGACGCGCCCGCTGGCGTAGAGCATCTGGTAGACCAGGTCGGGCAGGAACTCGGATCCCTCGCCTCGACCGGCGATGAACCCGCCGTTCTGCGCTTCGTGGCACAGGAGCAGCCAGTGCTCCGGCCCCGAGACGTTGGAGACCGGGCGGAGCGTCTCGAAGGTGACCATCTGGAGCGCGTTGTATTCGCGCATGGCATGCTGGAACTCGACGGCGCCCACGCGCCGACCGTCGATGCGCATGACGGTGTTGAAGATGGGCCGGTTGCCCAACTCCTGGATGGTGGTTGGCAGGAGGAAGGCGATCATCAGCAGCGAGCCGCCGACGACCAGGATCCACTTGCTGTACTTTCGCAGAAACTTGAGCATCGCGTCCTCCTCGCGCCCCGGCGATCCGTGCCCGGGGCGGTCGTCGGCCGGGGCGCGCAGCGCGTGCGCCCCGGCAACGGGCCGACAGGTGTTATCGGTAGAACTCGATGATCAGGTTTGCGTTCACGTCAAACGGAATCTGGTCGGACGTGGGGAGGGCGATGACCCGGGTCGTGAGTTCGCCGGGGTTGAAGTCGATCCAGCCCGGCACCTCGTGCCCGGAGAGCGACTCCATGTTCTCGCGGACGAGTTTCTGGATTCGCGGCTTGAGCGTGATGACATCGCCGACCTGCACCGTGTACGAGGGTCGGTCGCACTTTTTGCCGTTGACCAGCACGTGGCCATGGGCGACGATCTGGCGCGCGGCCCAGATGGTCCGGGCCATGCCTGTGCGGCGGACGACGTTGTCGAGCCGGCTTTCGAGCAGGCGCTGCAGGATCTCGCCGGTGTTGCCCGGCAGGCGCGTCGCCTCGGCGATGTAGCGGCGGAACTGACGCTCCAGCACGCTGTAGTGGAACTTGAGTTTCTGCTTCTCGTTCATGCGCAGGCCGTAGTCGCGAAGACGACGGCCGCGGTACCCGTGCATGCCGGGGTAGACCAGCGCACGCTTGGTTGTGTGCTTGGGGATGTCCTCGATCGGCGAACCGATGCGGCGGGAGAGTTTGAGTTTCGGGCCGGTGTAACGAGCCATAGCGATGCTCCTTCCGTCCCCGGTCGCGGGGCCATTGGCCCTCGCCGGGGTGCCCGCCGTCGATGTGGAGCGGCGGGCGATCTGTGCCGGTTGGCCGCGGCTGCGGTCCGGCGGGTTGAGAAGATCCGGGCAATCCCAGAATGTGAGGCGGATTGAAGGCGGATGGGGGGCCGCGGTCAAACCCCGGGGCGTTCAGCCCTTGCGGCCCTTCGCGGGGACGAAGAGGGCAGGGGTCACGAGGTTCGCCGGGTCGATGGCGCCGGCCTCGAAGCCGTCGGCGTTGGCGAGGGTTGTCTGGGCGATGTTCGCCATGGCTTCGCGCGTGAAGAAGCCCTGGTGGGCGGTGATGAGGACGTTGGGGAAGGTCAGGAGTCGTGCGAAGACATCGTCGTGCAGAACCTCTTCCGACAGGTCGCGGAAGAACAGGTCCGCTTCTTCTTCGTACACGTCGAGCCCGACTGCGCCGAGCCGCTGCGACTTGAGCGCGGCGATCAGGGCGCGGGTGTCGATCAGCGCGCCGCGGCCGGTGTTGATGAGCATCGCGCCAGGTCGCATGGCACGCAGGGCGGCGTCGTTGATGAGGTGGCGGGTCGCGGGCGTGAGCGGGCAGTGCAGCGTCACGATGTCGCTCTCGGCCAGCAGCGCGGCGAGCGGCACATACTCGGCGCCCAACTCGCGGCACTCATTGCAGGGCGACGGATCGAAAGCCAGCACGCGGCAGCCGAAGCCGCGCATGATCCGCACCACGCACTGGCCGATCTTTCCGGTGCCGACCACGCCCGCCGTCTTGCCGAACAGGTCGAAGCCCATCAGGCCGTCGAGCGCGAAGTTGTGCTCGCGGACGCGGTTGTAGGCACGGTGGATCCTGCGGTTCAGGCAGAGCATGAGCGCGACGGTGTGCTCGGCCACGGCGTGCGGCGAGTATGCGGGAACGCGCGCAACCGTGAGACCGAGGCGCGTCGCGGCATCGACGTCCACGTGGTTGAACCCGGCCGACCGCAGCGCGACCAGCCGAACGCCCGCCGCGGCGAGGGATTCGAGGCAGGGGGCATCGAGGCGGTCGTTGACAAAGGCGCACACACCCGTACAGCCCGCGGCGGCCGGAGCCGTCGAGGCATCGAGCCGCTGCGGGAGGAAGACCAGTTCGTGCCTGTCCGCCGCGGCGGCGGAGAAGGGCTCGTGCTCGAACGCCTTGGCGCTGAAGAACGCGATTCGCATGGCGAGGCCCTCCGGGCGACCGGACCGTGCGCGGCCGCCGCCGCTACACTATTCCACGCACGCCGCGTCCGGAGCACCCCGTGAATGTCGATCGCCTGCCCCTGCCGGTCCTGACGCCCATCGGACGTGGGCGCGTGCAGCGCGCGGCACCGGAGATGAAGGAAAAATGCGGGGTCTTCGGCATCTGGGGGGGGCCCGAGCCGGCGACGTTGGCCTATATGGGCCTCTACGCCCAGCAGCACCGAGGGCAGGAGTCGGCGGGAATTGCGGTGAGCAACGGGCGGACCATCGCCGCGCACACGGGCATGGGGCTGGTGCCGGAGATTTTCGACCAGCAAACGCTGGCGCAACTCGAAGCGGCGTGCCTGACACCCGAGGAACTGGCCGCGCTCAATGGCAAGCGGCTCGCAAACGGCGCGGTGAAGACCGGCCCGGGGTGCGGGGCCATCGGGCACAACAGATACTCGACGGCGGGCGGCTCGACCTCGTGCAACGCGCAGCCGCTGCTGGAGCAGTACATCGGCGGGCAGGTGGCGGTTGCGCACAACGGCAACCTCATCAACGCCGATGCATTCCGCGTGCTCTTCGAGCGCGCTGGGCACCTGTTCCACACGACCAGCGACACCGAGGTCATCATTCATCTGCTGGCTTCGCCGGCGCAGCAGGGCGCGGTCGATCCGATCGCCGCGACGCTGCGGCATTTGCAGGGGGCGTTCAGCCTCGTGTTCCTGTTCCCCGATCGCATCGAGGCGGCGCGCGACCCCTGGGGCTGGCGGCCGCTGGTGCTGGGCAAGATGCCCGATGGCCGCGATGTTGTCGCCAGCGAGACTGTCGCGCTCGATGTCATCGGCGCGAAGGTCGTGCGCGAGGTTGCGCCCGGCGAGATCGTCACGCTCTCGGATCGCGGCGTTTCGTCCCGGCGTTTCGCCGATGTCGCCGACCGGCCCGCGCACTGCGTTTTCGAGCATGTGTACTTCGCCAACCCCGCGAGTTACGTGTTCGGGCAGAATGTGCAGGTTGTGCGCGAGGAACTCGGGGCTGCGCTGGCACGCGAGGCTCCGGTGAAGGCGGACTACGTGATGCCGATGCCGGACTCGGGAAGGTCCGCCGCGGCGGGGTATGCGAGGGCGAGCGGAATTCCGTATCGCGAGGGGATCGTGCCGAACCGGTACGTGGGCCGGACGTTCATCAAGCCGACGCAGGCGGAAAGGTCCGCCGCGGTGAGGCTGAAGTTGAACACCATCCGCGAGATTGTCGAGGGCAGGAAGTTGATCCTGGTGGATGACTCGATCGTCCGCGGCACGACGACCCGCGTGAAGATGGAGCAACTGCGGAACGCGGGGGCGAAGGAGATCCACCTTCGCATCTCGTGCCCCCCGATCCGGCACCCGTGCCACTTCGGCGTCGATTTCGCGACCCGCGACCAGTTGATCGCGCACGAAAAGAGCGTCGAGGAAATCCGCGAGTATCTCGCGGTCGATTCGCTGCATTTCCTGTCGCTGGAGGGACTGTTGGCGTGCATGAACCGTCCGGCCTCGCACTACTGCACGGCGTGCTACGACGGGGACTACCGGCTCGACCCCGAGCACCCGGTGACGGGGGAAGTGGCGACGAGCCAGATGACGATGTTTTGAACGGATGTGACGGGAAAGGCGAGACCATTGCCACGGACAAGCGAACTTGCCGAGACTTAGCCAGCACTCTTCCGCCGGCGCTGCGCAGTAGCGATAATGACCATACCGCCGATCATTGCAGCCGAACTCGGTGCTGGCACGATCCAGAGTAGGGCTTCATTACGGCCCAGATCACTGTTGTAGCCATACCCGGCCACGTAAGTAGTTGCACCATCGTGCCACACGTCGCGAGCTGAGGAGTCGCCATACCCGGATGGCAAGTACGCGCTGAGGTCTACCCACGATTCTGCCGTGCCGATCCACAAGCTTGCGTGCCATACGCCGTTCAGCCGAACTTGACCAACTTGCCAACCTCCATCAGCAGCAAATGCGGATGACTCAGTTGCGGCATGCGGGTGAAGGTCGATCCAGGAAGCAGCGGAGCCGCTCCAGAGGCTCGCGCGAGTCACGCCGTTGACGTCTGCGATCCCCACCTGCTGGGCACCGTCAATACCGAAGCCCTCTGACTGTGTCGCGTCAGCAGGATTGAGGTCGACCCATGACGCCGCCGTCCCGCTCCACAGGCTGGCGTGCTGCCATCCGCCGACCCGAGCAGTACCGACTTGATTGCCGCTTTGGATGCCGATCGCAACCGAGTCAGTCGCAGTAGCGGGATTCAAGTCAATCCATGAACCTACGGTGCCACTCCAGAGACTTGCGCGAGTGCCGCCACTTACGCGCGCCCAGCCAACCTGTTGGCCCCCATGCGCGCCATGGGCTACTGACTGACTGGCACCGAGAGGGTGCAGGTCTACCCATGATGCCGCGGTTCCGTTCCAAACGCTCGCACGCTGGGTGTCACCGCTAGTGCCGCAGTATCCCACCTGCTGCGCGCTGCCTACGCCGTAGACGTAGGAGAACTCCATTGCTTCTGGATGCAGGTCTATCCACGAGGCCGCAGTTCCCGTCCACAGGCTCGCGTGCCCACCCGCCTCTGCTACAGCGTAGCCCACCTGTTGGCCCCCCTCGACACCGAATGCATACGAAGAATCTGTCGCCCAAGCTGGATGCAGATTGACGACTGACCATTGTGCATGGCTGATCGAACCCATCGCGCCGCCGAACACGGTGGCCGCGTAGCACAACATCCTTCGGCACTTCGTGCCGGCCTCGCGCTGCATCACTTGCATCTCACTCCTCCGCAAGGCCGTCAAGCCAAGCTTGCCTCGATCAGCCTACAACAAACAAGGGACGCCCGCAAGGCCTTTACTCGGTATATGTGCGAAACTTCGGTAGATCTGATCAAGCTTCCTGAGCACTCCGGGCGAGGTTCAATCGAGGCCCGTCATTGGGCGTTGCGCGGGTCATCGCGCTGCTGGTCCGCGGCACAGGTTGTGTGTTTGGGGCCGAGGCAGCGTACCCTGACGCTGCCAAAGTAGTGAATCAGTCTTCCGGAGCGGACAATGTGTGCGGACGACCATTCCACAACAAGCTCATGCCTTCGTTCCGTCATTCACTCCGACCTCCCCAACTTCTTCGCGCATCAACTCGACACCGAAGCCTGCCGTATGGCCGCGTTCACGAGCGATGACCCGACTGATCGCGCGGCGTTTGATGCCCACTGGGCGAAGATTCTCGCGAAGGACACGGTGATCGTGCGCACAGTTATCGTGCGCGATTCGGCGCGCGCGGAGCACGTCGCCGGGCACATCGCGAGTTTCATTCGGGGCGAGGAGCGCGAGGTGACGTACTGGATCGGCCGCGAGTTCTGGGGCAAAGGCGTTGCGACACGCGCGCTGCAAGGGCTGCTCGACGAGGTGAAGGGCCGCCCAGTATTCGGCCGCGCCGCGGCGGACAACGCCCCTTCGATCCGCGTGCTGCTCAAGTGCGGGTTCGTGGAAGCCCGCCGCGAGCGGGGATTTGCCAACGCGCGGGGGGAAGAGATCGAGGAAGTGGTGATGGTGCTCCGGTAACCCCCTCGCGGCACGGGCGTTTGTGGTTTATACTCTCAGCATGTCCGCCGTCCCCCGCATCCCGACCGACTTCGGCCTTGCCGGTCTTCGAATGACCGCCGCGGAGTACCTTGCGCACGGCGAAACAACCGAGCGCTACGAACTCGTTGATGGGGTCGTCTTCATGTCGCCACGTCCAACGCCACGTCACCAGAAGATCATCCAGCTCATGCTCATGCAGTTGAGCTGCTATGGGGATGAGCATACGGGATTCGAGTTCTTCATGGATGTTGATCTGGTGCTGGCCAATGACCGTGTGTATGCGCCCGACCTTGTGTGCTATCTGCCGGGCAAGTTGAAGCAACTGCCGCAGGTGCTGAACACGCCGCCGGACCTGCTGGTCGAGGTTCTTTCGCCCGGGACCAAGGCGTTCGATTTGACGACCAAGCGCAACGACTACGAGGCGTTTGGCGTGGGCGAGTATTGGGCGTACGACCCGGCCGATGGTCGTCTGCGTCGGTTCCAGCGCAGTGCCGGCAAACTGGTGGAAGCGGCCGCCGTCGGTGACAAGGCTGATTGTCTTGTTCTGCCGGGCTGGTCACTCGACCTGCGGCCGCTGCGCCAACTGATGGACGGGTAGCCGGCCGCGCTCGATTTCAATCCATCCCCGGATAATCCGTATACCCCTCCGGCCCCGGCGTGTAGAACAGGTCGGGTCGCTGCTCGTTGAGCGGGGCGGCCTCGCGCAGCCGCCGCGGCAGGTCCGGGTTGGCGATGAAGAGTCGGCCGAATGCTGCGCCATCCCCCGCGCCCGAGTCGAGTGCGGCCTGGGCGGATTCGCCGGTGAGTTGCTCGTTGATGATGTATGCGCCGCCGCCGGCGCGGCGGAACTCGTGGCGGAGCGTGGGCGCGAGCCAGTCGGGCCCGATGGACTCGCGTGCGCAGATGAACGCCAGTTTCCTGCGGCCGAGTTCCCGCGCGACATGGGTGAACGTCGCGCGCGGGTTCGAATCGCCCATGGCGTGAAAGTCGGCCCGCGGCGAGAGGTGCATGCCGACGCGGCCCGCGCCCCACACCTCGATGCACGCATCGGTCACTTCGAGCATGAGCCGGGCGCGGTGCTCGATCGGTCCGCCGTAGGCATCGGTGCGCTTGTTGGTCGAGTCCTGCAGGAACTGGTCGAGCAGGTAGCCGTTGGCGCCGTGGATCTCGACGCCATCGAAACCGGCACGCTTGGCGTTCGCCGCGCCGAGCCCGAACGCGGCGATGACGCCGGGGATCTCGTCGAGATCCAGCGCGCGGGGCGTGACATACGGCTTCTGCGGGCGGACTCCGGAGACGAAGCCCTGCATGGCGATGGCGCTGGGCGCGACGGGCTGCGCGCCGTTGAGGTACATCGGATCGGACACCCGGCCGACGTGCCAGAGTTGCAGGAAGATACGTCCGTTGGCCTTGTGGACCGCCGCGGTGACCTGCTTCCAGCCCTCGACCTGTTCATCGGACCAGATGCCGGGCGTGTTGGGATAGCCGACGCCCATCGGGTCGACGGAGGTTGCCTCGGTGAGGATGAGCCCGGCGCTCGCGCGCTGGCGGTAGTACTCGACCATGTGCGCGTTGGGCACGCGGCCGGGGTTGTCGGCGCGGCAGCGGGTGAGCGGCGCCATCAGTATGCGGTTGGGGAGCGAGATATCACCGAGGGTCAACGGATCGAAGAGTGTGGGCATGGCGGGGTATTCGATTCGGATTACTTCAGAGATGCCATGTCGATGACGAAGCGGTACTTCACATCGCTCTTGAGCATGCGCTCGTAGGCCTCGTTGATCTTCTGCATGGGGATCATCTCGATGTCGCTGACGATGTTGTGCTTGGCGCAGAAGTCGAGCATCTCCTGCGTCTCGGGGAGGCCGCCGATGGCGGAGCCCGCGATGCTGCGACGCTGGAAGAGCAGCGGCCAGACGCTGGGCGAGGGATGCGGATGCTCCGGTGCCCCGACAAGGCAGAGCGTGCCATCGAGCCGGAGCAGATTGGTGTAGGCGTCGAGGTTGTGCGATGCCGCGACGGTGTTCAGGATGAAGTCGAAGCTGCCGGCGTGCTTGTTCATCGCATCGGCGTTCTTGGAGATGACCACCTCATCGGCGCCCAGCCGCTTGCCGTCGGCGATCTTGCTCTCACTGGTCGTGAAGAGCACGGTGTGGCAGCCGAACGCGTGCGCGAACTTCACGCCCATGTGCCCGAGCCCGCCGAGGCCGACCACGCCGACCTTCTTTCCTTTGGTCGCGCCCCAGTGCTTGAGCGGCGAGTAGGTCGTGATGCCCGCGCACAGCAGCGGTGCCGCCGCGGCGAGGTCGAGCGAGTTCGGTACCTTGAGAACGAATCGCTCATCGACGGTGATCGCCTTGCTGTACCCGCCGTAGGTCATCTTGCCGGGGAAGTGCACATCCGGGCTGGCGTAGGTGAGCGTGAAGCCCTTCTGGCAATACTGCTCGAGCCCGCGCTCGCAGTTTCCGCAGCCGCGGCAGGAATCCACGAGGCAGCCGACCGCGCTGCGGTCGCCGACCTTGAACTTCTTGACGTTCGCGCCGATCTTGGTCACTTTGCCGACGATCTCGTGGCCGGGGACCACCGGGAACTGGATGAACTCCCACTCGCCGCGGGCGGAGTGAAGATCGGAGTGGCAGACGCCGCAGTACAGGATCTCCATTTGCACGTCGTTGGGCCCCGGGTCGCGGCGGTCGATGGTGAAGGGCGCGAGAGGGGAAGTGCCGGACTGTGCGGCGTACGCGGCGGCTTTGAAGGCCATGGGATGCTCCGGTTGGGTCTGATGAGGGTGTCGCGACAGGGGAGCCTCATGGAAGCGGGCGGAGCGGACCTGGTCAAACCGCGCGAGCGCGAAGGTTCCGACGGCGCGGCCGCGAGTACCATGGGCCGAGATGACGCCGACCCAACGCCACACGCTCACGCTTGCGCACTCGCCCGATCCGGATGATGTGTTCATGTGGTGGCCGATCACGGGGAAGATCGACCCGGTTCGCAAGGATGAGCACGGGTTTGGCGTGGTGGTGGAGCCGCCGCGGCTCGATACGGGACGGTTTGCGTTCCGGGCCATGGCCGAGGACATCGCGGTGCTGAACCGGCGGGCGATTTCGAGTGGCGATCTTGACATCACCGCGCTCTCGATGTTCACCTGGGCGCATGTGAGTGAGCGCTACCAACTCACCGCCTGCGGCAGTTCGATGGGCGAGGGGTATGGGCCGAAGGTGGTGTGCCGCCGCGGCGAGGGCGGCCGGCCCGCCCGCGCGATCGCCATACCGGGGATCAGGACCACGGCGTTCCTGCTCTGGCGTTTATGGGAAGAGATGCGGGAGGCGACGCCCGATCTTGGAGCAAGAGGCGAGCCCGAGATCGTCGAGTTGCCCTTTGATCAGATTCTGGCGGCGGTGTCGGCCGGACGCGCCGATCGCGGCCTGCTCATCCACCAATCGCAACTGACGTATGCATCGCTCGGGCTGGAGCAGATTGTCGATCTTGGTCAGTGGTGGGGGGAGCGCACGGGCCTGCCGCTGCCGCTCGGCGGGAACGCGGTTCGGCGCGACCTCGATGCGCGTTGCGGGCCGGGCACGATCGGCGAGGTCGTCGCCCTGCTGGACCTCTCGGTTCAAATTGCGCTGCGGCAACGCGATGAGTCGGTGCGCTACTGCATGCAGTTTGCGCCGGAGATCGACCGCGCACAGGCGGAGCGGTACATCGACATGTACGTGAGCCCGTTGACGGTGGACATGGGCCCGCGCGGGGAGGCCGCGCTGCGCCGGCTGCTCGATGAGGCGGCGCGGCTCGGGCTCGCCCCGGCTGTTGGAACCATCGACATCGCACGAGCGCATCGGTGAGCATCGCGGATGTTCATCGCCGCGGGAGTGACCAACGGTGCTGCTGAGACTGCTCAACCCCGCGCGCCGCCGGTATCGCTGGCCGATCAAGATCGCGTTCCTGGCGGCGGTGCTGCTGCTGTCCTGCTACCCGGATCCGCGCCTCCTGGTGCGTCACATCCGGCATTGGTCGGACCTGAGCGCGATGATCGAACCGGATGAACCCGCGCTGGGGCCGATCGTCGGGCACGTGGAGTTCGCGCTCGCGTGTGTTCCGGGTTCGCGTGATGACCCGCGCGAGGCGCTGCGCATCGTCGAACAGGTGGTCTACCAGCACATTCTCTACGAGTGGGACTGGGTGACATGGGGCTGCGCCGACTATCTGCCGACGGTCGCCGAGACGATCGACAAGGGGCGGGAGGATTGTGATGGCCGCGCGGTGGTCGCCGCATCGGTGTTGCGCAGTCTCGGTTACGAAGCGCACCTCGTGACGGATGGCTCGCACCTGTGGGTGCGGACGCGAGAGGGCGAGGCGATGGCGCCGATGACCACGGCGAGCGGTCGTACGCTGATCTCGACAAGCGGCGAGGGGACGAGAGTTGATCCGCTCGCCATCTTCGGCGCAAGCGGGCTGCTGGTCGACTGGCCGAAGAACATCGCGTACGGCGTCGCCGTGTTTCCGATCGGGCGGACGGCGATCTGTGCCGCGGCGGTGCTGCTGGTTCTCCTGCCGCGACGGCCGCGCGTGAGATGGGCGCTGGTTGCGGCGTCGATGTTCGCGGGGGCGTTGTGGATGTGGCGGGCGGCGTGCTGGGACCCTTGGGACAACAGCCTTTGGGGCGCATGGGCGGGGCTGGGCTTGGCCGCATCGGGGGTGTGGGTTGCCGCTCGGAGCGGATGCGGGAAGCGCGATTGTGCGGGGACTTCCCCAAATGGCGTTGGAAAACAACCAATATCGACGGGTTGAAACGCGTGGCCGAGGCGGCTGGGCGCGGGCATACTTGCACGAGGTGCATCCGACTGTCGGTGCGGTCCGTATGTGCCGATAGAGCGGAAGGCCGCTCGCAGTTTGTTCGCAGTGCGATACCGGTCCGTGTCTGGGCTTCGGTGGGAAGGAGCCAGGATTGAAGCGAGATCAGTCTGATAAGCGCGCTTGGACCAAGGGCTTGGTCTGGGCGAGTTTGGTGTGTCTCACCGGCGTGGGCGCGGCGGTCGCGTATGACCCGCCCGTTCTGCCATTGCAGACGACGCGCGTCGATTTTTTCAGCGGCGGCACGCCGGCGGGTTCGTTGTCCGAGCCGCTGATCGGCCCGAACAACTGCAGCAACTGCCACGGCGCGTATGTTGAGGAGCAGGCTCCGTATGACCGGTGGGTCACCAGCCTGATGGGTCAGGCCAGCCGCGACCCGGTGTTCTGGGCCGCGTTCTCGATCGCCCAGCAGGACGCCGAGTTCATCGGCGACTTCTGCCTGCGGTGCCACACGCCGATTGGCTGGGCCCGCGGCAAACTGATGGACCCGAACCCGACGGACGGTTCCACGCTCAGCGGGATCGACTTCACGGGGGTCTCCTGCTCGGTGTGCCACCGGATGGTGGACCCCGAATACACGCCCGGCGTGAGTCCGGCGCGCGATGAGTCGATCCTGCTGGCCATTCCCGGCAGCGGGCACATGTGGCCGCACAACGCGAACTTCGTGCTCGACCCGCAGGACTATCGGCGCGGGCCGCACGATCTGCAGGCGGACTGGCTGATCCACAACCCGCCCGATCCCGAGACGGGCTACCCGGGCGGGTGGCTGGGCTTTCACGAGTGGGAGCACTCGCCGTTCCACAGCGACTCGCGGATGTGCGCGACGTGCCACGATGTCAGCACGCCGACGTACACGCTGGATACCAATACGGGTGCATACGTGCCCAATGCGCTGAACGCGCCGCCGCCGGTGAACAAGTACCACCAGTTCCCCGAGCAGCGCACCTACAGCGAGTGGGCCAACAGCCTGTTCGGTCAGGGTCCGGTCGATCTGGGCAGGAGATTCGGCGGCAGCCGGGGCAACGGCGTGAGTTCGTGCCAGGATTGCCACATGCCGGGCATCCCGGGCGCGGGCTGCGGCATCGAGGCGCCGCACCGTCCGGCGGTTGCGCAGCACGACTTCAGCGGGGCGAACTCGTGGGTGTTGCAGGCGATCATCGAACTGTGGGACTTTGACGCGTCGGACACCGCGCTCAGCCAGGAGGCGGTGACCGATGCGCTCGAGCGCAACCGCAGCATGATGGAGCGCGCCAGCGACATGGAACTGTCGCGGATCGGCGACGATGTGAACGTGCGGGTCATCAACTTCAGCGGTCACAAACTGCCCACGGGCTATGTCGAGGGCCGGCGCATGTGGATCAACGTGCGCTTCCTCGCGGCCAATGGAACGGTGCTGGCCGAGCACGGCGCGTACGACTTCGAAACCGCCGCGCTCGACACGGAGACGACCAAGGTGTACGAGGCCAAGCACGGGATCGATGCGACGGTTGCCGCGCTGACGGGCGAGCCGGTGGGCGAGGCATTCCGCCTGGCGCTCGTGAACACAATCGAGAAGGACAACCGCATCCCGCCGATGGGGTTCAACAACGCCGCGTTCGAGTTGCTGCAGGCGGGCAGCGAGCCGCCGAACCTGTACGCCGATGGACAGTACTGGGACGACACGCTGTTCGCGATTCCAACCGGCGCAGTCAGGGCGGAGGTCGTGGTGTATCACCAGACCTCGACGCGCGAGTACATGGAGTTCCTGCGCGATCAGGACCAGCGGACATTCCCGCTGCACCCTGAGACCAACGAGCGCATCCTTCCGATCGCCACGCTGCCCTACATCCCTGAACGGTTCGACGACCCGCCGGCCAACACCATGGGCCAGTTGGCGTACAACCTCTGGGCCGCGCTGGGCAAGAGCGAGCCGGTTGTCATGGACGAGGGCTCGATCGTCGTCGGATGCCTGTGCGACTGGAACGGCAACGGCATCGCGGATGTGCCGGACATCTTCGCGTTTCTGTCTGACTGGTTCGCGGCGACTCCGGCCGCGAACACCTTCGGCGGCACGCCCGGCGTACCGGCGATTTTCGCGTTCCTGACGTGCTGGTTTGCAGGATGTCCGTAGTCCTGTGACGCTTGGTCGCAGGCTCATGTGGATCCAAGGGGCCCGGGCATGTCGCGGGCTCCTTTTTGCTTGCGCATTCGACCGAGGGCAGGGCGTGGGGACGCAACTGTGTGAAAATGGGCAACTTGCGCCGTCGGTGGGAGAATTGGTCCCGGCCGGCTCGATCGCGCCGGGTCCGGATCGGTCAAAAATCGTCGTTTTGAGGAAACACTGCGAGCGGGTGGACCCGCATAGACCTAGATTCAGGTTGCCGTTGTCCCCGGCATCCGTCGGCGCTGTTCTGGCCGGCCGGCTCTTGGTCATCCATTGGGTTCGCGTTTGGAGGAGAAATGAACATGGTGCGCAGAATGTCTGTGTGGGGCGCGTTGGCGTGCAGCGCGTTGGTGGCGGGTCACGCCGCCGGGCAGATGACGCCAATTTCGGCGACGGGCTGGAACCGCGACGTCGTGATCGAGAACACCGCGACCGCCCCGTTTGGCGACTATGCGCAACCGTTCGACACGTTCAACAACTGGGCGTGGTATGAGCGGAACCTGCCGGGCTCGACCAAGGGGCTTCCGGTGGGCGGCACGTTCGTGAGCCTGGTGGATGCCACGCGCGTGCAGTTCCAGCCGTACAACCAGAACAACGCGCTGTTCCTCGATGTGCCCAACCCGACGGGCACACTGACATTCGCGCCGGCGGACCAGCGCGAGTACGAGACGATCGCGATTTTCGCATCGTCGTCGAACCAGGGCGGGCTTGGAACGATGGTGATTACGTTCACCGATTCGACCACGCACGGACCGGTGAACTTCAATGCGCAGGACTGGTTCAATGTCACGACCAATAACGCGCTGAACAACCTCGGCCGCGCCAACACGGTGAGCAGCACGATTGATGATGGCTCGGCCGGCAACCCGCGCATCTACCAGACCACGTTGAACCTGGGCGCGCTGGGCCTGAACACGCGGCGCATCGAGAGCATCGCGTTTACGAAGCCGAACGTGGGCGGGGCGAACCAGAACACGGTGGTCATGGCGATCAGCGGGTTGCCCGCGATCACCCAACTCGACCCGCTGGCGGTGACGGGCTTCAACCGCGACATCGTGGTCGAGAACACGGCGACCCCGCCGTACGCGAACTTCGCCGAGTCGTTTGACCTCATCAACAATCTGTGTCTCTACGAGACCGGTCTTCCGGGCTCGATCAAGGGCTTGCCGGCTGGCGGGATGTTCTTCAGCGAGTCCAACGCCGCGATTGTCGGCCAACTCGCGCCGTATGACCAGCCCAACGCGCTGCTTCTTACGTCGATCATTCCCGCGGCGACGCTCACGCTCGACCCGGGTGACCAGCGGCCGTACGACCTGCTGGCGGTGTTCGCATCGACCTCGTCGGGCGGCGGGCTCGGGTCTCTCGTGATCCACTTCACCGATTCGACCTCGTCTGATCCGATTGCCTTCAACGCGCAGGACTGGTTCTTCGTGACGACCAGCAACGCGATGAGCAACCTCGGCCGATTGAACCTGAACACCGATGCGATCGACGATGGCTCGGCGGGCAACCCACGCATCTACCAGTCGGTGCTGAACCTCTCGGGCCTCGGGCTCAACAACCGCGCGGTGCAATCGATCACGTTTACGCGTCCCGCCACCGGCGCGACGGCGATCTTCGGCATCAGCGGACAGGAAGTCTCGGGACCGGTCGGCGCGTGCGTCCTTGCCGACGGTTCGTGCTACATCTCCGGCGAGGGCTCCTGCGCGGGCACGTTCATGGGCGAGGGCTCCTCGTGCCCGGCCACGGGCGCGTGCATCGCGGCCAACGGCGACTGCACCATCCGGACCTCCGCGAACTGCTCGTTCATCGGCGGCACGTGGCAGGGCGCATCGACGACCTGTCCCGCACCGGGCGCGTGCATCGCGGCCAACGGCGGCTGCACACAACTCAACTCCTTCCAGTGCGCCTTCCAGGGCGGCACGTTCCTCGGCGGGGCCTGCCCGGCGGCGGGCGCGTGCATCGCGGCCAACGGCGACTGCACCCAACTCAACTCCTTCCAGTGCGCCTTCCAGGGCGGCACATTCCTTGGCGGTGCATGCCCACAGACCGGCGCGTGCTGCGTCGGCGGCAACTGCGTCGCGCTCAACTCGTTCCAATGCGCGTTCCAGAACGGCACGTTCGAGGGCGCGGGCACCAACTGCACCGCGGGCCCGGCTGTCGGGGCGAACTCGCCCGGCCTCTTCATCGCGGATAGCGCGACGGTCTCGGACAGCATCGTCGTGACAAGCACGACGCCGCTTTCCAGCGTGTTCCTGGTGATGAACATCAACCACACGTGGATCGGCGACGTGTCGGTCACACTCACGTTCTTCCCGGATGGGGGCGGGCAGATTGGTCCGATCGACGTGTTCAACCGGCCGCGCCGATTCTCCAACGCGGGCTTCGGCGTTTCGTCGGACCTGACCGGCACGGCCGACTACATCTTCGGCGATGGCGGGGCCGACCTGTGGGCCGCGCTGGCCCCGAACCCCGCTGTGGTCCCGCACGGCTTCTACAGCCCCTCGACCAATGATGGTTCGGCGACCAGCCCGCCGAACGGCGCGTTCACTTCGTTCGCACCCTTCGCGAACATCAGCCCGGCCGGCGTCTGGACCATCTCCATCTCCGATGGCGCACCTGGTGATACCGGCACACTGAACACATGGAGCATCAACGGAAGCCCGTGCGAGGATGAAGAGACCTGCCCGGCCGACTGGGACGGGAACAACACCGTGGAAGTCGCGGATATCTTCGCGTTCCTGTCATCGTGGTTCGCCAACGACCCGGCCGCGCAGAACTTCGGTGGCAGCATGGGTGTCGGCGCGATCTTCGCGTTCCTGAGCGCGTGGTTCGCCCACGGCGTCGGCCCCTGCTGATCGGCCACGCAACTCTGCCGCGTCTTTCATCGCGGCCGACTCTTTCAAGCCAACGGGCCCCGTCCACGCCGGACGGGGCCCTTTTCTTCGCGCGAGCCGGCCTACTTCGCCGCGGCGATCGCCGACTTCAGATGCTTTTCCATCGCGTTCGGGTGCCCGATCCAGGCGATCTTCCCATCTCCGCCGACAATGAACACGCAGGGGATCCCGCCTTCGCCAGCGGGCTCCATCCACGTGCGCGGCATCGAGCGGTCCTCGTCGTAGGCCACGCGGTAGTTCATCCCGTCGCCGCGCTCCGCGATGAACGCTTGAAGTCTCTCGACACGCGTGTCGGGCTGTCCCGGCGCGGGCCGCCGCTCGCTCCCCGCGATGCCGATCACCACCACCGATGGGTGATCCTTCTGCATTATGTTCAGGTGCGGGATTGCGGCCACACACGGTGGGCACCAAGTCGCCCAGAACTCGACCACGTACACCTTCCCGCGCTCAAACGCGTTCACCGGCTCGCCCTTGAGCCATTGCTCGATGCTCAGCGGCGGCGCGGGGTCGCCCGTTCTCAGCGTGATCGGCGCGGCCTCGCGTTGCGCCCCGCCCGGCGCGGGCTCGATGATCACCATCGGCGCCGTGCCACTCCCGCTCTCCTTGTTCCCGCTGGCACAGCCCGCCGCGGCGAGCGCTGCCGCTCCGGCCATCCACGGCCAAACAGTCTTGTACATGCTTGGTCTCCTGTTCTGCTGCGTGCGCTGATGCGCGATCGCGGCCAGACTGTAGCGAGGGGAGCCGGAGGCCGACGCGGTACACTCTCGGACGAACCGGAGGCCGCCATGCACTCGTTCCTCCTCGCGATGGCTCTCGCTTCATCGCTCGCACAACCCGCTGAGCCGCCCGCGCCCGCCGCGGGACGGGCGCAGATGGCCGGTCCGGCCATCGACATCGGCCCGCAGATGGGCCATGTCGGAACCGATCGGGCCCGCATCTGGGCTCGCGCCGCGGGTCCCGGACCTCTCCGCTTGTGGCTGCTCGATGCGGACGCCGATGCGCCGCGGAGCGTGGATGCCGCCGCGGACCTCGAGCGGGATTGCTGCGTGGTGTTCGATGTTGCCGACCTGCGGTCGGCGCGCGTGTATCGATTCGCGCTGGGCGAGCACGCCCCGCCGCGCGATGACCCGGCCGGGTGGCCGCATTCGTTCCGCACCGCGCCTGACCCTGCGTCGCCCGCGCGGGTGTCGCTGGCGTTCGGCAGTTGCTGCAAGGACAAGCCGGGCGAGCCGCTGCCGATCTTCGACACCATTGCGTCGCACGCGCCCGATGCGCTCGTGCTGATCGGCGACACGCCGTACATCGACTCGACCGACCTCGCGGTGCAGCGCAGGCGCTACCGCGAGTTCCTCTCCAACCCGCAACTGGCCGCGCTCCGCGCATCGACGGCGACCTATGCCACGTGGGACGATCACGACTTCGGCCGCAACGATACCGATGGGCGATTGAAGGGGCGTGAGAACGCGCGGCGGGCGTTTGTCGAATATCACGCCAACGCCGGGGCCGATGGCCGCGGCGAGTCATCCGAGGGTGGCGAGAACGGCGAGGGGATCTACAGCAAGTTCCGCCTCGGCCCGGTTGAGGTCTTTCTGATCGATGCGAGGTGGTTCTCGCGCACCGAGACTTCGCCCGTTGACCCGCAGAAACTCACGCTGCTCGGCGCGATGCAGTGGGAGTGGCTCAAACGCGAACTGCGGGCCTCGACCGCGACGTTCAAGGTTCTCGCCACCGGCATGATCTGGAACGAATCCGTCCGCCCGCTGAAGACCGACTACTGGGGCGCCTACCCGCACGAGCGCGCCGCGGTGTGGAAGTTCATTGCCGATGAGCAGATCGACGGCGTGGTGCTGATGGGCGGGGACATCCACCGGTCTCGGCTGCTGCGGCACGCGCCCGAGTTCACCGGCGCGCCGTACCCGCTGTACGAGTTCATCTCCTCGCCGCTGAGCCACAACGTGCACGCCAACGCGAACGTGCCGCACCCCTCGCTCGTGTGGGATGTCGGCGATCCCTCGGTCTTTCTGCTGCTGGAGGCCGATTCGACGGGGTCGCCGGCCATGCTCACGGGCTGTTGGATCAACGCGGCCGGGGAGGAACTGCACCGGGTCGCTGTTCGTGCCGACGAGATCAGGTGTCCGATCAGATAGTTCTGTGAAACTTATATCAGCGGCGTTTGCCCGGGCATCGCCACGGCGTCGACGGGCATCGGCCCGAACTCCAGCGCCGGGCGTGACAGGTCCAGCGTGCTGTTCATGGCCTGCTCCCAGGTCACTTTCTTGCCCGTGTACGCGGCCATCCGGCCCATGATCGCGGTGAGGGTCGATTGGGCCACATCGCGCCCCTCGTTGGTCGGCTTGCCCTCGCGGATGCTGCGCACGAGGTCCACGTGCTCCTGCACGTAGGGGTTGTTGTTCCTGCCGCCGAACTTCCACGAACGCTCCCCGGTGATCTCGCCGCGGCCGCTGCTGAGCACGCACGTGCCCGCCGTGCCCACGAACACCTCCTCCACGCGGCCCTCGCACCCGTCGATCTGTCGGCAGAAACTCTGCACCGTCTGCCCGTCGGGATACACGTACTCCACCGCGAAGTGGTCGAACACGTGCCCGAAGGCCGGGCTCGTGCGCACCTGCCGACCGCCCATCGCCCAGCACGAGACCGGTGTCGCGCCCAGCACCCAGTTGGCCACATCGAGGTTGTGCACGTGCTGCTCGACGATGTGATCGCCCGAGAGCCAGGTGAAGTACAGCCAGTTGCGGAGTTGCCACTCCAGGTCGCTCCATTCCGGCTGGCGCGGGTTCATCCACAGCCCGCCCTGGTTCCAGTAGACGCGCCCGCTCACGATCTTCCCCAGAAAACCGCCGCCCAGCCGCTTCATCGCCTCGAGGTAGCAGTTCTCGTGCCGCCGCTGTGTGCCGGCCACGATGCTCAGCCCGCGACGGTCGGCCTCATCGCACGCCGCGAGCACGCGACGGATGCCCGCCGGATCGACTCCCACGGGCTTCTCGACGAACACATGCTTTCCCGCCCGCACGGCCGCCTCGAACTGCGCGGGGCGGAACCCCGGCGGCGTCGCGAGGATGACGATGTCCACGTCCTTGAGTTGCAGCAGTCTCTCATAGCCGTCGAAGCCCGTGAAGCATCGCTCCTGGGGTACTTCGGCCCGGGCCGCCTGCTCGGGGTCCAACCCGGACAGTTGTGACTTGCTGCTCGCGATGCGCTCGGCGAACACGTCGGCCATCGCCCAGATCTGCGTCTCGGGTGCGGCCTCGAGAATGTTCGCCGCGGCGCCGGTGCCGCGGCCGCCGCAGCCGATCACGCCGACCTTGAGACTCGACCGCCCGAGGTGCACGCCGACGCGTGCGATCGCCGGCAGCGCGCCTGCGCCCGCCACACCGACCGCCGCGGCGGCGGAGGTCAGCACGAAGCCGCGCCGGGTGATGCGCGCGGCGTTCGGGCCGGAGATCGGGGCTTCGTCGTGCGCAGTTGTCTGGTTCATGGCGAGTTCCCTGTTCGCGGCGGGCTTTGTGCGGGTTGAGTTGGGGTGCCCGCGTTGGAGCGATCAGCGTATCGTCCCTGACGGGCGATTGCACGTCCCATGGTGCAATCCGCTGTTGGTCGCGGCGGGCGCGGGCCGATTGTCGGTATATCCAGATCAATCTTGGCTCTGTACCTGTCAGGAGGTTCCGCATGGCCGCGACACCGTCCACGATGATCCCGCTGGGCACGGACATGCCCGGCTTTGCCCTGACCAACGCCGTGAGCGGCAAACTGGTTCGATCCAGCGAGCACACCTCGGGCAAGAAGGCGATCGTGGTGATGTTCATCTGCAACCACTGCCCGTACGTCAAGCACGTCCGTGCCGAGTTGGCGAAACTCGCGCGAGACTACGCGCCCAAGGGCGTCGCGTTCTTCGCAATCAGTTCCAACGACATCAACAAGTACCCCGATGATGGCCCCGAGATGATGAAGCGCGAGGCGGCCGAAGCGGGTTACACCTTCCCGTACCTGTTCGATGAAGACCAGAGCATCGCGAAGGTTTATCGCGCGGCGTGCACGCCCGACTTCTTCATCTTCAACGCCAAAGGCAAACTGCATTACCGGGGTCAGTTGGATTCCAGCCGCCCCGGCAGCGGCATCCCCGTCACGGGCAAGGATGTCCGCGAGGCTCTCGATCTTGCCCTTCGCAACGGCTTCCCGCCCGAACGCCAGATGCCCAGCATCGGCTGCAACATCAAGTGGAAGCCGGGGAACGAGCCGGAATATGCGAGGTAGCACGGGCATCCTGCCCGTGCGCTGAGGCGAACGCGCGCATCCTGCCCATGCACGGACAGGATGTCCGTGATACAAAGAAAACCGCCGGACGCTCACGTGAAGCGCCCGGCGGTCGGTGTATGCACATAACCGTGTTGTGAGAATGGGGAGTGGGGGGGTGGGGAGTGGGGGGTGGGGGGGGTCAGTTCTCCGTTGCCCCGCGCACCAGCACACGCTGCCCATCCACCAGCAGGTAGACATCGCCGCGCTGGGCGAGCAGCGCTTGCCGGCCCGCGCCCGAATCGGTCTCGGCCAGTCTGCACGCCAGCGCGAAGTGCTCGGCCGATCCGAACTCGATCGTCTTGTCCGGCTTCTCCATCTCCGGCTTGTCAACGAGGTTGCTGTCGATCCACTTCCCGCCGCGGCAGAAGAGCGTCTGGTCCGCCACCTGCATCACGCTCAGCACCCGCACCTGCTGCATGTTGGCGTTCCAGTACGTGTTGTCCGCGTTGGCGCAGGCCTGCATCTGCCCGGCCTTGAGATTGACCGACTGGTTCACAGCGCCGGTGCCGGTGCGCTCCATGGCGCGGCCCCCCGCCAGGTCCATCGCAAGGCCCAGCCGTTCCTCATGCGTCGTCGCCGCGACCGGCGTTCCGCTCGGATCCTCGGCCAGGAACGAGGTGTACTCGGTCAGGATGCCCCAGCGCATCGAGAGTTTCACGACCGCATCGATCAGTTCCTTGGTCCGCGGGTCGGTGCGGACATCCCCGCTCACGCCCGCCTGGCGCACCTCATCGAGCAGGAACGCGATCTTGCGCGAAGCCCACAATCGCGGCACGAACGCATTGGCCGTCGTCGCCCGCGCCGGGTCGATCGAGAACTCGAAGGTCTTGCGCTGGCCGAGGTACTCGCCCTCCAGCCGCAGCCGCGCGCCATCCGGGGTCGTGGTGTAACGACCCAGCACGACGAGTTGATCGCCCTCAAAGAGATCGGGCAGCCGCGCCGGCAGAACATCGTGCACCGCCGGCATGCGCGGGCCGGGGTCGGCCGTGTGTCGCCCGGCGAGTACCGGTTCGTTCATCACCGGCCCGGC
The DNA here is from genome assembly GCA_019636495.1 of Phycisphaeraceae bacterium. Lineage (GTDB taxonomy): Bacteria > Planctomycetota > Phycisphaerae > Phycisphaerales > UBA1924 > JAHBXL01. The sequence goes on along the minus strand of JAHBXL010000002.1, from coordinate 179,007 downwards.
CAAGCGTCGGAACACCCGCGACACCGAGTTCTCGATGTTCTCGCCCGGCAGCACGTTGATCGCCGCAGCGCGCGTCGCCTCCGCCAGCCGATCCAGCAGCGGCGCGTTCAGGTCGTAGCCCACGCCGAATGTGAACACGCGCCGATTGGCGGTGTTCGCCGCGGCGGAGTCATCGCGGATGCGGGCCTCATCGGTGATGCCCACCGTCGGCATGCCGTCGGTGAGGAACACCACCAGCGGCAGGAAACCGGGCGTCACAGGCTGCTTCAGCGCCTGCTGCAGAGCCTCATGAATGTTCGTCCCGCCCTCGGCGCGCAGACCGTTCAGATAAGCGCGGGCATCGGCCAGCGTCGAGGCGTCCTTGATCACCGGGCCGCTGCCGAATCGCTGCACCGTGTCCGAGTAATCGATGATGCTGAACGCCTCACCGTTGTTGAGCCCTTCGATAACGGCAACCGCCGCGCCGCGGGCCTGCTCCCACTTCTCGCCGCGCATCGAGCCCGAGCGATCGATCACCAGCGTGACCTCGCGCCTGGGCGTGCGCTTCTGGGCTTCCACGGGCAGCCCGGGCACACCGCCCAGCAGCATGAAGTAGCCACTGCCCGCGGCAGCACCTGTGTCCATATCGGGATAGAGCAGCACCGAGGCGGGCAACTGATCGTTCGACCCAGCGCCCAGCAGGATGCTGATGCGGAACGCCCCCGGGTTCCCGCCCGCCGCGGCGGGCACTTCGAAGGTGTGTTCCTTGTCCGACACGCGCGTGGTGTTCAGCGGGTGGCTCGGCGAGTAGACCGTGCCGATCACGCGCTCCGACACCGCCCGGCCCTTGATCGTCCACTTCGTTCCCGAGGCCTCCAGCGAGCCCGACCGCGGCAGCACAAGGTCGATGCGGGAGCCGCCCCCGCTCGTCGCCGCGTCGGCCGAGAGCACGTTTTCGTACGTCAGCGTGATCGTCGACTCGCCGTTGGCCGGAACCGGGAAGACGCTCGACCGCACGAATGAGCAGTTCACGAACTCCAGCAGCGCGGGGTCGAGGCTGCGGCGGACGATCTCCTCGTAGATGCGGCGGGCTTCATCTCGCGGCAGAAGTTTGGCTGTCGGTTCCTGCCCGGGCCCATCGAATCCGAAGGAACGGATCGCCGCGCCGTGGGGCACTGGAACCAGCATCTCGGCCTCCTGCTGGGTAGAGGCGGGGTTCTTCACCGTTATGCGCAACGTGGTGGTCGCGACGGATTCGCGCAGGTCGATGGCGGCTTCGACCGTCGCGATCTCGACGGCCTGCGGGTTGGGGCGGATGGTGATGGCGCGGCCGCGCGGCGCCTGGGGCACGATGATGTTCGGCACGCGGATGTCGACCGTGCCTCCGGGTTGGATGGTGATGGTGGTTGCCGGTTGTGCCGCGATCGACAGCGGAATGATGCACGCGGCCAAGGCGAGAGAGGCGAGTGTTCGGCGCATGGAAAAGCCCTCCTTGAGCACTGGGTGCTACCGGTCACATGGCCGGCGGGGGCGGAGTGTCCACGGGAAGTTTGAAGGCAGAACGAGTGCGGAGTTCGCGGCGAGATGAGTACGAACGAACGCCTACTCGCACCGGGCAGGCACTACCGCAGTCGTGCAAGTTCCACAAGCGCAACGCCCTCGTTCAGGGCTTCCATCGCCTGCGGAAGGACCCTCGGCAGGTACTCGCGCAATGCTCGATTGGTGACATTCCCCACCCGCATCCAGAGAACCTGCGGCGGCGGCTGCAGCCTCGTCACAAGATTCGCAAAGTCCTCGTCCTTCGTCAGAATTACCGGTGATTCGTCCGCCCTTGTCCGCAGCAGTTGAAAGATCGCCAGGTCATCGGTCACGCCAATCCCCGCTTCACGCAGGTGGACGCACTTGATGCCGAACCGGGCGCCAATCCACGGCGCAATCGCGGGCGGCAGTTGGGCATCAACCCAGATCTTCATGCGGCAATCTGCATGTGCGACACCCGCCGCGCGGCGAACACCAGGCATGCGCGGATGTCGTCCGCTTCAAGATCCGGGAAGTCGGAGAGGATTTCCGAGACCTCCACGCCTTCGGACAACATCTCCAGGATGTCAACCACCCGGATGCGCATGCCGCGAATACACGGCCGGCCACCGCATTGGCCCGGGGTCTGCGTGATCCTGCTGAGCAGTTTCTCGGCCGAAGCGTTCATGAGTCGAGTATATGCGATGGGGCAAGGACTGCCCAGCAGCCCGCTCACACCCGCGGCCGGATTGCCGTCGCGTGCACATCTTTCAGTTGTTCATCGGTCACCGGCCCGGGGGCCCCGGTCATCAGGTCCTGCCCGATCTGGGTCTTCGGGAACGCGATGACATCGCGGATGTTCGATGTGCCGAGGAAGTTCATCACCAACCGGTCGAGCCCGAACGCGATGCCTGCATGGGGGGGGGCGCCGAACTGCAGCGCTTCGAGCAGGAAACTGAACTTCTCCCTGGCCTGCTCGGGCGTCATGCCCAGCAACTGGAAGACCTTCCCCTGCACGCGCGGGTCGTGGATGCGCACCGACCCGCCGGCGATCTCCTGCCCGTTCAGCACGATGTCGTACCCGGCCGACACAATCGACTCGATCGTCACCTCGTCGTTCACATCCGCGGCGACAAACGCCTCGGCCTGGTCATCGTTGGGCGCGGTGAAGGGGTGGTGCATCGCCACCCACTTGCCCGTGTCCTTGTTCCTCTCGAACATCGGGAAGTCGACGACGATCAGGAAGTTCCAGGGGCCCCCCTCGCAGCCGGGCTTGGGCACCAGTCCCATGTCGCGCGCGACGACCTGACGCAGTTCGCCCAGCGCCTTGGTGCACACCGAGTAGGTATCCGCGACAAACAGCACGGTGTCGCCGGGCTTCAGCCCCAGCGTGTTGACGAGTTCGTCCTTCACGCTCCCCAGGAACTTGGCGATGCCGGTCTCGAAACTCATGGTGGCACTGCTCTCCAGAGCAGTGCCTGCACCACTCGGGAGAGTGGTGCCGCCAACGACCTTCACCACCGCGCACCCGCCCGCGCCAAAGCCGCGCACGAACTCGTGGTACCCATCGGTGATCTTCCGCGTCAGTTTCTCCGCGCCGCCCGGCACGCGGATGGCTTTCACCACGCCGCGCTGGGAGTTGTACTTCGGCCGCTCCGCGCCCTTGGCCAGCACGTCCTTGAAGAACGCGACATCGGTCTTCGCGGCGATCTCCGAGATGTCCGTGATCTCCAGCCCGTAGCGCGTGTCGGGCCGGTCGATGCCGAACCGCTCCATCGCCTCGCGATAGCCCATGCGCTGGATGGGCGGCACCTCGTAGCCGGTCATCTCCTTCCAGAGCCGGCGCACGAATCCCTCCATCATCTCGATCACATGCTCGCGCCGAACGAAGGACATCTCGAGGTCGATCTGCGTGAACTCGGCCTGGCGGTCGGCGCGCGGGTCCTCATCGCGGAAGCACCGGCAGATCTGCATGTACCTGTCGCACCCGGCGACCATGAGAATCTGCTTGAACAACTGCGGACTCTGCGGCAGCGCGAACCAGTTGCCCGGCAGGTGCCGGCTGGGCACCAGGAACTCCCGCGCGCCCTCCGGCGTGCTCTTGTAGAGGATCGGTGTCTCGATCTCGAGAAACCCGTTCTCGTCGAAGTACCGGCGCGTCGTCTGATACACCTTGTGCCGCGTCGCCAGCGCCTTCTGCATCGCGGGGCGTCGCAGGTCGATGTACCGGTACTTGAGCCGCAACTCCTCGTTGGGCAGTTTCGCCAGGTCGTCGGGCAGGAACGGCGGGTTCGCGGTCTTGTTCAGCACTTCCAGCGAACTGGCAACGAGTTCAATCTTGCCGGTCGCGAGTTTGGGGTTCTCGCCGCCCGTGCGGATGCGCACCTTCCCCTCGACGGCGATGACGTCCTCGTTGCGGAGTTTGTCCGCCTGCTCCATCTGCCCTGCCGCGTCCTCGCGGTCGAACACCACCTGCGTGAGGCCGAACCGATCGCGCAGGTCGATGAAGATCAGGTTGCCGTGGTCGCGATACGAGTTCACCCAGCCGTTCAACCGAACGGCCTGGCCGACGTGAGACTCTCGGAGTTCGCCGCAGGTGTGCGACCGACGAAGCATGGACAATCCTTTCTGAACTTCGATGCGACTTGCAGCCTCCGCGGCGCGATCACATCGGATCGCGGTCGCGCAGGCAAATGGCGGGGAGTATAGGGATGCGATCGGGGCGACTGGCCCGGCACTCAGGCGGCCCGCGCCCGCGCGCGGCCCGCGCCGCGGAGCGCGACCGACGACACCACCTGCAGCAGCGTCGCCCAGGCATCGCGCAACTCGGCGTTCCACTGTGCGCCCGAGACATCCGCCAGCGCGAACAGCAGCGCCTCGCGGGCAGCGCCGTAGTGCACGGGCTGAATGCCCGCGCGCTCGTTGCGAATACCGAAGTCGATCAGCGCGCCTTCCACCGTGTCCAGCCGGTTCGCGTTTCGTGTCAACTGCTCCAGGGCTCCCAGGAGGTCCTCGGCGCGCCGATAGGCATCCTGCGGGAACAGCGGCCGCAGAACCGAGTGCGCCGTGAACAAGCGCGCGAAAAACAGCGTGCTCAGCCGCTCGAAGTGCGGGGCCACCGTTCGAAGGTTGCCGCGAACGGCGTCGAGTTGCTGGGCCGTCAGGATCATCGCAGCGGTTCCTGCCTCGAGGGCGCAAGGGAAGGTCGGATGGTGGCCCGAGGATTCCCGGACCCTCCCCCTCTGCATCGTCCAACAGCCGCCCCGCCTTGAAGTCGACACGCGCGTTACGCCCACGCCGCGAGCGGCACGCCGCGAATGCAGCCGGGTTCGCCCGGGCTGCCGCGCCCTCTCGACGCGGCCGCCGCGCCACGTATTATCGCCCCTGCCCGGTTCCCCGAGGCACTCAACCCATCCGCCCCGCACCACGGATCCTCGCATGACCACACCAGCGACGTTCGGCTTCCGCGACCTGCCCTTCATGGGCGTCATCCACGTGAACAACGAGGCCATGAAGGCCGGTTGGCGCATGGGCGACCCCGAATGGTCCAACCTCGGGCAGGGCCAGCCCGAAGTCGGCGATATCCAGGGCGCGCCGCCGCGGATTCGCTCGCTGGACATCGACCCCGCCGATCACGCGTATGGCCCGGTCGAAGGCCTGCCCGAGTATCGCGAGGCCGTCGCCGCGCATTACAACCGCCTGTACCGGCGCGGCAAGGCCTCGCAGTACACCGCCGAGAACGTGTGCATCGCCCCCGGCGGACGGGCCGCGCTGACTCGGCTCGCCGCGGCGATGGACCGTGTGCGCATGGGCTACTTCACGCCCGACTACACCGCCTACGAGGACATGCTCACGACGTTTGCGACCATCGAACCGGTGCACATCGAACTCACCGAAGCGCAAGGCTTCCGCGCATCGCCCGACGAACTGGAGCGACGCATCGAGCGTGACCGTCTTGGCGCGGTGCTCATCAGCAACCCCTGCAATCCGACCGGTGTCGTGGTCGCGGGCGATGAACTGCGCGCGTGGGTGGAGACCGCGCGGCGCACGCGCTGCACCCTGCTGATGGACGAGTTCTACTCGCACTTTGTCTATCACGCGGACGGCCCTTCGCAGACCGGACGCGGCATCAGCGCGGCGGAGTTTGTCGACGATGTGAACGAGGACCCTGTGGTCATCATCGACGGCCTGACCAAGTGCTTCCGTTACCCCGGCTGGCGATCGGGGTGGGTGGTCGGGCCGAAGGCCGTGATCCGCGCCATGACCGCGGCGGGCAGTTTCCTTGACGGCGGACCAAGCCGGCCCATGCAGCGTCTTGGCATCCAGGCCCTCAAGCCGGAGCGTGCCGACCAGGAGACCAACGCTGTCCGCTCCGTGTTCGCGGGAAAGCAGCAGACCACATTCAACATGCTGCGCGAGGTGGGGGTGCGCTTCCCGGTGGTCGAGCGTGCCCCGGCGGGCGCGCCCAGCGGCACCTTCTATCTCTGGGGCGATGTTTCGGGTCTGCCCGCGTCGATCAACACGGGCGAGAGGTTCATGCGCGCGGGCTTCAGTGCCCGAGTGCTCACCGTTCCCGGCGAGTTCTTCGATGTCAACCCGGGCAAGCGCCGCGCCGGGCCCTCGCCGCTCGCATCGTGCGTGCGATTCAGTTTCGGCCCGCCGCGGGCGAACCTCGAGGCCGGCCTGTCGCGGCTGGTCGCGATGATCAAGGCCGCGAAGTGATCCTCAGCAACCGGCGAACCACGACGCGAGGAACTCGAAAATGTCGTCGACGGCGATTCCGCCGCCGTTGATGTCTGCGGCGTCGTCGCCTGCGAACCACGCCGCGAGGAATGCGAAGATGTCTGACACGGTCGCGTAGCCATCGAGGTTGAAGTCGGCCGGGCAGGGCGTGCCGTTGATGGTGAAGTTCTCGGGAGACTGGTCGAAGCCTGTGTTGCCCGCCGCGTCCCGCGCGACCACCCGGATGCGTGCGTTGGGGGTGTAGATGTCGGGCGGCGTCCAGGTGCGCATGCCGGTGGGGGAGACGGCCGCGGCGATGACCGTGGGGAAGGATGCGCCGCCGTCGGTCGAGAGCAGGATGTCGACGTTGGCCACGCCCACGTCGTCGTCGCTGAGGTAGCGGATGGTCTGGGCCTGGCCCGGAGAGACACTCTCGCCGCCGCGGAAGTTGCGGAGGTAGGCGGTTGGCGCAAGTCCGCCGTTGGGCCCCGCCGCGCCCAGATGCCTGGGGACATGCATGACGATGCAGTGCATGACGCCCGCGGAGGTGACGATGGTCTGGCAGTTGATCTGGAAGATCTGCTTGCCGGGCATGTGCGATTGCCACGTGCTGAGGGCGGTGGAGTTGTAGTTGGCGTTGACGATCGTCGTGTTGGTGTAGGTTGGAAGCAGGATGATGTCGTTGCACATGACGACGTTGGTGTAGGTATAATGCGCGCCCGAGACGTTGCGACCCGGCACGCGTGCCACCGTCCAGCCTGCGTTGGTCAGAAGTGCCGCGGTGTTGTCGCAGATGACATCCTGCTCAGAGCCCGAGTTCGCCGGCCAGTCGGCGACCACGACCGAGCGGTCGCCGGTCACCTGCATCCACATGTCGATGTGCTGAGTCAAATCGACGGTGGTTGGGAATGCGTCGGTCAGCGTCGTGTTTACGTTCTGGAACTGGCTCCAATACCCGATGATCTGCTCTTCGGTCAGGGTCGGATTCTCGTTGCGGATCAGGCGCGTGGCGAACGCATCGCCGATCCCGTTGAGGTGGTAGTTTCCGCCGCCGTGGATGAGCGGGATCAGGTACCTGGCGTGGTTTTTGTACCCGGCGAAATGCGTGGGGATCAGGTTGTCATTGGGTCGCACTCGATTGTACGTGTGGTCGATGATCGACCGCACGTTGCCCTCGTAGATGTAGCGCGGGCCGTAGTCGCGGATCCAAACCGAGTCTGTGTTGGCGATGATGAACTGCACGCGGCTCATGTTCGCGCCAGAACCGGTCAGGCTGGACTGCGCCGAGTTGCGCACGGTGGTCGTGTCGCAGTACACGTACAGGTTCGCCTGGCCCTCGTTGGTGATCCGCGTACCCATCTGCGACAGGATCGAAGTGAAACTCTTCCACGAGATCAGGATGCCGTCGGTTGGCTCATACTCGCCCGGGCACCGGATCGGTCCCGAGGGCGAGACATACGGGCCCCGCAGGCCGAACCCGTCGCCCTCGTCGCGCTCCGCGACCAAGGGGTGCAGTTCCAGATAGCGCCGCTCGGCATCGGTCAGGAATCGGGGCACGCCCGGGCCATCCGTCGCAGGTGGGAACACCAGCCGGCCGTCGATGAACTCAGGCTGTGGAAGCGGGGGGGGGGCATCGGCTTGGTTGCGTTGCGCGGCCTGTTGCTGGCCGGATGCCGCAGCGGTCAGGCCAACCGCGGCGAGAACGGCAACGACCCTCGTGGCGCGGGGGAGGCGATCGGGCATCTGTGTCTCCAACCTCGAAACTGTGCCGCGACGGAAGGGTCGCGGCAGCCGGACCGAATGACGGACGAACCAAAGCCTACCACATGGGGGCGGCCGATACCAACAGTTCGCGTCCTGCGGTGCGCGGTTCCACGGACGAGAGCAGGTTCCTGTCCGTGAAAAGTGTGCGATTTGGCGGAATTCGGACCTGAACCGGGACCGATTCCGTGCACTTGTGCTCCGGCTATTGGCCGTTTGTGCGGGCGCGGTTAATCTACTACCCGGCGGCCGGTGCGCCGGACATGCGGGAAGTCCGAGAACCGCCCATATCCGGCGGGTCAGGACACAGGAGTGCAGCACGATGCGGATTGGGCGAGCAATGGGGCTCTTGGCCGCGGCGGGGTTGTTGGCGATCTGCCCGGCCACCTGGGCCAACGGGGTGGCGGAGACGACGGTCGTCATCATCGACCCGACCGACTCCGACTCGATGGCGGTCGGGCATCACTATGTCCGCGCGCGCAACATCCCGCTTTCGCACGTGATCTACCTGCACCACGCGCCGACGACCTTTCAGAATTTCGGTGTGTATCTGGATGCGGTGTTCGGCGAACTGGCTCGGCGCGGCGTCGAGACGAGCATCGATTGCGTGGTCCTGGCACCGACGCAGCGGTTCTTCATTCCCGCAACGGGCTTGGTGACGGACGGCTGCTCGCCGGTGACCCGGTTCAGCCTGCCCACGTGCTACACCACGGCGTTCATCCGGGGCGACATCATCCCGGGCCCCGTCTCCAGCCAGGCGGCAAACCAGTACTTTGCATCCAGTTACGTGCCCACGGCGTTTGATTCCCAGACGCGGTATCTGAACGGCAACGTCTCGACGCTCGGCTCTTCGCGGCGGTACCTGATCGCCGGCCTGCTCGGGTATACGGGTGGGCAGGGCAACACCGTGCCGGAACTGCTGACGATGATCGATCGTTCGGTGGCGGCCGATGGCACGCTTCCGGCCGGGCAGTTCTACTTCATGAACACGACCGACACGGCCAGAAACGTGCGTTCGACGCAGTACTCGGCGGTGGTCACGACGATCAACAGTTCGTTCGGCGGCACGGCACAGACGGTCAACGGCGTTCTGCCGCAGAACGCGACCAACGTCATGGGCGTGATGACGGGGATCGCGGCGTTCGACTGGCCTTCGTCCAACTCGGTGTTCCTGCCCGGCGCGTTCGCGGACCATCTGACGAGTTACGCCGCGACGTTTGACATCCTCGACCAGACGAAGGTGAGCGCGTGGATTCGCGCAGGCGCGAGCGGGTCGTTCGGCGCGGTGGAAGAGCCGTGCAACTACCCCGGCAAGTTCCCGCATGCGCGGTTCCACGCGTTCTACCGGCAGGGGTTGACCATCGGCGAGTCGTGGTTCCGCGCGGCTCAGTTCGTGCCGTTCCAGGGCCTGCTGTACGGCGACCCGCTGACCCGTCCGTATTCGCGGCTCCCGAACCTCAGCGTGCCGAACGCGCCGACAGGGCCGGTGTCGGGTTCGATTGCGCTCACCCCGACTGCGCAGGCGACCGCGTCCAACGCGCAGATCGCGGGGCTGCAACTGCTGATCGACGGCGTGCCCGTCTCGGAGATGCCGCCGCCGGCCAACTTTGTCATCGACACCCGTCAACTTTCCGATGGATGGCACGACGTGCGCATCCTGGCGTGGGACACGACCGCGGCACGGCACACGCGCGCTTGGTCGACAAGTATCTTCGTGGTCAACCGCGAACTGCTCGCGGGCATCACCCCCCCGGCGGTGACCACCGCCACGCTGAACGACACGCTCACATTCGGCGTGACGGGCGCGGGGCCGGATGTCCGCGAGGTTCGTCTGCTTGCCAACGGACGCGTCGTCGCCGCGACGCAATCCGCCTCGGCGAGCCTGACGGTGTACGGCCGCAACCTCGGGCCGGGCGTTGTCAGGATGCAGGCCGAGGCGATCTTCCGCGGCAACCGCTCGGCCATCAGCGAACCCGCGGAGGTCACGATCAGCGGCGAGGGCACGCCGCCGTTCCCGGTTCAGCCGCAGGCGTACTCGTATCTCAAGCGCATGCGGCGCGACCGCGGCGCGATCGCCGAACTGCCCGCGGTGTTCCCCGATCCACATGTCAGCGTGCAGTACACGATCGTCTCGCCGCCGGCGCACTCGTCGGCGACGGTTTCGGGGTCGTCCGTGCTCGTGTCGCCGCCCTCGGGGGCGATGATGAACGACTCGTTCCAGTTCACCGTCACATCGCCGTTTGGCACCACTGCGCCGCAGACCGTCACACTCTGGTTCGAGTGCGATGCCGACTTCAACGGCGATGGCGCGGCAACCGTTTCGGACATTTTCGAGTTCCTTGCCGCGTGGTTCGCCGGGTCGGTATACGCCGACTTTGACAACAGCGGCGGCCCGCCGGCGGTGTCGGACATCTTCGCGTATCTGAGCGCGTGGTTCGCGGGGTGCCCGTAACGCTCAGGTCAGGTGCACCAGGTCCGACTGAACATCGCAGGTAACGACCGGGCCCTTGGCCGGGTCGATGTACACGTTGATCTCCGACCGGCAGCCGAACCGCCCCTTGATGTAGACGCCCGGCTCGATGGTGTAGCCGAGGCCGGGCAGCATGCGGCGGGTGTCGTGGGTCTCGAGGTCGTCGAGGTTCATGCCCAGCCCGTGCACCTTCGGTCCCGGAGAGAGACTGTGCCCGGTGCGGTGCAGTACGTGCGCGCCAAACCCGGCACGGTCGATCTCTTCGCGTGCTGCGCGATCCAGTTGCCAGCCCTCGACCTCGCGCCCGGCGGACCAGCCGTCCTTTGCGGTCCGCAGCGCGGCATCGCGTGCGCGCTTGACCGACTCAAACACGGCCATGTGCTCATCGCTTGGTCGCGCGCCGGCGAAGGCCATCCAAGTGATGTCCGAGAAGATGTTCGACTCGCCCGGCACGCGCGCCCACAGGTCGAGCATGACCCATGATCCGGCGACGATCGGCGTCGGGTTGTCGGCGCCGGGCTCGTAGTGCGGGTCCGCCGTGTGGGCATCGACGGCGACGATCGGGCCGTCGGGCCACTCCAGCCCGTCCGCGGCGAAACGCGATCGCACGAAGTCCGCCGCTTCGTGTTCGAGCACGCGCTGCCCGGCGCGCAGACGCTGCCGGACCATCTCGAACATCGCATCACGCGTCGCGCCCACAAGTCGCGAAGCCCGCGCGTGTTCTTCCACGGCCGCGGCGGACCACACCGCAACAGTCGCCTGCACCAGGTCGGCCGATGACACGACTTCGACGCCGCGAGAACGGACCGCCTCCACCGTCCCGGCATCGACAATCCCGACGACCGGCAACTCGCACGCGGGCGAGTACTCCATCGCCACGCATTTCATGCCGCGCAGTTCCCGGTCCAGCCAGGCGTCCCGTTCGGGCCAACTCACATGCCTGTCGACTCGCACGCCGCGCTGCCCCGCCGCGGCCAGAGCGAGGTGGTCCAGTTCGTGACACAGCAGCCGTGCGGGCCCCGCCGCGGGCACGAGCATCGTGACGCGCCTCGTCGTCTGGCCGATTCCGCCGAGCAGTGCCCGCAGCGTGGGGTTGCTGCCCCGGAAATCGTGCACCAGCCAGCCATCAATGCCGCGCTGCCGCATCAAGTCCTGTGCCGCGGCGAAGGTCGAACTCGAATCGAGCATGTCCGGTTCTCCGATGTCCGTGGGGTGCCGTGCGACCGGCTCCGCTTCGCGGGTGACACGATAGCCGAGGCACAGGATCGCCCGAGTGAATCGCTTTGCGGCAACGTGCGAAAGAGAGAATTGGACCGGGTCCTCGCTTTGCCAAACGAAAGCCGTATGATTTCCAGCGGACACATGGTCGCCGAACTGCTTAACGCCAGCGCTTCGGGCATTGCCGCGATGGCAGCCGACAAACTCGTCAATGAGCGGGCGGCGGTGCGTTCGGAGCATCGGGCCGATGCGGTCCGCACCTGGCGGGAGTGTGTGTCGTCGCGGCTGCCGTTCCTTGCGGCGGCAGTGAGCACGGCTTGCCCGAGGGTGTTCGTCGAGCAGGCGCGATGGGCGCATACGGCGTATGCGAGTCGGGGGGGCGAACCCGCTGCTTTGGCCTTTTCGGCGTCGCTGGAATGCATGCGCGATGTCATCTGCGAGCAGTTGCCGCCGGAGGCGGCGCGGCTCGCCGCGACCTATGTCGACCACGCGATCGACTCGATCCGTGTTTCGCCGCCGAACCCTGCGCCTCCAATGGATGCGAGCACGCGCATCGGTCGGCTGATCAGCCGGTATCTTGCGGCGGTGCTGGAGGGCGACCGGCGCGCTGCCGCAATGTTGATTCTCGATGCCGCGCGAGGGGATGACGGCTCGGCGGCGTTGCCGGTGCGAAGTCTCCTTCTCGATGTGCTGGTGCCCGCGCAGATCGAACTGGGACGCATGTGGCACCTGAACGAGGCCACGGTCGCCGAGGAGCACTTCGCGACGGCAACGACGCAGATGGTCGTCTCGCAGTTGTTCTCGATGCTGCGGTTCTCGCCGCGAAACGGTCTGGTCGCGGTTGCGGCCTCGGTGGAGGGCAACGCCCACGATGTCGGTGTTCGCGTGCTGGCGGACCTGCTCGAGGCCGAGGGCTGGCGCGTGGTGTATCTCGGGGCGAGCGTGCCCGCCGAGGACCTTGCGCAGGCCGTGGACATGTTCGAGGCCGACCTTCTGTGCGTGTCGGCGGGGCTGGGCAGCCAGTTGCCCGCTGTGGCCCGGACGATCGAAGCGGTGCGTGCGGCCGGCCGCGGCCGACAGGTGAAGATCATGGTCGGTGGCGGCGGGTTTGCCGGCACGTGCGAGTCTGAGGCGGACCCGCTGTGGCGACGGTTTGGGGCGGATGGCTTCGCGGCGAACATCGATGACGGCCTGCGGATCGCCGGCCAACTTTGTCCCGCTGCAAAGAAAACGGGCCGCGACTGAGCGCGGCCCGCGGGTGTTCGCAGAGGGAGAGTTGAATCAGCGGCGACGGCGGATCGCGGCGAGGCCGCCGAGGCCGAGGATTGCCGCCGCGCCCGGCGCGGGAATGATCGTGGCCGAGGACGTGAACGACGCGGTGGCCTGATAGCCGGTCGGTGTCGCGACGGGGTTGGCGAAACTGAAGGCGAAGGCCTCATCGGCGAGGATCGCGCCGCCGAGCAGCGGGCCCGAGAAGGTGACGTTGTTGCCCTGGAACTCGCTGGCGCCGAAGCCGAAGGAACTGGTCAGCAGACCGCCGTTGAAGGTGATCGTGAGTTGGAGCACGTTGGCGCTGTCGTAGAAATCGAGTTGGCCCGGGCCGAGCGTCGCGAACGGCAGCGGGGTCAGCAGCGTGACCGCCGAGATCGTGAACGTCGCGTTCGGAACATCGGGCGCGGCCAGGCCGGGCGTTTCCAGCAGCATGCCCGATCCGGACCAGCCGCCGGTCAGTTGGTTCGTCGTGGTGTTCACATCGAACAGCGGCGTCGACGGCCCCATGGACGGGTCGGCAAAGGTGACGATGGTCGCCCCCTGGGCAGCACCCGCGAGGGCCACGATTGAGGTGAGAGCGGCAGCGGCAAACACACGTGCCATGGGTCAGTTCTCCGCGAAAGAGGTTTCTGCGGGAGAACCATGCCTCGAACTCTAACCTCGTGCAACCAAAGCACTTGGAACACACGGCGAAGTCTGGTTACCGGGCCTGTGCCGCCGAGGTTACGGGCCGCAACACGCACCGATAATCCCGGGACGATCACGGGAACACGCGCGGCGGCCCATCGGGCTGATAGTCGAGGTCATCCCATCGAGAGATGGTGCTGATGACCCGAGCCGGCACCAGAACGGCGTGGCCGTCGAGGAACACGCCGTTGGCGCCGCGGCCATGGCGATTGGGCGCTACCCGCTGCGACCCTTGCGGAGTCGCGGACCCGCCCGCGACGTTGCTCGCGTGGTGCATGTCGTAGGCCACCGCGACCGACCAGTTGGTCGCACCCAGTCCGTACCAGTTGTTGGCATGGACCTGCGTCGAGTCATCCGTGAAGCATGAGAGATACAGCGTGTCATGGGGGCGCTGGTACTTGCTCAACTTGGTGGGGCGCTTGGCGAAATCGTTGATCACCCCCGGCGCGCGGAACGAAATCCCGTTGTTGACGTAGTGAATGTTGTGCCGGTCCCTGGGGCGGGCGGGGTCGCGGTAGTACGCGGCGAACGCGTACAGATCGCCGATCCCGCCGGTCATATCGACCTGTGGATCGACAGTTCCGACCTCGTCGTCCATGAAAGGACGCAGCACGTACGGCCACGGCGGGTAGAGTCGCTGCACGGGCGTCTGCGGGATGCGCGGTTCCGAGAACCCGCTCTCGCGCGGGGTGAACTCCCTGTAGGTGTCGGCGTACATCATCAGCGCTGCGCCGATCTGCCGCTGGTTCGAGAGACAGATCGTCGCGTGCGCAGCGCGACGAGCATCGCGGAGCGCCGGGAGCAGCAGACCGATCAACAGGGCAATGACCGCGATGACAACCAGCACCTCGATCAGCGTAAAGGCCATGGGGTCAACGCCGCGCCGCCCCGGCGGAATTGGGACACGCACCCCGATCATGGTCTGAGCATACACCATGTCCGGCCTCACAACCTACACTTTCGGACGACAACGAGGCAACCGTGCAGCAAGAGACCGTACCCGCATGCAGAGGATCGGAACTGGCCACCCGCGGCATCCGGGTGAGGGTGGTGCCCTCGTTTGTCCGCGAGCAGTCCGATCCGGTTCAGAATCGCTTTGTCTTTGCCTATCGCGTCCGCGTTGCCAACGAGTCTCCGCGCGCTGTCCAACTTCTCTCGCGGGAGTGGCGCATCGTTGATGCCGACGGCGAGTGCAACATCGTCTGCGGCGAGGGCGTCGTGGGCCAGCAGCCGGAACTCGCGCCGGGTGCCTCGTTCGAGTATTCGAGTTTCTGCCCGTTGATCACGTCGTGGGGCACGATGGAAGGTCGTTACACATTCCGCGACCAGGATGGCGACCAGTTCGAAGTGCCGATCGCCCGGTTTTATCTGGTCGCGCCGCCTCCTTGATCTCGGACAAGCACTCGTGAATCCCGTCGCCGAATCCGGCGAAGACCACGGCGTGAAGACGTACGAACTGCAAACCGAGGTGCGGATCCCGGGCACGCTGGACCGCGTGTTCTCCTTCTTCGCGGATGCGGGGAATCTGGAACTGCTGACCCCGCCGTGGTTGAGTTTCCGCATTCTCACGCCGCGTCCGATCGCCATGCGCGTGGGCGTGCTGATCGACTACCGCATCAGCATGCGCGGGCTTCCCATGCGCTGGCGGAGCGAGATCACCGCGTGGGAGCCGCCCTTCCGGTTTGTCGACGAGCAACGCCGCGGCCCGTACCGTCTCTGGGTTCACGAGCACTCATTCCGGCAGGATGGCTCCGTGGTCGTGGTGGGCGACCACGTGCGATACGCGGTTCCGGGCGGACCGGGGCTTGAGCGGCTGGTCCACGCGGCCCTGGTGCGTCCCGACCTGCACCGCATCTTCCGGTATCGCGTGGACGCGATGAATCGCCTGCTGCCCGCCGCGGCCTGATGGGCCTGCAAGCGCCGGCGCGATCCGCTACCATCGGGACATGCACGTGCTCCTAGATGGGGAAGCGATCAGCGTTTCACAGCCGACCATTGCCGCTGCGCTTGTCGCGGCCAAACGCGAGGCCGAGCGGCGCAAGCGCGTGGTGATCGAGGCTTCGATGGACGGCTCGCCGTTGGCCGACGCATGGCTGGAACACCCGCCGACCGATGCACGCCCCGGGGCCGAGGTCCGGTTCGTCTCAGCCGACCCGATGTCGCTGGTTCGGGTGACCTACCTGGAACTCGGCGAGGAACTCGCCGCGGCGGCACGGGATCAATCCGCCGCAGCCGCGGCGGTGCAGCAGGGGAAACTCGAAGAAGCGATGCCCCGGGTGTCGGCTGCGCTGAGTGTGTGGCAGCACGTACGGGAGGGGGTCGTGAACGGCGCGACGCTCCTGGGCATGGACCCCGCGTCGCTTCGGGTTCGCGCGGCCCAGGATGAGCCCGAGAAGTCGGTGATGGAGCACATCGACGGTCTTGCCCGCGCATTGACGGAACTCAAGCGGGCGATCGGCGCCTCGGACTGGCCCGGCGTCGCCGATGCGCTGGAGTACGATCTGAAGGACCAGGCCGATCGATGGCGCGCGGTGATGAACGCGCTGGCCGACGAGATCGGCCGGCGGGCCGCCGCGGGCGCCTGAACGCGCCAACCGCAGGAGGTTTGCAGCGTGCAGATCCCGCAGGCGAGGACCAACGGTCGGATCGATCAGATCATGGAGCGCGCCAGCAAAGCGCTGGTGCGTCGAGACTACTTCGAGTGCGAGCGGCTCGCATCCGAAGCGCTGGGACTTGCCATGTCGACGGGCGACTTTGAGCGTGCCGCGCGAATCGCGCTGCCGTTGCAGGAATCTCGCCGCATGATCCGTGACATGGCGTTCGACACGCGGAGCGTGCACGTGATCGACTCCAGCCCGCCGAAGGGGCGCGAGATCCGACCGGGGATGTACCTGATTGCACCGCCGCGCGTGGGGGTTGAGGGCCGTCTTCTCCGCGAGGATGCTCTGAGCCACGACGTGCCCGTGATCGTCCTTGTGCGCGAGCCGACCACGCGCGAGGGTCTGTGGCCGGTTGTCGCGGTCGGCCCGGTGACCATCCGCTCCAAGGTCCGTCCGCCGGCTGCGTCCAAGCGCCGCGTCCGCGGCGGCGCGGTTGCCGTCGACCCGGTCCCGACGCCCGAGTGGTTCATCAGCACCAGTGAGCATCTTGGAGACCTGGCGATTTCGGGTGTGCCAGCCGGCGCCAGCGGCCCGATGCGCGCCTTGGCGCTCTACGACCGACTGTGCGCGATTCCGGACCATGAGAAACTGCACCAGCGCTTCGCCGAGGCAGCGCACGCAGTCGTCAAGGGGGCTCGCGCCAAGCCCAGACGCGCGCACGCGGCCGCATATGGGGGCCGGGCTGTCGAGGACTAGTGCGGCGCACCGCTCGGTCTCTGGCACTCCCCGAGTCTCATGCGGCGCGGCCAGCCGCGGATCGTGCACGGCTTGGCGCCCCGACCCCCAGGATCCATCGGGAAACCCCGCTTGACCTCGGCGGAATCGCCTCGTCCGGAGCGCGAATGCGAAACACCGGTGCGTTCATTCGCGTACCGCTTGCTGGACCGCGTCCCGTGCCCCGTGGGGACGTTTGAGGAGAGAGTCCATGCGACAGTTGATGACCGCCGGTGTTGTTGTGGCTCTTGCGGCCGGCTCTGCACCTGCGCAGTGGACGAGCGATCACGCCGCGAACACCACGATCGCGGACCGATCCGGCGAGCAGGTCCAGCCCAAGGTCCGCGCCGCGCCGGATGGCGGGTGCGTGATCGTGTGGTTCGACAACTCGGCGGGGGGCTACGACGTGTACGTGCAGCGCCTCGATGCCCAGGGAAACGCGATCTGGCCGAGCAACGGTGTGCTCGTTCGCGACCGTTCGGTCTCCAGCACGCAGGACTTCGATGCGCAGGTCGATGCCTCGGGCAACGTGATCATCGCGTTCAATGACGATGTGAATGGCAACTCGCCGATCAGCGTGCACAAACTCTCGCCCGGGGGCGCGGCATTGTGGGCCGTTCAGGCCAGCGGGGCACAGGCAGGGTTCAAGGGGCCGCCGCAGTTGGCGCTGCTCGACGACGGCGGGATCGCGGTGGCGTGGTCCGCCGCATCGCCGTTGTCGGTGCACGTACACAAACTCGATGCCGATGGCGAGAGCATCTGGCCCGGGCCGGTGGTGTTGTCGGAGGCGGGCCAACCGTACAACCTCTGCGACATCCAGCCAGCGCCGGGCGGCGCGATGATTGTGAGTTGGGTGCGGTGCGCGGGGTCGAACTGCGTCACCTCCAACAAGCACCTGTACGCCCAGAAACTCGATGCCACGGGCATGGCGCAGTGGGACCGTGTGCCGGCGACTCCGGTCATCATGGACCCGGTCATCGTGTTCGACGGGACCTCGCTGCAGAACGGCTACTTCCCGCCGTTTGTGCCGGATGGCGCGGGGGGCGCGGTGTTCGCGTGGTACGAGACGGGCGGCAACCGCGATGCCTACGTGCAGCGCATTTCGTCGGGCGGCACGGAACTGTTCCCCCACAACGGCGTGTCGGTGTCGATCCAGGCAGCGCGGAACCAACTCGGCGCAGCGCTCGCGTTCGACGCCGCTTCGGGCGATGCCTATGTCGCATGGATTGAGTCCAACACGGCCCAGAGCCAGTGGGCGATGTACGCCCAACGCATCACGGACGAGGGTGTGCGCGCATGGGGCGACAACGGCATCGAACTCCTGCCGATCTCGACAACACAGGGCTCGTTCACGGCAGCACTGGCCCGAGCCGGAGGCGGCGTCGAGGTCTACACCCTGGCCAACTGCTGCGGCGCGGCCGGCGCGGTTCATGCTTTCGCGCTCGACGCCGACGGCGCGGCCGAATGGACATCGCCGCCGGTGATTGTCAGTTCCGCCCCCAGCGCCAAGACCCGTCTGGATGCCGCTCGTCTCTCTTCCGGCGCGGCCGCGGTGGCATGGACCGATACCCGGCTCGACTCGGGCAACATCTATGCGCAGCGGGTCAACCCGGACGGCTCGCTTGGCAATCCCGAGGCGTGTCCGGCCGACTTTGACGGCAACGGCGAGCGCGAAGTGGGCGACATCTTCGCGTTTCTTTCCGCATGGTTCGCGGGCGCGCCCGCGGCATTCGCGTTCGGAGGGACGCCGGGCGTTCCCGCGATCTTCGCGTTTCTCGCGGCGTGGTTTGCCGGCTGCCCGTAGTGCGAGGCCCGAGCGCTGCGCACTACACTCGCGGCCATGAGAGCCGTTGTTCAGCGAGTCAGCCGCGCGATGCTCACCGTTAACGGGCGCGATGTCGCGTCGTTCGATGCCCCCGGCGGTCTGGTCGTGCTGGCCGGGCTCGAAGAGCGCGACACCGCCGTGGACCGACGCTGGATGGCGGAGAAGATCTCGAACCTCCGCGTGTTCGCCGACGAACAGGGACGCATGAACCTCAGCGTGCTCGATGTGGGCGGCTCGGTGCTGATGGTGCCGAACTTCACAGTGGCGGGCGATGCGACAAGGGGCCGCCGGCCCTCGTTCGACAACGCCATGCGACCGCCGCGGGCAGCGGAGGAGTTCGCCCTGCTCGTGGCGGCGTTGCGCACGCACTGTCCGCGCGTCTGCGAGGGCGTGTTCGGCGCGCACATGCACGTCGAACTGGTCAACGACGGTCCGGTAACAATCGTTCTGCATTCGCCGGGCACGGCCGTTGCGCCGTAGGCCGCGGCAGGCGCGGAGCGGTTCAGCGCGCCGCCGTTCGTGCCGATGGCATTGCGCGCCGCCGCATCGCGAAGACGATCCAGAAGCCGACCATGACCTCCCCACGTCCCAGCAAGCCCGCACGCCCGCAGGAGGCTCCCTGCACGCTCCGCCTCTCGCCGATGGAAGTCGAGCGCGTGAAGCGCGAACTCGAGGCCGAGTCGGCAGGCGCCGCTTCGGCCAAGCGGGTCTTCCAGCGACGGGCGCTCAACGCTCGCTCTGTCCGCATGGAGGTTCAACACCCCGGCGGCGCGAACACCACGCTCAACTACGTGCCGCGAAATCTCTCGCGCGAGGGCATAGGTGTCCTGCACAGTTCGTTCGTCTACACCGGCACGCGCTGCACGGTGTTCCTCCCGCACCCGACCCGCGGCGAAGTGGCCGTGGCCGGGACGATCGTCCGTTGCCGCCACTTCCGCGGCAAGGTGCACGAACTGGGCGTGAAGTTCGACCAGCCGATCGACGTGCGCGAGTTCGTCGGAGCCGACGAGGCCGAAGAGTGCTTCGCGCTGGAAAACGTCGCTCCCGAGTCACTGACCGGCGGGCTGTTGCTGGTGGAATCTGGCGCGATGGAACGCGCGCTGATCCGCCAGCATCTGAAGGACACCAACGTCACCGTCACATCGGTCGAGACCGCCGCGGAGGCGATGAAGCGCGCCGCCGAAGGCTACGACATGGTGGTGTGCTCCCTGCGATTGCCCGATGGCGACGGCCTGCGCCTGCACGAAGACCTGCGAAATGCGGGCGTCCAGGCGCCGTTCCTGCTGCTCTGCGGCACGGACACCACCGATGCCGACCGGGAACGCATCCGCGCGGCTCAGCCCGATGGTGTGCTCGCCAAGCCCGTGGCCGACAAAGCCATGCTCGCCGCGGTCGGCGAGTTTCTGATCGTCCGCGGCAAAGACCTTTGCGGCGGTGGCGCGGCGGTGTTCAGCACGCTCTCGCCGCGCGATCCGCTCTCGCCCCACGTGCCCGAGTTCGTCCACGAACTGCGGCTGCTGGGCGATCATCTGGGCAAGGCGCTCGCCGCGGCTGATGCCAACGAGTGCCGCCGCATCGCCGTGCAGATCCAGGGTTCCGCGCCGACCTTCGGCTTCGGCGGAACGGCCGATGCCGCGACCCAGGCGATCAAGGCGATGCAGACAGCCACGAACTTCGGCGAGGCCGCCGCGGCCATCCGAAGGCTTGTCGCATCCTGCCATCGCGCTCAGGTCAAGCGTGCCGCGGCATGAGCCGGGCCGTCACCGGCCGCGGAACTCGGCCGGCACGTCGCCAAAGTCCGCCCGGATGACCGAGCGGATGCCGCCGCGACCGCGCCAGTTGGTCTCGACCTGCAGCCACACCGGCTTCATCGCGGCGACGAGATGATCGCGGATGGTGCCGGTGACGGCCTCGTAGAAGATGCCCTCGTTGCGGAAGGACTGGTAGTACAACTTCAGGCTCTTGAGTTCGATGCAGCCGTCAGTCGCGCCCGCGGCAGGCTGGTATCGCAGAGTCACCACTCCGAAGTCCGGGTGCCCGGTCTTGGGGCACAACGACGTGAACTCCTCGGCGACGTGCTCGATCACGATCGGCGCGGAGGAGCGGGGGGTGGCGAAGGTTTCCAGCAGGCGCGCGTCAGGCATGGTCCGGCATTGTTGCTCAGCGCCCGTACCGCGTCATCAGGTCCACGATCTGCGGCTGGTCCCGGCGGATCTGCAGCGACCGCCGCAGCGAGGCCAGCCCGTCCTCGCGGGACTTGTTGTCCTGTCGGCCCGACCAGAGCCACTTGTTCAGCAGGCACACGCCGCGGCCGTTGAGCGCGGGAAAGTAGTCCGCGTCGATCGCCAGTGCGGCGTCAAACGAGGACAGAGCATCGTCGTACCGGCCCATCTTGAACTGCGCGTAGCCTGTTCGCTCCTGGCTCGCGGCGGTCGCGCCGACGCGGTTGACCTGCGCCAGCGCGTTCACCATCTCCTCGTACCGCTCGAGTTTGCCGAGGCTCTCGGCAAGGTTCATGAGCAGCGGGGGGGTCAGGTCGAGCAGTTCGGTGGCCTGCTGATACTCCTGCACCGCCTCGCGGTGGCGGCCCATCGCCGCATACACCGCGCCGAGGTTGAAGCGTGCCGAGCCGTCGCGCGGCTCGATCTCCACCGCCCGCACCGCATAGGGCAGCGCGAGCGCGTTCTCGTCAAGTTGGTAGTAGGCCGTCGCCAGGTTCAGGTTGGACCGGAAGTCATTGGGGCGAATCGCCAGCGCACGGAGATACGCCTGAACCGCCTCCGCCACGCGGTCCATCAGGTGCAGCATGAGTCCGTGGTAGTACTGCGGGTCAAAACTTCTCGGCTGCAGTTTCGCGGCCTGGCCATAGGACTCCTCGGCCCGCGCGAACTCGCCTCGCATCCGGTAGATGTCCGCCATGCCCATGTGGGCCGAGGTCAGCCGCGGATTGACCTCGATCGCCCGCGCAAACGCCGCGAGCGCGCGGTCCATGTCGCCGTCGCGCACGGCCGATTCGCCGGCGACCAGGTACACCTCCGCAGCGCTGCGTGTCGGTTGGGCTTTGGGGGCGGGCTTGGCCGCCTCGCGCCCGGGGATCGTCGCGCACGCCGCCGTGCCAAGCAACGCCACCACGACCGCTGCGCGGGTCGCCCGGCCGATCAACAAGGCTGCGTTCTCGCCGGTCCGGTTCAATCTGGTTCGATGCATCATGGTCCTCGATCACGTGCCCGGTGCCCCATCCGTCTGCCCCCGGCGGAGTGGGGAGGCCAAGGGGTGGGGGGGAGCATACACCAACCTCAGGACGCCCGCACGCCGCCACGGGTTCGCTCGCCCGAACGCAAACCCGCCAGTTGCCGGAGTTTCCGGAGGTTCAGCGTGTCCAATGGCGTGCCCCCGGGCGTGGTGCCCTTGGGTGTCTCCATGATCATCGGCCGGTCACGGAGCCCGGCGTGATTCACTACCGCCGCGAAGCCCGCTCGGCCGATCGTCCCCTTCCCGATGTGCTCGTGTCTGTCGCGGCGGCTGCCGCAGGGGGCCTTCGAGTCGTTCAGGTGCAGCACGCGGATGTTCCTCAGCCCGCACGCCGCGTCCAGTTCCTCGATCGCCGCCGCGGCGGACTCCGCGGTCGAGAGGTCGTATCCCGAGGCGTGGGCGTGGCAGGTGTCAATACAGAATCCGATGCGCTGCTGCTGGCCCGTCCGACCGATGATCCCCGCCCGGAGCGTGCCGAGTTCCTCGAACTTCCCTCCGAGGTTCGAGCCGCTGCCGACGGTGTTCTCCAGGCAACTCACCGTGGCGAAACCGCGCGTCCGCCGGAACAGTTCCGCGTAGGCATCGATGATCCGCGCCAGGCCCGCTTCGCGTGTCGAGGTCGTGAACGCGCCGGGATGGTGCACCAGGAACGCGATCCCGAGCGCTTCGCACCGCTCGATCTCCACCGTCATCAGGTCGATCGACTTGCCCCACAGCACATCATCCGGCGAGGCCAGGTTGATGAGATACGAAGCGTGCGACACGGTCTGCGCGCCCGTCCACCCCAACTCCGCCACCCGCGCCCGCCACGCGCCGACCTCGTCGTCGGCCAGGGGCCGGGTCTTCCACTGCTGCTGGTTCTTGGTGAACACCTGCACGCTGTCCAAGCCGAGGCGTGCGGCCTCATCGAGCGCGTTGGTCATGCCGCCCGCGATCGAGAGGTGCGAACCAAACAGCGGGGATTGCCCGGCAGATTTCGAGATGGGGTTGTCGGTCTTTCTCCGCACTCACGACCGTATGCAGCAACCTGTACCGAAGGCAGGGTCGGCATCAGGTCTGGCACGCGCCAACGCCGTGGGCGAACCAGACCGTGAGAAACGCGAAGATCGCCTGCACGCCGCATGTCCCGCCGAAGCAATACGCGGGGTTCTGGTTGGCGAACCAGTCGTTCAGGAAACAGAAGATGTCCGTGACACCCACCTCGCTGTCGCCGCACCAGTCGGCCAGGCAGTTCTCGCAGTCATCGATCCTGCCATCGAGGTTCCGGGTCGCTGATCTGCAGGGTGTGCACCACGCCCTCGCGAACCAGCCGCCGCGCTGCGGTCTGGCTCATGCCGATGCTGCCGAGCGTGATGGTCGTGCATGGGTGCCCGTTGCAGTCGCCATCAAGTGAACGGGTGATCCCGCCCGCCTGGCTGCATTCGTAGGCGGTGGTCACGATGCAGGAGTGGTCCGGTAGACAGCAGGCCCTCGCCGGAGTTTGGGCCGTTACCGTGCCTGACAGGCAGCACGTGAGAGGAAATGCAAGGGCGAGCGCCATCTGGGAGTTGAGCCGGTTCATCAAAGACCTCCACGAACACATGAGGACCATGTATGCCGCGAACGACTCGCGGCGAGGTCGGCATGTGTATTATGCGTCAAGGCGGAATGCAAGTCAGCGGTCAGTCCGCTCTCAGGCGCGCTGCGGATCCGAGCCGCCACACGCTCTGTCTTTGAGAGACGCGGCTTTGGAAGCGCCACCCGAATCGGGGCATGAGCAAAGATTGGTCTTGCATCCCAGGCCCGGTGTGATATATTCCACGACGCTCTCTCCCCAGCCCAACGAGGTGCCCCGTGTCCATTCATAGCCGACAGACTTGTGTCATTGCCGGGCTTGCCGTTATCGGCCTTGCATCCTCCGCCTCCAAGGCGGAACTAGTCACAAACGGCGGGTTTGAGACTGGGAGTTTCTTCCCTTGGTTTGCGCCGCCAATCGTCTTTCCGCCCAACCCAAATCCATCGTTTTGCTGGGTTTCCGGTGGTGGTGGGCATACTGGCGAGCGTTACGCGCGCCTCTCATCGACGAACATAGAGTACATTGGTCAAGTGCTGCCGACCACGGCGGGAACAGACTACGAACTGACCTTCTGGCTCAGGCGGCCGACCAATGCGCCAGCGGCGCTCTTTGTTCGGTGGGAGGGTCAGGTCATCAACTTCGGCTACCCCGGCATCCTGCCCGACAACACCAACTGGTGGCCGTTCACGGTTCCCCTGCGCGCGATCATAACGGGCTCTTACCTCGAAATCGGGCAGAACGACTTCCCCGGCGAGTTCCACCTCGACGATGTCAGCGTTGTCGTCGTGCCCGGTCCGGGCGCCGGAACTGTGCTCCTTGCCGCCGCGGCGGGAGTCTTCGCGACCCAGCGCAGGCGGCGGTGAGTGCGGCCTGGTCGGGGGCTGGGGAGCGCGGTTGGGGGCGGGCCGATCTCCGCGCGCACTTGCCTCGGGTCCGCGGGCGTGCTTTCGTCTGGCACCATGCGACCGCTCCTCGCGGCCATCTTCCTCGCCGTTCTCGCCGCATGCGCATCCACGCCCCCGCCGACCATGCGCAACGTTCCCGTCGAGTTCCGTTTCGAGAACGTGCGCGAGGTGAAGGGGGGCATCAACGAGTGGCAGGACATCCAGAGCGTCCTGCAGGTGCGGCTCAAGCGGCCGGTGACGGGCGAGGTGGTGCGGGAGCGCTCCATCTCCGACGGCTTCGTGCGCACCTACCGCGTGCAGATTCTCGCGCCCGACCTCGCGACCGTCGAGTCGATCCACGCCGACATCGAGTCGCTCCGCCGCCGCGCCGCAACATCGAACCGGCTCGACCTCAACTTCGCCGGCCTCGCCGCGACGTACCGCTCCAGTTTCGTCACCGCGGGGGTCTCGACGCTGGTAAGCGGCCAGACCGTCGAGGGCAACCGCGTGAAGATCTACACGCGCCCGGGCAGCGATGCCGTGGACGCCAAGGTCGAACGCGGCGTGTGGCACGTGCGACTCGAGGCCGTGCCGGAGGACCGATGGGTCTATGGCGTCTCCGAGCACCCCACGAACCTCCTGCCGCGCCGCTATTTCCGCGTCAATGCCTCCACGCTGCGAGTTGAGAACCTCGACGAATCGGAGTTCGTCGGCTGGTTAGGCCGCGCCCCGGCCAGATGATCGTGCGACCCGGCCGCGACGCCCGGCCCCGCGCCGGCAACAATCCGCCATGAGCAACGAACTCTCCGGCCGCATCGCCATCATCTCCGGCGCCAGTTCCGGAATCGGCGAAGCCCTCGCCCGCGCCATCGTCCTCCGCGGCGGCTCCGTCGTCATCAACGCGCGCCGCGCTGAGCGACTCGATGCGCTCGCCGAGCAACTCGGTCCCGGCCGCGCTGTCTGCGTCCCCGGCGATGCCGCCGAGCAGCGCACGATCGACGCGCTCTTCGATTCGGCACAGCGTGCATTCGGCCGCGCGGCCGATGCCGTCATCGTCAACGCCGGGCGCGGCCTGGCCGGCTCGCTCACCACCAGCGACCAGACCCAATGGGACGAGATGTTCCGCACCAACTACCTCGGCGCGGCCCGCCTCATGCGCTCCGCGGCGGATCGTCTGGTCAGATCCCTCGACCCCAATCCCGAGGGCGAAGCGGGCAAGGCCGGCCCGTGGCTCTCGCGTCCGCGCGATGTTGTCGTCATCGGCTCCAGCGTCGGTCGGAACATATCGCCTTTCTCCTCGATGTACGGCTCGACCAAGTTCGCCGTGCACGCGCTGGCCGAGGCTCTCCGCCGCGAGATCGGGCCGCGCGGCATCCGGGTCACCACCATCGAGCCCGCCATCGTGGCCAGCGAGTTCCAGTCGGTCGCCGGATACGATCATGGGACATTCGGCGCGTTCATGGACCGCATCGGCCCGGTTCTCATGCCCGACGACGTCGCCCGCACCATCGCCTTTGCCATCGCCCAGCCCGCGCACGTGCACCTCAACAACATCGCCCTGCGTCCCACGCGGCAGGATTACCCATGAGACCCTGGTTGCGCAGCCTTCAGACCAAGCGACTGTTCAATGCCGCGAAGTACGGCGGGGCCGAGTACGTCGGCGACTCCATCCGCATGGGCGCGGATGCCACGCGGATTTCGACGGTCCGCAACCGCACCGCACTCATCATGAACTGCGGCGGCAACATGCCGAGCCTTGCGATCGTGCAGCAACTGCTCGCGGCGGGCGTCGATGTGCACGTGCGCGATGTCACCGGCCGGACCGCCCTGGACTGGGCCCGTTTCCGCCTTGCCGAGATGGGCCCCTGGACACCCGACGAACTGCCGACACGTTCGCCGTCGTTGGACGAGTTCGGCAACATCATCCTGCATGATTTCGAGAAGCAGCACCTCGATGAACTGCGCATCGAGCATCCGGAGATGGCTGACGAGTTCATCCAGGGCTATATGGAATCCCGCCGCGAGGCGGCGCTCACGCACTTCAACCCCCGCGCCGAGTACGAGGCGATCATCCCCGTGCTCGAACGCGCGATGCAGGCGCAGCCCGCGGCGGGCTGAGGCCGGGCCTCCGCACGGCCGGACCATCGGCGGTTGCACCGCAGCCTGCCAACGAAAAAGGGCCGGTAGAACCGGCCCTTGAGAAGCGAGGCGGACGGGACTCGAACCCGCAACCACCGGATCGACAGTCCGGTACTCTAACCAATTGAGCTACCGCCCCAAGTTGTCGTTCGCTTCGCCGCGGGCGCGGCGTTGCGAGCCGGGAAATGTAGTCTCGCTTCCCAGAGTGTCAAGGGATTTGGCCGCGGTTCGGCCATGGTTCTGTACGCGAGGCCCCGCCGCGGCGGCTGTACCTCTTCGATGCATGCCGCGATGGTCCAAGAACACAAGGCCTGCCCGAAGCACTGTGCATCGGAGAGGCCTGCGGCACAGTCGCCCGCGCACCGTGCTCAGCGCAGTTGCACCTTGTCGCCGTGCATCTTGAAGGGCTGACCATCGGGCGCGATCTTCGCGCCCTGCACGAACATCCACGCGCACGCGGCGATAAGCGCGACAACGGCCACGAACAGCAGCCCTGTGTAGATGTTCATCGATGCGCTGCGCGAGGATGCGCCGCCGGGCATCTGCATTCCGAACTGGCTCATGGTCTGGTCTCGCATCCGGCGAGCGGCCGGGGGGTCATCGTGTTTGCACTGACCTGAGAGTCAGTGGCACTCGGTGGGTGGCGGTGGGGGGTTACCACGTGAGGCGGCTGAGCACCATGTCGTCGCGCTGCACCTGGACATTCTGGCGGCCGTAGAGGTTCAGCCGACCAACCGACTGTCCGGGCTCGACGGTCGTGATGACGATCGAGCCGATGAACGTGTCGCTGCCGCGAACGATGTGCATGAGCGTGTTGGGGCGGACACCGCGGTTGGCGCCCTCGGAGATGATGACCAAGTCCTCGCCGGCAGGGCTCTTGACGATTTCGAGCACGCGAGCGCGGATGAGCGGGCCCGGGGCCTCACGAGGGTCGGATGCCGAGGTATCGCCGCCTGTGCGGCCGGCCGACTGCATCGCCAACTTGGCCTCTTCGAGTTGCTCCTTGAGTGCGCGGGAGTTCTGTTCCAGCACTTCGCGGGCCGACTCAAGGTCGTTCAGGCGGTCGACCAGTTCGATCTCACGCTTGGTTGCGGCGAGCAGTTCCTGGCGGAGGCCGGTGACCTCGCCGTGGTAGTTGGTAATGACCGCAGCCTGAGTCTGCGTCGTGGCGGTCAACTGGCCGATCTGCCCGCGAATGCTCGCGGCCTCGGCCGCGGCCTGCTCCGCCGCGGCGCGGAGCGAGGTTCGGTCGCTCTGCAGCGAGGCGACCTGCGAGTTCAACTGCGAGAGTTGGTTCTGCAGTTTGTCCATCTCGCTGCGGTGGTTGACGCGCTCCTGGGCGTACTGGGCGATGTCGTTCTTCGCGGCGGTCTCCGCAGCGCGGAGCGCGGCTTCCATGCTCTTGTGGCCGCGGACGATCGAGTCCGCGTTGGCCGCGAACGCCATGGTCAGCGCGGCGAGCAGCAGGCAGAGGATCGCACAGAACACCACAAGAATCTTGGTTACAGCGTGCACAGGTGTCTCCTGATCGTTCGTTCCGCCCGGTCCGTGGGCGGCATGCTTGTCCGGCGCGGGGGCGCCGTGTTGTGGACCGTCTATCCGCCGCCCGCGCCGGACGGTTCGACTCTGTCCCGAAAACCGTAGGCCCTTGAACGCTCAGGGCCCCGTCGCGGCGGATCGGGGGGTGTTTGATACCCGACCCGGGCCGAACTGTCAACAAACCCCCCCTCAACCCTGTTCATTGTCCATCCGCGGCAAGCCCCGTCTGGGCGGCGATTTTGACGATCCCTGCCGCCGCAGCGACCCGAACACGTCCCGAAGGGTCCTGCATCATCTCGTTCAGCACGTCGAGGTTCTCCGGCCAGCCGGTTTCGCCATACACCATGGCGGCATGGGCTCGGAGCGTGTCCTGCTCGTTCTTGCGGTAGATATCCGCGATGAACGACCCCTGTCTGCGGCCGAGTTTGGCAAGGGAAGCAGCCGCGGCAAGGCGAATCTCCGCGGGCATCGGCCGACGGTCCCTGTCCCACTCGGCGGTGAGGAAGACCAGCCGGTCGATGGAAGACCGGTCGCCGACCTGTCCGGCGATCTGGGCGGCCAGCGCGACGGCTTCGAGGTCCTCCGGCCGGGCCGGAAAGAGCGCGGTGCGGATATCCACAAGCGCGGTGTCGTCGCCAAGTTTGATTCGTGCCTCGGCGATCTGCAAATCCATGAGTCGGACCGCGGCGGGGCTGGCGCGGGGGAGCGACCGCCGCGCGGCATCGCGCAAGGGCCCCAGGGCGGACGGCTCGCCGAGTTCGCCGAGCACGAATGCAGCCTGCGCCCGCACCAGCGGGTCGGAATCCATGAGCATCTCAGCAAGCGGCGTGGCATCGACCGGTTGCTCGCACCGGAGAAGGGCATAGATCGCGGCGCTGCGCACGAGCGGCGAGGGATCGCTGAGCAGGGGCTGCACAAGGCCCGAAGCGCTTCGGAGGCGGGCGCGGCCGACGGCCATGGCCGCAACGCCGCGAACGCCGGGGTTGGGATCGGTCAGTGATTGGCCCACCACGGCGTTGAGCCTGCCGGGGGCGAGCGTGAGGGCCTCGAGCGCGTTGACGCGTTCCTCGGGGGTTGCCCCGCCCGCGGCGGCCGAGAGCAGCATGAGTGCCCGCTCGCGCATCTGCACGATGGTCGCCGGGTCGCGCTGCGTGGGCGGGGTGCGGGAGATGTCTCGCTCCTGCCGCTCGACACGCTCGCGGTGCGCATCGGTCGGATCGCGCTCGACGGTCGGCTCGCGGTCCTTCTCGACGCTCCTACGCGCCAGCGGAGCCTGGTACGGTCCCGCGCATCCCGCGGCGATGCCGAGGAGTCCTGCCGCGCCGGCGATCATCCAAACCCTCTTGCCACCGTCCCTGCTCATGTGCACCCTCCTGTTGCAGTCTTGATCGGCCTAACCGCGTACGACTCGCCACAACCACCACCCCGCGCCCGCGGCAAGCACAAGGAACGCGAACACGTCTCCGATGCGGCCGTACAGCGTCGGCCGTGTCTCGGAACGCACGGGCAGGGTCGCGACCAGAACGCCGTCGATGCTGCGGCCGCCGTCATCGGTGCCGATGCGGTCGAGCACGCGCCCTCTATGGTCGATCGCGGCGGACACGCCGGTGTTCACGGCCCGGGCCATGCACAAGCCCAGTTCGACACACCGCCACCGCGCGGCGAGCAGGTGCTGCTCCTTGCCGCTCTGGAACGGCCCGAACCAGCCATCGTTGCTGAGGTTCACGATGACGCCGGCCCGGCGCGTCCCCGCGGAATAGCACAGCCAGCGGCAAAGACTCGGCCGAGTCACTTCGAAGCAGATGGGCGTGGCGATTTGCACGATTCCCGCGGGCGTGTCGCCGCCGGCTCGGGTCGGCATGGGCAGCAGGACCGGCTCGGTCCCGGGGACCAGATCGAACGCCATGCCCGCGGCACCGATGTTGAGCAGTTTCTCCTGCAGCCCAGGCCATCGCCACACGTACGGGATCACCTCGCCGAACGGGGTCAGATCGACCTTGTCGTAGCGCGAGTCTCGCACGCGGCCGCCATCGAGCAGAAACGCGCTGTTGTGGCGCGGGCCTTCGAGCCTTGTGTGACCGTTGCTCTCACGGAACTCCGCGCCGGGCATGGCGATCGCGCCCACGATCATCGGCACACCGGTCTCGCCCTGAAGCCGGAGTACGCGAGCGGCGACATGAACGTGGGCGTGCTGGCGGCCTTCCTCCGCCAGTCCGGGATTGGCCGCGTTGAACGCCGCGTCGATCCGGTCCACCGTGTCCATGCTCAGCGTCAGCCCGGGGAACATGGTCTCCGGCCACACGATGAAGTCCGGCGTGGGCCGCGCGGCGGCGGCCTGCCGCGTCAGTTCCTCGAAACGGCGCAGCGCGGCGAGCCGCTCGTCGATCGTCCAGCCCAACTTGTTGCTCTGCGGGATGTTGGTCTGCACGACGGCGATCCGGACTGCGCTGCCCGGGCCGGTGCCGCTGGTGTCGGGCGAGCCGCGCCATCCGAGGATCGACGCCGCGCACCAGATGACGGCGATGGCCGCCGCGGCCGCGCCGCCCCAACTCCGCGGCACTCCCGACCAACCGGCGGCGTCCGCCGTCGCCCCGGCGAGCGCCAGCAGCAGAAAACTGACGAAGTAGGTTCCGAGGAGGGCGGCCGGCGCGGCGAGCGCCGGCGAGTCGATCAACGGGTGCGCGGCGAGAAACCACGCGTATCCGGTGAGCAACAGTTCGCCGCGCAGCACCTCGACCGCGACGATGGCCACCGGCGCCAGGAGGAACATGGGGATGGGCGCGCCGCCGGTGGCACGCCGGCGGATGCGCCCGATGAGGTACACGGCAGCGCCGGTGCACACGGAGAGGTACAGGGCAAGCAGCGGGTAGCCGACAGCGGTGACATCCACGAGCCACTGCTGCTGGAAGAACCACAGGGGCAGCGAGCCGAACGCAAAGAGCAACGCCGCGACGAGCGGGCTGTCGGCCGACCGGCACCCGGCCCAGATCATCGGCAGAGGGGCGATGAACGCGGCCAGCCACAGGCCCGCGGGCGGCAGCGAGATGGACATGAACAGCGCGAACACCAGCCCGGCGACGATCAATCGCCACCAGCCGCGCACAGGCAAACGCTTCGCGTCCTTGGGTCGCGCCATTGACAGCAGTCTACGGGATTCGAGACGGCGGCGTTCGGTTCGCCGCGCCGCATGATGGGTGGTCGGTCAGCGCCCGGAGTAATCGACCACGCGGGCGATCTCGCTGCGGAGTTCAGCGCGAGGCACGACGCGATCGACCATGCCGGACTGCATCAGGTACTCGGCCCGCTGAAAGCCCTCGGGCAGTTCCTGGCGGATGGTCTGCTGGATGACGCGCGGCCCGGCGAACCCGATGAGCGCCTTGGGCTCGGCAAAGATCACATCGCCCAGCATCGCAAAACTCGCAGTCACGCCGCCGGTCGTCGGGTCGGTGAGGACGCTGATGAACAGACCGCCCGCATCATCGAGCCGTCCCAGCGCGGCGGAGGTCTTGGCCATCTGCATAAGCGAGAGGCCCGCCTCCTGCATGCGTGCGCCGCCCGAGCCGCTCACGATCACCAGCGGCAGGTTGCGCTCGGTCGCGGTCTCGATCGAGCGCGTCACGGCCTCGCCGACAACGCTGCCCATCGAGCCCATCATGAACGACAGATCGAGCACGCACAGCATCGCGGCACGACCCTTGACGAACGCGGTGCCCGCGACCACCGCATCCACCTGGCCGGTCTTGATCTGCTCGGCCAGAAG
Organism: Phycisphaeraceae bacterium; assembly: GCA_019636495.1. GTDB lineage: Bacteria > Planctomycetota > Phycisphaerae > Phycisphaerales > UBA1924 > JAHBXL01. Next base: position 147,052 of record JAHBXL010000002.1, on the reverse strand, counting down.
ACGGTCGGTGTAGGACTTGAGATCGCGGAACGCCAGCGGGTCTGTCGGTGACAGACCGGTGAACATCGGCTCAAACGAACCGGGGTCGGCCAGTTGGCGGACGCGCTCGACAGCGCCGATGCGGTAGTGGTGCTGGCACTCCGGGCAGACGTGGAGGTTCGCCTCCATCTGTTTGCGGTAGATCATCTGCCCGCAGCCGGGGCAGCGCAGCCACAGTCCTTCGGGGATCGAGTTCTTTCTTGGCGTCTGCGCCTTCAACTCGGTCCAGGACTTCGCGGGGGCTTGTGTCATGTGCAACCGTTCCTTGGTAGAACCGCCGCGGCCGGCGACAGGCACAAAGCCGCTACTCGTCCCGGCCCGTTCAGGCCGCGGTCGCCGCCGGAGCCTGCTCGATGGTGCTCAGGCGGGGATCGTTCTTGTCAACGTCGTACCACTCGGGCGCGGAGGCCGGGCCGGACTGTCGCCAGGCCTCGGTGATCGGCAGCCCATTCAACCGGCAGCGAAGCACTCCGAGTGCCAGCGGCCGCACAACGATGCACACCCTGCTCCCGGCACGGGCTTTGGCAATCGCCCGGGCCAGAACCGGCATCATCCGAGCGTGCAGGGAGTCCACGGTCTCGCCCTCGGGCGGGGTTACGCAGCAGGCATCCTCAACAAACTGCCCCCACGCCCGCGGATACCGGTCCTCAAGTTCGTCCTGCCGCAGGCCCTCCCATAGGCCCGCATGGGGGTCGGCGAGTTCCGGCAGGGCTTGCACCCGCGATGCCAGCCGCCGGCCCAGCCCCGCGAGGAGTCTGCTGGTTTCAATCGACGCCTCGTCCGGCGCGCAGTAGACCGTCGCCAGTGTCACTCGTCCCAGCGATCGGACAAATGTCTCGGTCTCGGCTCGGCCTGTCTCGCTCAATGGAAGATCCGCCGCCCCTTGGAGGCGCCCGCCCGCGTCCCACGCAGTCGGGCCTGAACGAACCAGCAGCAACCGAATCCCCGCATCCTTGGCCATGGTGTCGGCTCGGCTCCCCATCCCCGTACCGTCGCTCGACGGACCGGGTGCCCGGCCGTTGTTCGCCGGGACCTGCACCGTCTTGTTCCGCCTGCCGGGCTTTGGGTTCCCCGGACGTGCAGGCAGACGGGCAGTCTATCAAGGCTGATCGGTCTGTCCAATCGGTGGACAACAGGTATACGGTCCGATAGCCCGCCAAGATCGTTGCTCTATCCCCGGAATAGGCGAAAAAGTTGCGCATCTGCGACGAAAATGTGGCCAAAATGAGCCATTTTACCGCCCGCGTAACGCACGGATGAGACCAGGTCGCTCCGCCGCAGGGCGTCCGAAAACCGCCGATGCGGCCACAACAACGTCGCATCCTGCATCGAGAACCAGCCGGATGTTGGCCGGGCTGATCCCGCCATCCATCTGGATGCGCTGTGTCGGGAGAACTTCGTCCGCCAAGACGCGGGTCTTCTTCAGCACTTCGGGCATGAACGCCTGCCCGGAGAAACCGGGATTGACGGACATGACCAGGAACAGGTCGAACGCCTCCAAGTGGTCCAAAGCGTGATCGACCGTGGTAGGGGGGTTGATGGCCAGACCGACGCTCGCGCCCAGTTCGCGGATGCCGGCGGCGACCTCGCCCAGACGCTCTTCGGGAACGGCTTCGACATGGAAGGTGATGTGGCTGGCGCCCGCCGCGACAAACGCCTGGGCGTGGGGCCACGGGTCGGTGACCATGAGGTGGACATCGAGGAACGCGCTGGGAAACGCCCGCCGCAGTCCGCGGCACATGTCGGGCCCCATGGTGAGGTTGGGGACGAAGTGGCCATCCATGACGTCGAGGTGGAGGAGGTCGGCCGCGCCCTCATCGACCACGGCCTCGCCGCCCGCCACCGGGCTGAGGACCGAAGCGCACTCCTCACCCATGTGGGCGAAGTCGGCCGAGAGAATCGAAGGGGCGACGAGCGGAAGGCGGCGCGGGTTGGTGAAGAGGTTGCGCATCGGACAAATGGTACCGCCGGATGCGCGGGTCAACTCGCGGTCACGGCAATCCGCGTCCTCCGCGCGTGCTTGCGGAGCAGCCGGATGTTGCGAGCATAGATAACGATGCCCGCGGCCTGGCCGAGCATCGGCACCGGATCCTGACGCCAAATGAAGTAGGCAAACAGCGTGACGCCGCCAGCGAGGCTGAACCACCAGAAGCTCTCAGAGATCACGCTGCGCCTGCTGCGCTCGCTGGTGATCCACTGCAGGATCATGCGACCGGAGAACAAGAGCTGGCCCGCGAAGCCCACGCAAACCCACACGAAGCCGACCCACGAGGTGATGTTGAGCCAGCGATAGACTGGGCGTCGGCCCTCAATGCACTGGCGCACGACGCGGGCGCTGAGGAGTGACTCGGCCTGGTCCGTTGTCAGCGCCGGAGGAGATCTGGAGTCGTTGCGGAACCAGAGCCGGAATCGCCAACCGTCGGAGGAAGTACAGGGGATCTGGAAAGCCTCGACGACCCCCTTCTCGTCGCCGATGCGTATCGGAGTCACGATCGCATCGCCCTCAAGAGGAAAGCGGTCATTCGTCGTGGCGTCAAAGGCGAGCCAAAGCCCGAGGCCCAGCACAAGGGCCATCAAGGTCGCCGGTTCCCATTTGATTCGTTTGCCGACTGCCAATGGCAACGCCTCACATGACCACGGCGAGCACAGTGTCTCGAGCGACCTGAGCGTACGCAACGGCTAACACGCACGTGGCACTGGTCAATGGCCGGTGGCCCGGGGGGGGCTCCGGCACCCACGCCGGACTATTGAAACGCCGGGATGCCACCGTCGAGATTCTCGATGACGGCGGCGGCCGCACAGAGGAGAGCGCAGCCTTGCCGGCAAAGGAACCGCTGGATCCAGTACTTATGGCTACCACAGGGCGGCGTCCCGTTCATGCACTGCGACATGCATCCACCAGCCACGACGGCGGCTACCGCTGGAGAGTCCGTGTCCTCGATCCCGGTCTCGACCAGCGTGGCCGTGTATGGCGTCTCCGCCGACTCCGCCACAAATTTCTCAAGAACGACAAGCCCGTCGCCGAAGTCGCTGGTCTCGCAGATCACTGCCATTGTCGATGTGCCTTGGCCATTCAGCACGGCGAGCGTGCTGTCGAGAAACTCGATGTACTCGTCGCGAGTGACAACCTTTGAGAAGAATTTCTCGAGCTTGGTCGAGTCTGCGAGTGGATGTGAGCCGGCGTAAGCCTTCCAGATCTCTCCGACGGCGCTCGCGACCTCGGAGTCATTGGCCGAACTCACCCGGAGGAGCGCTTGTGCCAGCTCCGCGAAGTGAACGGCCAACGCGGTCTGGGTCGCTGGATCGGTTACAACCGTGTGCTGTTGCCAGTAGTCGAGCAGGACAGGCCTGACGATGGCGTTGATCTCGGCCTTGATCTGCGGGGCGGCGGCGGCTGCAACGTAGAGTGCCTGTTGCACCATGATCTGCTGCAGATCAAAGTTGGCGGCGACATCGCCAGTATCGACCAAGAGGCCATCCATGATTCGGGTTGCGATAGCGACCGAAGCGGGCGCAGGCGTAGCAATCACAACATCCCAGAAATGCGCCTCGGCGAAGGCAAAGGCCTGAGCGTTGGCCTCTGTGCGATCACCCGGCTTGGCCTCAGGGAAAGATGTCGCGAGACTTGGCGTCGCCAGAGCAATGCATCCGGCAAGGGCGATCGCGAGATTGATCATTTTCATGGTGCTGCAGACTCCGAGTGTTGATAGAATACCTACTGGGCGAAAGCCGCTGATTGAGCAGCCCGCTCACGCACTTGCATCTAGGCCGCCGGAATGGCGAACCCGTCGTATTATGTATCCGATGTCGAATCATTTTGTGACATGCCAGCACGAATCTCCTCAAGTAGTCTCGTGCGCGGGTCGGCTTGCCGATGCTGGCGCCGCCATTGACTATCCATTCACAGCGGACCGCCCCCGCCGTCCGGAGTTCGCGGCGTACATCTTGGCGAACCGGGCCGCAGTCCGCCGACGAGCGATGGGGCGAATCCGTGCCGCGGGGCTTCCCTGGATCGACCCCGACGACATTGAAAGCTCGACGCTGCGCCGGCTGGACTTGGCTCTCTTGCGCGGGCTGCTCCGGCCGCGCTCCGAGCGTGAACTGTGGGCCTATATCCTGGCCGTGACCGACTCGGTGGTCTCGCGCCGAATCGCTCGTGCGCGACGCGAAGTCGCGATTGGCGTCGATGCCAACGGGTCGCAGGAGCTGTGCCGAGCCAACTCTGGGGCGGATGCCGACGCCGCGGCAGTGCTGCATCAGGTCTTGATGAGCCTGGCCGACAACGAGGATCGCGAGTTGCTCTTTTGGAATCTTCGCGCACGGACCAACCGGGAGATTGCGCAGGCGATGGGGATGAGCGAGGCCGCATTGCGGCAGCGATGGTCGCGCGTCTGCCGGCGTCTGCGCAACGCCGAAGCCTAAACTTGCTCGATCCAAGGCCCCTTTCTTGCACTCCATGCCGGATGTTCGCCATGTCTACGCCCGCACGTCTCACCTCCCCGCATTCGCAACTGGTCAGCGGGCTCGACGCGGTGGGGCAGGCCCACATGCTCAACTTCTGGAACGCGCTCACGCAGTCTCAGCGCGATGCGCTGACCAACCAGGTCGAGTCGATCGACTGGGCGGCCATGCCGCGGCTGATTGAGCAGTATGTCCGCAACAAGCCGGTGTTCGCGCTGCCGCCGGATGTGCAGCCCGCGCCGTATCTGCCGGTCGATCCGGACGCGGCGGTCCGCCCATGGAATCGCATCGCGGCGAAAGCGAAGGGGGAAGAGATGCTGCGCGCGGGGCAGGTCGCGGCGTTCGTGGTGGCGGGCGGGCAGGGCTCGCGGCTGGGGTATGAGGGGCCGAAGGGGTGCTATCCGGCGGGCGCGGTGACGGGCAAACCGCTGTTTGCGATGTTCGCCGATGCGATCCTCGGGGCCTATGACCGCTACGGCGTGCACGTGCCGTGGTACATCATGACCAGCCCGCTGAACCACGATGCGACGCTGGAGTTCTTCGCAGCGCATCACTTCTTCGGCTTGCCGCGAGGGAGCGTGAACTTCTTCATGCAGGGCGTGATGCCATCGATGGACCTCTCGACGGGGAAGGTGCTGATGTGCGGCAAGGGTGAGATCGCGACGAACCCGGATGGGCACGGCGGCTCGCTCCGCGCGCTGCACGCCTCGGGCTCGCTCGACGACATGAAGCAGCGTGGCGTGACGGCGATTTCCTATTTTCAGGTGGACAACCCGACGGTGAACCTGCTCGATCCGGTGTTCCTGGGGCTGCATGCCGGGGCGGGCGGCCCGGGCGCGCCCTCATCGGCGGAGATGTCGAGCAAGATGATCCCCAAGGCGTACGCCGAGGAGAAACTCGGCTTGTTTTGTGCGCACGGGGCGGGCCCGCGCAAAGGCCGCGTGGAGATCGTCGAGTACTCCGACCTGCCGATGGAGATGCAGCGCGAGAGGCTGCCCGATGGCCGCCTGCGGTTCCTCGCGGGGTCGATCGCGGTGCACGTGCTGGGGCGCGAGTTTGTCGAGAAACTGAACACCGATGCGGCATTCGAACTGCCGTGGCACCGGGCGGAGAAGAAGATCCCGTGCATCGATTGCGGCACGGGCGAGTTGATGAAGCCCGCGGCGAACAACGGCGTGAAACTCGAGCGGTTCGTGTTTGATGCGCTGCCGCTGTGCGAGCAATCGGTGGTGCTGGAGACCGATCGCATCGAGGAGTTTGCGCCCATCAAGAACGCGGAGGGGCAGGACAGCCCGCAATCTTCTCGCGAGATTCAGACCGAGCGCGCTGCGCGCTGGCTGGAGTGGTGCGGCGTCGCGGTGCCGCGGGGTGCGCAGGGAAGGCCCGACTGCGTGCTGGAGATCTCCGCGCGGACGGCGAGCACGCGCGAGGAGTTGAAGGCGGCCGGAAAACTCCCGCGGGCGATCGAACGCGGGCAGAGGCTGGCTCTGTGATCGAACGCTTCGCCAGACTGCCCGCCTCGCTGGAACCCAAGGCCCGCCGGGTCAGGCTTGGCCCCACGCGGGTGCCTGCGCTGCTGGCTCACCCCGATTGGGAGCGGCCCGCGCCGGTGTGCATCTGGCTGCACGGCCGGACCGTGCACAAGGAACTGGACGCGGGCCGCTATGTGCGCTGGCTGAAGGCCGGCATCGCGACGTGCGCGATCGATCTGCCGGGACACGGCGAGCGGCTGGATGTGGACTTTCACTCACCGAAGAAGACGCTTGATCTTCTCGATGCGGCGATCCCGGAGGTCGATCAAGTGGTCGATGCGCTGGGCGCGGCGGAGTTTGCAGGCGCGTTCGATCTTGCTCGTATGGCGATCGGCGGGATGTCGGCGGGCGGGATGGTCACGCTACGGCGGTTGTGCGACCCGCACCCGTTCGTGTGCGCCGCGGTGGAGGGGACGACGGGCGACCTGGCGGGGCTGTATCTCTCGCGCGAGCGGGATGCCGCCGCGACGTGGCCGGTGAGGCACGACCCGTCGCGCGTGGCGCGGCTCGATCCGATGCAGCACCTCGCCTCGTGGCGGCCGATCCCGTTGCTTGTGCTGCATTCGGAGGCGGATGCAATCGTGCCGTTCGAGACCCAGCGGCGGTTCGTGGAATCGCTGCGCGTGCACTATCGCGTGCAAGGCGCAGATGAAGCGATGATCGTGCCGCACACCTGGCCCGAGACCGGCGCGCCGCAGGAGCACGCGGGTTTCGGCCGGTTCGGCAACGATGCCAAGAACCTGCAGACCGAGTTTCTCGTCTCGCACCTGCGGCCATGATGTTGCGCCGCGGCGGGCGGGTGAACATCACTTCCGCGCGACGACATACACGCTGAACGAGTCGCTCAGTTCGTTGCTGTCCTCGATCGGCAGCACGTGGAACCGCTCTCGGTCATCGATCGCCTCCGCGAAGCGCGGATAGAACTGCACGCGCGAGAAGCCCGCCTCCATCATCGCATCGGCCAGTTCCGGCGGGCTCCACAGTCGCCAGTCGTAGATGAACGCATCGTCGAGTCGCTGCGCTCGCGCCTTCGGTGCGACACCGCTGCGAAAGTCGGTCACTTTCGCGGCACGCCCCGCACTCCGGCCTGTCCGGCTTGGCGGGGGCGCAGCCGGCGGCCGTACCACAAAGTGCATCGCGTTCTGAACGCGGGCACGCAGCGGGTCGGTCGTGCGGTGCTCCCACGTGTACGTGATCTTTTCGCCGCCCGGGCCCACGATCTCGCGCCTGATACGCCCGGTGAAGAACACATCGGAGCCGGCGTAGATGTCGCACGCGAACACGCCGCCGCGGGCCAGCCTTGACCGCGCGTGCGACAGGTATCTCACGAGCGCGGGTCGTTCGCGCAACTCGCAGATGGAGAAGTTCTGCACCGTGACGATGTCGCAGCGTTCGCGTGCCTGCAGCACGTCGGCAAGCACGTAGGTGATCCGGCCGCCGCCGGGGTCCTTGCTCTGGGCGCGCTCCAGCGTGGCGCGGTCGCTGTCAACGGCCACCGCGCGGCGGCCGCGACCGCGCGCGACCCACGCCCGCGAGATCGCCGCGGAACCGCAGAAGTCCTCGCCGAGCGTTCGCGGCGATGCGCCGTGGATGGCATCGAGCATCCGCACGTCGTAATCGGGCGACTGCACGCAGAGTTCGTAGAGGTCGAACTTGTCGAGCATGGAAGGAGATGTGGAAAGTGGGGAGTGGGAAATGTGAAGGGGGAAGTGGGAAGGTGAAGCAGCATCAGGCGACTGATCGTCGGGGCTTTGCAGTTACGATCGACGCCACGATGATCGCGGTGAGTTCGTTGCACCCATTCAGGAGCGGCTCCATACGTGCTGGTTTCATGACGATTGAGGCGGCAAGCAGATCAAGCCAGTACCCGCACTCGTCGGCCTCCTCTTCAACGATCGCGAGTTTGTGAATGAAATCTGCCCGAGACCTGGCTCGCTGAGCCGCGCGGTGGTTTGCGCCCACTGAGGTTGCCGATCGCAGCAGTTGCCCACCGACGACGTCCGCTACTGGGGACTTTGGCAACGCCTGAACGAGGCGAATGACACGCAATGCGAAAGCGCGAGTGCGTCGTTTCAGATCAGAGTCGGGCATGCCCTGAGTGTATCAAAGCCTCGTGACCCGATGGGAGCCCAACTGATCGCCCATTCCCGGCCAATGTTCCTTCACTTCCCCTTTCCCCCTTCCCCCTTCGTCACGCCATCCGCACCCATCGCACCAGCGTCCGCAGGTCCGGCGGTTTGCCGTACATCAGCACCCCGACGCGGAAGACCTTCGCGCTGAACCAGGCGCAGAACGCGGCGGTCGCCAGGCCCACGCCGATCGCGGCGATGGTCTGCCACAGCGGCGGCGGTTCCGAACTAGTGATGCGAATGACCATGACAAACGGGTTGAGCCCCGGAACAAACGAGAGCACCTGCGAGAGCATCGAGCCGGGCGCGCGGCTGATGGGCAGCCACAAGAGCCAGGGCAGCATGATCACGAGCATGACGGGCGTCATGAGCGTCTGCGCCTCGCGGAGTTCGGTCACCGCGCTGCCGATCGCCGCGAACATCGAGCCCACGATGAAGTACGCGATCAGAAAGAAGATCACCAGGTACACCACGGCGAACGGATCGACGAGGTGGCCGAAACTGAAGAAGATCAGCGCGGCGATCGCCATGCCGGAGTAGAGCACGAGCATCAACAGGCCGACGCACATCTGCCCGATGATCTTGCCGAGCATCAGTTGCAGCGGCGAAACCGCCGAAAGCAGCACCTCCATCACGCGGCTGCTCTTCTCCTCGATGGTCGTGGTCAGCAGCATCTGCCCGCTGGACATCACCGCGATCATCAGCAGCAGCATGAACCCCGCCGGGATCATCAACGCCAGTTCGCCGCCGCTGCGCTTTTCGCCGCGCGCCGTCATGACCTTGTCCGCCGCGGCCGGACGGTCCAGGATTCTGCGGAGATCGCCCGAGTTCAATCCCGTGGCGGTCAGGCGGGGATCCGCCGCGATGCGCGCGTCGATCACCGCATCGCCCACGCGACGGTGCACGCGCTGACGGATCTCGAAATCGACCTTGTCGGGCCAGAAGGTCTCGATCTGCCCGAAGCCCCCCTCGCCGCGGATCACCGCCTCGCGCGGCACGATGATCAGGCCGACCGTGCGGTCGGTTCGTGTGCCGGCGTCGCCGTCCTTCTCGTGCACATTGGTCCGCCCCAACTCGTCCTTGATGCGCTGCACCGTCGCCTCGTCGGTGCCCTCGGGCAGGATGTCGACCGAAAGGCCGCTGAGTATGTCCAGGGCCTTTTCTAACTCGGCATCGATCATGCCGCGGGCCATGGCCTTCTGCGTTTCGTCGACTGCGAAGCGGTCCATCGCGCCTTCGGCGGCAGCGCCGATGGCCTTGCGGGCTTCCTCTCGTTCCGCGGCATCGCCCTCGGGAGTGAATCGGCGGGCGACGCCCTCAGCCACTGCGCCGGATCGATCGATGACGGCGAGCCGCCCGGCCAGTTGCGGGCCCTTGAGGTTCTTGGTGAGGGCGATCGCGCCGACGGCGACCACGATGATGATCGGCGTCAGGATGACGCCGATCAGGAACCCCTTGGTGAGCACCGTCGAAGCAAACTCGCGCATCGCGACCTGCAGCACACGGATCATGTCGCCACCCCCTCGACGCCCGGCGCGGCGACGGCCGCTCGAAGATCCTCTGCCGATTCTCCCGCGGCGATCGGCGTGCCCTCGACCAGCGAGATGAACACGTCCTCGAGCGTGACGCGCTTGAGTTCCACCTTGCGCACGGGCACCTCGCGCACCAGCAAGCCCATCACGGCGCGGGCATCGGCACCGGCCTCGATGTGCACCTCGAAGCCCTCGCGCGTCCGGCGGAGGCTGTCCACGCCGGCGACCGCCGCAAGCGCGGCCTCGGCGCGCCCGGCATCGGTCTCGGACAGCGGCTCAATGATCACCGTGCGCGGGTCGAACCGGCTCTGGATCTCCGCGAGCGTCGAATCCAGCACCTTGACGCCGTGGTGGATCATGAACAGCCGGTCGCAGAGTTGCTCGGCCTCGTACATCGCGTGCGTCGAGAAGATGATCGTCCGCCCGGCGCGGTGCTGCTCATCGATCAGGGTACGCATGAGTTTGCGGTTGACCGGGTCCAGCCCCGAGAACACTTCGTCGAGGATCAGCAGGTCGGGCTCGTGGATGACGGCCGCGATGAACTGCACCTTCTGCTGCATGCCCTTGGAGAGTTCCTCGCAGCGCTTTCGGGCGCTTTCGGCCAGGCCCATGCGTTCCAGCCATCCGTGCACCTTGCGCTTGAGCATCGCGCCGCCATCCACGCCCTTGAGCCTCGCCATGTACGTCAGAAACGCCGCGACCTTCATCTTGCGATAGACGCCGCGTTCCTCGGGCAGGTAGCCGATGCGGTCCTTGCTCTGGTCGGCGCTGTCGCGGCCGAGCACGCTCAACTCGCCCCGATCCGGGAAGATGATCGACATGATCATGCGGATCGTCGTCGTCTTGCCCGCGCCGTTGGGCCCGATGAACCCGCACAGCGAGCCCGTGGGCACCACCAGGTCCAGGTCGCGCACCGCCGCCTTTGGCCCGAAGGTCTTGGTGAGTCCCTTGATGGCGACGGCGTTGGACATGGGCGTGCGGAGCGGGGCCGAAAGGTTAGCCGCGGCGGTCATGGGTATCCGGGCGCGCTGAGCGTGCGCGGGAAGTCAACCGACGTGGACGTTCTTGGGCGCAGCGCGGAACGAGTTTCGGCATCGGGCCGTACATCCCACGGTTGGGACGAACGCGGGCGGCGTGGGAACGCACGGAAGCGTTGCCGGGCGATCACGGCGCCCAGACGTTGGCCGTCACCGTCTTGACTTGCGGCACGGCGTTGCCGTTCGCGCTGCCGTTGGCTCCCGGCGCGGGCAGGACCGACTGCGCCACTTCGGCCTTGATGACCTCGACGGCGTGGACCTCTCGTGGGAACGCCGCGGCGTGGACGGGCGGCACGGTCGCGCCGTTCAGGTGCATCTTGCCGGTCGAGAGCCCGGGGAAGTGCTCGCCCTGCCACGAGGCCGGGTACTTGGTGTCGTCCATCTCCATCGCGGCCTTGGTCGGGAAGAGCGGCCGGAAGGTATCGCACATGACGGCGAGTTCCTGCGTGTGCGTCGCCGCGAGCGAGGCCTCGATGGTGCCGGGGTGCGGGCCGTGGGGGATGCCCTGCGGGTGCAGCGTGAGGCTGCCGATCTCGATGCCTTTGCGCGAGCCGAAGTTGCCATCGACGTAGTAGAGGACCTCATCGGAGTCGAGATTGGAGTGGTTGTAGGGAACCTTGATCGACTGCGGGTGGTAGTCGAGCAGTCGCGGCGCGAACGTGCAGATGACGAAGTTGTGGGCCTCGAAGGTCTGGTGGATCGGCGGGGGCATGTGCAGTTTGCCGGTGATCGGCGCGAAGTCGTCGGCGTTGAAGATGAACGGGTAGTAGCACCCGTCCCAGCCGACGATATCGAGCGGGTGGTAGTGGTACGTGTAACCGTGCACGAGATCGCGGGCCTTGATGCGGACCTCGAAGTCGCCCTTCTCATCCCAGGTCATCGGGAACTCGGGCAGGCGGATGTCGCGCTCGCAGAACGGCGCGTGCTCAAGGTACTGTCCGTGCGTTTTGCTGACGTATCGCGGCGGCGGGCCGATGTGGCTGCCGTTGCAGGTTTCGATCAGCAGGAACTTGCCGAACGGGCAGTCGGAGATCGGCGGTCCGCCGTCGGCGGGCTTGCCGTCCGGGCCGTTGACGCGCTTGTCCCAGATGAGTTTGTAGATCACGCCCTTGGGGATCACGAGGTAATCTCGAGGGCCGAACTTCAGCGTGCCGAGCATCGTGTGGCAGATGCCCGATCCGTAATGGATGAAGTGGCACTCATCGCCCTGGCCGTTCTTGAAGTGGTACGCCATCTGCTCGGCCGGGTTTCCGACGGCCATCTCGACATCCGAGTTTCCGAACAGCACGACGCGCCCGGTGACAAAGTCTCCCTTGGGCTTCATCGGAGCCGACTTGACGTGCCGCATCCGCATGATCTCGGGCTCGACGTACTCGGTCTTGGTCGAGTACATCGGCTTCCACCCATAGACCTGCGTCGGCGGGTGGATGTGGTACATCGTCGTCGTCGGGCCGACGAACCCCTCGGTGCCAAAGACCTCCTCGGAGTACAGCGCCCCATCGGGGCGGCGGAACTGCACGTGCCGCTTGCGGGGAAGCAGGCCGAGTTTGGTGTAGTGCGGCATGGTGGAACTCCATGGCTGCGGCGGTACCCAGACAAGGCCGCATCAGTGAATGATATGCTGCCGCGCTCCGGCGTTTCGATCGAGGCAGGTTGACAGGGGCTTTCAACGGCCGCCGAACATCCGGCGCTCCACCGATTCCACCAGCACGTGCAGAATGAGCATGTGCAGTTCCTGGATGCGCTCGGCCGCCTCGCCGGGCACGATCCACTCGAAGTCGCCGCGGCCGCGCAGTTTCCCGCCAGCCCGGCCCAGCAGCAGCGCGATGGACATGCCGGCGCGCCGCGCGGCATCGACGGCCCGCAGCACGTTCTCGGAGTTGCCGCTGGTCGACAATGCCACCAGCACATCGCCCTTCCGGCCCAGCGCCTCCACCCAGCGCGAGAACACGTTCTCAAACCCGAAATCGTTGGCGGTGCAGGTCAGATGGCCCGGATCGACGCACGCGATGGCCGCGAGCGGCGGCCGGTCGCTGCGGAAACGGCCCGTCAACTCCTCGCAGAAGTGCATCGCATCGCACGCCGAGCCCCCGTTGCCGCACGCCAGCACTTTGCCGCCGGCGCGGAAGCGCTCGGCGAGCACATCGGCCAGACGGTCCACGTTCGCGGCGTGGGCGCGGTCGGCGATCAGCGCATCGAGCGCATCGCGGGCACGCTCGAACGATGCGAGCGGCCCGGCCATCGGCGGAGAATCGGGAGCAACCTGCTTGGCGGGTGTTGGTGCGGCCACGGGGCAAAGTGTAGTGGGTGCTGCCCCACTGCGGCGGCCCACGCCGCCCGCGCTCATCGGACCGCCGCGACCAGCGCGCGGACCGACGCGGCCGAGAACACCGGCGGCACGCCTGCGCGCGCGCTGCTGTGCAGTTCGCCGCAGCCGGACTGTTCAAGGATCATCCGCGCGTTCTCGGCACGCACGCCCCCCCCGACCAGCACGGCGATCTCGCCCGGCTTCGCGCAGGCGGCATCGACCATGGCTCTCAGACGCTCGATTCGCCGGGGCATTTCGTCGCCGCCGGCGTGCCAGGCCGGGCTCATCGGCCAGGCCGCCTCGATTTCGCCGAGGTCGCGCGCTGTCCGCGGCCCGCTGTGGCCCGATGTGAGCACGCGAGCCACGCCAAAGTCTGCCAGTTCGCGGAGCGCGCCGGGCGGGTCCGCGGCGAGATCGATGGCGCGATGGAACACCGCCTCGGCCCCCGCGGCGCGGCACAGCGCGACCATCTCCATCACGCGCCCGGCATCGACCCGGCCGACGGCCGTCAGACACCCGAAGACCACGCCGCCCGCGCCCGCATCGATCACCGCGCGGGCATCATCAAGCGTGCGCGACCATGATGCGCGATCATGCACCGAGCCGGGCGCGGGCCGCGCCATGGCGACTGTGCCCACGCGTCCCGCCGCGGCGCGGACCAGGTCGCGCGCGGGAGTCAGCCCGTGATGGTCCAGCGCGCTGCAGAGTTCCAGGCGGTCCGCCCCCGCATCGATCGCGGCCAGGGCGTCGTCGACGCGGTCAACGGCGATCTCGATCAGCGCGGGGCGGGACATCATGCGGCACGCCCGGCTAGAAGAACCGCGTGCGGCCGGGGACGGGCACTTCGACCGGCGGCGCGGGCGTGTCCCAGGTCATCGGTTCGGGAACCAGCGATTGCGTGCTGTTCATCGCCTGCTCCCACGAAACGGTCTGTCCGGTGTACGCGGCCATGCGCGCCATGATCGCCATGAGCGTGCTGTGCGCGCCGCGCTCGGTGTCGTTGATCGGCTCGCCCGCGCGGATCGAGGCCATCAGTTCGTCGTGCTCGTTCTGATACATCCGGCCCGCGTCGTTCTGGCCCCCGGTGAACTTCCAGATGGTCTCGCCGCGCGAGTCCTTGCTGATGTACGTCGGGCCCCAGCCGTTCACGAGCGTCCAGCCCCTGCTGCCATAGACATAGTCGGAGTTATCACTCGGGCACGAGTCGATCTGACGGCACGTGTGGAAGCACCGTCGGCCATCGTCGTACTCGTACACCGCGGCGAAGTGGTCGAACACGTCGCCGTGCTCGGGCCCGCTGCGCGCAGCGCGCCCGCCCAGGCACGTCACGCGAGCGGGAACCTTGTCATTCATCGCCCACGCGAGCCGGTCCACGCTGTGCACCGCTTGCTCGACGATGTGATCGCCGCCGAGCCACGTGAAGTGCCACCAGTTGCGGAATTGGAACTCCAGGTCGCTCCATTCCGGCCGCCGCGGCCGCCGCGTCAGCGTGCCGGTGTGATAGGTGGTGTGCACGCTGACCACGTCGCCGATCCCGCCGCCGTGGATGTGCGCGAAGGCCTCGCGCATGCCCGGGGCAAACCGCCAGCAGAAGCCCGTCAGGCAGCCGGTGTTGTTCGCCTTGGCCAGCCGCGCCGACTCGATCACCGAGCGGATGCCCGGCCCATCGACGGCGACCGGTTTCTCGAGGAATACGTGCTTCTTCGCCTCGACTGCGTAGCGCAGGTGGGCAGGGCGAAACGCCGGATAGCCCGTCAGCAGCACCACGTCGATTTCGCTGTCGATCACACGCTTGTACGAGTCGAATCCGACAAAACGCCGATCGGCCGAGGCCTGCACCTTGCGGGCCGCATCGTCTTCCAACTCATCGCCGATCGCCTTGAGCGAGGAATCGACCCGCTCCTGGAACACATCTCCCATCGCCACCAACTGCGTCGCGGCGTCGGCGCGCAGGGCCTGAACCGCGGCGCCCGTCCCGCGGCCGCCGCACCCGACGATACCCACGCGGATCGAATCCGAGCCTCCCGCCCACGCCGCGGCCTGTACGCCGCGCGGGACCGCCAGTGTCCCCGTGAGCGCGCCGGCGCCCGCCGCGGCAGTGGTCGAAAGGAACTCGCGACGCGAAACGTTGAGCGGCTCGGACATGGGGCACCTCGAATGGTCCGCAGCCGTTCATTGCGGCGGCTGTGGGTGGAAGGGGGGGGAGGGGGGGAGTGATGCGGGTCTTGTCAAGGCTTCGACGGGCCCAGGGCGCTTTCGGGAGTCAGGGTGTTGCTGGTCGTGCGGCGGCGTCGGGCTTGTTGGAGACGCGCCTGGGCTTTCCTTCCGCATCGACATCGCACACCACGCGGAACCCTACGAAGTTCCCATCCGCCAGCCACCAGCGGCTCTTGGGAAGGTTTGGGTCGCTGGCGTTCCATGTCGAATCTTGCCGTTGGGCCGCGCCGGCCTTGAGCAGATCCGCCTCGTCGCGCCAGGAACCTCCCTTGGTGGTTGGCTTGCCGTTTCGGCCGACGACCCACTCCTGCACGTTGCCGTGCATGTCGTAGATTCCCCAGGCGTTGGGGCGGCGTGTCGCCACGGTGTGCGGCTTGCCATCGGCGTTGTTGGCGAACCAGGCGTGCCTGGGGAGTTGCTCGACGCCGCCCTCAAAGCCCCAGTCCCCCTCGTGCCCGGCCAGGCACAGGTGCTCCCACTCGTCCTCGGTCGGCAGGCGATAAGCCAAACCGCTGCTCGCGGCGAGCCACTTGCAGAACTCCTCCGCACTGCGGAACGTGATCGAGATGACCGCGTATCCATCGTGACCGAATCCCCGGTCGGGCGGGAGATAGGGCTTGCTCGGCCGAGTGACCGCGTCGGGCGAGTCCCCCTCAGGGACGCCGCTCTGCTGGGTCGAGGGCGTCTGCTCGCCCTTCTCGTCAAGCCGATAGGCCCACACGTCGAACGCTTCCCACGTGATCTCGGTCTTGCCAACATACAGCGGCTTGACCGATCCATCGGGGCTCCCCGGCGCGGGCAACATGTGAAACCTGAACGCGGCCGACGGGATGTCCTGCCAGTACGGCTTGAACTCTCCCTCGCCCCGGACCAGCGACGGCGGCTTGTCGGCCTTCGCGGGCGGGTCGGCCACCAGCATCGCGTACTCCGCATCCGTACCGGCGGCGCACCCCGCCAACGCGCACGCGGCAAGCGCGGCCGCGCCGTGGTAGGCTGCCCGCGCACGACCGATGGTCCGCATCCGATTCATCCTCCGATTGCTCGCCGCGGTTGCGATGGCCGCGTGGCCGATCGCGTCCGGCGGTTGCGCCAGTGTTTCGCGCCAGGAACGCTTTGAGTTTACGCGTCTGTGCATGGGCGTGCAAACCCGCATCATCACGCACGCGGCCACGCGCGAAGCGGCCCGCGAAGGGGCCGAACGCGCCTTCGCGCGCATCGCCGCGCTCGAACAGGCCATGAGCGATTACCGGCCGCGGAGCGAACTCTCGCTGCTTTGTGCCCGGGCTCGGGCCGGGGATCACGCCTGGCAGGAAGTCAGTTTCGACCTGTTCCGCGCGCTCGCGCTCTCGCAGACACTCGCGGCAAAGACCGATGGCGCGTTCAGCGCGACCATCGGCCCGGCGGTGCGGCAGTGGCGCGAGGCGCGGCGCACGGGCGCGCTGCCCGATGAGGCCGTGCGGGCCGAGGCGGTGCGATTGTCGGACTGGCGCTTGCTGGAGATCGACCGGGAGTCGCGCCGCGTTCGACTGCACGAGCCGGGAGTGGGACTCGATCTCGGCGGCATCGGCAAGGGCTATGCCGCGCAGGCCGCGCTGGACGAACTGGCCGCCATCGGCCTGCCGCGCTCGCTGGTTGCGCTCGGCGGCGACATCGCCGTCGGCCTTCCGCCGTGGAGAGGGGAGAAGGGCGAAGAGGGCTGGCGCATCGCGCTGCGCCCCGGCCTTGCCGAACTCCTCGTCGCGAACTGCGCGGTTTCGACCTCCGGCGACGATGAGCAGTTCATCGAGATCGGCGGTCGGCGCTACAGCCACATCGTCGACCCGCGCACGGGCCTGGGTGTCGTCGGTGGACCGTGGGTCACGGTCATCGCCTCGCGCGGCGAGTATGCCGATGCGCTCGCTACGGCCGCATCGGTCCTCGGTGTAGACGACGCCGAGACGCTTCTCCTCGACGCCGGCGCAGCGGCGGTGTTCGTCGAGCACGCCGATGGCGGTCGGAGCACCACCACGGTGATCGATCCGCGCGGTCTGCTTCGCTGGCACGCCCCCGCGCGGGCCGGTACAGTGTCGCCCCCGCACCAGAGGATGCCATGATCCAGCACGCCGCGCTGTTCCCACGACTGTCGGTGATGATGTTCCTGCAGTTCTTCGTCTGGGGTTCGTGGTACGTCTCCATGACCGGGTGGATGAACGCCGCGGGTCTGGGGCCGCTGGTCGGCTGGGCCTATACCGTCGGCCCGATCGCGGCGATCGTCTCGCCGTTCTTCGTCGGCATGATCGCCGACCGATTCTTCCCGACGCAGATCGTGCTGGCCGTGCTGCACGTGCTTGGGGGTGCGGTGATGCTGGCGGTGCCGACCGCGGCCATCGCCGCGGGGCCTGCGACCGAGGCGTCGTTCACGCACCCGTACATCCTGCTGCTGCTGGCGCACATGCTGTGCTACATGCCGACGCTCGCGCTGACGAACTCGTTGAGTTTTTCGCACCTCGCCAGCGCGCCCAGGAGTTTCCCGCTCATTCGCGTGTTCGGCACCATCGGGTGGATCGCGGGCAATATCGCCGTCGCGGGGAGCCTGGCCCAGTGGGGCGCATCGGGCCTGACGTGGATCGCCGACGGGGATAAGTCGCCCGCGCAGTTCTACATCGCCGGCGCTGCGGGGATCGTGCTGGGGCTCTACTGCCTCACGCTGCCGCACACGCCCGCGCCGGCCAGGGGCAAGTCGATCTCCGCGCGCGAAGTGCTCGGGCTGGACTCGCTCAAACTGCTCAGCCGTCCCTCGTACGCCGTCTTCATCGCCTGCTCGCTGCTGCTCTGCATCCCGCTGGCGGGCTACTACGCCTTTGCCCGAACCTACGTCGACCAGACCGGTTTCCAGAACGCCACGCTCACCATGTCCTACGGCCAGATGGCCGAGATCGTGTTCATGGTCCTGATGCCCGCGTTCTTCGTGCGGCTGGGCGTCAAGTGGATGCTCGCGGCGGGCATGCTCGCCTGGGTCGTGCGGTACGGTCTCTTCGGAGCGGCCGCGCACGACCACGTGATGTGGATGGTGCTGCTGGGCGTGGTGCTGCACGGCATCTGCTACGACTTCTTCTTCGTCACCGGGTTCATCTACGTCGACCGCGTGGCGCCGCCCGCCATGCGGGCCCAGGCGCAGGGTTTCCTGGTCCTCGTCACGCAGGGGCTGGGCCTGGGTATCGGCGCGCAACTGTTCGGCGGTCTTGTCGGCAACTACACCACCGGGCCGGAGGGAGCGAAAGTCACCGACTGGCAGAGCGTGTGGTACATCGCCGCGGCCTTTGCACTTGCCGTGCTGCTGCTGTTCATCGCGCTGTTCCGCGAGCGTGTTGGGGAGCCGGTAGAATCGCGTCAATCATGACCGCAACGACCGACAACGGGCTCCGTGTCCGCCCCGCCGCGCCGGGCGATGAAGCGCTCGTGCACGCGCTGATCCTCGAGATCGCCGAGTATGAAAAACTCCGGCACGAGGTCGTCGCCACGGTAGAACTGGTGCGCGAGGCATTGTTCCCCGAGCACGGCTTCGCGACTGTGCACGCGCTGATCGGTGAGGTCGATGGCGCGCCGCAGGGCTACGCGCTGTACTTCTTCAACTTCTCGACGTTCATCGGCAGGCCGGGTCTCTACCTCGAAGACGTCTTCGTGCGGCCACTGTTCCGCGGGCGCGGGCTTGGCAAACTGCTGCTGGTTGAGTTGGCCCGCGTCGCCCAGCGCCGCGGCTGCGGGCGCATGGAATGGTCCGTGCTCGATTGGAACACGCCCGCCATCGACTTCTACAAGAGCATCGGCGCGCGGGCGATGGACGAATGGACTGTCTATCGCCTCGACGAGCCGGCGATCCACCGGCTGGCCGATCAGGCCCCGAGGTGAGCCTTCCAGTCGCGCTTGGTCTCGACCGGCGCCGACTTGAGGTCGGGCTTGGCATCCCCGATCATCGACTGCACGCTCGGCGCGACCGCGCCACCCGTGCCCACCACTTTCACCAGTGTGCGGCGCGGGATGTGGATCTTGATGTCCTGCGGCTGGCTGGTCGTCACTTTGCGTGGCATCGCATCCCTCCGAGTCCGAACCGAACTTCCCCGCCCGCGTCTTGAGTATAAGCGCAAAAGGCCGGCCGCGCGCCACCCGGCGCAAGTACTTCTAGACACTCGGCTTATAGCGCATGGCCTTTTCCACGCGATTGCCGGGGGTCATGAGCAGCACCTTCGGCTCGTGCCGGGCATACTCCTCATCCGTCATCATGGCGTAGTGCATGATGATCACCCGGTCGCCGACCTCGAACAGGTGTGCCGCGGCGCCGTTGAGTTCGATCTTCCCTGATCCGCGCTCGCCTTCGAAGATGTACGTCTCCAGCCGCTCGCCGGTCCGGCAGTTGGCCACGTGCACGTGGTCGTTCACGCGCATGCCGCACGCATCGAGCAGGTCGCGGTCGATGGTGATCGACCCGATGTAATCGGGGAACGCGCCCGTCACCCGGGCCATGTGGATCTTGCTGTGCAGCACCTGGCGGATCATCGGGTCAATGGTAGGTGGGTGGGCGGGCCGGTCGGTTCCGGCGATTCCGGTACTATGCCTCCATGCCCGACATGCCCGCGACAACCGGGGAACGTCGACCGCCGAAGGGCTTCAAGGCCGCGATCCGCCGTGCGGTGGCCCGGAAGTTCTTCAAGTACCTCGTCTCCAAGACCAAGAACTTCAGCCACACTACCTGGCTGGGCCGCCCCATCTGGCAGAATCTCTTCGACATCCAGACCATTCAGGAGACGATCGTCGATCTCCAGCCTGCGCTGATCATCGAGTGCGGCACCAATCTCGGCGGCTCATCGATGTACTACGCGCACCTCTTCGACCTGCTCGCGGCGGAAAACCGCCTGCAATCCGGGCGCGGCCGGATCGTCACCATCGACATCGAGAAGATGCACGACCTTTCGCACCCCAGAATCACCTACCTCATCGGTTCCAGCACCGCGCCGGAGATCTTCGCGCAGGTCAAGGCGATGGCGGATGCCGCCGCGGCGAGCGGCCCGATCCTGGTGATACTCGATTCCGATCACTCCATGAAGCACGTCCGCGCGGAGTTGGAGTTATACGCGCCGCTGGTGACGCCGGGCTCATTCTGCCTTGTGCAGGATGGCGTGATCGACGTGCTGCCGAACTTCGCGGGCGGGCGACCGGGGCCATTGCCGGCGATTCACGACTACCTCAAGACTCACCCGGAGTTTGAGATCGACCGTGAGCGGTGCGAGCGATACCTGATCACGCATCACCCCGATGGTTGGCTGCGGCGGAAGTGATGACGAATGGGTTGCGCGCCGAGGCGCGGAGGACATAGAGCCCATTCAGGATCCAGTCTTCTTTGCGGTCTCTGCGCCTCTCCGAGAATCTAGAGACGCACTCCCGCCGCGCGTTCCGCCGCTTCGACCACGTTCAGCAGCAGCATCGCCACCGTCATCGGGCCCACGCCCCCGGGCACCGGGCTGATCCACCCTGCGTGGTTGGCCGCGCTGCCTGCCGTCGCGGCGTGTGTGCCGAAGCCCCCGACCGCGTCATATGCCACATCGCCAACCGTGCGCATTTTGCCATCGGACCCGGCCACGCGGTTCACGCCCACATCGATCACGATCGCGCCCGGCTTGACCATGTCCCGCGTGATCAGATCGGGCACGCCCGCCGCGGCGACGAGCACATCGGCCCGGCGCGTCAGGTCTGCCAGCCCCGGGGTCCACTTGTTGCAGGAGACGACGGTTGCATCCATGCGCATGAGCAGGACGGCGATCGGCTTGCCGACGTGGTTGGAGGCGCCGACAACGACCGCGAGTTTGCCGCGCAGCCCTTGGATGCCTGTGCCGGTGTGCTCGACCATCTTGATGACGGCCAGCGCGGTGCACGGCGCGAGCGATGAGCGGCCGTAGACGACATTGCCGATGTTGGCGGGGTTGACGCCCTCGACGTCCTTCTCGGGCGTGATGAGTTTCTGGACCGAGTATGCGTCGACCTCCGCGGGCAGTGGCAGGTGGACCATGATCGCCGAGACCTCGTCCTTGGTGTTCAGCAGCAGCACGCGCCCGGCGATGTCGTCGTGGCCCGCGCCCGCGGGCAGTTCGTGCAGCACGTAGTCGATGCCCAGCGCGCCGCAGGTCCGCGCCTGGCTCTCGGCATACTGGTGCGCGGCATCATCATCGCCGCCGACCAGCACCGCATCCAGCCGCACAGGCCTGCCGGCCGCGCGCAGTTTGGCCGCACGCGCGGCGATGTCGTCGCGGTACTTCTGGCCCAAGGCTTTGCCGTCGATGATCCGTGCGGGCATCGGGTGATGATACCGGATGAGCGCGGAGGCGTGCAGCGCATCGGCTCTCTCCGCAGTCCGGGCGAAACGGGTATGCTGTCCCGCGAACGCGAAGTATCCGACCCGAGCCCCGCATGTCCGACCACGCCGTCTCCCCCCGCAAGCGCCTGCTGCACGTGCTTCTCTGGTGCCTCGCCGCTTCCGCCGCGAGCGGCGTGCTGACGGTGCTGATCCCGCAGCGCGACATCCTTTGGCGTGTGACCGCCATGGGGTTCATCGGTGCCCTCGCCATCGGGCTGATGTTCCCGCTGTCGCTGCTTGTCGACCGCGAGCGGTTCCGGGTTGCGGGCCTGTTCGGCATCGTGGCGTGCATCGTCGCGTTTCTGCTCTCGACGGGGCTCGTCTGGGCCGGGCTCGGCGGGTGGAGGCTTGAGGAACGCTTCGGGCTCTCGCTGGTGCTGGTGATCTTCATGTCGCCCGCGGTGGTTGCGCTGCTGGCGCTTCGGGCGGTCGATGTCGGCCGCGCGGCGGGAATGGCCGGTCTGATCTGCGCTGCGGTCGCCACTGTGCTCTTTCTCCTGCAAATCTGGGGAAATGGGTGGGTCGCCGTGCCAAACTGGTGGAAACTCGCGGCGACCGCAGGCTCGATTTGCTGGTGCGGGGCGGTGTTGATATTCAGCCTGATCGGCGTGGGACAGGACACCCGCCATTGGCGCTGGGCCGGCGTTGTCGCGGCGATCATCGGATTGATCATGTGGCAGTGGGGGCTCTGGTACCGGCCCGCCTTTGACCCGCGCTGGCTCGTGACGGTCATGGCCATCGGCGGCGCGGCGGCCTTCGCCAATGTGCTGGTTCGGGCGCGGGTCGGCAGTGGGCAGAGGCTGGTTATCTATGGCACGATCGCCGCGGCGTGCGCGGTCGCGATTTTCGTCATTCTCGATGTGCACGTACAAGAGGGTGGGTACGAGGACCTGCTGGGGTTCAGGCGATTCACCGCCGGCGCATCCATCGTCACCATCAGCGGAACGCTGGCGGTCATCGTGCTCGCGTTGCTGAACCGGCGGGCGATGCGCAAGGTGGCGTATGCCGCGCGCGCGGTGGGAAAGGGCAATGGCGGACCGGGCGCGTTGCTCACGAGCATTGCGCTCTGCTGTCCGCGCTGCCGGAAGGAGCAGACGCTCCCGCTGGGCGAAGCGGCGTGCATCGAGTGCCGCCTGATCATTCACACGCGAGTGGAAGTGCCCTCGTGCCCGCAGTGCGGCTACGACGTCTCGATGCTCAAGGCCGACAAGTGCCCGGAGTGCGGTGCGGGAATTGGGTGACGGGTCTGCAATCGGATCGCGCAGTTTGGCGAAGTGCCCTTTGCTCCTTCTTCACTCCACACTTCATCACTTCACCTCTTCATCGCCGCTGCCGCCATTCTCCACCGGCTTCTCTCGCACGCTCGTCGGCATTCGGCCCCAGACCATCAGCACGGGCAGAACCGACAGCGCGACCAGTCCCGCGCCCACCAGGAACGGCGCACCCGCGCCGGGGTAGGGTGTCGGGCCCTCCTTGGCCGTGAAGAAGTGGAACACCGATCCCGCGACGATCGGCCCGACGATGTACGCGATGCTGTTCAGGCTGCCCAGTGCGCCCTGCAGCAGGCCCTGCTCATCGGGCGGCACGGCCTTGCTGGTCATGCCCTGTGCGGCGGGCCCGGCCAGCCCGCCGATGCTCGCCAGAGCGATGATCACGTAGATCATCCATCCCTCGGTGGCGAGCCCATAGCCCGCGAATGCGAGCACGCCCAGCGCCAGCCCGCCCAGCAGGCACACCCGCTCGCCGATGATGGGGATGATCTTCCGCGCCAGCCCGCCCTGCACGATCGCGGCGGAAATGCCGACGACAAACAGCGACAGCCCGCTGTCCTTGGGCGTCCAGGCGAACCGATTCTGCATCGAGAGCACCCACACGGTGTGCAGGCCGAACTGCGCGATGTTCGCGATGAACAGCGATGCGGCGATCATCCGCACGACCGTGTGTCCGCCGAGCCAGTGCAGCGCGCCGACCGGGTTGGCCTTGCGCCACGAGAACCCGCGGCGGTGCTCCCGCGGCAGCGACTCCGGCAGGATAAAGAAGCCGTAGGTGAAGTTGATCAGCGTCAGCACGCCCGCGGCGATGTACGGGTAGGACACGTTCCCCGGCCCGATGAGCGGGATGTGCACGGTCTCATCGCCCAGCACGCCGCCCAGCAACGGGCCGAAAACAAACCCCAGCCCGAACGCCGCGCCGATGAGGCCAAAGCCGGCCGCACGCTTCTCGGGCGGCGTGATGTCGGCGATGTACGCGCTGCACACCGGGATGGTCGCGCCCGAGATCCCGTTGATCACACGCGTGATGAACAGAAAGACCAAGCCCGTCGTCGCGCCGAACTGCCCGGTCACCGCCGGCGCCTGCGAAGCGGCGAAGTAATCGAGCGCCGAGCCCAGCAGCGCGAGCAGCAACACCGGCCTGCGCCCGAATCGGTCCGACAACGAGCCGAGCACCGGCGCAAACACGAACTGCATCACCGCGTACGTGACGATCAAACCGGTGACCAGGATGGAGGCATCGTGCTCGGCCCCGCCCGGCGGAAGCCCGCCGACCACAGCCACCAGCCGCGGCATCACCGGGATCAGCAGTCCGAAGCCCAGCACGTCGAGCAGCAACGTCGCGAAGATGAACACGAGGCTCGGTGCGCGGCGGGGTGCGAGGTGCATGGAAGAGCGAGGGTAGTCGGTGGATCGGGTACCGGGGTCCGGGTCTCGGGTTCCGCGGGGCCGGTCGCGAGACTAGGGTCTTGAGATCACCCGCACAGACTTCGCCGCGGCTTTCGCGGTGCGCCGCGCGGCATTGGCCGTGGGTCCGACCGCCAGCGCGACACCCATGCGGCGGAACTTCCGCGTGCTGGGCTTGCCGAAGATGCGAACCTGCACGCCCTTGTGCCCCAGCGCGCGGTCCAGCCCCTGGTACTCCGGCTCGTGCGGCGATGCCTCGCCCGCGAGGATCACCGCGCTCGCCGCCCCGCCGCGCTCGTAGCGGATGGTCGGGATCGGCAAGCCGAGGATGGCACGCACATGCAGGTCGAACTCCGACAGGTCCTGCGAGATCAGCGTCACCATCCCCGTGTCGTGCGGCCGCGGCGAGAGTTCGCTGAAAATCACCCGACTCCCGGCCACGAAAAACTCCACGCCGAAGATGCCCGCGCCGCGGGGCCCGGCGATCTCCCGCACCACCGCCGCGGCCATCTTCTGGGCCTTGGCGAGCGCGGCAGCGCTCATGCGGCAGGGCATCCATGATTCCTGGTAGTCGCCGCGCTCCTGGCGATGGCCGATGGGCCGCACGAAAAGTGTGCGGGCCTTCTCGCTGAGTTTCCTGCCGGCGACGATGGGGCGTTGCCGCACCGTCAGCAGCGTGATCTCGTAATCGAAGTCGATGAACTCTTCGGCGATGACGCGGGGCCGGTCGCCGCGCATATTGGCGACGGCGTAGTCCCACGACCTGCGGATGTCGGCGCGCGTGCGCGCGACCGACTGGCCCTTGCCGCTCGAGGACATGACGGGCTTGATGACGCAGGGCAGGCCCGTGCCACTGTCCTTCAGGTCAGTGTTCCCGAGTATCACCCGCTCCAGTTCCGCGGCGGATTCGGCGTAGGCGAACCGGGCCGTCGGAAGCCGCAGTTGCAACGCCGCGAGGTCGCGGATGGCATCGCGGTTCATCGTCAGGTTCGCCGCGCGGGCCGAGGGGATGATGTCGAAGCCCGCCCTCTCCAAGTCGAGCAGCCGTTCGGTTCGAATGGCCTCAACTTCGGGAACGACGTGGTCGGGCATGTGCTTGCGGATGACGGCCTCGAGGGCTTCGCCATCGAGCATGTTGATGACCTCGGAGAAATCCGACACTTGCATTGCCGGCGCGCCGAGATAGGAATCGACGGCGATGACGCGGCAGCCCTGCCGCTTGGCCGAGATCGCGACCTCTTTGCCCAGTTCACCCGCACCCAGCAGCATCAACTTCGGCATCTTCATGGCGGGGAGGATACACGAATCCACGCCGTTCTCGGCAAGCAATGATCCACCATGGAGAACAGTCCCGTCATTGCCGCGATCGCCGCCGAGTTTCGAAGGTGCCACACGCTGGCCGAGGGCGCGGCGGGTCAACTCCCATGGGCCTTGCTGCGCGAACCGATCGACCCGGAGACCAACTCCATCGCCGTGATCATGAAGCACGTCGGCGGGAATCTCCGCTCGCGCTGGACCGATCCGTTCACCACCGATGGCGAGAAACCCTGGCGCAAACGCGACACGGAGTTTGTCGACGACTTCGCGGATCGTGCTGCGCTCGATGCGGCATGGGCCGCGGGCTGGGCCGCGCTGGAGCAGACGCTGGCCGCGTGCACCGATGCCGACCTCCCGCGCACGCTGCACATCCGCGGCGAGCCGCACACACTCGCGCTCGCACTGGCAAGATCGCTCGCGCACACCGCCTACCACTGCGGGCAGATCGTGCAGGCGTCACGCATTCTCGCCTCGCGCGAGGGGATCGAGTGGAAGACCCTGACCGTGCCCCGCGGCGGGAGCGCCGAGCACAACCGGGCCATGGGGTTTGATCCTGCCCACCCGCCGCAGGGGTGATCAGCCCTCATCCGCCATCGCGAGCAGACTGAGCACGGTGTTCCAGTTGCGGCCGGTCGCGGGAACGCCGATCGCTTTCTCGACCGCGGCGAGCGACACCTTCGCCTTGCCGATGCCGTCCGGGAAATCGATGAACAACTCGCGCCCGACAAGTCGCATCTGCTCTGTGCCGCGCTTCACCCCATCGAGGGCTTGCTGCGCTCCTGCCGCGGGCTTGGACTTCAGGAACATCACCAGCAGTTTCGCGGCGTCGGTCTTGGCGCGAGCCGCGAAAGGGCTGCCATCGATCGCCGCGGCCAGTTCGTCGCGCGTCCGCACCACCACGCTTGGCCGGAAGCCGCGATCTGCCTCGATTGCCGCTTCGAGCCTCTCCGCAACAGCGGACAGGTCTCTCTTTGCGGCCTCAAAGATCACACTGCCGGACTGAATGTATGTCCGAGGGTCGTGCATGCCGACCTGCTCGCACAGCGCTCGGAGCCGTTCCATGGGGAGCGAGCGAGTCGAGCCGACGTTGATGCCGCGGAGAAGAGCGATGGCGGTGGGCATGGGTCCTTGAGTCTATGAATCCGCAGCATCGCCGACACCGGGCGGATGGAGACCGCGTACACTGGTTGAACGCTCGGGGCGCGGCGGTTCTCGCTGTGAAAACCGCCGCTGAGAAGCACCCGTGGAACCTGAACCGGTTCGTACCGGCGGAGGGAAGCGACAATGAACACACAATCCGAATCCACGCAATCTCTGCACCGTTTCCGTGCCCCCCTTCACGGCGCACGCAATCCCGGCAACACGGCAGGCGTCACGACGCCGGGCTCCTTCGCCCTCGCACCCGATGTCGGCGGGCCGTTGATGTTCGCCTCGCCCGATACGCCCGGCATGCCCGCGCCAAGCGACAAGACCGCGTGGGACTTCATGCCCGACGGCTGGATCGTCGAGATCCTGAGCGGGAGCGAAGCGAAGGCTGCGCTCGCATCGCCGGGGGGTTGCGCATCATCGCCATGCACAGCCTGCGAGTCGTACACCTTCACCGATGCCCGCGGCATCACCCGCCGCATCACGCCCCCGCCCGGCTTCCATCCCATCACGCAACTCGAGCACGCACGCCTGGGCATCATCACGCCGCAGATGCGCCGCATCGCGCAGCGCGAACCGCACTTCGAGACGCTCTTTCCCGGCAAGTCGGGGGGGGCCGCCGAGGCCGTGCGCGATGAGGTCGCGGCGGGACGCATGGTCATCCCCGCGAACATCAACCACCTGAAGCACAACCTCGACCCGATGGCGATCGGCCGCGCCAGCCGCACCAAGGTCAACGCCAACATGGGCGCCTCGCCCGTTTCCTCCGGCACCGACGAGGAAGTCGAAAAACTCAAGTGGGCCGAGAAGTGGGGGGCCGACACCGTCATGGACCTCTCCACCGGCGGCGACCTCGATGCCTGCCGCGAGGCGATCATCCGCGCAAGCACCGTGCCCATCGGCACCGTCCCGATCTACTCGATGATCATCGGGAAGAAGATCGAAGACCTCGACTGGGAGACGATCGCCGCGAGCCTGCACCACCAGGCGCGGCAGGGTGTTGACTACTTCACCATCCACGCGGGTGTGCGGCGCGGGCACCTCAAGTTCGTCAAGAACCGGCTCATCGGCATCGTCTCCCGCGGCGGCTCACTGCTGGCCAAGTGGATGCTCGTACACAACCGCGAGAACATCATGTACGAGCGGTGGGAGGACATTTGCGACATCCTCCGCCAGTACGATGTGACGTTCTCGATCGGCGATGGCCTGCGGCCGGGCGGCCTCGCCGATGCCACCGATGCCGCGCAGATCGCCGAACTCGAAACGCTCGGCGAACTGACTGAGCGGGCGTGGCGCCGCGGCGTGCAGGTGATGATCGAGGGCCCGGGCCACGTGCCGTTCGATCAGATCGAGTGGAACGCGAAGATCCAGCGCACGCTCTGCCACGGCGCGCCGTTCTATGTGCTCGGGCCGCTGGTGACGGACATGTTCCCCGGCTACGACCACATCACCTCGTGCATCGGCGCAACGGCGATGGCGTATCACGGCGCGGCGATGCTGTGCTACGTCACGCCCAAGGAGCACCTGGGGCTGCCGAAGAAGGATGATGTGAAGCAGGGGTGTATTGCCTACAAAATCGCCGCGCACGCGGCGGACATCGCGCTGGGGATTCCGGGCACGCGCGACCGGGATGACGAACTCACCAAGGCCCGGGCCGCGCTGAACTGGGAGAAGCACTTCGAACTCTCCTTCGACCCCGACACCGCGCGGGCGTATCACGATGAGGACCTCGACGTCGACACCGACTTCTGCGCGATGTGCGGACACGACTGGTGCAGCGTGCGCATCAGCAAGGAGATCCAGGAGTTTGCCAGCGGCAAGGCCGAAGGGTTCGAGCGGATCGGCGCGAACGGCAAGGCCGGCGCGCCCGTGAAGTCCGGCGCACTCACCGCTGAGCAGCAGGAGATCCTCGCCAAGCGCGGCGTGCTCTCGCCGGATGAGATTCACAAACTCGCTTCGAAGACGAAGCGGGAAATGGGCAAAGCAGCAACGCAGCACAGCAATGCGGAAGAGGCCGCCAAACTCTCGTGCCACTCCGACTTCGTGGACCCCGACACCGCCAAGCGCCTGCAGACCGAGAAAGCCGGCCGCGAAGTGCTGGTGCCGCTGGATGTGCGGCCGGCGCTGGGGATCAGCAAGGAAGATCGATTGGTGTAGTCGGAAGGAGACAGGACCAATAGGTCGCATAGGACCCATGGCGTCACGGCCGTGGGGACACAGGCCGCGGCTGCCACTCCGTGATTGGAGAGGCCTCGACTACGGGTGCGCGGCATTGGCAGGTGCTGCGTTGCGCGCACAACCTCGCGCAGGCCGGCAACGGCCCGCGCGGCGGATGTCTTGGGTCAAACTGAATGCGTCAGGGAAGATGCTGTGGGTCAAGGCCGCATCAGGTCCGCGGCCGGATAACCTCTCAGCACAGGGCGATGAAACTCAGCAGAGCCAGCAACGCGATCTTCCGGCGATTCTCGGTGATCTGGGTGAGGGCTGCGATCATGACCATATCTCCAGTTGTGCAAGGGACTTGGATACAACACCCATGCCACGGATTCCGCCCCCATGCCAACTCTTTGCCCAAGCCCCGTACGGCGGGGTCAGGGTCCAGTAACGCACAAACCGCACAACCCGCGTTGCCGCAACGCCTCGCGGCGTGTTTCCGCGAGGCAACATTCGCGGTGCTGGTCATCATTGTCCTGCTGACCGCCGGCCGCGATGCGCTCGCCGCCACCCCGACAGTGAACGAGCACCGACCCGGTTCTCGGACCGTTGTGGGCGACCGTGAGCAGGTGGGTGCGGCTGCCCCGGTCCCCCCGCCCGCCGCGACGATGGCCGCGTATCAGCAAGTGGATGAGTGGGTCCGCGCGTGGCGTGTGTCCGATGCGGCCGGGGCCGCCCCTGTCGGCGATGCTGCCGCAGCGCCGTTTGCCGGCGTGCACATCCAGATCCGCCTCGATGGCCAGTGGATCGGCCGCGGCCAGGTGTTCGCGCCCGAGTCCGATGCCCGTGCCAACAGCGCGGCGATGCTGGCGCTGGCCGCGCGCGAGGCGATGGCGCAGGCCGAATCGCGGCTGGTGCTGCCAAACGATGCGACGCGCGATGCCGCGATCGTGGCGTATGCGCGGCGGATGTTGATCAGCCTTGAGCTTGCCGGCCCCATGATGATCTTCGAGCCGCGAACGTGGGAAGAGGCGGAGATCATGCTCGCGCCCGGGCTCGATGGTGTCGCGGTGCGCATCCGGCCCAAGGACGGTGCGGCGGGCGCGCTCGAGCCGGCGTTTCCGACGTTCATGATGGCAACGGCCGCGCTGCCGCACCGCACGCTCGGCGGGCTGTGCGCAAAGGTGATCGGCGAGGGCGGCGCGGCGGCCGCGCTCGAGCCGCCGGCGAACATCCGCACGCGCCACGCGCTGCGGATGTACCGCTTCCGCACCACGCACTTGGCGCAGTGTGCGCCCGGCGCGGCCCCGGTCTTCCTGCACCGCGGCGCGCGGCTCATCGCGCAGTCCGAGATCACCGCGGCGGAACTGCACCGCATGGCCGCGGCGATGGCGGAGCACTTGGCACGCCGCGCTGACAGCCCCAATGTCGGACTCGGATGGGGTTACTCTTATGACCCGGTTGACCCGGCGCGGCACATTCAAGGCAAGGCGTCGATCGAATCGACGGCGCTCGCGCTGCTGGCTCTCCAGCGATATGGCGACCTCGGGCCCGCACTGATTTCGAAAACGAGCAAGACGCGGCTGCACGCGGCATGGGCGTCTACTGCGGAGGTCGTGTGCCGACACTCCTATCGGTATCAGGGCGATTCTGAGACCGCTTTGTTCCTCGTTGCCGCGGCGAGCCAGCCGGAGTCTGTGCTTCAGATGCCGTTTGATCCGGCGGACTGCATGGCGGCCTCACTGTGTGAACCGGTCAAGTCGCTGTTCTTTCGAGAATGGCCTGATGGCGAGATGTTTGGTGGAGTTCCGCAATCAGCGCACGGAGCCTGTGCTCTGGCCTACGCCTTGTTTCCGCAGTCCCGGCCACTGGGTCAGGACGGTCCGCGCCGTTCGCTTCAAGATGTGGAGCAGCAGGTCCGGACATGGATCGGCACCATCCCACAAGGCCACATGGTCTCCCACATGCCCTGGCTCGGCTGGGCCGAGATCGAACTCGCTCGCCACAAGCAGCAACTCGACGGCAAGCCCGCCGACATCCCCTCCGCCATCGCCCTGCGAGAGATGCGCCGACAGGTGTGGGAGCACATGATCAGCGCGGCCGATGCCGAGGAGACGCCCGACTTCGCCGGCGGCATCGTTTTCACGAAGGGGCGGTCGCCCTTGCCGACCTGGCAGAGCGCCCGGCCGCTGGCGTTCATCGCCACCATGCTGCGCGATGACCGCCTCACCGATCCGCACGAGCGCATGACGGAACTCGTGAAACTGCTGGAGGCGATCCGCTTCATCCGTCAGTTGCAGGCCGATGATTCGATCGGCTGGATGGCGCTCGACCCCGCCGCGGCGGTGGGGGGTGTGCGCGCTGCGCCGTGGGATTTCACCCTCCCGCCCGATGCGACCAGCCTCTCGCTGCTGCTGTTAACCGAGGCGATCCGGTCGCTGGATGCGCTCACCAAACCCGCCGAGTCGCCCGCGCCCCCTCGCTGAAGCACGACTTTCCCGAAGATCCGCCGCGGCCTGCAACGCTCGCGTGCGCGCTGGCCGTTTCCGGGGTCCGGAGAACACCGCGCGCACGGGAAATTTCCAACCGTTTTGCCTATCATTTCCGGCTGCACACCGCGCCCTTTGGGAGTCGTGTTCGCGGCGGTTTCGGCGGTCGGTTTTGGCATTCGCGGCTCCGCCGCGAGGCCCCAGTGAGCAGAGGAACTCGATGCCCGATTCTCCCACGTCTCCCGCTTCCGGCTCGGTCTCGACGGCCGGCGCACGGGTGCCGACCGAAGTGCCCGCCAATGGCGGCAAGCCCACTCGCGGCGGGACAAATGGCGACGCCGTGAACGATGCCGCGGCGGCGCAGGCCGGCGCGGGTTCCGGCGGCGCGATGCCGCCCGATGATGGAAACGGCAACGGCGGCGCGGGCGCGGATGGAGGGGGGGGCGGCGGCAGCAGCGGGGGAGGACACATTGTCGATCTCAATCTGGAGCGAGAACTCCAGGATTCGTACCTCACGTACGCGATGAGCACGATCATGGACCGGGCCCTGCCCGATGTCCGCGATGGGCTCAAGCCTTCGCAGCGGCGCATCTTGGTCGCGATGAACGACCTGAAACTGACGCCGGGTAAGAAGCACCTCAAGTGCGCCAAGATCTGCGGCGACACCTCGGGCAACTATCACCCGCACGGCGAGTCGGTCATCTATCCCACGATGACGAACATGGGCCAGAACTGGCGCATGCGCATCACGCTGGTGGACCCGCAGGGCAACTTCGGCTCGATCGCGCCCGACCCGCCGGCGGCGATGCGATACACCGAGGCCCGCATGACCCAGGCCGCGGTGGACATGCTCGAGGACCTGAACCTCGACACGGTGGACATGCAGCCCAACTACGACGACCGGCTCATGGAGCCGACCGTCCTGCCGGGCAAGTTCCCGAACCTGCTGGTCAACGGCGGCGTGGGCATCGCCGTCGGCATGGCCACCTCGCTCTCGCCGAACAACCCGGTCGAGGTGCTCGATTCGATCATCCGCGTCGTCGAGAAGCCCGAGATCGCGCTCTCGGAACTCATGCAGGATGTGATGGACGCCGAGGGCAAGGTGCTTCGCCGCGGCATGAAGGGGCCGGACTTCCCGACCGGCGGGCTGGTGCTCGGGATCGGCGGCATTGTCGATGCCTATGCGACGGGGCGCGGCAAGGTGACGCTCCGCGGCCGCGTGCGAGTCGAGCCGCTGGAGGGCTCGAAAGACCGTCAGCAGTTGATCATCGAGAAGATCCCGTACAACCTCGGCCTGACGACGCTGATCGAGCGCATCAGCGATGCCATCGAGGCGGGCAAGATCACCGACATCTCCGATGCTCGAGATGAAAGTTCGGCCAAGAGTCCGGTGCGCGTGGTGATCGAACTCAAGCGCGGCGCCGATCCGGCGGTCGTCGAGAACCAGTTGTACGAGTTCACGCCGCTGCAGCAGACCTTCAGCATCTCCAACATCGCGCTGGTGAATCGCCAGCCGCGGACGCTGAGCCTCAAGGAACTGATCACCTACTACATCGCCCACCGGGGCGAGGTGATCCGCCGCCGCACCGCGTTCCTGCTTGCCGAGGCCAAGAAGCGGGCCCACGTGCTGGAGGGCATGA
Source organism: Phycisphaeraceae bacterium (assembly GCA_019636495.1). GTDB lineage: Bacteria > Planctomycetota > Phycisphaerae > Phycisphaerales > UBA1924 > JAHBXL01. The sequence goes on along the minus strand of JAHBXL010000002.1, from coordinate 113,988 downwards.
TCTTCGCGGTCTGCGATATCGACGAGGTGATCAGGCTCATCCGTTCGAGCCAGACCCGTGCCGAGGCGCTCGACAAACTGATGGAGAAGCGGTTCCGCATCGCGGGCTCGCATCCGTTTGCCTCGAAGATCCCCGCGCGACTGATGGATCAGGTGCGGCGGGCCGAGGCGCGGGAGGGGGGAGGCGGGATCACGCTGTCGCGCGTGCAGGCCGAGACGATCTGCAACATGCGGCTGTCGCAGCTCGTCGGGCTGGAGATCGAGCGGCTGGTGGATGACTACCGGCAGGTTGTCGAGCAGATCGCCGACTTTGAGGACATTCTCGCCACGCCCGCGCGCGTCGATGCGATCATCATCGCCGACTGCGAGCAGATGAAGGCCCGCTACGGCGGCCGGCTCGGCGAGCGGCTGACCGAAATCCAGGAAGGCGGCGACGGCGCCAACATCAACCTCGAGCACCTCATCCAGGTCGAGGACATGGCCGTCACCATCTCGAACCAGGGCTACGCCAAACGCGTCGCGCTCTCGACCTATCGCCAGCAGGGCCGCGGCGGCAAGGGCATCATCGGCGGCGCGACCAAGGACGACGACTTCATCGAGCACATGTTCGTCGCCTCCACGCACGACGACCTGCTCTGCTTCACGAACACCGGGCGCGTGTTCAAGATCCGGGTGTACGAACTGCCGGAACTGCCGCGGACCAGCAAGGGCCGGCCGATCGTCAACTTCATCGACCTGAAGGAGGGCGAGACGGTCCGGGCGTTCCTGCCGGTGAAGAACTTCGAGGCCGGCAGCACCTACCTCACGTTTGTCTCCGCGCAGGGAATCGTCAAGCGCACGCCGCTGAAGGACTATCGCAACGTCCACAAGAGCGGCCTGATCGCCGTTGGCCTGAAGGAAGACGACCGCCTGCTCGACGTGCTGGAGACCACCGGCAACGACGACATCTTGCTGGCCACGGCCGAGGGCATGTCCATCCGGTTTGATGAGCAGGACGTCCGCGTCATGGGCCGTCCCGCGGCGGGCGTCAAGGGCATCGAACTGGCCGACGGCGACGAGGTCATCGGCGCGGTGCGTGTCCCGATGCGCCGCGAGGGCGACGAGACCATCACCATCGATCCCACGCTCGCGCTGCTCACCATCTGCGAGAACGGGTACGGCAAGCGCACGCTTGTCGATGAGTACCGCGTGGCCCCCGAGAACGGGCCGATGCGGTCGCAGTCTCGCGGCGGCAAGGGCCGGGTCGATATCAACACGTCGGAGCGCAACGGGCGAGCGGTCGCCGCGCTGGGCGTGTGGACGGGCGACGACGTTGTCGTCACCAGCCGCGGCGGAATGACCGTGCGCATGCCCGTCGGCGAGATCCGCGAAACCGGCCGCGGCACACAGGGCGTGCGCATCGTGAAACTTGACGAGGGCGACAAGGTCGTCGCCGCGGCACGCGTCGCCGCGGGCGAGTGAGCAACCCGGCCGCGGCGCGCGGGTAGAGTACTGGGTCTTTGCGGCGGCTTGGTTGGCCGCGAGCAACTCACACAGCGATCGTTCAAGGAGCGGACACCATGCGAGCGGACCAGGCGAGGAAAATCTGCACCGCGGCGGAGTACGAAGTGGTTCGCGGCGCGACCGCGTCGGAGATTTCCCAACTCAGTGCTGCGCAGGTGCGCGCCGCCGTGGCGCGGGCCCGCAAACTGCGCGACAAGTTCCGGACGCTCGCCAAGAAACAGCGTGCCTCGGCGCGGCAGCGCGGCGAGGGTCGCGGCGGCGCGAACAACAAGAACACCAAGGTCAAACTTGCGCTGTTCGAGCAGACGCTCGAGCGCTACGAGGCCGCGCTCGGCCGTACGGGTGTCTCGACCCGCAAGGCGGCCAAGCCCAAAGTCAAGGCCAAGGCCAAGGCCAAGGCGGCGCCCGTCAAGGCCGCTCCGGCCAGGTCCGTTTCGGGCAAGGCCGCGCCCGCGCGCAAGGCGGTCGCATCGTCCCTGCTGGGGCGTGTCGGCGTGAACGGCGCGGCCTCGCCGATCTTGGCCGCGGGCCGAGTCGATGTGACCGCTCGCGTGCACGCCCGCGACCTGTCCCGCGCAGCCTATTCGGACAACTCCAAGGGCCAGCGCCTGAAGAACATCTACGCCGGGACCGCCAACGCCCGGATCCGCGGTCACGCGCGGGGGGCTCACCGTGCGGCCCAGGCCAAGCGCGATGCCCAGCAGCGCGGGGAGTAGGGACCGAGAACCCGACCGGCTTTTGCCACTCAGTTGCATCTGCGCCGGAACCCGGCAATACTGTTGGTCATGAGCACCACCCTCCTCTCCGCCGTGCGCGCCGTGTGCGTCGCCCTGTTGAGCCTGCCGCTGCTCGCCGCGCCCGGCCGCGCCATGGCCGCGCCCGCGGGCGAACGCCCGCTCCGCGCAGTCGTCTCCATCGCCCCGCTCAAGGGTCTGGTCGAACCGCTCCTGCCGGCGGGCAGCACGGTCGAGATGATCGTGCCGCCGGGCGTGAGCGAGCACGGCTACGAGGCCCCGCCGAGCAAACTCGCCGCGATGCAGAACGCCGACCTCGTCGTCACGGTCGGACTCGGGCTCGAGCCGCAGATTGACAAGTTCCTCGCCCAGAACAGGAACGACAAGCGACTCGCGCTGAAGTTCGCCGACCTGGTCGGCGTCGTCATCGCGCACGAGCACACATCGCACACGCAAAAGTCCGATGGCTCCTGCTGCAACCACGAGTCGGACCCGCACCTCTGGCTCGACCCGGTCATGGTCAAACAGTTCACCGAGAAACTCGCGGCCAGGATCGCCGAGCGATTCCCCGATGCCGCCGGCACGGCCGACGAGCACCCCGCCCTGGCCGCGGCGAAGAAACAGGCCGAGCGGATCGACGCGATCGACACCGCGTACCGGGCCGCCGCGGAGAACGCGCAGGTGCGCACCATCGTCGTCGGTCACGATGCCTACGGCTGGATGGCGCGTCGCTATTCGCTCAGCACCATCGCGATCGCCGGACTCACCGCGCAGGAGCCGACTCACAAGGCCGTGCAGAGCGCGGTCGCCGCGATCGCCAAGCGCGGCGCCAGGGCCGTGTTCGTCGAGCCGCAACTCTCTCCCGCGGCGGGCAAACGCATCGCCGACCAGGCGAGGGTGCCCGTGCTGACGCTCGACCCGCTCGGCGACGGCGACTGGTTTAGCATGATGGAGCAGAATCTCGAATCGCTCAAGAAGGGCCTCGGAGAGAAGCAGGCCCGATAGGCCCTCGCCGCCCGCGTTCGCGACCGCCGAATGCCGCCCACCACCGACACCACCGCCGCCGCGCCTGCGCTGGAGTGCGCGGGCGTGGGCTTTGCATACCCCGGTTCGCCCGCGCCCGTGCTCGAGAGCATCACTCTGCGCGTCGAGCGCGGCGAGCGTCTCGGCATCCTCGGCCCCAACGGCGGCGGCAAGAGCACGCTCCTGCGCCTCGCTCTGGGGCTGCTTCGCGGGAACACTGGCACGATCCGCGTGCTGGGAATGACACCCGAGGAGGCCCGTCGCCGCGGCGTCGTCGGCTATGTTCCGCAGCGACTGGAGGCCGAACTGGGCATGCCCATGTCGGTGCGGGAGTTGGTCACGCTCGGCGCGGCGTGGCGTGTTCCGCCGTGGCGAACCGTACCGCGACAGACGGCCCAGCGCGTCGAAGAGATGCTGACGCTTGTCGGCGCGCGGGAGTTCGCCGACCGTCCCGCCGGCAAACTCAGCGGCGGTCAGTTGCAGCGTGCGATGATCGCCCGCGCTCTTGCGGCCGGTGCGCAAATGCTCGTACTTGATGAACCGATGGTTGGTATCGACGCGGCCGGCCAGCGCGTCTTCGCCGATCTTCTGGCACGAGTTCATGCGCAACTGGGCGTCACGATGATCATCGTGAGCCACGACTTGCGCGCAATCGTCGCCGGAAGCGACCGTGTCGCGTGTCTGGCGCGACGGCTGCACGCCCACGCCGCGCCCCAGGGACTGACCCCGCAGGTTCTGGCCGAACTCTTCAGCCACGAAATCGCGGGCGCGCCGGGCACGCTCACCGGAATGCACGTGCACGCCCACGGCGCGGATGAGTGCTGCACCGAGGCCGGCACGCCTGCGCACCCGCCCGTGCAACTCGGCGTCTCGGCAAGGCAAAGATCGGGCCCCGAGGGCGACAGACCATGACCCTCGCCTCCGCCGGCAGCCCCCTTGTCGAACTGCTCACCAGCGCGGACATGAGCGCAATGCGCGCCATCTACGCCACCGCGCTGCTCGCGGGGCTGGCCATCGTCGTGCTCTGCGGCGTGCTGAGCGTGCTGGTCGTCGTCAAGCGTCTCGGCTTTGTCGGCCAGGGAGTGAGTCACTCGGCGTTCGGCGGCATCGGCGTGGCCGCGGTGCTCGCCGCGCTGGGCGCGATCCAGCCCGCCGGGGCGGCCGAGTTCGCCGTGATCGTCGGCTTCTGCGTCCTGGCCGCGCTGGGCATGGCCAGCGTCTCCGACCGTCGCACCACGCCCGTCGATTCGGCCATCGGCATGTTCCTGGTCGGCTCGATGGCGCTGGGTGCCGTGCTGGTGCAGGTCAGCCAGCCGATCGCCCGATCCATGGGCAACCCGCCGATGGCCCGCTCGTGGGAATCGATCCTGTTCGGCTCGATTCTCGCCGCGGGCAAAGCCGATGCCGCGCTGGCGTGGGGCGTGGCGTTCGCCTTGCTCGCGGCGGTGTGGTGGATGCGCAGGCCCATGCTCTTCTGGTCATTCGATGAAGAGTCCTCCGCGGCCTTCGGCGTGCCGGCGCGGCGGATGCGATTCGCCCTCATGGTCGTGCTCGCCGTGTCAGTGGTGACGGCCATGAAACTCGCCGGGGTCATTCTCGCCACCGCGCTGCTCGTGTTGCCGGGCGCGACCGCCATGCGCCTGAGCGACCGCCTCTGGCACGTCGTCGGACTGTCTGTGGCTGTGGGGGTGGTCGGGTTGCTGGCGGGGTTCGCCGCGAGCATCGAACTCGACTGGCAGGCCGGTCCGAGCATGGTGCTGGTGATGACGGGCCTGTTCTTCGCCGCGGCGGGCTGGAGCCGGCTCATGCGTCGCCGCGCGGCCTGAACTACAGTCCGATATGGCCAAGACGATCAAAGCCGAGATGTTCCTGGCGGAGTTGAACCGCCTGCGCAAGGACCTCGATGAGGACCCGACCGACATGGAGTGGCTCGCGCTGCACCACGCGTTCTGCTTCATTTCCTACAAGACCGGGGATTTCCAGAAGTACCTTGATGAGCAGGCCGCCCAGGGCGCGTTTGACGAGTTGCAGTCCTGATCCAACGGCTGGCTGCTCATGCCGCGGCCGGGTTTGTTGGCAGATGCGCGGAATCTGGGGGAGTTCGGCTGAAACCGGATGGCCCGATTCTGCGAAGAATGTTGCATCGCTCGATTTTTGGGCGATACTTTGGTGTATCGCGTGGAGCATGGCAGGCCGCGGCGTGAGAACCACGACCAGAGCCCGCCCCGCGAAGCGCGACGACCGGTGCATTGAACGCATCGGGCGATGAGCCGCGGGTGACGGCCCGCGGAAAGGCAGCCCGGCGGCGGGAGACAACCCCGCGGCGGCTGGGATGGGCTTTTGGGAAGGAGGTGATCCAGTGATTCAGGATTGTCGTAGAGGGCCGAGCCGCTAACGCGGCCGCTCGACGGAGCCGGCCCGAAATGGCCCGGCCCACGCAGAAATGCACGACCCCCGGTCCCTTGGGATCGGGGGTTGTTGTTTTCGGCGGAGTCGGCCTTGTGCGGGCGCGGGATCGATTCCCGTCTCGCGCTCTATCCTGCTGACATGGCACACGCGCCCGATCGTTTGCGATCCCTGCTCGACTCCGCCGCGGCAAGCAATCAGTGTCTGATGATGCCCGGTGCATTCAACGCCCTCTGCGGGCTGGCCATTCGTCAGGCGGGCTTCGAGGCTTGCTACGTCTCGGGCGCGGCGACCAGCGTGTGCGCCGGCGTGCCCGATGTGGGAATCCTGACACTCGACCACTTTGCCCGCCTCATCCGAGAAATCGTCGATGCGTGCGGGCTCCCGCTCATCGCCGATGCCGACACCGGCTTCGGCGAGAGCGAGATGGTGCGGCGCACGGTCGTGGAATATGCCCGGGCCGGCGCGGCCGGGCTGCACCTCGAAGACCAGGTCTTTCCGAAGCGCTGCGGACATCTCGACGGCAAGAAACTCATCCCGCTCGAGCACTCGGTGGAAAAGATCGCCGCGGCGGTGAACGCTGCGAAGTCGGCACGCGACCTGATCATCTGCGCCCGCACCGATGCTCGCGGCGTGGAGGGGTTCGATGCCGCGGTGGATCGTGCCGCGGCGTACGTGCAGGCGGGCGCGGGGATGATTTTCCCCGAAGGGCTCGCCAGCGAGCAGGAGTTCGCGGACTTTGCACAGAGACTGCGCAACAAGGCCGGTGCCACCGCTCGCTACCACCTGCTGGCGAACATGACCGAGTTCGGCAAGACGCCGATCATCCCCTCCGCGCGGTTTGGCGAGATGGGCTACTCGTGCGTGATCTTCCCGGTGTCGATGCTCCGAACCGCCATGGGCGCGGTGGCGCGGGCGCTTGAACAACTGAAGCGGGAGGGCACCGTGGCCGGATTCGTCGATCAGATGCAGACGCGCGAGCAGTTGTACGGGCTGATCAACTACAAACCGGGCGTGGAGTGGAACTTCCCAGCGCGGATGTGAGGCCGGCCGCGCAACCGGAGCGACCATGCCACCCGCCGCACGCACTCGAACACCCGCCCCGAGCGCCGCGTTTTCGGCCCGCGCGCTCACGAAGGTGTACGGGATGGGCGAGGTCGAGGTCCGCGCGCTCGACGGCGTCGATCTGGACCTGTTTGCGGGCGAGTTCGTCGTGTTGCTGGGCCCATCGGGGAGCGGCAAGTCCACGCTGCTGAACATCCTCGGCGGGCTTGATGTGCCGACCTCCGGCACGGTGAGGTATCTGGATCACGATCTGACGCGGATGGACGACCGCGCGCTGACGCGGTATCGGCGCGAGCACGTGGGATTCGTCTTCCAGTTCTACAACCTGGTCCCGAGTCTGACAGCGCGCGAGAACGTCGCGCTTGTGACGGATATCTCGCCCGACCCGATGCCCGCCCACGAGGCGCTGGCGCTCGTGGGGCTGGCCGAGCGGATGGATCACTTCCCGGCGCAACTCTCCGGCGGCGAGCAGCAGCGGGTCGCCATCGCCCGCGCTGTGGCCAAGCGGCCCGATGTGCTGCTCTGCGACGAGCCGACCGGTGCCCTGGACGTGAAGACCGGCATCATCGTCCTCGAGGCCATCTCCGCGGCCAACGCACAACTGGGCACGACCGCGGTCGTGATCACGCACAACGCGGCCATCGCCGCCATGGCCGACCGGGTCATCCACCTCAGCGGCGGGCGCGTGGCAGGCATCGAGACCAACCCGACGCGCGCCAGCGCACGCGACCTCACCTGGTGACACTGTGCGAGCGATCGACCGCAAACTCCTTCGCGATGCGTGGCGGCTCAAGTCGCAACTGATCGCCATCGCCCTGGTCATGGCGTGCGGCATCGGCGCGTTCCTGATGGCGGTGAGCGCCTCGCGCTCGCTCGAAGCGACACAGGCCGCGTATTACGAACGCGCCGCGTTCGCCCACGTGTTCGCCCAGTGCAAGCGGGCGCCGCTCTCGCTGGCCGATCGTGTTCGCGAAATCCCCGGCGTTGCCGCGGTCGAGCCGCGCGTCGTCGTCAGCGTCAACCTCGATATCCCCGGCATGTTCGAGCCGGCAGCGGGGCTGATCGTGTCGATCCCCGATCGCGACGATCCGATTCTCAACCGGTTGCATCTCCGGCGCGGAAGATTGCCCGAGCCCGGTCGGCCCGGTGAGGTCGTGGTGAGCGAGGCATTCGCCGAGGCCCACGCGATGCAGCCGGGCTTCACCTTCGGCGCGGTGATCAACGGTCGGCTCGAGCGGCTCGCGGCTGTTGGCTTCGCGCTCTCGCCCGAGTTCATCTACTCGCTCCGGCCCGGCAGTTTCGTGCCCGATGACAAGCGCTATGGCGTTATGTGGATGCGGCGCGACCAACTCGCGCCATCTTTCGATCTCGATGGCGCGTTCAACAACCTGGCCGTCGCGATCTCCCCGAACTCGAACGAAGCCGCCATCATCGATGCGATCGATCACCTGACCGGCCCGTATGGCGGCGAGAGCGCCCACGGGCGGGACGAGCAGGTGTCGCACCGCTATGTCAGCGACGAACTCTCGCAGTTGCGCAACATGGTCCGCGTGACGCCGCCGATGTTCCTCGCCGTCGCCGCCATGCTCGTCAGCATCGTTGTCTCCCGCCTCGTGCGCACGCAGCGCGAGCAGATCGCCGTGCTCCGCGCATTCGGTTACACCGCCGGCGACGTGGGCCGGCACTTCCTCGCGCTGGTGGCGATGGTCGGCGTGCTCGGGGCCGTGCTGGGCATCGTGCTCGGCGCGGCGATGGGCAACCTCCTCACGTCCCTCTACGTCCGATTCTTCCGCTTCCCGGAGTTGCAGTATCACATGGAGGCCTGGGTCGGGCTGGTCGGCATCGGCGCGACCACCGGCGCGGCGACCATCGGCGCCGCGTGGTCGGTGCTGCGGGCCATGCGCATGTCCCCGGCCGACGCCATGCGCCCCGAGGCGCCGGCCGTCTACCGGGTGTCGATCGTCGAGCGGCTCGGCCTCGACCGTGCGCTGTGGCCATCGGCCAAGATGGTGCTGCGGCATCTGCAGCGGCACAAGACCCGGACCGCGATCTCGATGCTTGGAGTGGCCGCGACCGTCGCCATCCTCACGCTCGGGAGTTTCGTCGGCGACGCGATCGACGAACTGATCGAACTGGAGTTCCACACCGCCCAGCGGCAGGACGTGCTGGTGACGTTCAACGAGCCGCGAGCGACGCGGGCGCTGCACGCCCTGCGGGCCGCGCCGGGCGTCATCACCGCCGAGCCCTACCGCGTCGTGCCCGCGCGCATCTGGCACGGCCCGCGACTGCGGCGCGAACCGCTGCAGGGCCTTCCATCCGACGGCACGCTGCGGCGCGTCGTGGATGACCGATTCAGCCACGTCCACGTGCCGCCCGACGCCCTGGTCATCAGCGCGGGGCTCGCCGAGTTGCTCGATGCGCGGCGCGGAGATGAACTGGTCATCGAAACGCTCGAGGGTCAGCGACCCACGCTGCGCCTCCGCGTGCACCGTGTCGTCGAGACCTACGTCGGTACCGGCGCCTATGTCGACATGGCCACGCTCAACCGGGCCATGGGCGAGGGGCCGACGCTTTCAGGCGCAGCCCTCACCGTCGATGCCGCGGCGTCGGCGCGGCTCTACCAGGAACTCAAGCAGACACCAGGCGTAGCGACCGTGACCATCAAGCGTGCCGCGCTGGAGAGTTTCGAAGAAACGCTCGCCGAGAACCTCCTGACCATGAGGCTGTTCAATCTCGCGTTCGCATGCGTCATCGCCGTCGGCGTGGTCTACAACACCGCGCGGATTCTCTACGCCGAGCGCGCGCACGAACTGGCCACCCTCCGCGTCCTGGGCTTCTATCGGTCCGAGATCGCCGGCATCTTCCTCGGCGAACTCGCCGTGATCACGCTTGTCGCGCTGCCCGTCGGGGTCGCCGCCGGATACCTGCTCTGCGGCGCGGCGACATGGGCCATGCAGACCGAAACCCACCGCATACCCTACGTCGTCGCGGGCCGGACGCTCGCCTTCGCGGGGACCGTCGTGCTGCTGGCCGCGACGACCACCGCCCTGTTCGTTCGCCAGGATCTCGACCGGCTGAACCTCGTCGAAGTGCTCAAGGCCCGCATCTGAACGCACCCCGGTTGCACAACCATGGCCCGGCTCCGAAGGATCATTCTCCCGCTGCTGGTCTTCGCCCTGGTCGTCGCCGGGCTGGTCATGAGCATCCGCCCGCGCCCCGCGCCGGTCGATCTGGCCGACGTGGTCAGCGGCCCGTTGCAGGTGACCGTGAATGAGGACGGGCGAACCCGAGTGAAGGAGCGGTACGTCGTCTTCAGCCCGCTCGCGGGGCGGTTGGCACGAATTCCATACAAGGCCGGCGAGCCCGTGCAGGCCGGCAGGACCCTGTTGGCCGCCATCGACCCCAGCGATCCCGACCTGCTCGATGCGCGCGCTGTCGCCGAGGCCGAGGCCCGTGTACGCGCCGCCGCGCTGGCCGTCGAGCGCGCCCGGACCCAGGTCATCGCCGCGAACGCCGCGCTCGAGTTCGCCACCGATGAACTGCGGCGCGTGCAGTCCTCGGCATCGCAGGCCGCGGCAAATCTCCGCGAAGTGCAGGATGCCCAACTCGTCGTCACGGTGCGCACCGAAGAAGCCCGCGCGGCGGAGTTCGCCCGGCAGATCGCCGTGTTCGAACTCGCGCAGGCCGAGGCCGCGCTGGTGCGAACGCGCCCGGCCGATGGCGGGGCCGATGCGGAGGCCGCGCGGCTCACGATCCTCTCGCCCATCGATGGGCGAGTGCTCCGCGTGCTGCGCGAGAGTGCGGGCTTCGTGTCTCCGGGTACACCATTGGTCGAGATCGGCGACAGCACCGACCTGGAGATCGAAGTCGATGTGCTCTCGCCCGACGCTGTGCGGATCGCGCCCGGCGCGGCGGTGCATATCGAGGACTGGGGCGGCACGGGCGTGCTGCGCGGACGCGTGCGACTGGTCGAGCCCTCGGCATTCACCAAGATCTCAGCGCTGGGGGTGGAAGAGCAGCGTGTCAACGTGATCATCGACTTCGCCGATGCGCCCGCCTCGAGAGAAGGCCTTGGCGATGGCTACCGCGTGCAGACGCGGATCGTGGTGGCCGATGCCGCGGATGTGATGAAGGTGCCGACGGGCGCGCTCTTCCGCCAGGGCGACAAGTGGGCCGCGTTTGTGGAACACGATGGCCGCGCTTCGATGCGTCTGCTCGAGATCGGTCGTCGCAACCACGCCGAGGCCGAGGTGCTCAACGGCCTGTCGGTCGGCGAGCGCGTGGTGGTGTACCCCAGCGACCGCGTGCGCGAGGGCGTGAAACTCGCGCCAAGGAACGCGGAGCGTGGATGAGACTCAAACAAGAGCAGGCCCGCGGGCTACGCGACCCTCCGCAGCCTCGTCACCCGTCCCACCTCCACCCACTCCACAACGAAGATGTTCCCCTCGTTGTCAAAGCACGCCGAGTGCGGCGCGATGAACTTGCCCGGCACGAACTGCTCCCGCGCTTTGTCGCGCAGGCCGAAGTTCTCGCCATCGCCCAGGTGCGCAATCAACTTGTTCTGCTTGTCGAGCAGCGTCACCCGCGCTTCAAGGTCCGGCACCAGCAGCAACTCGCCCCGCGTGTCGAAGTGGCACGGCGATCGCATCTCTTCGGTCACGAACCCGTCGTGCCGACCGTCCAGCGTGAAGTACTGCAGTCGCCGGTTGCCGCGGTCCGCCACCACCAGCCGCGGCGTGCCGCCGCGAGAATCCACCGCAAGGCCGTGCGGGCAGGAAGTCTGCCCGCGCTCCCTGCCGGGCCCGCCAAACGTGCGGATGTACGCACCCGCGGCATCATACTCGTGGATCCAACTCTTCCCGTAGCCATCCGCAATGAACACCCGCCCGCGCTGCGCGTGTGGCCGGCCCGCGGCATTCACCGCTTCAAACGGGACGACCGCGACGTTGGTCGGCTTGTACTCGCCAATGGAGCCATAGACACCCGAGGCCTCCGGCCAGGCAAACTCCAGCACGTTTTCGCCGGTCAGCGTGGTCTTGCGCACCACCGAGCGGTTGCAGTCGCACAAGTAGAGGAACTCGCCGCCCGGCTCGCAAGAGAGCGTCAGCCCGTGCGCCCCGCCGCGGAACTCGGCGCCCCACGACCGCACAAACGCGCCCCTTGCATCGAACACGCACACGGCATCGGCCGAAGAACTTGAAGCGTGCACGGTGTGCTTGATGTAGACCATGCCCTGCGAATCGATTCCTACACCGTGCGTGTTCCCGAAGGCGTGCGTGCCCGGCAGGCGGGCCCAGTCATGCTCGACCTCGTAGGTGTGTGCGCCCGAGCCGACCGTCACCGGCCCGCGGCCCGACTTGTTCGATGCACGCACCATCGGCGCGGCGGCCAGTGCCGCCGTCGCGGCCATGCCGGCCTGAAGGGCGATGCGTCGGGAAACGCGGGGATTGATGGTCATGGGAGACTCCGGAGAAAGCGGTTCGGGCGTGCCCATGGTACCAGAACCCGACCCGGGAATGCCGTTGGTTTGACGAGTACGGGTCACGATCTCTTGGGCCCCGCGATGGATGTGGTAGACTGTCTGTCATACCCCGGACTCCAGACATGCCCCTCCGATCCACACAGTTCCGCCGAGTGGTCGCCGCCGCAATGGCCGGGGCGGCGTTCTTGCTCGTCGGCGTGGCTGGCTGGGTGGCATTGGCGGGCGCGGGTTCGGCGCCCGCTGCGCAGGTGATGTTCGCCGGCCAGAGTGAGCACGAGGAGCCCGTCCGCTATGCTCGGGACATCCGCCGGTTGCTCTCCGACCGCTGCTTCCAGTGTCATGGCCCCGATGCCGCGGCACGACAGGCCGACCTCCGGCTCGATGACCCGGCCAGCGCGTACGCCGCGAGGCCCGATGGCGCGGCGATCGTTCCCGGCAATCCGAATGCGAGCGAGTTGTGGAAGCGCATCACGACGACCGACCCGGTCCTGGCGATGCCCCCGCCCGAGGCCAACAAGCGGCCGTTGTCTGACGATGAGAAGGCGCTGATCCGCGCGTGGATCGAGCAGGGCGCGGAGTATGAGCCGCACTGGTCGTTTGTGCCGCCATCGCGTCCCGCGCTCCCGACCGTGCGCAACACCGCGTGGCCCCGAGACCGCATCGATCGACTCGTGCTGGCGAATATGGAGTCTCGCGGCGTGTCCCCCTCGCCCGAAGCCGATCGCGCCACGCTTCTCCGCCGCGTCTTTCTCGATCTCACCGGCCTGCCGCCGACGATCGATGAAATCGACGAGTTCCTCGCCGACACCAGCGAGAACGCGTACGAAGCGTGGGTCGATCGGATCTTCACACAGGAGCCCTATCGCACGCGCCTGGCCGAGCGGCTCGCGGTGCCCTGGCTCGATGCCGCGCGCTACGGCGATACCTGCGGCATTCACACCGACAACGGTCGGCAGATCTGGCCGTGGAGAGACTGGGTGCTCCGCGCTCTGCGCGACAACATGCCCTACGACCGCTTCCTCACGGAGCAACTCGCCGGCGACCTGCTCCCCGAGCCGACCATCGACCAACTGGTCGCGACAGGGTTCAACCGCAACCACGTGACCACCGATGAGGGCGGCGCGATCGATGAGGAGTACCTCGTCGAATATGCCGCGGACCGCGCCAACACCACCGCGTCGGTCTTTGTCGGGCTCACGTTCTCCTGCGCCCGCTGCCACGACCACAAGTTCGACCCGATCTCGCAGGAGGACTACTTCTCCTTCTTCGCGTTCTTCAACTCCAACGAGGAACCGGGCCTGTACTCGCAGACCGCCGACTCGCGCCGCGCATACGAGCCGTTCATGGCCGTGCCCACGGCCGAGGACAAGGCCCGGCTCGATGTGCTGGATTCGGGCATCCGCGCAGCCCTCGCACAGATGGAAGCCGCCGCGCCCGATGAAGCCGATCAGCGCTCGCGATCGCTGGCGGAACTGGTCGTTTCTGCGGGCGCATCGTGGATATCGCCGCGGATCGTCGATGCGCGCTCGATCGACCCGCGCGTGCGCCTGGAGTCTCAACCCGATGGATCGATCATCGCCGCGGGCGGGGTGCCCGCGATCGATGAACACGTGGTCACTTTACGAACCGAAGCCCGCGGCCTGCGCCTGCTCGCGCTCGAGGCGATGGCGCCCGATGGAGATCCGGGCAAGCCCGCCGGCCGCTCGGCCAATGGCAATGCCGTGCTGACCGGCGTGCGCATCGAGACCGGCGCGCCTGCTGGGGGGACGGGTTCAGAGGTGTCCTGGCGAACCGTGCCGCTGCGATGGGCGTGGGCCGACCACTCGCAGGCCGATGGCAATCACGACGTCACCAATGTCCTGAACGCGACCGGCGAGGGCTGGGCGATCGCGGGCCATCAGCAGCCGGGCAAGCGCCTGCTCTTGATCCTCACGGATGAACCGTTTGGCGCGCCCGCGGGTGAGGATGGGGGGACCGAAGCGGCGGTGCGTGTGACGCTCTCTTTCCGTTCTCGCTACCAGCAGCACTCGCTGGCCCGATTCCGCCTCAACCTCGGCACGATCAATGAGCAGTGGCTGACGAACCTGCCCGCCGCGCCGGGCAGGCTGCACGTCGCCGGACCCTTCGCCGCGCCCAAGGCCGAACTGTTCGACCGCGCCTTCGGCCCGGAATCAGGCGAAGTGGCGGAGTCGCGCCGCTTCGGCGAGGTCGACAACGCCCCGCGCTGGGCCTTCGACCGCAAACTCGTCGATGGCGCACCCATCGCCCTCGGCGACGGTGTCAACGTCTTCTATGTCGGCCGCACCATCTGGTCGCCCACCGCGCGGCAGTTCGAAGTCTCACTCGGCAGCGATGATGGCTTCCGCCTGTTCGTCAACGGCGTCGAGGCCGCATCGCGCAACATCGAGCGCGGCGTCGCGCCCGATCAGGACAAGGCAACCATCGCGCTTCAACCCGGCCCCAACGCCGTCGTGCTCAAGATCGTCAACACCGGCGGGGCCTCCGGCTACTACTACAACGCGTCACCTGCTCCGGGAGAACTGCCGCACGACCTCGTCGCGGCGGTCGCGCTGCCGGGCGCGATGTCCGATCCGCTGAGTACGCGCCTGGCCCAGGCGTGGCGGCGCACCTTCCTGCCCTCCTATCGCGAGGCCGAAGCGCGCCTTGCTGAACTTCGCGCCGAGCGCACACGGATTGAGAACACGCTGCCGCGAACGATGATCATGAAGGAACTCGCCACGCCGCGCCCGGCGTTTGTCCTCAACCGCGGCGTCTACGACCAGCCGGACCCCTCGCGCCCGGTGTCGCGGTCGGTTCCTCGGGCGCTGGGCGCGTTGCCCGCCGAGGCGCCGCGCAACCGCCTCGGCCTGGCGCAGTGGCTGGTCACGCCAGAGAATCCGCTCACCGCGCGCGTCGCCGTCAACCGCTTCTGGGAGATGCTCTTCGGCACCGGCCTCGTGCGCACCAGCGAGGACTTCGGCCTGCAAGGGGAGTGGCCCTCGCACCCCGAACTGCTCGACGATCTGGCGATCGACTTCCGCGAGAGCGGGTGGGACGTGCACGCGCTCCTTCGCCGCATTGTCACCAGCGCAACCTACCGCCAATCCTCTCGCATCAGACCCGAACTCGGCGAGATCGACCCTGACAACCAACTGCTGGCGTTCTACCCGCGCCGCCGACTCGCCGCCGAACAGGTGCGAGATCTCGCGCTCTTCGCATCCGGGCTGCTGGTCGAGAAACTCGGCGGCCCATCCGTCAACCCCTACCAGCCCGAGGGCCTCTGGCAGGAAGTCGCGATGCCCGCCTCCAACACGCGCATCTTCGTTCGCGGCGAGGGCGAAGACCTCTGGCGACGAAGCCTCTATACCTACTGGAAACGCGCCTCGCCCCCGCCCGCGATGCTCATGTTCGATGCCCCGACGCGCGAGTCGTGCGTCATCCGTCGGCCCTCGACCAACACGCCCCTGCAGGCGCTCGTCACCTGGAACGATGAGCAGTTCGTCGAGGCCGCCCGCGTGCTGGCCGAGCGCGCGCTCGCGCTGCCCGGCGATGATGAATCGCGGCTCGCGGCGATGATGCGACTCTGCACCGGGCGCGAACCCGACCAGCAGGAGCGCGCGATGCTCCGCGCTTCCCTCGCGCACTTCCGCGAGCGATTCGCCGCGGCACCGGCCGATGTGGGGCAACTCGTCTCCGTCGGCTCGCGCCGCGCCGATCCCGCTGTTCCCTGGTCCGAACTCGCCCCGTGGACGTTGATCGCCAACGCCGTGCTCAACCTGCACGAGACCGTGACGCAGGACTGAAAGGGAAGAAAGCAGAGAACAGAAAGCAGATAGCAGAGAGGGCGGGTTGGTGAGTGATTTGAATTTATAACATCGATCCGACATCCGACATCCGACATCCGACATCCGACATCCGACATCCGACATCCGACATCCGACATCCGACATCCGACATCCGACATCCGACATCCGACATCCGACATCCGACATCCGACATCCGACATCCCATGCACCCAGTCGAACAACACTACCTCGACCTCACCCGCCGCCGATTCTTCGGCACCTGCGCACAGAGCGTCAGCGGCGCGGTCGGCGCGCTGGCGTTGTCGTCGCTGCTCCGTGCCGCGGCGGAGCGCCCCGTGCCGAGCATCGACGGCGGTGGGGGGGGCGGCGGTACAGGGGTGCACTTCACGCCGCGGGCCAAGCGTGTCATCTACTTGCACATGGAGGGCGCGCCCAGCCAGATCGACCTCTTCGACTACAAGCCCGAACTGCGTCGCCGCTTCAACCAGGACCTTCCCGATTCGATCCGCCAGGGCCAGCGCCTCACGGGCATGACCAGCGGGCAGTCGCGCTTCCCAGTCGCGCCCTCGATGTTCCGCTTCAAGCGCTACGCCAACAATCAGGATGGCGCGTGGGTCAGCGAACTCATGCCCCACACCGGCTCGATCGCCCGCGACCTGTGCTTCATCCACTCGATGCACACCGAGGCGATCAACCACGAGCCGGGCATCACGTTCTTCCAGACCGGCAGCCAGCAGCCCGGCCGCCCCAGTTTCGGCTCATGGATCAGTTACGGCCTCGGCAGCGCGAGCGCGAACCTGCCCACGTTTGTCGTGCTCATCTCGCAGGGCTTCGGCAACATGCAGGCGCTCTCGGCACGCTTCTGGGGCTGCGGGTTCCTCCCCAGCGAGCACCAGGGCTGCCGGCTCCGCGCTGGGGCAGAGCCCGTGCTGTTCCTTCGAGACCCCCCGGGGGTTGACCGCGCAGACCGCCGCGCCATGCTCGACCTCGTCGGCGAACTCAACCGGCGCGAAATGGAGCGCTCGCTCGATCCCGAGGTCCGCGCCCGCATCGCCCAGCACGAGATGGCCTACCGCATGCAGATGTCCGTGCCCGAACTCGCCGACATCTCCGGCGAGGACGAGGCGACGCTCGAGATGTACGGACCCGAAGTGCGAGAGCCCGGCTCATTCGCCTCCAACTGCCTGCTGGCCCGCCGCCTCGCCGAGCGCGGCGTCCGCTTCATCCAACTCTACATGCGCGGCTGGGATGCGCACAACAACCTGCCCGGCGAGATCCGCCTTCAGTCCGCCGCGGTCGATCAACCCCAGGCCGCGCTCGTCAAAGACCTCAAGCGCCGCGGCCTGCTCGACGACACGCTGGTCATCTGGGCCGGCGAGTTCGGGCGAACCGTCTACAGCCAGGGCGACCTGACCGAGACCAACTACGGCCGCGACCACCACCCGCGCTGCTTCACCATCTGGATGGCCGGCGGCGGCATCAAGCCCGGCGTCAGCATCGGCCGGACCGATGAGTACAGTTACAACATCGTCGAGAATCCCATCGACGTGCACGACCTGCACGCAACGTTGTTGCACCTGTTGGGACTCGACCACGAGCGATTGATCTTCCGCCACGAGGGCCGCGACTTCCGACTGACCGATGTCTTTGGCAAGGTCCGGCGCGAACTGCTCGCCTAGGTGGACCGGCACTCCGTGCCGGTCGCCAGGTGGTCCGGCACTCCGTGCTGGTCATGAAGCCCATGCCTTACACTCCAGGTTCTGAACTCGGGCGCTTCCAAGATCACGGTCCCTCCATTACTCTCCATGATGCTCGAGTCGCTCTTCCAGTTCGCCGGCCGGGTGCACCCCATGGTGCTGCACCTGCCCATCGGCATCGTCGCCGCCATCCTCGCGCTCGAGGCCATCGCCCTGGCACGCCGAGAGCCGCTGGTCCGGTCGATCCGCGTGCCCCTCGCGTGGCTCTTCGCGGCGACCGCCGCGGCGTCCACCGTCTCCGGCCTCCTGCTCAGCAACGAAGACGGGTACGGCGGGCAGACGCTCGACCTGCACAGGTGGCTGGGAATCGCCGTCGGAATCGCCGCGGCGTTGTGCGCGCTCTCACTGCACGTGCAGCGAGCCCGCCCGCTCTACGGTCCGCTCCTGCTCGCCTGTGCGGCCCTGCTCGTGCCCGCGGGCCACTTCGGCGCGGCGATGACTCACGGTGAGGGCTTCCTGACCGCGCCGTTCCGCGACCGCGCTGCGGCGCAACGCGAACGCGGCGGACCGACCGGCGGCACATTCGCCGCGGATGGCGAGTACGCCCGTGTCATCGCGCCCATCTTCGAACGCTACTGCGTCTCCTGTCACGGAGAATCGACCCGCAAGGGCAAACTCGCCCTGCACACGCCCGAGGGGATCATGGCCGGCGGCGCAACAGGCTCCGCGCTCGAACCCGGCGATGCCGATGACAGCGAACTCGTCTTCCGCATGCGCCTGCCGATCGACGACGATGCGGCCATGCCCCCCAAGGGCAAGCCGCGTCCCGACGATGACGCGCTCGCGGCGATCATCGCATGGATCAACGCCGGCGCATCGTTCGAGGGCGCGGGCGAAAGCGGGGCCGGGCCGGCTGCGCCCGATCCCGCTCGCCAAAGCGGCTCCGCCCTCGCCCCGCCGCCGCGAGTTCGCGCTGCGCC
Source organism: Phycisphaeraceae bacterium (assembly GCA_019636495.1). Lineage (GTDB taxonomy): Bacteria > Planctomycetota > Phycisphaerae > Phycisphaerales > UBA1924 > JAHBXL01. Next base: position 95,293 of record JAHBXL010000002.1, on the reverse strand, counting down.
ACCGCCCGCCGCGCTCGCCGCCCTTCGCGCAGCGCACGTGCACGTCGAGGTGATCGACCCGGCGACCGGCGCGCTGTGGGTCTCCTTCGCGGCCGCCCCCGGCATCGACGATGCCGATGCGCGGCGGCTGCTCCAGCCCGTCGCGCCGATGGTCGAAGAGTTGTCGCTGGCACGCACAGCCATCGGCGATTCGACGATGGACATCGTCGCGGCCATGCCACGCCTTCGCAAACTCAGTGTTGCGCACACACACTGCACCGCCGATGGGCTGGGCATGCTGGCCGGGCTGCCCGCGCTCGAGGTGCTCAGCGTTGCCGGCACGTCCATCGGCGAACCCGGAGCGGATGCCCTTGCGATCGGCTTCCCCGCCCTTTGCAAGGTCTACGTCTGGGATTCAGGGATGTACAGCGCAGGCGTGGACCGCCTGCGCGCGGCCAGGCCGTCGCTCGAGATCGAGGCCGACCAGTCGCCCCCGGACCTCGGCGAGCCCGAACCGGAGTTCTCCTTCAGCAGTGATGCCCCGCCACCATGACCGCTCGATGCCCAGCGCGTCCATCAGGATGCCCACGGTCGGAAGATGTTCGGAAATCGACTATGAACAACACGCGCGGGCGCTTGAACTTGCCCCGATGTTCGGCCTATTATCTGGGTCAGAAACCCATCCATCGCCTTGAGGCAAAATACGCATGAACGAGGCCCAGTTTCGCACCCAGACCGTCAGCAGCAACCGCCGTCACGACAAGGACTCAGGCTCGCCTGAAGTCCAGGTGGCCCTGCTGACCAACGACATCAACTCGTTGTCGCAGCACCTCCAGTCTCATCGCAAGGACAACAGTTCCCGCCGCGGCCTGACTCTGAAGGTCGCGCGGCGCAACCGACTCCTGAAATATCTAGCGCGGACCAACCGCGACGGCTACACGGCCCTGATCCAGCGTCTGGGCCTGCGCAAGTAATCACCTCGCCCCTCGCGAAAGCGGGGGGCTTGTCGTTTCGGCCCACCTCGGGCCAGGCGAAACCTGCCTGCAAACCCTCTCGCAGGCGGTCGCCAAACCAGACGGGGAGAGGGTGTGGGGATGGGGAGCCGGCCACGGCCCGGGTGGCAGTGGGCACGGGACAGTCGAAGACTGTCTCATGCCTTCTGCCTCCGCAGCGGCGTCGGGCCGGCGGTCACGCCCGGCCAACGCGCCCAACGCCCGATCTTCGGGCTGCCCGCGCGCGGACCCCGGGCCATCTTGCCCGGAGGCAGTTTCATGCAGCACGTCAGAGTCGAACGCGAAATCGCAGGCCGCACACTCGTCCTCGAAACCGGCAAAATCGCCAAACTGTGCGACGCCGCGGTCATGGCCCACTACGCCGGGAGTTCCGTTCTGGCGACCGTCGTCCGCGCCAAGCCGCGCGAGGGGCTGGACTTCTTCCCGCTCACCGTCGACTACCGCGAGAAGACCGCCGCGGCGGGCAAGTTCCCCGGCGGCTTCCGCAAGCGCGAGGGCGCGCCCAACGAGAAAGAAATCCTCACGATGCGGATGATCGACCGGCCGATCCGTCCGCTCTTCCCCGATGGCTTCATCGACGAGATCCAGGTCCAGGTCTGGGTCATGTCGCACGATGGCGAGAACGACACCGACGTGCTCGCCGGCACCGCCGCATCCGCCGCGCTGGCCATCTCCAACGCGCCCTTCGAAGGGCCGACAGCCACCGTCCGCGTCGGCCGCGTCGTCACCGATGACGGCCTGCGCTACGTCCTCAACCCCACCGTCACCCAACTGGAGTACTCCGATCTGGACATGGTCCTCGCCGGCCACAAGGACGGCGTGAACATGATCGAGGTCGGCGCGGCGGAAGTCGACGAGAAGGGCGTGCTGGGCGCCATCGAGTTCGGCATCGAGGAGGGCATCAAGCCCGTCCTGTCGCTCATCGACGAACTGGTGAAGAAGGTCGGCAAGGACAAGGTGCTGGGCGATCTGGCACTCCCGCCGGGCGACGTGGTCGAGCAGGTCCGCAAGGCTGTCGAGGGCCAGTTGACCGAAGCGCGGCGGATCCCCGGCAAGCAGGCCCGTTCCGAGCGCGTCGACGCGATCCGCAAGGCCATGCTCGAAGAGCACTTCCCCCTGAAGACGACCGGAACCTACGAAGATTTCCTGGCCAGCCAGAAGCGATTTAATGCCGCCAAAGATGCGTTCCGCCGACTGGAGGAGAAGATCACACGCCGCCTGATCGTCGAGAGCGGGGCTCGGGCCGATGGCCGCAAGCCCACGCAGATCCGGCCCATCTCCTCCGAGGTCGGCGTGTTCGCGCGAACCCACGGCTCGGCGCTCTTTCAGCGCGGCGAAACCCAGTCGCTCTGCTCCTGCACGCTCGGCACCGGCAAGGACGAGCAGATCATCGACGGACTCCTTCCCGAATACTCCAAGAAGTTCACCCTCCACTACTACTTCCCGCCCTTCTGCACCGGCGAGGCCAAGCGCATCATGGGCCCCGGCCGCCGCGAGATCGGCCACGGCGCGCTCGCCGAGCGCTCGCTGCTCGGCGTCCTGCCCTCGCCCGAAGAGTTCCCCTACACCATCCGCGTCGTCTCCGATATCACCGAGTCCAACGGCAGTTCGTCGATGGCCTCGGTCTGCGGCGGGTGCCTGGCGCTCATGGATGCCGGCGTGCCCATCAAGGCACCCGTTGCCGGCATCTCCGTCGGACGCTTCGCCGACGATTCCGATGCCAACGAACTCTTCGTCACCGACATCATCGGCGAGGAGGACTTCTTCGGCGACATGGACTTCAAGGTCGCAGGCACCCGCGAGGGCATCACCGGCATCCAACTCGATCTCAAGACCCGCGGCCTCGTGCTCTCGCAGATCGAACGGATCTTCGAGCAGGCCCGCGTCGGCAGGCTCCAGATCCTCGAGATCATGGAGCAGACCATCGCCAAGCCGCGCCCCGAGATCAGCACCTACGCCCCGCGTCTGGTCACCCTCCACATCAACCCCGAAAAGATCGGCAAACTCATCGGCCCGGGCGGCAAGACGATCCGCGGCATGCAGGACAAGTACGGCGTCACCATCGACGTCGAGGACGATGGCACCGTCATGATCGCCGCGCCCAATGGCGACTCGATCGAACTGGCCAAGAGCGAGATCGAGGCCCTGTGCGAGGAGATCAAGGTCGGAACCATCTACACCGGCCGCGTCGTCTCCACCAAGGACTTCGGCGCATTCGTCGAACTCGCCCCCGGCACAGACGGCATGTGCCACATCTCGGAACTGGCCGAGGGCTACGTGAAGAACGTGTCCGATGTGGTCAAGATCGGCGACGTGATCAAGGTCAAGGTCATCCTGGTGGACGACCAAGGCCGGATCAAACTCAGCCGCAAGGCGGCTCTCGCAGCCGAAGCCACGCCCGGTTGATCCGCACGCCAAATCCCGGAAACATCCGCGCAAGTCCATGTTTGGCATGGACTTGCGCTGTTTTTGGCCGATCCGCCGGCCCCCGCGCCCACGCGCCAAAGCACGACGGCGCACGAAGTTATGCACATCTTTTGCAGCCGGCCCTTTGCGTATTCATCCAGTCTTGGTATTCTCGGTCTGCTTGTAGGTCTTTATTGTCGCGGGACACCTCCCGCAGAAACATCTTCCGAGGGCATCGTGTCAGTGCAAATGCGGGTGCTGGAGCGGCGGCGCCAACGTGTTGCAAGCGTGCACGCGATGGTTGTAGTCTGTAGCCGGGGACCCCTCTGGGCGGTCCCAACTCCCATGCCCCCTTGCGCCGATGCGTCCGTAGACGGGCCTGTTCAGGCCCGCACGGCCAGGGCAAGCGGGTTCTCCCATGTCTGAAGGCGGACAAAAGCAGATCACGGACGCCCAAGGCGTCGTAAAGTGGTTTGATCCAAAGAAGGGCTACGGCTTTGTTGTCGGCCCCGAGGGTCAGGACATCTTCGTCCATTACTCCAAGATCCTCGGCGAGGGCTTCCGCGTCCTCAAGGATGGTTCATCCGTCTCCTACGACGCCGAACTCACCGATCGCGGCTGGCACGCGACCCGTGTTGTCCGGTCCGAGGCCGCGCTCGAAGTCACCATCCCTCAGCGGAAAACCTACACCCGCTCGCCAAGGCGCTGATTCGCATCCTCGACGCGCCGCGTTTGTGCCCTGCGAAACACAAACTTCGCAACGTTGTTCGTCTCCCGGTTGGCACGAGGTCCAATCAGGTGTTAGTCTGAAAACTCTGGCGGCTCGTTGCGGGGCGGTCGGCCACGTTCCACTTTCCCTCGAAAGGAAGGCAAGATGCTGAATCAGCGGACATTGAGGCCTCGCTCTGCTCTGGCCTGCGCGGCGGTCCTCGTCGCGGCGGGCGCTGCGCTCGCTCAACCCTCCAACAACAACTGCGCAAACGCCATCGTCATCGGAAACGGCACCGTCGCCGGAACAACAATCGGCGCGAGCAACGATGGTTCGGCCGGATGCGGCGCATCGGGCACGAACGCCGACGTCTGGTACCGCTACATCGCGCCCGCGACCGCCACGATCACCGTCACCACCTGCAGTTCCTCCACCAACTACGACACGGTCATCTCGGTGCACTCGGCCGTCTGCCCCGGAACCACCGGCACCCAGATTGCCTGCAACGACGATGCGAGTTGTGGGTTCAGCGGCTTGCACTCCACACTGACCTTCTCCGCGGTGGCGGGGACCGAGTACCTCATCCGCGTCTCGGGCTTCTCCTCCAACGTCGGCAACTTCGAACTCTCCATCGGGCCCGGCGGCGGCGGCCAGCCCCCCGTCAACGATGCGTGCGCCAGCGCCACCGTGATCGGCAACGGCTCCTTCAACGGCACCACCAACAACGCCCTGGCCGATGGATCGACCTCCTGTGTCGGCTCGGCCTCGCCCGATGTGTACTACCGCTACACCGCCCCCGCGACCGGCACCGTCGTCGCCAGCACGTGCACCGCGGCAACGTTCGACACCACCATCTCCGTGCACTCAGCCTGCCCGGCGACCAGCGCCAACGAGATCGCCTGCAACAACGATTTCTGCCTCACGCGTTCGCAGGTGTCGTTCCAGGCGGTCCAGGGCCAGCAGTACATCATCCGCGTGGCCGGGGTCAACACCTCGGGCACTTTTACGCTCACCGTCGGCGACCCGCCCCCGCCCGGTCCCAGCGGCCCGGACGTGACGCACCACCACATCAACGGCATCGCCAACTTTGGCGCGGTCAGCGGCATCCGCGGCTACGCGCTCGGGTCCGACACCTGCAACATCGGCAATCAGAACCTCGCATGGGTGAGCAGCGGCACGCCCGCCCTGGGCATGAACGCCTACCGCCTGCACAACGGCCGCCTGCTGCAGATTGGCCTGGGCTTTGCCAAGACGGCGTGCTGCGTCGCCAATGGAAGCGGCTGCGGCCTGGCCTGTCAGGGCGGCGGCAGCGGCCTGCGCGTCGGCTGCATGGATGTCTACGGCGCATCCTACAACGGCGGCCAGACACGCCTCGCCCCGCGCTCCGTCATCAACGCCTACACCGGCGTCATCGGCTCGTTCCCGGGGACGACGGGCGATGCCGCGTTCCGCCGCTTGCAGGTCGCCCAGACCGACATGAGCACCACCACCTTCTCCGGCGCCCGCTTCATCGTCGAAGGCGCATACGTCGCCACCGATGATGCCCAGGCCGGCAACGCCTTCAACAACAACTCCTACATGATCGTGAACGTCAACCAGTCGTCCTTCGACATGTCGCCCGCTTCCGGCACCTTCACGGGCCACCCGGCCATCTTCGCCTGGCGCGACCACGGTCTGGCCAACAACACCCCCGATCCCTCGGTCTCGCTCATCCCCGTCGATGTTCCCTCAGAGGGCCGCTTCTGGGTGGCGACCAAGGTCACCCAACTCCCCAGCGGCCGATACCTCTACGACTACGCCGTCTACAACCTCAACTCCGACCGGTCCGGCTACTCGCTCTCCGTGCCCAAGGGCGCGGGCGTGGATGTCTCCAACACCGGCTTCCACGATGTGTCGTACCACTCCGGCGAGCCGTTCTCCGGCACCGATTGGGCCATCGACTCCTCCGGCGGCTCGGTCTCCTGGACCTGCACGCAGACCTTCGCCCAGAATGTCAACGCCAACGCGCTCCGCTGGGGCACGATGTACAACTTCTGGTTCGAGTCCGACTCGGCCCCGACCACCGGCCAGGTCACGCTCGGCCTCTTCAAGCCGGGCACGCCCAGCGAAGTCGTCTTCGAAGCGCCCGTGCCTTCCTCCGCCTGCCTGGCCGACTTCGATGGCAACGGCACGGTCGAGGTCTCCGACATCTTCGCGTTCCTGGCCTCCTGGTTCGCCCAAGAGCCCGCCGCCTATGAGTTTGGCGGCACCCCCGGCGTCCCGGCCATCTTCGCCTTCCTGAGCGTCTGGTTCGCGGGCTGCAACTGATCCGCGCGCCTGATCTTCTGAAGATTCCACCGGGCGGGCTCCTTGCGGGCTCGCCCGGTTTTTTTCCCGCCCAATCGTCAGGCGAGCACCGGTGCGGGCATCACCACGCCGCGGCACTCGCCAAAGCCGATCCGCCTGAACCCCTCGCGCTCGCAATAGGCCTTCATGATCACTTCGTCCCCGTCCGCCAGGAAGGTCCGCGTCTCGCCCGTGGGCAACTCCACGGCCTTCCGCGGCAGCGGCTTGCCATCGGGGCCGTTGCCCTGCCACGTGAGTTCCAGCAGGCACCCGCGCGAATCCGGCGCGCGACCCGAGATCGTCCCCGAGCCCAGCAGGTCCCCCGGCTGCATGTTGCACCCGTTGCTGGCGTGGTGCGCGAGCAACTGGTCCACCGTCCAGTACATGTCGCGGAACGAGCCGCGCGAGAGCCGCACGGGGCTCATGCCGCGGCGGCGCATCTGCTCGCTCAGCAGGTGCACCTCGACGGTGATGTCCAGGGCCCAGTCCCCGCTGCCGCGAAGATAGGGCAGGGGCTGCGGGTCGCCCGCCTCGCGCTCCGGCCCTGCGGTGCGGAACGGCGCGAGCGCATCCATGGTGATGACAAACGGCGAGAGCGACGAAGCGAAGTTCTTGGCCAGGAACGGCCCCAGCGGCTGATACTCCCACTTCTGCACATCGCGCGCTGACCAGTCGTTGAGAATGCCCATGCCAAAGAGACACTCGGCCGCCCGAGAGATGGGGATCGGCTCGCCCAGCCGGTTCCCCGCGCCGATGTACACGCCCAGTTCCATCTCGTAGTCCAGCAGTTTGCACGGGCCGAACGCCGGCCCCGCGCCCGGCTCGCCATCGGGCGGAGACTGCTGGCCCAGCGGCCGCCGCACCGGCGTGCCCGAGACCACCAGCGACGAGGCCCGACCGTGATAGCCGATCGGCACGTGCCGATAGTTGGGCAGCAGCGGGTTGTCCGGCCGGAACATCGAGCCCACGTTCGTCGCGTGGTGCTTCGAGGCGTAGAAATCGGTGTAGTCAAAGATCGTCATCGGCAGCATGAACTTCGTCGCTGCGATCGGCGTCAGCGCCTTCTCACGCAGGCGGCGCATGCGCTGTCCTCCCGCCGCGTCCTCGCGCAGGAACTCCTGAAGCCGGGCCCGCAGGTCGCCCCACACGTGCGGCGTCGCCGCGACAAAGTTCCACGCCGGCGAATGCAGCATGTACGCCATGTCGCCCTCCGGGTCGCCCAGCGCGCCGGACATCGCCAGCATCGACACATCCAGCACCTGATCGCCGATCGCCACGCCCAGGTGCCCATGTGTGTGCCCGTCGTGCTCGGCGACAAACGCGCACAGCGCAAGGTTCTGGATCGGGAAATCCGTCGCCGGGTCATTGGCCGATTCGACCCACGACTTCATGGACGGGTTGTGTGTGTCGTTGATGTGCGGGTTGCTCATGGGTGTGCGGGGGCGATGAGAGAGTGGGGAGTGGGGAGGGGGGAGTGGGGAGTGGGGGGGGACAAGGTCAGACGCAGAGTCGGCCATCGGACCGGCGCTCGTGATTCTCCCGAAGCCGCGCAGCGCGGTGCGCGGACCGTGCTAGATCAGGCCAAGGGCGCGAAGTTCCTGCACAGGCTCTTCGAACGAGCACGAGCCGTACGAGAGCGCAAACGTCTCGCGCGTGTGCGCCAGTTGCACGCAATCGAGCCCCAACGCCCGCCATGTCACCACGTCGCGCCCGAAGCCGAACGCCGCGCTGTCCGATTCCTCCAGCGCCTCGCGCAACCTGTCGGCATCCAGCCGCCGCGACTGCGCGAATGCCGCCCCCAGAAACACGTTCAGGAATCCGTGCATGATCGCCGCCTCGCTCCCCGGCTCATACGTCAGCGGGTATCTGCCGCGGCAGGCGTGGTGCAGGCCCGCCGTCGCCTTGAAGGGCACCTCGGCGTAGCAGCACGCGACGATGAACTCCGCGACCGCCGCCAGCGGCGGGATCGACCCCGGCGTGATGCCGCCGGTGCGAACCTTGGCCCCCGCATCGGCCCCCGCCAGCGCGGCGATCATCCCCCGAAAGTCCGGCGGCGCAGCCCCCGGGCCCGATGGCATGATCGGGATCTCGAAAAACGGGTACAACTCCTCGGGGATCAGTTCCAGCGCATCATCGATCCACGCCGCGCCCGTCGGCCCCGTCGCGCCCGGCGCGGCCGTGGGCGGCGGCTTCAGTTCAATCGCATCAATCACCGCCAGCCCGTTCTCCGGCCGTTCGTGCTCGTGGTTGAACGCGAAGATCGAGTCCAGGTTCTCGTCGATGTCCCCGTCGATGATCGCCGAGATGGGCCAGGGCTCGCCCCCGCCCCGCGTCGAAGGGTCGGCGCTCCGCGGCAGCATTGGCAACGCGGCGTTGCGAAACTCCTCCAGCCGCGAGACCGGCAGCACGAACCGCCCGAGCATCCATGCCTCGGGCGAGGCGAGGTAGCGTGCATAGTTCTGCACCGCGGGGGCCATCGCCAGTTTCGCCGGCGGGAACAGCCCGGCGTAGTCGATCAACCCGGACATCAGCACGTGGATGGCCGTCGGCTCGCCCTCGCCGGGGCGCGGTCGGTGGTTCAGGCTCGACATGCAGGGAGGATACGCGCACACGGGGCGAGATCGCGCCGGCAGGCGCCGATCAACCCACCAGCCCCTTGATCCCCCCCATGCGTCGGGCCTTCTCGTACCGGGCCAGCGAGTCCTCGATGACCGCGTGCGCGGCTTCCGCGGGCAGCACGTCCTCCACCGCCACGCCCTTGCCCTCGAGCATCTTGTAGTCCTCGAAAAACTGCTTCAGCATCTTGAAGATGTGCTTGGGGAAGTGGCTCGCCAGCGTGAACTCCGAGTAAATCGGGTCCGAGTCCAGCACCGCGACGATCTTGTGGTCCGGGTCGCCGCGGTCGATCATCGACATCATGCCCACCGCCCGCGCGTGGCAGATGCACAGCGGCGGGATCGCCTCAGTGCAGTACACCAGCACGTCCAGCGGGTCGTTGTCCTCCGCGAGCGTCTGCGGGATGAACCCGTAGTTGGCCGGGTAGTACACCGCGCTCGACAGCACCCGGTCGAGTTTCAGCATCCCCGAGCCCTTGTCGAGTTCAAACTTCAGGTTCGAGCCTCGCGGGATCTCGATGATCGCCTTGAAATGGCCGGGCAGTTCGCCCTTCTCGGCGCCCGGCGTCACGTCGTGCCACGGATGGATCATGGCGGAGAGTAGGAGAGCGGTTCTTCGTTTGTCGGCAGGCGACCGGCCGGAAACGGCACGTGCACGGTGGAAAGTGGAACGCGGCGGCGGGATCCTGCGTTTTCGACACCCTCGCCCTCCCCCTTCCGCCCCGGCACGAACCCTGTATCCTCCACCCATGCTCACCCTCGAATACGCCAACTGTCTCGCCGACCGCGTCGGCGCTCACGGGCTCGATGCCGACGTCCTCCACCCCTCGGGCGAAGCCGCCGCCGCCATTTCCGCCGCGGCGAGAAAACTCGCATCCACACGCGGCACCGGGTGGGAACGCTGGCGCGACCTGCACCGAGACCCGATGCGCGCTGAACACACCCGCGACGTGCTCGCGCTCGTCGAGCGCTTCAGGGGCGTGGGCGGCGGCTGCGAGAACATTGTCGTCCTCGGCATCGGAGGCTCCGCGCTGGGCAACATCGCCCTTCAGTCCGCGCTCAACCCGCCCACGCACAACCTGCTCCCGCGCGAGGCCCGCAAGGGCCCGCGGCTGTTCGTCGTCGACAACGTCGACCCCGCCAACTTCGCCGCGGTGATCGATTGCTGCCTCGCGAGCGACCCGAAACTCGAACGCACCGTCTTCAACGTCGTCTCCAAGAGCGGCGAAACCGCCGAGACCGCCGCGCAGTTCATGTTCATCCGCGACCTGCTCAGAAGGCACGGCCGCAAGGGCGCGGACCACGTCGTCGCCGTCACCGACCCCGCCCGCGGCACCATGCGGAAGATCTGCGATGCCGAGAACTACGCCACGCTGCCCGTCCCCGACGGCGTCGGCGGTCGTTTCAGCGTCCTTTCGCCCGTCGGCCTCTTTTCCGCCGCGATGTGCGGGATCGACATCGCCGCGCTGCTCGACGGCGCGGCAAGCATGGACGAGCCGACCTGCCGCGAGCAACTCGACAAGAACCCCGCCGCGATGCTCGCCTTCCTGCTGGTCGAACTCGGCACGCGCAAGGGCAAGACCAACCACGTGATGATGCCCTACGCCAACGCGCTGTACCTGATGGCGGACTGGTACCGGCAGTTGTGGGCCGAGTCGCTGGGCAAGAAGTCCGACAAGGACGGCGACACCGTCTTCGCGGGATTCACGCCCGTCAAGGCGCTGGGCACAACCGACCAGCACTCGCAGGTCCAACTCTACCGCGAGGGCCCCAACGACAAGGTCATCATGTTCCTCGAAGTCGCGGACTTCGGCCCGCACCAGGGCCTCACCATCCCGCGCGGCCTCGGCGTCGAGGCCCTGACCTACCTCGAAGGCCGCACCATGGCCGAACTGCTGACCGCCGAGAAGCGCGCGACCGAGTACGCGCTCCTCGAAAGCCAGCGCCCCAACCTCACCATCCGCTTCCCGAAGATCGACGCCTTCCACGTCGGCCAGTTCATCTACCTGTGGGAGATGGTCACGGCCTACGCGGGTCTGCTGCTCAACATCGATGCCTACGACCAGCCCGCGGTGGAACTCGGCAAGCAGGCGACCTTCGGCCTCATGGGCCGCGCAGGTTTCGAGAAGCACCTCCGGGCGGTCAACGCCGCGCTCGCGCCCCACACGCGGGTCATCGAGTCCTGAGTCTCCCGCTCTCTACTATCCCTTCATGCCCGCGACCGCCCTGCCACAGGCCCTCTTTGCCCGACTCGACGAACTCTCCAAGCAGTTCGACGAGATGGAGGCCAGACTCGGCGATGCGGAGTTCGTCACCGATCACAAGGCCGTGCGCGAGTTGTCGATCCGCAAGGCCGCGATCGAGCAGATGGTCGCCGACTACCGCGCCTACCGCGCCCTGCTGAGCGAGGCCGCCGGCCTGCGCGCCGCCATCGAGGCCGCGACCGATCGCGAGTTCGTCGAACTCGCCCGCGCCGAGTTGCCGGACATCGAAGCCCGCGCCGACGCGCTCATCGACCGCATCAAGTCCGCCCTCGTCAACGCCGAGGACCGCGCCATCGGATCGGTCATGCTCGAGATCCGCGCCGGAACCGGCGGCGATGAAGCCTGTCTCTGGGCGCGAGACCTGCTCGAGATGTACCAGAAGTACGCCGCCAGAAAGGGCTGGTCCTTCGAGGTGCTGGAACTCACGCCCGAGCCCGGCGTCGGCGGCGTGCGCTCCGCGGTCGTGAACGTGCGCGGCGAGGGCGTGTGGAGCGAACTGGCCTTCGAGGCCGGCGTGCACTCGGTCAAGCGCGTCCCCGCGACCGAGGCGCAGGGCCGCATCCACACCTCCACCGCCACCGTCGCGACGCTCCCGGAGCCCGAAGAGGTGCAGGTGAAGATCGATTGGGCGAGCGACGTGTTCGAGGATGTGACCACGTCGCAGGGGCCCGGCGGCCAGAACGTGAACAAGGTCGCGACCGCGGTCAAACTCGTCCACAAGCCCACCGGCATCGAGGTCAAGATGCAGGAGAGCAAGAGCCAGCAGCAGAACCGCGCTGCGGCACGCCGCCTGCTCATGGCGCGCGTGTACGAACTCGAACGCCGCAAGGCCCACGAGGCGCGAGCCAGCGCACGCCGCGAGCAGATCGGCGGCGGCGAGCGCAGCGAGAAGATCCGAACCTACCGCTACAAGGACGGCATCGTCGCCGACGAACGCCTGCCCGGCGAATACCCGCTCCGCGAGATCATCGGCGGAGACATGGACCGCCTGATGCGAGACCTTGTCGAGCAGGAGACCACGCGCCGCCTCGGCGAACTCTGACAGGCAGCGCGCGGACCGCGCGCACCACCCCGCGCACACGGGTACACTCCGAACAAGTTTGGGTCATAGGCGTGCGCCCCGCTGCCAGGCGGGGCCGCGTCGTTTTTGAGGGCGACTACCGAAACGTCGTCAGCGCGTGGCTGTCCTTCACGCCCAGGTTCAGGAACACCTCGCGCGTCGCCGTCGAGCGGTTCAACGTGTAGAAGTGAATCCCGCGGACTTGATGATCCAGCAGATCGCGGCACTGTTCCGTGGCCCAATGAATGCCCACCCGCCGCACGCCCTCCGCATCCCCCTGCGCCCGATTCACCGCGCGCACCAACGGCGCGGGGAACCGCGTGCCCAGCGCCAGTTCAGCCATGCGGCTCATCCCCGGCCCCGAGGTCACCGGCATGATGCCCGCGATGATCGGCACCGTGATGCCCGCCAGCCCGCAGCGGTCGCGGAAGTCGTAGAAATCGCGATTGTCAAAGAACAACTGCGTGCAGATCCAGTCCGCCCCCGCATCCACCTTGGCCTTCAGATGGTCCATCTCCCTCACCCGGTTGGGCGTGCCCGGGTGGCCCTCGGGATATCCGGCGACGCAAACGCCGAACCCGCGCGGATCGGGGTGCCCGCCCTCGGCATTGAACTTCTTGATGAACCGCACCAGGTCCGCCGCGTGCCCGAACGCATCGCGCGTGCGGTCGTGCTGCTCCATCCCTTTCGGAAGGTCGCCCCCCAGCGCCACGATGTTCGAGATCCCCGCCGCGGCGTAGCGTTCCAGAATCCCACGAATCTCCGCCTCGCTATGCCCGACGCACGTCAGATGCGGCACCGGCAGAAGCGTCGTCTGGTTCTTCAGGCGAAGCACGAGGTCGTGCGTCAGTTCCCGCGTCGAACCGCCCGCGCCATAGGTGATCGAAACAAACGTCGGCTTGAGAGCCTCAAGATCGGTGATCGCGGCGTACAACTGCTCGGCCGTCTCCGCCGTTCGCGGCGGAAAAAACTCGAACGAAAACGTCGTCCGCTGACGGTCGAAAAGTTCCTGTGCGTGCATAAGACTGTCCGGAGTTCGCGCTGCCGCCGCCGCGGCGTGGAATCGGGCGGTGAGAATCTGTATCGGCAGGATGCGGCCCCGGCGCAAGCCCTGCTCTCCGCGAGTGTAGCCGTTTATCCGGATGAACGGATGAATGCGGCCCGGAGCACCTGATTCCCAATACACTGTTCTCCATGATGCCCCACGCAGCCGCGCGGGCCTGCCCCTGCTGCGGACTCGAACAACTCGTGCCGCCCATCCCGCGCGGGAGCAAGGCCCTCTGCCGGCGATGCCGGAGCGTCGTCGGACGCGCCCACGATCCCAAGGCCCGCAGCCGCGTAATCGCCCTGGCATCGGCCGCACTGGTGCTCTACCCCGCGGCGATGGTCCTGCCGGTCCTGCAGATCGAGCGCCTCGGCCACCGCAGCGAGGCGACCATCTGGTCGGGCGCGCTCGAACTCCTGCGCGAGGGCTCGGTCGCCGTCGGAGTGATCGTCCTGGTCTGCTCGATCATCATCCCCGCGGTCAAACTCATCGGAATCCTCCTGCTGTGCACGCGGCTGGAGTGGTTCGAACGTCACCACCGCGCTGCGACATACCACCTCGTCGAATGGCTCGGACGATGGGGAATGGTCGACGTGCTGCTCGTCGCCGTGCTCGTCGCGGCGGTGAAACTCGGCTCGTGGGTGCAGGTGTCCCCGGGGCCGGGCGCTGCGGCGTTCGCGGCGGTCGTCGTGCTGAGCATGTTCGCCTCCGCCGTCTTCGACCCCGCACAGATCTGGGAGGATCACGCATGAGCGAGTTGCCGCAGGCCGAGATTGTGCGAGCGGGCGCGGCCGCGACGGGCGCCCGTGTGGGCGGCCGCGCCGTGTCGATCCTCTGGTTCGTGCCCGTGCTGGCCGTCGGGCTGGTCGGCGTGCTCTTCTTTCAGGCCTACGCCCAGCGCGGCCCGCTCATCACCATCAACTTCGCCAACGGCGAGGGCCTCCGCGCGGGCGACCCGGTCTCTTTCCGCGGCGTGCAGGTCGGCAAGGTGCGCGAAGTGCTGCTCACGCCCGATCTCGCGGGCGTCAGTACCCGAGTCGAACTGAACAAGGACGCCGCCGGACTCGCCGTCGAGGGCTCGCGCTTCTGGGTCGTTCGACCGGAACTCAGCCTCACGCGCGTCTCAGGGCTCGAAACCCTGCTGGGCCCGCGCTACATCGAGGCCGAACCCGGGCCCGCGGGCGCGCCCGCCGCGAGGAGTTTCCAGGGCCTGCAAACACCGCCGCGGGGCGCGGGCAGGGGACTGCCCGGCGCCGAGGGCGGGCTCGAACTCACGCTCAGCGGCACGCGGCTGGGCTCGGTCACACCCGGCTCGCCGGTGGTCTATCGCGAGGTGCGCGTCGGCTCGGTACTCGCGGCCGATCTCTCCCCCGATTCACGCACTGTCGATGTGCAGGTGCGGATCGATCCGGCGTATGTGCACCTTGTGCGCGAGAACACTCGATTCTGGAACGTCTCGGGCATCGGCCTCGACCTCGGCCTCGGCGGACTGAAGTTGCGAGCGGGATCGCTCGAGAGCGTGCTGGCCGGGGGCATCGCCTTCGCAACCCCGAACCGGCCGGGGCAGCCGGTCGCCCCGGGGCACCGCTTCGAACTGGCCGAGAGCGCGGACGACTCATGGCTCAAGTGGACTCCGGACCTGACGCTCGGAACACCGTGATCCCTGTGGTGGACCGACACTCCGTGCCGGGATCTTCCAAACCGAGAGTGACCCTGTCGGATGCCAAAGGGCGTGTTGCACTGCTCGATGATCCCATCCAGACTGCGAGAGGGTAGATTGCCGATGTCGATCTGACGGTGGAGGGTGGACTGTCAGCCAACATTGCCAGGCTTTCTTGGCATGTGGTCGCAAGTTGTGGTAGACTGGGAAAGCCGTGGGCGGAAGCGGGGGGGGCGAAAGGCGGATGCCATGAACCGATCGCTGAGCATGGTCGCGATTGCGGTAGTGTTGTTCGGAGCGGCGGAAAGCCGGGCGCAGTTCTTCGATGACTTCGATGGCGATGAACTGGCCCCGCACTGGCAGACATGGTGGCCGGACCCCGAAGCGTGGGACTATCAGGTCTCGGGCGGCTTGCTGACCGTGAACTCGCTCAACCTGCCGTCGTCATTTGGCTCGCCGACAAACTACCAGTATCTTGACACCTTTATCTCGCCTGTCTTTGGCGATTTCACAGCGATTGCCGTCATGGGTTTGACGGCCGGTTCGCACAGATCGATCAGTATGCGGCTTTCTGGTTCGCAAGGGGGGGGGCTCGGTGAGTTCAACTACCTCGAGTCAGGTGCGGTTGTGATTGGCCCGGGTCCGACCACTGTGCTTCCGATGGCCTTGGACCCTGGACTTCATGAATTCAAAATGGTCCGTACGGGTGCACAAATTTCGTACTTCATTGACAATGCGCTTTTGGGGACCCTTGCAAATGGCAATGTGGATCAAGGCGCGTATTGGCTCCGGCTTCGGTTTGAAGTGGACCATCCCGCGGGCCTCCCTATGGCCCCGATTATTGTGGATCGCGTATCGGTCGTTCCGGCGCCAGCGCACGCACTGTTGGTACTATCGGCACTCGTTGGATGTGCCAGAAGGAGGCGAAACTGAATGCCCGGCTCGTGGGAACCTGCTAACTCAATTCCAATGCAGCACCGTGCCGTTCACCTTGTACACCTCAAGATCGGCAAGTACCTGTATTGGGCGGATGGCTCCCCATCGACCACGCCCACTGCGCTGTATGACCCGAGTGAAACGAATCAGCAGCCGATCTACCAAACTGGCCAGAACCTGAATCTTCATTGCTGCGGCCACTGCGCCCTGCCGGATGGGCGCATTCTCACGGCGGGTGGCGAGTTTGCTTCCAATGGCAAGGCACCCAAGTTCGCGGCCATCTTCGACTCAGGTTCGTTGCCATCGAATCCCTGGACCCGCGTCGCCGACATGCACGAGAACCGCTGGTACCCGACCTGCACGCTGCTTCCAAGCGGCAAGGTGGCGGTGTTCGCCGGATGGGTCACGATCAATCCCGTCTCGACCGCGGACACACCGGAGGTCTATGACCCCGGCGCTGACTCCTGGTCGCTTATGACTTCTGCCACGCGCGTGCAGGAAGTCTATCCGTTCATGTTCGTGATGCCGGATGGTCGGTTGTTCGATGCCGGTCCGCACCGAGACACGTTCTTTCTCGACATTTCGACGTGGACATGGGGCAGCACGATTGACAGCATTCTGCCGCATTGCGCTGACTCGTCGGCGGTGATGTTTGACGCGGTGGCGGGTAAGGTCCTGAAGGCCGGCGGCGCGCCGGTTGCGAACAACCCAACAGGTGCTGCAACAGATATGGCCGTGGTGTTCGCCGGCCCGTCATCGCCGACGTGGACGCAAGTCGGCAACATGAACTTGGCCCGCCGGGATCACAACATGGTGGTGTTGCCCGATGGCAAAGTCGTCGCCCTCGGCGGGTGCGCCCTGCCCACGCCGCAAAGCCCGGTGATGCGTGCTGAGGTCTTTGACCCCGCGACGGGCCAGTGGACGGTTGATCCGGTCGGCGTCGAGATGGCCACCCCCCGTTGGTACCACTCTACGGCGTCGCTGATGGATGATGGACGCGTGATGACGGCTGGTGGGAACAATGCCGGGGTCGTATGCGAGAACGCGCAGTACTACCTCCCCGCGTACTTGCAGGGCAACCCGCAACGTTCGCAGTGGGTGTTGAACACAGTTCCGCAGGTTATGGAGTACGGCGTCGAGTATCTGATCTCGGTGTTGCAGGTCGAAGGACGTCACTTGAAACTGGCAGCGCTCACACGCCTGACCACCGTGACCCACGGCTTTGATCAGGACCAGCGCTACGTTCCGCTGAAGTTCGAGATGTCTGGTGGCCAGGCAAAAGTGACTGCCCCTGCGAACGCCGCGGTCGCCCCGCCGGGGTACTACCTGCTCTGGGTCCTTGATGACCTCGGCGTGCCCTGTCTCCGCGCGGCGTATGTGCGCGTGGGGATCTGACGGAGCCACCTCGTTGAGCATCTTGGCCGCGAGCAGCCAACGGGCCGCCAAGCCGGTTATCCTCCCGGCATGAGCAGCCTCCTCATCACCAACGCCCGCATCATCGATCCCGTCTCCGGCACCGATGCCGTGGGCGATGTCGCCATCGCCGATGGCCTCATCGCCGCCGTCGCGCCGCGCCGCGGCAGCAACGCCGCGGGCCTCTCTCGTTCCGGGGCCGAGCGTGTCATCGATGCCGAGGGGCTGATCCTCACGCCCGGACTCATCGACCCGCACGTCCACCTGCGCGAGCCCGGAGGCGAGGATGCCGAGACCATCGCCACCGGCACCGCCGCGGCGGTCAGCGGCGGGTTTACCAGCGTCTGCTGCATGCCCAACACCAACCCGCCGCTCGATGATGACTCGATGATCGAGTTCGTCTACCGACAGGCCGAACGAACCGCGCACTGCCGCGTCTTCCCCGTCGGCGCGGTCAGCATCGGCCGAAAGGGCGAGGAACTCGCCGAGTTGATGCTCATGGCCGCGGCGGGCGCGGTGGGGTTTTCGGATGATGGCGACTGCGTCGCCAGCGCGGGGCTGATGGCCAAGGCTCTCACCTACATCCGTCCCACCGGGCTCGCGCTCATGCAGCATTGCCAGGAGGCCTCGCTCACACGCGGCGCCTCCATGCACGCCGGGAGTGTCGCTATGCGACTGGGCCTGATCGGCTGGCCGCGCGTCGCCGAAGAAGTCATCATCGAGCGCGATGTCCGGCTGAACCGCGCCATCGGCTGCCGCTACCACGTGCAGCATCTTTCCAGCGGCGGCTCCGTCGAGATTGTCCGCCGCGCAAGGCGCGAGGGCCAGCCCGTCAGCGCGGAGGCCTCGCCGCATCATCTGCTGCTCACGCACGAGGAGGTCGAGACCGGTGGGGGGGGCGGCGGCTACTGGACCGCCGCGAAGATGAACCCGCCGCTCCGCGAGCGGTCGGATATCGATGCGATCCTCGAAGGCGTGGCGGATGGGACGATCACGGTGCTCGCGACCGATCACGCGCCGCACACGCCCGAGCGCAAGGCGATGGACTTTGACTCCGCGCCTTTCGGGATCATCGGGCTCGAGACCGCGCTGGCGCTCTACATCGAGGCGCTGATCACTCCCGGAGTGATCGACTGGCCGCGACTGGTCGCGATGATGACCATCGAGCCTTCCCGCCTCTGCCGGCTCGATCGGCTCGATGCGACGGGCGGAGCGGTTCCCAGCGCCGCGCTCGGGCTGGGTCAGTTGCACGTGGGTGGGGCGGGCGATGTGACACTGATCGACCCCGCGATGGAATGGACGGTGACGCCGGACAGCCTGGCCGGCAGATCGCGCAACACACCATTCCTCGGCCGCCGCGTCAAGGGCCGCGCTGTGGCGACGATCGTCGGCGGCGAGGTCCGCGCCGACAGGCTGGCCGAGCGTTCGAAGCCTCTGCGCGCCGCCGCGGGCGTGTGAAACCCCGAAACCCGCGGCATTTGTCGGAGCGGGCGTGCCGGCTCGCGCACGCGGCGTCGGCGCTTCGCTAAACTAGGCCCTATGCCGCAGATGCCGCTGACACCGCCATTCACCAGCATCCTCCAGATGATCGGCCGAACGCCGATCCTCGAGTTCACGAAGATGAACGCGGGGAAGTGCCGCCTGTTCGGCAAGATGGAACTGGCCAACCCGGCGGGCTCGATCAAGGACCGCATCGGTCTCTCGATGATCGAGGCGGCCGAGAAGGACGGCCGTCTGAACCCGAAGGCCGAGCCGCGTCCGACGATCGTCGAAGCGACGGCCGGCAACACGGGTCTGGGCCTTGCGCTGGTGGCCGGGCAGAAGGGCTACGCGCTCAAGGTCGTGATGCCCGACAAGATGTCTCAGGAGAAGATCCAGCACCTGCGGGCGATGGGCGCGGAGGTCATCCTGACGCGCAGCGATGTCGAGAAGGGGCACCCCGAGTACTACCAGGACCTCGCCGCGCGCCTGGCGAAGAAGATCCCCAACTCGCTCTACGTCGACCAGTTCAACAACCCGGACAACCCTCGCGCTCACTACGAGACGACCGGCCCCGAAATCGAGGAGCAGATGTCGAGCGTCGGCGGGGTGGATGCCGTGGTCGTCGGTGTGGGTTCGAGCGGGACGCTTGCGGGGCTGGCGCAGTACTTCAATGAGCGCGCGGCCAAGGGGGCCAAGCCCGTGAAGATCGTCCTCGCCGATCCGGCGGGGTCGATCCTTGCGCCGCTGAAGAACGAGGGCAAGCAGATCACGCCCGGCTCGTGGCTGGTCGAGGGCATGGGCGAGGATTTCATCCCGAAGTTCTGCGATCTCGACCTGGTGAGCGAGGCCATCAGCGTGACCGATGGCGAGGCCTTCCACGCGGCGCGGGACCTGCTGCGCATCGAGGGCGTGCTCGCGGGATCGAGCACCGGGTGCCTGGTCTCGGCCGCGATGACGTACGCGCGCAGGCAGACACAGCCGATGAACGTGCTGACATTCGTCTGCGACAGCGGCGCGAAGTACCTGTCGAAGATGTTCAACGATTTCTGGATGATCGACAACGGCTTCATCGAGCGCGAACGCTTCAACGACCTGCGCGACCTGGTCGCGCGCCGCCACCAGCAGCGCGAGGACCACACGCTCCGCTCGGGCGACCCGATCCGTCAGGCGATCAAGCGGATGCAGATGTACGGCGTCTCGCAGATGGTCGTCATGGACGAGACCGACCGCGTCGCGGGAATCATCGACGAGGGCGACATCCTGCTCGCCGTGACGCATGATTCGAGCGGCTTCGACAAGCCGGTGTCGGACTTCATGACGCGCCGGCTGGAAACGATCGTGCCCGAAGCGCCGGTCAGCGCGCTGGTGCCGATCTTCCGCGCCGATCGCATCGCGATCGTCGTCGGACGCGATGGAACGTATTACGGACTGATCACCAAGATCGACATGATCAACTACCTCCGCGGGCAGTTGGTGCGGTAGTTGCAATTGCTCGCATTGTATGTCATACTTCAGGTGGAGTCACTACTCAGAGCGAGGCTAAATCGTGGCGCGCGAGTACCTTGTCAAGACAGACGGAGTAGTCGTTGGCCCATTCAGTTCGGCCCGGCTGCGCGAGCTTGTACACCTTGGCCAGATCTCGAAGTCAGCGGAAGTCTCGGTCAAGGATACGGGGATTTGGGTACCTGTTGGATCGATCGGTGGATTGGGTCCCGGCTCGCGACGTGTCGGCGTAACACACCAACCCAATCAAGGACAAGCGGAGGCAGCCGTTGCATCGGTACCGAAGTGGCTCAGCTGGCTCTTGTGGCTACTGACTCTGTGCACGGTATTGACGGCGGCCTTAGTCCTGGCTCCGGTCTTGGTGCCATCCGCAAAGGACAGGCAGCGAACAAAGATGCGAAACTCTGCGTTCACCCTCTACGAGGCGCTTTCAAAGACACCAGCGAAGGTAAGTTCGTTAGAGTGCATCAACGAGCTGGCTGCAATCGCAGCATATGAACGGGAAGACCCTAAGTTGTTTCACGACTGCGAGCATGTCGGCCGGTTGTTGAACGAATACTATCGGACCGAGGGACATCGATTGATTCAACAGCGGTTTGATGAATTGGCTGCAACGATTGACCGTGCGCATGCTCGATTGCTTGGGAACAGATTGGTCCGTGCCTGGGACCGCGCCTACTCCGGCGGGCCGGAGGGGCTGTTGCCCGACATTCGAGAGGCTGAGGAAGGAATCTCGAGGATCATGGAGGTTCATCCAGCGGTCGTTTCTGGAGAACGTGTCGTTGGAGTCAGGCGTCGGATCGACATCCTGCTGGAGCTAATATCTAGCTATACGAACGACAGAGAAGCTCAGCCGCGGAGAACTGAGCTGATGCGCCGAGAGGGCCAAAGCGCCTATGTAGGGGAACTTGGTTCGCGACTCGTTCAGCGTATTAGAGTTCTCAGGAAAGCTTCGGGAAGAGAGACAATTCGTCAAGAACATTCCCACGAAGTGACTCGAACGAATAGTCTGACGTATCCGCTGATTGGGTACATTGAGCTACACATCGACCACGAGACTGTCAAGTTGAACCTGAAATGGTCGTCAGAGCGCCAGCGCTGGGTTATTGCGGAG
The DNA here is from genome assembly GCA_019636495.1 of Phycisphaeraceae bacterium. GTDB lineage: Bacteria > Planctomycetota > Phycisphaerae > Phycisphaerales > UBA1924 > JAHBXL01. The sequence continues at coordinate 73,769 of JAHBXL010000002.1, read as the reverse complement.
AACGAGCGGCGAGGGTCGAAGGGCGAAGAGGAGGCTGCGGAGGCGTTCCGAGAGTTGGTTCAACCATGAATGGCGACCCGTCGTCTGTATTGCCCCAGGAGTCACATGCACCATTCCGACAACTTCGACACCAAGGTCATCCACGCCGGCCAGCGCCCCGACCCCGTCACCGGGGCGGTGATGCCGCCGATCTCCATCGCCTCGACGTACGCGCAGCGTTCGCCGGGCGAGCACGCGGGATTCGAGTACTCGCGCTCGCACAACCCGACGCGCTACGCGCTGGAGCGGATGATCGCCAAACTCGAGGGCTCGAAGATCGATGAAAAGGACGATCCCTCCTGCGGCGGCTTCGCGTTCGCTTCCGGGCTCGCCGCGACGACGACCGTGCTCGAACTGCTCGATGCGGGCGATGAGGTCGTCTGCATGGACGATGTCTATGGCGGGACCAACCGCCTGTTCTCGCGTGTCGCCGCACGCTCGCAGGGGCTGAAGATCAAGTACGTCGATATGACGGACCTGAACAGGCTGAGCGATGCGCTGAGCGGGAAGACCAGGCTGGTGTGGATCGAAACACCGACGAACCCGACGCTGAAAGTCGTGGATCTCGCCGCGGCGACCAGACTCGTGCGCGAGAAGTCGGCGGGCGCGATCGTTGTCTGCGACAACACGTTTGCCTCGCCCTTCAACCAGCGGCCGCTGGAGTTCGGGTTCGACATGGTCATGCACTCGGCGACCAAGTACCTCGGCGGACACTCCGATGCCGTTGCCGGGTTGCTGGTGTGCAAGGACCTGACGCTCGCACAGAAGGTGCGGTTCCATCAGAACGCGGTGGGCGCAGTGCTCGGGCCGTTCGACTCGTACATGGTTCTCCGCGGCATCAAGACGCTCGCGGTGCGCATGGAGCGGCACAACGCCACGGGGCAGCGCGTGGCGGAATGGCTTGCCAAGCACCCGATGGTCGAGCGCACGCTCTATCCCGGGCTTACGTGCCATCCGCAGCACGCGATCGCGAAGAAGCAGATGAAGGGTTTCACGGGGATGATCACGTTCTTCATCAAGGGCGGCCTGCCCGAGGCCCGCAAGTTCCTGGAGAACGTGCGCGTGTTCGCGCTGGCCGAGAGCCTCGGGGGTGTCGAATCGCTGGTCGATCACCCGGCGATCATGACGCACGCGAGCGTGCCCACCGATCAGCGGAAGGCTCTGGGCATCAGCGACACGCTCATCCGCCTGAGTTGCGGGATCGAGAACTGCGATGACCTGATCGCGGACCTTGAGCACGCGCTGCGCGCGGCGGGCTGAACGGTAGATCTGGATTCACGGCCGCGCCGCCCAGTTGGCGTATCGGCATCGGCGCACGCCGACATACACGAGCATCTCAAACACGATCATGCCCGCGATGAAGCCCAGCAGGGGGGGCGAAGCCGCGGCGGCATCGGCCGTGGTTCGCCACGGCAGGGGCACATCGCGGGCCACGCGCAGCATGGCCGGGACGGCGCACACGCCAATGCCGCAGAGCACGCCGGCGGCGATCCACCCCGGCGCGGCGTTCGCACAAATGGTGCGCGCGACGGGCGGGGGCACGCGCCATCCGCGCCTGTTCGCAAAGAACGTGATGCCGATGCGCTCGATGGTCGTGAGCACGAGCAGGAGCACGGTGAGCACGCCCCACAGGGAAAAGAGGAACATCAGCACGGCGATGATGTCGTGTTCGCGAGAGGAACGCCCAGCGGCGGCAAGGGCGAATCCGCACAGCGGCGCGAGTGCCGCGATCGATGCCACAGCGACCGAGCGGAAGAGCAGGGGGGCATCGGCGCTGTGGCCGATGCGGGCGCGGGCGAAGAGTCGGCCGGGTTCGCGGATGAGCATCACGCATTGGCGGATGAAGCCTCGCCAGGTCGGGTCGTTCTGGAAGGGCGAGCCGGTCCGCGCGCCGGGCAAGGACTCCACGATCGGCCTGCCGCACTCCGGACACGCCCCGCCCGCGTCAAGCCCTTCCAGCACGTAGCCGCACCCTTCGCAGAGCAGCGTCGCGTCGGAGGATTCGCGATCGGGGTTCATCCCTGCTCATCTCTTCAACTTGAGCGGGGCAGCAGCCAACCCCGGCACTCGGTGAAGGCGTTCATCCGCGGTGAGCAACGTGGCGCCGGTCGCAAGAGCGCTGGCCGCGACAGTGGCATCCGGGAGTTTCAATCGCGCAGTGCGACGCAGCACAACCGCGGCGTCCTTGACTGCCTGGGTGAGATCGACCCTCCCAACGGCACCAAGGAAAGCACGGACAGCCGCATCGCCGGGTTGGTCCAGTTGATCCCACGAGAGCAACTCAAGTTCCGTAATGACGGACACTGAGTGCTCCCCGGCAGGGATCGGCTCATCCAGGCGCCCGCCAAGGTGGTACAGCACAATGTTCGTGTCGATGACCCACTTCATCGCCATTCATCCCTGCTCCGCTGCTGGTACTCCGCCGGATCACCGGGGAGTTTCAATGTACCGGCGAATCTCGAAAGGTCCACGTTCGACGCGCCGTTTGTGTGTGCCGCGCCGAGCGTGCGCTCAATCTCCAGCCAGTCGGAATACTTGATCTGCACCGCAACCGGCCGGTTCTGTGCATCGGTCACGATCATCTTCTCAACCGGCTTCATTCGCGGCTCCTCTTTCCACAAGTGTATCGGGTCATCCCGCTGAGCGGTCCATCGACTCTCCAAGCCTGCCCCCATCCGGCCGCTTGCACCGGGCCGCCCAACGTGCTTTACTAGCCTCCTCCCGCCCATGATCACCATCCGCCGCATCACGCTCGACGACCCGCTCTACCCGCAGGAGTGCGCCCTCCGTGAGTCGGTGCTTCTGCGGCCGATCGGTCTGGACGTGCCGAAGTTCAAGGCGCTCTTTCCCGGCGTTGAGGAGCGGTTCGAGCACTTTGTGGCGGTGTTCGCGCACCCATCGGGCCCGCGCATCGTCGGATGCGCCACGCTGCTGCCCGATCATCCCGAACCGGGGGTGGGCAAACTCATGCAGATGGCCGTGGACCTGCAGCGGCAGGGCGAGGGCATCGGCACGCGGCTGGTGGTGGCGGTCGAGCAGAGGGCGTTTGGCGAACTGGGCCTGCGCGAGTTGTTCTGCCACGCGCGCGACACCGCGTACGGGTTCTACGCCTCGCTGGGGTGGACGTTCGATTCCGAGGTGTTCGATGAAGCGGGTGTGCCGCACCGGCGCATGGTCTTCCGCCCCGGGCCTGTCGAGGCCGAGAACACCGAGCCGGCGATCCCGGAGGACTGATCCGAGATTGTGGATTGCGGTTTTGGATTCTGGATCGGGCAGGATGATCGGGAAGGTCTCGAGCCTTTGACTCCGTTCTCCAGTTCCACAATCCAACATCGAAACTCACCACCTCATGTGCACGTCCTTGTGGAAGAACCCGCCGGTGGGGCCGGTCTCGGGCAGCATCGTCAGGTACACACTCGTCCACGCGCCTTGCGTGACATCCAGCGGTGCGCCCTCGCCGCCCATGTCGGTCTTCACCCAGCCCGGGTGTGCCGCGTTGACCTTGATCTTGGTCTCGCGGAGTTCGTGCGCGAGGTTGACGGTAAACATGTTCACCGCGGCCTTGCTGGCGTTGTAGGCCATGCACAGCATGCCGTGGATCGGTGAGTTGGGGTCGCGGTGCTCGCTCATTGAACCGAGGATGCTGGTGAGGTTCACGATCCGTCCCGCCGCGCTCTTCGTCAGCAGCGGGAGCATCGCCTGCGTGACCGCGATGAGCCCGAAGAAGTTCACCTCAAAGGTCTCTCGAACCTTCTCCATCGAGACCGTGCTCGGCTTGGCGTCCCAACCCTCCACCGCGATGCCCGCGTTGTTCACCAGCACATCGAGGCGGCCGTGATCTCGGCCGATCGTCTCCGCTGCGGCGGAGATGCTCGCGGTGTCGGTGACTTCCAGCCGGATGAATCGGGCATCGAGGCCCTCGTTGCGCAAGGGTTCCGCGGCCTGCTTGCCGCGGGCTTCATCGCGCGAGCCCATGAGCACGGTGAACCCCGCGCGGGCGAGTTGTCGGCTGGTTTCGAGGCCGATGCCCTTGTTCGCGCCCGTGACGAGGGCGATCTGCTTCGTACTCATGTGGTGGCTCACTCTTCGGGGTTTGTGGTCGGCGTCCTGGTCGCTCAAGGTCCCGTCGCGGCGACGGGGGGTTGCTCGGCGAGCGCTGAGGTTGCCGCGGCGATGACCGCCGCATCGTCTTCGAGATCGCCGAAGGCGATGGCGGCGAGTGCAGCGTGAGCGCGGTCATCGTCGAAAGCGGCGAGGGCGAGAGCGGCGACGGCACGCGCGGCGACGGACGGGCCGTGTTCGAGTTGTCGCAACCACGCGGCGAGATCCTGCCGGATCGTGGTGTCGGCCAGGACGGTCATGCCGGGATCGACGGTGACGCTGTCGGGCTTTCGCGGCAGGGCGAACTCGGCCGTGGTGATCCGGGAATCGCACACCAAGTGCACGGTGCGTCCGGTTCTACCGGCCTCGGGGAGGTCGAGCCAGACCGGCAGCACGAACGCGTAGGCGGGGTTGAACTCGTCGATGTTCTGGGTCTGCTCGACACGGATGCGGAGGGTGCCCGCGGTCTCGCCGTTTGGTCGCTGATCGTCGGTCCATTCGAGATCGACGGCCAGTTGCGGGTGGCCGGGGCGCAGGACCCACTGGTCGAAGAAGCGTTCGAGGGATTCGCCGCTGGCATCCTCGAGCGCGACACGGAAGTCGTCGGTTTCGACCTGGTTGAAGCGATGGCGCTTGAGATAGAGACGGACACCCTTCCAGAAGATGTCGTCGCCGAGCCGGCGGCGGAGCATGTGAAGGACGACAGCGCCGCGGTCGTAGGGATTCTCGGCGGCGTAGAAGCGCTGGTCGGGGTTGCGGTAGAGGTTGGAGACCAGCGCGGCATCGCGCGGGGCGGAGCGGCCGCCGGTGCGGGAGATGGTGGACGAGAACTTCTCCCAGATGACGCCGTCGTAACGACGGCGGCCGCGCTGCTGCTCGGCCCAGAGGGCCTCGCCGAAGGTGGCCCAACCCTCGTTGAGCCAGAGGTGCTCCCATGATCGGCAGGTGACGAGGTCGCCGAACCACTGGTGCACGAGTTCGTGGGCGATGATGCCGTCGGCAAAGCCCGATGCGCCGCGCCGGCCGAACATGTTGGCGAATGTCGAAGCGGAGGTATTCTCCATTGCGCCCGCCGCGAAGTCGCGGCAGATGATCTGGGCGTATTTGTCCCAGGGGAAGGGCGAGTCGAAGAGTTTCTCGAAGTGGGCGATCATGGCCGGGGTGTTGGCGAAGTTGAGTTCGAGCGCGCCGCCCGAGCCGAGCGCGCCGTAGACGGGGATCCAGAGTCCCGGGCGGTTGGAGTTGGGACCGCCGAGGTTGATGACGTCGAACTTCGAGACGATGAGCGTGACGAGGTAGAAGGGGTGCTCGGCATCCTGCACCCAGTGGTAGGTCACGCGTCGCGGGAGATCGCCGGCGGCGGGGTGGTGGGTGATCGAGCGGATGAAACCGTTGGAGACGGCCTCGTAGGGGTGCGGCACGGTGATGACCAACTCGGTGGCGAGGCGGTCGTTGGGAAAATCGTGGCAGGGGAACCAGAGGTGGTTGCTCTGGGGCTGTCCCTGCGCGTGGCACATGTAGTCCACCTCCGGCGTGCGGCGGTCATCGCCGGAGAAGGTGAGGCCGGCGCCGCGTCCGCCGGGGTTCCTGGCGTCGTAGGCGATGCGGAGGAGGGCTGTCTGCCCGACCGGCAGCGGGGCGGGGAAGGTGATGGCGAGTTTGTTGGTCGCGGGCCGCGAGAACTCGCAGGGGCGGACGCCGCCGGAGGCGCTGACGAAGTGGACCGATTGGACGGTGAGGCCGGGCCCGCAGTCGATCGTCAGGCTCGTACGCGGCGCGCCGATGCCGGTGAACCAGAGTTCCTGCACGCCGCGGAACGCGGCGGCGCTCATGTCGGGGATCTCCATCGTCAGCCGCATGCGCGTGTAGTCGACGAGGACATCTGGCGGCCAGACCCGTCGGTCGCGGCCGGTTTCTTCGTCGAAGCGGGGGTCGGGGGGCTGGGCAGCGGCGGGGGAGAGCAGGGTCAGCGCGGCGATAAGAGTCGCAGCGAGGATCAGCGGACGCGGGGTGAGTCGTTCGGGCATGGGGGCATGGTACTACCGGCCCGGAATCGGCGGATGGAGGAGTTCCGGCACCACGCATTGGAAGTCATGCCCGGCTCTTCATCGCATCGCCGAGCAGACAGGCCCAGAAGAACGCGACTGTGGCGGGGTCGGATTTGATTCGGCGGATCAGGCTGATCGCGGCTCCGGCCGACGCCACAAGCCGCTGCGATTCTTCTCTGTCGAACTCGGACCATAGGTCATAATCTGCGCGATGCCGCTCTTCCTGGAGGTCTGTGAACGCCTGGCAAAACTGCCTCAGGTCGGCACCGATGGCGGAAAAGAGGAACCGCAGAGTCTCAGGCATGTCCGTCGCCCGACCAGCGGTGAACCACTTGGCGGCTTTGAAGAAGTTTCGATGCTCGAGGGCACGCCGTACGCGGTGGCCGAGTTCGCTCGCGGCACCCTCGACTCCCATGAACACGGTCACAGCCTGAGCCGATGTCTCGTGGAAGAGGGCGTAGTACGCGCTCGAAACCGCGCGTCGCAGGTTGGCCTGACGCGGCTTGGTTGGATCGGCCTCGATCAGCAACGTGGCCTGCTCGATGAGGTGGTCGGCGAGTGTCATCGATTAGCCGGCGGCTCGAAGGTTCTGCTCGCGCGCAAAGCGTACATGAACCCAACGGTCAATACCCCCGTCGCGAACCGCTTCCCGCATACGTTCCTGAATGGGCCTCAGGTTCTCGTTCGTCCACTCCGAGTCTGGCGTATCGGCATCCAGATAGGCCACTACGAACACGGCAGGGTCGTCCGCGGTGTCTTTGCCGAAAGAGAACTCCACACGTCGGACAATCGGCGCAGCGGGCAGCCCGAGTTGATCAAGCGAAAGGGCCTTTCGTACGGCGTTCTCTTCATGGAGTGACACGATCAGGTCTCCCGGGCACAACTATCTTAGCACAATCCACCTACCCCTTCCGCCACAAGCCCCCGCCGTAGATGGCCGCGGAGCCGAGGTCATCGGCGATCCTGATCAACTGGTTGTACTTGGCGTTTCGGTCGGATCGGCAGGGCGCGCCGGTCTTGATCTGCCCGCAGTTGGTCGCGACGGCGAGGTCGGCGATGGTCGAATCCTCGGTCTCGCCGGAGCGGTGGCTCATCACGGCGGTGTAGCCGTTCCGGTGGGCGAGGTTGACGGCGTCGAAGGTTTCGGTGAGCGTGCCGATCTGGTTGACCTTGACGAGGATCGAGTTGGCGCAGCCCTCATCGAGCCCGCGTTGCAGGAACTTGGGATTGGTCACGAAGAGATCGTCGCCGACGAGTTGGACCTTTTCGCCCAGCGCATCGGTCAGCGCCTTCCAGCCCTTCCAGTCGCTCTCGGCGAGGCCGTCTTCCAGCGAGCGGACGGGGTACTTGCGGCACCAACCGCTCCAGAGTTCGATCATGTCGTCGCTGCTGACGATCTTCCTGGGGTCGCTCTTGAAGAAGCAGTAGCCCTTCTTCCTCTTTGCGGCGGCCTCGTTCCAGAGTTCACTGGTCGCGGGGTCGAGGGCGACGAAGACCTCGCGTCCCCAGTCATAGCCCGCCTTGTCGGTGGCCTCTTCGAGCAGTTTGAGCGCATCTTCGGGGCTCTTGAGGTCGGGGGCGAAACCGCCCTCATCGCCGACGGCGGTTGAGAGATGCCGCTCGTGCAGCACTTTTTTGAGCGTGTGGTAGATCTCGACGCCGCACCGCAGGGCATCGTCGAAGTTGTCGAAGCCCCACGGCTGGACCATGAACTCCTGGAAGTCGATGTTGTTGTCGGCGTGCTTTCCGCCGTTGAGGACGTTGAACATGGGCACGGGCAGGACGCGGGCGGATGCGCCGCCGAGGTAGCGGTAGAGCGGGAGGTCGCAGGCCTTGGCCGCGGCGCGGGCGCAGGCCATCGACACGCCGAGGATCGCGTTGGCGCCGAGGTTCTTCTTGTTTGGCGATCCGTCGAGTTCGATCATGGCCTGATCGATCTCCTGCTGCTCGCGGCAGTCCATGCCCTCGATGGCGGGGCCGATGCGGTCGATGGCGTTCTCGACGGCCTTCAGGACGCCCTTGCCCATGTAGACGCGTTTCTCACCGTCGCGGAGTTCGGCGGCCTCGTGCTCGCCGGTGCTGGCTCCGGAGGGCACGGCGGCGCGGGCGACGATTCCGCCGGAAAGTCCGATCTCGACCTCGACCGTGGGGTTGCCGCGGGAATCGAGGATCTGACGGGCGTGAACGACCTGAATATCGAACATGTGGGTTGCTCCTCTGGCGTGGGCGAGCATGGTAGCGTTGGGCGATGGGTTGACGAAGGGGCGTCGCATTGCGCCGATTTCCGATGGTGGGGCACGTCCGGCGCGCGGTGTGGGGCGTATCGTTGCGAGACCAGCGAGGCCCGACCGATGCCATTGACCCCGGAAACCTTCGCCAACCGCGCCGCCCGGATGAAGGCGGACCTGGCCGAGCAGGCCCGGCGTGTGCAGGCGCTGATCGAGGCCGCGTTTGACGCGGCGTTTTCGCGCGACGTGGAGGCGGCGCGACGGGCCATCGCGATGGACGAGGTGATCGACCGGGTGGATGTCGACCTGGAACGGGCGGCGGTGCAACTGCTGACCGATGCGACGCGGGAGGGCTCGCAACTCGCGCCCGAGCAGTTGCGGCTGGTGCTCACGATCGTGAAGGTGAACAACGAACTGGAGCGGATCGCGGATGCGGGCGTCGCCATCGCCGAGCGCGTGCCCGCGCTGGCGACGCAGGGGACGCAACTGCCCGACACGCTCCGCGTCGTGACCAACTCGGTGGTCGGGATTCTGCGCGATGCGAGCGTGTCGCTGGAGCGGAACGACCCTGCGCTGGCCAAGATCGTTCTTGCTTCGGAGGACGCGGTGGAGGAGTTCAAGAAGGCCATCCTGCGCGACCTGACGGCGCAGGTCGCAGGCCGCCTGATGCCGGTTGAGTACGCGTTCCTGCTGCAGGAACTGACCTCACTGTGCGAGTTCATGGCCGCGCACTGCACGAACATCGCCGAGCAGGCACTTTACCTTGCGACTGGGAAGATCGTGCGGCACATGGGCGGGCATTGGGAGGAAGTGCCGCAGGGCTGAATCTGCCGGGGCCTAGAGGTGACGGCGTGGCCGGCGGGGTATCGGATGACCTGGGTGCGGTGGGAATGAGCGGGGGCGGGGCTCGTGAGGCCTCCTTGTGTCCGAGCGACCCGACGCCATCGGCAACTTTCGAATCGAGCGCGAGATCGGCCGCGGCGGCATGGGCGTGGTCTATCTCGCCATCGATCCTCGGCTGTCGCGGCAGGTCGCCATCAAGGCCCTGCACCCCGAAGTGCTCACCGATCCGGAACGTCGCGCCAGGATGTTGCGCGAGGCGCGGGTGCTGGCCGCGCTCAACCATCCGAACATCGCCTCGCTCTTTGGCGTCGAGGAGTCGGAGGTATCGGTGTACCTGGTTCTCGAGCACGTCGAGGGCCCGACGCTGGCGGGTCTGCTGGCCCGGGGTCGGCCCGCGATGGGTGATGCGCTGCGGTGGTGTGCGCAGATCGCGGCGGGAGTCGCCGCGGCACACGATTCGGGCGTTCTGCACCGCGACCTGAAGCCCGCGAACATCAAGGTGCGGCCAGACGGGATCGTGAAGGTGCTGGATTTCGGACTTGCCACCGCGCCGCCACGGTCGAAGGACGGTGCGCACAGCACGGCGCCGACGGGCACGACGGTGAACTTCAACACGCGGCCGGGCGGGGTCCTGGGCACGCCGGGCTACATGTCGCCCGAGCAGGCCCGGGGCATGGAACTGGACAAGCGGGCGGATGTGTTCGCGTTCGGGTGCGTGCTGTTCGAGTGTCTCACGGGGCGGCCCGCGTTCGCGGGCGACAACGCGGCGGACCTGCTCGCGGCGGTGATCCGCGATGAACCGGCGTGGGACACGCTGCCGCCGGATGTGTCGCCGCCGGTTCGCGCGCTGCTGGAGCGATGCCTGGCCAAGGACCGTGACCAGCGTTCGCGGGACCTGGGCGATGCCGCGCTGTCGCTACGGCTGGCGGCGGACCGGCCGGCGGAGTCGCGCAGCGCGACGGCCGCCCCCGCGCAGGGCGTGCCGGGTGCGCCGTGCGTGTTGCCGCGCGAGTTGACGAGTTTCGTGGGCAGGGAGTCGGAGATCGCGCAGGTGCGCGACCTGCTGGCATCTGCACCGGTGCTGACGCTGACTGGCGCGGGCGGGTGCGGCAAGACGCGGCTGGCCATTCGGGCTGCCGCGGGCGTTCGTGGCGAGTATCCCGCGGGCACGTGGTTTGTCGATCTCTCGACGCTCGACGATGCGGCGGCGGTGGCCGGTGCGGCGGCGCGGACGCTGAACATTCCCGCGGCGGAGAACGCGGACCGCGCTCCGGCAGCGCGCATCGCGCTGCACCTTGCGGAGAAGGTCGCGCTGCTGGTGCTCGATAATGCGGAGCACGTGCTGCCCGCGGTGCGGGAACTGGTCGGCGCGATCGTGGAAACGTGCCCCTCGGCGCGGGTGATGGTGACCAGCCGCGAGGCGCTCGGATTGCCCTATGAGCAGACGTATCGCGTTCCATCGCTGGCTGTTCCGCGGGCGGGCGCGCCGGCGGAGGAGGCCGCGCAGAGCGAGAGCGGCCGGTTGTTCATCGAGCGTGCGCGGCTGGCGGATCCTTCGTTCCGGATTGGGCCGGGGGACGGGGCAGCGCTGGCGGACCTGTGCGCGCGGCTCGATGGGATCGCGCTGGCGATTGAACTCGCCGCTGCGCGAACCGCGACGATGTCGCTACGCGACATCGATGCGAGATTGGGCGAGGCGCTGCGCGTGCTGGGCCCGCCGACGGGCGGACCGGGCACACGGCACGCGACCATCCGCGCGGCGATCGAGTGGAGCGTGCGCCTGCTTGCGCCCGAGGAGTCATCGGTGCTGGAGCAGTTGGCGGTGTTCGCGGGCGGGTGGAATCTCGCCGCGGCGGGGGCGGTGTGCCGAATCGAGCATCCGGGCCACACGCCCGATGCGGTGCTCGGGCGGCTGGTGTCGCGGTCGCTGGTGCAGTTCCACGCGGCGACGGGTCGGTATCGCTTTCTGGAGACGGTTCGGCAGTTTGCCGCGGAGCGGCTGGACGCGCGAGCGGATGCATCGCAGGTGCGCGAACGGCACGCCGAGTTCTGTCTGGCACAGGCGGAGCGCTCGGCGGAGGCGACACCGGGCTCAAGTTCTCCGGCGATGGCGCTGATCGATGACGACGTGGAGAACATCCGCGCCGCGCTGCGTGTTCTGGCGGGATCGCCGCCGCCGGATGATCGCTTCGACCGGCTGGCGTTCGCGATGCACAAGTGGTGGTACGTGCACGGGGAGTTTGAAGAGGGCCGACGTGCGCTGGGCGAGGCGCTGGCGCGTCGAGCCGGAAGCGAGGAGCGGTTTGATGGCCGTCTGCTGGCGGCGAGCGGGAACCTGGAGTGGGGCGCGGGCCGGTTTTCCGACGCCCGGTCGTCGTACGAGCGGAGTCTGGCGGTGTGGGAGCGGCTGGGAGAGCACACGCAGGCCGCGGCGATGCACAGCAACATCGCGATCGTGTGCCACCGGCTGGGAGATATTGAATCGGGGCTGCGCGAGCACGAGCGTGCGCTCGCCGCATACGAGCGAGCCGGCGATACGCGAGGGCTGGCGTTCGCGAAGGTGAACGCCTCCGGATTGTTGCTCGAGGCCGGGCGGCTTGATGATGCAGAGCAGGTGTTGAAGGAGGCGTTGCCGGTTCTCCAGGAACTCAAGGATCAGTACCGCATCGGCGCTGCGCTGTTCAATCTGGGCCAGGTGGCGCATGCTCGCGGCGATTACGCCGCAGCGCTGTCGCGCTACGGTGAGACTCTGGAATGTCGCAACGCGATCAGCGATCGCGCGGGCATCGTGAGGACTTTGCACGAGATCGGGTTGTGCAAGGTTGAGTCCGGTGCGGTTCGGGAAGGAGTCGCTCTGATGGCGCATGCGGTCGCCGCGCCATTGAGCATCAGTGTGTCGATCGACAGGCAAAACGCGAAGAAAGGCTTGCTCGCGCTCGAACGGGCGAAGGGGTTGCTCGGTGATGAGGAGTATCAAAGCGTGTGGAATCGCGGCCGAGACGCTCAGAACTGGGTTGACTTGATGCAACAGTAGCCTGATCAGGGGGGGCATTATTCGGTGGATTTGGACAACTCGGTTTGCTTGTTGTAGTCTGTGACCATCGGTTCTGAGGGTGCGAAGCCGTGGAGGCAAATGAACATGCGGCAGCGAGCGAATGGGGCCTTGGGCGTTGTGGCGCGGGCGTTGATGATCGTGGCCGCGGCATGCGTTGCTGGTTGCTGCGGCTCGATCGGCAGCGGCGGCTCAACGAATGGCGGCCGTGGCGTGGCTGATCCCGAACGGAAGTCTGCGCGTCCGTGGACAGATGCGGTACCGATCAGCGTGAGTGTGATCGATGAGACGCCACAGGGCCAGCGGCAGGTGAAGATCACCGTGACGTGGGGCAACACTCCGCCTGAGAACACTGAGTTGCACCTGCAGTACGATGTATATCGCAACGCGGCGCAGCCTCCGTTTGTGCACCTCAGGCCGCAGGAGGTCATCAAGTTCGAGAACAACTCGAAGCGGTGGATGGTCAAGTTGGGTGACCCAGGTGTCGTGGAAGATCGGGACGAAGCCGGCTTCAAGACGTGGACTTTCAGCATTCCCATCGAGCAGACGTGGGATGTTCCGTATCCGTGGAATGGGCATGTGACCATGCGAGTCAGCGCGTATGTGAAGTTGTCCCAGGCTTGGCGTGGGGCGACTGGAACGCCAAGCCAGGCGATCGTTCCGCAGCCCTGAGCGGTGTGGCTGCCGCGAGGCCGGGCGCGGCGGCAAGGCTTGGATGGAGCGTGGGGGCAGAGTGCGCGGGTTTGCGCGATGAAAGAAGAGAGCATTCTCGAAGGGGCTCACCATGAACTCAGTCCGATTGATCGTGGCGTCGAGCATTCTCGCTGCGGCGTCGATCCTGTCATCGGGTTGCGCATCGGATCAGGGGCCGACGAAGGCGGCCGACGTCGTTCCCATCAGCGTGAACGTCATACCCATCCTGACCGACCCCCTCAAGCCGCTGCTGCAGATCGAAACGACGCTGAACACCAGCGGCGCGACCGACTGCGTACTGCTGTACTTCTACGACATCCGCGATGAGACCGGCACCGATCCGGATGTGCATCTGGACACGGACGAGTTTCTCGACATGAATGCCGACTCGCGGCAGCGGCGGTTCAGCACTTCGGGCAACAAGTACACGATTTTCGTGAATGCCAAAAGTGTGCGACCCATCGCGGGGACGGTGAGCGTCGTGGTGATGAGCGACTCGACCAAGAAGGGCGCGTTCGGCAAGGCCTCGCTGCCGGCGGCCAGCGGGCAGTAGCGTTGCTCATGCGCCAGCCGCATCGGAGACGCCGCACGCCGATTCGATCGCCGCGGCGGCGGCTCGGACATCATCGGCGTTGAGGAACGGACCCAGGCTCAGTCTCACCGCGCCCTGCCCGGGCAGCGCGCAGTCGGGCGATGTGCCCAGCGCGCGGTGCACCAGTGGTGCGCAGTGCAGCCCCGCGCGGGTGAGGATGCCGAACTCGCTTTCGAGGATCGCGGCGAGTTCGGCTGGTGAATACTCGCGGTGCGTGAAACTCACGACGCCGACGCGCTGCGCGACCGGCGCATCTCCCAGCACGCGCACACCATCGGCCCGCATCGCATGGAGCGCTTCGAGCAGGTGCGCCAGCAGCGCGGCCTCGTGCGCGCGGATGTCATCGACCCCGCGCTCGAGCAGATATGCCACGCCCTCGGAGAGGCCCGCGATGCCGACGATGTTGTGCGAGCCGGCCTCGTACTTCTCGGGCAGCATGGCCGGGTGCGTGTCCTGCTCCGACACACTGCCGGTGCCGCCTTCGCGCACGGTGGCGAGGCGGTTTTCGACGCCGCGACCGATCACGAGCGCGCCCGTGCCGGTCGGGCCGAGAAGTCCCTTGTGTCCGGGGAAGGCGAGCAGGTCGATGTGGGCTTCGCGGGCGTTCACGCGGATGTGGCCGAGGGACTGCGAGGCATCGACGATGAAAAGCGGGCGGTCGGCGTCGTTGCCCCTGGCGCGAACGCCCGCTCCGATCGCGGCGATGTTCTGCAGCGAGCCGGTGACGTTGCTTGCGTGGTTGATCGCGACAAACGCGGTGCACCCCGGCCGCACATGCGAGAGCAGATCGTCCGGATCCACGACTCCCGTTGACGGGTTGGCGTTGATGATGGACAGTTCGAGCAGGCCGTCGCGAGCCAGTTCGTTGCACGGACGGAGCACGGAGTTGTGCTCCATGTTGGTCACGATGGCGTGCGGGCGTTTGCCTGTTCGCTGCGCAAAAGCGCGGGCCGAGCCCTTGATCGCCAGATTCAGCGCATCGGTCGCGTTGTGCGTGAAAACCACGCGCTCGGGTGAATCGCTGCCGACAAGTCGGGCGATGCGCTCGCGGCAGCGTTGCAGCACCGCCGCGCCCTGCCGCGCCTCGGCATAGGCCCCGCGCCCCGCCGCGCCGACCTCGTTCATGTAGCGGAGCATCGCCGCGGCGACCGCGGGCGGTTTGGGAAAACTCGTCGCGGCGTTGTCGAAGTATCGGCGGAGTGGCCCCTGTGAACTCATGCCCGCATCGTAGGGAGGAGGACACTCAGGGCTCAGGACTCAGCACTCAGGACCTGAGGACTCAGGACCGTTCTTTCACTTCCCCCGTGTCGGGTTGTAGAACGGCAGTTTGGCGACTTTGCCCGGGATGACCGAGTCCTTGCCGGTATCGACCTCGATGGCTGTGTCCTCGGCGCACGCGTCCTTGTCGATGAAGGCCATGGCGATGGGGAAGCCGAGGGTGGGGCTGAGGCACGCGCTGGAGACGATGCCGACCTCGCGCCCGCCCCCCGCCCCCCCCAACTTGACCTTCATCCCCTGCCGCGCGGTGCGCTTGCCCTCGAGCGCGAGACCAACCATCTTCCGCGGCGGCCCGCCCGCATCGCGTGTGCGTTTGAGCGCCTCCTGCCCGATGAACGGCTCGCCGAGTTCCGCGGTGTCCTTGTCGAGGGCGATGGCGAAATCGACGCCGCACGCCAGCGCGTTGATGTCCTCTCCGAGTTCGTGGCCGTAGAGCGGCATGCCCGCTTCGAGGCGGAGCGAGTCTCGCGCGCCCAGGCCGCACGGGCGGATCAGTCCGCCCTCCTTGTCAAGACCCGCATCCTTCAGGATCATCCCCAGCGCCATGCCGACCATGTTGGCGGGCAGAATGACCTCGACGCCGTCCTCGCCCGTGTAGCCGGTCCGGCTGACGATGATCTTGAGGAACACCAGGTTCTTCACGGCAAACCGGTAGCGCTTGAGCGTTGGGATCTCGCGGCTCATCTTCGAGATCAGGTCCATCACCTTTGGCCCCTGGATGGCCACCATTGCCGTCGATTCGGTGCGGTCCTCGATCTTGCAGACCAGGTCACCGGATGTGCGAACCTTCTCGAAGTGCGCCAGCATCTTGGCGCGGTTCGAGGCGTTCACGACGACGAGAAAGTCGTCATCGTCCATGCGGTAGACGATGATGTCGTCGTGAACGCCGCCCTGCTCGTTACAGGCCAGCGAGTAGCGGCACTGGCCCGTCTGCATGTCCGAAATCCGCCGCGTGCACACGCGCTCCAGCAGCCGCCGCGCGTGCCGACCCTTGATCGCCACGCGCCCCATGTGCGAGACATCGAACAGCCCGCCGCTGGTGCGGCACTGGATGTGCTCGGCGATGATGCCCGCGCCCGGCGCGCTGTACAGAATCGGCATCTCCCACCCGGCGAAATCGACCATCTTCCCGCCGTGCTCGACATGGAACTTGTGCAGGGGCGTACGGAGCAAGTTCGTCCTTTCCATTCGGTTTGCGTCGATAGTAGCCAAGGCCCATCCACACTGTGCGGACTCAGGACTCAGGACTCACTCTCCACTCCGCATTGTCGATCAGCCGGACCATGCCCGCGCCCGACCGCACCTGCGCGGCGATGAGCGCGCGGCCGTGCGTGGCATCGGCGGGGAGAGGCATGAGCGTGCGCGGCTCGCGAACGACGGCGTATTCGACTACGAGACCTGCCGCGAGGAGAATCTCGCGCATCCGCGCCTGGGCGGCGGGGACTGTGCGAGCGGCGCCTGCCTCGCACAGGGCTCCGGAGATCGCGGCGGCGCGTGATCGCGCATCGGGAGACAGGAAGATGTTCCGGCTGCTCATGGCGAGGCCGTCGTGCTCGCGGACGGTGGGCACGGGCACGATCTCCACGCCGAGGTCTTCCTGCTCGGACATCGCGCGGATGACCTGCAACTGCTGCCAGTCCTTTTCGCCGAACACCGCCGCGCGGGGCCGCACGAGTTCGAACAGCCGCCGGACCACCTGGCACACACCCGCGAAGTGCCCCGGCCGGTGGGCATCTTCGAGTTGCGGCTCGGTAGCGACGGCGGGGAGATCCCGCGGTGGCGAGGTGGAGCCTTGGGGGTAGACGGCGCTGATCCCGGGCGCAAAGACGACCTCTGCCCCTGCACGTCGGCACACCTCGACATCGGCCTCGAGCGTCCGGGGATAGCGGGCAAGGTCGGCCGGGTCATTGAACTGGGTGGGATTGACAAAGACCGAGACCACGATGGGGGCTTCGCGGCGGGCGGGCAGGTCGCGGGCGCACTCCACCAGCCGGGCGTGCCCGGCGTGGAGGGCACCCATGGTCGGGACAAACACCCCGCCGAAGTATGGGCCGAGCGCGGCTGGATCGGTGATCACCTGCACGGCCCAAAGGCTACCGGACCGGGGCGTTGTGGACAAAGTGTGCGCGAACGGAGCGGATTGCCCGCCGCGGCGGTGGGGCCGCTACCATGTGTTCATGCCGCCGCAAAGCCCGTCGTCCCCGCATGCGTCCCCGGACACCCGACGCGGCGGCGCCGCCGCACTGTGGAGCGCGGCGGATGAGTCGCCGGTGGTCTCGACGCATTCGCGGCATCGCCGGCGGGTTCGGCGGGCGGATGCGATGCTGGAGGCGCATGCGCCGGAGCCGCGGTCCGATGCGGGCGCCGACAGCGAGCACGAGAGCGATCGTGAGTTTGGCCAGGCCGCGCGCGGCGCGGAGTCGCTGCTTTCGCGACAGGCGGACCGCTCGACGGATACGGAGTTCTTTTCGCCGATGCCCGAGGGCTATCGGCGCGGCCGGCACAAGTACGTCGCGGTGTTCGGCACGGTGATGAGCGGGCTGGGCAAGGGCATCTTTGCATCGAGCGTGGCGAAGTTGCTCAAGGACAAGGGGCTGGTGGTCGCGCCCATCAAACTCGAGGGGTACCTGAACATCGACGCGGGGACGCTGAACCCGTTCCGGCACGGCGAGGTGTTCGTGCTTGACGATGGGACCGAGTGCGACATGGACCTTGGCACGTACGAGCGGTTGCTCGACCAGGACCTGTCGCGGATGAACTTCATGACCAGCGGCCAGGTGTTCTCGACGATCGTGGATCGCGAGCGGCACGGGGCGTATCTGGGTCGCGATGTGCAGTGGATCCCGCACGTGACGGGTGAGGTGAAACGTCGGCTGCGGGAACTGGCGATGTATGGCGACGGGGAGCGGCCGGCGGACGTGGTGTTCGTGGAAGTGGGGGGTACGGTCGGCGACTACGAGAACGGGTTCTACATCGAAGCGCTGCGGGAACTGGCGTTTGAGGAGGGGGAGGACTCGGTCTGTTTTGTCGCGCTGACGTACATCATCAAGCCGCAGACGCTGGGCGAGCAGAAGTCGAAGGCGGCGCAACTGGGCATCAAGCGGCTGATGGAGGCGGGCATCCAGCCGCACATGATCGCGTGCCGCGCGACGGATCCGATCACCGAGCCGGTGCGACAGAAGATCGCGATGTTCAGCAACGTTCCGCTGCGGCGGGTGTTCAGCATGCACGACCGGCCGAGCGTGTACACGATTCCCGACGACATGCGTCTGGCGGGTCTTGATCGGGAGATTCTCTCGACGCTCGACCTGCACGACCGCGTGGACACGAGCATCGAGGACCGTCGGCGGCGGGAGTGGGCGGTTTTTCACGACGGGCTGGTTCGCCCGAAGAAGCGGCGGGTGGCGATCGGCCTGACGGGCAAGTACGTCGCGATGCGGGATGCGTACGCATCGATCGACAAGGCGATCGAGCACTGCTCGGCGCACCTGGGCGTGGATGTCGACCTGCGGTGGATCGAGACGACGGACATCACGCCGGCCAACGCCGGCGCGAGGCTGGAGGGGCTGGACGGCGTGATTGTTCCGGGCGGGTTCGGCAGCCGGGGCGTGGAGGGGAAGATCGCGTGCGTTCGTCATTGCCGCGAGCGCGGCGTGCCGTACCTGGGCATCTGCCTGGGGTTCCAGGTCGCGGTGATCGAGTATGCGCGGAACGTGCTGGGGCTGAAGGGCGCGGGCTCGAGCGAGTTTGACCGCCGCTGCGCGGACGCGGTCATCAGCGAGTTGCCGGAGCAGAAGAAGATCGAGGGCCTGGGCGGGACGATGCGGCTGGGCGGGCAGGAGGTCGTCATCTCGCCGGGCACGCTGGCGGAGTTCCTGTATGGCCTGCCGATGCCGGGCAACCATGCGGGGCTTGCCGCGCCGGGGGCCGATGGCGCGCTGCACGCGCGGGAGCGATTCCGGCATCGCTACGAGGTCGATCCGGAGTATGTCGCGAGGCTGGAGGCCGCGGGGCTGGTGTTCTCGGGCAGGCACCCGGCGCAGCCGATCATGCAGGTGCTGGAGTTGCCGCAGGTCTCGGAGGGCGCGACGGGCGGCTCGGGGCATCCGTACTTCATCGCGGCGCAGTTCCATCCGGAACTGACCAGTCGGCCGGCGCGGCCGCAACCGCTGTTCATGGGTCTGGTCGCGGCGACGGCGGTGCGCAAGCACGGTCCGGCGGATGCGCACTCCGCGCTGGCGCAGTGGTCGCGGGTGCGGAACGGTCAGGTGCAGGCGGTGTAGGACTTCACGGGCATCCGGCGAGCCAGACGGCGAAGAACTCGAACAGGTCGTTGATGTCGACCTCGCCGCTGCGGTTCCAGTCGGCGCGGGCATCGGCATCGAACCACAGCGCCATGTACGCAAAGAGGTCGCTGACGGAGAACGCGCCGTCTCGGTCGATGTCGAGCGGGGCGCGGTACTCCGCGAGTTTCGCGCTGACGACGCCGCCGATGACCCCGAAATCGCCGCCGACGAGCATGCCGCCGGGCTCGGGGAGGATCGTGCGGATCAGGGCGCTGCCGGCACCGAAGTCGGTCCATTGCTGACCGTCCCACCTCGCCATGCCGCCGATCAACTCTCCGTTGATACGCAGATTCAACCCGGTCACGATCAGGCCGTCGGTTGTCGAGGCCATGGTGAGCACTTCCGGCATCCGGCCGAGGCCGCTTCCGACATTCTCCCAATCGGCACCGTTCCATCGGGCGACACCTTGCAACTGTCGCTCCTCGTCATCCTCCTCCCAGAAGTTACCGGCGACGTAGAGGTCGCCCTCGTGCACGCAGAGCGCGAACATCCACCCGCCGCGGCCAGACATTCCCATCGGGTGCCAGGTGGCGCCGTCGAAGCGGCCGACAAGCCTGCTGGGCTGGGTGAACGCCCCGGCAAAGATGAGGTCGGAGCCGTAGCGGACCATGGTCATGACGTCGCCGTTCACGACCACCGGCCCGTTCTGAGCGACGAGGGGCGACCATTGCAAGCCGTTCCATCGCGCGATGTTGGTCGCCGGGCCGACTCCCGGCAGTTGCGTGAAGCGGCCGCAGACGACCAGATCATTCTCGAAGTGCTCAACCTGCCAAACGTAACTGGATGCAGTGCCGACGCCTCCGCCCATGGCGACCCACGACGTGCCGTTAAAGCAGCCGACATTGGCACGGGGTGATCCGGGGGCTGATGGATGCAGACGGTATCCGACTGCGACGAGTGACCCATCGTACATGGTCGCATCGGTTGTCACGCCCGCCAGACCAGTGCCGAACCCGTGCCACCTGCGGCCGTCCCATGTCGCGATACCCGCGATGGGGGTGCCCATGATCGATTCGAAGGAACCGGTGCAGAACAGGTCGCCCGCGATGCGCTTGATCTTCTGGACCGTGCCGTTGGTCCCGGCGCCCAAGGCCTGCCACCCGTTGTCGTAGACGGCCACCGCGCCCAGCGCCGTCGAGCCGGAGGCATCGAAACTGCCGCCGGCGTGGAGGAGGCCGCGGTGGGCAGTGAGTGAGTAAATGTCTCGATTCACGGGCGGATAAACTGCCAACTGGCTTCCGTTCCACATCAGCAGGTCGAACAGCCACCCGGTGGTGATGAGCGAGAAGTCGCCGGCGATCCAGAGTTGGCCACCCATGCTGCAGAGCGCGTACACGGGGCAGTGCCGGTTGCCGGGGAGCAGGCCGATGGGGAGGGTCGCCCATTCGGAGCCGGTCCAGCGTCGGACGTTGACATGGACCGAGGGCGTGGTGCGCGTGCCACCGCAGTACAGCGCGCCGGCATGGGAGGCCAGATGCAGGACGTTGATATCGGGCGCGACGCCCGGGCCGGTCCAGGATTCTCCATCCCACGACGCGATGCGAGTGAACTGCAGTTCGTCCTGGGCACGGTACGCGACGTACAGCCGGCCATCGTGCACGGTCATGCCGGTCGCGGCGATGACGCCATCGGGATCGAGCGTGCCGGGAGGGGCCACGTCTTCCCACGTCGCCCCGTTCCAGCGGACGATACCGGGACCGGGCGGGTCGTAGATGGTTGCGCCCGACATCGTTGCGTAGAGGTCTCCGCCGTAGACGGCGACCTCCGCTGCCCGCCGCGGCAGCCCGGCTCCGAACGGCTGCCACGACGTGCCGTTCCAACGCGCGATGTGGGAGACGGGCAGGCCATCTGCAAAGTCGAACTGGCCGGCGATCACCACCTGATCCTGGAAGACGGCCATCGACGAAACATTTGGTGTGCCGAGTTCGATGGTCAGTGATCCGCCAACGGCGTGCCAGCGCTCGCCATCCCACCTCGCCACGCCGGCGGCGGCCTGGTCGCCCGCGACCGTGAACCGCCCGCCGACGAACAAGGACTCCGAGCCGGCCGGACCGTGCGAACACATGGCGTAGACGCGGCCATCCACGCCGGGAACGCCCTGCCATGGGATCCATTCGCGGTCGCATTGGCCCAAAGCCCGGGTACCCGACCACGCCGCGGCAGAAAGCGCAGCAACAACGATCAACCCACGAGTCGCTGAAAGCATGAGAACCTCCGGTTATTCCGCTATACGTGCATGGCGAGGGAGAGTTCCGATAATCCCCGGGCCGGTTCGGCATGAGTTGGCCGGACCCGTGCCGCGGCGGCAGTTCGGGCTCTGGGGGCCGCGTGGGCGCGTTGACCGGGTGTGTCGCCGGACCCACTACCATGGAGCGTGCAACACCCCGAGTTTCATATCTTTGAGTTCACGCCGGAGACGATCGCGGCGTGGTGCGAGGAGCGGCGGATGCCGGCGTTCCGCGGCAGGCAGTTGCTGGAATGGGTCTATTCCAAGGGCGTTGCCGATCCGGAGTTGATGACGAACCTGTCGAAGCGAGACCGCGAGGTGGTCGCCGCGGAGATGACGTTTGTTTCGGGCGACACGGTGGCGGATCGCAAGGCGAGCGATGGGACGCGGAAGTTGCTGATCGAGTGGAGGGATGGGGGCCGAGACGCGGGCGAGCACTCCAGCGAGGGGGCGCGGGAGGGGCGCGGACTCGCATTACCGGTGGTCGGTGGACAGCGTGGCGGCGGCGACACTTCTCGGCAGACCGAGTGCGTGATGATTCCGGCGGGGGAGGCGGATGCGCGTGGATCGGGCAGTGACCTGAAGGTCAGTGGCACGGTTCGCCGGCGCACCGCGTGCATCTCGTCGCAGGTCGGGTGTCCGGTGGGGTGCCGGTTCTGCGCATCGGGCCTGGGCGGGCTGGATGGCAACCTTTCGGCGGGGCGGATCGTGGAGCAGGTGTGGAGGCTGGGGCGGTTGGGTGGCTCGCCGCGGAGTGGCGCGGTCACGACGGGGAGTGATGGGACGGCCCAGCGCATCACGAACGTCGTGTTCATGGGGATGGGCGAGCCGCTCTCGAACTTTGCGAACGTGATGCGGGCGGTGCGAACGATCGCCGCGCCGTGGGGGCTTGGCATCTCGGCGCGGAAGATCACGATCTCGACGGTTGGGCTCCCCAAGGCGATTGAGCGGCTGGCCGATGAACTCGATCTGCCGGTGACGCTCGCGCTCTCGCTGCATGCGCCCAACGACGAAGTGCGCAGGCAACTCATCCCGTGGGCGGAGTACACCAGCATCAACGAGTTGCTCGCGGCGTGCGGCAGGTGGTTCGAGAAGACGGGCCGCGAGATCACGCTGGAGTACATCCTGCTGCGGGGGGTGAACGACCGGCCGCGGGATGCGCGCGAGTTGGCGGAACTGGCGCGGACGCTGCGGGCGAACGTGAACCTGATCCGCTACAACGAGGTGAAGGGGATCGAGTTCGGGAGGCCGCACGACGAGGATGTGCTGGAGTTCCAGCGCATTCTGCGTGATGCGCGGGTGAACACGCACATCCGGGCATCGCGCGGGCGGGACATCGCCGCGGCGTGCGGGCAGTTGAGGCATGAGAAGAGGTTGAGCGTGTAGGATGGGCGATGATCCGTCGGCACGGAATGCCGGCGCACCGGAGGACTCATGTCGCTGGCGCAGTTGAGCATTGACAAGGGAATCGCGACGCTGACCTTGAACCGGGCTGAGTCGCGCAACGCGATGTCGATCGACCTGCTTGCGTCGCTGCATCACCGGATGAGCGAACTGGAGGCGGCGGTGAACGGTGGGGGGGCGGGCGGGCCGCGGGTGTGCATCATCACCGGGGAGGGCAGGGCGTTCTGCGCGGGGATGGACCTGAAGCAGGTGCTGGGCGATGCGGAGGGGGGGGCTCCGCTGAAACTGCTGTCGAGCCTGGGCGATTTGTGTCTGCGGATTCGCGCGTTGCCGATCCCGACGATCGCCGCGGTGAACGGCGCGGCGATCGGCGGCGGGTGCGGGCTGTCGACCGTCGCGGATTTTTCCATCACGCACGCCGATTCCAAGTTGGGGTTTCCGGAGGTCGATCTGGGCGTGTGCCCGGCGGTGGTCGCGCCGTGGCTGGTGCGGAAGATCGGCGCGGGCCGGGCCCGCGCGGTGCTGCTCCGCGGCGGCGTGATGAGCGGCGCCGAGGCGCACGCGATCGGGATCGTGAACGAGTGCGTCGCCACGCTGGAGGAACTGCTGCCCGCGGCGGGCGCGATCGCCGCGAGGCTGTGCGCGGGCGGGCCGGTCGCGCTCGCGGCGACGAAAGGGCTGCTCAACGAGTTGGATGGTTCGCTGGATCGCGGGGTGGCGCAGCGCGCTGCCGAACTCTCGGCGCGTGTTCTGGCGACACCGGAGGCGCAGGCGACCTTGCGGGCCAGACTCGGGGCCTGACGCCGCACGGGACAGCACGCACGAGCAGCGCAGTAGAAAGGCCCGGGTCGCCCCGGGCCTCGTGGATGAGCAGGGTGCCTCGCGGCGGAACGGTTACGGGCAGCCGGCGAACCAGCACGCCAGGAACGCGAAGATGTCGGGCACGCCAACGCCGTTTTCGCCGTCGAAGTCGGCGCGGGCCTCGCCGGCGAACCAACTCGCCAGGAAGGCGAAGATGTCGGCGACTTCGATCGTGCCGTTCTCGTCCCAATCGCAGGGGCAGGGCGTGGGCACGTTGGCGGTCAGGATGCGGAAGACATCGAGGCCGGCCTCGACGATGTTGCCCGGATCGATGTCGGCGGCGCGGAAGCGAACGCGCATGTTGCTCGTGTTGACCACGCCCGAGGTGGTCAACTGGGTCTGCGAGATCGCGTGCGGATGCCAGCGGGTGGAGTTGTCGGTGGTGTGCAGGGCGACGGTGATCCACGGGCCGGTCAGGCCGTTGCTCGAGACGTCGACAAACAGGCCGTCGCCGGCCGTGGGATTGGTCATCTCGAGGAAGTAACTGTAACAGATCGTGATCTGTCCCGCGGTGAAGTCGAGCGGCGGCGAGGTCAGAATGGTGGTGCCGCCGTCGACATCGCTGTTGTTGTCGCGGTTGGCGGTGACATACGCCCAGCCGTTGCCGTCGAAGTCGCCCGGCGGGGCGTACTGCCAGTTGACGACGTTTTTCAGCACCAGGTCGCGCTCCCACGCGCCATCGGACAGCATGCCGGCACTGGAGATGGTCCAGCCCTGGTTGGTCTCGAAGGAGTCGTAGAAGAGTTCGTGCTGCGGGCCGGTTGCCACGCACGGGCAGCCGCACGGGAGTGGGAAGGGCACGATGCGGTAGACGTTGCCGTTGGCCGGGTTGCTGATGGGCGTGGTGCAGATGTACAACTCGCCCGCGGCGTCCTCGCCGAAGGAGACGACGTTGGTGAGGTTGGCGTTGTTGAAGCGCAACTGGTCGTGGATCTGCACGTGCTGGGTGATCTGCCCGCCTTCATATCGCAGGAAGCGCGTGTAGGCGTTGTTGCAGTAGTCGGTGTAGAAGTACGCCCCTTGCAGGTTCGGGATCGCGGATCCGCGGTAGACATATCCGCCGGTGATCGAGCACTGCCCGCCCGTGCGGCCGTAGTCCCAGATCGGGTCGGTGTAGCCTGATCCGTTCGGATCGCAGCCCTGGCCGGAGCCGCCCAGACCGGTCGGGCAGGCGATCAGGCCCTCGCGGCAATCCCAGCCGTAGTTCAGCGAGACGGCCTGCGCGGGGTTGAGGATCGTGCTGTTTCCGTTGTTCGGGTCCTGCAGCATGAGCGCGGGCTGCACGTTGATTTCCTCTCGCGTGTCCTGTCCGACATCGGCGATGTAGATCTCGCCGGTCAGCCGGTCGAACGTCGAGCGCCACGGATTGCGCATGCCCTTGGCCCAGATCTTGTCGCGCGGGTCGCCCAGCGCGCGGAAGGGGTTGTTGTCGGGGACGTAGAGGCCGTCGCCATCGGCGACGGAAGTGTCGTTGACATCCAATCGGAGAATCTTGCCAAGCAGGGAGTTGTCGTTCTGCGCACGGTTGTTGGGGTCGTTGGCGCTCCCGCCATCGCCCATGAACACGTAGAGCATGCCGTCGGGACCGAAGTGGATCGACCCGCCGTTGTGATTGGCAAAGTCCTGCGTGATCGTCAGCAGCGTCGTGCCGCTGGCAGTGTTGGCCGTTGTCGAAGTGCCGAACGGCGCGTTCGCGGTGTAGCGGCGGATGATCGTCGCCCCGTTGGTGCGGCTGGTGTAGTTGACGTAGAAGAACCCGTTGCTGGCGAAGTTCGGGTGGAACGCCAGGCCGAGCAGGCCGCGCTCGTTATCCTTGATGGTCAGGTTCAGGCCGTCGGGCCCGAGGTCCAGATACGTCCCGACCAGCGTGTTGCTTGTCAGGCTGAACAGCAGGATCTCGCCCGTCTGGCGAACGATGAAAATGCGGCTCGTATCGCCGGGCGGGGCGTACACGCCGACTGGAGAGTTCACCGGGCCGAAGACCAGTTCGGTCTGGATCGCGATGTTCTGCCCGGTGGCGGACGAAGCGGAAACGCCGAGAATCGCCGCGGCTCCCGCCGCGCACCATGAGGTCAACTTCTTCAAGTGCATTACAGCCTCCACAACCATTTCGGACACCGGGTTCGACGGAAAATTCCGAACCCAACGGAGCGTCCGAACAGGAACGAAACACGAACAGTTTTCGCCGGGCCCGCGGCCGCGGCTTGAGACTCAAAGCCTGCCACCCGATGCGGCGGAGGCAAGGTCATCGGACCGAAAACCAACTGAAATGCGTGCGATTACCCCATGAATCGCCCGGACAGTGCCCTCTTCGCACCGATTGGGGTTTCGGTTGCGGCGGATGGTCAGTCTGGGGCCGATATCCGCGGCGGGGCCAGGGTGGGGGTTTCGGGGTGGGGGTCTTCAGGCCGCGGCGTCGTCGTGCGGGTCTTCGGGGTTCGCCCTGCCGCGCAGTTCGAGCAGACCGGCCGACCTGATCGACCCGCACGCCGGGCAGGCGATTCCCTGATCGCTCGCGGGTTCGCTCGCCAGATCATGGCCGCAACTCAGGCAGACGGGGCCGGCGAGGCGGAGCGTGAGTTTCGAGACCGAAACCGCCGCCGCGGCAAGGGCCACGCCGACCACCGGCACCCACGGCATGCCCGCGATGGCGATGGTGGTGATGCTGGCGAGCACGATCGCCGCGAGCCAGGCGATGGCTTTGAGTTTGAGACTCTGGATCCACTCGATGCGGCTTCGGATCATGGGCGGAGTATACAGCGCGGCGGCGGTTGCACAACCCGGCGATGGCGAAGTTTACATGTCCCGGTAGGCATCGATCGCATCGCGCACGCGGATGACGTCGGGCACATCGGCCATGACGATCTCGAATCCCTCATCGGACGAGGACGACAGGCTGAGCGTGCCCACTCCGAGCATCCGCTGCAGGAACGACTGCTCGACCTTGACATCCTGCACGCGGTCGTGCAGGACTTCGCGGGTCGTCTTGCTGAGGATTCCGCGGCGGAGGGTGGTGCGCTTGGTGGTGATGATCAGGCGCGTGGTCATGGCGCGGACCTTCCACACGCAGAACCAGACGACACCGGCGAGCGCGACTGCGCCGAAGACCGCCGCGAGCAGCGGCATGGTCGCCATGCTGACGCCCGCGCCGACCAGGCCGACGGCGAGCGTGACCAGCAGGCCCAAGCCCGCGATCGGCCGCGCCCGGACCATGGCCGAGTGCACGCGCAGGGCGACGGACTCTGGCCCGGCTTCGCTGGGCAGGCCCATGGCCGCGGCCCGGTCGTGGACCGCCGCGGCGGGTCGGGCCTTGGCGCGCGCGGCTGCGGGGCCGCTTCGCGCGCCCGCGGCGGGGACGATGTTGATGTCGGCGCAGTGCGGGCACTCAACCTTGGTCCCCGCGGCGGAGTCATCGGCCTCCAGGAGTCGGTCGCACTTGTCGCAGGGAAAGGTGATCATGAGTTGGAAGGGTAGTTGGGAGGGGGGGGCGGGGGGTTGCGGGCGGGGGAGCGGGAGAAAATGGCAAACGGCAAGTGAGCAAATGGGCACGTGGCAGATGAGCAAATGGGCACGTGGCAGATGAAGTGACTGGAGGAGTCCGGGAGCGAAAGAGGGAGGGGCGAGGGTGAGGAGGTGAAGGAGCGCGTTTGCGGTAGACTGTGTGGCCAAGCAGGTGGGCGGCGGGGTGAAGTGTGTGAATGCGGAGCACGAGATGGCCGAGATGACCGAGCCGGTTGAGTCGATCGCCGCGATGGGGCCTGGTGTCGGCGCGTTTGTGGCGCGGCACATGGACACGACGTTCCGCCGAATCATGGGCGGGCCGCGGGTGACGTTTGAGCGCGGGTTTATGCGGCTGGTGACGGGGGAGCCGCACCCGTTCGGCAACTTCGTGCTGATGTCGGCCGGGGCGACGGCGGAGGGCGTCGAGGATGCGATCGGCCCGCTGCTGGAGGTTCCCGCGCCATCAGCGGTTTTGCTTGTGGACGCCGCCGCGGCGGACGTGGATGCGACTTTGATGCGGGCGGGATTCGGAGCGCCCGCGCCGATGCCGGCGATGGCGGTCGAGATTGAGAAGATTGCGGCGACGAGGTTGCCCGCGGAATACTCGTTTGCGGAACTGGGGGCGGGTTTCTCGGCGGACCAGTGGTGCGAGGTGTTCGCGGATGGGTATGAACTGCCGCGGCCGGTGGGCACGGAGTTTGGACCGCAGGTGCGGGGTGTGGATTCGACGCTGCGGTACTTTGCGATCCTGAAGGGGCAGGAACTGGTCAGCACTTCGATCGTGCATCTGCGCGATGGAGTGGCAGGGATCTATGGCGTGGCGACGCTGCCATCGGAGCGTGGGAAGGGCCTGGGGGCGTGCGTGACGGCGGAGCCGCTGCAGATCGCTCAGAAGATGGGGTATCGCGTGGGTGTGCTGCAGTCATCGGAGGCGGGGCACCCGGTGTACCTGCGCCTGGGGTTTGTGGATCTGGGGGCTTTGCCGCTGTATGTGCGGATGCCGGGGTGATTGGGACCTCGACCGGGGGACCAAAGTGGAGGCGCACGGACGCGCATGGAGGGAAGAGCCGCAGATTCACGCGCGAGACTCCGGACGACGTGGGCTTCGCGTTGGGCGGCGGGACTGGGGGCAAACAAGTGGCATTGGCGGGCCACTGACTCGATGGACCGCGGCACGGGTTTGGGGGTTCGAGTGCTACCCTCTCCCGCATGCGCATTGTGCTGGTCAACTGGGCGAGGATCTGGGATGGCGCTGAGCATGGCGGCGGCGTCAACCAGTATTGCCAGGCGCTGGCGCTCGACCTGGTGCGGCGGGGGCACGAGGTGGTGTCGCTGTTCGGGGGGATCACGTACGTGCCGGACCGCCGCGAGTGCTTTATTCGGCGGCACGACGACTGGATGGGGGTGAGGGTCTTCGAGGTGATCAACTCGCCGGTGATGGCCCCCGCGGCGGTGCAGTTTCGCGAGCCGATGGGGGAGGTGAGCGCGCCGGAACTCGAAGCGCGGGTGGGCGAGTTGTTCGAGTGGCTGAAGCCCGATGCGGTGCACTTCAACAACCTCGAGGGGTTCAGCATCGGGTGCGTGGAGCGGGCGAAGCAGGCCGGCGCGAGGACGGTTTTCAGCCTGCACAACTACCACACGCTGTGCCCGCAGGTGTACTTCATGCAGGGTCACCGCGAGACGTGCTACGACTTTGACAACGGGCACAACTGCGCGAAGTGCTTTGATGCGCTGCACCCGCGGGAGGAGCGCCGGAAGTTGGAGGAGGAGTTTGCCCGCGGCCGCGGCGGGAAGGAAGTGCAGGACGCGGCGCAGCAGTTCCGCGAGGCGGCGGGCGGCCCGTGGCGCGCGGTGAAGTCGGGTGTGGGGCTGGCGCGGGCGTGGTGGAAGACGCGCGGGCGGCTGCCGGGGAGCGCGGTAAACGGGGCGGGGGATGTGACGGGCGCGCGGCCGGCGAATGGCGAAGATGCACGCGGCAAGACGCCATACCTGATGGCGGAACTGAACCCGCCCAAGCCGCGCGACCCGGATGCGCTGGAACTGCGGCCGCTGGATAACTCGATTCTCCCGGAGCCGATCAGCAGCAAGCCGCCGAACGATTATTCCAGACGCCGCGCGGCGATGGTGCGGATGCTGTCATCGTGCGATCGCGTGCTGGCGGTGAGCAGGTTCGTGGGGCGGAAGTTTGCATCGATGGGTGTGAGTGCGGGCGATGCCGGATCGCTGCGTGTGCTGCCGATCGGGTCGCGGATTAACCGCGTGATTGCGCTCAAGCCGGATCTGCTGTTCGATCCGCCGCCGTTTGAGCACCCTCCTCGCGAGACACGGCCGGTGCGGCTGTTGTTCCTCGGGTACAACCATCACTACAAGGGCCTGCCGATGGTGGCGGAGACTCTGGAGATGATGAGCCCGGAGCACCTGCGGAAGATCGACTTGTCGGTGTTCGCGCTGGGCGGGCAGACGATCGAGTGGATGTTCCGAAGATTGGAGCCGCGACTGGCGAGGCTGAAGTATGCGTATGGGTACACGTTCCACGACATCCCGTGGATGATGGGCGGCAAGGACCTGACGCTGGTGCCGAGCGTGTGGTGGGACAATGCGCCGCAGACGGTGTTCGAGTCGATGTCGTGCGGGGTGCCGGTGCTGGGCGCGGCGGTGGGCGGGATTCCGGACTTTGTGCATCACGGCGTGAACGGCTTACTGTTCCGCGGCAATGATCGCGAGGACCTGAAGCGTCGGCTGATCGAGATGATCGAGAACCCCTGGCAACTGGAAGAACTGCGGCGGAATGTCCGCCCGTGCAAGTCGATCGAGGAGCACACACCGGAAATGGAACGGATTTATCGCGGCGAGGATGTGGGCGAGCGCGTGATGCCGGAGAGCGGCAGCGCGGTGGAAGTGACTGTGACCGCCGCCGCGACGAAGGCGACTGGGGGGACGCGATGAGCGTGGCATCTTCCACGGGCCGACTGCCGGTTGAGGTGGTGATTCCCGCGGGCGCGGCGGAGAGGGGTGGGCGCGTGGGGGAAGTCGCTGCGCAGTCGGCGCGGGTGTTCATCATCGTGGTGACGTTCAACCGCAAGCCGCACGCGGTGAATGTGATCGGTGCGATCGCGGGGCAGGACTATCCGCGCGAGTTGATGGACGTGGTGATCGTTGACAATGCGGGGACGGATGGAACGCTGGAGGCGATTGTTGAGCGTTGGAAACCCGAGCGCGTGATTCGGAACGAGACGCCGCGGGCGAGTGAGCCGAACTTTCAGAAGGCGGATGTGACGATGGGCTCGGCGCGCAACGCGGCCGGGTTCCGGTCGTTGACGGTGGTGCGCAACCAGGCGAACCTCGGCGGGTGCGGGGGATTCAACACGGGCTTTGCGTTCATTGATGCGGTGAGCCGCGGCGAGATTGAATTGGCAGGCGCGGATGGGACATCGCCGTTTGGCGCGGGTGGGGGCGCGGGGGCGAGTGGGGCCAGTGGGGGTGGGCCGGACCGGTTGTGGCTGGTGGATGACGACATCGATCTTCCGACCGATGCGCTGCCGCAGTTGCTGAAGGCGATGTCGACCGATGAGAGGATCGGGATCGTGGGTTCGCGGATGGTGAACCTGAACGACCGCGAGCACACCTACGAGACGACCATTTATCTCGATCACCTGTCGGGGCAACTGTCGCCGCAGCCCATCCGCGGGCACCGGTGCTTTGATTCGCACTTTGCGTGGGAGAAGATGGTCGGCGGCGTGCACGGGCGGTTCACGTACACGGGCACGCGCGAGGTGGACATTGTCGCGGCGTGCAGTCTGCTGGCGCGGTGGGAGGCGGTGAAGAAGGTCGGCTTCTGGGACGACCGGTTCTTCATCTACTGCGATGATGCCGACTGGTGCCTGCGGATGGCGCAGGCCGGGTATCGCGTGATGCTGAACCTGGATGCGGTGGTGTACCACATTCCGTGGCTGCTCAAGAGCACGCCGGAGCGGTCGTATTACGCGCAGCGGAACGCGGCGTGGATGACGCAGAAGAACTTCCACGGGTGGCGGCTCAAGCGGGTGATGGCGAGAAAGATGTGGGGGATCTTGAAGGACAGTCTTCGCGCGATGGTGATGCGGCGGGAGTTCCACGCGGAGATTCTGCGGCGGACCGCGCACGATGCGATCACCGGCCGCGGCGGAAAACTCGACATCGGCAACGGTCCCAAGCCCGTGCCGCTGAAAGAGGGGTTTGCGCAGGTGGGTGCGTTGCGAGCGGGGGCGGAAGTGGTGTTCCTGTGCAACCAGCCGGACTCGCTGAAGTGGGCCCGGCAGGTGCGGGACAACCTGCGGGCGCAACTCGCCGCGAGCAGCACGCAGGAGCCGAGGTGGACGATCGTGGTGCGCAACACGGTGCCGGGGTACGAGACTGCGGGTGATGAAGATGGCGGCTGGGCGCGGCGGATGGTGTATGGCGGCAGGCTGCCCTCGCGACTGAAGAAGCAGTTCGCGTTTGCGCGCCTGCGCCCCGCGGCGTGCATCGTGTTTGAGAACACCAACGACATGCCGGTGCTGCTGGGCGGAAGGGGCGGGAACATCCACATCGATCTGAAGGATGCGACGGTGTGCCAGCCGGAGCACGATGGGTGGGGCGTGCGGGGGCGGTTTGCCGCGCGTTGGTTCGGTACCGCGCTCCGCGCGGCGTGGTTCGTGCTGACGTGCAGGTCGCACGTGATGAAGGGGAAGTTTGCGTAAGAGGGAACACAGAGGGAGCAGAGCAAGCAGAGGAAAGCAGAGGAGAGACGCAAGGCAGAGGAGGGGTGGCGGCAGAGAATGAGGGAAAGCGGAGAGTTCGAGAGGGCGAGAGAAACGAGAGGAGAGATCAGGAGAGAAGGCGTGTGTGGAGAGAACGAACCGGTGCAGGGTGTCTGTGTCGCGAGGGTGAATGGAACAGCAGAACGGCAAGAACGGCAGGCATGCTCGGTCAGAAGAGACCTCTGAAAAGGGCTCTTCTCTGTTGTCCTCTGCTTGCTCTGCTGCCTCTGTGTTCCTTCCTGAATGGCCGCGGACGGAGAAGCCGCTGACTGTTGCGCTCATGGGGTGGGCGCGGCTGAGTTCGCAGGTGCGGGAGGGGAGCGGGTACAACCTGAACTGCTCGGACCTGGCGCGGGGGTTGGCGATGAGCGGGCACCGGGTGGTGTATCTGGCATCGGGGATGAGTTTCCGGATATGGCCGCGGGGCCCGCACCTGGCGTTCCGCGAGAAATGGGGCGGGGTTGATTGCTACGAGGTGCGGAACGCGCCGACGGTCGCGCCCAGCGCGGTGAATTTCGCGCATCCGGAGCGCGAGGTGAGTGCGCCCGAGACG
Source organism: Phycisphaeraceae bacterium (assembly GCA_019636495.1). GTDB lineage: Bacteria > Planctomycetota > Phycisphaerae > Phycisphaerales > UBA1924 > JAHBXL01. The sequence goes on along the minus strand of JAHBXL010000002.1, from coordinate 41,225 downwards.
ACGCGGCTGGTGCTGAAGTGGCTCGATGGTGTGGGCGCGCAGGTGGTGCACATCCATTCGGCGGAGGGGTTCGGGCTGGATGTGATCGCGGCGATCCGCGCGAGCGGCAGGCCGGTGGTGGTGACAGCGCACAACTACCACTACGTGTGCCCGCAGGTGGATTTGCTGCACCGCGAGCGCGAGGTGTGCACGGACTATGAGGGCGGGCAGAAGTGCGTGGGGTGTCTTCAGGGGTGGGATGTCGCCAGGACGCGGCGTTCGCGCGCGGTCGGGCAGAGCCTTGAGTATGTGCTGGGCCTCTATCCGGCGGATGTGGTGCGCAAGGCGGCGTACGGAGCGAAGGGATTCGTGCGAGCGATGCTGCGCGGGAAGGTGATGCGGCGGTTCGTGCCGGGGCAGTTGAACGCCGAGCGCATCGTTGAGCCGGAGGTGGCGTGCGGGTTTGAGTTGCCCGAAGAGCGTGGCGTGAGGGCGGATGGGCTCATCCGCCACGACCTGACGCGCGAGCCGCTGGAGCAGGACCCGAAGGACTATGCCAGGTCGGCGATTGATACGAACGAGCGGTTGCTGGGGAATCGCGAGAAGCACCTGGTGGTGCTGAACAACTATGGGGAGCGGCGCGCGGCGGGGGCTGCCGCGCTCGCCGCGGCGAGCCTGGTGACGCCGCCGAGCGATTACCTGCGTCGGGTGCTGGTGTCGATGGGCGTTCCGGAGGAGCGGACGCGCTGGGTGAGACTCGGGCAGCCGCACTTTGACCAGATCCACCGGGCGACGAAGCGGTCGCCGTTTTATGACAAGCGGCCGTGGCGCGCGGAAGAGGAATCGCGGCCGCTGCGGATCGCGTTCCTCGGGACGACGCGTCCGAACAAGGGGCTGGAGGTGCTGGCGCGGGCGATCCCGCTGCTGGATGCGGAGGTGCGGAGACGGTGTCACTTCCTCATCCGTGCGGGCGGGGGCGGGGACAGGTGGTTCCGCAAGCGCCTGAGCATCTATCCCGAGGTGAGCGTGTATGGGGAGTATGACAACTTCCTGCTGATCTCGGCGCGCGGGGAGTATGACGTGGGTGTGCTCTCGCACATCTGGCTGGAGAACTCGCCGCTGGTGCTGCTGGAGAACCTGCACGCGGGCAAGTTCACGATCTGCTCGCGGCTTGGGGGCCCGGTGGACTTTGTGAAGGAGTCGGGGACGGATGCTGCGCACCCGCTGGGCAACGGTCTGTTCTTCGCGGGCGGCGATGAGGCGGGGCTGGCGCAGGCGATCACGCGTGTGGTGACTGGAGAGGTCGTGCTGCCCTCGGCGCGGGAGGTGCACGCGGCGTCGATGCACGCGCTGCAGAGTTACCCGGGGCACGTGCGGGAGGTGGAGTCGATCTACAGGCAACTTCTCGGGGTGGAATCGGAACAACTCCCGCAGGTGCGGGTTGCATTGCGGAGGGCCGGGGCGGAAACTCTCGCCGGGTAGGTGCTCATGGGTCATTCCGGCCGCGAACGCATTGTCCAGCCGTATTCGACTCGAAGGCTCTGGCCGGTCTTGATTCTGGCGGGGATGGCATACGGCTGCGCCGCCGCGGCGTTTGTCGAAGACCTTTCGGAGTTGATGGTTCGCAACTGGCCCATCGCGGGCCCGATTGTAATGGCCCACTTGATGGCTCTGCCCATGGTCGTGATCGGAGTTGTTCTTGGTCGGCAGCCGCCGCCGGCTTGGCGCGTTCTGCTCGTCGCGGTCTGGGTGGTCATCGGGCTTTCGCTTGGCGGAACCGCTGCGAGTTTGGTGAAGTCCGAAGGATTCGGTGTCGGGATGCAGGCCTACTTGGTCCCGCTCCGGGTGGGAATTGTGATGATTGCGTACTGGGCGTTTGCATCGCTGTTGATGCTGATTGGCTGGTGGCTGGCGCGGCGGTTGTTCGGTGTGCCCTTGGAGCAGACCGATCCTCCGCGGTATTGCTGGGTGTGTGCGTATGAGCGGGGCCAGATCGATCCGTGTCCGGAGTGCGGGACACCCGCGGCGGCCGCGCGGCCCCCGTTGCGCGAGGCGGCGGCGTGGCGTCTGGCTCGGCTCGGCGCGACGCCCGCGCTGGCTTTGCTCGCGGTGGGGTTCGCCGGGTACGCGGCGTGGCGCGTGAGCGTGGACACGCTGCCCACGCTGCGGTTTGTTCAGAAGTTTGATGCGGAGCGGGGTTGGACCCCGACGTACGCGTACATCGATCACATTCACGGCGCCGACTCGCGCGGGCTCGGCGGGCGATACCTGAACGCGACGGGGTTCACACGCGAACTCGGCGATGGGTCGGGGCGGATGATCCTGGTGTCCTACCGCGCGCTGGTTCCGGGCGACCTGCCGGTGATGCAGGTGCGCATGTGCGCCGAGGCGACGCTGCCGCTGGGCTGGCCGCCACAAGGCCAGCGCATGACCGACTGGGGCTCACCGGGAACGATCGTCGCGGACCTGAACCGCGAGCAGGCCGAGCAGGTTCTGAAGAACGGCGTGCCGCAGGGGTTGATTGACGCGATCGTGGCGGAGGCGGACCGGGTGGGCTGGAAGCCGTGGGGCGGGATGCAGTCGGGGGGAACGCGGATCGAGATCGATCCTGCGCCGCACTTTGCAGTCAAGTCCAACGAGTAGTGATGCTGACTTCCGGTGACGCTGCGTCCGCCCAAGGGGCGGGAAAGCAAGGACAGGGAAACAGATTGAGATGATGCCTTCGAGTGGCTGAAGCCACTCGCAACCACCGAGCGCCCAAGGGGCGAAAGGCGAGGAATCGGGACCCGATTCGGTGAGCCAGAGCAAGGAAGCCGGCACGGAGTGCCGGCCCACCACGAGCCATAGCAAGGAAGCCGGCACGGAGTGCCGGCCCACCACGAGCCATAGCGGGGTAGCCGGCACGGAGTGCCGGCCCACCACGATCAGGCCTTCCACTTCTTGAGTTCGGGTCCGACGTACTGCGCGATCGGGCGGATCAGGCGGTTGTCGGCATGCTGCTCCATGATGTGGGCGCACCAACCGGTGATGCGCGATGCGACAAAGATGGGCGTGTACTGCGGGACCGGGATGCCCATGGTGAAGTACGTCAGGCCGCAGGGGAAGTCGACATTGGGGTGGATGTTCTTCTTCTCGAGCATGATCTTCTGGACCTGCTCGCCGAGGTCGAACCACTTGTTGGCGCTGTGGCCGCCGGGGTTGGCGTTGTTCTTCGCGGCGATTTGGCGGCCGAGTTTGTGCAGAATCGGGGCGCGGTGATCGCCGTTCTTGTAGACGCGGTGGCCGAAGCCCATGAGTTTGCGCTTGGTGGCGAAGGCGTTGTCCATCCACTGGTCCACCTTGGCGGTGCCGATGCCGGACTCGCCGACATCGTTCATGATCTCCTTGAGCATCTCCATCGCGGCCTCGTTCGCGCCGCCGTGCAAGGGGCCCTTCAGCGCGGCGATGCCGCCGCAGACTGCGCCGTGCATGTCGCTGAGCGTGCCGGCGATGACGCGCGTTGTGAACGTGCTGGCGTTGTAATCGTGCTCGGCGTAGAGAATCAGCGAGACATCGATCACGCGGGCAAACTCTTCGCTGGGCTTTTGGCCGGTCATCAGGTACATCAGGTTCGCGGCGTGGGAGAGCGAAGGATCGCCGCCGGTTTCCGCCGCGACGATGGGGCGGCCGTCGATGATGTTCTGCATGTGCCCGATGATCGTGGGGATCTTGGCGAGGAGGCGCTTGGACTTGCGGAGGTTGGCATCGGCGGCGACGGACTGGCTCTCGGGGTCCATGTTTCCAAGGATGGAGACCGCGGTGCGCAGGACATCCATCGGAACAGCGGAGCCGGATTTGAGGAGGGGGCCGGCGGACTTGAGGAAGTCGATGACCATGCCGGGGATGGCGCGTTCCTTGATGACCTCGCCCTTGAACCGGGAGAGTTCGTGCGGCTCGGGCTTGCGTCCTTCGAGCAGGACGAACGCGACATCCTCGAAGGTCGCGTTCTGCGCGAGGTCGTGGATCTCGTAACCGCGATAGATGAGCGCGCCCTGCTCGACGGAGCAGATGGCGGTCTGGCCGGCGATGACGCCTTCAAGGCCCTTGGTGATGGGGGCGGGGGCGGCAGTGGGAGTGGGCATGACATCGGCTCCTGCGTGGGGTGGTCCTTGGCCCGCACTATAGAACTGCACCGCCGATCGGTCAGGCCTCGGCCAAGGCCATTGCCCGCCGCACCATGGCCGTGCCGCACTCGGGGCACTTGTCGGTTGCGGGGGGAAGTCCGGCCAGTGAGTACCCGCACATCGGGCACAACCCGCGGGCTATCCGGCGGCGGCGGCGGAGGGGTCGCCAGAAGAGCAGCGCCCACCAGAGGGAGGCGAAGAGGGCGGTGTTGAAGTAGAAGCCCGGGAAGAGGGGTTTGAGTGGGAGGTGGACGAGATCAACATCCCACGAGGCGGGGCGGCCGGGGCGGTAGGCAAAGCCGTACAGAGTCAGGCGATCGTCGTCTCCATCGCTGAATCGGAGCAGAGTGGCACACCCCAGCGCCAGCAGCGGCCAGCCGCGGAAATGCTCGACGAGTTCGACCGATTCGGTCTGGCTCATCGACAGGCTGCCCATGGACAGCACTCGGGCGGAGTCGCCTGAGACCGGCACGCCCAGCATGTTCGTGGTCGCATCGATCCGAGCATCAAACTCGGCGTTGCTCTCGCCGTTGCGGCCGGCCCAGTCGATGGGCACCCACACCTCGGAGCGGATGCCCCATCGGGCAAACTCCTGCACGCTCCACTGCACGCCGGGCGACCGCCGGTACGTCTGCAACTCGGGGTACACGATGGTGTCCACGCCCACCGCCAGTCCCCACGCGACCCCAACCGTCGTCGCGGTGCCCAGCAATGTTGCGACCAGCGCAGATCGCCAGACACCGGGGGTTCGAGGCTTCGTGCCCATCGACAGGCGTGTACCGCCCCGCCCCGCCGCGGCGGCAGAACTTGTCGGTTTCCGGTACGCTCCGCAATGCGCCGGGTACGAATGCCAACAAGCGAGGCGAGAGCGCACACATGATGACCACCCAGGCTCAGCCCGCAGGCGCCGATTCCGGTTTCGACCCCCGCGCGGTCACACGGCCCGATCCGGTCTTGCTCAAGCATTACCTGATCACCGCGCTGCTGACGGGGCCGTTTGTCGTGCTGGTCTTCCCGCCGCTGTATTTCAAGTATCACACGCTGCGGTATCGCTTTGATGAGGAGGGCGTCGCTGCGAGTTGGGGGCTGCTCTGGCGGCGCGAGGTGTATCTCACCTATCGCCGCATCCAGGACATCCACGTCTCCCGCGGCATCATCCAGCGGTGGCTCGGCATCGCGGGCATCGCCATCCAGACCGCCTCGGGCAGCGCGACGCCGGAACTGACCATCGAGGGCATCCCGCAGTACGATGCGCTGCGAGATTTCCTGTACCAGCAGATGCGCGGCGCGCGCGGCAAGGCGGAGACCATCGCCGCTCCCGCAGCGATCGAGCAGCCCGCTGATGAGGATGAGGCGTTGCAACTGCTCCGGCAGATCCGCGACGAGATGGCACAGGTACGTGCGAAAATCGAGAGCGTGCAGCGCGGGGGGCGCGCATGAGCGCCCGCATCGACCAGGCCGCCGGCGTGGTGTACACGGGCATCTGGGCCATGCTCGCGGCGTGGTTCCGCGTGCCGACCGAACCGCCCGACCTTCCCGCGATAGATGGGCGCGAGCCGGAGAGGTTTCGGCCGGCCCCGGGGTACCTCGCGTATCTCAAGTTCATGTTCTGGATCGCGCTGCTCGCGGTGGACATCGCGATCGTGGGAACGTGGGTCGTTGTCGTGATCGTCGAGCCCTGGCTCGGTGCGCTGCTGTTCGTGCCGATGCTTGTGCTCGCCATCGCGCCCGATGTCGTCGCCTACATCGCGATGCGCCTGCGCTATGACACCATGTGGTACGTGATGAACGAGCGCAGCATCCGCATCCGGCGCGGCATCTGGGTCATTCAGGAAACGACGATCACCTTTGAGAACATTCAGAACGTGCTGGTGACGCAGGGCCCGCTGCAGCGATGGTTCGGCATCGCATCGGTGGTCATCCAGACCGCGGGCGGCGGCGGAGCGCCTGGGGGCAAACACCACGGCGGCAATCTCGCGCAGCACACGGGGCTGATCGAGGGCGTGGCCGATGCGCCGCGGCTGCGAGATATGTTTCTCGGGAAGATGAAAGCCTCGCGCGGCGCGGGACTGGGCGACGACCGCGCTGACCAAATGCACAGGCACGCCGCGGGCCGGGCGTGGACACCCGCGCACCTCGATGCCCTCCGGGCCATGCTCGACGAAGCCCGGCGATTGAACGCCGCGGCGTGAAATCGGCCTCAACCGCGGAGCAGCCGCCACAGCCCGCCGATCAACAAGACCAACAGCGGCAAGCCGGCGATCAGTCCCCAGCGGATCGCGCTCAGGCGGTCCGGATCGATCGATGGGATCACCGCGAGGGCCTGGGCCTCCGGGCTTTGCGAGATCATGTCGTTCTGCCCTGCCAGCCAGTAGACAGACGCCTCCAGCAGTTCGAGATTGCCCGGGCACACGGGGATGTTCTGCCCCGCGCCGCCCGACTGAACGCGCTGCTGAGCCAGTTCGTCGAGGAACCAGCCGGTCGAGCCCACGACGACCACGCGCTGGCTGCGCTGATCGGGAAGCGTGCGCTCCAATGCCGCGGCGACGATCCACGGACCATCGCCGTCGTCGCGGGCCGAGTCTTCCTGCGGGGGGTTCACCAGCAGGGGCCGCTGCGCGGCGGGAGTCTGACGGAATCTGAGCCACTCGCTCTCGGCCCAGATGCGGTTGTCGTCGGCGGCGATGATCACGGGGGCAACGCGCCGCACGCCCGGCTCGACACGGATGGGCAGGCACCAGGGCAGGTGCGTGCGGAGCGACTCGATGGCGCCGGAGATCGGATGGTCGGCTCCGGTCGTCGTGAATAGAAGGTCCGCCGTGACGACCGGGCCCGCGGGCGTCTGTGTCTGGCGGAGCAGCGGGCGAGCCGTATCAACCTTCATTCCGAGTTGCTCGAGCATCTCGACCTGCGGGTCGCGCTGGCCGATGCTGGGCAGCGTCGAGGGCGTGACCGAGACCAGCACGGGCCTGCCCGCCTCGACCAGAGCGCGCAGCGCCGTGCTGAGTTTGAGCATCCGCGCTGCGCCCTCCGGCGTCGTGCCCGAGGTCGGCATCACGATGAACACGACCGGCCGCATGCCCGATGGGTCCAGCGCGGCGATCGAGGGCGGCTCGGGGTCGAGGGCCGCGGCCCACTCGACCACCGACATGCCGCGCAGCCTGAGGCGCGACACCGCGCCCGACATGGGTGAGAAGTCCGGCGTCAGGCGCTCGGCCTCGCTGGCGCCGTGGGTGAGGATCACGATCGGCGCATTCTCGGCGTTCACCGCGGCGATGGCGCCGGTGAAGAGTTCCTCGGCGCGGGCGCGGACATCGGGCGTGGGCACGCGGTCCGAAACGCCGGGGATACGCCGCGGGAAGATCGCGTCGATCTCGACGGCCGACAGGCGCGGTGGGCCGCCGGTCTGGTCCCGCGGCGGGCCGATCACCAGGGCCGCGCTGGTCTCGCCGACCGCCCGCGCGGCATTGGCCAGCGGGAACGGCGGTACGTCGTCCATCGCCGAGATCGCGCGGGCCGCGCGGTCGCGCAGACGCACCGTGGCCTGCGCAAGCGGACGAGTCTCCTCGCGGGCAGTGGCGGGGGCCAGATCGTCTCCGGCTCGCACCAGCGTGTCGAGGCTCGCGCTGAGTTGGCCGATCTGCCCGTGCAGAGCCCCCAGTGTGCGCCGGGCGTGCGAGACCGCGATATCGAGCGCAGGAACGGGTGTCCGGCCGATCGTCGATGCCGCGCCGGCCTGGGCGGCCTGAACGCCCGCCGCGGCATCGCCTGCCGCGATGCGGCACACCGAGGACGCATCGTTGAAGAACCGCCTCAGCGCGGCGGCGTTGGGGTGGTCGTCATCCACGCGTGCGGCGACCGCGTTGAGTTGCTCGCCCAGTTGCTCCAGCGCGCCGGCGGTCTCCATCGCCGCAACGGTGGCCGCGGCGACGGCCGCGTTGGTGCGCTCGATGACGGGCTGATAGGTGCGAGCCAGCCGCTCGAAGGCCTCATCGAGCATTCGGAGTCCGTCGGGCGATCCGATGGGAATGACGCTGACGCGCAGGTTGTCGCTCTCGCGGGAGAGCCCATCAAGGACGTCCTGCGTGCGTTGCACGGCGCGCGGGTCGACGCCGTCGAGATTCGCGACCACCAGGATCTCGTGCGGCGCATCAAGCCCGCGCAGCATCGCGCGGGTCCGGTCCGACAGCCGGTGCGTTCGGCCCGAGGTCGCATCGAGCACGACCGAGTACCGATCGGTCAGGATGCCGAGGAACCCGACCACTGCGGAGACGGCCAGCACGAGCGCAAGCGCCTGCAGGCCGTAGCGGGCGCGGCGAAGCAGCGGGCCGCCCGCATTCGGCGCGGCGGTCCCGCCGTGCGTTCGGTGTTTCTTCGCGCCGGTGCTCATCGCCACCTCCGCGACTGCAGAATCACCGCCGCGAGCGCGACGAACCAGAACGATGCGAGCAGGAAGTACGCCGCGGCGGAGGTGTCGATCAACCCCCGCGCGAAGTCCGTCACGCGGAAACTGGGGCTGAGTTTGAAGAGCAGGCCGGCCCATGGCTCGGGCGCTTGCGCGGCCAGCCGCGACGGCGCAAGGTCGAGCAAAAGCAGGCCGAAGAGCGTGCCGAGGAAGGCGAGCGTCTGGCTGCTGGTGAGCGTCGAGGCGAGCGTGCCGACGGCGAGGTAGAGCATGCCCAGCAGCAGCAGGCCGAGGTATCCCGCGCCGATTGCGCCGTAGTCGGGCCGCGCCAGGTACTCCAGCACACCGACAAAGACGACGCTGGGCAGGAGCATCGCGGCGAGGAAGCCGACCGCGGCAAGGTATTTGCCGAAGACGATGGTCCACTCCGAGACCGGCGCGGTGAGCAGCGGCTCGATGGTCCCGGTGCGGAGTTCCTCGCTGAGCAGACGCATCGACACCGCGGGCGTGACGAACAGCAGCAGGAACCACCAAACGCCGAAGAACGTCCGCATTTCGGCGGGCTCGCCGGGCACGAGCGTGCCCTTCGCGAAGAACACGGCCGAGAGAGACAGAAAGAGCGCGACCACAACCCACCCCAGCGGGATGCGGAAGAACGAGGCGAACTCTCGCGTGGCGATGGCCAGCACACGGCTCATTCACCGCCCCCTTCCTGCGCCGCGTTCGATGCGCCCACCGGAACCGTTTCGGCGTCGATCACGCGCATGAACAACTGCTCGAGCGTCGGCGCCTGTCGGCGCAGTTCGCGGAACAGCACCGTGGCCGATGAGAGCGTGCGCGAGAGCGGCTCGCGCAGGTCCGGGTGCGTGACCTCGGGCATGACCACCAGCCTCACCCACTCGGCGACCCGCGCCCCGGTCGGATCAGGCGGCTCGCCGTGGATGGGCTCGCGCAGCAGCGCGGCGACGCCCGGGATGGCGCGGATCTTCGACGCGATGCGGTCCAGTTCGCTCCGTCCGCCTGCCTCCGGGTCGGGGCGAGTCTCGACATAGATCTCGACGATGTGCCTCGCGGGAACCTGCCGGAGCATGCGTGCGAGCAGTTCGGGCGGCGCGCCATCGGCGCGGATCTGCCCGCGCGCGATGATCACCACGCGGTCGCAGGTGCGTTCGACCTCCGGCAGAATGTGGCTCGACACCAGCACGGTGCGCTGCGCCGACAGGTCCTTGATCAGCGTGCGCGTCTCGCGGATCTGCGCCGGGTCCAGGCCGTTCGAGGGTTCGTCGAGGATCAGCACCGGCGGGTTGTGCAGGATCGCGCTGGCGAGGCCGACGCGCTGACGGAACCCCTTGCTCAGGTGCCCGATCCGCCGGGTCATCACCTCCAGCAGTCGGCACCGATCCGCCGCGCGGATGATCGCGGGCTTGCGATCGACTCGCGGCATGCCGTAGAGGCGTGCTCGGTGCGACAGGTAGTCGCGCACCCGCATTTCCGGATACAGCGGGGCCGACTCCGGGAGATAGCCGATCTTCTGGCGTGATTCCGCCGAGGCGGAGATGGTGTCGTGTCCGCAGACGGCGATCCGCCCCGCGCTGGGGGGGAGGAACCCCGTGATCATCCGAATGGTCGTGGTCTTGCCGGCCCCATTGGGCCCGAGCAGACCGACCACCTGGCCGGGCGTCGCCTCGAAGGTCACGCCCTGAACCGCCGGGAAGGTCCCGTAGAACTTGCTGACGCCTTTGACCTGGATCATGCTTCGCGGCCGTGCGAACGCCCAATCGACCCAGAAAGCCCGAAACGGACCCTTGCCGTTTCCTTCCGCGTGGTTAGTTTAGGCTAAGCAATTGCTCCCGCCGATGGAGATTGCAGCACCAATCGGGGCATTTGCCCATAGAATGAGATAAAGGCGGTTCGGAGTATGTCAGCCCCTCGCCCGAAACTACTGCTGGTAAACGGACCGGCGTGCCCGGCCGAGGAGATTGCGCGCCTGTTGCGGCCGAGGTACGAGGTCGTCATCGTCGGGCCGGATGCCGAGCCGACGCCGGAAGCGGCCTCGGTCGAGGCGGTGATGTGCGATGCGTCGTTGCTCGGCCAGGTGAGCCGGATCTCCGGCCCTTCTCCCGAACTCGATTCGGTTTCGGTGCTCACCGCGCTGTCCGAGGGCGTGTGTGTGTCGGGAGTCGATGGCACGGTGCTGTGGGCCAACGACCGCTTCCGCGCGTTCGATGACCAGACCCGGGCGCGGATTTCGGCGGTGTGTCGGCGCGCGGCCCAGCAGTTCGAGGACCAGATGATGGCGCAGGAGGCCGCGGGGTTTTCCGGCGGGCGCACCAACAAGTTCGAGGTGGCCTCGCCCGACGAGTCGCGGTTCTACGAAGTGGTGGTTTCGCCGATTCGCGCACGCGACACGGGCCGGCTCGAACGTGTCGCCGCGCTGGTGTGGGAAGTGACCGACTCGCGCCGCTATCAGCAGAAACTCGATGCGATCGACCGTGCGGGCGCGGAACTGGTCCGGCTCGACGCCGAGGCGGTGCGCAAACTGCACGTGGCCGACCGCCTCAAACTGCTCGAGCAGAAGATCGTGAAGTTCTCGCACGAACTGCTCCGGTTCGACCATCTGATGATTCGGCTGATCGACGAGCGGACCGGCAAACTCGAACTGGTCATCACGTCGGGCCTGCCGGCCGAGGCGGCCGAGGCCGACCTGTTCGCGCAGCGCGAGGGCAACGGGATCATGGGGTATGTCGCCGCGACCGGGCGCAGTTACATGTGCCCGGATGTCGAGAAGGACCGGCGCTATGTGGCCGGCGCGAGCGGCGCGCGGTCCAGCCTCACCGTGCCCCTGCGACTGCACGACAAGGTGATCGGCGCGTTCAACATCGAGAGCGAGCAACTCGCGGCGTTCACCGAAGAGGACCGGCAGTTTGCCGAGATCTTCGCCAATCACGTCGCGCTGGCGCTGCACATCCTCGACCTGCTGGTGGTCGAGCGCTGCGCGGCGGGCGAATCGGTCACCGGGACGGTCGAGGGCGAACTCGACGAGCCGCTCGACGACATCATGCGCGAGGCCGATTGGTTCGCCAAACTTGCCGATGCGTCCCCCGAACTCCGCGAGCACGTGCAGCGGATCGTCGCCGATGTACAGTCCATCCGGCGAAAGGTCCGCGAGGCGGCCAGCGGGCCGCAGACGATTCTCGGCGCCGAGAAAGCGCTCAGCGGCATCCGAATCGACCCTGCGCTGGTCGGCAAGCACGTGCTCGTTGCCGATGACGAGGGGAAGATCCGCCAGATCATCCGGGACGTTCTTCGCGGCAAGGGCTGCCGCGTTGTGGTGTGCAAGGATGGCGGCGAGGCCATCGCGGAGTTGATCTCGTCGCAGGCGGCGGGAGAGGCGGGCAGGTTCGACATGGTGATCAGCGACATCAAGATGCCCGACCACAACGGGTACGAGGTGTTCAGCGCTGCGCGCAAGGCCTATCCCGGTATCCCGGTGATCTTGATGACGGGCTTCGGCTACGACCCGCACCACTCGATCGTCCGCGCTTCGCAGGACGGCTTGCAGTGCGTGCTCTTCAAGCCGTTCCAGATCGATCGTCTGCTCGACGAGGTGAAAAAAGCCCTCGGGGTTTCGACACCCTCGGGCGCCTAGGCACGTGCTCTGCATGCCTTTCGGCTCGGACCGCCGTCATGATCTCGGTTCAAAGTCCGCGGCAGAACGTGGCGGTGCGGGCGCCGAGCCCGGTCCGAGGTCCATGACCCAGAAGCCGGTGTCGTGCCATGCGCCGAACTTGTATCCCACAGCGGGGAAGTGCGCGGTCTTGCGAAATCCGAGGGCTTCGTGGAAGCCGACGCTCTGCGGGTTGGGCAGGCTGATGCCGGCGACGATGGTGCGGTAGCCCTGCGTGCGCAGACGATCGATGAGCGCGGTGTAGAGTCGGCGACCTATGCCGCGGGCGTGGTGAGAAGAGTCGACGTAGAGCGCGACTTCCGCGGTCCATTGGTAGGCCACGCGTGCGCGGAAGGTGTTGGCGTAGGCATAGCCGGCAATACCGCTGTCGGTCTCGGCGATGAGCCATGGCTTGTGCGGAAGGACAGCGCTGATGCGGGCACGCATCTCCTCCACCGTGGGCGGCTCATACTCGAAGGAGATGACGGTGTCGCGGACGTAGGGGGCGTAGATTGCAAGGCACGCCTTGGCGTCGTCGAGCGTGGCGGATCGGAGGCGGACGGGCGCGGGCGCGGTCATACGGGCGGAGTGTACGGCGCAAGACGGTGTGCATCGGCGGCACGCGGCGGGTACCATGATTGGCGAACGGGTTGATGGGTGATGTTCAACAGGCAATGGAGTGCCGCGATGGCGAAGAAGTCAGCAGGGAGTGGGCGTGCACGGTCCGCCGCGGCGACGCAGCGGGACAAACTGACGCTCTCGAAGATCGTCGAACTGGCGGACCGTGTGAGCAAGTCGGCATTTGCCGGGCGCGAGCCGAGGGTCGAGATCCCGAGCCGGACGCGCAGCAACACGATCTGGAACAAGAAGCGCGGGATCCTGGAGATGGGCAGCGCAGCGAGCGAGCGCGAGTTGTTCAACCTGAACCAGGCCAAGCAGTTCATGCAGACGATGCTGCACGCGAGCACGATCAAGGACTTGATCGAGGCGGACAAGACCAGCAGCCTTCGCGGCGTGTTCTACAAGGCCAAGCACACGGTGGCGGGGACGAAGGAGAACACGTTTGACACGCAGGATGAGAGCGACCCGATCCTCGAAGATCTCGAGGTGACGCTGGAGGCTCTGCGCGAGGAGTTGCACATCTTCGCGGAGCCGCGCGGCGCGATGGTGGGAAACCTGACGATCGTGGACAAGGGGGACGAGATCAACTGCCGGCGGATGGGGACGGGGGGGTATCAGATCCCCAGCATCGTCGAGCCGGACGTGATCCAGTTCGGCAAGTGCGAGGCGAAGTTCGTGCTGCACGTCGAGAAGGGCACGGTGTGGCAGCGATTCAACGAGGACCGGTTCTGGGAGAACAACAACTGCATCCTTACGCACGGGGCGGGACAGCCGCCGCGGGGCGTGCGCCGGTTGCTGCAGCGGTTCAACCAGGAACTGAAACTTCCGATCATCTGCGTGCTGGATTGCGATCCGTGGGGGCATTACATCTACAGCGTGATTAAGCAGGGTTCGATCAGCCTCGCGTTTGAGAGCACGCGTCTTGCGATTCCGGAGGCGAAGTTTTTGGGCATCCGCGCCAAGGACTACGAGGCGTGCAGCCTGCCGGAGGCGGTGAAGATCGATCTGTCGGACAACGACGTGAAGCGGGCCAGGGAGATCGCTGCGTATCCGTGGTTCGACGGGCACAAGGGCTGGCAGAAGGAGATCGCGCACCTTCTGAAGAACGGCTTCAAGATGGAAGTCGAGTCGCTGATCACCAAGGACATTTCGTACGTGACGGAGACGTATGTGCCGCAGCGGCTGAAGGCCAAGGACTGGCTGGATTGAGCGGGGCGGGCGTGCAGGAGCGGGATATGTACAGGATCAACCGCGGCGCACTCGTGTTGCTTGCAGGGTCGTGGCTGTCCTGTGCGCTGGGGGGGAGCGGGTGCACGGGCCTTGAGCCCGCGGCGATTTCGGCGGGTGCAAGCGCGGCGCAATCGGGCGTGACGTTCTTTTCGCGCGGCAAACTCCGGAGTTTCGAACTCGTTGAGTTCGATGACGCGTTGACCGCGCTGCGTGCCGCGGCGAAGCGGTTATCGCTGGAGATGGAGGACGAGGAAGTGCACGCTGTGCGAGGGCGCCGGGACAACGGGCGCGAGCCGGGCTCGGCGCCCGGCGACTATGCGGACAGCGGGCGTGCCGGTGAGTCGGCGCTCAACGGGCGAGCGAGAGTCTCGCTGCGTGATGAGCGGGGCACATCGGTGGTGGTTGTGATCGAACGGCGCACGGCGACCGTCACGTTCATCCAGGCCGATGTGGGCCTGCTGGGCGACACGGGCCTGTCGAGCCTGCTGCTGATGGAGACGTATGACGAGTTGCGCGACATGGGCGCGTACATCGACGATCCGCGGCGGGTGCGCAAGGCCGAGCAGGATGAGTGATCAGTTGCCCGTGCGGGCGGCAAAGAGCATCGAGACCTGCGAGCCGTACACCGGGTAATCGATGCCGCACCGGTAGCCGCGGAACGCCGCGGCGTCGTAGGCCAGGCGCTCGCAGACCGTCCGCATGAGCGGGCCGTACGCCGCGCCCCGGGCTGAGCGGACCTGAGCAAGCCCGCGGCCGAGCGGGGTGATGGACTCGAGCATGTCGAGCCTGTCGAGGTCGCGCCGGGCGTCGTAGACATCGGCAACGCCTTCGAGCACGGTGTCGTGCAGTCGGAGCGAGGGGTCCTGACCGGGAAAGACGTCCTCGTGAACGAGGAGGTCAAACTGCAGGGCCTTGGCGGGGACGGAAGTCTCGGCGAAGAAGTACCAGCCGCTCGTGACGTTCTGGGGGCTGCGCTTCATCTCGGCGAGGTTGACCTCGGCAAAGAAGATGTCCACCGAGGATGCAACACCGAAGCCGTCGCCACCGAGGGTGTAGAAGAGGGCCTCCTGCACGCGGCGGACCTGCACGGGCGGGGCGGGCTGCGAGCAGTACTCAGCCACGAGCGGCACGGCGGATCCATCGATCTCGCAAAGGTCGAGGTTCATCGGCCTGCGTGCGTTGGGCTCGGCGGACATTCGGCGCGAGGCGACCTTCACGCTCACGCCGGGCCGCACGCGGTGCAGGCCGGTCAGGCCGTGGACCCAGATCACGTCGAGCAGCGCGCCGTCGCGGCTGGGCGCCAGCACGCAGGTCGCGAAAATGGTGTCGGCCTGCGCGCCCTTGAGTTGGCTCATCGCCTTGAACGCCGCCTGCTTGCGGCGGAGTTCGAACTCCTGTCGCGCCTCGGGGATCCACGCGCTGAGGATCGAGTCGAGCAGGCTGCGGTCGCCGACCTGCCGCTGGATCAGCCATTCGAAGCGGTCGACCGCGAGCATGGCTTCATCGGTCAGTGTTCTGGCCGCGCCGCGGCGCGAGGCGGCGCGGACGAGTGCGCGGAGCGGCTCGGGCCCCGGCATGAAGAACAGCGCGGCGATCGGATCGGCTGCGCGAAGGGCCTTGAGGACGCGGCTGGCAAGGACTTTGTCCAGGCCGAGTGCCGCGGCGAGCGCGACGGGCCCCGACCCTGTTCGGGCGACCGAGTTGAGCAAGGCGTCGAGCGTTCTTGTCAGTGCCGCACCGATGGCGACGATTTCGGCTTCGAGTTTTGGCCCTGCGAGGAGCGGCGAGTGGTCGGAGACCTCGTCAACCCGAGTATCGACAGGAACTTGCCGCTTTGGAGTGGAGGCCTTTGGCATTGGCTCAGATGGTGTTGAGTGGGCCGATTCGGGGCGAGGGACGACCAGAGCATACCACGATTCGGGAGAAAAATCAGCGTGGATCAAAAAATCTTGGAAGTTTCCCGGAAACTGTGCTATGGTGTTTTACGTACAAGACGGCGGCCGCGGGCCGGGCGAGCCGCCCGGCTGACACGGAGACGGCCCGTGGCGTGGCACACACACCCGGACTGCGGCACGGCCGCACGTGCGGAACACCAAGGAGCATCGAGATGAGCAAGCGAACGGGACGGATGGCTTGGATGGTCGGCGGGGCGATGGCCGCGATGGTGGCCAGCGCGGCATCGGCGCAGCAGGTTCTCTCGTTTGAGAACTGTGACAACGACGGCGATGTCATCTGGTACATGAACGGCAATCAGGAGTTGATGGATGATTGGCGCTCGCTGGATTCGTGGTGCCTGCACCTTCCGCCCGAGGCCTACTGGGGCGTGGTGCTGAGCACCGACAACCCCTCGTCGGGTCTGCTGGGCGACCTGACGCAGCACGCGAGCCTGCGGGTTTCGTTCGACCTGCGGAACTTCCTGTTCATCAACTTCTTCGGCGATCCGATCGACCCCGAGTCGCGTCCGATCATCCTCGAACTGCACGACGAGGGCGACCCTGAGAACTGGGAAGACAATGTCAGCGTGTGGTTCCGCGGCCTGCCGATGCCCTCGATGGATGATGGGTGGGTGCACTACGAGATGACGATCCCGGTCCCGGCGGGCAGCGAGATGCCCGAGGGCTGGAGCGGCACGGGCGACGAGGACCCGGTGACCTTCGAACCCAGGCTGCCGGCGGGACGCACGTTCCGCAGCGTGCTGCAAAATGTGACACAGGTACGGATCAGCACGTTCGAGCCGGGGTACTTCTACACCTTCAGCGGGATCGAGTTCGGCGCTGACAACATCAAGGTCGAGGCGTTCGGCGGAACGACGTGTCCGTGCGACATCGACGGCGGCGGCCTTGGCGTGACGGACATTTTCGCGTATCTGACGCTGTGGTTCGCCAACGACCCCCGTGCCGACTTCAACGGCGGCGGCATCGGCGTGGACGACATCTTCGCGTTCCTGACCTGCTGGTTCGCCGGCTGCGATGCCTGAGCCACGACCTCTCATACCGGTCGCGAGACCGGGCACACTACGGCAACCGGGACCATGTCGGTCCCGGTTGTCGTTTTGGTCGGGCGGGACGATGGTCGCCGCAACTCGCGCCCGTTCGGACGCGTAGCGTTGGGTGGCATGGCCGCGGGACGGTCACATTCATCGCGCCGTCCGACGCGGGTGCGTCGGCGCTACCACCTGCGCACGCCGGCGTATGTCTACATGCTGGTGACGGTGCTGATCGCTGTCGGGGCGTTCAACAGCCAGAACAACCTGCTGTTCTGGGCGTTCGGCTTCGCGCTGGCGACGCTGGTGGTTTCGGGCGTGCTGAGCGGCACGATGCTGATGGGGCTGGAGGTGGAGCGCCGCGCGCTCGGCGATGCACGTGCCGGGCACACGCTGGTGCTGTCCTATACGGTGCGCAACCGGAACAGCGTCGTGCCCGCGTTCGCGATGCGCATCGAGGAGATCGAGCCCGCGCGGGTGTGGTGGCGCAGGCCCGCGCAGGCGGCATCGCCGTGGACCGAGCATTGCGACCGCCCGCGGGTATTCGTCGCGCACGTCGGACCGCGGGAGGCGGTTTCGGCGCGAGTGCCGGTGCTGGCGCGTCGTCGCGGGCTTGTCCGGTTCGAAGGTGTGCGCGTCATATCCAGTTTCCCGTTCGGCCTGATCCGCAAGACCATGGAGTTTCCGCTGCCGGAGGAAGTGGTCGTCACGCCGCGGCGTGCCGAGCCGCCCGCACGTGCCCGGGACCGTCTCGGGCGAGCGGGGGACGCGGCGATTGCCTCGCGCCGGCAGGGGCCCGGCGACGAGTTCTTCGCGCTGCGCGAGTATGTCGAGGGCGACAGCCCCCGCGCGATCGCGTGGCGTGCCTCGGCGCGGCGGATGGAAACGGTCGCCTCGGGCACGGGTCTTCTGGTGAGGCAGAATGCATCGCCCGCGCCGGCGCGGCTTTGGGTCGTTCTTCGACTGAACCCCGAGAGCGCGGGCGCGGAGGACAATGAACGTGCAATCTCGCTCGCCACCGGGCTCGTCGAAGATGCGGCCGAGCAGGGCCTGAGCATCGGCCTGGCCGCGCCGCGCGCGGGCGTGCTGCTTCGTCCGTTGACGGGCCAGGCCGCGGTGCTGGCATGCGCGCGGGAACTGGGCATGCTGCACCTGCCCGCGCTGCGGGCCTCGGCCGATGACGGGCGATTTCCGGCGGCGGCCGCGGCGCCGGGCGCACTGGTGGTCGTCGTGCATGCGGGTGCGGTGGACCGGACGTTTGGCCCCGGCGCGGGCGGCCCATTGCACATCTCGAGCGAAGAGGCGGGGTCGGAGGTCGGGACGGCCGCGGGGGGAGGCTCCGCGTGAACATCGGCGGGAAACTGAACACGGCGATGTGCTGGACGGTGGCGGTCGGCGTCCTCGCGTTTGCCGTTGCGGATGGGGCGGTGTTCCTGATGCTGCTGGGCGTCGCGGGCCCGGCGGTGGCGTACCTGGCGGGTCGGCCCGATCCGGCGCGGCCGGACTCGGGGCCGTGGGCGTTGCCGCGATGGGTTGTGAGCGCGCTGGTGTTTCTGGCGATTGCCTCGGCGCTGGCGAGCGCGACGGTGATGCGGGATGGGACGCCGCTGGTCTCGAACCTCGGCGCGTTTCTCACCTATGTGCAACTGATCAAACTGTTTGATCGACGCACGACGCGGGACGAGTCGCAACTGCTGGGCCTGAGCGTGTTCACGGCGATCGCGGCGGTGCTGACAAGCAACTCGCTGGCGGTGGGCGTGCTGCTCGCGGCGTATACGCCGCTGGCGGTGACCACCGCGATGCGGATGGAAGTGGCCAGCGGCCGCGACCTGGGTGCGGGCGTGACGGTCATGACCGGCCGGGCCATGTGGGCCGACCTTCGCCGGGCTGTCGGCGCATCGGTTGTGTGCGCAGGACTGCTGGCCGCGGCGGTGTTTCTGGCGGCCCCGCGCGGCGTGGGCAATGACTGGCTGGGGACCTTCGGCGCTGTGCCGCGGGCGGAGGTGGGATTCACGGACAACATCCGCCTGGGCCAACAGGGGAACCTGAACGAGCGACCCACGCCGGTGTTCGAGGTGACGGTGACTGATGGTGACGGGCGGAACATCGGGGATCCGTCTCGTCCGTTGTACTTTCGCGGCGCGACGAGAGATACCTATGACCGGCGCGGCATATGGATCAACTCCAGCGAGGCGAACCGTGTCTCGAAACCGGCGGATGTCGGCGACAGGGTGCTTCTGGACGCGCCAGGCCCGCGACCATCGTTGGTGTTTCAGACGGTGCAGATGAGGGCGCGGATCCGCGGCGGGGACGACTACGTGTTCGCGCTGTGGCGGCCGACGTCGGTGACGTTTCAACACCCGGTGCAGGTGGCGACCCTGCGGAGCGACCTGACGATCAAGCAGTCCGAGAGCAGCCAGCGGTGGTCGGGGCGGCGGAGTTACGCGGTCGAATCCGCGCTGACCGACACCGATTCGATCGACGACGACCGCGGACGGGCGGGCGGCGACTTTGCGACCGGGCCCATTTCCGACCTGGCGCGGCGCGTCCTTGCGGAACGGCTGACGCCCGGCGCAGCCGAGCCCGACCCGGCCGACCCGCTGCGCGGCGCCGAGCCGCGGCAGGCCGCGAGCATCCTGCGGGATTTTCTGCGGACGAACTACGCGTACACGCTGCAGATGACGCTGCCGCGGGAGGGGCAGGACCCGATCGAGATGTTCCTGTTCGACACCAGGCGAGGCCACTGCGAATACTTCGCCTCGGCGATGGTGGCGATGTGCCAGAGCGTGGGCATTCCCGCGCGGATCGTGGCGGGGTATGTGGCGACGGAGTTCAACGCGATGACGGGGCAGTACACGGTGCGCGAGTCCAACGCGCACGCCTGGGCCGAGGTGCGCATCGGCCCGGGGCGCTGGCTGACGATGGACCCCTCGCCACCCGGGGACATCGAGCGGATTCACGCGCCCTCGCGCGGCGTGCTGGCGCGGCTCAAGTCGTGGTACGACCTCATCGAGTTCAACTGGAACGAGGCCGTTGTGACGTTTGACAGTTCCCGGCAGACACGGTTGTTCAGGCCGTACGACGAGCAGTCGGGATCTCTGCAACAGGCGATGGAGCGGGCGCGCAAGGCGGTACGCCGGGCCGGGCGCAATCTCGGGCTCATCTCGGGGGACGACGCGGTCAGCCTGGCGGGGCGGCTGGCATGGTGGGGCGCGGTCGCGTTTGTGCTTGGCGGGATTGTGTACCTGGCGCGGAAGCGTCTGGGCGCGGCGGCCCGTTGGCGGAGCGGCAATGCGGCGCTCGACGAGGAAATGCGTGGGCTTCTTGTCGCGGCCAGGTTCTACCCGCGTGCGCTCCGAAGGATCGAGCGGGCAGGGCTGGGCAAGCCGCGTGGCCGGTCGGGCCCGGCGCACGCCGCGGTGCTGCGCCGGAGGGTTCCCGAAATCGGCGAGCCGCTGGGAACACTGGCGGGAATGTACGAGCGGGTGCGCTTCGGGCGCGAGCGGCTCAGCGATTCGGACGTGGAGCGTGCCGCGGCGGAGTTGCAGCGGCTGGAGGCCGCGGTGCGTCTGCGGCGGCACGGTCGGGCGTCGAAATTCGCGCCACCGGCATAAACCGACCTCGGCGCGCATGGTCCGCCTGCGGGGGGCGCATGCGGTTCAGACGTGCGTATGGGCGGGCCGATGTCCGGTGGCAGGCGTGCTGTCTGCGCCCTCGAATCCGAACATCCATCCGAGAGGACCATTCGTGCCGGCCTCACGATCCCGCACCGAACTCTGGCGTGACCAGATGCACCGTCTGTACGAGCGCAACGGCGCGCTGGAGATCTCCGTGCGCCCCGCTTCGGGCCGGGCCGAGGAGGGTGCAGACGTGGTCTGGCGCGTCCGCATGCTGGCCCTGAGCGACGACGCGATCGTCGTCGAGCAACCGGCGGTCTTCGGCGAGGGTGTAGACATTCGCCCGGGCGTCGAACTCATCGGGGCGATGACCGTCGGCCAGAACCGATGGATGTTTCACACGCGCGTGCTGGCCGTGAAACCCGGGCCCGATGGCGACCGCCTGGTGCTGAAGATGCCCGAACTCGTGGAGCGGTGCACCCGCCGCGGCTTCTTCCGCATCTCGACGGCCGAACTGCGCCTTCCCGCCGTGCAGTGCTGGCCGCTGAACGACCCGCTGAGCGTGATCGCGGCGGAAACGGCCAACCGCATCCGAATCACCGACATGATGGAGGGCGACGGGCCGGCCACCACCGAGGCGGGCGAGTCAACGGAAAACATCCTGTTGCCCGATGTGGGACCGGCGTTCACATCGCGGCTGCTGAACCTCTCCGGCGGCGGGCTGGGGCTGCTGGTGAATCACGAGGACATTCAGACCGCGACGGCGAGGCCGTACCTCTGGATCCGCATGGATCTACGGCCGCTGATCCCCGAGCCGGTGGCCGTGACAGCGCGGATCGCGCACAGCCATATCGATTCAACCCAGAGTCTCTACCTCGGTCTGGCCTTTGATTTCGCCGCGAACCCGGGGCATCGGCAGTTCGTCGCGGACCTGTTCGGCGAGTACCTGCACGAGTTGCAGCGTCGGCAGTCGCGGCTGGGCTTGAAGGCCGCCTGAACTCGTCTCCCGTCAATCGACAAGTCGCGCGGGTTACCGGGCCAACCCTCAGATTTCGCCTCTGTTCGGGGGCTTGAACCTATCGGCCAACGTGGTATATTCGGCGACGTGGCTCAGGTCCGCGCCGAGACCCGTTCGTGGATGCACGCGCGATGCTGCCCTTGTTGCGGCTACGCGGGATGGGAGTTGCAACTGCCCGCCGAGGAATCGGCTTTCTGCTGTCCGAACTGCGACCAGGACCTGTACGCACGGCCGGCTCTTTCGTATGCGCAGCGAGAAGGCCTGATACCCGGGATTGTTCAACTCGCGGCCGAAGTGCCTGCGCTCGAGCAGCGCACGCATCTTGCAGTTCGCGTATGGCGCGGGGTGTGTGCCGCGGCACGCCGGGTGTTCATGGGTGCTCGGTGCGGATGATCGCGCCCTGGGGCATGGGGTTCTCGAGTCCTTGAACACATCGGACCGGCCCGCCGCGAGCGAATCTCGCGGCGTTGGGAGAGTCTGACCACTCGCCGGGGGCGCGGGTGGGATGCCAGAGGTGGTATGCCCGCGCGGCGACCAGCCCAAAAGCGGGGCGCGTGCCCGCGGCATAGAGCCGGTTGCCGAGGTCGTCGTCTTCCTGCCCGTAGTTCTCGTACAACTCGTCGAACCCGTTGATTCGCATGAACATGCGGAGACGCACGGAAAAGTTCGCGCTGAGCAGTTTGGGCTTGTGGGGCTTGCCGAGCCCGATGCGCCGCAGCAGAAGCGCTCGACGGTATCGCTGCTGTCGCTGCTTGAGTTCGTCGGCCTGTTCGGCGGTGATCAACGCCGGGTCGCGGCCGGCACGCAGCGCCGACTCGTCAAACGTGTCGGTTTGTTGCTCCGTCAGGTCGATGCGGAATCCCAGCACGAGATCGGCCGCGCGGGCCAGTCTCTCGTGCGCGGCAAAGCACGCCGGGGCCGGGCAGATGTCGCCATCGAGGAAGACCAGCAGCGCGTCCCCCGGCGCAGCATCGGCGGACAGCGAACGCACCGCGTTGTTTCGCACCTGGCCCGACCGCGAGACACCCGCGTGCGCGCGTCGGATGAGCGTGAGCGGCAGGCCGAACTCCGCCGCGGCGGTCGCTGCCGCATCGCGAAGTTCCGATCCATCTCCATCGCACGTCACCAGCACTCGGTCGGCCCTGCGCGATTGAGTTGCGACGCCGAGCAGGCAACGGCGCAGATGCCGCGTGGTGTGTGTGGTGACGATGGCGATGAGCGGGGCCATGGAGCGGAGTCGCCTTGCCGGGTGCGGGACGGCCTGTACGGCATTCGGACGTTCGGAGGCGGCGCGTCCGAGAAGGCTGCTGGGTTGCTGCCGGTTGTGCGGGCCGGGGCCGCAAATGGGGGGGTTGCCGGGCCGCCGGGCGTACAGGACACAGCGCGGCCGAACGATAGTCAGCGGCCGCGACGGCGCACCGCCGGCGCTTCGGAGTTTGAACGGAGGCCCCATGCCCCTGACCGCCTCAACAGGCCGCGCCAAGGATGCGCCCGCCGCACCCGCGCCGCCCCGCCTGGGTCATACGCCCGACCCTCGCCCCGTTGCAGGCGTTTTCCCTTTCAAGGCCGAACTCGACCTTGCTGAACTCGATGGTAGGGGCCGTCCCGGCGCGTCGTGGCACGGCCGCGGGATCGACATCAGCCGCGGAGCGCTGTGGTTTCGATCCCGCAAACTCTGCTACCCGGACCGCGAACTGTTGCTGGCGGTGCACCTGGTGGACGACCAGCCCACGCCGTTGTGCGGGATCGTGGCCAAGTGTGACTACGACGGCGACGGTCTGTACGTCACCCATCTCAAGTTGAAGGCCCTGCCACCGAGCGACCTCGTCAAGCAGTGGCTGCTGGGTCTGCACGCCCGCGGCGGGCTGTAGATGCCCGGGAAGTGTGCCGCGTACCCGCGGCGATATCATCCGCCGCGATGACCACGCCCACCTCCAGCACGGATGCTGCCCCGAACATCGTCGCGCGCCGCACCATCCACAAGGGCCGGAAGTTCGACTTCGAGATCCTGACGGTGCGTCAGCGTGGGCGCGAGACCCAGCGCGAGAACGTGCACCATCCCGGCGCGGTCGTGGTGGTGCCAGTGCTCGATGACGGGCGGATCGTGCTGATCCGCAACCACCGGGTGAGTGTCGGCGAGCGGTTGTGGGAGTGTTGCGCGGGGACGATGGAGCCGCCGGAACCGCCAGAAACGTGCGCGGCTCGCGAACTCGTGGAGGAGACCGGCTACCGCGCTGCAACCATCGTGCCCCTTGGGTGGTTCTACACCACTCCCGGGCTGACCGATGAACGCATGCACGCGTTCATTGCCCGCGGGCTGTCGCACGTCGGGCAGGACCTCGAGGACGACGAGTCCATCGAGGTCGTCGCGCTCCCCGTCGCGCAGGTGCTGACGATGATCGACTCGGGCGAGTTGCGCGATGCCAAGAGCATGGCCGCGATCCTGCTTGCCGAGCGTGCAGGGCTTCTGTCTCCAGTCGGCGTGACCCGCTCGAACCGTTGACGTGATTTTCTGAAACTCTCATCATCTCGCAAACATGGGCTGGCAGGACCGACGCTACAACGACCGCGACGACGACGCCGGATTCGCCGGCGCGATGCGCCGCGCCATGCGGCGGCTGTTCGTCGATGGCGATGACTTCTTCTCGTGGTCGCTTCCGCTGATGACGGTGCTCGGCATCCGCGTGCGCGTGCACCTGTTCTATGTGATCTACATCGCGGCGACGCTGATCTGGTCGTTGCGGCAGGACTCAATCGGGTTCGTGTACGCGGCGATGGCGATGGGCACGCTGTTCGTGCTCGTGCTTCTGCACGAGTTCGGGCACTGCCTGGCGTGCCGATGGGTGGGCGGCGAGGCCGACCGCATCCTGATGTGGCCGCTGGGCGGACTGGCCTCGTGCCGGCCGCCGCACCGCTGGTCCGCCGCGCTCGCGACGACGCTGGCCGGGCCGGGTGTGAACCTTGCGCTGGTGCCCGTGCTTGGCGCGGCGGTTTTCGCGGTCGGGGGCGGCTGGTCAGAGGTGATCTTCAACCCCTTTGATCCGAAGAAGGCGCTGGTCCTCAGCCCGTTCCGCGGCCACGTGCAGGTTCTGGTGTGGTGGGCGTACTACACCAACCTGTTGCTGCTGCTGTTCAACATGCTGCTGCCCATGTTCCCGATGGACGCCGGCCGCGTCGTGCAGGAACTGCTCTGGCCGCGCGTGGGCTATCGGAAGTCGATGCTGTTTGCGACGAATCTGGGGCTGGTTCTCGCGGTGCCGGTGGGCCTGTTCGGATTGATGGGCGGATCGAGCGTGCTGTTCGCGATCGCGCTCTTTGCGGGGATTCACTGCTATCAGGAGCGGATGCGCATCCGCATGCTCGACGAGGACGGGCCGATGCCCGCGTACGACTACTCGCGCGCGGTTCGTGCCGATGAAGACTCGCAGCGCCGCGCGTACGAGAAGGCCCGCAAGCAGCAGGAACGCGAGCAGAAGGAGCGCGCGGAGGTGGACCGCATTCTCTCCAAGATCGCCCAGCAGGGCATGGGCAGCCTCACACGCGCCGAACGCAAGGCCCTGGAGCGCGAGACCGAGCGCAAGCGGCAGGGCGTCTGATCCGGCGGGATGTTCTGCACCGATCCGGCCGGCCGATTCGATGACTGAGCAGCGAAACCATGAACCCCCCCGGTACACCCCCCCAGCACGACCCGGTCCGCGACGCCGATGCCGCGTCCGAGGTGCGCTACCGGCTCGGACGACTGGGTCCGGTGTCGGTGAACACGTGGATCATCGCGATCAACGTGATCGTGTTCCTGCTGTGCATGCAGGCGGTCGGCGGAACGCCCGTGCGGACATCGTGGGGCACGTTCACCGTCGGCAATCCCACGCGTGAGCAACTCGCACGCGCGGTGACCGATCGGCGGAACAACATCGCCATGCCCGACTTGCCGGGGGTGTTCTACCACCCGATCTACGACCCCAAGGAGGTCGTCCGCAGCCCGGACGGCCGCGTGCTCATCCACCCGCAGACCGGCGGGCCCGTGCCCGTGCTCATCGGCGGTGAACGCTGGACCGAACGCCCGCGCTTCGAGTCCTGGGGGCACTTCTCAACAGGCAAGTTCTTTGTCGATGGCCAACTCTGGCGTGTGCTGACGTTCCAGTTTCTGCACTTCAACTGGGTTCACCTGGCCTTCAACATGCTCGGCCTGTGGTTCATCGGCGGCCTGGTCGAGGAGTACCTGGGGCGGCGGCGATACCTGGTGTTCTATCTTGCGTGCGGTGTCGCTGGTTCGTTGATGTATCTCGCGCTCAATGTCCTCGGCTGGCTCGCCATCGCGCACATCTCGCCCGCCATCAAGGGGCGGATCCCCGCGCTGCTGTTTGATGATCTCTACACGCCGCTCATCGGCGCTTCCGCGGGCGTGTTCGGCGTGCTGATGGCCGCCGCGAAGATCGCACCGCGACAGATCGTGCAGGTCGCGTTCATCCTGCCCCTTCGCCTCGCGACGGCGGTGTACCTGTTCATCGCGTTGTCGATGGTCAACCTGCTCTCGGGCGGGAACAACGCGGGGGGCGATGCTGCGCATCTCGGCGGCGCGCTCGCAGGCGCCTACCTGGTGCGCAACCCCCATGCGCTGCGCGACATCGTCCGTTTCGTGCCGCGATGGCCGGTGCGCCGCACCCTACCGGCACGGCCCGCGACCGTCGAGCAGGAGATTGATCGCATCCTCGACAAGGCCGACGACGAGGGGACCGAGAGCCTCACCCCGCGGGAACGCGAGTTCCTGCACCGCGTCGCATCCGACCCCCGCACCAGCGCCGATGGCGCATGACACCAACGGCCCACGTGTGACCGCGCTGCAGTTCTCCATCTCCGCCCGCTCGGCGAGCACCCGTGCCCGCCGCGGCGTCGTGCGCACGCCAAGCGGCTTGTTCGAGACGCCCGCGTTCATGCCGGTCGGCACACGCGGCAGCGTGAAGGGCGTTCTGCCCGGGCTCGTCCGCGCGACCGGTGCGCAGGTCGTGCTGGCGAATACCTATCACCTGCTGCTGCGGCCCGGTCCCGACCTTGTCGCGCGCCGCGGCGGGTTGCACCGGTTCATCGGCTGGAACGCGCCGATCCTGACGGACTCGGGCGGCTACCAGGCGTACTCGATGGCGGACTCGAACACGATCACGGATGATGGGGTGCGATTCAAGTCGATCGTGGATGGGAGCACGATCGAACTCTCGCCGGAGCGAGCCACGCAGGTGCAGAACGCTCTGGGTGCTGACATCATCATGGCGTTCGACGACTGCCCGCCCGCGCGGCCGCTCGATGGGAGCGAGGCCGCGAGCGACCCGCGCCTCGTCCGCGCAACCAACCGCGATGCGCGCCGGGCGCGGGTCTACGACCATGCCGAGCGGTTGCGCGAGGCCAACGAGCGCACGGTCCGCTGGCTCGAACGTTGCTGCGCTGCGCACCAGCGGCCGCACGACCAGGCGCTCTTCGGGATCGTGCAGGGCGGGGTCGATCTCGCGCAGCGCGAGTGGTCGGCGGAGCGCATCTGCGCGATCGACCTGCC
Source organism: Phycisphaeraceae bacterium (assembly GCA_019636495.1). Classification (GTDB taxonomy): domain Bacteria; phylum Planctomycetota; class Phycisphaerae; order Phycisphaerales; family UBA1924; genus JAHBXL01. Next base: position 13,997 of record JAHBXL010000002.1, on the reverse strand, counting down.
GGGCTACGCGATCGGCGGCGTGGCGGTCGGGGAATCGCCCGAGGACATCGCGCGCGTGGTGCGGCACACCGCGCCGCTGCTGCCCGAAGACCGGCCGCGATATCTCATGGGTGTCGGGTACGAGCGCGACCTGCTCAATGCGGTACTCGCGGGAGTCGACATGTTCGACTGCGTTCTGCCAACCCGGAACGGCCGCAATGCCAACGCCTTCACCCGGAGCGGCCAGATCCGGCTGCGCAACGCCCAGTTCGCCGAAGACGATCGACCAATCGAGGAAGGCTGTGACTGTCCCGCGTGTGCGCCCATGGGTTATCCCGTGGAATCGTCCGCCGGATCATGCTGTAAAGCGATTGATATCATGGGTTTAAACAACTCGACCGCATCGAATGATAAAGATGCGGGACGTGGCACTCAAACAAGGGGGGCATCGGTGCCCGTGGGTGACAGTCCCTTTACGCGCGCCTATATTCGCCATCTGTTTTTGGCCGGGGAAATGCTTGGTCCGATCCTTGTGACCCTGCACAACTTACGGCACTTCCAGCGGTTCATGGCAGAAGTCCGCGCCACGATCGCGTCGGACGACTGGGAGGGCCTTATCCGGCGTTGGCCGGTCGCCGCGACGGGCTCGCGCGCCGGCGAATCGGGATGAGAGTGTTCGGGTGCGTGCGTGCCACGACGCCCGGGTCAGAGAGTCGGGGAGGGTTCGGGAGATTGCATGTTCGATTCGCTGCTCATCGTTGAAACGTCCGCACTGGTGATCGCTTTCCAAGATGCGCTGTCCAACTCGCTGGGCGGGGCGCCCGCCGGCGGTGGCGCGGCCGGAGGCGGCACGGGCGGCAACACCCCGCCGCCCGGGGGCGGCATGACGCAGATCTTCATCATGATGGGGTTTCTGCTCCTGGTGATGATCCTGATGAGCACCATGACCGGCCGGCGCGAGAAGAAGCGGCGCGCCGAACTGCTGGCATCGATCCGCAAGGGCGACCGTGTGCTCACGACCGGCGGCATGATCGGCCGCGTCGTGGAGGTGAGCGCGGACGAGGTCGTTCTGAAAATCGATGAGAACGCCAACATCCGCACCCGCTTCACGATCAACGCGGTCGTTCAGGTGCTGAAGGCCGCCGAGCAGACCGGGAGCGCCGACTCGGGGGGAGCGAGCGGGGGGGGGACGAACGGGGCGAGTGACCGGGCCGCGACGGAAGTTGAGATCAAGACCGGCCGGGCACGCGCCTCGACCTGATGCGGTCGCGGCGGAATGGTCGATCATCGGCGGCGGTTTCCGGCCGTCGCGCAAAGGACGGGGCTCGGGGGATACGCACAACACACACGGCCCGTGCGGGGCCGGATCGCTGGGAGCACTGGCTCGAATATGCGGAACCTCTGGCTCAACTCGCTCATCGTCGTCGTGCTCGCGGCCATCGCCGTGGTCGCGGTCACCCCGCCTCAGGAGAAGATTCGCCTGGGCAAGGACCTGGCCGGCGGCGTGAGCCTGACGTACAGCGTCGACATCAAGCCCGGCGACGTTGACACCATGCCGCGCGTCGTCGAGGTCATCAAGGAACGCCTTGACCCCAACGGCGTGCTCGAGATCTCGGTCGTGGCGGTCGGCGCCGACCGGATCGAGATCACCATGCCGCTGCCGACGGCCAGGGTGAAGGGGCTGCGGGAGGAGTTCGAGAAGACCCTGGCGGAGTTCGGGGGCGTGGCGCTTTCCGCCGACGAAGTGGACCGCGCGATGCGGATGGAGGCTCAGCGGCGGGATGCGGAGTTGGCGCGGCTGGCGGGCGATGACCGCGCGCGGCTCGACGCGCTTCGCCGCGCGGCGGGCATATACGACGAACTTTCCGCAGAGCGACCGCTGCTCGACGAGGCGCTGCGCGCCGTCGAGCAGATCCGGACGCTGATCGACGCGGACCTCGCCGCGGGCGGCTCGCCCGACAGCCCGCAGGTGCAGGAGTGGCAGGCGGCGATGATGCGTGCCCAGCAGGCCGTGTCGGTCCAGATCGACAAGGTGGCCCCGCTGGAACTCGAGTATGAAGCGGAGCGTGATGCGGCGCTGGCCGGCGGCCTGACCGCGGCGGAAGTTCGGCGAGCACTTTCGCTCTCGAACCGTGCCGAGCGCATGAAGTCGGAGACCGGCCGCATTGTTGAACTGCCCAGTCCGCGCAAGGTTGCGCTCGATGCCATCCGCGAAAAGCACACCGACGCAAAGACGATCGCCGCTCTCGAGAACTCGATCGCGAAATGGAACGAGTATGAGGCGAACCGCCGCACGCTCGACGACCCGTCGGACCTGATCCGCATGCTGCGTGGAGCGGGCGTGCTCGATTTCCGCATCACGGTCGCGCCCGGTGAGTACCCCAACGAACTCGAGGCGAGGAACCGGCTCCGCATCGGCGGCCCCGCGGCGTATCGATCGGGCGATGCCAAGTGGTACAAGATCAACAAGATCCGGGGCTGGGTGCAGAGCGCCGAGGACCTCGAGCGGCTGGCAGACCCGGAGACCGCCGCGGCGTTCTTTGCCGAGCGTCAGTTCATCGCGGAGAAGTTCCGCGGCGAGTTCTACCTGCTGTGCTGGGACCGCCGCGGCCTCCGGCTGACGTCCGAGGAGGGCGACTGGGCGATCCGCAACGCCTACCAGGGCCAGGACAACTTCGGCCGGCCCGCGATCGACTTCCGCATGGACGCGCTGGGCGCGGCGAAACTCGGCGACCTGACGGGCAAGAACATCGGACGGTCGATGGCGGTGCTGCTCGATGACGAGGTGTACACCGCGCCGCGGCTGAACGGCCGAATCTCCGATTCGGGCCAGATCTACGGCACCTTCTCGAACGAGGAACTGCAGTACGTGATCCGCGTGCTGTCGGCCGGCGCGCTGGCTCAGCGTCTGAGCCAGGAACCGATCAGCCAGGTGACCCTCGGCCCGCAACTGGGCGCAGACAACCTGCAGCGCGGCCTGCGGGCGGGCGTGATCTCGCTGATCGTGACCGCGGGTTTCATGGTCGTGTATTACTTCGGCTGCGGCATGGTGGCGGTCATCGCCCTGCTGCTCAACTCGCTGCTGCTGATGGGCGCGATGGCGCTGAACCACGCCGCGTTCACGCTCCCCGGCATTGCCGGCGTGATTCTGACCTTCGGCATGGCGGTCGATGCCAACGTGCTGGTGTACGAGCGCATGCGAGAGGAGTTCCAGCGCGGCGAGGACCTGCGCACCGCCGTGCGGCTGGGTTACGAGAAGGCGCTGTCGGCGATCGTGGACGGCAACCTCACCACGCTGATCGTCTGCGTTGTGCTCGGATTCACCGGGACGCCCGAGATCAAGGGTTTCGCGCTCACACTGGGCATCGGCCTTGTGACAACGCTGTTCTCTCAGTTGTTCTTCACGCGGCTGCTGTTCACGCTGCTGGTCGAGAAGGTCCGCATGCGCCGGTTGACCATGCTGCCGCTGGCCGTGCCCATTGTGCAGCGCGCGTTCTCGCTCAACATCGACTGGCTGAAGTTCCGCGGCCTGTGGTACGCGGTCTCGTTCTTCTTCGTCGGCCTTGGCGTGATGTTCATTGCCGTCGAAGGGCGCGAACTGCTCGCCTCCGAGTTCCGCGGCGGCACCGCGGTGACCATCCAGACTCGCCGGGGCGACGACGGGCAGGGCATCCGCCTGTCCCGCGCCGAGGTTGCCGAGCGCATCAAGCGCATCGCGAGCCAGGCGCCCGCGGGAAGCCCGCTGGTCGAACTCACGCACGCCGACGTCAGCGTGGTGAATCCCGAGCCGGGCGGCGTGCGATCCGACACCTTCACCATCAAGTCGCTTCTCACCAACGCGGAACTGATGCAATCGAGCATCTCCGCGGCGTTCGCCGACGTACTGGACGTGCGTCCCCCGCTCTCGTTCAAGGGGTCGGGCGCGGCTGCGAACCGCGGCGCGCCGGTGTTCGCGGTGGTGTCCGTCTCGCTGGGCGAATCGCTGGATCGTCCGTCGATCACCGAGCGTGTGGACCGGGAGTACCTCGGCGCACTGGCGGTTCTGCTCGAGGACATTCATCCGCCCGTTTCGCGCCGCGATGTTGAGGACCGCATCGCCCAGGCGCGCACGAAGACGGAGTTCGCCGATACCGCGGGCCGCGCCGTGCGCATCCTGACCATCGATGGCACCGACGAGGCGGTCCGGACGGCGGTCGTACTCGTCCAGGACCGCGGCCTGTCGCACTTCGACGATGAGCCGCGATGGAACGAGAACGTGCGCGATCGGGAGTGGGCCCTCATCCAGGCCGCGCTGACCGAAACGCAGTCGCTCGCCAGCGTGCAGAGTTTCGGTTCCTCAATCGCCGCGACTTTCCGCGCCAATGCCATCACGGCGGTGCTCATCAGCGGCCTGCTGGTGGTGGTGTACATCTGGGTGCGGTTCGGTTCGTTCCGCTATTCCGCCGCGGCGATCGCCACGACCTCGCACGACTGCTTTGTCGCGATCGGCATGGTCGGCGCGGCGGCGTGGGTGTATCACGAGTACCCGGATTTGGCCGCGAAGTTGATGATCCTTCCGTTCAAGATCGATCTGAACGTCATCGCGGCGGTCCTCACAATCCTCGGCTACTCGCTGAACGACACGATCGTCGTGATGGACCGCATTCGCGAGAACCGCGGAAAACTCCCGTATGCCAGCCGCGAAGTGATCAACGCGTCGGTGAACCAGACACTGAGCCGGACGATCATCACGGGCGGAACGACGTTCATCTCGTGCATCGTTCTGTACCTCATCGGCGGAGAGGGCGTGCGCGTGTTCGCGTACACGATGATCGTGGGAATCGTCGTCGGCACTTTCTCGTCGATCGCCGTGGCCGCGCCGCTGGTGTGGTCGCGCAAGGCCGATCCGCACGCGGGCGATTCGGCGGACCGCCTGACGACCTGACAGCAGGGGCGGCAGTGATCAGGGAGGTTGATGGTGCACGACTCAACGTCCCGCATCTTCGGCCTGTTGGTGCTGCTGATCACGGTCTGGGTTGGCGCATACTGGCTGTACGACCCCTCTCGCCCCGCGCGGGTGACGCGTGATGAGCGGCCGCACGAGGCGGCGCCGCTCCTTCCGCCGCCCATCCTGCCCGAGCCGCGCTCGCTGCCGCGCGCCGGGGCCCCGCCTCAGGCTGATCCGCGACCGCCCGAGTCGCAGCCCGAGCCGCCGGCGGTCGTGGTGGTGCCGCCGGAGTTTGATGAATACACCGTCCAAAGCGGCGACCGTTCGTTGCAGGACATTGCGCAGCGCTTCTACGGCGACCGAACAAAGTGGGAGGCCATCGCCAGCGCCAATCCGTTCTTCTCTCCCGACAGACTCAAACCCGGGGTCACGGTCCTGCGCATCCCGAAAGACCCGTCGAACATCCAGGGCAGACTGGTGCAGCCCCGGCCGCAGGAGGACGAGCCGCCGCGGCAAGCGCAATCGGCGGACCAGCCGTCACCCGTCCCTGGCTGGCGGGCCTACACCGTGCAGGAGAGCGACACCCTGTGGGGCATTGCGCGGAAGATGTACGGCCGCGGCACGCTCACCGGGTTGATCGCCGATGCCAACCGCGACGTTCTGCCCGATCCAGACCGCCTCCGTGCGGGCGTAGTGCTGCGTATCCCCCCCGCGCCCGCGGCGGATTGACGACCGCCTTGGATTCCCCCTGGCTGACCATGGCACTGAACGCTCGACCGCAGACTGCCGATAACTGTCCAGCCGCGACGATGCCCCCCCCGTGCGCGGCCAACCCAAGCACCATTTCTCCCGACGGAGTTCTTTGTGGCCACCAGCAAGCGCATCCTTGTCACCGGCGGCGCCGGGTTTCTTGGCTCGCACCTGTGCGACCGGCTGGTCGCGCAGGGGCACGACGTGATCTGTGTTGACAACTTCTTCACCAGTCAGAAGATCAACATCGCGCACCTGCTGAGCAAGCCGAACTTCGAGTTCATCCGGCACGATGTGACGCACCCGTTGTGGCTCGAGGTCGACGAGATCTACAACGCGGCATGCCCGGCGGCTCCGGGGCACTACCAGTACAACCCGATCAAGACCATGAAAACCAGTGTCATGGGCGCGATCAACATGCTGGGCATGGCCAAGCGCTGCCGCGCGAAAATTCTGCAGTTCTCGACCAGCGAGGTCTACGGCGACCCGACCGAGCATCCGCAGAAGGAGACGTACCGCGGCAATGTGAACCCGATCGGCCCGCGGGCGTGCTACGACGAGGGCAAACGCGCGGCGGAAACGCTCTTCTTCGATTACCAGCGGTCCAATCGCGTGAACATCCGCGTCGTCCGGATCTTCAACACGTACGGCCCGCGCATGCACCCCTACGACGGTCGCGTGGTGAGCAACTTCATCCGCCAGGCGCTCGCGGGGCAGGACATCACGATCTATGGCGATGGCAGCCAGTCACGCTCGTTCTGCTTCGTGTCGGACCTGATCGAAGTCATCAACCGCATGATGAACGGGCCCGACGAGTTCATCGGTCCCGTGAACATCGGCAATCCGACCGAGTTCACCATGCTCGAACTGGCGCAGCAGGTGATCGAACTCTCGGGCAGCGCATCAAGGATCGCGCACAAGCCCCTGCCCGCCGACGATCCGCTGCAGCGCCAGCCGGACATCACGCTGGCCAAAAAGCACCTTGGCTGGGAGCCGACGGTGCCGCTGCGCGAAGGCCTGAAGAAGACCATCGAGTGGTTCAAGTCGATCGACCTGAGCCAGTATCGGGCGCCGACACCCAACTACTGATCGGCGTCTTCAAGCGCGGAATGGGCCGCGAAACCCGCACGGACAGTGGCTTCGCGGCCCGGAGTGAAGAGCACGCGGCCCGGTTGGGTGGCCCCTCGGAACGCTGAAGGAGATCAAGCCGTTCCTTCGGGACTGGCTCGTTCGCAACCCCCGAGGCGTTGAGGAGTCGCAGCAGAGCCCGTGGGGCCGCGGTCGGCGCGAGCGGTCCTTCCCGCGCTGCTCTTCTACAACCTCAATACGTAGGACATCGCTCGCGGCTGCCGACTTATGTTCTTTTCCATCCAAATCGCTCGACGGCGGGTTGGGTGGACATGCGGTCGAGCAATCGGTCGGGGTCGTCATCCACGACAAGGGCCCTGCGCGGATCGATCCGCAGGAACTCCTCGGCGGCGCAGTGGTCGAGGAACCGAATCAGGTCGTCGTAAAACCATTTGCCATCGACTTTTACGTTCAGTACGCCGATCGGGCAGTCGTGGATGGCCAGTTGCGCCCAGGTAATGATCTCGAAGAGTTCATCGAGCGTTCCGACTCCGCCTGGAAGGGCGACGAACCCGCGGGCGATGTCGGCCATGGCCTTTTTGCGCTGGTGCATGCTGTCGACAATGCGCAGGTCGCGGATGCCGCGGTGCCCGAGTTCCTTGTCGAGCAGTTCGCGGGTGATGACGCCGACAATGGAGTCTCCCGCACCGGCCTCGATGAGGGCATCCGCGACAACGCCCATCAGGCCGACCGAACCGCCACCGTAGACCAGGCCGACGCCTCGCCGGGCCATCACCCTTCCGAAGGCGCGTGCCGCATCGGCGTACTCGGGCCGCTTGCCCTTGGCCGCGCCGCAATAGACGCACAGAGGAGAGAGCATGGCCGACGGTAGGGGGCCGGGCCGGAGCGCGCCGGGCTGGACGGCAGGGAATGTGCCCGAGGGCAGGTCGGGCTGGGGCGGAGCGGACCACACTTTGGCCATGAATCGTTCTCCCCTCGAGGCCGCAAGACGGCGGGGCGCCACGAAAGCGGTCCCGCCGTCGTGCCTTGGAGCGCGCCGATCGGCATGAGAACCGATCACGGCGCATCCGCGGCCCCCACGAGTCCCGCCGTTCCCGGGCACACGCTGAAGGTGGAAAGGCACGTGTGCCCGGCACGGACATGCGGTAAGAGGCCCGGACACTGTGTGGTGCGCAAAGCGGCCACCGCGCGCCACCCACGCGGCGGGCCAATGCGGACATCGCTTCAGAAAAGCCGGCGGGGGAGTGAGAATCAGCGGACAAAGCCTGCTTCAATGACGAACACCGGTGGTCCCGCGGCCTGTCCGACGAGTTCACGCAAAGCGGGCGAAGGGATTCGAACCCTCAGCATCAAGCTTGGAAGGCTTGCACTCTACCATTGAGTTACGCCCGCGGGCGGGCGAATCATAGCCGCCGCGGCGGGGCGGTCACGCGGATTGGTGTGGTCATGCGGGGGTGTGAAGGGCCCGGAGGCGGTCGATGTACGCCGCGGATGGCTCGATCTTCCGCCGCGACATCGCCGCCCGCGCCACCTCCACGAACTTCTCAAACCGGAACGCCCGCGACCCCGCATCCGTCGCCCACGTGAATCGTCCGACTGTCCCGCTCACGGGCGCGGTGGTGGCGAACATCGACCCGGTGTGCAGGATCGCCCCCGTCATGATCCGCGTGCAGATCGCCGTCTTGACATGGTCACCGATGATCGCGCCGAGGAAGGTCTCGCCGGTGCGTTCGTTGGGGCCATCGGGCGTTGCGCGGCAGATGATCTCGGAGTACGTGTTGAGCAGGTTGGAGTTGTTCGTGCCCGCGCCGAGGTTGACCCACTCGCCGACCCAGGAGTCGCCGAGGAACCCATCGTGGGCTTTGTTGGCGTAGCCCTGGAAGACCGTGCCGCTGACTTCGCCGGCGACCTTGCAGTGCGGGCCGATGGCGGTGTTGCCGCGGATGACCGCGCGGTCGAGCACCGTCGAGTATGGACCAACATACACCGGCCCCGAGATGACCGCTCCGGGACGGATGACGGCGTGATCGGCGATGACGATCGGGCCGGATTCGCAGTCGAGGACGACGGAGGGATAGAGGCGGGCGGATGCCGCGATGTTGAGGCCCTTGTCACCGATCAGCGTGATGCCGGCGGTGAGTGCGGCGGAGGGAGGGCAGAGGCGCAGCAGGAGGTCGAGGTCGATCGCGAGGGCGCGGTCGCGGAGGCGGCGGGCATCCCAGGGGCGGAGCAGCGTGCGGGAGCCCTCGGTGAGGCCCTTGTAGCCGGAGGCCTCATCTTCAGGGACGAAATCTCTGGCAATGAATCGAGAGACTTCGGCCGGCGTTGCGTGGCTACCCAGAAGCTCGCCCGCATCATCAACGAGTGGACCCACCTGATCGCATTCGTGGAGTGCTTCCGATTCTGCGACTGACCAACGACCGTTGACGAGGAGCGTATGTTCGGGAAGCTTGGAAGGATCGTTCACCGGCACATCGGGCCACTTCTCGCGGCACATTGCTTCGAGGTGGGGTGGCACAATCAGGCCCGCGGGGGGCCTGCCAGTGAGCAGCGTGACTCGTTCCAAGAGGGTGAGTGCGCCGATGCGGACATCGAAGGCGGGGCGGAGATCGGTAAGCGGCGAAAGTTGGCCGCGGCCGTCGTCGAAGAGGATCACGGGCAAGGCGGTGGGCATGATGGCGGAGTGTACGGGGAGTTGGCTAAAGCCGTGAAGAGTGGAAGCCCGTTGAAACGGGCTGAGGCGGAAGAAACACGTTGGGGTTCTGCGATGCCGCGAAACCACGCCTGAAGGCGTGGCCTAAGAGCAAGCAAGGCCGCTGAAGCGGCCTGAAGAAGGCACCAACTGTGACATTGCGAGAGCGACTTGCGCGTGCAGCAGATCGGTGAGCGGGGAAATCTGTCCGCGGCCGCCGTCGAAAAGGATCATGGGCAAGACGGTGGGCATGGGAGGAGTGTAGAGGAACTGCGAGAGACACCTCAAAGCAGCGCTCAACTTCACATGAATCGCTGCGAGGCCGCGCACCCGGCACGGAGTGCCGGGCCACCAGAAAGGTCCTACTTCCTCGCCCCGAAGCGCCGCTCGCGCGGGTCGTGGAAGCCGAAGATCGGCATCATCGCAAACAACACGAACGACATCACCAGCGCGGCCACGCCGGTGTACAGCGCGCCGAGCAGGCGCTGGGCCAGTTGCGAGAACCCGCTGAACACATACGCATCCGAGTACACCGTCCGAATCTTCAGAATCGTGACGATGATCACCTCCGCCATCGCGCACGCGATGATCGACAGCACCATCAGCGTCAGCGGGTTGCGGCGATACATCAGCGCCCGCACCGTCAGCACGAAGTACGCCGCGACCAGGTAGCCCAGCGCGTATGGCCCGGCGACGGTGATCGCGCCCGCGCCGCGGGGCGAGGCCAGATCGATCACCAGCCCCACCAGCAGCGCGGTCCACAGCGCGCCCAGCGGCGGGGCAAACAGGGCAATGAACACCACCAGCGGCAGCGTGAACGAGGGCGCGATCACGGTGTGACCGATCGCCAGATGATGCCGAACGGCCTGATCCAGCCCCAGCAGCACCGCCGCGGCGAAGAGGACGACTGTCCATCTCATGGCGTGCCTCCCCGCGGCGCGATCTCGCCGCTCGAGATGGGCACGCGCAGCGTGACCTCGCTCACGCGGTCAACGCGGTACTTGGGCCGAACGATGATGGTGCGGATGCGGATGTCCTCGGGCGGGGTCTGCACGCTCTCGACGATGCCGAGTTCCAGCATCTGCGCGCTCAGCGGCCAGGTCTCATCCGCCAGGCGCACGACCATGCCGGGCTTGACGCCCGCCGCGGGGTCGCCAGCCGAGTCGGTCGCGGCGGACGCAAGGCCGCTGGGAAGAAGCACGCTCTCGGTCTTGAGTCGTCCGGCGAGCGTTCCGTCGCCCCTTGGCGTCAGGCGGCATGCCGGGCCGGGTACGACCGGGTCGAGCATGACCACGCCATCGATCGAGCCTGCGTTGCGGTCTGTGAAGGGCAGGACCTGACACTTGAGCGCATCGGCGGAGGCCACGCGGCCGACCAGGTGCACGCCGCGTACGACTGCCACGGTGGCGGTGGGCTCGACGCCCTCGCGCGTGCCGGCGCGGACGGTGAGCAGGCGCGAGGCGAGGTCGATCGGCGAAGTAATGACGGGCCGGTTGAACTGCCGCACCGGGATGTTGGGGTTCAGGTCGAGTCCCTGCTGCAGTTCGTTGATGGCGCGGCGGAGTTCATCGTTCTCGGCGCGGAGTTGGTTCACCTCGCGCAGGTACCCATCGCGTTCGAGGCGGATCGCATCGAGCGCGGGCGCATCGACCGGGCGGAGAACTTCATCGGGGTTGACGATCCGCAGGGCCGCGGCAAACGGAAAGGCGAGCGGCGCGAGAATCGTCTGCACCGGCGCGCGGAGCGTTCCGATCCATCCGGTCAGCCGCGGCGGCGCGAAAGCCAGCACGATCAGTGCGATGATCGCGATGGCCAGACTGCTGCGGGGATTGAGCCAATGCAGGCGGGACATGGGCAAACTGGCGGGTGGGCAAGGCAGCAAGAAAGCGAATCAAGAGCAGGGGCTCGGCGGGGCGCCGATGCTCCAAGGTCGGGAGGTCCGCAATGCTGAACAGCCTACCAAAAGTGCCGGTCCGCTGTCGCAGCCACCCCCGACCCGAGAGTGGGGCCCTGCCCGCCTGCACTGGTCTGGTGTCCCTGGCGTGCCGGCTCAGCCTTCCATGTCGTTCTCGAGCACCGACTTCCACTCCTCGATGTGCTCGAGGTAGATGGCTGTGCCGCGGGCGACGCAGGTGAGCGGGTCCTCGGCGATGCCGACATCGAGCCCGGTGGCGTTGGAAAGGACCTTGTCCATGCCGCGAAGGAGCGCGCCGCCGCCGGCGAGCATGATGCCGTTCTCGACGAGGTCCGCCGCGAGTTCGGGCTCGCAGCGTTCCAGCGTTCGGGTCACCGCCTCGATGATGGCGGTGACGGGTTCCTGCAGAGCCTCGCGGATCTCCTCGGTGGTCACGACGGTCTTCCGCGGCAGGCCGGAGATCATGTCGCGCCCGCGCACCTCCAGGCTCGCCTCATCGCCGACGGGCGCGGCCGAGCCGATATCGATCTTGATGCGCTCGGCGGTCTGCTCGCCGATCATCAGGTTGTACGTCTTCTTCATGTGGTTGATGATCGCCTCGTCCATATCGTCGCCCGCGACACGGACCGACTCGCACACGGCGATATCACCCAGAGACATTACGGCCACTTCCGTCGTTCCGCCGCCGATATCCACGATCGCGCTGGCCGTCGGTTCGGCGAAGGGAAGCCCCGCGCCGATCGCCGCGGCGATCGGTTCCTCGATCAGATACGTCCGCCGCGCTCCGGCACGCTCGGCGGAATCAAACACCGCTCGCTTCTCGACGGCGGTGATGCCCGAGGGGATAGAGATGACCACGCGCGGCCCAACCAGCCGGCCCTTGCCATTGACCTTGCGGATGAAGTAACTGAGCATCGCCTCGGTGATCTCAAAGTCGGAGATCACGCCGTCCTTGAGCGGGCGGATGGCGGTGATGGTGCCGGGGGTCTTGCCGAGCATCTCCTTGGCGACCCAGCCGACGGCCTCGCCGTTCTTGAGCACGCGGTTGGTGCCTTTCCAGACGGCGACCACGCTGGGCTCGTTCAGGACGATGCCCTCGCCGCGAACAGCGACCAGGGTGTTGCACGTCCCCAGGTCGATGCCCATGTCCACGCTGACCAAGCCGAGTAGGCGATCAAGTAGGAACAAGTGGTGCTTTGCCTCGCTCCGGGCGCTTTGCGAATGCCGGTCCCGATCCGGCCCCTCCCCCCGATGGACCTCAACCCGTCCGAGGCCAGCATGATCGGCCAAACGGGACGCAGGAGATTATGGGGCATCACCCCCCTTTGCCAGTTTGCACACCCCTTCCGGGCACACTTCCCCGATTCCGGCATTTTGTGGAGTTCTTCAGCCCGAAGGGCTGCAAGTGAGTAGCCGGGGGGTGGAGCGAAGCGACACCCCCGGACTGCAACCCATTCTCCCCTCGACCCCGACGGGGTCGCACCCGTCCCCATCTCCCCCTCACCGCCGTCTGCGCCGCATCGCAAGCACGCCCGCCGCGGCGAACACCGCCGCATCACCTACCCGGCCGAGGACCCCGCCGAGCCCGACTTCGACGATGCGGAGACCCCCGGCTGGTTCGCCCTCACCGACGTACAGTTCAGCGTGGTTGCGCAGATGACCCCCGAGGGCCGGATCGTGGAGCGCGTGGTGTACGACCCGTACGGCCGCGGCAGGCATCACTACGCGGCCGACTACGACGGCAACGGCGCGGTGGAGGTGGCCGACCTGAACGGGACCTACGGCCACCTGACGGCGTGGTTCGCCGACGACATGCAGGCCGACTGGGACCGCGATGGCACGACCTACGGCGACGTGCCGGACATCTTCGCGTTCCAGACCGACTGGTTTGCGCAGTCGGGCAACGCCGTCGCGGCGGGGCAGATCAGCCGCCGCTACGCCGCGGGCAGCGGGATCAACGCCAACGCGCCGGACAACGTGATCGGGTACTGCGGGTACGTGTTCAATCCCGAGACCGACGACTACACCGTCCGCTTCCGCCACTATGACCCCGAGATCGGTAGGTGGCTGGAGAGGGACCCGGCGGGGTATGTGGATGGGATGAACAGGTTCGCGATCGCCAAGTGCAGTCCCGTAACTAGAGCAGATTGGTCGGGGCTCGCAACCGTAAGCGACGACAACCATCGATTAAGTGACATAGTTTATGGGCTTACGGACCATGAACGGACGATTGTCACAACTTCTCAGAACTGCGGAGCGTGGTCAGCAAGGGGCGCGCGACTGACCGCTTGTGGGAGTAGTGTATTGCTTGTAGATCACGAGGTCACCAAGTGGATAGAGTTAAGAATCGCGGGCCCGACACTGCAGGGTGGCGGAGACGAAGGACCCCTGGCGGTATTTTCCTGGACAACAACGGGGTGGACTGTTTTAGACGGCCGATTCAGACACATGAATCTGAGAGGTACTCCGTGTTCCTATTGGGTCAACGTTGAAGTCGATTGCTGCAGAACATGTGAGGTCCAACATTCCTGTGAGGTGTACAAGCGCGACAAGACTTGGCGAGAGATATGGAAGTACACTGGTGAATCTCATCAGTACTCTGGAGGATCGCGCACGCAATGCCGAAAGATCAAAATCAAGCGACA
>JAHBXL010000019.1 GCA_019636495.1 Phycisphaeraceae bacterium | reverse complement strand
GGCCCGTCCTCTCGAAGTGCAAGTGCCATTGGTCAGAGGTTCCTCATCGAACACTGCCACCAGCAGATTGGCGAAACTCTGACCACCAAACAAGAAATCGGCACGGAGGGTCACGCGCTTCGTCAGCATCGTGTTGTTTGCCCCGTGAACGTTGATTGCTCCGGCGTCCTCCAAACATGACACCCAGGGCTCCTGTGCGGCGAGCGAGTTCGGGAGCAGCAGGTCGCCTTCATAGCCGGTGTCAAGCAGAACACGACACTGGTGACCGTGGACCGTTGCCAGCACGGTGACATAGCCACGATCGCGGCTTGCCGCATCCCCCACAGGTTGCCACCACTCAAGAGGCACCGACACTCGCCCTCCTGATCGGGGAGCACCTGCCGCCGTCGGTTCGACTCGGGTGCGATGCAGAACCAGCCGTTCCTCCTGCCATTCACACTCGACCGAGTCAAACATCGCCAACGCCTGAATGCCGAGTATTGCATCGCCGAACCGCCGATTGCGCGGGGACACAAGCACGGGGACATGGGAAAGGCGGATGTCTCCAAGATCGATGTGATCCAGTACTCCGAGAGAGGCGGCACCCTCGCCGAAACTCCATGTGCGCACGCGGCCGATCGAGTCGCGCCATATCCAAGGGCGCACGCGCTCGGCCAGGGGCCACGGAAGGTCCATGTACAACAGCGCTCCGGTGTCAACGAGCGCCATTACTCGCGCGGTGTGGCCAAACGGCCCGGCCAGGCACACTTCTGCGTACGGGGCGTTCGAGCGAGCACCCAGCCGCAGCACCGTTGTGCCGGGCCCATCCACCACAGGGCGGCCCTCGATCGCAAGTTGCAGGCTCGCGGGCAACACATAGCCCGCCTGAAACGAACATGCGCCCCAAAGCGCGACCACTGCGGCAGCAAATGCGGTGGAGGCCATTCTGGACCAGTACGCGATTCTGGTCATGGTGACCCTGCCCAAAGAGATGCCCCCGCGTCAGTAGCCCGTGCTCGAATGGAAGTCATCAGCCGAGATCCAGTTGTTGATGAGCCACGTTTTCCATGCATCACGATAGTCACTGGTCTCTTGATACGACATGCTGTAGCCACTGGCAACAAGGATCTGGTCCATGGCGCTGATCGCGTCGTAGACATCCACGGCCTTGAAACTCGCGCCCGTCGCGGGACCATCCGTCACCTCGAGACGATAGCAACGAACACCACTGACAACCTGCGTCGATACCAGCACACCGACCTCGTCGCCCGGGATTGAGCAAGCGATAACAAAGGTGAACTCGAGGATACCCCGGATCCCATCGTACTGGTTGTCGCCGTTGTGGTCGTAGGGCTCCACTCTGAAGTTCGCTCCCGGACACCGCGGCGAACCGCCTGGCAAGACGTGGCAACAACCGTGGCATTGGTAGTATGATGGACCGGCCAACTCAACCGATCTACCTGGCAGTCTTCGTGCCTTGCCTGCAACTCTCAAAGCCCACCATACGCCGGGCGAAGTCCAACGTCACGGAGTCAAACCGACGGAGCAAAGGAGTCCCGATGATTGGCAACAACCGCATTCCCGGGGGAAGTGTCGAGTCATCCACATCGACCACCTGCAACTCGTGGAACATGCAACCACCCAAGACGAAATTGCCCCGAAACGTATAGCGCCTTGACATGTGAGCGCCGGTTGAGGTGTGTAGCATGATCGGCTTCTGTGCTTGAAGCACCGAGGTCCACGGCTCGCGAGCAGTTGCGCTCCGCGGGATGACAAGATCGAAGTTACTCCCCGTATCGACGATAACCTCAACAGATTGATCGCTCACATCCGCATCGACCACGACAAAGCCGTTACTACGATCCGCTGGCGCTTCGATCATGTCCCACCACCGAAAACACACCCACTCCTGGTCAGGGCTGGCAGGGACCTCGCACTGAGATTGGCGCTGCAAGCCGACTTGATTGTTCTTCCAGTCAAGCACCAGCACATCGAACAATGCCAAGAACCTCATGCCCAGCGTTGGCAACACCCGTCGGCCATCGCCCCCCTTCACAGCCACCGGCACGTCCCTGACCCGGACTTCATCGACCTCGAGCGAGTGCAATGTACCGAGTGACTGCAGACCCTGATTGAGTGACCACACGCGGACCCTGCCGTAGGTCTCGGGCCAGATCCAGACCCCGACATCTCTTGCACGACTCTCGTGAATCCCGAAGTGAATGTCTCCTCCCGTGTCAATCACAACTGCTTGCCGAGCAGATCCACTCATTGGCGCTCCACGCAGACCAACGACCACGATCGGGAATCCGCCGCGGACCTCGAATGGCAACTTGACCGATGCTGGTCCTTCGACGGTCGGCGATCCTCGAATGCTGAAGCGACCCTCGCAGTCCCTCTGAAGTTCGAGCCTCTTCGGAGGACCGCTCGCCGATGGCGCACTTGTCTGGACAGTGCATCCACACATGGAACACAGCCCGCACACGATCGGCAGAACGACCGTGGTGCGGGCTGCGATTCGTGAAGCGAAGAAGGGGCAACCAAAGTCCGATCGCATTCTTGCCTCAGTAGCCGGTGGCGGAGTGGAACTGCTCAGGGCTCATCCAGTTGCTGATCAACCACGCCTTGATGGCGTCTCGGTACTCCGAAGTTGGTTGGTAGTTGAGATCAAAGCCATTGGCTTTCAGAACTTGATCCATGCCACTGATGGCATCGTACACATCGACCGCCTTGAATGTGGACTCGGCTCCCGGCCCCGAGATCAACTCGCCGCGGTACACTCTCGTACCATTGACAACCTCGGTGCTGATGGCCAACTCAAAGTCCTCGCCGGGAACAGAACAACCCACCACAAACCTGCGCTCGATGACCGGGCCAATCGCATCGTCGATCCCGTCCCCGTCGGTATCGAATGTGCGGATCTCCACGTGGTCGTTGATGCATCGGAAGAAGCCCTCCGGGAAGTTCTCGCATCCCGCCAGAATCAACGCCATGACAACTGCTGCTGCCATCACATAGTATCGCATCAATGAGTCTCCTGAAGACGAACCCCCACCCCTGCTGCTCTCTTGATGCTCGCCGATCACTGTTTGTGACATCGTTGCACACAATCTGGAGACCAAATGTTCGAATCTCCCCCCCCCCCCCCCCCCCCCCCCCTCGCCCCATCGCCACCCGATGTCCCTGCGGGCAGAAGCCCACCGCTCTCGCGCATTCAGATCGCCGAGTTCCTGATCCGCAACCGGGACCTGGTGCTCGCGAGGCTGCGCAGGAGACTCCGGGCTGTACGGGCCGCTCGCGACGTTGCCGATACGAACGACCTCTTCGGCTCTCTCTTGTTTCGCTTGGACCGTGCCGCATCCCGCAATCAAATCCGCGCGGCGACCGATGCCCAACTCTGGGCATTCGTCCTGACGACCTCTGACAACCTGGTATTGGAGAATGGCAGAGTCGCGGCCCGCCTGCGCCGACTTTCCGGCCACTACGGCGACCTGCTCCGACAGGCCGCGGCCACCGTAGAAAGCACCGAACTGGCGGACGCGAACGCCTCGCTCAACACGCTGGCCAACACCCTGGTCGAAGAATCGGACCGCGAACTGTTCCTGCTCAAGGTTCGCGGCCTGCCGAATCTCATCGTGGCTCAACTCCTCGGCCAGCAGCAGGCTTCCATCCGGCAACGCTGGTCGCGCCTGTGCCGGACCCTCAGGGCGACCGGGCTTCCGTGACTCGCCACCCGGCGCCTCACTCCGAACCCTGTGCGGCCAGCGCCTTGTCCACGAAGCCCTCGAGTTTGCGCCGCCGCACCGGGTGCTGGAGTTTGCGGATGGCCTTCGCCTCCACCTGGCGGACGCGCTCGCGCGTGACCTTGAAGATGCGGCCGACCTCCTCGAGCGTGTAGGTGTACCCATCGCCGATGCCGTACCGGAGTTTGATGATCTCGCGTTCGCGATAGGTCAGGCTCTTGAGCACCTGCTCGATGCGCTGCTTGAGCATGTCCTGCCCGGCGGTCTCGTTGGGCGGGCGCTGGCCCTCGTCCTCGATGAAGTCGCCGAAGTAGGAGTCCTCGGTCTCGCCCACGGGGCGATCCAGCGAAACCGGGTGGCGGGAGATCTTCAGCACGCGCCGCGTCTCGGAGACGCTCAGCCCGGCCCGCTCGGCGAGTTCCTCGACCGTCGGCTCGGCGCCGGTCTCCTGCACCATCTGCTTCTGGATCGCCCGCAGTTTGCCGATCGTCTCGATCATGTGCACGGGGATGCGGATCGTCCGCGCGTGGTCGGCGATGGCCCGCGTGATGGCCTGGCGGATCCACCACGTGGCGTACGTGCTGAACTTATAACCCCTCTTATATTCGTACTTATCCACCGCCCGCATCAGGCCCGTGTTCCCCTCCTGGATCACGTCCAGGAACGGCAGCCCGCGGTTGCGGTACTTCTTGGCGATCGACACCACCAGCCGCAGGTTCCCGCCCGACAGGTCGCGCTTGGCCTGCTCGTACTCCCAGAACACCGCGTCGATGTCGCGCACCCGCCGCGCCAACGCCGCCGGCTCCTCCAGGACCAGCGACCGCAGCCCGGCCAGTTCCTCCTGCATCACCGCCACGTCCTCGGCGTCGTAGCGCTTCGGGCTCTTCTCGGCCTTGCGGAGTTCGGCCTCCAGCCCCGCCATCTTCTTGCTGATGCTCCGCAGTTTGCGCATCAACGGGATGATCTTGCCCGTTCGCAGGCTCAGTTCCTCGGTCAGCGCGGCCATCTTCCGCCGGCGCGTGCCCATGCGATCACGAATCTCCGCCGCGTCCTCGCTGTTTGGCGCGGCCTGCAGGCGTTCCCAGTCCTGCCGGTTCAGCGTGAGCAGTTTGTCCAGCGTCGTCAGGTTGTACGGGATCCGCCGCGTGATGCGCTCGCGAGCGTGGTCCTCGGCCGTCGAGATGCGCATCGTGCGGTCGAAGGGCAGTTCGCCCGTCGAGACCTGCCGCAGCAGCCCAACGGCCTGCATCACGATGTAGTCCGACTCAAGGCACCGGCGGCGGAAGATCATCCGCGTCGTCTCGATCTTCTTGGCCAGCCGCACCTCCTCATCGCGCGTCAGCAGCGGGATCGAGCCCATCTGCGAAAGGTACATGCGGATCGGATCGTCGATGCGCTTGTTGCCCTCCGCCGCGAGCGCCTCCTGAAGATCGCGTTGCAGCGCGGCGTCGTTCAGCGCATCCTCGACATCCTGCGCCGCGGCGCGCCCCCGCCCGGCCGGCGCCGGCGGCGCGGACCAGTTCGGCGGCAGGTTCCTCTCCCCGCCGGCGACCGTCACCGCGCGCTGCGGACTGGTGAGCCCCGTCGCGGCGATGGCCTCCTCCCCGCCCTTGCGTCGAGAATCGCGCCAGCACCGCGAGCGATACTCCATCTCGTCGATGAGTTCCACCCCGCGCGCATCGATCAGCACGAGCAGTTCGTGCAGCCGGTCCGGGTCCACCCATTCATCCGGCAGTGTGTTGTTCAGTTCTTCATAGGACAGCCACCCTCGCTGCACGCTCAAACTGATGAGGTTCTCGAGACACGACTCAGTTCCTTGCACCACGATTGCCTCCTGCACGCCGCTTGCCTCCGCGGCAGCCCGCAGAGCCTCCGGCGAACACGTTCTCAAGACGTGGAGTGCACGCTGCCGGCGGCCCGACCCGGTTTGTTATGCGAAGCGGGCATCCACCCGCTGCGCCGATCGTCAGACTCCTTCGCACCTTCCGTCTCGCCGCGCCCTTTCATGCGACGGCCCCGAACTGTTCGCACTGTTTCATACTGCGTGATTCTCCAACCGCGCGCCACCCGCGGCGCAGATGGTCCCGCTTTCCTCCTGCCTATCCGCCCGGCCGCGGCAGGCGGGTCGGGTCGTGCCCGACCGCCGCGCGGAGTTCGCGCTGACGCAGAACCGCCTGCATCCACGACTCGCCGCCGGTGTCGGCCGGCACCGCCGGCGCGGGCCGACGGAGCGTTCGCTGCAGCATCGCCTCACGCAGACGTTCGACGAAGTGCGCAACCAGCCGCGCCGGATCGCCGGCCGTCAGGTGGTCCACCGTGGTCGCGATGCGTGTCGCCATTCGCTGCGCTTCGGCATCGTCGAGCGCGGCGAGCACCGCGCCCAGAGTGGTCGGCTCCTCGTGCAGCCGGATGTCGGCCATCGCTCGCGCCACTTCGCGCACCGGCCCCTCGGCCATCGCGTCCGGCGAAAGCAACTCCCACTCCTCGTCCTTCAGGCGGTTCCACAGGTCGGGGTCGCACATCAGGCACGCCAGCAGGTGCGCCTGCGCATCGAGCCTGACCTGCCCCGTCGCGGCCGCGGCATCGCCCTCGGCCACCGGCCGCACGCGGTGCCGCGCCAGTTTCTGCGAGAGCGACTGCGCAATCGTCTGCCAGTCCACGCCCGCCACTTCGGCGATCCGCCGCACAATCAACTGATAGCGCACCGGCTCGACCGTCGACAGACCCAGCGAAACCAGCCGCGTCGTGAACTCGTCGATGGTGCGCGACCGCGCAGCCAGGCCCTGGCCCTGCGTCGCGCTGCGCACGCGGGCAAAGAGCAGGTCCAGCGGGTCCGCCGCGGCGGCAAAGACACGCTCAAGGACCTCCCGACCGCCATCGCGCTTGAGCAGGTCATCGGGGTCCTTGGCATCGGTGTGGGGCGCGAGCGTGGCGATACGCACGTCGATCGGCTCGGCGAAGAACACCTCGACGGCACGCTCCGCGGCCTTCATTCCCGCCTCGTCCCCGTCGAACAGCAGCACGACCGTGTCGCACAGACGACGCAGCACCCGGGCGTTGCCGATGGTCAGCGCGGTGCCGAGCGTCGCGACCGCGTTCTTCACGCCCGCCTGGTGGCAGGCGATGGCATCCATGTAGCCCTCGACCACCACGGCGCGCCGGCTGGTGCGGATCGCCTGCGCCGCCTGGTGCAGCGCGTACAGCGTCGTGCCCTTGTCGAAGACCGCCGACTCGGCCGAGTTGAGATACTTGGGGTCGTCCTCCTCGCGGATCTTCCGCCCGCCGAAGCCCACAACCCTTCCGATCTGGTCGTGGATCGGGAACATCAGGCGGTGGCGGAACGCGTCATACACGCCGCCCCCGTCCCGCGCCTTGAACAGCCCGGCCGCTCGGAACGAGGCGAGGTCCAGCCCCTTCTTCTGCGCGGTGAGCAGCAGGCCGTCCCACTTGTCGGGCGATGCCCCGAGCGCGAAGGCCTCGACCATCTCGGGCGCGATGCCGCGCTTCTCGATGATCTCGCGGGCCGCCCGCCCGTGTTCCTCGTGCTTCAGAATCGCACGGAAGAAATCGCACGCCGTCTGGTTGGCGCCCAGCATCGCCGACCGCGGCGTCTGCTCCTCGTCGCCGCCCCCGTCCTGCGCCGCGTGCGATGGCCGCCACGGCGTGAGTTTGATCCCCGCGCGGTCCGCCAGGTGCTGCAACGCCTCGCGGAACGACATCTTGTGATAGTCCATCACGAAGCGGAGCGCATCGCCCCCCGCGCCGCAGGAGAAGCAGTGATAGATCTGCTTGTGCGGAACCACGCACATCGACGGCTTGTGGTCGTTGTGAAACGGGCACAGGCCGACCAGTTCGCGCCCCTTGGCGCGCAGCGCCAACTGCTCGCCGATCAGGCGCACGATGTCCGTGGCCTCGAGGACCCGGCGCTTATCGTCATTGAACGCGGCCGTGCGTGTAGTCGTCGTCATGCGATCTGAACCCAGCACTTCGGAACCCGCCGCGCATCGCACACACAGACGACGCGGCCCTCACGAGCACTCGACACTCTCGAAGATGCTTGGGTCTCGCGATCACCGTCCGACCGAACACGCGGCAGCAGACGCCGCAACACTCCTCGGCTCGAAAAAAGCCGGGAGTCCGGAGGATGTCGCGAGTCGGTCGCCCGAAAACGATTGATCCCGGAGATGATCGGCACGGACGCCGTCTCTGGCCCGATGGATCCTGGGTTGGGCGACCTTCCCAGACGCCTGAAAGGTAGCACGGCATTGCGGTGCGTCAAACAACTCCCGCAACTTCAGCACAAACCCTCCAAGTTTTCCGATGCGCGTCCGAGAACACGCCAGGACGCGGTGCATCCAACCCGAATGCGAACGGATGTCCGTCATCGCCTTCCCTACCGTCCCGCCCGATGCGCATCCGCGTTGTCTACTCCGGCCGTGTCCAGGGTGTTGGCTTCCGCGCCACCGCCGCATGGTGCGCAAGGGGCCTTCCGGTTTCCGGCTTTGTCCGGAACCTGGCGGACGGAACCGTGCTTCTTGAGGCGCAGGGTGCGGCGACAGAGGTCGATACGCTTCTGGCACGCATCGCCGACCGCATGGGCCGCAACATCAACCGTGCCGACCGGGCCGAGGTGCCCGAGCACGCCGGCGAACGAGCCTTCGAGGTCCGCCGCTAGGGACGCCACACGACATGCACCTGATGCTGTTCGACATCGATGCGACGCTCATCTCCACAAGCGGCGTGGGCATCCGCGCCATGGAGGCCGCGGGGCGGGAACTCTTCGGCCCCGAGTTTTCCTCCACCGGAGTCGAGTACGCGGGCCGGCTCGACCCGCTCATCGTCCGGGACCTGCTGATTGCCAACCGCCTGCCTGACACCCCCCCCAACGCCGCGAACCTGCGCAGTGGGTATCGGCGACATCTGACCGAGAAACTCCCGCAGACACCGACCGCCCGCGCGCTCCCCGGCGTGCCGCGGCTACTCGACCTGCTCGAATCGCGCGCCGCGCTCGGCCTGCTGACCGGCAACTACGCCGACACGGGCTCGATCAAACTCCGCGCCTGCGGCATCGACCCCGCTCGATTTCCCATCGCGGCATGGGGCGATGAATCCCCGCACGATCCGCCCGACCGCACCCACCTGCCGCCGGTCGCGCTGGCTCGCTACCGCGCCCGCTTCGGACGCGACGCCGACCCTGCACGCTGCGCCATCATCGGCGACACCCCGCACGATGTTCGCTGCGCCAAAGTCAACGGGCTCCGTGCCCTCGCGGTCGCCACCGGCATGTTCTCCATTGATGCGCTCCGACAGGCCGGGGCCGATCTGGTCCTCCCCGATCTCTCCGACGCCGCCGCCGCGGCGGACTGGCTTCTCTCGTTCTGAGGGGAGCCCGTTCCCGCAACCCCCCGCTGGCGGTACACTTCGCGCCCGGGACGGAGAGACCCGCCATGCCCATGCGTTTCGCGGCAACGACCGCCGCGTACTACGTCAACCTGCGGTTGAACCTCAAGATGGACCTGCCCACGCGGCGCGAAACGGTCCTCGGGTTGTTCGATCGTCTGCGCCGCCAGCGCCCGAACCTTGCTCGCTTCCGCCGCTATCAGAACGAACTCGCGCTCGAGTCCGATGGTCCCGATGGCGGCACGTCCGAACGGCCCGCGCAGCAGGAGTGGGTCGCGGTCCGGCGCACCAGCGTGCGTGCCGGGAGCGTCTGCCCGCGCGAGTGGGACGATGCCTACGCGCTGCACACCGCCGTCATCGAGGCCGCGCCGTACTACCTCGACATCAGCGCGCTGGACATCGACAGCGTCGAGGTCCTGCTCGGTTTCGATCTTGCCGCGGGCGGCAACCACGACGCGATCGTGTGCGAAGCGCTGATGTCCGGAACTCCGCTGGCCGGGCTGGCCGCGGCGGAGGCCAAAGGCGTGATGGCGCCGGGCCGCCGCGCCGCGTTTGTCCCGGTGGATTGCCAGCCGGTCTTCGGCGTCGCGCTGGACGAGTCCCTCAACATGCAGGCGCACGTGGAAGTCAAGACACGCTCGGCCCACCGCCCCGCGCTCGCCGCGGCCGGAAACGGATCGCACGCCGCGCGCCAGGCCGGCGGCGACGAGCCCATCAGCCTCTACCTCATCGTCCGGCGATTCGGTCCGTTCTCGGACATCGCGCACCTGCCGGCCGTGCTCGGCGAGATTCGTATCGCGGCCCACGACCTGCTGGACCGCTTCGTCGAGCCCAAGGTGCTCTCCCCCATCCGCGACCACATCGTCGCCGGCGGCTGGTCCTGATGCCAAGCCCGCTCCCACCGCCCGGCGCCGCCACGTCGACATCCACCGACGTCGTAATCTGGGTCGGCGTGCTGATCGTGGCCGTGCTGCTCCTGGGCGCTCTGATCCTCCTCGTACGCAAGCGCATGCTGGCCAAGGACAAGCACGGCGCCGACAACTGGATCGGCGACCTCCGACAGATGCACAAGCGCGGCGAACTCTCTACCGAGGAGTACGAGTCCGCACGCCGCGCGCTGACCGCGAAGTTCGCCGCGAACACCGGCTCGAACGCGGCGACCCCGACGCCGCGGCCGACGCGCCCGCCCGCGCCTCGCGCTGCAACCTCAGAACTTCGGGCCAAGCCCGGATTCGATCTCACCGGTGCCCCGTTGCCGACCAACCCGGCCGTTCCGCCCGCTGCCCCCGGTTCGCCACCGCACCCCCATCCCCCGCAACCGCCGACGCCGCCGGGCCCCTACGACCGAAAGCCGCCGCCCTGAGAGCGAGTCCGTTTCGGCGAACGCCTGGAACAACTGTAACGCCGAAAGGGACCAGCCCCGAGGCGCGTTTCCTGCGCTCCGCCCCACATGCACGGATCGGAGCGGTACAATCGGACGGAGTCGCTTCCTCGCATCGCGTGCCCGGGGCCGACGGGTTCGCCCGTAGTACGTGGGCCACCCCGGGCGCGGGAGTGCAGGGCAGCGAGCCATCCGCCGATACAGAAGCGGCGGATTGACGATTCACGCACCACCCGCGGCCCCGCCGCGGCTTCTTTTTGAGGCGTCCATGGCCAAGGGCACGCGCGACGGTCTTCCCCCTTCCGACTTTGGTTCCGGCGCGGGGCGCGGGGGAGGCGGCGGCGCAGGGGGTGCCGGCGGCGGTGCCGGGGGGAGCGGGGGTGGCGGTGGCGACACCGGCTTCCGCGGCCGCAAGGTCACGACCTGCTCGTTCTGCGGCAAGACCAGCCGCGACGTGGGCCCGATGGTCGAGGGGCCTTCGGACGTGTACATCTGCGCCAACTGCACGGACCTGTGCCAGAACATCTTCAAGCAGGAGCGCCGGCGGGTCTCGTCCGCGGGCGCCATGTTCCAGACCATCCCGACGCCGCGGTCGATCAAGGAGTATCTCGATCAATACGTGATCGGGCAGGACCAGGCCAAGCGCGCCCTCTCCGTCGCGGTGCACACGCACTACAAGCGGTTGCTGCACTCGGAGAAGGAAGAGACCAGCATCGAACTGGACAAGAGCAACATCATGCTCATCGGGCCGACCGGCTCGGGCAAGACGCTGCTCGCCCGCACGCTGGCGCGGATCCTGAACGTGCCGTTCGCAATCGGCGATGCGACGACCCTGACCGAGGCGGGCTATGTCGGCGAGGACGTGGAGAACCTGCTGCTGAAACTGCTGCAGGCCGCGGACTTTGACCTCGAGGCCGCGCAGCGGGGCATCATCTACATCGACGAGATCGACAAGATCGGCAAGACCTCGCACAACGTCTCGATCACGCGCGATGTGTCGGGCGAGGGTGTGCAGCAGTCGCTGCTGAAGATGCTCGAGGGCACGGTCGCGAACGTCCCGCCGCAGGGCGGCCGCAAGCACCCCGAGCAGCAGTACATCCAGATGGACACGTCGCACATCCTGTTCATCTGCGGCGGCACGTTCGTGGGGATCGAAGACATCATCCGCCGCCGCGTGGGCAAGAAACGCATCGGCTTCGTGCAGCACGGCGACACGCGCAGCGAAGAGGCCGAAAGGGCCGCGGT
This sequence comes from Phycisphaeraceae bacterium, assembly GCA_019636495.1. Classification (GTDB taxonomy): domain Bacteria; phylum Planctomycetota; class Phycisphaerae; order Phycisphaerales; family UBA1924; genus JAHBXL01. The sequence continues at coordinate 92,787 of JAHBXL010000019.1, read as the reverse complement.
GCTGAGCCAGGTGACGCCCGACGACGTGATCGAGTTCGGCATGATCCCCGAACTGGTGGGCCGCCTGCCGGTGATCGCCCCGCTGATGCCGCTGACAGAGGACGCGATGGTCAACGTGCTCACCGAGCCGCGGAACGCGATCCTGCGGCAGTACCAGCACCTGTTCAGCATCGAGAACTCGAGCCTGACGTTCACGCCCGATGCGCTCCGCGCCATCGCCGCGCGGGCGCTCTCGCGCGACACCGGCGCCCGCGGCCTGCGCGCCGTGATGGAAGAGGTCATGATGGGCCTGATGTACGACCTGCCCGAGATGGACAACCGCGGCGCGGAGTACATCATCGACGAGTCCGATGTGCACGTCCCCAAGCGCCTGGCCGACCTGCGTGTCAAGCGCAAGGAAACGGCCTGATCTCCGTGACCCGGGCATCCTGCCCGGGCAAGGTGCGGTCGATTTCGAGCCGCCGACACTCTTCAACGACCTGACCGAACCCCGGCCCCGAGCCGGGGTTTTCTCATGCCGCGATGGGCCGGGCGACCGCTCGACACTCCCGCGGCCCATCCCTTTCGATACCCAGGTCTTGACTTGAGACATTTGTCTCATTATGCTCCGTTCATTCCAGGAGCCCCCCCATGCCCATCTCCCCCGCCGACATGGACCGCAAGATCGATGAGCACTTCCACCATGAGGCCACCGACAACGTCGAGGGCGTCCTGGCCACGCTCGCGCCCGATGCCGTGCACGACATCGTCGGCTGGCCACCGGGCCCGTCCCGCGGCCGCGATGCCGCCCGCCGCTTCTACGAGCAGACCTTCAATGACCTTGCCGAGAGCAAGGTCACGGTGATCAAGCGGCTTTACGGCGACCGCTTCCTCGTCGACGAATCCATGTGGGAGGGCCGTGCACCCGGCCGCCCATTCGGCCTCGAAGGTCGCAACCGTCCGCTGAAGTTCCGCCTGCTCCACGTCATCGAGTTCGCCGACGATGGTCAGATCCAGCGCGAGCAGGTCTGGCTCGACATGGCCGCGATCATCCAGCAACTCCCACAGAACTGACCCCCCCCGAGGTTCCCAAACCCATGCCCATCCAACTCATCCCCACGCGCCCCGAACACACCGACGACCTCGCCAGCATCTGCCACCTCGCCTTCAACACCCTCCACGAGCGGCACAACGTCCCGCCCGATGTTCCCACGCACGATGTCGGCCGCCTGATCATCGGCGGGGTCATCAATCGTCCCGACTACACCGGCATCGCCGCCATCGACAACGGCCGCATCCTCGGTTCCAACTTTCTGCTCCACGCCGATGAGGTCTGCGGCGTCGGCCCCATCACCGTCGATCCGACCATCCAGTCCAAGGGCATCGGCCGCACGCTCATGCAGTGGGCCATCGATGAGGCCCGCCGCCGCCGCGGCGACGACTTCTCCCTCCGCCTCTTCCAGGAGGCGATCAACACGACCTCGCTCTCGCTCTATGCCTCGCTCGGCTTTGAGTGGCGCGACACCGCCGCGCTGATGCACCCGCGCCCGGCCGACATCAATGACCCCGCCTGCCGCCCCGCCACACCCGGCGACCTTCCCGCCATCGCCGCGCTCTCGCAACGGCACCACGTCATCTCCCGGGCCAACGATGCCGCCGCGCTGCTGGCCATGGGCCTGCCCGCGTTTGTCCGCGTGCGCGACAACCGCGTGGTCGCGTATCAGATCGCGACGCTCTTCGGCCATTCCGCCGCCGAGACCAACGACGATCTTCTTGCTCTCGCCGCGCACACCGCGCGCAGCGTCCCGCCGCCGATGGCCGTCATCATCGTGCCGATGAGTCAGGGCGACCTCTTCCGCGCTGCGCTTGCCCGCGGCTTCCGCGTCGCCAAGGTCCTCAACGCCATGGCCATCGGTCCCTACGCGGCCGCGACCGGCCCCGCGCTCCCCTCCATTCAGTGCTGAAGCGAGCCCCCATGCCCACGCCATCCGCACACAGGCGATACAACCAGCGTCACCGCACGCGCAAGGACCTGCTGAGCGCGGCCTCGCGGCTGCTCAAGCAGGGCAAGACGCCCACCATTGATGATGTCGCCGCGGAAGCGATGGTCTCCCGCGCGACGGCCTATCGGTACTTTCCGACCATCGAGTCGCTGCTGGTTGAAGCGCCCATCGATGATGATGCCCCCGACCCCTTCGCACTCTTCGGCGACGACGAGTCCGAAGACCCCGTCGCCCGCGTTGACAAGGCCGAGGCCGCGCTGCACGACATGTCGTACCGCAACGAGCGGCAACTGCGCCTGATGCTCGCGGCCTCGCTGCAGCGATCGGTCAGCGAATCCCGTGTTGTTTCGCCGGCCATCCCGCTCCGCCAGAACCGCCGCGAGCCGCTCATCGAGGCGGCCCTCGTGCCCGTGCGGTGGCGACTCCCGTTGCGCACATACCGCAACCTCCGAGCCGCGCTGTCGCTGGTGTTCGGCCTCGAGTCGATGATCGTGTTTCAGGATGTTCTCGGCCTCGATGCCGCGGAGGCACGGCGCATCAAGCGATGGGCAATCCGGGCGCTTGTGCGGGCGGCGATGGAACAAGCAGTCGATGCTCACCCAGAAGCGCCGAAGCGGCAGGGCGCAGGTCGCGGCACACGACCCTGAGATTCAGTTCAACTCGGTGCAGTACCACCCGCTCTGGCCGCCGATGTTCACCCGCGCCAGCAGGTGGATGCGGACATCGGTCTCCAGCAGGCGGCGGGACCGCTTGGGCCGGTCGGTGAACAGGTGCAGCGCGGGCTTGTGCGCCTCGTGCATCGGCCGCGCGAAGGCCGCCGGAGCACCCGCCTGCGCCAGCGCGGGCCCAAGCAGCATCGCGTGGGCCTCGGCCCAGGAGCCGGCCACAAGCAACTGCGAGAGCGCGCGCTGCTCGCTGTCCTCGCCATCCTCGGGCTCGGTGCGCACCAGCAGGTGCAGGCCGCCCGCGGGGTCGAGCGCGAGTTCCACGCCCGGCGCATAGGGGCACAGCACGCTCACGGGACGCAGACCCTCAAGGAGCAGCGCCAGCGCGCCGACAGGCTCGGGCTCTGTGCACGCGCCGGCCCGTGCGACAGGCTCCGGAGCGCGAACCGGCGCAACCGTCGCCGCGGCGGCGACCGCCGGCACCATCGGCGGCGGAACCGGCGACCGGGGCACGGGCTTGCGATCGGTGGCCATTGGGTCCGGCACGCGAGCGGCCGGAGCAGGCGCGGGCTCGTCCTCGTACACATCATCGAGCAGTGTGTCCGGCTCGACAGGGGCGAGGCGTTCGATCAACTCATCGAGCGAACCTGCCGCGGCGGGCTCGACAGCGGGCGTGGGGGTGCTGGGCATTTCAGGGATCGCGGCCTCCTGGCCGGGCGCGGCAAGGGTCTGCGAGAGCAGGGCCATGACGTCGGCGGTGCGCATCTCGGTGCGCCCGCTGAAGAGCACGTCTGCCGGCCGCGAGGCCGAGACCTTCGCGCCACAGACGGCGTACTGCACATCGCGTCCGAGGAACTGCCTTGCCGCATCGGCCAAGCGCTTGCACGCGGGCTCGGCCTGCATGGGCGTCGCGCCCATCACGGCCACGCGGATGGCGACGTCTCGCGTGTCTCCATCCGCCGACAGTTCGGATGCCAGCGACTTGATCGACGTGTACGCGCCCAGCACCGCGGTCTCATCGACACCCGTGAGCAGCGTGACGACGCGCACCATCGGGCTCGCGGCGACGCGCGGCTCCTCGCCCAGGTCGGCGCGCAACACCCAGCGGTATGTTCTCGCCGCGGCGTGCTTGACCGCGTCTTCCAGCGATGCGAACGCCTGAATCGCGGCGGATTCGCCGCCGCCGACCAGTTCGACAGACGCGTAGCCGCTCTGCAGGCGCAGGTAGGCGACGGGCCGGCCCGCGGCCCGAGCGACCTCGCGGACATACTGCGCCGCCCACGCCGCGCCGTACACCGGCAGGTTTCCCAGCACGATGCACTCGACAATCGCGGGTTCCGCGCTCGGACGGGCCGGCGCGCCGTCGCCGCGCGCTGTGTCGCGGCCGCGCGCCGCGGTCGCGGCGATCCGTGGCGGCGAAGGCGGCAACGGGGCAATCGCCGCAGGCGCGGCGGCGGCGGCGTCCGGCGAGTCGGCATCATCATCCCAATCGCTCAGGTCTTCTTCGCTCGCAAGCCGAAGCACCGGCGCGCGGCGCACCGGTGGGTGCACATCCGGCCGCGGCGGCGGCGCGTTCACCTCGCCCATGAACAGGTCGGTCAGTGCGTCGAAGTCCGCGGCGTGATCGGCCGCCGCGGATTCGGACACGGCATCATCGCCGCGCGGAAAGCGCGGGCCCTTCGACGGGCCGATGTTGAACTGCCCGCTCATGACGCGTCCTCCGAACGGCGCGCCGCGGACTCCGGCACGATCACCAGGCTGTTGGCCCCGCCGAAGGGGTTGGGCGCGATCAACGGGTTGTACGGATCCGAGATCCACTGCCCGTCGACCACAAGGCGGTACTGCGACGTGCCCGCGCCGATCGGCACCACGGCCTCGAGCAGCCCCAGCGCATCGTTGGGGCGCAGCGGCGCGGCGATGTCCGACCAGTGGTTGAACTCGCCCGCGACAAACACGCTTCGACCCAGGGCCAGCGGCTGGCGGAAGACCACGCCGCGGGGCGTCGCGCGAACGCCGTACCACGTGGTGCTGAGGATTGGATCGATCGCCGTCGCCGCGGGCGGCGCCGGGCGGGGCGGCGCTTCAAGCGGCGCGGGCGCGGACGGCGCGGGTGCATCGGCTCGCACGCTGGCGGTCGCCGCGCCTGTGGCACCGTTGGCGTGCAGTTTGCGGGCCCGTGCGACAAGATCGGCCGCGCGCGTCGGCGCAAACACCTCGGGCGGATCGACAATCGCGACGGGCGGCGGCTGCGCCGGAGCCGCCGCGGGAACGGGCGCCGGGGCGATGTGTGATGCGCCCGAAGCGGGTCGGTCGCTATCGCCCCGCGCGGGGGCGGCGGCGTGGACGGGGGTGCTTTCGACAGGTCGCGAGGATGGAATCGCCGCGCGATCGGCAATTCCGGGGACGACGTGCACTTCCGGCATCCGACACAGGTCGTTTGGCGGAGCGGCATCGCGCCGACCGAGTGAATGCTCGGCAAGGAACGCCGCGAGCGCGCCGTAGTCTTGCGCGCCGCCGGACTCGGGCGCGTACTCGATGACGGGCTGCCCGAAACTCGCGGCCTCGCGCAGAGCGGGGTCGAGCCTGATGACCACCGGCGCAACGCGCCCCTGGAACCGTCGGCGCAACTCGTCGAGGAGGTCTCGTGCCAGCACGCTGGCCGGGTCGTGCATCGTCGGCAACAGGCGATAGGTGGGCTGTACGCCCAGCCGCTTGGCGACCGACTTGATCGTGTTCACCTGCTTGGTCGCGCCGTGCAGGCTGAAGAAACCTGTTTCAACAGGGATCAAGACCTCGTCCGCGGCGACCAGCGCGTTGAATGTGAGCAGGCCGATCGCCGGCGAGCAGTCGATCAGCGCGACGTCGTATTGCGTGTCGAAGCGAGCCAGCGCGCGCTTGAGCCGCGTCTCGGCGTCGGCCTTGCCCGCCAGTTCGCCGCGAGCGGCTTCCAGGGCGGCCAGCCGCACGGTGCTTGGCGCAAGATCGAGGTTGCGGCTGACGCGCCACAGCAGGCGGTCGGCATCGACCGGCGAGCCCTCGGGCGCGAGCATCGCGTCGCCGATGTGCTTGTCGATTCGCTGCTCGGGAATGGCCAGCCCCGCGGCGCAGTGGGCCTGCGGGTCAAGGTCGATCAGCAGCGTTCGGTACCCGCGCGAGGCGAACACGCCGGCCAGGTTGATGGCGGTCGTCGTCTTGCCGCATCCCCCCTTCTGATTGACGACCGCGATGGTGTGCACGCTGGCCTCCGGCCCGGTGGTCACGCCCTTTTCAAGACCATTCCCTCCGCCGGGCCGCTTCGGTTCGCGGCGGCACGGGTTGGGGAAGTTCACGATGCGGCATAAACCGCGCGGGCAAACTTGGCCGTGTTATCGGCCTCGGTGCGACAAGGCCTTGAAACAGCAAAAGTTCAAGTGTGGAGAAGGAGTGCGAAAGGTCCGGGGTCCGGGGATCATCCGATTCCAAATTCCCCAATCCAGAATCCGCATTCCGGCAGAGTGGCTCCCGTCTCCATGCGTCCCCTCCCCTTGCTGTCGGCCCGCGGCAGGTCTACTGTTGCGGTCCCTTCGGCCCCGGCCGGACGGCGTCTCGCGCGCGACACCCGCCGCGGCCGATTCGTAAGCCGGGCTAAGCCAAGGAGTTGGAGTCTTCGATGCCCAAGAACAAGAGCCACAAGGCCAGCCTCAAGCGCATCCGCCTGACGGCCACCGGCCTCGTGCGGCACAACCGAGCATTTGGCAAGCACTTGCGCTCCAGCAAGAGCAGCAAGCGACTCCGTCGCCTCCGTACCGACAAGTACATGTCCAATCCGGAAGCCAAGCGTCTTGAGCGGCTGCTCTTCCGGCGGCTGCGCGGCCGCGACCAGGCTCGCGCAACGTTGAAGAAGAGCCCGACCCCGCAGGAACGCGCAGCGGCCCGCGCCGAGAAGGCCAAGGTCTCCAAGGCCGCGAAGTCGGCGAAGGATTGACGCCGCAAGGCAGCGTGACCGCCGGTCACGTTGCCGGTCTTGTCCGGTCCTTTCCTGCCTGACCTGTCCCATACACCACACCCGTCCGTCGGGCCAAAGCGGGCCGGATTCGAAACGGCCCGCCCCGCACGCGACACAACTCGGAGTCTCGACCATGCCCCGCATCCGCAAAGGCGCAGCACGCACCCAGGCCCGCAAGCGCATTCTCCGGGCCGCCCGCGGCTATTACGGCTCGAACCACAAGTCCAAGTACCGGGCGGAAGACGCGGTCATCCGCGCCGGGCGCTACGCGTTCCGCGACCGTCGCCGCCTGAAGCGCGACATGCGCCGCCTGTGGATCACCCGCATCACCGCGGCCTGCCGCATGCGCGATTGCCGCTACAGCCTGTTCATCAACGGCCTGAAGATGGCCGGCATCAAACTCAACCGCAAGATGCTCAGCCAACTGGCCATCGAGGACCCGAAGGCCTTCGACCAGATCTGTGCCTCGGCGGTGAAGAACTCCCGCGCGACCGCCGCGAAGGCCTGAGATTCCGGGCCCCGGGGGTGCGATCATGCTCACCGGCTGGTGGGTCAGCACGTGGTACGAGCGGGCGGGGCCGTTCGCCATCGTTGCGTGGGTCATCATCGTTCTCGGGTCGATCACGCTGCACGAACTGGCCCACGGCTGGGCCGCGATTTGGCGCGGCGACCGAACACCCATCGAATCCGGCCACATGACCTGGAACCCGGTGGTGCACATGGGGCTGCCCAGCCTCATCGTCTTCGCCGTCATCGGCATCGCGTGGGGGATGATGCCCGTCAACCCCGCGCGTTTCCGCGGCCGCCACGACGACGCCATCGTCGCCATGGCGGGACCGGTGATGAACCTCCTTCTTGCCGCGTTGTGCATCGTGCTCGGCGCCGCGTGGGTGGCAGTCGCCGGCGGGTACGCAACGCCCGCGCTGACCGTGTCCGACAGTGCCTTTCGAGACGGTCAGGTGTTCTTCCGGCTCGCCGCAGCGCTGAACATCGTGCTGGCGATCTTCAACATGCTGCCCGCGCCACCGCTGGACGGTTCGCGGATTCTCGCGACTTTCTGGCCGCGGTACCGGGAGATTATCGAGGGGCCCAACGGCCAGAACATCGCGCTGTTCTCGCTGATTGTCCTGCTCTACTTCGGCGGGCGGTACATCTACCCCATCGGCTTCGACACGGCCATTTCCGGCACGCAGACCCTGGCCCACTGGATGACCGGCGGCCGCGTGCCCCTGCCATGATGCCGGCGCGCCGGGACGGCGGCGCGGTACACTGGCCCCATGCCACGACCCGTCACACTCTTCACCGGACAATGGGCCGACCTGTCGCTTGCCACCATGGCCGAGAAGGCCAAGGGCTTCGGCTATGACGGCCTGGAACTGGCCTGCTGGGGCGATCACTTCGAGGTCGCAAAGGCCATCGGCCCGGATAGCGCGGCGTACTGCAAGTCGCGCCACGACCTGCTCGCCGGGCACGGGCTGAAGTGCTGGGCCATCTCTTCGCACCTCGTCGGGCAGGCGGTGTGCGACGAGATCGACCGGCGGCACAAGGCCATTCTGCCTGCGCACGTATGGGGCGATGGCGAGCCCGAGGGCGTGCGCCGACGCGCGGCGGAAGAAATGACCAGAACCGCCGCCGCGGCAAAGAACCTGGGCGTCAAGGTCGTCAACGGCTTTACGGGCTCGAGCATCTGGGGCAAGTTGTACTTCTTCCCGCCCACCGGGCCCGAGGATGTGAAGGCCGGGTATGACGACTTCGCGAAGCGCTGGGGGCCGATCCTGGACGCGTTCAAGAACGCGGGCGTGAAGTTCGCGCTCGAGGTGCACCCCGGGGAGATCGCGTACGACTACTACACCGCCGAGGCCGCGCTTTCGGCGATCGGGAACCACCCCGCGTTCGGCTTCAACTTCGATCCTTCGCACCTACTCTGGCAGGGCATCGCCCCCAACAAGTTCATCGAGCGCTTCACGGATCGGATTTTCCATGTGCACATGAAGGATGTCGCGGTGCACTACGGCCCGGGGAACAACAAGGGCGGCGATGGGATGTCGGGCGTGCTGGGCTCGCACCTGACCTTCGGGGATGTCCGCCGCGGGTGGGATTTCCGCAGCGTCGGCCGCGGGCACGTGAACTGGGAGGCGATCATCCGCTCGCTGAACCGAATCGGGTACGCGGGGCCGCTGAGCGTCGAGTGGGAAGATGCGGGCATGGACCGCGACCACGGAGCCAGGGAATCGTGCGCGTTCACGAAGCGGCTGGATTTTCCGGCCGGAGAGCGGGCGTTTGATGCGGCGTTTGAGAGGTGAGCGAAGAGGAACACAGAGGGAGCAGAGTGGGCGGAGCAGAAGCAGAGAAGGGACGAGTTCTGCTTGAAGGCTTCTGGACATTCCTGCTTTCATTCGCGCACGGTTGTTCGATTGTTCTTCGTCTTCTCTTCCTGATTCCTCTCTGCGCGCCTCCGCTTGCTCCGCTTCCTCTGAGTTCCCTCCGAGACTGGATCAACCATGCACAAACTGAGAATGGGCATCGTCGGCGGCGGCAAGGGCGCGTTCATCGGCGCGGTGCACCGCATCGCGGCGACCATGGACGGGCGCGCGGAACTGGTGGCCGGGTGCATGTCGAGCGACCCGGCGCGGGCGAGGGAGTCCGGGCGGGAATCGCCGTGGAACCTGCCCGAGGACCGCAACTACGGCACGTGGCAGGAGATGCTCGAGCGTGAACTCGCCCGACCGACAGGCGAGGGCCCGGATGCGCGGATCGACTTCGTCTCGGTCGTGACGCCGAACCACGCGCACGCGCCGATCGCCGGCGGCTTCGCCCGCGCGGGGTTCCACGTGGTGTGCGACAAGCCGCTGTGCATGAACAGCGCGGAGGCCCGCGATCTCGCCGCGGCACAGAAGCAAGGCGGCGGAGTCTTCGCCGTCACGTACAACTACTCCGGCTACCCGATGGTCAAGCAGGCGCGGCACATGGTCGCGCAAGGGGAACTCGGCGAGATCCGCAAGGTGATCGTGGAGTACAACCAGGGGTGGCTGGCGAGCAAACTCGAAGACAGCGGACAGAAGCAGGCCGACTGGCGGACCGATCCCAAACGTGCCGGCATCGGCGGGGCGATCGGCGACATCGGCTCGCACGCCGAGCACCTGCTGCGGTACATCACGGGGCTGGAGATCACAGAGATCTGTGCGGACCTGACGAGTTTCGTCCCCGGCCGCGCGCTTGATGACGATGCCAACCTGCTGCTGCGGCTGAGCAACGGAGCGCGGGGGCTGCTCTACTGCTCGCAGGTCTGCATCGGCGGCGAGAACGACCTGCGCATCCGCGTGTGGGGGACCAAGGCCGGTCTCGAATGGCGGCAGGAAGAGCCCAACGCCCTGTGCTTCCGCGTCGATGGCAAGCCCGAGCAGATTCTCCGCCGCGGCAACGCGTACCTGTGCCCCGCCGCGCAGGCAGCGACGCGCATCCCCGCTGGCCACCCTGAGGCCTTCATTGAGGCGTTTGCGAATGTGTATCGGGGAGCGTTTGAGGCGATGGGAAAAGCTCAAAGCTCAAAGTTCAAAGCTCAAAGTGGAGGCCCGGGCAAGGGTGGCGGAGCGGGGGGGGCTGGAGGCCTCGGCTCCGCAGCCGCGGCATCCTCGGCACTCGACTACCCCACGCTCGAAGACGGTGCCCGCGGCGTCCACTTCATCCAGAAGACCGTGGAGAGTTCGCAGAGCGAGCGGAAGTGGACGGAACTCTCTCCCAATGATCACGGGAACGAGCACCGCAAGCTTGGGAGCAAGCCGTGACCGAAACGTCAATCGCCGAAGTTATGAGCAAAGCACTGGACCTTGGCAAGCCGGTTGTCGAGAAGGCATGCGAATTCCTTGATTCAATGCTCGGTAAACCCTGTCGAGTCGCTGGCGGAATGCTCGGTGACCAAATCTACGCGTGGCAATGGAGTAATCGGCTCCGGATCATCGCAAAGGCTGAAGAGAAGGTCCGCGCACGAAAGGTGGCCCCGTGCATGATGCCACCGGGATTCCTGATGCCGCTCTTGGATGGAGCAGGTAACTGCGATTCGTCAAGCCTGGAAGCGATGTGGGTGTCACTGCTCGCAGGGGCCGTGGAACACGAGCCGCTTCGCCATCCGGCCTTTCCCGAAGTGTTGCGGCGGTTGTCCCCTGCGGATGGCAAATTGCTTGATCGCCTATACAGTGATCCTACTGCGATCATTCAGCTTGGTAAGGACATGGAACCCGCGCTTCGCATCAAGTTTCCGCCACATCTCGATGCACTGATTGACATTCAGAAGATTGAGCTTGCTCTGGAGGATGTTCCGGCGCTCTCGGTGCTGGTAGCCAGCGGTCTAATGCTCGAAACACCGCAGCATCCCACAATGTTCTACTCGCTGCCGAAGACATACATGCGGACAGACTTTGGATGGCAATTTGCGACAGCGGTCGGGATTGTCCCGATCCCGCCTCCGTAGGGGCCAGAGCACCTCCAGTCGTCTCACCTCACCGCCACCGTCGGCTCATCCGCGGGGATCTTGTGCAGCGTGTAGTACGCGATCGGGTGCAGCAGTTTTCGCCCGTCCTTCGCCTTGATGCCGCCCATGCCGATCTCGTGCGCGAAGCCTTCGCCGCCATCGCGCAGGCCATCGACCGTGAGCGACACGGTGCGCGGGCCGGTCATCTTCGCGGCGGTCACGGTCGGCGTCTGCGTTTGAACCTCCGGCGAGCCGTACGTGGCGTGGTAGCGGTAGGTGTAACTGCTCATCGACCACGACTTCACATCCTCCGCGCTCGCGGCATCGACATCCTCGGTGAACGTGACGACAAAGCCGCGCGGCGCGGCGTGCACCGTGAGCGGTTCGAACGGCGTTTTGCCCGTCCACACGATCCGCTGCAGGCCGTAGCGCAGGCGGCCGATCGAGCCCCAGCCGCGGTCGGTCTGCCCGGCGATCATGCCGCCGTTGTTGTCGAACGTCAGGCGATTCACGCCGCAATCGAGCCCGCGCCGGAAGGGGAAGCACGCGCCCTGGTAGAAATCGCCATCGGGCCCGTTCACCTTCTCGAGCGCGACGCGCATCACGATTGCCGAGAACTGATCGCCCACGAACAACTGGCCTGCGAACGGGCCGAACTTGCCGCCGGTCGTGTCCATGACGCAGTCCGCGGCGGACTGGCCCATCTTCTTGTACGGGAACCACACCGCCGGCAGCATGCGCTTGGGCTCGGGGTCGCCCTGCTGCCAGTCCTTCCGCCAGCGCAGGCCCGCGGGGTGGCCGTGATAGGAATCCTGCGACATCCACGAGAGTTTGTTGGTGCCGACGAAGTCGCCCTGATTGTCGGCATAGAAGCAATCGCCCAGCGCGTTGAAGCCGATGCCGTTGGGCGAGCGCAGGCCGTCGCACACGGGGATCATGCGGCGGTCGGGCGTCACCTTGACGGCCCATCCGCGATAGGGCGCGATGCTCTTGCCCAGCGCATCGCAGAAGCCGACGTTGAGCGTCACCCACGCGTTGCCCTCGGCATCGAACTTGGGGCCGAAGGCGAACTCGTGGTAGTTGCCCGAGACACCCCACGCATCGCAGAACGTATCGTAGAGGTCGGCGCGGCCGTCGCCGTTGGTATCCACCAGCCGCGTCAGTTCCGGGCGCTGCACGCAGTAGACGGCCAGTTGACCTTCCTCGATTCTTGCCGCGACGCCGAGCGGCTCGTGCAAGCCGGAAGCGAAGAGTCTGAACCGGGCTTCGAACGGCGGGTCCTCGTCCGCGTATTCGACGAGGTACACATCGCCGCGACGGGTGCACACGGCGATTCGGCCATCGGGCAGGGTGTCGAGTCCGCCGACCTCGAGCACGACATCGAGAGGCACCGGCACCGTCGCGATCCGGTAGTACTCGTCCTCGTCGGTCGGGAAATCGGTGTTGAGTTGGTACTGCAGTTTCGCATCGAGCACGGGGTCGACGCGCGCGGTGCGGGTGATGAGTTGATAGTCCCACCCGCCCGCACCCTGCGTGACCTTCGCCAAGAGGTGGTTGACGCCGGCCTTGAGATCGAGCGTGAGTCGGTGGTCCTCGACATTCAGGCCGCGGGGCACATCGGCATCGATCAGCAGTTTGCCATTGAGCCAGAAGCGCAGGCCGTCGTCGGAGCCCATGGTGACGGGGAGCGAGACAGCGCGATCGACCGTCGCGGTGCAGTAGAGATAGCCCGTGCCGCGGAGATTCATCTCGTCCTCGCGGTAGATCTTCAGGCTCATCGCGCGGTCGGGCTCATCGGAGAGTTTGCGCCAGCCGATCTGCCGGTTCTGCTTGCCGGTGTACTTGGCGTTCAGGTCGGGCCCGGGGCCGCCCGCGGCCATCTTCGGCAGTTCGTCCTCGGGCGGCAGCGGCCGCTCCAGGAAGCCCTTCTCGTTTCCGATGAACGGCGTCAGCACCATCCACGGCGACCAGCGGATGGGCGTCTGGTTCATGAGTTTGTCGAGCATCGCGCTCTCGGTCGCGCCGCGCGTCTCGAGTTTGCGGTACTCGATGTTGCCGAAGTCGATCGCCACCTGCGCTGCCGCGGAGTTCGCCACGGAGCACACGGAGATCACGGAGAGAGTCAAGAGTCTGTTCATGGCATTGCCCTTGCGGTCGTCGATGCCGTTGCTCGTTCAGGCAGGAATACTGGTGAATCGGATCATGATCAGAAAGGACAGACCAAAAGAAGCGAGAGACAGCGCCCCGCGTTCATCCGTGGAGTTCCGTCTCCTCATCTGCTCAACCTGTGTTTCCTCCGCATGTCACTGTTCAGATCCGTGGCGCAGTGCACCAAGCACGCACCATCGCTCACTTCGCGCCCGGCGTGATCTCCACCGAGAACTCCGCCGCGGCGTCGCCCGACGCTTCGATGCGCCACACGCCGCCGCCCGCGGCAACGATCGTGCACCCGCTCGGCTCTCCGTGTGGCGCCGAGCCGGCCCCGGCATGGAGCCACAGCGATGTGCCGCGGGCCAGACCTCGCGCGGCAAACGTACGCACGATCGTCGGCATCGCCCCCCCACCGCCGCCGATCGCGCGGAAGCGCTCCTCGACCCGCACCTCGCCGCCGGCCGAGTCGGCGATGCTGTAGAGGAACACCGGCGCGCCTGACTCATCGAGGCGGTAGCCGTTGAATGCGTGCCCCGCCTCGCGGCCGCCGCGCGTCGGCCACGCGGCCGGTCGCTCGCCCACCAGCAGCGCGGGCCCGCGCGGGGCGTTCCAGATGACCGGACCCTGCCCGGTGACATTCGACCCGCCGCGATTGGCCCACGCGCCCGCCGCGTCGAGGAAACTGCCGCGCCATGCGTCGACCAGGCGCACCTGCACCGAGTCGAACGCGAAGTGCACACCGGTCGGATAGCCCACGGCGATGGCTCGCGATCCGCCATCCCTCATGAATGTCCGAAGCACGACGGGCTTGTCCAACACATTCACCGCATAGCCGCCTGGCACTGTCAGCCCTTCGGGGGCGGGCATGAACAGGCCGAGATTGAAGTACGCCCACATCGCATCGGACTGCCGGCGACTATCTCCCTCGAGGATCGATGCGATGGTGCCCTTGTTGTTCCGGTAGAACTTCTGCATGCGCGTGCCGGGCTTGAATCGGTCCGGGTCGTGGATGTAGTCGGCCCACCACTCGTAACGGATGCGCGAGGCGAAGTTGGTGATGTCGGGCCCCGGCGTGCCCGTCACCTGACCGTTGAAGGTGTGACAGTTGATGCAGTACAGGCCCGTTTCGCCGGCGAGTTTCTTGCCCGCGAGCACCATCTCGTCGGTCGGAACGGGAGCGGGCACATCGGTATCGGGGAAGACGCCATCGGCGCACGCGAGCGCCTCGGCCAGATGACCCACGACGCGCTGGCCGAACTGCGGCATCCGCGTCGACATGTACGGGCGTGCCACGCCCGCATCGAGCAGCACGCGTCGAAGCCAGTCGGTCGTCAGTTTGCTGCCGACGCCCGTGATCCGCGGCGGGAAGCGGCCCTCGTCGCCGAGGTCGGCCTCCACCAGTTGGCCGAACAGCGGGCGGATGGGCTCCGCAGCGCCACCGTCGTTCGCGCCATATTCGTGACAGGCGCGGCACGAGAGCGCATCGACCGCGCGCAGCGCGAAGTCGCCCGGGGCGTGCGCGCTGGTCCACGACGCCGCTCCACCGATCGCCGCGGCGAGCGCGGCACGGTCCTGCGCTGTCAGGTCGTAGCGCGGGGTGCGCGCATCGCGCGGATCCAAGCAGCCGCGGCCGGCGCGCACGCGGGCCAGCGGCGGCGCGGAGAGTATCTTAGCCGCGCCGGACTTCGCCGCGGCCGCGGCGTCCGCGACCTCGTGGCAGTTCAGGCAGCCGGAAGCGACGAACGCCGCGCGCCCTGCGGCGACGCGGGCGGGGTCTGGAGTGAGTGTCGCGGTCGCATCGGCGCCGCCCCAGGTCTTGAGCAGATAGACCGAGAGCGCATCGGCCTCCTGCTGGTTCAGGTTCAAGGCTGGCATGCGGCCGCCGGGGCGCGTGTCGTGCGGGCTTTGCAGGAACGCCGCGAGCGCGCTGGGCCGCCACTTTGCGGCGAGCATTCCATGCGGGTGCGGCGCGTCATAGCCCTTGCCCGAGTCGTTGTAGGCGCCGTGACACGTGACGCAGCCGACGCTGTGATAGAGTTCCTGGCCTCGCTGCACAACCGCGTCGCCGAACGCGGGGGCCTCGGGCTTCCATGGGCCCGAGTTGTCAACGAGCGTGGCGAGATAGTGCGAGATGTCTTCGGCCGCGCGGTCCGCCGCGGCCGGGTCGTTACCCAGAACTGCCGGCATGCCTGAGTGCGCCTTGATGCGAGCGGGGTCGGCGATCCACTTGCGAAGCCAGAATGCACTGGCACGCGAGCCGATCGCGGCCAGATCGGGCGCGGTACGGGCGAACACCGCGGCCGAGTCCGTCGCGTGGCACGATGTGCAGCCGAGTTCGCCAAGCAGAACGCGCCCGCGGAGTTCGAGTCGGCTCTGCTCGACCGCGGCCAGCGACGACGGCGGCGGCGTGACGAACCGATCGGGGATCGGTTCACGACGGAAGCCCGTGTCCTGCCCGCCGGCGGTGCCGTACTCCATCTCCCAGATGGCTCGCATTTTCGCTTTGGCGTTCCCCGACCTGGTAAAGCGGTACTGCACGTTCACTGTGCCCGCGGGGAGCGTGACCCAGCCCGACACGCGGCTGGCCGGGCGCGAGCCATCGACTTCGAGCGTGACGTCCTGCGGAACCGTCGGCCCGAAGACCCGCATGCGCACCACGCCGCCCTCGCAATCGGCCCCGAATCGGTATCGACCCGGCGCGGACAGCGTGACCAGGCCGTCAAAGGTCGCGACGAATGCCTCGGGCGCGACCGATGGATGGACCGTCTCGCCGGCTTGTACGGCGAACGCCGCGTGCTGCGTGTGCGCGATGACGGGCGAGCGCGCGCCCGCCGCGGCGTACGAAGCGGCCCAGCCGTGCACGGTCGGGACCGGCTGCGCGAATGCACGACCGGTGCAGGCAACGATCCCCAGCACGGCCGTGAACAACGCCGCGAGTCGAACCGCGGGCACCGAGAAGAGCCGATTGTTCACTGCCCTGCCTCCATGACACCGCCGCCGGCGTTCTGGTTCTCACCGCCGCCGACGGCGTTTCTCGTGAGATCGCGCACAGCGATGTCCTTCCACATGATGATGTTGCCCTGGTGGTGGGTCTGCAGCGCGATGTGCCCCTCACGGAAGTCGGTCAGTTTCGCATTGACCATCGGTACGCCGTTGATCCACGTCTGGATGCTGTCGCCCACCGCTCGCACGCGGTAGTCGATCCACGCGTTGTCACGCGTGATCAGTCTGGGCCCCCACGCCTTGTCGTAGATGCACCCCGTGAAGTTCTTCGGATCGTGCTGATCGACCTGCGCCTCGTAGCCCAGCGGCCATGTGTTCGGGTCCTCCGGCCGCGGCACCGTGCGGAAGTAGAGCCCGCCGTTGCCCTTGGTGTTCACCTTCACGTGCGCCCGCAGGTCGAGATCGGAGAACTTTGCTTCGGTGAACAGGTGTCCCGGGCCATCGCGCCCGACGAGCGCGCCGTCCTCGGCCTTCCAGGTCCCCCCGCCCCTGGCGAACCAGCCACTCGTGTCGCGCCCGTTGAAGAGCGGTGTCCAGCCGCCCTCATCGGGATCGGGCGAGAGGTCCTTGATGCGGATGTTGCGGAAGCGCACCGGGTCGCCGTGGTCCTGCAGCGCGATGTGGCCGGTGGTCAGGCGGTCGCGCAGCGGGCTCTTGTTCTTGGGGTCGTGCACGAAGCCGCGGTCATCGAGTTTCTCATCGGTGTGGATCCGCACGCCGTTGAGCCACACGTTCAGCGTGTCGCCGACGAGCAGGATGCGGTACTCGTTCCACTCGCCCGCGGGCCTGCACGCCACGCTCGCCGGAGCGATCGCGCCGTACACCGCGCCGCACACGTTCACGGCCGGCTGCTGGCCGTGCGAGTCGTAGATCTGCACCTCGAACCCGGTGAACGCCGGATCGCCCATCGTCGAGCCGCGGATGCCCACGCCCGAGTTGCCGCCCTTGGGGACGTTGAACTCCAGACGAAGATCGAAGTCGCGGTACTGCTTCACCGTCCGCAGCCACCACCCGTTGCCCGCGGCCTTGTCGATGTGCAGTTCGCCATCGACCGCCTTCCACGCGCTGATGTTCCCCGCGGTCGTCCATCCCTCGGTGTCGCGGCCATTGAACAGCGCAACAAACCCCTCCGCGGCCTCCGCAGGCGGAACCGCGCGGGCCAATACGGCCGGAGCGCACACCAGGGAAAGGGTGACGGCGGAAACGAGCGATCGACAAGCAAAGGGCGTGGACATGGCGAACATTGCTGATTCTCCGTTCTGGTCGCGGCACCGGAGCCACCGCTCCCGGGCTGCGACCGTTCAAATCGCGTAGAACAGCATACCGAAGTGCCGCGATTCGGTGGGCGTTACGGGTCGGAATTCGTGCGGGAATCCCCCTCTTGGGGTATGTCTGCTCAGAAATTCCCGACACAGAGGTGGCGCGGGCGACCGAGTTTGCGCAGTACTCGATGGGGAGGGGCCGCCTCCCGGCACCGCGTCCGTGCGATTGTGCCTCGCACACCACCCCCTCATGGAGGACTAACCGATGGCCGGCAAGAAGATCGACAAGAAGACCCTCTCGCGCGCAAGCGGCGGCAACACCGCCGCGGAGTCGGCGAGTCTGAAGGACGCCAAAGCGATTGTGAAAGAAGAACTGAAGAAGGAAGCCCTCGCCAAGGCGCAGGGCGCGGGCATGGCGCGGCACACGGTCTCGCCTTCCGGCCGGACAATGCCGGCACAGATCAACCCCAAGACCGGGAGCGCGGATGCGATCCCGGGCGGGTTGCCGATCTGCACCGGGACACCTGAACCCGACGCCTGAACGTGACGCGCGGCAGCGGCGCGGTATTCGGTGGCGGGTTTGTCAATCGCTCGTGACCGGGCCGGGTGAGCATGCGCTCGCCCGGCTCTCATTTTTGTTCGTGCAGGGGCGATCGACTGTCTACTGCCCGCGCTGCACGGGCGGCGCGGCCCAGCGCATCTTGTTGATCAGCGTCGCCCAGTACGACCCTTCCGGATTGCGCACGAACTTCGCCGACTTGCCATTGCGGCGGATGCGCACGACGTCTCCGTCGAGCAGTTGTGCCGCGGCCTGCCCATCGAGCACGAGCGTCGTGCCCGAGTCGTCGGCGCGGTTCGCGCGGTCGATCCCGATCTCGACCACGGAATCGAGCGAAACGACGACCGGCCGAAACGAGAGCGAGTGGGCCGCGATGGGTGTCACGACCATCGCCGGCACATCGGGCGCGACAATCGGCCCGCCCGCGGAGACGTTGTAGGCGGTTGATCCGATGGGCGTGCTGACGATCAACCCGTCGCCCTCGATGCGCGGACCCGGATGCCCGTCGATGCGCACCGATAGGGAGATCATTCGGTACGGCGGGCCGGCGGTCACGACCACGTCGTTGAGCGCAACGCCCGTGACGACCGCACGGCCGCCCCGCACCGCGTCGATCGTCAGCAGAGGGCGGTCAAGAACATCCAGCGGCGCATCGCCAAACACCGCCGCGGCGTGTTGACGCAACGCATCAAGATCAAACTCGGCCATGTACCCGAGTTTTCCGAGATTCACTCCCAGCAGCGGCAGGCCGTGTGCCACGAACCTGCGCGACTGACTGAGAAGCGTGCCGTCGCCGCCGAGGACCACCGCCAAGTCGACGCCCTTGAGTTCGGCCGGCTGCACCGGCGTGCTCGCCGCCGCAAGTTCCGCAGCGACCTTGCCGCCGGCGCCCTCGACCAGCGCCCGCACCATCGGCGCGGCAGCGACCGCGTCGGGCTTCGCGGCGTTGGTGATGAGCAGCGCGGTCCGTGGCATGGACGATGGGCCGTCAGTTCGCGGCGGCCGCGGCCTGTGGCTGTCGCAGAGTGATCGGGGTCCGGGCGGTCTCTCGCATCTCGGCGGCAACGCGGATGCCGCGGGCGATCCCGGCTTGGTCGATCCCCGCTTCGGCGAGTTGCTTGCTGCGGGAGTCCTGGATGATCCACTGATCCGGGAGGCCGAGTCGCACGGTTCGCGAGGCATCGAGCCCAAGGGCCTGTGCGGCCTCGATCACCGCGGCGCCGAAGCCGCCGACGATGCTGTGATCTTCGACGGTGACGACCGGGATTCCCGCGCCAAACGCCGCGCGAACCAGGTCGGCATCCATGGGCTTGGCGAACCGCGCGTCGTACACGGCGACCTTGTACTCGCCGGAGAGAGCCTCGGCCGCCTTGATCGCATCGACCGCAGGCGTGCCGAAGGCCAGCACCACAACGTCGGGCATCGCGCCCGACTGCACGTCCAGGTCTGGAGTCAGGCAGCGTGCCTTGCCCAGCGCATAGGGCGGGCACGATCCCAATCGCTCGCTGACCAATGGCGAGACGTTGTCGCGCGGGTATCGCACGCTCGACAGCCCGTCCTCGTATGTCCGCATGAACTCGAGCGCGGCGAGCAGGCTCGGCTCGTCGATCGCCGCGGTGATGGCCGTGTTCGGCAGCGTTCGAAGCAGCGCGATGTCGCAGAAGCCGTGGTGCACCGCGCCATCGCCGCCCACCAGCCCCGCGCGGTCCATGCACAGCCGCACCGGCAGCCCCTGCAGGCTCGCCTCCTGGAAGCACTGGTCGAACGCGCGCTGCATGAACGTCGAGTAGACCGCGAAGAACGGCTTGAAACCCGTCTTCGCGAGTCCCGCCATCATGTCCAGCGCGTGCGACTCGCAGATGCCGGTGTCGAACGCTCGATCGGGGAACAGCGGCAGGACTTTCGAGATGCCCGTGCCGTCGGGCATCGCCGCGGTCGCCGCGACAACCTTGTCATCGCGCCGCATCATCTCCACCATCGCATCGCCGAAGGCGGTCGTGAACGAGCGGCCTTCCTTCTTGAGTTCGACGCGGCACCCCTCGCGCACGAACGGCGAGGGCGAGTGGAACGTGCTTGAGTCGCTCTCGGCGAAGTCGAACCCCTTGCCCTTGACGGTTTTGACATGAAGCACCATCGGCCGGTTGAAGTCCCGCGCCTCGGCCAGGAACTCGATCAGCGTCGGGAGGTCGTGCCCGTCGATCGGGCCCACGGTCACCAGACCGAAGTGCTCGAACCAGCCGCCCGTCGGGCCCGGCGCGCCGTGCGCGTGCGTGCCATCGACGATCATCGCCTTGGTCGCCTCGCCCACGCGGTGATAGGCATCGCGCATGAACTCCCCGCCGGGCAGTCTCTTGAGGAACTCCTTGGCCTGCTTCTTGAACTCGCTGTAGGTGTGCGACAGGCGAACGCGGTCGAAGTACTGCGCCAGCGCGCCTTGCGGCTTGGAGATCGACATGCCGTTGTCGTTCAGGATCACCAGGAACTGCCGGCCCAGCGTCCCCGCGCCGTTGAGCCCTTCCATCGCCACGCCGTTGACGATCGACGCATCGCCGATGATCGTCACCACGCGCCGGCCCTTGGGGTTGCTCTCGGGGTCGTAGGCCTCGCCGTTGAGCGTGTCGCCGCGGGCCATGCCCACCGCTGTCGAAATGCCCGTGCCCGCGTGGCCCACGCGGAACAGGTCATAGGGCGACTCGGCCGGCTCCGGGAAGCCGCTCATGCCCTTGCTGGTCCGCAGGTCCGCCAGCAGCGGCAACCGGCCGGTGAGCAACTTGTGCGGGTAGCACTGGTGCCCGACATCAAACAGCAGGCGGTCGTGCGCGAAATCGAACACGTAGTGCATCGCGATGGTCAGTTCGACCACGCCCAGATTCGGCGCCAAATGCCCACCCGAGCGCGAGATCTGATCGCAAATGGCCTTGCGGATGTCCGCCGCGACTTCCGAGAGTCGGTCAACGGGGAGTTTGCGGAGATCGGCCGGGGACTTGATCGACTCGAGAAGCGTCATGCAAGGGTCCTGTAACGTGTCATGCGAAGTGGAAACGCGAAGACGGCCCCTGCCCGATCCGTGGGCCGGGATGGCCGCCAATGGTACACCGGCGCGACTCGGGATGTTCTCCCCTTGCGGACCGTGCCCCCCCGTTCCCTGTTGCTATTTCGTTCGGACGGCCATGAACGATGCGAGTTGCCGCAGCGGCTCCGCGGCGGGCCCCAGGGGCGCGAGCGCGGCGGTCGACGCCTCGTGCAAACGGCGAACTTCCGCCCGCGATGCACCGACCCCCATCACGCCGGGGTACGTCAGTTTTCCCGCGTCCTGATCCTTGCCCGTGCGTTTGCCCAGGTGCTCGGTCGTCTGCGTCACGTCCAGCAGGTCGTCGACGATCTGGAACATCAGGCCCGCGGCCTCGGCATACCGCGTGATCGCCGCGAGTTGCGGCTCGGTGTCGTCGATCGGCGCGCCGAGTTGATGCAGCGCGCACATCGCGCCCACGCGGCACGAAACGCGGATCAGCGCACCCGTCTTGTTGCGGTGGATCACTTCCAGCCGCTGCTGGTCCGAGAGTCCCGCGGCCGTTCCGCCCAGCGTGTCGTACACCTGGCCGGTGATCATCGCGTTGGTCGCGACCGCCAGTTCGGCGCACAGCGGGCCGGCCAGTTCCGGCGCGATGCGCTGCGCGATCGCCTGAAAAGAGAGCGTCAGCATCGCATCGCCGGCAAGCACCGCCATTGCGACGCTCGTGTGCCGGTGCAGCGTCGGCCGGCCGCGGCGCAGGTCGTCATTGTCCAGCCCCGGCAGGTCGTCGTGCACGAGGCTGAATGCGTGCACGAGTTCCACCGCCGCGGCGGCGGGCAGGCACTCGGAGTGGTCGGCCGCGCCCGCGGCGACGGCGGCGAAACTGTGCCAGGCCAGGAGCGGCCGGGCGCGTTTGCCCGGCCCGAGCAGGGAATACAGGACCGCCTCGGCAAGCGCGGGGGCAAGTTCGGCCTCTTCGACGACACGGCGGAGGTACGCGTCGACAGCGCCGACGGGCGCGGTGACGGAACTTGGCAGGGTGTGCTCGTTCATGTCTGTTGCGGGAACATCGGCGGCGTTGTGCGCCGCGCCGACGACGATCGGTCGCTGGACCTGCGTCCGGGCTGTCGCTGACGTGGTCATGATTGATCCGATGCGGAGCGCGAAAGTCAGGACTCCTGCGAACGCAGCAGGTCGAAGATCTCGGGTGCGCTCTTGGCCGCGTACACCTGCTCGCGGAACTGGTCCATCGTCATCAGCCGGGCGATGTGGGCCAGGGCCTGAATGTGGTCGCTGGTCTTGTCGGGCGGGCTGGCCAGGAGGACGATCAGTCGAACCGGCTTGTTGTCGATCGCCTGAAAATCCATGGGCGCGACGGGCTTGCCGATCGCCACGGCGATCTGCTCCACGCCCGGACATTTGCCGTGCGGGATCGCCAGGCCATTGCCGATGCCGGTGGTCCGCGTCTGCTCGCGCGTCCACACCGCCTCCTTGAGGCTCTTGGCATCGCGCACGCGGCCGACCTGGGCGAGCAGGTCCACCAACTCGCCGATAACGCCCTGCTTGTCCCCCGCGACAAGCGGGGCCTTGATGCATTCGGGCGAGATGATGTCGAGAAGTTTCATGGGCGGCGTTTCACTCTCTCGTGGGGCAGAGAGTGTACCCCACCCCCGCCGCCCCCGGCGGGATTGCCGCGGGTTCGCCGGCGGTCGCGACGACCCACGCCCCGGCCCCGGCGCCGGGTCCGGAAACCGCGCGGTCCACATGCGTCGGGGAGGGCTGAAGTTGCGTGCAGGAAGTGTCGATAGGCGATCAACCCGGAGAGTCGATCCATGCCCGGTGACCACATCCGCATCATGTGCCCGAGTCTGACCTGTCGCCGCGTGCTCGCGGTGCCGGCCAACTCGCGCGGCAAGAACGTCCGCTGCAAGGGCTGCGGGGCGACGATCCGCGTTCCCGAGAAGGCCCCATCGCCGGCCGCCGCATCCGCGGCAACGCCTGCGCCGCAGGCCGCGCCGGCCACGCCGAACGCGAAAGCGGCGTGACGGTCGTCGTGCGCCCGGGCCCGTAGTATTCGCGATGAACCTTCAACGACTCTCGTGCGTGCTGCTCGGCGCGCTGGTGTTTGTGCTCGCGCCCGCCGCGGCGCTGGGCGATGACCACGACCGCTGGTACGTCGTGAAGATGCAGGGCCAGCGGGCCGGATGGATGAACACGTCGCGCACCACCGCCGAAGGGAAGATCACCTCGGCAAGCGAGACGCGCCTCACGATCAAACGTGGAGAGGCGGCCATCCAGATCACGATGACCAGTCGTTTCGTCGAAACGGTCGAGGGCAAGCCTGTCTCGGCGCGGACGGTGATGAACATGGCCTCGCAACCAACGGTCGTTGAGTACGCCTTTTTGGAAGGCCTGGCAAGGGTCAAGCGAACCGCTGCCGGACGCTCGACACCGGTCGAGACCGAAGAGGACCTGCCCGACGGGTCGTGGCTCACACCCGCCGCGGCAGAGACGTATGGCCGCAAGCGGCTGGAGGCCGGGGCGCAGGAGTTCACCGTGCGGACTCTGGACGTGAGCCAGGGCCTGCGGGCCGTCACGACGACAACACGGGTGCTTGATCGTCTGAATGTTCAGGCGCTCGGCAAGACGGTGCCGGGAGTGAAACTGCTGAGCACCACCGACTTCGCGCCGGGAATCGAAACCGTGACCTTCGCCGACGAACGAGGGGCGATGGTCCGCTCGGAGACCAACCTCGGCGGGATCGTGATGGAGATGATCCTCGCGGACCGGGACCTGGCGCAGGCGGAGGTCGATGCGCCGGAGTTGATGGAATCGACCCTTGTGAAGCCCAAGGGCAGGATCGACTCGCCGCGAACACTGCGCACCGCGACGTACCTCCTGCGGCTGAAAGGCAAGGATCTCGCGGATATCCCATCCGGGGGCGCGCAGCGGGTCGAGCGCGTGGACGCGAGCACGCTGCGCGTGCGGATCGATGCGGACAACATCGCGCCCGCGCCGGAAGGGGATGGCGCGCGGGACGAGTTCCGCCGGCCTTCGCAGATGATCGAGAGCGAGGACGAGGTCGTGGCTCGCCTGACACGCGGCGCACTGTCGGGCACCAGGCCCGACGATCACGAGGCTCGCGTCGAGGCTTTGCGGGTGGCCGTGTTCCGGCACATCCACAACAAGGGCTTCGGGGTCGGGTTCGCCTCCGCCGCGGAGGTGGCCCGCACCCGCGAGGGCGACTGCTCCGAGCACGCCGCGCTGCTGACGGCGATGCTTCGCAACGCCGGGTACGCGGCGCGGACGGCCTCGGGCCTGGTGTTCGTCGAGGAGTTTGCCGGCAAGTCCGGCGTCTTCGGCTACCACATGTGGACGCAGGTCCTGCTCGAACGCGACGGCGCCAAGCGGTGGATCGATCTTGATGCAACCCTGCCGGGCGGACGCAACGTCGGTCGGAACGGTTTCGATGCCACGCACATTGTCCTTGCGACCGCGAGCATGAAGGACGGCGACACGGTGAATGAACTTGTGGCGCTCGCGCCGTTGATCGGCGCTCTCGAGATTGTCGTGGAATGAGCCAAGCAGACGCCAACTGCCCGTCGCCGCCGAACGAACTGCCGCGTCTGCCGCGACGCGCGCCCGACTCGCACAAGGGCACTGCGGGCACGGTCGCGATCGTGGGCGGCTCGTGCGCCGGCGGCACACGGATGATCGGCGCGCCCGCGCTCTCGGCGCTGGGCGCGTTGCGTGCCGGCGCGGGGCTGGCCAAACTCGTGATGCCCGCGCCGATCCTGAACGAGGGCCTTGTGCTCTGCCCCGGCGCGACGGGGATCGAGATACCGTGCGGCGAAGGCGGGCTGTTCGCGCCGCATGTCGCCGCGGAGGTCGTCGACCGCGCGCTTGCAAACTGCACATGCATCGCGGTGGGGCCGGGGCTGGGTGTGAGCGATGGGGCGTGCGCAGCGGTGTTGCGCGCTGTGCAGAACGAGGAGCGGCCGTTGGTGCTTGATGCCGACGGCATCAACGCGCTGGCGAGAATCCCGGAGTTTCTGCGGGACTTTCGTGCCGCGGCGGTGCTGACGCCGCACCCGGGCGAGTTCCGCACGCTTGTGGGCGCGATGGGGATGAAGGGCGACCTCGGACTTTCGCAGTCGCGGGAGCTCGCGTGCGAGCAGTTGGCACAGCGCCTGGGGCGGGTCGTCGTGCTCAAGGGTCGGGGCACGGTGGTCAGCGACGGCCTGCGCACGTGGACTTGCACCGCGGGACACCCGTGCCTGGCGACCGCGGGCACGGGCGATGTCCTGACGGGAGTGATCGCGGCGGTGATTGCGCACTTCGTCCCGCCGATGGACCAGTTGCTGCTGCGAGCGAAGTTCGCGCAGATGCCAGCCGATGCGGCGCAACCCCTGGACCTGTTCGATGCCGCGCGACTCGCGGTTTGGGCGCACGCGCGCGCGGGAGAAACGTGGGCAGCGAACACCGGCGCTGAGGCGGGGCTGCTGGCCACCGAACTGGCCGGGCTGATTCCCGCTGCGCTGGAGGAATTGCGGGCGGTGTAGCGCCGCGCGCCGGTGGCGGGACCGCGTGTCTACTCCAGTTGCCGCGGCACGGCGGAGGCGACCAGTCGGATCGCCGGAGTCTCGGCGCCGACCGCGCCGGTGCGGATGTCTTCGACATCGTTGGGGACGATTGTCAGGTCGAGCGTGGCGCGGCGGAGGCGCGGCCCCACATCGTACTCGAGGATGAACATCGCCTCGCGCACACCGACGATCAGCGGCCGCTCTTCGATGATGGAAGGCGGCTCGGTCGCGGCGTCGAGCAGGACATACCAGAGTTCGAAGTCGTTCGTGCTGCCCTGCACGGTGCGGCGCTCGATGCGCGTGATGCGGTCGAGGCCCGCGGCCCGGTCGGCATCGGCGACGAACTCCATGAACGATGAGGTCAGCGGATTCTGGGCGGCGTCGAGCACATCGTCGGGGTAGGGCCCGAACTCGGTGCCGGTGCGGATGAGCGAGAGGACGCGGTGCGTCACGATGCGTGAGACAACGTGCGTCGAGGCGGACTCGGTGGTGTGCTTGTAGGCGCGCCACGAGGCATCGAACGCCGCGAGCGTCGCGGTGAGCAGCGTCGCGCTGATGGTCAGCGCGATGAGCATCTCGATGATGGTGAACGCGCCTCGGCGGCGCAACGCATCGTCGCGGCGGGTCATTGTCGGCCCTCTCGATAGGTCATGTTCAGCGGCAGAGCCGAGAGCGGTAGGAGCACGCCGTCGGGCATGGGCAGGTCGGGATTCCAGTTCAAGCGGATGCGCCCGTAGCCGTAGAAGGGCACGTCGGTCGCGCCGGGCGGACGGGGCTGATCGAATGGGACATCGGCGATGCCGTCGCCGTCGGTGTCGTAGCCGACGATGCGCACGCCGTTGATGATCGGCAGACTCTCCGGATCGAGGGACTCCTGGTCGCCGTCCTCGGGGCCGAAGTAGCCGATGGTCGAGTTGAAGTCGGCCGGGTTGCCGATGGGCAGACCCATGTGCTGGAGCGGCCCCTCGCCGAGCGTGGGGGCGAAGGTGAGAAGGAGCGCGCCGTCGATGGTCGTATTGCCGCGGATGTCGAGCACGCCCGCGACGACCGTGCCTGTCAGTTGGACGTTCTGCGCGGGAGGCCCGCCAGCGAACGTGTCGGTCGGGCTGTTGAACGATCCGATGTCGACGGAGTAGTTGGGGACCATCAGCGAGGTCTTGACGATCTCCTCGAGGTCATCCGGATTCGGGTTGAGTTGCGCGTTGTTGGGCTGCTCGGGGTGCTGCTGGGCGAAGCGCGTGCCCCCGGTGAACTGGAACTTGTTGCGGACGTGCGTGTACTGCTGCGGGGTGTCGCTGATGAGCGAACCGACGAACAAGCAATTGTGGAAACGGATGTTGTTGGAATAGCGCTTGGTGTTGCGCGCATCGCCCGTGACGGTCGCGCCGTTGATCACCGGCGGATCGGGGAACTGGTCGTAGTTCGCAGGGCCGTCGGTGATCTGCCCGGTGAAGTAGCGGGCGAAGTCGCTCTTGTCGAGGGGATCGGTGGCGGGCTCGGGGCGGTTGGCCGAGGAGTTCCAGACCATCTTTCCGTAGTTGGACCAGTTGGAGTGGGCGTTGTCGGTGTACGACCGCGCGTAGGTGACGCCGACGAATGTGCAGTTGATGAACAGGCCGTTGTTGCCCTGGGGGATCTGCACGTTCCGGAAGGTCATGTTCTCGTAGCGCGGACGGAAGTAGTAGTCGGCGTAACTTGGGCTGTTGAAGGGCATTTTCTCCCACAGGTGCCGGCCGGTCCGCGCGAACACGTACGCATCGTCGAGGTCCGCGCGCCAGAAGCGCGCAGCCGTCGAATCCGTGCTCGCCTCCGTGTACGTCGCCAGATCGCCGACCGAGACACCCAGTTGCTGGGCGACCTGCTGGTCGAAACTCAGGCCGTTGGCCGCATCGCGCAGCGGCGTGGCCGAGTTGGTGAACGAGTCGGCCGAGATCGGCGGGAGCGCATCATCATCGGCGCCGAACTGCGTGGGGCTCTGGCCCGGACGGCCCGGCCGGATGGGCCCACGAAGATGCTGCGAGTAGTCGCCGCCGTTGGCCGCGGCCCACGCACCATCGGTCGCGCGGAAGACCATCCGCCCGCGGAGTTTGGCGTACTGATCCTTGCGGTCGATGAATCCGTCGCGCCAGCCGAGCACGCGGTCGGCCTCGCTGCCGTTCCGGGAGTCGATGTCGAGCAGCGCCTCGCCCGGATCCCATCGTCCGTTGTTGTTCGTGTCAACAAAGCCCGAAACGCCGTTGCGGTTGCGGTCGGGGTAGGCCGAATCGATTAGCAGCGCAAGGTCGTCGTCTGCGGTGAACTCGGGCGTGCGGCCCTGCGCGGGCGTGCCCTGCGTGAGCGCGGCAGAGAGCGTGACGCGACCGTCGCCATCGGCATCGTAGAAGCGGATGAACACATCGAACTCGTCGACGTACCCGTCGCCGGTGACATCGGCGAAGGCGTTGTCGGGCAGGCCGTCGCCGTTCAGGTCCTCCATGCCGCCGGGGATCGCCGCACCCTCGACCGAGTGCCCGACGCGCAGACGGTTGTCGCCGTCGATATCGCCGTTGCGCAGGGCCTCGAACAACTGCTCGAGCCGCTGATCGAGGATGGGGTTGAGGCCGAAGAAGTCCGACCGCATGGTGATCGGGTGGCCGTTGTTCTGGTCGACATCGGTGTACCGCGCGCCCAGGTCGCCGGTGATCATGACGTTCTTGCCGATCATGATTCGGCTGGGGCTGAGCATGGCCTGCTCGGGCCGCTTGACAATGCGGTAATCCTGCTGGATGACCCGGGTGACCGGCCGGCTCTGCCCGGCCTCCGCCGTGGCGCGATAGGCATAGGTCGAGCCGGTCGCGCCGATCGAGGAGTAGCCCGTCACGATGATGCGGACATCGGTGCCGTTGGCCAGCGGCGCATACGTGATCTGATACGCCGCGGGCATTGCGCCCTCGGTCGCGGCGGCGTCGATGCCGACCAGCCCGGTGCGGACCCAGTTGTCCGCGGCGAAGACGGCCGTATCCACTCCGCCCGAGGGCGTGAAGATGTCGGCCTGGAACGGGAATCCCGAGACCGTGACCAGGTTGGCATCTCGCATATGCGCGTTGACGAGCGCATCGGCCACGCTGACGGGCTGGTAGACGTCGGCGCGTCCATCGAGGGCGGGCCGGACATTCACGATGCCATCGCCAGCGCCGTATGAGCCGTTCCACAGCCGCGTGCCGAACTGCTCGTCCACGACGCCGCGCTCGACGACAAAGCGGGCGACGGCGTCGATGAGCCGACGTTCGGCAACGGCCATGCCCGTCTCGGCCGCGCCCATCGCGCGGAGAACGTGCAGGTGCGTGTTGGCGGTGCGCAGGTTGCCCTGGCTCGCCACGGCCATGGCGACGGCGAGCGAACTGAACATGACCAGGAACATCATCGCGAGCACGCTCGCAACGCCGCGTGGCGAGAGCGCGGCGGCGCGGAGCGCGCGGCGCGTGCCTCGGGTGGTGGTCCTGCGGTGCGTACGGGCGTTCATGCGTTGCGAACCTTCCTTGCCCCCTGCTGCCGCGCGGCCGACCGTCACGGCACGATCCACGTGACACTGGTCACCAGCGTGTCCTCGGTGTCGAACACGCCGCGAAAGAAGACATCCACCGTGACACGCAGCGGGAAGCGGTCAACGGCGACACCCGCGCTCCCGCCGCCGGCGGCGATGACGTGGTCGCTGGGGTAGACGATGCCGGGGTTGTCGGGGTCGACCTTGCGCACGGTGACGCGCTGCGTCCAGCCGCGCAGGGGCACGGGGGTTCCGCCCGCGCTCATCTCCACCGCGCCGTCGTTGTTGATCTGCGGGATGACCGCGCCGAAGGCGTCGATGGGCCCGGGCAGGTCGCCATCGGCCAGGCCGGGCGTGCCGTTGAACGCCAGGCGCAGGCCGTCGAAGTCGTCGACGTCGTCGAAGTCCTCGATGCCGAACTCGCCGCCATCGGGCCCCCAGCCGCGGAGGACGTCGCCGCCCGCGCCGCTCTCAAAGTACAGGCCCGTGACCGGGTCGTGCTTGGGCAATCGGCGCATGAGTTCGCGGACCTCGTTGGCGAGGTAGTTGGCCGTGGCGGCGTGGCTGGACCAGTCGTTGGACCGGATAAACGCCTGCTGTGCCTCGACCAGGGCGAGCACGCCGACGGCGATGATGATCAGGGCCAGCGAGGTCTCGATGAGCGTGAAGCCATCGGAGCGGCGGCGGCGTCGCGTCCGTGTGGCCATGGACGACTGACGGCGGGCGGGGGCACGGAACAAATGCATGTCACAACCTCGTCAGCGTGAGCGGCCTCCGGCGATGGCGCTGTCGCGCCGCACTGGTGTTTCGTCGCGGATCGACCGCTACTTGACGATCGCGGACATCTTGAAGATCGGGAGGATGATCGCCATCGCGATAAACCCGACCACCGAGCCCATAAGAATGATCATGATGGGTTCGATCATCGACGTGACGGCCTTGATGCGTTCCTTCAACAGCCGCGCGTAGTACGACGAGATCTCGTCGAGCACTTCGCCGAGTTTACCGGACTCTTCGCCCGCCGAGATCATCTGCACAACCGCCTGCGGCAGGAGCGACGTCTTGGCGAGGGGCGCGGCGATCTTGCGGCCCTGCTTGACGCTGGTGTACACCGTGCGCCACATGCCCTTGTAGAGCCGGTTGCCCGAGACGTCGCCGGTGATCGCCAGCGTGTCGAGCATCGGCACGCCCGCGTTGATCAACTGGCCCATGGTCTGGAGCGAGCGGCTGATGTACAGGGCGCGGAACATCGACTTGACGACCGGGATCGCCAGGCGCATGCGGTCGAAGAAGAACCCGCCGACCTCGGTCTTGTTCAGCGCGAACAACCCCCCCACGATCGCGACCAGCCCGCCAACGACGAAGTACCAGTTCTGCACCATGAAGTCGGAGAGCGACATCAGGAACTTGGTCGCCCAGGGCAGGACATCCTCCTTGCCCTTGAAGACCATGGCAAACTTGGGCAGGACGAACGTGAGCAGGAAGATCGTGACGGCGACGGCCATCGTGCCGATGACGCCGGGATAGATCGAGGCGCCGACGACCATCTTGCGGGTCTCGATCTCCTGCCCGATGTAACCGGCGATTCGGTCGAGCATCTTGGCGAACGAGCCGGACATCTCCGACGCCCGCACCATGTTGATGTACAGCGGGCCGAAGAGTTTGGGGTGGCGGGCCAGCGCCTCAGAGAACTGCTTGCCCGCCTCCACGTCGGTCTTCAGACCCATGATGATCTTACGGAAGCGCGGGTGCTCGGTCTGCTCGGCGATGCCCTCCAGCGCGGCCCGCAGGTTGATGCCGGCGCGGACCATGACCGCCAACTGCGTCGTGAAGTCGAGCACGTGCCGCTGCTTGGGGCGGCCCGCGTTCAACTCCGCGAGTTTCTCCATCAACCCGCTCTGGGCCGCGGTGGCCGCGATCGGGTTCACGCTCAGAACCCGCAGGCCCTGGTTCCGCAGGACCGCCGCGGCGCTGGCGACGCTGTCCGCCGACACCACGCCGACCTGGATCTCTCCCGAGGCGGAACGGACCTGGTAGCGGTAACTGGCCATGGGTGGTGGACCGGGGAATCAGGTGGAACGGACGGACAGCGGACGCACGGTCTTCGGACTCAGGCGGCGAGTTGACGGTCCAACTTGTCGGGATAGGCCGACTGTGCGATGGCGTCTTCGCGGCTGATCATGCCGTTGAAGTAGAGTTCGGCGATGGCGGTATCAAGGCTCACCATGCCCAGGGCGCGGTTGGTCTCGATGACGTTGGGGATTTCGAAACTGCGGTTCTCGCGGATCAGGTTCCGCACCGCGGGCGTGCACAGCAGCACTTCCACCGCCGGCACCATGCCCGGCTTGTCGATGCGGCTGAACAGCGTCTGCGACACCACGGCCTGGAGCGTGTTGGCCAGCATCGAGCGGATCTGGTTCTGCTGCGCCGCGGGGTACATGTCGATGATGCGCTCGACCGTCTGCGAGGCGTTGACGGTGTGGAGTGTCGAGAGCACAAGGTGGCCGGTTTCCGCGGCGGAGATCGCCAGCGCGGTGGTTTCCAGGTCGCGCATTTCGCCGACCAGGATGATGTCCGGGTCCTGGCGCAGCGCGTGCTTGAGGCCGGAGGCGAAACTGGGCATGTCCTGCCCGAGTTCGCGCTGCTCCAGCAGGCAGCGGTTCGACTGGAACATGTATTCGACCGGGTCCTCGAGCGTGATGATGTGCTTGCGGTAGCGGTCGTTCATCGCCTGGATCATCGCCGCCAGAGAGGTTGATTTGCCCGAACCCGTGTCGCCGGTGACGAGCACCAGCCCGCGGGGCAGGTATGTGAGCCGCGCGATGACCTCGGGCAGGTTCAGCGCGGCGAGCGGCGGGACCTTGGTCTTGATCATGCGCATCGCGATGGCGATGCCGCCCTTCTGCATGTGGGCGTTCACGCGATAGCGGGCGATGCCCGGCGCGGCGAACGAAAAGTCCGAGTCCTTGACCTGCTCGAACTTCGCCAGCGCTTCCTTGCTGGCCATCTGCTCGACAAAGCCGCGGGCGATCTCCGGCGTGATGACCGGCATGTCGAGCGGCGTCATGACCTGGTGCACGCGCGTCATCGGCACGTGTCCCTGCACGAGGTGGATATCGGACGCATCCGCCTCGTACGCCGTCTTGAGAATGTCGAGCAGTTTCATCGGCCTGGCGCTCCCTCGCCGTGCGCGCCCCATCGACAGGGTCGCGGCGGTCGGCGTTGAGGGATCGGCCCGCGGCCGGGGCGCGTTGACGGGCAGACGGCGCAAGCGCGGCAAGATGTGCCGACTCGCCGTTACAGACCGCACAGCCGTGCGGATGCCGTTGGTTCCCCCTCAGCGGTGCCCCGCCCGCACCTGTTCGATCGCCGCAACAGCCAACTGGTCGCACCGCTCGTTCTCCGGGTGGCCATCGTGCCCGCGAACCCAGTGGAATGTCACGGTGTGCCCCTGGACGAGGTCGTCGAGTTCCTGCCAAAGGTCCACGTTCTTGACAGGCTTCTTCGCCGCGGTCCGCCAACCGCGGGCCTTCCACGCCGGCAGCCACTCGCGCAGCCCCTTGAGCACGTACTCGCTGTCGGACCAGAGTTCGACCCGCGAGCGGCGCGTGAGCGCCTCGAGACCGCGGATCGCGGCGGTCAGTTCCATGCGGTTGTTGGTGGTCTCGGCTTCGCCCCCGGAACGTTCGATCTCGCGGCCGGTGGTCGGATGACGCAGGACAAACGCCCAGCCGCCCGGTCCCGGATTGCCGGAGCACGCCCCATCGGTGAACAGGAGGACGTGCGGGAGGGGCGGGGCGGCGTCCTTGCTCATGGTGCAGGATG
The DNA here is from genome assembly GCA_019636495.1 of Phycisphaeraceae bacterium. Lineage (GTDB taxonomy): Bacteria > Planctomycetota > Phycisphaerae > Phycisphaerales > UBA1924 > JAHBXL01. Next base: position 59,768 of record JAHBXL010000019.1, on the reverse strand, counting down.
GTCCGCGTCCCTCCGCCGCGTGTCAATGCGATGCTCGCTCGCGGCGAGCGGGCCCAGCGCCCGCGTACGATCGGGCATGACCGCCCCGACAGTCGCCGTCCACCGCCTGGAAGTCTCCCCCGCGCCGGGCCGCGCCGACCCGATCGGCGCATCGCTGGTGCGGGAGGCCGCGGCCGCGGGCGTGCATCTGGAATCGGCCCGCGCGACCCACGTCTACCTCATCGAGGCCGGCCTCACCGCCCAGCAACTCGATGCCGTGAGGAAGCGCATCCTCACGGATCCGGTGACGGAGGTTTCGCGGATCGGTGCCGCTCCGCACGAGCCGGGCGCGCAGGTCGTCGAGGTGCACCCGCTGCCGGGGGTCATGGACCCGGTCGCGCAATCGGTTCAGGAGTGCGTGCGCGACCTGCTCGAACTGCCCGAAGCCCCGGCGGTCTCCACCGGGTGGCGTTTCGACCTCTCGCCCGCTCCGGGCGCTGCGCTCGATGCTCAGCAGGCGGCGGCGCTTGCAGCGCGGCTGCTGGCCAACCCGGTGATCCAGCGCGTCGCGACCGAGCCGTATCACCCCCGGACGTTCCCGCGTTCGGCCCCGCACGACAACGTGGTTCGAGAGGTGGACGTCCTGTCGCTCGACGATGCGAGGCTCCAGAAACTGTCTCGCGAGGCGCACCTGTTCCTCTCGCTCGACGAGATGCGCGCGGTGCAGGCCCACTACCGCGCCCTTGGCCGCAACCCGCGCGAGATCGAACTCGAGACGCTCGCCCAGACCTGGTCCGAGCACTGCGTGCACAAGACGCTCAAGAGCACCATCCGCTATCGGAGCGAGAACACCGGCGCCGCGGCGGACCCCATCGAGTGGTCCGATCGTCCCGGACATGAGCGACAACCCGATGGCTCGATCCTGATCCGCAACCTGCTCAAGAGCACCGTTGCCGCGGCGACACACCGGCTCATCGCCGACGGCGTCGATTGGACTCTCTCGGTCTTCGTCGACAACTCGGGCGTCATCGCGTTTGACGACACACACGCGGTGTGCGTCAAGGTCGAGACGCACAACCATCCCTCGGCGATCGAGCCCTATGGCGGCGCGGCGACGGGCATCGGCGGGTGCATCCGCGATGTCATCGGCACCGGCCTGGGCGCGCGGCCGATCGCCAACACCGATGTGTTCTGCGTCGCCCGCCCCGACACCGCCGCGGTGCCCGAGGGCTGCCTCCACCCGCGACGAATCCTCTCGCAGGTGGTCGCCGGCGTGCGCGACTACGGCAACCGCATGGGCATCCCGACCGTCTCCGGCGGCGTGCACTTTGATGACCGCTACATCGGCAACCCGCTGGTTTATTGCGGGTGCGTGGGCGTGATGCCGCGGACGCGCATCAAGGGCCGCGTCAACCGCGGCGACCTGATCGTCGCGCTGGGCGGACGCACCGGGCGCGACGGCATTCACGGGGCGACCTTCTCCTCGGCGGAACTGGAACACTCCGCGGCCGACGAGTTCAGCCACGCGGTGCAGATCGGCAATGCCATCACCGAAAAGCAGACGCTCGACGCGATCATGCGTGCGGCGGGCGACACCGGCGAAGTCGGTGCGCCGCTGTTCAGCGCGCTGACCGACTGCGGCGCGGGCGGCTTCTCTTCGGCAATCGGCGAACTGGGCAAGGACACGGGCGCGACGGTGCACCTCGAGCGTGCCCCACTGAAGTACGCCGGTCTCTCTTTCACCGAGATCTGGATCAGCGAGGCGCAGGAGCGCATGGTGCTGGCAGTGCCGCAGAAGAACCTGGCCGCGCTGCAGCGCATCTGCGATGAGGAGCGTGTCGAACTGGCGGTGCTCGGCGAGTTCGCGCCGCCGGAAGGTTCGACGCCCGAGAGCCCCGACCTCCGCCTGATGTTCAACGGAAGCGAGGTTGGCCGCCTCTCGATGCACTTCCTGCACGATGGCATCCCGACCCCGACGCGCGAAGCGGTGTGGGCAACGCCTCGCGCATCACCGCCCACTCCCATCGCCCCCCGTCCCGGGGCCGCCGCGGCCGATGCCTGCGATTCGCTTGAAGGCGCGCTGCTTGCGCTGCTCGCACATCCGACTATCGCCAGCAAGCACTGGATCATCCGGCAGTACGACCACGAGGTGCGCGGCGCAACGGCGATCAAGCCGCTGGTCGGCCCCTTGACGCGCGGCCCGGGTGACGCGGCGGTGCTCCTGCCCGTCGCCGGCTCGTCGCGCGGGCTGGCCATTTCTCAAGGACTGCAGACCGGCATCGGCGACCCGCTGGTCGGCGGCGACTCCTATCTGATGGCGCTGGCCGCGATCGACGAATGCGTGCGCAACCTCGTGTGCGTCGGCGCAGATCCATCGCGCACCGCCATCCTCGACAACTTCTGCTGGCCCTCGTGCAACAAGCCGGAGAATCTGGGCTCGCTCGTCCGCGCGGCCGAGGGCTGCCTCGACGGAGCACTGGCCTATCGAACGCCCTTCGTTTCCGGCAAAGATTCGCTCAACAACCAGTTCACAACGCGCGACGGGCGGACCATCGAGATCCCCCCCACGCTCCTCATTACCGGCATCGGCATTGTGCCCGATGTCCGCGCCTGCACCACCAGCGATGCCAAGGAGCCCGGCAACGCCATTGTCCTCGTCGGCGGAACGGGCCCGGAGATGGGCGGCTCGATCTACCAGCAGGTCGTTGGGCTCGACACGTCGAAGATTGACGCCGCGTCGCACGGCCAAGGCCCGAATCGCGGCGTGCCGCCTTCGCTGTCCGTGCCGCGCACGCACCTCAAACTCGGGCCGACCGCGGCCCGGATGGTGCACCAACTCATGCAGATGGGGCTGGTCCGATCGGCCCACGACTGCTCCGAGGGCGGCGTGCTCGTCGCGCTGACGGAGATGCTCATCGGCGGATCCACGCCTTCGCGCTCCATCGGCGCGGCGGTCGATCTCTCGGCCGTGCCGAGCGCCGGCGGCGATGCGCTTCTGGGTCGCACGGTCGCGGCGTTTGCCGAGACACCCTCGCGCTATCTGCTGGAGGTCCGCCCCGCGGACGTGCCGGCGGTGAAGGCCGCGCTCGCCGCGGCGGGGCTGCCGCGAGCGGTCATCGCCATGCTCAACGATTCGGGCGCACTGGAACTGACCGAGAACCTGCTGGAGCCGATCCCGGTTGAGCGGCTTGCCGCGGCGTGGCGGGGCACGCTGGACTGGTAGGCGAGCGTGCGGGGCGGCGAGGGCCAAGGTGCGCCGCACGCGCTGCCGACATTGATGGAACCGCACAGCCGGACCTGCACGCCGATGCGAAGGGTCCAGCGGTGGCCGTCAATCCGGACAGGACACACACCTGCACCTTTACGACAGCCGGGCCATTCGGCCCGGCTGTTTGCTTTCGGCCAGCGCATGACGGCCGCCGCGCCCGCTATACTCCGCCGCGGGACGCAGGGGGAGGGCGGGTCGTCAGCGGAGAACGCACGATGGGTTACGTCTGGATCGCACTGGGTCTGATCGCGGGCCTCGTCCTGCTGATCTTCGTGTTCGTGGTGGGCCAGTTCTTCAACCTGTACATCCAGGCGCTGCTGAGCAACGCCCGCGTGAGCCTGCTCGAACTCATCGGCATGCGTCTGCGCAAGGTGGACCTGCGAACGATCGTCTACAGCCGCATCCGTGCCAAGAAAGCCGGGCTCGACATTCCCACGAATCAACTCGAATCGCACTACCTTGCGGGCGGTCGGGTGCCGCACGTGATCTCGGCTCTGATCGCGGCCCGCGGCGCCCGCATCAACCTCGAGTGGAACACGGCCACAGCCATCGACCTCGCGGGCCGCGACATCCTCGAAGCGGTGCAGACTTCGGTGAACCCCAAGGTCATCGACTGCCCCGGCTCCACCAGCCCGCGTCCGACCATCGACGCGGTTGCGAAGAACGGCATCCAACTCAAGGCCAAGGCCCGGGTGACGGTGCGGACCAACATTGCCCGGCTCGTCGGCGGCGCAACGGAGGAGACCATCGTCGCCCGCGTCGGGCAGGGCATTGTCTCCACCATCGGTTCAGCAGTCGATCACAAGCACGTGCTGGAGAACCCCGATGAAATCTCCAAGAAGGTGATGGCCTCGGGCCTCGATGCGGGCACGGCGTTCGAGATCCTCTCAATCGACATCGCCGACATCGACGTCGGCGAGAACATCGGCGCCAAACTCGACCTCGACCAAGCCCGGACCAACAAGGAAATGGCGCAGGCCGAGGCCGAGAAGCGCCGCGCCCTGGCCGTCGCGGCCGAGCAGGAGTTCAAGGCCGAGCAGCAGAAGAACCGTGCCATGGTCGTGCTGGCCGAGGCCGAGATTCCCAAGGCCATCAGCGAGTCGTTCCGCAAGGGGAACATGGGCATCATGGACTACTACCGCATGCGCAACCTGCAGGCCGATACGACGATGCGCGGAGCGATCGCAGGCGTCGAGCCTTCGCAGCCCGGCACGTGAGAGTTCTCCATCAGGCGCGAACGGCGCGTCAGCGCGCCTCGCGGCTGTACACGCGCCCGGCCCACTCGATCGGCTTGCCAGCGCGCAGCGACCGCGCGCACCCGAGCAGAATATCGGAGACCATCCACGCGCCGATCGGGAAGACCGCGGCCGAACGCAGCGGCGTGCGCCCGAGTTTCATGCACAGAACCAGCGTCGAGACATAGACCAGCGTCCCTGCCGCGCCGAAGCGAAGCGCCCAGAGCGCCGGCTCGCTGCGCTGACCTGTTGCGAGCGCGGCCGCACCGGCCAGCAGGCCCATCGCGCCGGCCAGCGGCAACAGCGTCGAGACCAGCCGCTTGCGCCACGCGATCCGCACAAGACGCGACACCTTGCGGTTGGCCGATTCGGTGAAGATTCGCGTCCAACCACGCCGAAAATCGGCCCAGGTGCCGTACATTCGGCAGTGCAGCAGGCCGTCGGCCAGCACAACACCCAGGCGAACGCCGGCGCGGTCGGCCGCGCGCGCGAGTTCCACATCCTCCAGAACATACTGCCTGACCGCTTCGTGGCCGCCGAAGCCCAAGTATGCAGCGCGATCGATCATGATGAACTGCCCGTTGGCGAACGGCCGCTGCTGTGTGGGCCAGTTGGTGCGACGCAAAGGGAACATGCGCACCAGTTCCATGCCCGCCGCCGGTTGCACCACACGCTCGAACCACTGGTCGTTGGTCAGCGTGCTGAGCACGCTCAGCATGCCGAGGCCGCGCGACCGCATGAGCCCCGCCGCGGCACGAATGCACGACGACTCCATCATCGTGTCGGCATCGAGGAACAGCAGCACGTCCGCCTCGCGCGCGGCGGGCGAATCGCTCACGGCACGCCACAACGCGTGCACCTTGCCCGCCCAGCCTTCCGGGCAATGGTCGATCTCGATGATCGCCGCGCGCCCCCCGCCTCCCCCGGCCGCGCCCCCCAGCGCCGCATCCAGCGCGGCACGCGTCCCATCACTGCACCGATCCAGCACAAAGACCATCGACAGGCGATCCGCCGGGTAATCCTGCCCCAGCAACGACGCCGCGACCGTGCCGATGCAGGCCTCCTCGTTGTGCGCGGGGACGATCACGCAAACGCGCGGCGGTTGGAAGCCCGCGTCGGTTTTCAGGCCTGCACGCAATGTCGGAATCGACCACCACGTCCGCACGGCGTGACACGCCACCGCGCCCCAGTAGAGCGCGGTCAACAGCCCTGCCGCGGCGGCGATGGACAGGAGGGTGTCGATCAGCATATCGATGGAGCGGGCACTCCGAAAGACCTGCCCTGCGGGCGATGATGCGTCAGCGCGGTACACTGCCACGATGGGCGAACGGTCGAAGGGTACGCGAAAGTCGCAACCGCTGCGCGATGCGCTCACCGCGGCCGTTCGCATGCGGGACGGCTCATTCCCGGGTCCGCTCGCCGTGCTTACACGAGACCAGGTCCGTCGCGTGGATGAACTCTGCGTCCGCCGCTTCGGCATCCCTTCGATTTTGCTCATGGAGAACGCCGCTGCCTCGTTGGAGTGTGTTGTTCTGGCCGCGCTGGCATCGCACCAGGGAGTCCAACCGGAACCGCGCGTACTGATCGTCTGCGGCCCGGGGAACAACGGCGGCGACGGTCTGGCCCTTGCGAGGCGGTTGTTCATCACGGGGCTCGGCCGGCGGCTGTCGGTCGTGCTTGGCGCTGCTCAATCCCGCATTCGTGGCGATGCGGCCATCAATCTGGGAATCGCGCGGCGGGTCGGCGTCCGGGTGGTCGCGGGGGGGCGGGCACCGGTTGTGGCCATCACCGCCGAGGCCAGGCGCCTCGGCCGTCCCCTTCTCGTGGTCGACGCCCTGCTGGGCACCGGCCTGACGCGGCCGACAGCAGGACCGATGTTGGGACTGATCCGCGCGGTCAACGCACTCCGGGCCGACCCGCGCATCGCCGTACTCTCGGTCGACGTGCCCTCAGGGCTCGACGCCGACAACGGTGCACCACCACCCGGCGGAGAGGCCGTCATCGCCGATGCCACGCTCACGCTCGCGGCGATGAAGACGGGCCTCCAGCGCGCTTCCGCCAGCCGCTGGGCCGGTGAGGTCGGCATCGGGACAATCGGCGCGCCCGTCGCGGCAGTGAGGGCCGCTCTGGACACTCGACCCGCCGACAAGCAGCCGACGAGTCGGAAGATGTCGACCCCGAGAACAAACAAACGCGGTGCATGAACGGCCGCGTGTCGAACCGATAGACCGAACGGTGCGAACGGCGAGGGCAAGCCCGGAGCGCGAAGGTTGACCGGCGCGCTCCCGGGGCAGACGATTGCCCCGAGGAGACTCTGCCCGATGCCGGTGCGCATGGAACTCTCCCGCATCCTGATCCGCGAACTCAATGATTACCAGATCATCGAGTTGCGCGAGGTGGCCGCCGTTCCGGCCGAGGACGGCGAGGGGGAGTCGTTCTCGCAGGTCGAGAACGGGCGGTCGTTCCCGATCGTCATTGGCCTGCCCGAGGCGCAGGCCATCGAGCGGCGGCTCAAGGGCATTCCGATCAAGCGGCCGCAGACCCACGACCTGCTGATGAACATCATCGAGGCAATGGGCGGCAAACTCGAGCAGATCCTCATCAGCGATCTGGCGGAGCACACGTTCTTTGCCGTGCTGAAGGTGCGCGACAAGAACGGCAAGTTGCTCGACATCGACTCGCGACCCAGCGACGCCATCGCGCTGGGCATCGCCAACAACGTGCCGATCTATGTGGCCGAACACGTGCTGGACGCGGCGCAGAACGAAGAGACGTGATCGACACCCACTGCCACCTCACGTTCCCCGATTTTTTCGGGCGCGTGCCCGAAGTGCTGGCGCACGCGCGTGCAGAGGGCGTGACCGGCGCGATCACCATTTCGACCACGACGCACGACTGCCTCGATGCTCTGGCCGTTGCCCGCGTGCATGAGAACGTGTGGTGCACCGCAGGCGTGCACCCGCTATATTCCGACCCCGCCGACGAGCGGGCCGAACGTCGCAACGCGGGACACACCGGCCACGCCTGGGAGAACCTGCGGCATGTCGCGAGCGACCCCAAGTGCGTTGCCTGGGGCGAACTGGGGCTGGACAACCACTACCCGCGCCCGCCAAGGGCCGTCCAGAGGGCCGTGCTCGACGAGCAACTGGCGTTCATCGTCGCGTGCAACCACGGACGCGATGGCGGCATCGGCAAGGCGGGCGGGTTGCCCGTCGTGATCCACTGCCGCGAGGCCTTCGATGATCTGATCCCCGTGCTGCGAGATTCGGGGCTGGACCCCGGACGGTTCGTCTTCCACTGCTTCACGGGCGATGCGCAGGATGTCCGCAAGGTACTCGACTTTGGCGCGTGGGTGTCGTTCACGGGCGTCGTCACGTATCCGAACGCGTCCGAGGTGCGCGAAGCGGCAAGACTCGTCCCCGCGGACAGGGTCATGGTCGAAACCGATGCGCCGTTTCTGTCGCCCCTGCCGCATCGCGGCAAACGGCCGTGCATGCCGGGATGGACGGCCATCACGGCGCGGGCGTTGGCCGAGGTCCGCGGCATTGCATTCGACGAGTTCCACAGGCAGATCAACGACAATACGCGCCGGTTCTTCGGCATCGACGCGGAGTAGGTACGAATGCGCAACTTGGACGACTCAGGGCTGGACCGGCGCAGGTTCCTCCGCATCGCGGCAGCGGGTCTGGCCGCGGGAACGCTGGGGGGCGCGGGCGGATGCGCGGCACGCGGCGGCAGCGGGGCAATCGCCGCGGAGAGCAGGGAGGTGCCGCAGCCCGGCCCACACGTGTTCGCCGCGCCGGATCTGTCGGACGGCATGGTCATGGCCACGCGCGCAGGCATCCGGCCGTACCGCAGCGGGCGGGTGCGCGTCGAGTGTGAGCCACGTGGCAGCACTTTGCTCCTGCACAACTATGGCCACGGCGGCGCGGGGGTCACGCTCTCGTTCGGCTGCGCTGCGGAGATTCTTCGGCTCGTTCGCGAGCGCGCAGGCGAGGCAAGGTCGATCGCCGTACTGGGGGCAGGAGTCATCGGTCTGACGACCGCATATGAACTGCTCGCCGCGGGATTCCGCGTCCGCGTGTACACCCGCGAGACCCTCGATCGCACGACATCCTGGCTTGCCGGGGCGCAGTGGGCGCCTTCGCTTGTCGCGCGCGGGAACCCGCCGGGCGATCCCGCGTTCTTCGGCCGCGTGCTGCGAGATTCGCACGCGCGGTTCAACCTGCTCGCCGCTCGCGGGGACTGGGGAGTGGTCCGCAGGCCCAACTTCGTCTGCGGCGATGGCGGCGGCGGGCTGCGCCACATCCCGTCCGAACTGGGCGGCACACCGGAGATCGTTGCACGGCTGCCGATCGCCGGGCTCGCGGTACCGGGCGAGGTCGTCCACACCATGCTCATCGAGCCGCCGGTGTTCCTGCCGCGCCTGACATCCGAAGTGCTGGCGCTGGGCGGCGAGATCCTGCCGCGCTCGTTCGAGTCCATCGACCATGTGCTCGCCCTGCGCGAGCGCGTGGTGGTGAACTGCCTCGGGCTCGGCACCCGGGCGTTGGTCGATGATCCGCGGCTGGTCGGCATGCGCGGACAGGTGGTGCTGCTGCGACCGCAGAACCTCCCGTACATGCTCAGCCACGGCGATGGCCACATGTTCCCTCGGCACGATGCGGTGGTTCTCGGCGGAACGGTTGAGCGCGGCGTCGAGGACCCGACACCCAATGCCGCGGCGTGCGGGCGCATCCTGGCGGCGCACCGCCGCTTCTTTGCCGGCGCGTGATCGCGACGCGCTGGGCCGCGCTCCACCTACGCTAAAGCCATGCTGACCCTGGCCGCATGGCTGCACACTCTCGATCCGGTGATCATCCGACTTGCCGACTGGCTGGCGATCCGCTGGTACGGCGTGTCGTATCTTGCCGGGTTCGCGTGCGCGATTGTCGTTCTTCGCGCGCTGGCCGGTCGCGGGTGGCTCGCAACGCCGGCGCACCGTGTCGCCGATGCCATGATGTGGTTCATCGGCCTGACGCTTGTCGGCGGTCGGCTTGGGTACGTGGTGTTCTACCAGCCGTCGCTGGCGTGGACGTTCTTCGACACCTTTCCCTGGTGGGGTGGTGTCGCCATCAACCACGGTGGCATGGCCAGCCATGGCGCGATGGCCGGGCTGGTGGTCGCGGCGTGGCGTGTGTCGCGCGGCTGGCGAAGCGACGAAGGACAGATCGAAGGCCGCTGCTCGATGCTGCACGTCATGGATGCACTCACGCTCGCCGCGCCCTTCGGGCTGTTCTTCGGGCGCTGCGCAAACTTCGTCAACGGCGAACTGCTCGGCCGCATCGTCTCGCCGCCGGGCGTGCCCGGCCCGTGGTGGAGCGTGCAGTACCCGCACGAACTGCTTTCGCGCACACCGCCCACGCTCACGGTCGATCAGGCCGATGCGCTCTTCCATCTTGCCGAGCGGGCCGCGCCCGACCGTCCCTTCGTTCGTCAACTCGAGATCCTTGTGGAGCGGTCGGCCGAGTTCGCCGACCAGTTGAGGCCGCTGCTTTCAAGCAGGCATCCGAGCCAGTTGTACCAGGCCGCGGCCGAGGGCCTCGTGCTGGGCGCGGTCTCTTGGTGCGTGTGGCTTTGGCAGCGACGAACGCGGACAAGTGTCTGGGCCCGCGCCGGGGTGCTCGCGGCAGTGTGGCTTGTCGGTTATGGCGTGCTTCGCGTTCTGACCGAAACGATCCGCTTGCCCGATGAGCAGTTCGGCGACGCCGGGCGGCCGCTGGGCCTCTCACGTGGGCAGTGGTTGAGTGTCGCGATGATCGTGTGCGGGGGGACGCTGGGGTTCTGGGTGATGCTGCGGCCCAGTGACCGAACAGAGAAGTCATAGGCCGCGATTCTGCTCCGTTGCAGCCCGCGCAACAACGACTTGTCGTGCAGAGGCGCGGGGGTCGCGGAGAGCGAGGGCGATGAGGCTCGCTCTGCGATCTCCGCGCCTCCGCGAGAGACCTCACGCCGGCTGCACGTTCATCGGCCGAATGAGCATCGCGGGCAGCGCGCGATCGATGACATCGGTTTTCTGTGCAGGGCGCGGGTCGCGTGCACGCCCCGCCGCGCGCGACACGCCCCGCATCGCCGCGCGGGCCGAGACGAGCGCCGAATCCGCCGGCAGGCGCACGCCCGTGATGCTGACAAACTCCCGCATGGTTCGCTGGTCGTTCTCATCATCGCGCGTCGCCGCGGCGAACCATGACTCGAACGCCTCGGTGTACCGGCCGGCCGCGGCGGCGAGCGCTGCGGTGTCCGGAGCGCCGGCCGCCGCAAACGCCCCGGCCATCGCCTCGCGAAGAATCTCGAGCGGCCCGCGCAACGCGGCCCGAAGGTCCACGATCTTGCCGCCCGCGGCACGGCTCATGACCGGGATCGCCAATGCAAAGACACGGTCAGTCAGCCGCGACTCAGCACGCTGCGCCAGGCTATCGGTCGGCCCGCGCACGGCGATCCACCCGTGCGATGCGGCGTACCGGTCCAGCGCGGCGACAACCGCCGTCGAGATTCGTGGGTCCGGCCCGCCGCGGAGCATGTCGGCGCACAGCGCATCGAGCCAGCGGTCGGTCTCGACTCCCGGTGCGGCGGCCCGGGCCGACTCGTCGTCCTCGTTCACGCGTGGCGGAGGGTCCACCGTTGCGGCCAGCCGGGCGAACGCTTCATCGGTCCACACCTCGCGCCCTGCCGCACCGACACCGTCAAACGGCCGGTCGTGCGGCATGCCGGAACCAAGCACCCCCCCTCGCCAAAGCGGGCCCGACCAGCGCCACGATTCCAGCACGCGCAGCAGACGCGGCAGCCGATCAACGGCCGCGCGGATGTGTGCACGCGAGCGGCCCTCTGCCGGTTCGGGCAGCGCGGTCACTGCGTGGTCGCACAGTGTCAGGGCAATCGCCGCAACCGGCTCGCGCGTCGAGAGGTGATACGGCGAAACCGCGAGATTGAGCATCGCACGCGGGGCGGCCATCGTTCACTCCGCGTAGCCGCGCGGGTGTTCGCGGAACCAGCGCCAGGCTGTCTGCACGATCGAATCGAGATCGGTATGCCGCGCCTGCCAGTTCAGTTCCTCGCGAATCTTCCGCGGATCGGCGAAAAGTTCGGACGGGTCGCCGGGGCGGCGCGGGCCCTCCTTGATGTTCAACTTCGCGCCTGTCACTCGCTGCACGCTGTCAATCACCTGTCGCACCGAGAAGCCGCTGCCGATGCCCAGGTTGTACACGCGCTGCTCCCCCGGCTTGATCGCGTTCATGACCGCCACGTGCGCATCGACCAAATCGACCACGTGCACGTAATCGCGGATGCACGTGCCATCGGGCGTGGGGTAGTCGGTGCCGAAGATCGTGAACGCCTCGCGCTGGCCCAGCACCGCCTGCAACGCCACGGGAATGACGTGCGTCTCCGGCTCATGGTGCTCGCCGATCAGGCCGGCCGGATCGCTCCCCGCGACATTGAAGTAGCGCAGCCGCGCCGTGGCGAAGGGCCGACCCGCCCGCGCGCACATGTCGGCAAAGTCCATCAGCATGCGCTCGCCGTGCAGTTTCGACCAGCCGTACGGATTGATCGGCGACTGCGGGCAGGTCTCGCGGATGGGGATGTTCTCGCGCACCGGCTCGCCATAACTGGCGCACGTGCTGGAGAAGACGAACCGTGACACCCCGCCCCCCGGCAGCGCGTGCGATGCCTCCACCGCTTCGAGCAGGCCGAGCATCGATGCCGCGTTGGCGCGGTAGTAGCGCAACGGCATGTTCACACTCTCACCGACGTACGCCAACGCGGCAAAGTGCATCACCGTGTCCACGCCGTGCGACTCGATCAGCCGCAGCATCAGGTCGCGGTCCCCCACCTCCGCCGCGACGAACACCAGCCGGGCGCCCGCGCCCCGCGACAGAATCTCCATCGCCTCGCGGTGCCCGCGGAAAAGGTTGTCCACGCACACGACGCGGTGCCCATCGGCCAGCAGCCGCTGCACCGCGTGAGAGCCGATGTACCCCGCGCCGCCCGTGACCATGATCGCCATGCGAGTCCTCCGTTTCCGATGGTAGGGAATGTGGTGTGGGAAATGCGGAGTTCGGAGTTCGGAATGCGGAATGCGGAGTACAGAACAACCCGTGCCCGGACCCCGGACCCCGCACCCCGGACCCCGGACCACGGATCCCGGAACCCGATCCCGCGCCTCCATTACGACCCAACAATCTTCCACACCACCACGCCGATCACCACCAGCGCGACGAACATCAGCGTCAGCAGATTGAAGTACCTCTCGATGAACCGCTTCACCGGCGGGCCGAAGATGTAGATCAGCGCGGCGACCGCGAAGAACCGTCCGCCGCGGCCGACGATCGATCCGATCACCAGCATCCACAGCGAGACGTGGAACACGCCCGCGGCGATGGTGAAGACCTTGTAGGGGATCGGCGTGAACGCAGCCGTGAAGACCGTCAGGAACGCATTCTCCTGGAACTTGCGCTCGACGAGCGCAAAGTTCTCCGGCGTGACGCCGGGCACATATCTGAAGAACGCGTCGGAAACGACGGCCCAGAGCGCAAAGCCGATGATCCAGCCGAAGATCCCTCCCAGCACGCTGGCAACCGTGCTGACCGTGGCGTACCACCACGCGCGGGATCGACGCTCCAGCGTGAGCGCGATCTGCAGCACATCGGGCGGAACGGGGAAGAAACTCGACTCCGCAAAACTGATGATGAACAACGCCGCGGTCGCGTGCTTGTGGTGCGCAAGCGACAGCACCCAGTCGTACAACCGACGATGCACGTGCCAGCGCGGCAGGATCGCGGGCTGCATCGGTTCCGGCGGCGCGGTGTCTACTGGTTCCGGCATGGGGCGGAGTGTAGGGAATGCAGAATGCGGACTGGGGGGTGGCGAGTACGGAATGCGGAGTGGGGAGTGCGGATTGCGGAGTGCGACGTTGTCATCTCTCCGCTTTCGGACATCCGTCATCCGACATTGTCACTCCGTACTCCCACTTCCTCCTATCCTCTCGCGATGTCCCCTCCCCGTCCGCCCAACCGCCTTGCCCGCGAGAGCAGCCCTTATCTGCTGCAGCACGCGCGCAACCCGGTGGACTGGTACCCCTGGGGCGAAGAGGCCTTTGCCGAAGCGCGCCGGCGCGAAGTGCCCATCTTCCTGAGCATCGGCTATTCCACGTGCTACTGGTGCCACGTGATGGAGCGCGAGTCGTTCGAGAACGAGTCAATCGCCGAACTGATGAACGAGCGATTCGTCTGCATCAAGGTCGATCGAGAGGAACGACCCGACATCGACGATCTCTACATGGCCGCGGTGCTCGCCTTCCGCGGGCAGGGCGGCTGGCCCATGAGTGTGTTCCTCGAGCCGCGCGGCCTGCGGCCGTTCTGGGCCGGGACGTACTTCCCACCCGAGCCGAAGTACGCCGGAATGCCGACCTTCCCGCAGGTCCTCGAGGGCGTCTCCAACGCCTGGCGCGACCAGCGGGACGAGGTACTCAAGCAGGCTGACAAACTCGCCGAGGCCGTGCGCGAGCGAACCAGCGCCGCCGGCGCGCCGGTGAGAATCGGCGTCGAACAGGTATCGCACGCCGCGGCGACGCTGCTCCGTATGCACGACCCGGTGCGCGGCGGGTTCGGGGCCGCGCCCAAGTTCCCGCAGCCGGTGTATCTCGCGCTGCTGCTGGAGGTCCGCCTGAGCGCGGACGAGGACACACGCCGCGCCATCGATGCCGCTTTGCGAACAACGCTCGACGCCATGGCGCTGGGCGGCTTGTTCGACCAGGTCGGCGGCGGGTTCCACCGCTACAGCGTCGACGACTCATGGACGGTGCCGCACTTCGAGAAGATGCTGTATGACAACGCGCAACTGGCCGCGATCTACGCCGAGGCCGCGCACGTCTTCAACGACGCGCTCTATCGACGCACGGCGCGGCGGACGATCGAGTATGTGCTGCGCGAAATGCGCGGGCCCGACGAGCGCTCCGGCGCGTTCTTCTCCGCGCAGGATGCGGAAGTCAACCGGCGCGAAGGCCTGAACTACCTCTGGACGCGCGACCAGATTCTCGATGCGCTCGGGCCCGATGACGCCGCGCTGGCCGCGAGACTCTACGGACTCAACGGTGGACCCAACTTCCGCGATCCGCACCATCCGAACGATCCGCCGTCCAACGTGCTTCGGCTTGCCGCGCGGCCCGAAGAGACTGCCGCGGACCTGGGCATGACCGACCACGAGATCCTGTCGCGCCTCGGGCGGATCAACGAACGGCTGTACGAATCTCGCGCCCGCCGCGACCAGCCCCACACCGACGACAAAGTCATCGCTGCCTGGAACGGCTTGATGATCGGCGCGCTCGCTCGCGCGGGCGCACTGCTGGACAGGCCCGACTTCGTTGCCGCGGCGGAGAACGCCGCGACGTTTGTGCTGACTCAGATGCGTGATGACCGAGGTGGACTGTTGCGAACGTGGCGGGCGGGCGCGCCGGGCGATGCGAGTCGCATCGAGGCATTTCTGGAGGACTACACGTGCATGGCGCACGCCTGCCTTGAACTGCACCGCACCGGCGGCGACCCAACAGGCCGCTGGCTCGATGCGGCCCGATCGCTGCTGCACGCCGCTGAGGAGCGATTCGGCGACGCGGCCTCGGGCGCGTTCTTCGATACTCAGGCCAACCGGCCCGATCTGCTCGCGCGGGCACGATCGGCGTACGACGGCGCGATGCCCAGCGGCTTCGGCGTCATGTTGCACGCGCTGCTCGACATGCACGAGATGACGGGTGACCGAGCGGCATTCGACCGTGCGCTCGCTGCACTTCGCAGTGCAAGCGCGTTCATCGCGCAGACGCCCGCCGGCGCGGCGGCCTCGGTCCGCGCCCTGCTGCGCATGCTGCGAGCCGATGCCGCCGCCGTGCACGCCGCCTTCGCCAACGACCCCGTGCCGGGCACGGAGGAGCCCGAGGACTTCACACCCGTCGAGATTCTCGCCGCGGTCGAGCGTGTGCGCATCGGCCCCGATTCGCCCGCGGCGGTCGCGCTCCGCTTCCGTATTGCCGATGGGTACCACATCAACGCGGCCAACCCGGGGGATGGGCCCGACGCCGAGGACCTCGTCCCCCTGCGCGTGCACCTCGCACACGGGACGGGCGTGCGCGTCTACGCCGATTATCCCGAAGGCGAGCCCTACGGAGTCGATGGCGCGCTGCGCGTTCACCGCGGCGAGATTGCCCTGACCGTCGTGCTGGAGCGCGACGGCCCATGGACCGGCACACCGGTACTCGCCGTAACCTTTCAACCATGCCGCGACGATGCGTGCCTCCGACCGCGAACGGTGGAACTGGATGTGGCGATCGACGCGGCGGAGTGAACTCCCGCGCACCGCGCTGCGGAAGGCGCGGCCGTGGGCCTCCGGCTGTTCATCTGGTCTCTCTCCTCGGACCCATCGTGCCATTCGCCCCCCACATCACGCCCGGCCTTTACATCACCGGCGATGTTCCCGGCATCGGCGGCATCATCAAGCAGCGGCCAGAGGACTTCCTGGTCGAGGAACTCCCGGCCTATGAACCTTGCGGCGAGGGCGAGCACATCTACATGCTCGTCGAGAAGCGCGACATGGCCACGCTGCACATGGTCCGTGTGATCGCCAATCACTTCGGCGTTCGGCCCGATGCCGTCGGCATCGCAGGACTGAAGGACAAGCGCGCCATCACGCGCCAACTCGTCTCGGTGCACGTGCCGGGCAGGACTCCCGCCGACTTTCCCGCGTTCGAGCACGAGTCGATCAGCATCCACTGGACCGACCGGCACACCAACAAACTCCGTCGCGGACACCTCGCGGGCAATCGGTTCGTCATTCGCGTGCGCGGGGTGTCGCCGGCATCGGTCGTGCACGCGCACCGTGCGCTGGGGCGAATGGCCAGGGTCGGCGCGCCCAACCGGCTCGGCCCGCAGCGCTTCGGCAACCTCGGCCTCAACCACGAAGTCGGCCGCGCGCTGATTCTCGAGGATCACCAGCGCGTACTCGACCTGCTCCTCGGTCCGCACGCATCGCACGACGACGGGGAGAAGAGAGAGACGTCACGCGCCCGAGAGGCCTACGCCGCGGGCGATCTCGAGCAGGCTCTCGCCGTCACGCCGCGATCGGCGCGCACGGAGCGGCACGCGCTTTCGACGCTTCTCCGCACGAACAACCCGAAGCGCGCGGTGTGGGGCATCGACCCGGCCGAGCGCTCGTTCTTCGTCACCGCGTTTCAGTCGGCGCTCTTCAACCGCGTGCTCGAAGCGCGCATGGCCGATGGCTCTTTTGCGCAACTGCTCGAAGGCGACCTGGCCTTCAAGCATGAGAACGGCGCGGTGTTTCCCATCGGCGCGGCCGAACTCGCGGATGAATCCGTCGTGCAGCGTCTTGCGAGGCTTGAGATCTCGCCCACCGGGCCGATGTGGGGCCCGCAGTCCATGCACGCGAGCGGCGCGGTCGGCGAACTCGAACAGCGCGCGCTCGACGAGTCCGGCGTTTCGCTCGCACAACTCGCCGCGCACATCAAGGCCGCGCGCATCCACGTCGAGGGCGCGCGGCGGCCGCTCCGGGTCCCCCTGAAGTACCCCGATGTCGAGGGAGGCGTCGACGAACATGGCGCGTACATCAAGTGCCGATTCGAACTGCCGCGCGGCGCGTTCGCAACCGTCGTCATGGACGAGATCATGAAGACCGGCCACAGCGCGGAGGAGGACGAGTGAGCGCGCCCGATGTCCGTATGGTTGTGTTCGATCTCGGCGGTGTTGTGGTGAGAATCTGCCGCGACTGGGCCGAGGGCTGCGCCGCGGCCGGCTTGCCGTTCCGCGATGGTGCGCTGCTGAGCGCCGAGATGAAGACCCGCCGGCGCGCCGTTTCGGCACGACACGGGCGCGGCGAGATCTCCTGCGTCGATTACTACCGCGAGATGAGCGCGACCACCGGCGGGCTTTACACGCCCGAGGAGGTCGAGCGCATCCACCACGCCTGGACGCGCGATGAATACCCCGGCGTCGATGCGCTCGTCCACCGTCTCCACGAAGCGGGCCTCGAAACCGGCGTGCTCTCCAATACCAACCACGCCCACTGGATGCGCCTCGCACCCGCGCGTGCCGGCGGGAGCGAACATCCCGAGTACGCCACCCCGTCGCTCATCCGGCACCTGCACGCCTCACACATCATGCGGCTGCTCAAGCCCGATCGCGAGATCTACGCAGCCTTCGCCCGCGCGACGGGATTCGATGGCGCGCCGGGCTCGCGCGGCCACTCCGCGCACATTGTGTTCTTCGACGATCTGCCCGAGAACGTCGCCGCGGCAGACGCCGCCGGATGGCGCGCGTTTCAAGTCGACCACGCCGGCGATACCGCTGCTCAGATGACGCGTGTGCTGCGCGAAGTGGGCATCGAGATCTGATCGCGTAAACACCGGGCCGATGATTCAGCCCATCAGTCTCCCCGCGACTTCGGCCACGCGCCGGCCGATGCCCTCGACGGTCTGCTGCTTCTTCGGGTCCTTCATCGATCCATCGGGGTTGAAGGCCTCGTGCGCCATGGTCAGCGCGAACTGGTCGGGCAGGACGATCGAGTGGATATTGCCCAGCACCGCACGAAGGTGAACCAGCCCGCGGAGACCGCCCAGCGCGCCGGGCGATGCGGACATGACGCCGACCACCTTGTTGGCAAACGCCGCGAGCGGGGCTTCGCCCTGCGCCGGGCGCGAGGCCCAGTCGATGACATTCTTGAGCGCGGCGGACATGCTGGAGTTGTACTCCGGCGAGGCGATCAGCAGCCCCTGGCTGGCGATCAGGAGGTCCTTGAGTTTGCGTCCGTTGGCGGGCAAACCGTCGCGTGCCTCCAGGTCTTCGTCAAAGACCGGCAGCGGAATCGAGGCCAGATCGAGGATGGTGACCTCCGCGCCCGCCGCGCGTGCGCCGTGGGCGGCCACGGCCACCATCTTCTTGTTGTACGAGTCGCGCCGGAGGCTCCCGGCAAACGCGAGAATCCTGGGTGTCGCCATGCGATTGCTCCTGAAGGGACAGGTTCAAGAATAGTCGGAAGTCGGCAGTCCAACGAGCCACACCTTCCATGGGTGAACTCGAGACCCAGGGCCCTGAACCCGAGTTCCGGAGCACGGCTCGCGCACTTCAGAACTCGAACACCACCCCAGCCCAAACCAGAAGCGAGTCACGCGCGGGATTTCGCCCATCGCCGCTGATGCGCCCGTTCGAGATGTGATGCCATCGGAGGCCCAGCAGCAGCCGCGCGCCGTGGTTGGGACCGTCAGAATCGTCCAGATCACGCGTCAAGCCGAGTCCTCCGCGCTGCACGAAGTTGAAACCCGTGCCCCCATCGGGCACCTCGTCGAACCCGACCAGAAAGCCCGACCCGCCCTCGAAGAACGCGGTCCACGCGAAGTCGCCCTCGGGCCCGGACCAGAAGTGGTAACGCAGAACCAGCATCGCCGACAGGCCGCCGGTGTCCTTGCCGCTTTGCGCGAAGTACCACCCAGCGCCCTCGACGCCCAGTTCGAACCGATCGCCGAGAAACCAACTCCACATCGCGTGCAGGTTCAGGTCGTGGTCTTCGATCAAGTCGTACGCGTACGCGCCGCCGACCGTCAGCCACGACGAACCCGCCTCGCCGTAGCCCGCCCGGGGTGATTCTCCGGCCGCATCCGCCGCGGCGGCCGCGCCTTCGCTCTCGGGCGGAACGAGCATGGCGTAGTCAAACTTCACCGGCGCGAGCGCCGGCAGCGCAAAGGAGTCGGGCGCGCCGCCCGACCACGCGGCAGCAGGAACGGACACGCAGATTGCAGCGAGTGCTTGCGATAGCATGCACACAGCGTACCCGAATCGCGGACAACGTACCGATGGCCAACCACAACCCCGCCGACGAACTGGTCGCACGCATCACCCGGCTCGAAGAGGCCGCGGCGTTTGCGCAGCACGAATCGGAGCAACTCTCGTCCGAGATCGCCGCGCTGGGCAAGCGACTGGCGGAACTCTCGCGGCGGATCGACACCATCGAACAGCGCGAAGCGGCGCGGCAGACCGACTTGGAAGAGCCACCCGGCGCGAAGTAGGTGTCCGTAACCATCCGCGCGCATGAAGTTCCTTGGCACTCGGATTCAGATTGAGGTAGAGTGGACAAGTGGTGGGACAGGGGCGGCTGGGGCGAAAGGCGGGTGCCATGAACCGATTTCTTTGCGTGTTTGCGGCTGCGGCGGTGCTGTTTGTCGTGGCGGCAGAGGGTCGGGCGCAGTTCTTCGATGACTTCGATGGCGATGCTCTCGCGCCGCACTGGGAGCCGTTGTGGATATCGCCGGGTTCATGGGATTTTGAAGTGGCCGGGGGGTTGTTGACAATCGACAGTTTGAATCACCCGTCGGGCGGTGGGTCAAACACGAACTACCAAAGACTCGACACGTTCATTCCGCCAATGTTTGGGGACTTTACGGCAGTTGCTATTATGGGCATGACGTCGGGCTCCAGCCGGTCAATCGGAATGCGGATTGCCGGAATAGGCCTCGACCCATCACAAGGAGGCATTCTCGGGGAGATGACCTACCGGGATGGTTTCGGGTTCAGAATCGGCGGTGGCGGTGTGGTCGGGGTGGCGTGGAACTTAGATCCCGGTCTGCACGAATTCAAGATGATTCGATCTGGATCAAACGTATCGTACCATGTCGATGATTTTCTCCTGGGGACACAGTCGATTGGTCAACTTGACTTGGGAGTGTTCTGGATTCGACTCCAGTTCGACGTCGACTATCCGGGCGGCTTGCCCATGAATCCCATGATGGTCGATCGTGTGTCGGTCGTTCCTGCGCCTGCGTTGGGCGCCGTCGCGATAACGGCATTGTCGATGGTCCAGTTCGGGAGAAGGAGGCCCTGATGCACGGCTCGTGGGAACCTGCGGTACCGCCGCCGATGTAATTTCGCGCGATTCACTTGCGGCACTTGCAGGATGGAAGATTCCTGTACTGGGCGAACGGCGAAGACGGCGTCTTTACGCAGACTCGCATCTTCAACCCCGACAATCCGGCGGACTTCCCGTTGTACATCGCCGGCAGCAGCGCACCGGGAAACCAACTTGACCTGCACTGCTGCGGTCACAGTTCACTCGCCGATGGGCGGTTGTTCACCGCGGGGGCGAGTTCAACAGTTCGGGGATCGCACCCAAGTTCGCGGCGATCTTCAACCCCACATCCGTGCCTCCCGCGTGGACGCGCAAGGCCGACATGCACCTTGGCCGCTGGTACCCCACTTGCACCACGCTGCCGGATGGCAAGGTCGCGGTCTTTGCCGGTTGGACCGCCAACAACGTCAGCCCGCCTCCCAACGCCGACATCCCCGAGATCTACGATCCGGCAACGGATACCTGGGAACAGAAGCCCTCGGCGACGCGAGTGCAGGAGATCTATCCGTTCATGTTCGTCATGCCCGATGGTCGGCTCTTCGATGCAGGACCGAATCGCTTCACGCATTTCCTCGACCCGGCCACGTGGACCTGGGGCGCAGCGATCGACAGCATCCTGCCGACGTGCGCGGACAGTTCGGCGGTGATGTTTGACGCGGTGAAGGGCAAGATCCTCAAGGCGGGCGGCGCGCCGGTCTCTGGCATCGGCGCGGCGACAGATGACGCCGCGGTGTTCGGTGGACCAGATCAACCAGAATAGGTGATGGTTGGGAAGTTGAAACTCGCGCGGCGCGACCACAACATGGTGGTTCTGCCCGATGGCAAGGTCGTGGCCATCGGCGGCACGCAAGGACCAACGCCGAAGGACCCGGTCATGCGGGCGGAAGTCTTTGACCCCGGCACGGGCGAATGGACTGTTGATCCGGTGACCGAAACGATGGCCATCCCGCGCTGGTACCACTCCACCGCCTCACTCATGCGCGATGGTCGCGTGATCGCGGCGGGCGGAAACAACGACCTGCCGCTCTACAACTGCCAGAACTGCCAGTACTACCGCCCACCCTATCTGTACGGCAATCCTCAGCGGCCCGTGCTTACAACGAATGTGCCGACGGAAATGGTCTACGCGCAGGAGTACTCGTTCGGCTTCCTGCACGAGGTCGGCCGCCAGATCACCCGCGCCACGCTCACACGCCTCACGTCCGTCACGCACGGCTTCGACCAGGACCAGCGCTTCGTGCCGCTGAAGATGACAATCGGCGGCGGGCAGGTGCACGTGGAAGCGCCCGCATCCGCGAGTATCGCTCCGCCCGGCTACTACATGCTCTGGATTCTCGACGACCTCGGCGTGCCATGCTCGCTCGCGGCGTACGTGCGCGTGCACGCGTAACGCCGGGGCCGCGAAAAAAAAACGCCACCTGATGGTGGCGTCCGGCACATCACTGACTCACACCGACGATCAGTTCGCGGCGGGTTCGGACTTCACCTCGACCTCCAAGCCGCGGCGTTTGTCGCGGAGTCGGCGCGACTTGCCGGTTCGGTCGCGGAGGAAGTACAACTTCGCCCGACGCGCATCGGCATGCCGAAGCACCTCGATCTTGGCGATCTTCGGCGAGTTGAGCGGGAAGATGCGCTCCACGCCCATGTTGTCGACGATCCGCCGAACGATGATCATCTCGTTGATGCCGCGGCCTGAACGGGCAATCAGGACGCCCTGGAACACCTGCACGCGCTCCTTCTGCCCTTCGATGATGCGGCAGTGCACGTTCAGCGTGTCGCCGATCTGCAGTCGGGGCAGATCAGTCTTGAGTTGGTCCTTGTTCAGACCTTCGAGGATGGCAACTGCGGTGGCGCCCATGGCTTCGATCCGGTGATTGGCCCCAAGTCCTTGCAGGAACGACGGTTACGACCGCTGCTCCTGCGCCCGGGGGCCAAGATGATAGCCGCCCGGCCCCCCTGCTTCCACCTCACCATCTGCCCCAGGGCGACCCGAAAAACGCCGAGCAAGGCTCACGCACTCCCGCCGCGGATCCGAGCCACCGCGCCGGTCGTGCTGCGACCATCGACCATGGGCAGCAGTTCGACCCTCCCGCCGTTCTCGATGACAAACCGGGCGCCGGGCACCTGCTCCATGGTGTACTCTGCACCCTTCACCAGCACATCAGGCCGGATGGCACGGATGAGCCTCTCGGGCGTGTCGTCATCGAAGATCGTCACCGCGCCGACACAGCCGAGCCCGCCCAGCACCAGCGCGCGGTCGTGCTCGTTGTTGATCGGACGCGACGGGTCCTTGCCGCCCTTGAGCCTCCGCACCGAGTCATCCGAGTTCAGGCCGACGATCAGATAGTCGCCCAGCGCGGCCGCACGCTCCAGCAGAGACAGATGCCCGGCGTGCAGGATGTCAAAGCACCCGTTCGTGAAGACCACGCGCCTGCTCTCATTGCGCAACGCCGCGACCTCCACCAGCAACTGTTCGAGCGTGCGCATCTTCCCCGGCATCGAGCGTTCGCGCAGCAGCACCTCGCGGTGGATCTTTTCGATCGGAATCGGCACCACGCCGAAGACCTCGACCTCCAGGCCCGCCGCGGCATTGGCCAGCCGCACCGCGTCGGGCCAGTCCAGCCGGTTGGCCCGCGCGCCGGCGAGCGCGGCGAGCACCATGTCGCCCGCGCCGGTCACGTCGTACACCTCACGCGCCGCGGTCGGAACGTGCAGCGGCGCACCGCCGCGCTCCAGAAGCAGCGCGCCGTGGCGGTCGAGCGTGACAACCACGGCTTCCAGACCGAGCGATTCGACCAACCTCGCGGCAAGGGGCCCGAACGCCTCCGGGCCCGCGCCGTCGGGCAGGTCCGTGCCGCACGCGAGCATCGACTCGGTGCGATTGGGGGTAATGGTCGATGCGCCCGCATAGCGGGAGTAGTCCTCGATCGCCGCGGGATCGACAAGCACCGGCACGCCGGCCCTGCGCGAAACCTCGATCACCCGCGCGCACAGTTCCGGCGTGCACACGCCCTTGTTGTAGTCCTCGATGCACACAACGTCGGCGTCGCGCAGATCGGCCTCGAAGCGTGCCAGGATCTGCTCAATCGCGGCTCGCGCCAGCGGCACGCGCGACTCGTAGTCCACGCGGAACATCTTCTGCGGGTGGCGGTGCTGTGCCAGACCGATCAGCGAGCGTTTGACCGTGGTGGGTCGCGTGCCGTCGCCCACAAGGCCATCGGCCTGAACGCCCGCCGCGGCAAGACCCGAGCGGAGCAGGTCGGCCTCGCGGTCGTCGCCCACGACGCCATAGGCGTGCACCCTCGCCCTCATGGCGACCAGGTCGAGACAGACGTTGGCCGCGCCGCCCGGTCGGTCCTCGGTCCGCTGCACGTGCAGCACGGGCACCGGCGCCTCGGGCGAGAGGCGGTCGGCGTTGCCGTAGACCAGTTGGTCAAGCATGAAATCGCCGACGACCAGCGCGGTGAACGGCTTCCATGCGCCGAGTTGTTCCAGCAGCCGGGACATGTCCGGCAAGTGTATGGACCGGCGCGGCACAGGTGGTGGCCGGCTTGGCCGACTCAGGCGGCCTTGGTCAGCGGGCATGCCCTCTGGATGTCGCTGGCCACCACGCGGTTTCGTCCGCCGTGCTTGGCCGCGTACAGGTTCTGGTCGGCCCGCTCCAGCCATTGATCGCAGGTCACGTCGCCGCAGGAACTGTCGGACCCGACCAGGCCTGCCGACAGGGTGACCCGGTGATCCGGGTGGCGCGGCCACTCGATCTGCTCCATCGCCTCCCGCAGGCGTTCGACGACCATCTCGGCATCGCGCGGGCCGGTGTTGGGCATGATCAGCGCGAACTCCTCGCCGCCGAAGCGGCAAGGAACATCCGGGGAGCGGCAGGTCGTCTGCAGCAGACGGGCGACGCCTTGGATCACCTCGTCGCCCGCGGGGTGGCCAAAGGTGTCGTTGACCTTTTTGAAGAGGTCGATATCGATCATCGCCAATGACAGCGCATGCCCGTAGCGCCGGCACTCGGCGACTTTCTCGGCCCACCGCTTGTTGAAGTGCGCGCGGTTGCCCAGCCCGGTCAGGCCGTCAACGTCGGCACGCTCGGCCAGCAGTTTCAGCAGGCGGTCCAGGCGCAACGCGGCCCGCAACCGCGCCCGCAGTTCCGCAAGGTCGAACGGCTTGGTCACGTAGTCGGTCGCGCCAAGGTCGAAGGCGGTCACCTTGTCCTCCGAGCCATGCAGGCCCGAGAGCACGATGACCGGGATGTTGTTGGTGGCCTGGTCATCCTTCAAGGCACGCAGCACCTCGAACCCGTCCATGTCGGGCATGTCCAGGTCCAGCAGGATGACCGACGGCGTCTCCCTTCGCACGTGCTCGAGCCCGTCGACGCCGCGCGTCAGACTGACCAGTCGGACCGGCTCGTGCCGAAGACGCGCACTCAGCAAACGATGGACGTCGATCGAGTCATCGATCAGCAGCACAAGGGGTTTGTTCTCGTTGTTCGACACGCGACGGCGGCCCTTCTTGGACGATGAGAGGAAAGTCCAGTTCCACGCCGCGACTCGTTACCTTGGAGCCGCACACCAGGTTCATCCCACCCCTGCCCCGTTCCCGCCTACGCCCCCGAGGGCGGCTCCGAGGTCACCCGCCTGCACATGCCGACCAGTTCGACCACCTGCGTTCGGAGGTGGTCGAGCGCCTCGGAATCGGGGGTGCGCCCCACCGCTGCAAGCCCGGCTTCGAGTTGCGCAGCCATCTGTCCGACGGTCGGGAACCCGTACCCACCGCTGGCGCCTTTGAGTTGATGGGCCATGCGTCGAAGATCGCCGAGGTTCCCTTTCTCCCAGCAGTCGAGCATCGCGTCGACACGCTGGGGCATCTCGTCAACGAACATTTGCACGAGTTCGGTCATGTCTGGATCGCCAGCAAACTCACTGCTGAGCGCACCACCACCGACCGGCCCTGGGTTGCGGTTGGTCGCCATAGGCAAGCACTCCTTGCCCCTTTGCATCGGCCTTCAACCCGTGCGGATTGAGGCCCGCCCGAGTGTCGCGAACGCGAGAGTCGCTCGATCGACCAACTCGGTCGGTTTTTGCAATGCCGGAAGGCCCGGTTGGCCAGAGTCGGCCGGTTCGCGCATCCAACAACGATCAAGACAGAACGTTCTCGGACATTGCACCCGCCGACAATGGCCCCGGTGGGATTTGAACCCACACACCCCTTGCGGGATCGCGGATTTTAAGTCCGCTGCGTCTGCCGTTCCGCCACGGGGCCCAAGAGTGATATTACTGCCCGCCGGGGTCTCTCCCATTGACCGTCAGCCGCGCCGGGTGGCCGAACCAGGAGTTGTCGCCGTTGGGCGCGGGGTACTTCGCATCCACGATGCCCGCGGCCTCCGCGATGTCGCTCTGGGCGCTGGCCCAGCCGCCCTCGATGTCCGGGAAATCGATCTTGCAGTTCTCGCACTTGGCCGTCGAAGAAAACCGGATCGGGCACCAGAAACTCTCGACATTGCGCAGCATCTCGGTGCCCAGCGACCACACGCCCGTCATCCAGTCGCAATACAGGCACCAGATCAAATCGTGCCCCACCAGCCCGCTGAACTTGTGCCGGCTGACGTTCACCCATTCCCCCTGCTTGTAGCGCGGGAACTTCACCAGCAGCACGAGCATCGGCCACATGGCCAACTCCGCCACGCGCACGATCGCGAACACCGGAACTGCCAGCGCGGTCCACCACACCGCGCCGTGGTTCCGCACCCGCCCAACCTTGGCATTGAGCACCTTCAGAATCCGCGGCCCCTTGCGCGCTGTCGGGTTGGCCAGTTCGTGCAGAAAGACCCAGGTCTGCATCGCCACCACCTGTCCGATGATGGCCGCGAGCGCGCCGAGCAGCGCGTGGGCCAATGAGTTCCACCACGAGCCATCGCCGCCAAGTTGCGCGCCGGCGAAGAACCCCGCGATGCCGGGCATCACGGTGAACCAGGCCACCAGCACATCGAGCAGCGGCGCACGCGACATCGCCTCGCCCAAGGCGCGGCCCGCCCCGCCCATGCGGATCGCCAGGTGGATGAATCCCGCCATCAACAGCAACGATGCGGCCGAGGCCGCGGCAATCCAGAGGTAGAGCATCCGCACATCCTAACGCGGCGGGCGTCTGTTTGGTGTGCAACTGCCGGGCCGCGCCTCCCAACAACTCACCGGCATGGACACCATTGTCGCCATCTTTGTCGGCCTGGGCCTCGCCGCGGCGTGCGGGCTGCGGGTGTTTCTCCCGCTGCTGGTCACCAGCGTGGCGTCGCACCTGGGCATGATCGACCTCGGACCGGACTTTGCCTGGGCCGGGTCGTGGCCTGCCATGGTTGCCCTCGGCGTCGCCGCGGCGTTCGAGGTGGGTGCCTATTGGGTCCCCTGGCTCGATCACGCCCTCGACTTGATCGCCGGCCCATGCGCCGTGGTCGCGGGCACGCTCGTTGCCGCGGCACAGTTTGGCGAGGTTGAGCCAATGGTGAAGTGGGCCAGCGCGCTGATTGCGGGCGGCGGACTCGCGGCGACCGTGAAGGCCACCGCGATGTCCATCCGCGCCGGATCGACCGCGACCACCGCGGGCATCGGCAACCCGGTGGTCTCGACCGTTGAGTCGCTGCTTGCCGCCGCGGCGTCGGTCCTGGCGATCATCGCGCCGCTGGTCGTTGGAGCCGTGCTTGCGCTAGTGGTGCTGGTGGTGGGCGTACTGGTGCTTCGCAGGGTGCGGCGTTCCCGCCGCGCCCGCGCGGCCAAGGCCGCCGCGGCGCGGAACATCCCGCTTGCGCGACCGGCGACGGTGCAACTCTCCCGCGCGGCCTAACCGTTCAATAGATCCGGCCGGCGCTCGCGTGTCCGGGCCAGCCGTTGCTCGAGTCGCCACCGATCCACCGCGCCATGATCGCCCGAGAGCAGCACATCGGGAACTGCGACGCCGTTCCACTCCCGCGGTTTGGTGTAGTGCGGGCAATCGAGCAGCCGGCCGCTCCGCCCCGACTTCGCGTCAATGGTGATCGCCGAGAACGAATCCTCCGCTGCGGAGGCTTCGTGCCCCAGTGCGCCGGGCAGCAGCCGCGTGATCGCATCGATCAGTACCATGGCCCCGAGTTCGCCGCCGCTCAGCACGTAGTCGCCCAGGCTCACTTCCAGCGGGTCGAGCGCGCGGATCACGCGCTCATCGATCCCCTCGTAGTGCCCGGCGATCAGCAGGAGCCGCTCGCGACGGGCCAGTTCCTCGACCAGTTCCTGCTTGAGCAGTCGCCCCTGCGGGGTGAGCAATACACGAAGCGCGGGGCGAGGGTCCAGGGCCTCGACTGCGTGCACCGCATCCCACACCGGCTGGCACATCATGACCATTCCCGGGCCGCCGCCGAATGGGCGGTCATCGGTCTTGTTGTGCTTGTTGCCGGCCCACCCGCGGAGGTTGTGGGCGTGCCACTCGACCAGTCCCGCCGCGCGGGCCCGCGCGGGAATCGAACTGTTCAGCGCGCAGCCAGAGCCATCGCCGAACATCTCGGGGAAGGTGGTGAGGATGTCGAATCGGATCGGCATGCGGCACTTCAAAAACAACCGGAGGGAGGCGACGCCTCCCTCCGGGGTTGACTCGTTGGTGCGGGAGACCGCGGGAAGCAGGTTTACTTCTTCTTGTCCTTCTTGTCGCCGCCCGCCGCGGCCAGCGCCTCGGCCCGGGCCTTGCGGGCCTTGATCTTGGTGTCGCGATAGGTCTTCCACTTCGCGGCATCGACGAGGTTGCGCTTGGCCAGCACGTCCATCATCGTGTCCGAGGGCTGCGCGCCCTTGGCCAGCCAGAACTTGATGCGCTCCTCATCGATGCGGAGTTGCTTGGCCTCATCGGTCGCCATCGGGTCATAGATCCCGAGGTTCTCGAGCACCGCCCCGTCGCGACGCGACGCCTTCTCGATCGCGCTGATGCGATAGAACGGACGGTGCGGACGACCCATGCGCTTCATTCGGATGCGAACCACGGAAGACTCCTGACAGAAACCGATCGACCAATGCCCTTGTTCGGGCCACAAGTCTAGCCCCGCTCGTGATCGAAGCAACTCCGACACTCCGCACGCGTGCCGCACCCGAATCACGCCCGCAAAGGCCGGCGTTCCGCCGCGCGCGGCCGGGTGAACACGCCGGCATCAATCACCTGCCGATCGGCGATCGCGAGCAACCTCTGCCCGGGCTGGGGCGCGACATACACGCCCCCCGTGAACTCGCTGAAGGCTGGCAGCACCACCGCCCGCTCGCCCACCACAAAGCACGGCAGGCCGATCGAGTCTCCCCGGCCCACCAGCCGGACCATCGGGTGAACGTGGCCGGACCAAATGACCGCGCAATCGCCCGACGACACCGCCGCGGCGGGATCGTGGACAAATGCAAACGGCCCCTCGCGCACCACCTCATCGAGCACCCGCATTCTCCACGTCGGCGCGACCGCGCCCAGCGCGCGGTCGTGGTTGCCGGGCACAACGGCAATCTCGACGTCGTCGGCCTCGCGCTCGCGCCAGTCGGCAACGCTGGCGATGATCTGCGGCGTCAGGCCCAGCCCGTGATGCAGCAGGTCGCCGACGATGAGCAGTCGCTGGGCGCCAGTCTCGAGAATCGCCGCGGCAAGTCGGGAGAGGTCCCGCTCGATCACGCCCAGGGGGATCGGCAATCCGGCGGATCGCATCGTCTCGCACTTGCCCAGGTGCAGGTCGGCGACGATCAGCGTGCGGGCTTGTTCCCAGAACGCCGCGCGGCAGGGCAGCAGATGCACGCGCTCGCCGGAGATCTCGATGTTCATTCCATCCATGGGTTGGTCTACTCGAATCAGCCTTCGCGAATGGCCGCGCCGGGGTGCAGGAAGCCCAAGTGCAACTCGGCGTGCCCCAGGTTGAGGCGAATCCACTGTTGGTGCGTCAGTTCGCCGAACACGGGGTTGGGGATGCCGGGGTGCGCGGCTTCGAGTCGAGCCCACGCTCTGCGCAATCGCTCAATCGCGGCCTCAGTCTCCATCGGCTCGGTCCCGATGGTGCCGCCCGGAACGCCTGGAATGCGAACGCCCGGGGGCATTGATCCCTTCGGCCCGAGGAACCTGTCCTTGAAGGGCCGCATGATGAACTTGAGCCACCACGGCGGTTTCAGTTCTGGCGGATAGCCGTCATAGGGCAACTCGGCCCAGGTGGCGAGATGGCCCAGGCTTTGGCCGACCGTCCAGTTTCCGGCTCGGCGCAGCGTGCCGGCACGCTCCGATTCCACGATTCGCTCAATGTCGGCCCACATCGCGGCACTGTCGGCAAAACGCAGCTCGCGCCGCTGCTTCGTGCGAGAGGTGTCGACCGCGCCCGGCGTGCCCATGGGGCGCAGCGTAGCCGGGACGATGGCCGCCGGCCCCGCCACGTGCGCCGGCCGGTACACTGCCGCCGCGCCTGAGTTGCACGATGCCTCGTGCAATCGTCCCCCGCGCATTCCCCAATCAGGATCGGATCTCGTGCTTCGGCCCGACACGGAGACAGCAGATGGACCAGCAAACCGGACCCGCCGACCCGACTGAACGGGCAGCCGCGCAGCCGGTCGATGCCGCCTCGCGGCTTGTCGCGATGGATGTTGCCCGCGGCATCGCGCTGCTGGGCATCTTCTTCGTCAACATCCAGTTGTTCGCGATGCCATTCGGCACCTACATGCAGCGCGGCCCTGAGTCGGACGACGCGTTGACCACGCTGTGTTACTACTTCGTCAAGATCTTCTGCGAGGCCAAGTTCTATACGCTCTTCTCAACGCTCTTCGGCATGGGGCTGGTTCTGCAGATGCACAGCGTCATCGGCCGCGGCGGGAGTTTCTACGCGGTGTACGCCCGCCGCCTGCTGTGGTTGCTGGCGATGGGCCTGCTGCACGCGCTTCTTCTCTGGTACGGCGACATCCTGTTCGTCTATGGCCTCTGCGGCATCGTGCTGTTGCTGTGCGCCCGCGCCGGCGCGCGCGTGCTGCTGGGCGTCGGCGCAGGGCTGGTGCTGTTTGGCGCGGTGGCGCTCGCCTTCCTGATGGCCCTCGACCAGTTCGGCCAGTCCGTGCAGCAAACGCCCATCGCGGCGGAAGCGCTGCGCGCCGACGCCGCCCCCGCCGAGGCTCCGACCGACGCGCCCCCCCCAATCCCGAACGAGGATGAGTCATCGGCCGCGCCAGATGGGCCGGGCGAATCGGAAGCCCACGCCGCGCCGCCGGTCGCGACCGACGACAAGGACAAGCCGCGATCACCCATCGTGCGTCTGTTCAGAGGCTTCGAGGATGGGTCGGGCCGACAGCCCAACTCGGCCACGTGGATGGACGCGGAGACCGAGGCCTATCGCGATGGGCCCTACCTCCAGGCGTTCCTGTTCCGCGCCATGTCGTGGGGCATGATGTTCATCTCGTTCGTGTTCGGCTTCGGCTGGCACGTGCTGGGCATGTTCTTCATCGGCGCGGGGCTGCTCAAGGCCGGGCTCTTGTCGCCGACCGGGGCGGCATGGCAGGCGCGCCTTGCGCTTCTGGGCGCGCTGGTCGGAGTCCCGATCGCGACGGCGTCGGCGCTGCTGAGCAGCACGCCGGATGCGACATGGTGGGGGATGGGGCTTTCGGCGCTCCTGCTGATGATCAGCGGGCCGCTGGTCGCACTCATGTATCTTTGCACCGTGGCGATCATCGTGCGCAACGGCGTGCTCGCGCCCGTCACGTGGGTGCTCGCGAACGTCGGCCGAATGGCCCTGACCAACTACATCATGCAGACGCTCGTCGCGACATTCGTTTTTTATCACTGGGGCCTGGCGCAGTTCGGTTCGTGGTCGCGGCCGGAACGCTGCGCGCTGGTGCTCGCGGTCTTTGCCGCGCAGTGCGTCATCAGCCCGCTGTGGCTCTCGGTCTTCCGCTTCGGCCCGCTGGAGTGGGTCTGGCGCAGCGTCACTTATCTCAAACCGCAGCCGATGCTGCGGACCGCGGGCCAGGCCGATCATCCCGAGCCCGTGTCCTGAGCGGACGCTGGCGCGGTCTCACTGCGCTGTGCAACCTCCCTCACGGATCGCACCAATCGACAGGAGACATCACACGAGCCCCGAACGCCCCTGCGCGTTCAGGCTGATATCCAGTGAAGACTCAACGTCGGCGCCTCGCCGCGGCGAGCCCGCCGATCGCCAGCAGCAAAGCGCTCCCCGGCGCGGGAATGCCCAGTTCAAGCCGCGTCGTGCCCGTCGTCGAGCCGCCTCTGCCACTCAGCGGGCCGCTTCCTGCGCGACCGGAGGTCCGAAAGGGCGACTTGGCTCCGCCCAGTGGGTTACCTACCCTACCGCCCCTTTCCGAGTCCCCATTTCCCACCCACCAGGACGAGATACCGGACATGGCCAGCACCGGCACGATCACCCAAGTCATCGGTTCGACCTTTGACGCCCAGTTTCCCGAAGACCAACTCCCGGCCATCTACAACGCCGTGAAAGTCGAGGCCAAGACCGCCTTTGGCGACCTGCGCCTGACCGGCGAGGTGCAGCAGCACCTCGGCGGCGGCCGCGTCCGCGCTGTTGCGCTCGGTTCGACCGACGGCCTCGCCCGCGGCCAGGCCTGCCAGGACCTCGGCAGCCCCGTCACGGTGCCCGTCGGCGAACCGGTGCTCGGACGAGTCTTCAACCTTCTCGGCGAGCCGATCGACAAACTGCCCGCTCCTACCGGCACGAAGCGGATGCCCATCCACCGCACTCCGCCCGAGTTCAGCCAACTCAACCCCAACACCGAAATCCTCGAGACCGGCATCAAGGTCATCGACCTCCTCTGCCCGTTCGTCCGAGGCGGCAAGATCGGTCTGTTCGGCGGCGCAGGCGTCGGCAAGACCGTCGTCATCCAGGAGATGATCGCCCGCGTGGCCCGAAACTTCGGCGGCTACTCGGTGTTCGCCGGCGTCGGCGAGCGCACCCGCGAGGGCAACGACCTCTGGCGCGAAATGAAGGAAGCCGAATACGTCGATGCCTCCGGCAAGAAGTCGCACGTGCTCGACAAGGTGGCCATGGTGTTCGGTCAGATGAACGAGCCGCCCGGCTCGCGTCTGCGCGTCGCGCTCTCGGCCCTCACCATGGCCGAGGAGTTCCGCGACGAGTCGGGCAAGGAAACCCTGATCTTCGTCGACAACGTCTTCCGCTTCACCCAGGCCGGCTCCGAGGTGTCCGCATTGCTGGGCCGCATGCCCAGCGCCGTGGGTTACCAGCCCACCCTCTCGACCGAGATGGGCGAGTTGCAGGAGCGCATCACCTCGACGAGCAAGGGCGCCATCACCTCGGTGCAGGCCATCTACGTCCCGGCCGACGACCTCACCGACCCCGCCCCCGCGACGGCCTTCGGCCACCTCGACGCGTTCATCGTGCTCTCCCGCGGCATCGCCGAGAAGGGCATCTTCCCCGCCGTCGATCCCCTGGCCTCGACCTCCCGAATCCTCAGCGCCGACATCATCGGCCAGCGGCACTACGGCGTTTCCCGCCGCGTGCAGTCGATCCTGCAGCGCTACAAGGAACTGCAGGACATCATCGCGATTCTCGGCGTCGATGAACTCTCGGAAGAGGACAAGAAGACCGTCTCCCGCGCGCGCAAGATCGAGCGCTTCCTTAGCCAGCCGTTCTACGTCGCCGAGGTTTTCACCGGCTTCCCCGGCGTCACCAGCAGCCTGGCGGACACCATCGACTCGTTCGAGCGCCTGTGCAACGGCGAGGGCGACGACATCCCCGAGGGCGCGTTCATGTACGTCGGCACACTCGACGACGCACGCAAGAAGGCCGAGAAGATGAAGGGCTGAGCCCTTCCGAATTCTCATGCGATCATTCAAGCCCCGGGCGATTCGTCCGGGGCTTTTTCGTTGCACGACCGACCGGGCATTTGCCAACAATCCCCCCATGCATCCGACCCTCGCCTCGCTCGTCCGTACGACGCAGATCATCGTGTTCGCGCTGATCGCCGGCATGATGTTGTTCGCCGGAGTGGCGTACTTTGTCGGCCCCACCACCACCCCACCGCCCCCACCACCGCCCCCGCTGCCCGCCGGCGCCGTGGCGCCCGCCGCAGGCCCGTTCGGCAACTTTGACCCCCTGCTCCTCCTTCTGGGCGCGATGATCATCGGCCAGTTGCCCGTGCACGCGGTGATGGGCATGGCCATCAACAAGCAGGCCTCGCAGATCGCCGCGCGGATGAGCGGCGACCCCGCGAGCCGCGACCTCGCGCTCTCCCGACTCTGGTTCAACTCGATCATCTTGCGTGCAGCGCTGGCCGAGGGCGCGGGCCTCTTGGCCGGCGTCATCCTGCTGCTCAACGGCGAGATGATTGCGCTTGCGGGCGTGGCGTTCGCCGCGGTCGTGATGCTGATGCTCATCCCGTCCCGCGGGAAACTGGAAAACTGGCTCCAGCGCGTCACCAACGCTGCCGCGATGATGCCCGCGCGAGAGCCGGGGCGCCGATGATCGTCGAGCCTGTCACGCTCCAGGGCTCTCGCGTGCTCCTCCGTCCGCTCGTCGCGGCCGATGGCCCCGCGCTGTTCGCCATCACCCCGCCCACCACCTTTCCCTACTTTCTCTCTTGGCCGCGGGAGTGGACGCCCGCGGCGTTCTCGGCCTTCATCGAGAACCACCTGGCGAACCCGAAGACCCGCGCGTTCGCGGTCGTGGATCGCGTTCTTGGCGGCGTCATTGGGTGCACTTCCTACCTCGACATCGACCCGCCGAATCGCTGTGTTGAGATCGGCGCGACGTGGTACGCCCCCGCGCACCGCGGCACGCACGTGAACCCCGAATGCAAACTCCTGCTGCTGGGCCACGCGTTTGAGAATCTGGGGTGCGTGCGGGTGACGCTCAAGTGCGATGCACGCAACGCGCACAGCATCGGTGCCATCTCCAAACTCGGCGCGGTGCGCGAGGGCACGCTACGTAAACACCGAATCCAGTCCGACGGCTATGTGCGCGACACGGTCTACTTCAGCATCATCGCGGAGGAGTGGCCGCGCGTGCAGGAAGGCCTGCTCGCCCGCCTCGCCGCGGCCGAGTGATGCTGGGTGCGTCCAAGCCGCCGCGGAACGCATCAACCCGGAACAAGCGTGACCTTCCCCGTTGCGAAGTCCTCGGCGAGTTTGGTGACCGATTCGGCCACCTCGTACTGCCCATCGGTGATCGCACGCTCGCGCATGACTCTGAAGAACTCCGGGTAATAGCGGTTCTCATCGAACTTGGCCTTGCGCCGGCGGCTGCCCGCTGTGTAGGCCTTCTGGAAGGCCGCCTCGTGGGCCGATTCGCAGATCCCGATGATGTACCCCTGGTGCTTGCGGTACTTGTCGCAGTGCTCGACCAGCGCGTACGCCTCGGTCAGGTACTTGGACTCGAAGTTGTCTCTGGCCAGCATGCCGCGGCCGAGAAACACGGCGATCACCAACGCAAGCACCACCACTCCGCCAACGGCTTTCCCGTCCATCTGGAGGCTCCTTGTGTGAGAGCCGCAATGTAACAGAATGATCGGGCATGTCAAACAGGTCGGGGGTGTGTACGCGGGGGTCTTTGGCAGTTTCGGCTGCCGCCAAGCCGCCGCGGCCGCGCGGGTCACCAATGAAGACCGATGAACCCACGTCCGGCGGTATCCGAGACCCGGGAAGCGCTCCAGAGCGCGTCCATTGCGGCGATGCCGTGCGTCCTTGCCCACTGGAGCATCCCACAGACATGCGAAACCGGCGGAGCAGGTTGCTTGTGCTTGTCCACCGCTTGATGTAGACTGTCTTGAGACTGCACAGGAGTCGCAGGATGAACACCCGCCCGGTCCACGCGCTGCTGGTCGCCACGACGGGGCTCCTGGTCCTGGCCCAGACCGCCCGGGATGTCGTTGCACAGGGACCCTGCGTTCAGCAGTGGCAGTTCCTGAGTGCTCGCCCCGGCCTCAACGGACCGGTCAGCGCCATCACAACGTGGGATCCTGATGGCGATGGGCCCTCCGGGCCGGTTCTGACCGTCGCAGGCGACTTCAGCCTCGCCGGTGGAACTCCTGTGGACCGCATTGCATATCAGCATGCGGACAGTTGGTCGGCCCTCGGTGGTCCGTGGGTCACTGGCGGTCACATCTGGTCGTTGGCGGTATTGCAGAACGGTGATCTCGTGATCGGCGGATGGTTCACTCACGCGGCGGATGTCCCGGCAAACAACATCGCACGCTGGAGCCGCGATACTCAGCAGTGGGTGGCGATGGGCGCCGGCGTGAACAGCTCCGTGAGAGCACTTGCGGCGCTCCCGACTGGTGAGTTGATCGCCGCGGGTAGTTTCACAACCGCGGGCGGGGTCGCGGCAAATCGTATTGCGAAGTGGGATGGCGCCGCATGGCAGCCGCTCGGATCCGGCTTCGACAATGACGTTGAGACGCTGCTGGTCGAGCCGTTCGGCGGTGTCGTGGCCGGCGGGAGGTTTGCGATGAGCGGCCAATCACCGGCAAGCCGCATCGCGCGATGGGACGGCTCGAACTGGTCGGATCTGGCCGGCGGCCTCAACGGCAATGCCAACGCGTTGACTCGCCTGCCATCGGGAGACCTCGTTGTTGGCGGCGAGTTCGACAGTGCGGGCGGCTCGCCCGCGATGCGCGTGGCGAGGTGGGATGGAGCACACTGGTGGCCGGTCGCGGGGGGGATCTCCGGAACCGTGCGTTCTCTTCAGACGTTGCCCGACGGCGACGTCATTGCTGGCGGCGCCTTCTGGCAGGCAGGGGGTGTTCCTGCGCAACACCTCGCACGATGGAACGGTCAATCATGGTCCGCGGTCGGATCCGGGATGACCGATCCCGAGGTGCTGTGCTTGCACGTCATGCCCGATGGGCGCGCCGTCGCAGGGGGTTCATTCATCGGAGTTGGAGGCGTAACCGTAAACCGGTTGGCGGTCTGGGACGGCGCGACGTTGGGTCCCGCGGGCCCCGGGACCAGCCATGCGCCAACTCTCCTGCTGAGACTGTCATCAGGAAACGTAATCGCGGCGGGGAGGTTCGTGACTATCGGCGGAGTTCCTGCGCGGCGCATCGCGCTGTGGGACGGTCAAGCCTGGCATCCGCTCGGTGCAGGGCTTGACGGCAAGGTCAACGCGGTGCTCCCGATGCCCAACGGCGATCTGGTCGTCGGGGGCGAGTTCACCAATGCCGGAGGAAACGCTGCCAATCGCGTCGCCCGTTGGAACGGGACGACCTGGTCCGCGGTCGGCGGCGGCACAAACGGTGCCGTTCACGCCTTGGCGCTGAATCATGACGGGCACGTGGTGGCAGGTGGAGTCTTCTCGAATGCCGGCGGCGTGTCGGCCAACATGATCGCCCGATGGGATGGTGTGTCATGGACCGCCATCGGTCCGGGTGTGCCGAACTCCGTGAGCGTTGAGTCATTGACGGTGCGCCCCAATGGCATGGTGGTGGCGGGTGGCCAGCGCAGACCATCGACCTTTTTGTACACCCCGTTCGTCTATCAGACAATGGGCGGCTGGACGCCGCTCGGTTACTACGGCGATGTGGGACAAGGCACCGTCAAGTCCCTTACGCTGTCGCCGGATGGTCACGTCATCGCGGCGGGGTCATTCACTCACCTCGGTGGAAACTACACGGGTCTGGCCATCAATGCGGACTGGGCATGGTCGGGGGTTGGGCTCTCGACTGCATCGCGCGACATCAATGCTGTCGACTTCCTGCCGAGCGGCGAACTTGTCGCAGCCGGGCGCCTCTACCACGGGGCATTTGGGCCTGACCAGTTCATCGCGGTCCGCCGCGAAGCGGGCCACTGGGAGGCGCTTGGCGAAGGACTGAGTGCCGCCGTTCTTGGCATGTGCACACTCCCGGATGGCAGAGTCCTGGCATCGGGAAACTTCGGCATGGCCGATGGTGCCTGGACAGCACAACTCGCCATCTGGGGAGTTCCGGATGGGTGTTGTGATGCCGACTTCGATGCCAATGGCTCGGTACAGGTGGCCGACATCTTCATCTTCCTGGCCGCGTGGTTCGCGGGCGATCCGGCGGCGTACAACTTCGGCGGCTCGCCCGGGGTTCCTGCGATCTTCGCTTTTCTGACTGCTTGGTTGGGTGGCTGCTGACAACTTCGGCACATGCGCTCTTTCCGCCACTGGCAGCGCGGGCCGTTTCGGCGAGAGCCTCCGATCCAAGTTTCGGGATGACCCCTTCAGGATGAACGTCGAACTGAACCCCCGGAGCCGAGAGCCGCCGCAGGCGATCGGGTTGACGATCACATTCGATAGCCCGGGCGCGGGTTGACCCCGTGTCGTCACGCCGGGGATCTTGGGGCAACACGACGGCAACCGCTCATCGAGCGCCTTCCGGTGCTGACGGCTTTGAGCAGGGGCCCGTGCAATCGTGGCCTGCTCTCGCGAAGTCGAAGGAAATCGTGCCTGGCCGCGCTGGTTCGCGGCCCTGCGCACGGCCGGGTTGGCCATGTCGCGCCGCTTCCACGCTCACTCCCCCTGCTGCTTCAACTGCACGCTGGCCAGCGCGGTCATCGGATCGGGAGCGAAGACAAAGACCTTGTCCAGGCCTGTCAGCATCATCATCGACCACACCTCGTCGCTCATCGAACACAGCACCAACTGCCGGCCCGCCTCGGCCAGGCGTTTGCGCATCCGCAGCAGCGCGGCGATGTGCGTCGAGTTCAGGTATGACACGCCGGAGAAGTTCAGCACCACGTGCGGCACGTTGTCCGCGGGCGTCAGCGGACGCTCGCCGCGGCTGCCCTCGCGGGCCGAACTCAGTTCGCCTTCGTCATCGTCGCTGCGCAGGCGGGCGAAGATCGCGGCGAACTCTTCGGAGAGTTCCGGCTCATCGGCCAACTCGCTGAGCAGGATGCCTTCGGACCAGTCGGTGGGCATGAGGGCCGGAGTATACAAAATCTCGGCCCGGCGTGCCGCCGCCGCGCCCCATGGCGACCATCACGCGCCTGAAGGGCTCAGATCACCCCCACCGCCCCCCTGATTCAGCCCCCTGATTCAGCCCCCCATCCGACATCGAAAGGCCGAGGTGGGATTCGAACCCACGAAGCTTGCGCAACGGATTTGCAATCCGTCCCCTTAGACCGCTCGGGCACTCGGCCGCCTTGTCAAGCACACACCGTAAGTCGTGGAGCGCACTCCGTCAAGCCGCGTGCGCCGGAGAATGCGGTTCCCGGCCGTTCCGGGCCTTCGCGGAGGGGTTCTCGGCCCTGCTTGGCCCATGTCGCACTGGCCGCGTAGCCGATCGAATACCATCGTGGAGCGCGGCTGCCCGGCCACGGACGCCGCGAACCGACCGAAGGGACTCGCGCACGGAGGCACCATGTTCGCTCGAACGATCGCCCATCGGAAAGTGCACGCCGCCGGCGTGGCATTGGTTTGTGCGGCGACGAGCCTCGCGGCATCGGGCGACCCGCCCCGTCCGACGCAGCCGCAGCCATCGCCGGTTCGTCCGGGGTTGCCGGGCTCGGTCCAGAACGAACTGGGGGTGGATCGCGGGCCATCGCTGGTCCGTGAAGGGGCGTTTGTCTCCTCGGCGCGTGGCGCGCTGGTGAAGGGCAAGAGCGGTCGGTGGTTCTTTGTCTTCGACCGCGACCGCCGCGGCCGCCAGATGCCCCCGATGGTCGTGCTTCCGAGCGAGCACCTTGCGGCGATGGAGCGTCTGGCGGCCCGCATGGATGAAGAAGATGTTCGTCAGACCGGCGCGCGGATGGTCGTGACCGGGCAGGTGATGGCGTACGCCGGGCACAACTACCTGCTGCCCACCGCTCCGCCGCTGGTGGATACGCCCGCGGCGGAACCAGAAACCGATGAGACCGATTCGCACGCCGAACCCAAGCCCGCCGCAAGCCCGACTACAGCGACCGATCCGGCCGTGGCCGAGCCGACGATCGAGCAGATCGTGGCGGACCTGGACCGGGCGATCGGCTCGCGCCGCGCGGCGAACCCCTCTCGCACCGCCGCGGCGGATTCGAGCGGTGCTGAGAACGGCACGCCGCGGCTTCGTCCGGCGGGCGTGCTGACGCCGCGGCGAGGTCGCGTGGTGCGATCGGCGGCAGGCGAGCCGGTGTTCATCATGGACAGCGGGTCGTCGGGGGTCGTGCCGGAACCGCCGATGGTGCTGTTGCCGTGCGCGAACCTCGCGGGGATCGAGTCGATCGCCGAGCGCCTCGGCGAGAACGCGACGTTCACGATCAGCGGTCAGGTGCTGGTGTACAAGGACCGGAACTACCTGCTGCCAGCGATGTACACCGTGAACCGCGCGGGGGACCAGGTCATCCCGAATCAGTGAACCGCGCGGCCGCGCTTCTCAGGCCGGGAGCGAGCCCTCGTAGGGCCGGTCTTCGAGCGCTCGAGGGTCAACCGACTGCGTCCGCGCGACCTCGCCCAATGCCGGGTACCAGCGCGAACCGGCGAGGCGGACGCGCTTGTTGCTGGTGGCACGGGGCATGAGCGGCAGGAGGATGGAGATCGCCGCGGCCAGCGCGCCGTTGAAGGCGAGCATCCACAGCGTGCCGGCGCGTCCGGTGTGCACGAGCACCGCGGTGCCGACGACGATGACCAGGCTGATGGGGATCATGCCCTGCCAGGCGACGGCCATGATCTGGTCGAACTTGAGGCGCGGGATCGACCATCGGACGAGCATCATCAGGAAGATGATCGCGAGGACCTTGGCGATGAAGACGTGGAACTTCAGCAGCATCGCCAGCACGCCGGTGGATTCGGGCGTGAGGAGGTGGTGCTCGATGCCCAGCGGCAGGTGATAGCCGCCCAGGAACAGGAGTGCGAAGAACGCGGAACTCGTGATCATGTGCGAGTACTCGGCCAGGAAGAACAGGGCCCAGCGCATCGCGCCGTACTCGGTGTGGTAACCGCCGACCAGTTCCTGCTCGCACTCCGCGTTGTCGAACGGGGTTCGGTTGCACTCGGCCAGAACGCACGTGAAGAAGAGAATCGCCGCGATGGGATGCGCCAGCACCAGCCAGCCGTGCGTCACCTGGTGCTCGATGATCTTCTCGGGCAGCAGGGATCCGGTGAGCAGCAGCACGGTGAGCAGGCACAGGCCCAGCGGGATCTCGTAGGAGATCATCTGCGCCGAAGCGCGGAGCGCGCCGAGGAATGAGTACTTGTTGTTCGAGGCCCAGCCGGCGAGCGTGATGCCGTAGATGGAGAGCGATCCGACCGCCAGCAGGTAAATGACACCGACGTTGATCGGAGCCCCGGCCACCACGCACGGCCCGCCCTCGATGTGCCAGTTCAGCAGCGGGATCGTGAACGAAGGAACCTCGACCGTGCCACCCCACGGGATGATCGCAAAGCCGATCAACGCGGGAATGACGCAGGCGATCGGCCCAAGGGAGAACAGGATCTTGTCCGCGCCCTTGGGCCGGTAGTCCTCCTTGAGCATGAACTTCAGGCCGTCGGCCAGCGGCTGGCCCAAGCCCCACAGGCCCTTGAGAAACCACAGCGCGGGCAGGTTGAGATCGAACCCGACGCGGTTGGGACCGATGCGGTCCTGGATGTAGGCCGAGACCTTGCGCTCAAAGTACGTGCAGTACCCGGCGAGCACGAGGATGAGGTGAACGACGGCGAGAATCACGACGACACTGACGAGCAGTTGGGCCGTGATGAAACTGGGGGCGTCCATGTGGGGCGTAGTGTAGTGCCCTGTTCGGGTCGCGTCACACGGACCGCCCCACCTCTTTCCGCACCGTCCCTCCGGGCCGAAGGACCGTGCACTCGGCCTGCACCGGGTGAAGGTACTTGCCTCGGATCTTTCGGCGCGGATGGCCGATGCAGTGGAACGCGGCACACGCGTCGAGATGGTCGAGCGTGGCCTTGCCGTCGCCGCGTTCGTCGGGCCGGCGCGAGACCGACACACTGATGCCGTAGGACCCCGCGCGGACATTCAGCCGGAACGAGAATCGCACCACCGCCAGTTCGCCCTCGCGCAGCCGCGGTACGCGCGTGCCCTCGCCGAAGGCGGTCGCGCCGAACAGATCAACCCCGGTCTGGTCGCGCAGCGTGAACTCGACGTCGACGCGCTCGATCTTGATGACGGCGCGCACCGAGACCTCGACGGTGATGCGCTCGCCGAAGGCGAACTCCTCGCGCTCGTCGCCGTGCCTGTCCAGCAGGCGGACCTGCTCGACCTGCGCGTGACCGGTGCCGTAACGCAGTTCGCTGTCGACTTCGGTGATGCGCTCGCGCGGGTCGGCGAGTTTGGCCACCTTCTCGACGGCTCGCTGCGTGCGGGTCTCGCGCACCACACTGAGGTAGTGGTCCACGGCCTGCTCGGTCGGACCCACGAAGACCGATCGGCCTTTGGCCAGGTATACGCCGCGCCGGCAGAGGCTCTTGACCGAGTCGAGGTTGTGGCTGACAAACAGCAGTGTCACGCCGGAATCGAGCAGTTTGTGCAGCCTCGCCATGCACTTTTGCGTGAAACTCGCATCGCCGACGGCAAGAATTTCATCGAGGATCAGCACCTCGGGCTCGACCATGCTCGCCACGCTGAAGGCCAGCCGCGCGTGCATGCCGCTGGAGTACATCCCCACCGGCTGGTCGAAGAACTCGCCGATGTCGGCAAACGCAGCGATGTCGTCGATCTTCTCTTCCATCCTGCGGCGCGACAGGCCGCGGATGGCCCCCGCGAGGAACGCGTTCTCGCGCCCCGTGAAGTGAGGGTTGAAGCCGCTTCCCAGTTCCAAAAGCGCGGCGACTCTTCCTCGCACCAGCGCAACACCCTCGGTCGGCGCGAGCGTTCCGGCGATGATCTGCAGCATCGTGCTCTTGCCCGAGCCGTTGCGCCCGACAATGCCCACCGCCTCGCCGCGGGCCACGTCGAACGACACATCGCGCAGCGCCCAGAACTTGCGGTGAAACTCGCTCTGCAGCAGGCGGCCAAGGATCGACTGCTTCAGCCGGTCGATGGGCTTGTCGTAGATCTCGTAGCACTTGCCGACGCCGCGGACGCTGACGGCCAGCGTGTCGTCCAGCGTGGGCACTCCATGCAGGGCGGGGTCAGACGACATCGGCCATCCCCCTCTTGGTCCGCATGAACCAGGCGTACCCGACCTGCATCACGATGAACGCCAGCAGCGTGACCCACGCCAGGCGGTGCCATTCTGGCCACTCTCCCCACAGCAGCGTGCGACGGCCGTTCTCGATGATGACCGCCAGCGGGTTGTAGAGCACCAGCGGCTGCCACGACTCCGGCACGCGCTGGATCGGGTAGAACACCGCGCTCATGAACACGATCACCTGCACCAGCACCTGCACGACGTTGCGGACATCGCGCAGGAACACGCCCAGCGACGCAAGAAACCAACTCGCGCCCAGCGCGAGCATCACCAGCGGAACGATGGGCACCAGGAACAACGGCGCGGTCGGCGGAATGCGGCCCGCGAAAATCAGCGAGCACACCAGCAGGATGCCCACGCTGACCGCCAGCGTCACCAGCCCCGCGACGAGCACCGAGACGGGCAGGATCTCCAGCGGGAACACGACCTTGCGCACCAGGTTCGGGCGCGATGCGATCACCGTCGGCGCGCGGCCGACGCACTCGACAAACAGGTGCGCCAGCGCGTGCCCGCAGAAGAACGTGAGCGCGAAACTCAGATGCGGGTCGATGCCCTGCCAGGCGTGCCCGCCCTTGTTCTCCCAGCGCACCTTGAGCACAAAGCCGAATACGAACGTGTACACGCTGAGCGTCAAAAGCGGGCTGAGGATGTTCCACGCCACGCCGAGCATCGCGCCCTTGTGCCGCTCCAGCAGTTCGCGCGAGGCGAACTGCCAGATCAGGTCCGCCCGTACCGCCAGTGCTGAACAGAGCCCAAGCGGGTTCAGGTAGGCGCCGATGCCGGGGCTCTGCGGGGTTCGAATGGCGACTTCGGACATGGGTGCGTGCACGCGGCGGTCGGGCCTGCCTGCCGGCGGTGCCTGCCGCGGGCAAGAGGGACGGTAGTGTGACCAACCCGCGGCGGCCACCGCCGCGAGTCAGCCGGGCTCTTCGGGCGGGGTGGCGGCAGATCGGTCAAGGGTCGCCGCGACCTTGGCATAGCCGATCGCCACCCCGAGCATCATCAGGCCCAGGCCCAGGAACACCACGATCCGCCACAAGTCCGCCACTTCGGCCGAGTCGATGATGACGACCTTGATCGCGGCAAGAGTCATGAGCGCAAGGCCGGCGTGCCGGACCACGGCGACCGAGGACTTGCCTTGGCGGGCCGGCGCGGCGACAAAGCCCGCGACAATCAGCCCGATGGCGTATAACCCCCACCAGATCGAGAGCGCGGCGTGCTGGGCCGTGGGGTCGGTCACCCATGCGTGCGCGGCCCGCCGGACTTCCAAGGACGTCGCGGCGAATGCCAGTGCGATCGCAACGCCGGCGGCGATCGGCACGGCCTGCGGCCACGTCGCGATGGCGCAGCGGCGATGCAGCGCGATCGCGGCGAGTGCAAACGCCGCCGTCTGCGCCAATGCCAGCACAAGGCCGTGGTGCAGCAGGATCGGCCGCGGGTTGGCGTTCCAGTCGCCCAGCGCATACGCGACGAACCACAGCATGACCGAGGCGCCCACACCCGTCAGCCCGATGACGTCCAGCGCGATCCGCGGCAGGACGAGGTGCAGCGCGAGAATGCCGCTCGCGATCGCCAGCCACACCCACGCCACAGCGCCTCGATCGGTGCCGGGCGCGAGAAACGCCAGCCCGCAGCAGGCGGCCGCGGCGGTCGCGCACAGTGTCGACATCGCCAGCCAGTGCGGCGCTCGTGTCCGCGCCCAGCGGGCCATCACCGCGCACCCCGCGGTCCAGACCGCCGCGGCCAGGAGCATGACCATGCCCCACCGCGAGAGCACAAGACCGCCGATGGCCCAAGGCCAGGCACTGCCCTCGGCGGTGCGGACAACGTGGGTGAGCGTCAGGCTGCTCATCAGGCCCAGCGCGACCATCGCGAGGATCGAGAGCGCGGTGGAGCCGAGCGCCAGAGCCGCCGCGAACGCCGCGCCCCCCAGCAGCACGCCCCCGACCAGCAGCGCCTCGGTGCGTGCGATCGGTGA
This sequence comes from Phycisphaeraceae bacterium, assembly GCA_019636495.1. GTDB lineage: Bacteria > Planctomycetota > Phycisphaerae > Phycisphaerales > UBA1924 > JAHBXL01. The sequence goes on along the minus strand of JAHBXL010000019.1, from coordinate 15,295 downwards.
AAGGAACGCCCCATAGGCGACGCACATCGCGATGGCGATGCACGCGATGCCGAGCGACCGCCACGCGCCCGGGTCGCGCCGGCGCACGAGCAGCGCGCCGGCAACGCCCCAGCCCGCCGCCGCGCCCAGCATGAGCAGCGTCCACACGGTGATGTTGAGGCCGAGAAAGGCCCAGCCGATCGAACCCGGCCCCGCGACGCCCGATGCCCACGAGTCGAAGAGTACCAGCCGCGCCAGCGTGAGCGCGAGGACAATCAAGCCGTAGACATCGAGCGAGCGAGCGTTCATCCATCGCCCGGCAAACACGCCCGCCACGCCGATCGCGACCCCCGCGATCGCCTGCGCCGAGTCGTCCAGCGCGAGCGCCACGGTTGCCACCACCAGTGCCCCCGCCTGCGCCATCAGCGCTGCGCCGAGGCGTTCGGCATCGGTCCGGGGAATGTCGACCAGCGCACGCAGGTTCCCCGCCAGAACCAGCGCGACCGCGCCGCACGCCAGCAGCAAGGCCGCCGTGACCGACCACTCGGGCAGCGCGACAGCGCCGGGCGCGGTCCACTCCAACGACCACACACCGACCGCGCCGCACCACATCGTCGTGCCGAACGTCGTGATGATCGGGCGGGCCTTGCGCCAAGGGGTTGCGCGTGCGGGCGGTGCATAATCGACCCGCGGCGCACCACGGGTCGCGTGCCACAGTTCCGTGTGCACCGCGACCCAGAACACGCCCAGAAACGCAAGCGAGATCAGCGGCTGACCCACATCGGCCGCGCCGAAGGCCGCGCCCGTTCCGAACACCGCCGTTGCCCACCAGACGATCGCTCGCAGCGGACGGAACGGCCTGGGGCGCAGCGCCGAGAGCCCCAGGCCCAGCGCGACCAGCGCGAGCAGGTAGGACGGAAAGACGATCGGCGCGGGATCCTCGGTCGCCGCGATGATCGGGGCCAGGTACGCGCCCGCCAGCGAGACGATGGCCACGCTCAGCAGGTTGGCCCGCGCGGCAACGGCGATGCCCAGTGCCGATGATGCCGCGAGCAGACCGAACGCGCCGGCTTCGCTGACCAGTTCGAACTTCGAGAACGCGAACCACACTGCGCCGTAGATCGTTCCGATGCCCGCGGCCGAGAGGCCGGCCGATGCGAGCGCGCTGATCTTGCGGCGCGCAATCTCACCCGCGCCCAGCAACGCGAACCCGAACACCGCCGCGCTCACGCACCGTGCCGCGGGGGGCATCCGCAGCCAGCCGCTGTCGATCGCCAGTTTCAGGAACAGCACTGCGCCGATCACCAGGCCCAGCGCGCCGACCGCCGCGAACAGCCGAAGACCGATGAACTTCTCGAGGTTGAACGCTGGCACGGTGCGAACCGCGGCACGCGCCGGTGCGGCGACCGGAGGCACGACCGCGACAGCGGGCGGTGTTGCGGCCGGCGCGACCGGCGGAACGATCGCCTTAAAGACGCCGGTCTCATCGGCCGCCCGCGGCGGCGCGATGGGCGGCGCAGTCACGACAGGCGGATGCGCGGGAATGCGTTGGGCCTCCCGCGCGTCCCGCCTGAGGTGTGACAGGCCATCGAGCGCTTCTGGAGATTGCACGATGCCCAGCCGCTTCTCGATCTCGGCGATACGACGCATCAGGTCGTCGATCCGTGGGTCGGGCGAAGATGGCGATTCGGGCCGCATGGCAGGGCTCCGTGTGCCGGCACAGCGTATCGCCGCGTCGGTTAGCATGCACTAGTTTTTGAGTATAGTGTACACTAACAGACCTGGCAAGCCCATTCAGGACCAGATGGTCCTCTCAGGCCATTGGGAGCAGTTCAGGAGCGACGCTCGTCGTAGATTGCCGCGGCCAGGACCGATTCGATGATCTCGCGGTGATTCGCGCACCGGGGGCACTTGTGCTGCCCGCCGAGTTTGCCGCGGGCCTGCATCCACCGGTGGAACGCCCCCGGCGGCAGAGGCGTGATGGTCGGCGGGGCCATGCCCACATCGTCGGTGCGCTTGGTGGTGTAATCGACGTTCTGGGCCTTGAGCGAACGGTCGAACTCCTCGCCGAACTCGTTCATCACGCCGGGCGCGACGGCCTTGCCCTCGACCTCGACGGCCAGTTGAAGCCCGGGCCTTGTGTCGGGCCCTGCGTAGACCGGCGCGGCGGTGAACTCGCCGATGCGCAGGCCGGTGCGTCCCGCCGCGGCGGCGACCGCGTTCTCGATGTGCTCGACGATGAGGTTCTCGCCGAAGGCGTTGATGAAGTGTCGGTGCCGCCCGACGATGCGCAGCCGCGCCGGCCCGCCGCGACCGCCCGCGCCGCCCCACCCCGGTCGGCCGTCAAGAGAGTCGGGCACAGTGTCGAACTCGACGACATCGCCGATGACGTATCGCCACAGGCCGGCGCAAGTGGACATGGTGACGACGTAGCGCTGGCCGGGCTCGACGCGGTCGCACGTGAATGCCCGCGCGCCGGTCTCGCCGTTGATGGCCGCGTCGATCTCCTCCAGCGGGATGAACTCGTAGAAGTTGCCGATGTCGGTCAGCAGCCGCAGGCCGGGTTCGTGGGGCGTGTCCTGGATGGCGATGAACCCCTCGCTTGCCGGGTACAACTCAAGACGGCAGGGCAGATCATCGCCGCGCGGGCCAGACCACACCTCGCGCACGCGCCGATCAAACGGCGCGTACTTCACACCCCCGTGCACGAAAAGCCGGAGGTTCGGCCACACGTCGGCGAGGGTGTCGGCGCGCCGGCCCGCAGCGCGGGCCAGTTCGAGCACGCGCTCGAACAGCACCAGCGCCCACGAGGGCATGCCGTTGACCATGCGGATGTCCTGCTCGACGCAGAGTCGCGCCATCGCCTCAATCTTGCTCGGCCAGTGACTCATGAGCGCGATCTCTCGCCCCGGCGAGTAGATCTCGCTGATCGGCCAGCGGATCAGCGGCGCGACAAGCCCCGAGAGGTCGCCGGTCCGCACGCCGTGCCTGTTGGCCGACAGTTCCGTCGAGCCGCCGAGAAACAGCACCCGCCCGCCGGTGACAAACGGCAGGGACACGCCGAAGCGGTGCGCGTGCGCGAAGATGTCCAGCGCGGCGAGATAGTTGGACCGCAACATCTGCCGCGATACCGGGATGTACTTGTCGCCCGCGGTCGTGCCCGAGGTCTGCGCAAAGTCCTGCACGAGGCCGGGCCAGAGCACGTCGGGCACGCCGCCCTCGCGCATCTCGGCGATCATCGCGCGGTAGGCGTAGTAGTCGGCCACGGGCACGGCCGCCCGATACGCCGCGAGCAAGTCCTGCCGCGGCTGGCGTGCCAGGCGTGCGAAGTCGCGCTCGCGGCCGAATCGCGTCAATCTCGCGGCATGCAGCAGGGCCCGGAGTTGGTCGAGTTGAGTGCGCGCGGTGCCATCGCGCCAGTGCGCGATGTCGGAAAGGGCACGCACCCGTCGTGAGACGCGCACCCGAAGGCCGTGCCCGACCAGGCTCGTCCAGCGCCGGCCTGTCGCCGGACCGGCTCTGGCTGTTCCCGTGCCGCTCATGCGCCGCGCACGCCCGGAGCCGGCAGCCGCGCATCGCCGAGATCGCCCAGGAACTCCAGCATGCGATCGCAGAAGCCGTCGGGCGCCTCCATCATCGGCACGTGGCCGCAGTTGTCGAACCAGACCAGCCGCGAGCCGGGAATCAACCGGTGGAAGCCCTCCGCAGCCTCGGGCGGCGTGACGACATCCTGCCGCCCCCATAAGAGCAACGTGGGCGCACCGATCTGGGCGATGCGGTCGCCCAGGTGATCCCGACGCGCAGAGCGGCTCAGTTTGACCATCGCCCGCGCTCCGTGCCGGTCGCTCAGTTCCGCATAGGCCCGGTCGAGGTCCGCCTCGCGCATCATCGACGGGTCGTGGAACAACTCGCCGATCTTGCGGCTCAGCCAGTCGCGCGAGGGCCGGATCTGAATGTCGCTCACCATCGACTTCTCGATCAGCCCGCTCGAGCCCGCCAGCACCAGCGCTCGCACCGCGCCGGCGTGTTCGATCGCCAGGCGGAGCGCCACATGCCCGCCGAAACTGTTCCCAACCAGCACCGCCGGCTCACCCACCTGCTCGCGCAGCCACTGCTCGGTCAGGCGCGTCACGCCGTGAATCGAGCAGTCCTCGCCGCGGAGTTGCAGGAGCGGCAACTGGAACCGGATGCACCTCACGCGCCGGTGCAGCCGCTCAACCACCGACTCCCAGTGTTCGTTCAGACCCACCAGGCCGTGCAGGAACACCACGGGCAGGCCCTGACCGGCTTCCTCGATTCGCGCTGCCAGGCCCGCGCTCGGGCCGCGCAGGGCCCACATCGACACTCGCGCGCTGTGCAACCCCGGACGTGTGTCCGCGGCGGCGTGCGCTCGGGTTGCCGGGCCTGCGATTGTCACGGGTCGGTTGTCCTCCGCTTCGGCCCGGATTCTACCTTGAACGCCCAAAGTCCGCCCAAGGGCCGCGGATGCGCCGCCGAGCACGCCTCAGGCCACGCGCCCATCGACCAGCCGCACCACGCGATCTGCCCGCGCGGCGATCTCCCGGTCGTGGGTCACCATCACCATGGTGAGGCCCGCCGCGGCCCGCAGACGGGCGATCTCGTCGAGAATCGCCTCGCCCGTCGCGTGGTCGAGGTTCCCGGTCGGCTCGTCGGCCAGCAGCACGGGCGGGTCGTTCATCAGCGCGCGGGCAATGGCGACGCGCTGCCGCTCGCCGCCGGAAAGTTCCGCGGGCCGGTGGTCCAGCCGGTGCGAGAGACCAAACGACCCGAGAAGGGCCTTTGCGCGATCTTCAACCTCGACACGCCGGCGGGAAAAACCGAGGCGCCCGTGACGGACCATGGCCGCGATCGTGACGTTCTCCAGCACCCGGAGTTCCGGTAGCAGGTGGTAGAACTGGAAGACGAACCCGACGCTCTGGGTCCGGTAGCGGTCGAGTTCGCGCGACGACAACTTCGCCAGGTCGCGGCCATCAAACTGCACAGGTCCCGATTGCTCACGGATGACCACGCCGCACTCCGGGCACTTGACGATGCTCGCCGCGGCACGATCCTTGGCCAGGCCCGCCAGGTCGTAGCCGCATCCGCGGCACTTGGCATCGGCAGCCCAGGCATCTGGACGATCGAGCCCGCCGAGCAGGTGCAGGAGCGTGGACTTGCCGGACCCGGATGCGCCGAGCACGGCCACCCACTCGCCACGGTTGACTGCCAGATCGACGCCGCGGAGCACGGGCACGTCGACGCGCCCGAGGCGGTAGGTCTTGTAGAGCGAGCGTGCGGAGAGGAAGGACGCTGACGAGACTCCGGACGAACTGTTGCTCGCGTGGGCGTGGGGGGCGATCGATGTGGGCGCGGAGCGGGTCATGCGGTGCGTGGGCGGATGGTAGAGAGGATGACCGCCGCTCGGCCGCGACGCCCTCCCTCACGGTCGGGCTGCCTACTCGAACCTCAGTGCGCGGACGGGGTCCATGCGTGCGGCCTTGACGGCCGGGATGAGCGCGCCCAGCACGCTGAAGGTGACTCCGCCGAGCAGGACGACGGCGGCCTTCCAGGGAATGACCTCGTGCGGGATCTCGGGGAAGTAGTACACGCTGGGGTCCCAGATCACCAGGCCCAGGGCGCGGCCAAGCCACTCGTGAATGGGGTTGATGTTCCACACCACGACGTGCGCAAGGGCACTGCCCAGCAACGCCCCCGAGAGACCGATGACCACGCCGTAGCGCAGCCAGAGCCACGCAACGCCCAGCCGCCCCGCACCGATCGAGCGGAGCACGCCGATGTCCTTGGTCTTCTCGCTCACCATCGACCAGAAGATCGCAAGAATCAGGAAAACGGCAACAAAACTAATGAACAACAGCAGGAAGAGCACCATCGCGATCTCGCGCTTCACCGCGCCGATGAATGTCGCCTGCTGCCGCTCCCAGGTCTGGATGGTGCGCAGCATCTGTTCGTACGACGGCACGCGCCCGGCAAACTCCCGGGAAAACGCCGCATAGGCATCAATGCACCGCGCACGCACCGCCTCCGGGTCCGTGCCCGCCGCGCCCTTGACGAGCACGGTCGTCACCCGAGCCGGCTCGATGCCCGCCGCGGCGCGCACCGGCGCGCGTTCGCGCCCGTCGGGGCCGGTCTCGGTGGCGTAGGGGTCATCCGGGGCCGCGGCATCCGCAAGCCGCTCGGCCTCATCCATGTTCAGCATCCGCTGCAGTTCTTCAAGGCGGATGAGCACCGTGTTCTTGTCCGCCTCGTACAGCCCCGTGCGGAACTCGTTGGCCACCGGCAGGCGCGCCGAGACTGCGCCTACGGCGCGGCCCGATGGGCCCATCGGCAGAACCGTCAGCGTCACCGAGCCGTTGGGAATGAACCCCGACTTGATGGCGAATCCGCCCTCGCTCACGCGCCGACCGGCGATATCCGCCGGCGCGTAGGTGCCGTCGGGCAGCCGCGCGCTGAATCCCGACAGTTCGATGCCCAGCACCACCGCGGGCACGACCGCGCCTGTCATCGGGTCCTTCTCCTGCAGCGACAGGCCTTCGGCCAGCATCTGCTCCCACGGGCGATACTGCGCGACCTCCGCCGCGTCGATGCGGCCATCGCCCGCGATCACCCGCGCCCGGCGCACCCACCAATCCGGGTCGAGGCGCACGTCCTCGCGCGCGCGGTCCTTGGGCAACGGCTCGGCGATCGGCTTCCACCAGATCGACTGCTCATACGCCGCGACGCGCGCGAACCGCTCATCGATCCCCTTGATCTTCACCCCGAACTGCCGGTCATCCGGCAGCACGATCACCCCGAAGGTCTCGATCACCGGGCACGCGGCGTCGATCATCGGGTCCGCTTCCAACCGCTCGATCAGTCGCTCGTAGTGCGCAAAGCCCACCGTCGGCCAACTGATGGAGACATCGCCCTCCATCTCGCGGCCGATTTTCAGCAGCATCACGAGAAACCCGCCCATGATCGACCACGTCGTCAGCACGAGCGCCGAGCAGAGCATCACGGCCAAAATCGCCAGCAATGGCATGATCTTGCTGGTCAGGTAGCGGCGGGTGAGGAGGGATTGGTACACGGGAGAGTGTATGGGATGTGGGATGTGGGAAGGAGGAAGAGGGAAGTGGGAGTGCGAATGCGGATCATGCGCTGGGCCGCCCTCAGACCTTGGTCATCCGATATTCGGATTTCTGACATCCGACTTCCGACATCCCACATCCGACATCGTCATGTCTGTCCCGTCCAATCGGGTTTGGCCGCTTCCTTCCAGCGGTCGCGGATCATCTTCATCGTCTCCGCGCTCAGCGGGCCCGCGCGGAGCAGTTCCGCGTTCTGCCGCCAGCGCTCGGGCCGGCTGGTGCCGACGATGCACACGTGCACGCCCGGCAGGAACGCCGAGAATCGCAGGGCCGTGCCCGCCGCGCCATCGGGGCCGGTGTCCTGCCGCTTGTCGCCGGTCGCGAACGGGTACTTCAGCGCCTGCAGGCGGTTCCAATACTCCACGTGGTAGCCATTGTCGGGCTTGGTGTCATACCGCCACGCGGCGTTGGCGATCGGCCGCTTCGCGACCACGCCCATGTTCTTCTCTTGCGCCAGCGGCAGCGTCAACTCGACGCACTCCTGGTCGGCGATGTTGATCGATGTCTGCAGCGCATCGAACTTGCCGCTCTCGATCGCCCACTTCGCGGCCTGCGAATCGCCGCTGTACCCGATGTACCGCACCTTGCCCTGCTTCTTCGCTTCTTCCAGCGCCTCGATGCACTCGCCCTTCTTGAGCGTGTCCAGCGAGCACGAGTGCAACTGGATGAGGTCGAGCACATCGGTCTTGCACCGCACCAGCGACCGCTCGATGCTGGCGAGCGTGCCCGCCTTGCTCCAATCGTCGCCGCGGGAGCCATCGGGCCGCACGTGCCCGCACTTGGTGAAGAGGTAGAACTCCTTGCGGCGGTGCGAGATCGCGCGGCCGATCTGCTCCTCGGCATCGATGTAGCACTCGGCGGTGTCGACGACGTTCAGCCCCTGATCGAGCGCAGCGTTCAGAATGCCGTCTACGACCGCCTGGTCGGTGCGCTCATAGCCGATCTCTGCGGAGCCGAACCCGAGGATGGCGACCGTCATGTCGGTCTTGCCGAACTTCCTGCGCTCGACCTCGACCTTTGCGGGCTTGGTGGGAGTGGGCATGGGCTTCTCTCCTTCGGGCTGCGCGGCGAATGCGCGGGCCCCGCCGGCCCCTATCGCCGATGCCGCGAACGTCGCCGCGGCGGAGTGCTTGAGGAAATCGCGACGGGAATGGGAGGGCATGGGCGGCTCCTTGTGGTTGGGCCGCGAAATGCTATCTCCGGCATTGGCCTCGGCGGGCAGGCTCCGGCAGGTGAACCCTCGATGCGGCGGGTGGCACCGACCAGACGTTGAAACGTGCCACCGACCGCGGCTTTGAGCGGTCGGTGTGCGTTGGCTGCCAAGACAACTATCCACCTGAGGGGAAAGCGATTCGCTGAATCCAACAAATGCGGTATCCTGAGGCGATGAACGGCGACGGCCGGTCGCAGATCCCATCACTCTCCACACCGCCGATCGCGGGCGCGGTCGAAGGAACTCATCCCATCCGCAAGCGCATGAAGCGGTGCGAGGTTCCGGGCGGCGTTCGCTTCATCACGTTTTCGTGTGAGCATCGACTCCCGCTGCTTGGCACCCCCGAGTCTTGCGACTTGTTCGCCCGCTCGCTGCGCGAGGGAAGGGAGAAGTTGGGATTCCGGCTGCTGGCCTGGGTCGCCATGCCCGAGCATGTCCACCTTCTTATGATTCCTCCCGAGGGTTGCACGCTTGCTCCCGTTCTCAAGTCCATCAAACTGTCGATGCAGCAGCGCATCGTTCGAGTCCTGCGGCTTTCGGGCGATCCGCTCGCGCTCCGGCTCATCAGGGCGGATGGATCAACCCGATTCTGGCAGAAGGGCGGCGGCTTCGATCGCAACGTGCGGAGCGACACGGAACTCTGCAAGGAAATCCGCTACATCCATCGGAATCCGGTCGCCCGCGGGTTGGTCGCCGCGCCGGACGAGTGGCGTTGGTCGAGTGCCCGCTGGTGGAGTGCGCGCCATCGCGGCATCGAGCAGGATGCACACGATGTTCCGTGCGATTGGCCGCCGGGCGACCCGCGCGCGTGGGTGATGTGGGAGAAGTTTGCCTGAGCCGATCGCACCAAGACACACCGATCTGGGAATCAAAACACACCGACCGCTCAAAGCCGCGGTCGGTGGCACGGGAACTGAGAACCAAGACACACCGACCGCTCAAAGCCGCGGTCGGTGGCACGGGCCGATCCCGGTTGCACGGGGCTCATACAGTGTCGGCGTGCTGCAGATCGGCCCCCTCCAACTCGCCACGCCCCTGATGCTTGCGCCGATCGCCGGGTACTGCGATCTGGCGTTCCGGCAGGTGTGCCGCGAGCAGGGGGGGTTGGGGCTTGCTTGCACGGATCTGCTGAGCCCGCAGGGGCTGCTGCGGGGGACGGCGACATCGCTCGACCTGGCGATGACCAACGACCTCGACCGGCCGGTGGGCATGCAGTTGTATGGGTCCGACCCGGCGATCATGGCCGATGGGGCGCGGTGGGCCCGCGACCACGGGGCCTCGCTCGTTGATATCAACATGGGCTGCCCGGTTGATAAGGTCACCAAGAAAGATGGCGGCTCGAAACTGTTGTGCGACCCTTCGCGCGCTGAGTCGATCGTCGCGGCGGTGGTCGCGGCGGTCGGCGACACGCTGCCCGTCACGGCGAAACTGCGCCTGGGTTGGCTCGACTGCGAGCCCGTCGCCCGGTGGCTTGCGCCGCGCTTGGTGCAGGCGGGCGCGGCGATGATCACTATCCACGGCCGCACCACGCAGCAGAAGTTCACCGGCGTTGTGAACCACGACGGCATCCGCGAGGTCGTTGAGGCGGTGAAGGCCGTCTCGCCCTCGACGCCGGTGATCGGCAACGGCGATGTGACCGAGCCCGAGCACGTTCTGCTGATGATGCAGCGCACCGGGTGCGACGGCGTGATGATCGGCCGCGGCGCGCTGAGCACGCCGTGGATCTTCCGCGATGCCGCTGCGTTGCTGAGAGGCGAGGCGTGCCCCGCGCCGCCGAGCCTTGACGAGATTCTCGCGATCATCAAGCGCTACTTCGACCTCATGCTCCGCTACCGCGATGAGCGCTACGCGATGTACCAGATCCGCCGGCGCGTCAGTTGGTTCGCCAAGCGCCTCCCGCCGAGCAAGCGCTGGCGCGAGGCCATTCGCACTGCGCCCGACCCCGCGGCGGTGTATGACGCATTGGCCCGATTTCGCGAGATCGCGTTGTCGCATGAGCGGGCCACCGAGCAGAACTTTGCTTTGGAGGCCTGACGGCCACATCCAGTGCCAGTTCAGAAACAGGTAAGTCCGGCACGGTGTGCCGGCTCACCCGATGCAAAGAAGAGGTGGTCTGTTTCAGCGCAGCACGATCGTGCTCTCGACCCGCACGCTCACGCCCGGCGGGAGGCACGTATACGCCGCGTTCGCGTAGGATGCGTGATCTTCGGAGCACATATCGCGCGACAACGCGATGCACGAGGCCAAGGCCTCGGCCCGTTCATAGGTCGTGGGCAGACGATCGGCCGGCCCGGCAAGCGCGACGACGAGCAAGCGGTGCGGCCCCGGCGCGCACCACGCGCCGCGCTCGATGTCCTCGGCGTGCAGCATTTCGTCGCGAGCAATCTGCGCGAGCGACTCGCCCGGCTCGAGTGGCCGCGGCACGATCTGCACGCAGCGCGCGCCGCCAAACATGTCCTGGTAGATCGCCAGAAGCAGCGCGGGCGAGGCCGAGATCTTCGGCAGCAACGCCGGCGCGGCGACGACCGCCGTGTCCGACGGCGGCGGCGGCGGCGGCACCTGATAGTCCATCGGGTTCGGGTGCGCATCCGTCAACACGCCCCCCCCGCCCCCCCCACTCCCGCCCCCGCCCGAGAGCGCGAGGAACCCGCCGATGCCCAGCGCAACCGCCGCGGCGGCGGCAATGCCGCTGCCCCACACCCAAGCCGAACGCGCGGCAAAGAGCCGGCGCCCGCGGGCGATGGGCGCGCTGCGCCCCCCGATGTGACCGACCACGGAAGCGGCATCAACTTCGATGCGCTCGATCTCCGCGGCCATGCGGAGCAGTTCGTGGATCTGGCGGTCGTTCATGGGCATGCCCCTCTCCGGAACCCGGGTCCGGTCGTGCCTTCAACGTGTTCTTTGCGTCAGGGTTTCTCGCGCTCGGCTGAATCGGGCGAGAATCCCAGTCGCGCCAGCAGCCGGCGGACTTTGCCCAGCGCGGCCTGTTTTCGGGCGTTGGCCGTGCTTGGAGAGAGCCCGAGCCGCGCGGCGAGCGACCGATCGCTCTCACCCTCGGCGATGGCCCGGAGCATCGCGCGGTCATCGGAACTCATGGGCTCGGCCGATTCGCCGCGGAGCACGCCGCGAAGCGTTTCAAGCAGCGCGGCGAGATGCTGGGCCGACTCGGGCGATTGTCCCTGCGGGCCCGCCGCGGCATCGCCGATGTCGAAATCGGCCATGCGACTTCGATGGACCGCGTTCTGCCGAGCGTGGTAGAGAAAGGTCCGATAAGCGATGGCGTAGGCGAACGTCGTGAATGCGGCGCGTTCGGGTTGGTACGCGCCGCTCCGCAGCGCCTGCCAGATGGCGATCCAAACTCGCTGCGACAGATCTTCGATTTCGGCATCCGCCCCGTTCGGCAACCGCTGAGCGAGCATCCGGCGCAGGCCGGGGCCGATACGACGGTGCAGGGCCTCGAAGGCGGACTCATCACCGGCCACGGCGCGAGCAACCAGGTCGGCAAGCACCCTATTCGCGGGGTCTGGTGGAGGTGTTGGGGCCGGATGGTGCATGCAGGGGGCGCAGGGGGTGGTCGGCGGCTGGGGGTAGGTTGTTCGGCCGTCTCAATAGGTCGGCGGCCGGAGATTGTTTGCGCCAAGGGCCCGGTTGATTGGCAGGCAGGGAGAGAATTTGCCGAGCGCGCGGGGGCGGGTTGCAAATGATCCGATACGAACACCGCACCGGCACGACGGCGGGCCGGTGAAGGGAATGAACAACAGAACGGTCCGTCAATGGCACGAGGAACACCATGAGCAGGAACAGCAGCATCTGGGGCATCATCGCGGCGGCGGGTCTGGCTGGGGGAACCGCGGCGATGGCGCAGGACGTCAAACCGGCGCAGCCGGACACCAAGCCGGGAGCCGACCAGAAGCAGGTCGACCCCCAGGGCGTGCCCACTTTCAATCAGGGCGTTCGTGCGCCGGAAGCGATCCGCCTCGAGAAGACGTTCCACGACTGGGGCGTCATCAGCGACACGACGCCGGTGGAGTACAAGTTCGAGTTCACGAACATCACCGACGAAACGATCCGCGTGAACATCAGCGCTTCGTGCGGCTGCACGGTCGGGCAGATCGAGAAGAACGTGCTCGCGCCCGGCGAGTCCACGCGTGCGACGGCGAAGTTCGACCCCAAGGGTCGCTCGGGCATCCAGACCAAGACGGTGACGATCTCGATCACCGATCCCCCGGGCAAGTACATGAACGCGTCGATCGCCCTGCAGTCGGACGTGAAGGCGCTGGTCACGCTCGATCAGCCGAAACTGCACTTCCCCGATGTGGACCACCGCGCGGGTGTGAACGGGCGCCTGGCGGTGACCGGACGCCTGGAGGGATTCCGAGTCACTTCCGTGACCTCGCAGCACCCGAACGTGAAAGTGAAGGTCGGCGAGCCGCAGCCGCTGGCCGCGGGCGCGGAAACGCTGACGCGTGTGGAACTCGAAGTGACCGTCGAGCCCGGCGCGCCCATCGGCACGCTGACCTCGCAGATCACGATCAACACCAACGACGAGCGCGTGCCATCGACCACGGCGATGGTCTCGGCCGAGATCGTCGGCACCGTCCGCGCCACACCCGCCAGCGCGCAGGTCCGGGTGTTCACGCCCAAGACGCCGTTCTCGACCCAGGTGCGGCTCGACAGCCGCAGCGGCACAAACTTCAACATCCGCTCGATCACCGTTGACGGGCGCGACGACATGGCCCTCGCGGTCGACGCGGTGCCCAATGCCGACAACCGCTCGTACAACCTCGTGCTCGCGGGCACCCTGCCCGAGTTGCCGGGGTTCATCAACGGCACCATCATCGTCGAGACCGATGCCGACGGTGGCGAAACCATCCGCATCCCGTTCACGGCCTCGGTGCGGCCGCAGCAGGTCGCCCGTCCCGTGAGCGCTGGCCAGCCGGCGCAGGGGAGCATCGGCCAGCCCGCCGTCAAGCAGCCCGAGCACGTCGACCTCAGCACCTCGCGCACGCCGACCGCCGGCGGCGCGCCCGCCAAGCCCTAATCCCCGGGGCGCGAGGCGCCGTCGCAGGACGGCCAGCGCGCCGCGGCCATTTCCCCGCCCTCGGTGCCGCGTTCGGGTCCTGGCGGCCCGATCTCGCGGCCCGAGGGCGGTTTGTTTCCCGGCATTCGCACCGCCGGTTCGATGATTCTCCCGGACTCGGAGCCCCGACCATGCAACGCCCTACCACTCTTCGTTCCGGACGCGTGCTCGTTCACGCACTTGTGCTGGTGGCGATCGGCGGCGCGATCGGTACCGCGGACGCGGTCCTGCGCTCCGACAAACTCGCCAGGAAGCGTGCCGCGCCGCCGCCGCTGACGATTCCGGACCGAGTGCCGCAGCCGGGCAACGGCGGCACACCTTCGACCGCCGAGCGACCCCCCGTGCAGCCGACCGAGAGCAAGCCCGAAGCCCAACCCGTGCCGCTCCAGGATGCGCCTGGGTCGTTCGTGTTCACCCCGGCCGACAAACTGCCGGCCGGGCACATCACCGTCGAGCAGTCGCACCATCTGTACGGCGAGGGCGCGGTGTTCGTCGATGCGCGGAAGAAGGAACTGTACATCGAGGGGCACGTCCCGCAGGCCTTCCGCGCCGACATGGCGTCGTTCCGTGGGCGCGAGCCCGCGGTTGTTTCCATGGTTCCCAAGGACATGGTGCTCGTGGTGTATTGCGGCGGCGGGAACTGCGATGAGTCGGAGCACGTGGCGCAGTTGCTCGACGCCTCGGGATTCAAGACCATCTACATCATGCACGATGGCTTCCCCGGCTGGAAGGCCGCGGGATACGAGATCGAAACCGGTGAGGGAATGGAATGAGCAACGACCACGCAGCCGAAAGCCGCACGCGCCCGGACATGCCCTCGTTCTGCGTGCCGCTTCGCTGGGCGCTGGGCGGGCTGTTCGTGCTCGCGGCGTACAACAAACTCGTGCCCAAGGGGACCGGCGCGGCCGATTCCAGCGGACCGCAGGGCTTCTACTGGACCATCGAGGCGTTCAAACTGGGCCTGCCCGACTGGGCCGTTCGCGCTGCGACCTTCACGACGCCGTGGATCGAGATCGTGGCGGGCATCGCGCTCATCATCGGCTTCTGGACGCGCGGCGCGGCGGTCGTCATCGGCGCGCTGCTGGTCGCGTTCATCGCGATGCTGCTCTCGGTGATGATGCGCGGCCTCAATGTCGAGTGCGGCTGCTTCGGCGACATGTCCCCCTTCTGCCCGGCGAAGGTCGGCTGGTGCCACATCGTGCAGGACGTGGTCATGCTCGCCGCGGCGGCACTGATCGCGGCGACGCCGAGACACGCGCTGGCGGTGTGCCCGAGGAGTTGACCTGCCGAGGCACATGCGTAGGACCGAGAACCTGTTGCATCTGCGGTTTTCGTGTGGTACATTCTGGCCGGAGCCCGAGAGTGAGCCGGAGAACGGCCATGCGGAATGTTGCGCTATCGGGCTTGGCGGTGTTGACGACCTTTGTGACGGCGGGAACGTCTTGGGCGGGGGTGAACCTCGTTTTCAACGGCGGGTTCGAGCAGGGCTTCGCGGGGTGGAGCGTGCCGCCGAACGCGCCGCCTGGGCCGAATGGGGCGTTCTTCAGCGCCCCCAGCAATAGCACCGCTCATAGTGGTAGCCGCTACGCCGTGCTGTCCTCCGCCCAACTCCAGTTCATCTCGCAGTTTCTGCCGGGCACGGTGGCGGGGACGGACTATGAGTTGGAGTTTTGGGCACGCGATCCAGGAACAATCATTCCCGCAACATTGGTTGTTCGCTGGGAAGGGCAGCCCGTGTTCCATCCCCAGGTTGGCGGCGTGGGACAGCAGGGCTGGACCTACTACAGCACGATCTTGACATCCAACTTCAGCGGCTCGCTTCTCGAGTTCGGTCAGAACGTGTTCCCCGGCGAAATCCACATTGACACGATCAGCGTT
>JAHBXL010000018.1 GCA_019636495.1 Phycisphaeraceae bacterium | reverse complement strand
GCAAGGCCACGTGTGGCCAGAAGGGGAAACGTCATGGATGACTACGACGAAATGGACCCGCTGAACGCGGATGATGGCGGCGGCGACGAAGCGCAGAACCCACAGAACGCGCACAACTCCCCCGACGTTGGCCCACGTGGCGGCGGCGAAGCGCAAGGCGACAACGCGGCGGGCCAGGGCGCGGATGCGCCTGCGCCCAACGACGGCGAAGCGGGCAACGACGACCCCGATTCCTTCGATGACGCCGAGCCAACACCGGGCCTCTCGCACAAGCAGGAGCAGGCGATCCTCGCGCTGCTGGCCGAGCCGACGGTGGCCCGCGCGGCGAAGGTCGCCAAGGTCGGCGTCCGCACGCTGCACCGCTGGCTGCGCGAGGAGGCCTTCGGCAAGGCGTACCGGCTCGCGCGCCGCGAGTCGTTCGCGCAGGCGGTGAGCCTCACGCAGCGGTACGCCGCGCTCGCCGTTCAGACGCTGGCCAAGGTGATGAGCGACGACAGCGCGCCGGTGGCCTCGCGGGTGGCCGCGGCGACCAGCATGCTCAAGTTCGCCCGCGACTCGATCGAACTCGACGACCTGGCCGACCGCGTCGAGGCGCTCGAACGCAGCACCAAGGAGAAGGCGGCGATGGGAGCCGCCGCGTGAGGCTGTCGCGTCGAATCAAGTCGCTGGAGCGCGGGGCGCGAGACACCCTCGGATGCGCGGCGTGCGGCGCAGGCGGCTCGTCGCGCGGCGCGGCGGGCTTGGCGGCGCTTGTGGCCATCCCGCCGCCGGTGGTGCGGCACCTGTCCGAGATCCCCGCGGCGTGCGGAATGACCGCGGAGGCCGATGACCGCTGCCCTGCGTGCGGCCGCGTGCTCATCATCCGCATCGGGCCGCCGACGCCCGCGCGCGAGGCCGAGTTGCGAGCAGAAGGCCGGGCCGCGGCGTGAACCTCACCGCCCGCATCAAGTCGCTGGAGCGAAAGCGCGACAGGGGCGCGGGGGGGGCGGGCTGTCCGCTCTGCGGCGGCGCGGGGTGGCCAGCAGTGTTCCTCTTCAACGAGCCGCCCGCGATCGCTGCGCAGCGGCCGCCGGGCTGGCCGGTTGGCTGCCCATCGTGCGGGCGCATCGCGGCACGGACGTGGATCGGGCTCGGCCCGAGCCCAACCTTCGAAGAGGCCCGCGCGTTCATGGAGGCGCTGTGATGGGGCTGGCGTCAATGCTCAACAAGGTGAAGCGGCTGGAACACGCCGCGCAACAGCGGGCCCAGGCCAGCACCAGCGAGCCCCAGGACCCGTGGCGGCCCGGAGTGCTGCTACCGCTGCTCGCATCGGACGCCGCGCTCTGGCGTGAGTGGCTGGCGCTGTGCGAATCGCCGGGCCTGGACGCCGCGGCACGGCTGGCCGCGAAGGCCAACGCGCTGCCGGCCCGCCAGCCCGCGGCGGATTGAGCGGGACGAGGTGCCTTGAGTTCCGCGTGGATGTTCATCGCCATGAGAGTCCTCCTGCCCGCTCGCCCCCGACATGGCCCGCGGCCGTGTTCGGATCGAGCGGGAGTGGACGATCAGGGCGATCATCTTCCGCACCGTCAAGCGGAGACGCGAAGGAAACCCATGCGGGTCTGCTGGCCCCTGTCCGGGCACGCACCCATGCTCCGGCGACCGCGTAGCCCATGCGCCGGGCCGCTTCGCCAGCCGACGCGCGGCGAGCCCCAGCAGCGCGGCGACCTCCCACCGCCGCTGCTCGGGCGACATCGCGGCCTCGGATTGCTTGACGGGCACGGGCGGCCTCCAGCGTGGGATCGGCGTCCGCGGCCCGCACCACGCGGCCCGCACACCATTCACCTGTAAGCCAGAGAGGGGCGAGTTGTTGCCGCTAGAAGGCAACATGCCCCACATGACGTGAAACGCCCGCCTCAACGCGGCAGCGCTGAGGCGGGCCAGTCGGTCACCGCTTGCCGCCACCACCTCCCTTGCCGCTATTGTGAGCGGCCGCGCTCTGTGCCCGGGCGGCGAAGGAACCCTTCGCCACCTGGCCGCCGCCAACCTTGGCGGCGGCACTCTGGATGCGTGCGGCCGCTGCCGAAGTCATCGGCGACTGCCCCTGCGAACCGGATGAACTCTGCTGAGACATGTGTGTCTCCTTTCCCAAGAAATGACGACGCGGACCCGTTCACCGACGGTGCGCACGTTGCGCACAGACCCGGTGATCAGTCGTCGTAGTCGTCGTTGTACGCGGACTCTGCCGCCCTCCAGCCCTTCTCCCACTCCTCGTTGTGCCACCAGTGTTGGCTGTCGTGCGGGTACGGATTCTGCTCGATCTTCTTGCCCTGCTCGAAGGCCTTCGCGCCCTCGTCCTGAGCCCAGTTCGGTCCCATAGGTGATTCCTTTCTTGTACTGCGAGCCCGACCTGCCTGCCGGACCTGGCACACCATGTGCCCTGACATCAGCAATCCGTCGTAAGGCCCGCTGAACTGCCACGAACCTGCTTGCCCTACCACGCCACGCTGAGCGGCCGGAATGCAGACACCACCCTCCGAACGAGAATAATGCCGGACGCACTCACCGAGTTGCGCATCCGCGTCGGCGTGCGCTCGCACTCGCTTGCCTCCTGGAATGCGTAGCTCGGGCCGTAGAACCACTGCCCATCGCCGTAGATGAAAGTGTCCCTCTCAATCCATGCGCCCCGGCCTGCCTTGGCGGAACGTGGGAGCATCACGCGTCGGCCGTAGAGACTGCTGCTCGACAGCGCCGCGAAAGTACACGCGTCGCCGTCGACGTCGAGGCACACGAACGGATGGATACCGGTTACCCGCTGCCGACCCGACAGCGGGGAGTGGACGCCGAAGTTGTTCAGTACAGCCGGATCAAGGTGTGACACCAAGCCCGGCACGATCTCGTCGAGTTGCAGAATCATCTTGTGCCCTTGCCTTTCGAGAGACCGCGCCCGCGGTGCGGGATCGGTCTCGGCAGATGCATGCGACGCCCGAAGGTCTGCGGTGACCAGTTGGCCACCAAGTCGCACTGAGTCGAACACTATTACGGGTTGCTGCCGGCGGGTTTGTTGTCCCGCTCCACCTCCTTCGTTCTTGTGAGTTCCTTGGCGCGAGTGCGCTGCGCGCCGTCTGGATCGGGTTGGATTCCCAACCCAAGCATGTGGGCTTGCTTGAGCCACCACATCGCGGACATCATGGCGCGTCGGGGTGACGTCCCTTCGGGCAGCCCCCGCTGATGGCGCAGCGACTGGGACGCGGATTTCGCCGCTTCCCTGACGCGAGGGTGTGGATCATGCGCGGACGACCAATGCAGGGCGCGGTGGCCCTTGCCGTCCGGGTTCACCCGAAGGTCTACGACAGCGCGAATCATGCAGTATCGCCATTCCGGCACTGGCTCGGTCATGTCGTCGTCCGTCCGCACCTGCCCGTTGGCGGCCGCAGCCTCGCGTTCCTTCTGGCTCCACCGATCTGTGAGCCGTTCCAGGAGGTACGTGGCCATGCGAGCGCGCAGTTGCTCCAGGTCTGGATCACTTCGCTGCTCGCGGGCTGCGTAGGCATGGAACATCGTGCTCAGTAATCCAGGAATCGCGTTCCAGGGGGTTGGCGGTGGATCGTCGGCAAACTCCTCCCAATGCCGCAAGTCTCGCGCGAGCGCGGGCGTGCGAAGCGAGCGGAATGCCAAAAGCAGCGGCTTAATGCAGCGCCAGAGTCCACCGTGAAACGCGAGAAGTTTGCAGCACCGCTCGATGTGCGGCAGGTGTTGAAGGAATCGATCCGCGTCGTCCGCTGCGTCGACGGTGATTGAACCGAAGAGGGATCGTGCCCGTGACACGTCTTCCGTTGCCGCGTCGAGCACACGCTTCCGAACCTCGGGGGGACAATCGGCCGCTTCCGAATCCCACGCCATGCGAAACAAGAGCATCCATGCCGAGCGAAGGAGGGGGTCGACCTC
This sequence comes from Phycisphaeraceae bacterium, assembly GCA_019636495.1. Taxonomy (GTDB): domain Bacteria; phylum Planctomycetota; class Phycisphaerae; order Phycisphaerales; family UBA1924; genus JAHBXL01. The sequence goes on along the minus strand of JAHBXL010000018.1, from coordinate 102,549 downwards.
CCTGCCCTTCGCAACGACACGCCGATCGAGTTCCTCAAAGTACGGGCGCATTACACGTGCGAATGTCCGCAGCGTGGGAACCCACTCCTGCGTGTGCCCTTCGAAACACTCGAGTTGGCAACCGTACTCGGAGTTCGCAAATCGGGTTGTTGCTGCCTGCGCCGCGGCAGTTACCAAGGGGACGATGGTCTCGGTCGGCTCAGCCGGGAGCAACTTCGCCATGACTTGGAGAGGCAGGGCTCCGAGTTGCCACACCCATGTTCGGAACGACCGCGGGTCAAGCCACGCCGTCCCATCCATCCACTGCTGCCCACCCGGTCCAAGCGAGAAACCGGCTGGCCACCAGCGACCATCGCGGCCAGACACTCGCATCTCGTCCACATCGACTACCCGCGAAAGGTCAATGGCGTCCGTCTGGAGCAGGAGTCGCATGAAAGTGGTCGCGCGCTCGCAACGTCCAAAAGGAGCATCCTTCGACCACTCGGAGATGATGTGCTTGGGCCAGCCCGCTCGAAGCACCCGTTCAAAGTCCGCGCCATGCCGACGCATCTCATCGACAACCTCAGCCCACCGCGAATCCGACAACGACCAGATGTCGCTGGGCTGACCCGCCCCCTCTCGCGGTACAACAAGGCGAGGAATCCAGACGCAACCGGTAAGCGCCGCGAGCATCAGGAGCAGGGCAGCATCACGGTCCCCTTCGGCGTACATGCGCTTCGTGAGCGCGAGGAGCAGTACATGGGCCTCAGTGGTGTCGGACAGCTGCCCATCGGTAGTGCCGCATGCCGGTAGAACCTTGAGAAGCAGGTCCGCCAGCCAGTCGGCATCGGACGCATCCCACCCACCTTCAACAAGTCGGCGGACAGCCTGCCGGTGAGCGCCACGCGCGACCGGAGCATCCGGTTCGACCACTGGAAATGATCTGTCGTTGTTCCGCGGCATTCGTCGGCCTCTCTCGAGGAGATGCCTTCCCGTTGACGTCGATCCGATCTGTCGGCTGCGTTTGGGTGAAGCCCCGCGAGGGCGTTCCGGAAAGTGCGGCCTCAATGTGAGGCCCATGCGCACGCAGTCGCACAAGTATTGGCCCCGTTCCCGTTCGCGGTCAAGAGCCCAGCTTGGGCGGTTCGCGTCCCCCTCGGGGTCCGATCCGAACAGTCCCGTCAACCAGTGACGGCGGTAACCGGAGAGTTCGAGAGTTCGAGAGTTCTCCAAGGGGTGGCGCTCCGGAACGTGGACTATTCGGATCGGCCCCCTTGCCCCACGCTTCAAACCGAGAGCGCGGCGGCAGGGTCGGCCACTGGCGGCAAGTGGCCTCTTCGTCGGGAGTTGCGGCGGGTTTGGACGACGGGCAGGAGTCGCCGCACGCCGGTAACCAAAACGACCCCGCCGTGAGGCGGGGTCGGAAGGAAGCTCCGTATCCACAACCTCCACGAACCGATTCTCTCTGGCGGTTGGTCGAAATGGACCGCGTTGCAGCGGTTAACAGAGAGTACGGCTCCGGGGCAGGCTCGCACGGGTCCGTCGGTTCTCCTCTATGCCCCGTGGTCTCTGTCCGCTCTCGGCGAGTAGCCGTTCGGAATGCACCCCCAATTTGACATGATGGACCAACGACCGCAAGGGCAGTCTCGCACGTTGGGCGGGTTGAAACCGCGGAACGCAGGGAATCCCCGCGATTCCCTGCTGAAGTCGCAGAATCGCACGTTTCGAGCGACCCTCGCCTCCGATCGCATCGCCTGACCGGTCAAGCCGCCCTCCAGTACTTCTTAGGCCGCGGGACGTGCTGCACCGTCACCACCGCTCCATCGCCTGACACGACCACGGCAACGTTGCGGGCTCGGTCCGCGACCCGTCGCAGAGACGGGGCGTGCCTCCGGACAGCCTGCTCGCCCAGGAAGTACGCGATGCACCCGTCGCCCGCGCGGTAGGCATCGCCGAAAGCGAGCACGGCCTCCATCACGCCGTCAGCGATTCCCCGCTGCTGGCGTCGGGTGCTCGCGTGGGCCGTCATCTTCAGCTCGGTTACCTGCGGTCGCGATGTGGGGAATGTCATCCGGGGCTCCTTTCTGTCCCGACAGATGCATCCGCCGTGCCAACATGCACGAGGGCGTTCCCCGTCCGATCTCGACGGTGGACGGGCCCATGACCGGGTCATTTCACCCGCTTACGGGTCGATTGAGTACTATGTCGCCTCGGCTGGTCTTCGCTCTGGGCGTCGATTCCGCGTCCGGGGCGATGGCACCGCCGTTGCATAGGAAGGGACGGTGCGTCGGCGATCCTGTCGAGGCCCGTGAGGAAGACATCGATGGCATCGCCCTGGTTCGAAGCCCTGTCCGTTCCCTTCCCCGACCTGCCCGTCGACCAGATCGAGAGGTTCGCACGGGGGAGCATCGACGAGTTTGTGCAATACCTCCGACGGGCGAAGACGCATCAGGAGACGACAGCGATCCGTGTCGCGTGGCAACGGGACGACGCTGACCAGGAACAGCAGAGCGCGAATGGTGTGTGGGTCGAACTGTGTGCGCCGGCTGGTGAGAACGACCGCTTCGAACGCGACCTGCGGAAGTTCTTCGGGGATCAGGTGCGCGAGGTGTACGAGGCATCGTCTGATGAAGTTGCCGTTGCGTTCGACGAGTCGCGGAAGATCGCGATTCTTGATGCTGACGAGAACACGGGCAGGTTGCTCCTCGATCGTGAACCCGAAGAGGATCACCTGCTCCTGCGGCCCAACACCTACGCCATCCACCGCCAGACGCAGGCCATGCTCCAGCTGAAGGGCCAGCCTCGGCCAGAGAACCTTCCGTTGCTGCGACTCCTCGGTCCAGCCCGGCCGAAAGACGGAGTCTGGCCGACCGGACGGCCGGTGTCCGTTGTCGAGTGGCCAGAACCAGAAACGGCGGAGGTGAACCAATGGTTCGTGCTGGCCCGTGACATCGAGGGAGCGGAAGAGCAACGCACGTTCGTCCGTCAGGCCCTGGCGTCCCCCGACTTCTCGATCCTCGAGGGCCCGCCAGGATCGGGCAAGACGACGGTGATCTGCGAGTTGGTGATGCAACTCGTCGAACAGGGCAAGCGGGTGCTCCTGTGCGCCTCCACCCACGTGGCGGTGGACAACGTGCTGGAGCGCCTGAAGGACAAGGAGCAGAAGTACCGCGATCACGTGCTCGCCGTGCGGATCGGTGATCAGCACAAGGTGTCTGCCAAGGCACAGCCGTATCGGCTCGAAGAGTTCAAGCAGACGGTTCGCCGGCAAATCACCTCGCACCTTCAGCAGGCGCGGAACCGAACTCCGGCCCAGAACCTGATGGTTCAGGCGCTGCGTGGCGAAGAGGACACGATCGAGCGCATCGTCCTTCAATGTGCCAATCTGGTGTGCGGCACCACCATCGGCATCCTCCAACATCCGGACATCAGAGCGCAGCAGATCGACCGCCGCGGCGTCGAGCCAGTGTTTGACGTTCTCATCGTGGATGAGGCCAGCAAGACGACGTTTCAGGAGTTCCTGGTGCCGGCGCTGCTCGCCAAGCGCTGGGTGCTTGTCGGCGATCCGCAGCAGCTCTCTCCGTACGTCGATGATGACGAGGTGGCGGCGAACGTACAGGCGGCTCTACCCAGCGAAGCCGCGCGTGATGCCTGCCTAGACGTGTTCGACAACATGAACAGCACCACGGCCCCGGAGCGATGGAAGCCGGTCATCGTCGTGTCGGATGATCCGGCTGTTCACGAGGTGTACGCCCGCCAGGCAGAGGCGCACGGCGTTGCCTGGGTCGACGGCGATACGAGCGACTGGAAGACTCTGCACAGCGCACCGTTGATCCTCACCACATCCGACGGTGCGAAACGAGCCGGGGAATGGCCGGCCGATGCGGCCGTGATCCGTGGCAGCTTTGCCGGCGCGGAACTGCTGCGTCGTCGCGCAGCCGGATACCCCGGAGACTACAACCGCGAACGGAAAGACGACTCGGAGAACACCTGGGAATCGCAGATCGCGTGGCGCCTCTCCCGCGAGTACGAACAGCGGCTCTTCGAACGCGATGGGAGCCGCAGCCCGCGGGCCGACGCGTATCGACGGGACCGAGAACGGCTGCTCCCCGCCGAGGCGACCGGTATCAAAGCCACGACGATCAGCGACCACCTTCTGAATGTGCAGCGGGTCGCCCTGCCATCCGTGCTGGAATCCCTGCGCCTGGGATTTGGTCGGCGCGGCCCGATCACCCCAACCACGCTGACGGAGGGGTTTGCAGAGGATGTTCTGCGCCCGCGCCATACAAAGCTGTCCTACCAGCGACGCATGCACCCCGAAATCTCGCGTTTCCCGAGAGACACCATCTACCACCGCCAAGCGCTCCTCGATCCGGCGGATATGGCCCAGCAGCGAGCGTGGTCCTCGGCGGGCTGGGACCGCTACGTGTCTCGGGCGGCCTGGCTTGATGTCCAAACGCGCACCTCAGGGTTCAGCGAGCCGGAGGCTGAAGTCGTCGTCGCGGAAATAAGGGAGTTTCTGCGCTGGGCCGCTCGCAATCCTCGGCCGGACGGTCGGCTGTGGCAGATCGCGGTGTTGACGTTCTATCGCGCACAGGAGCGACTGCTGCGCCGAGCCGTGCAGCCGCTCTCCGGCGAACGCCATCCGATGGAGGAGTCCACGCTCAGGCTCAATGGCCGCGACGTGGCATCCGCGCACGTGTGCACAGTCGATCGCTTCCAGGGGCACGAGGCAGACATCGTGTTCCTGTCCGTCGCCAATCGGCGTGCCACGAGCTTCCTGGAGAGCCCGAATCGGATCAATGTCGCGGTGACGCGAGCCAGGTACCAGCTCGTGGTCGTGGGGCACCGGCATGCGATGCTCAAGTGCCGCTCACCGATCCTCAGCGGCCTGGCAAAGTCACTCGAGTATGGGTTGCGGTACGGTCGACCCGGGGGAGGGCAGTCATCGTGAGCGTGCCATTCACACTGAAGCGCACCGTTCCTGTTCGTCGCTATGACTTGGTCGCGACCATTGCGCGGGAGGAAAAGCGAGCCGAGATCACGCCTGTCCTTGTCTGGGCCAGCGCCCGGAGGGCAGGTGGATACTCCCTTGATCCGGCGGCACTGGCGTCCGAACTGCTCGGTCCTGGTGCGGGCATGGTCACCGTCGCCAATCGCCTTCTGCTCATCTGCCGAGATCTGCGCCTTATCGACGACAATCTGACGCGACTCACCGAGGACGGGGATCGCGCCGCACGGTCGGGCAGCGTGCTACAGCCGGACAAGGGCGAATGGACCATCTGGGCTTGCGAGGATCCGCTGATTGAGTTCCCAATCGTCGGTGTTGCACCGAAGGCCGCCGAAACGAACGGCAACGAGCGAGAGCCCCGGCGGCGCGATGCGGCGCGACCGCGAGCGGAGGCGATGCCGGATTGGATTCTTCGAGCGCAGGACCACTCGGCAGTGATGCTGGCAGACGGGCGACTGGCGCGCTTTGACGACATCTCCGCGCCGGCGATTGAGACCACCGCCAATGACGAACTGGAGTTGTTCTGGAGCCCAGGCGCGACGCCCGAGCTTCATGCGGTTGGTGTGATCGGAACCAAGGCGCGTGTGGATCAGCCTCTCTCCGTGGACGGCCTCCCTTCAAGGGACCAAGTGTGGGCCGACCTTCTCGGTGCACGCAATCTCTCTCAACGGTGGGACGCGAGCCGCAGCGCTCTGCGCATCCCCTTCAAGGCGACGACCTCCGAAGACGAGAAGCTCAACATGCGCACGTCGCTGGCGTTCACGTCGCCCGCCTTGGACCGCTTTGGTGAGTTCCAGGACATGAAGGTGTCCAACATCAAGCTCTGTCCCGATTCTGAACAATCGGCGTCGGAGTGGGCCAGATATCAGCTCGTGTCGCAGATCAGCGCTGTGCAGACTGAGAAGGCCTTTGCGGCGTTGACCAGCCGAATCAGGTCGGCGTTCGACGGCTGGACCGTTCAGTTCCCGAGCCGCGAGATGCTGGCTCGAGAACTCGGCGAGAAGGGTGTGAACGGCTCCAGACCCCGGGCGTATTGGGCATTGCAGTCGGCCCTTGATTGGAGCTTGTGAAGATGGAAACCAGCAACATGTGGGATTTGCCTGTTGAAATGGCTTTCGATCAGAGAAAGCAACCCGTTCCGCCAGTGCTCGTGCGGCGGTCGCCACCGAGCCCGCGTTCCGGAGGGACCACACTGGCCGCGAATTGGAAGGTTTGCGCAACGGGGCGAGATCGAGTCGTGCTTGACGAAGTGCTGTCTTTACTGCGCCGTGCCAGCCAAGTCGTCGTTTTCAGCTCGTTCCTGCTCTCGGACTCTGAGGTCCAACGGGAACTTTTCGCCGCTGCGTCGCGGGGCTGCCGTGTGTACGGGCTCATCTCCGCGGAGGCAAAGCTCGACCGTGACCTCAGTGATGAGGATGTGTTCGACGCGAAGACTGCGGAGGCGCACAAGCGCATGCTCGACGAGTTCGCCGGGCGCATGGTCATCCGGTCATCGCCGTCGTTCCACGCCAAGTGTGTGCTTGTTGATCCTGGAACCGATGCAGCCCGTGGACTGCTCCTGACGGCGAATCTCACCACGGAAGCCCTGACTCGCAACGAGGAGCTGGCGGTGCGACTGAACGCGACGGAATGCCGAGCGCTGTTCGGCCAGATCCGGTACGCCATCTGGGAACTGGCCGAACGCGAGCTTCTGGGGAAGGGGGAGCTGGATCGCATCAAGCCGCTCGGGGAGGTCGCGCTGCCCGCCACGGACGCCGTAATCCACACGACGATGGCTGGGCGCTGCCATATCAAGGACGCCATACTCACGATGATCCGCACGGCCAAGCAGCGGATCGTCGTCTCCAGCTACGGGTGGGACGCAGATCATCCTGTCGTTGAGGCCCTGTGCGAGCGTGCGGCGAAGGGAGTTGTCGTTACGGCCCTTGCGAGGTACCGCTCCGTGGCCACCAGTGCCATGCTCAAGATGCGTCGCGCAGGCGTGGAACTGGTGTGCCTGCCCTGGCTGCATGCGAAGGCGATCGTGTGCGATCAGGACTCGATGATCATGTCGGCGAACCTGCAACGCCACGGATTGGATGATGGCTTTGAGCTCGGAGTACGTCTCGACCAGTCAGGTACGCGCGAGCTCGTGAAGTTGCTGGACGAGTGGAAGGGGGCAGCCGCGTGGCGGCTCGAATCGCCGGCGACATTGGGAGAGGTGTCCGGCGATGTCGTCTTCCTCGGGCCTGGCGCCCCCCCAAAGAACCTCGACGGCATCGTCAGCATCAAGCCCGTCGTCGAGGTTGCACTGGATGATGTTGTTGCCGACTGTGCGGTTCGACTGGACGAGGCCAGGCACGACGAGACGGTTCTGCGCCGCGAGGCGGAGAAACGAGGTTTGCGTTGGACGCATTCGATTCGGTTCACGTACCGCGTGCGAGCTCCCCGGCTGCCTGCGAACGCCAAGCCCGAAAGCAACGCCGAGGACGAGAAGACGCGGGTCGCCGGGGCTCCGCGGGTGTTTCGGCTGTCCGACGGCTCCAGAGTCGTCGGCGTTACCGCCCCAAGCGAGCGAGATGCGGCCAGAGCGCTCGCTAACTCTCTCGGACTGAAACGGGTGCTCGTAGCGGAGACCAGTTCATGAGCACGAAGACCGAGACGTTAATCGCGTGGCACTCGAAGAACCACGGCGTTGAGGTTCTTCGGAATGCTATTCGGCTTCTCAAGGGCAAGGGCACCCACATTGGCAGGGTTATCTACCTGTGCCGGAAGGCGGAGCCGTTCAACCCAGGCGATGCCTGGGACGGTCCGCGCATGGACGTGCGCTCTCTCCCGGTCAAGGACCCCAGCAGCCATTCGGAGGTCTATGAGGCGGTTTCGCGAGGAGTGCTGCCAACGCTTGTCGGAGAGGACCGACTGAATGTCAATATCTCACCCGGCACGCCGGCCATGCACTGCGTGTGGCTGCTGCTGCACGCGGGAGGTGCGTTTCCGGCCGGCACGCGCCTCTGGTCGTCACAGCGAGAAGGGCGAGACGGAGCGGTTCGGATCGATCCGGTCGAGTTTCCAATCTCAACGTATCTCGCGGAGATACGCGAAGCCGCTTCGGTGCGCGCACCGGTCGCGCAATATGACCCTGAGGCGAAGTCTCCGGCGAGGCGTCGGGCGCTGGAGGACCTGATTCGGTATGCGGGTGTGGCGGGCGCGCCACTCCTCGTGCTGGGGGAGCGCGGCACGGGTAAGACGCGGCTCGTCGAAACCCTCGTGGCGAGCATCAAGCGCCGGAGCAACGTTGTGACCGTGCCGTGCGGCGCGCTCGACTCCACGCTTGCCGAGAGCGAGCTTTTCGGTCACGTCAAGGGCGCATTCACCGGTGCCGAGGCCGTTCGCAAGGGCCTCCTCGGTAACGCGGACGGCGGCATCCTCTTTCTCGACGAGGTGCAGGACCTCCCGATGGCCGCGCAGCGGAAACTGATCCGATTCCTTCAGGATCGGCGGCGTCGGTATCGCCAGGTGGGTGGCGACAAGGAGTTGTCGGTCGATGTGGAGGTGATCTGCGCCAGCAATGCGCCGCTTGCTGAGCTCGCGAAGCGTTTGGCGCCCGATTTCTTCGATCGACTGAGCCACCTCATCGTGTCGCTCCCACCGCTGCGCGACTGCCGAGAAGACCTGCCGGACGACTGGGCCCGCGTCTGGCGGGAGTTGAGGGTAGACACGGCCGTGCCGTCCGATCCTCCGCCGCACCATGTGCTCATGGACGCGATTGCATCGCATACCCTCCCCGGCAATCTCCGAGACTTGCAGCGGCTGGCGGTGCTTGCTACCGCCTGGTGGCATGGCCGCTCGGACTCCGATGCGGTTGCACGCGCCGTCGCCGCGTGGCAAGCCGTCGGGCACCCTGCCGCCGGTGCCGGTGAGTCGAGGCCTTGGGGCGAGGGCTCTCGACGCGATCGAATCCGTCACTTCCAACGAGGCCTCGCCCAGTGGGCCAAGGAGCAGCACGGCACTTGGAATCGAGCCGCAAAGGCTCTGGGATGCGACGAACGTACTTTGCGAGAGGACTCTGCAGAATAACGGGGCCCGTTGGCACTATGGACGATGAACTCCGAATGACGATCTCGTTAGGCAGATTCAGGAACCGGCCCCCGCGGCGACCACGCGGCACTCGGCCGGCTAGCGCTCAAGAAAGAGGTATGTGGTCGCGTGCGACGCGCCCAGCGAGATCACATCTCCCGTGGCAAGGGGTGTGCCGACACCCTCTGCGGACACGTGCTTTCCATTCACAAAGGTGCCGCAAGTGCTGCCCAGGTCGACCACAAGGTACTGGGGGCACCCGTTCTTGACCACGCGAACAACTGCGGCATGGGTGCGTGAGACTTCGTGCGGGCCGAGGTATGACGCATCGCTCGCCTGAATATCGACTACTTCGCCGCCGGACTCCTCAAGTGGGGTTGCCGCACGTCCAAGCACCACGCGATCAACCGACAGTGGGACGATACCGCCTGTACCTGGGCCAGCACCGATCAAGTAGGCGCCCTTTCGCAAGCAACCAAGGACGCGTGCAATGCGCGTCTGGCATCGGTGGCGGTCCAGGCCCATCAACACGCTCGCGGCATTCACGTGCGACCGCACCACCAAGTCGTCCATCAACGCAGGAATCTCTTCCAACGGTACCACGAGTCAGCTCCAGCATTAGTCCTTCGACACGACCCACCCTCTGTTGAGACTGGCTGTGTATCCACATTGGGGGACCCCGTTCAACGACGCGATGAAGCATTCCGATCCGCTTCTGCCCCCTTCGGCACCTCGGCTTGAGGACGTTTCAGCATCAGACGCAGTTCGCCGAGTTCTCGTCGGACGGAGTCCATTGCCGCAGCGGACTCCGATGACGTGCGGTCAATCTGAGCTTGTAGAGCGAACAGCGCACACGTCACCTGTGATTGGCTATCCAGAGCAGTACACAAGCTGTCTTCCTGCGCATCGAGCTGTGACGCAAGACGGCCGATCTGCCCCTGAAGCCATTCATGCAAAGAGGATCGCGCGAGATCCTCCGAGGCTTGACGTTCGTTCGCAGCCCGTTGCACGTCGGCAAGCAGAGTGGTGACTCGGCTCTCGAAGTCGGTCATTTGCCTTTGCGATACTGCTACATCCGCCGACACCTTCGCGAGGATGGCTTGGCGCTCCCTCGTCGCCGCCTCCTGTGATGTTCGAAGCTCCTGGGATTGTGCGGCTAGATCACCCAGGGCGGCAACAAGCCGATTGGTTGCCTGCTCCTCTCGCTGCCGCCCGCTTCTCTCCACAGCGGACACGACATCGGACACTCTATCGATGCGAGCATTGACTGCTGATTCGAGTGCGGTATGGCCTGCGCTCACACGGTCAAGCTCTTGCACCAGCTGGCGATGACGAGCTGGTAGCACAAGTAGCACCTGCCAACTGACGAGAATCGCGATCGCGCCGAGGATGGCATAGCAGCCAATCGCCACGAGTCGTCCGCGCGACGCGCGCGGCACGTATAGCCGTCCCAACGCCGCGATGTACTCGGGTCTCGCCCCACCCAGCTGAAGGGCCTTGCGCCAGCAAGTCTCCGCCTGCAGGTGGAGACCTTGTTGTGCGTACATCCGTGCCTGAAGATCCAGGGCGTCGGCATCGGAGCATTGTCCCTCATTCCGAGCCTGCTGGAGATCCGCGCCCGCCTCCTCGAAACGGCCCTTCCGAGCCTTGACTACTGCCAATCTAAAGCGAGATCCGTGAGTGACGGCCACGCGAGAGGCGCTTGGTGATTGTGGAGTAACGTTATCCGGCATGGTTCGCCCTAGGTCCTGGTTGGCAACGGCATTGACGCTCACACCGACATGAAACGCAGCCCTCGGAGGCCCGGGCAGTTCAGACCACGTCTCCCACACGCTTGTCGAGTTTCTCTTGCTCCGAGCGTGGAAGCATCGAGATCAGCTGTCGATTGGCAGCTTTGAGTGCATCCACATCATTGTTGTTGATGGCCCGACGTCCCTGTGCAACAAGCTGTTCCGCTTGTCCAACATCTCTCATGGACTGCAGACGCTCCAGGAGATGATTGAATCGTGTGACATGAAAACTCGCCTGACGCTCCGCCACGCGGAACCACAGCCCGTCGAACTCCTCTGTACACTGACGCACCAGGTCATGATCACCCCCATCGACCGCCCGCTTCATCTGCTCCTCGAGCGAATGAAGGCGATTGCGATCGGCTGTGTCCCCGAACTGCGTGACCAGTTTCTCAGCATCCAGTCGCGATGCCTCCGCCTTCTCGAGCATCGTTGGCCATTCAACAGAGTCCTCCACCTCGTCGATGGCGGCGGCAAGGTCCCGAACGCACCGATCAAGTCGGGTGCGTGCATCAACGTCCTGAGGCGCCGCTTCCAGAAGCGAGTCGACCTGATCGACAATGTCCTGGTCTTCGATACGTGACAGCGCCTCGTCCGCCTTTAGCGCCTTTGTTCGCTCGGCCTTCTCCCTTGCCTCGGCGAGCCGCGCCTTCTGTTGCTTTACTTCATCTGTCAATTCTGCGATAGAGTTGCGTTGCATGCGGTGTTCAAACTTCGCTTCGAACTCCTCGTCCAACACCGGTACGAACACCTGCACACGAACATCCTGGGACTCATCCATCAGCACAGTCACGTTCAGCTCACTGCCCGCCGGAAGATCTCGCCTGATGCTGGCCGCGCGGATCGAGACCGTGCCGACATGGTGATTCCTCGTCGCACGGGCGTTCTCTCCCTCGAGAACGGGTATCCGGACCTCATCCGTGCTGCCCGCGCGAAGCGCAACTGTGGTGCGTAGATCGTCGGTCCCGCGCGCTGGCAGTTTCGAACCCTTCTTTATGTAGGCTCGCATTTCATCGTTCGCCAGACCGATGCCGATCGTGTGCACGGCGGGCGGTTTGTCCGGGACGACTCCGAGTGTGTAGACGACCTTTTCGGGTGAACTGGGCAGTCTATTCCCTGTTGGATCGCAGAGGTGTATGCTGAATTCGCACCTGCGCTTCTCGTCGGCGAACAACTGGGTCAGGAACACACCTTCGGCGTTCAGCGACATTCGACCGGATCGCCACTGCGTCTTCGTGTCCACGAACTCGATGGTCATGCCCTTGCAAGAGTGCCCATCGAGAGCGATGACCTTGCCGCCGATGTCGGGATCGGTGGTGTTCCCAACTGGTTCGTGCTCGATCTGGATTCGCCACGTGCCCTTGGGCACTTGGGCCGACGGCGTGACAAGCGGCTGGGTGCTGGCAAAGATGGCGGCACCACGCGCAACCACAGTAACGGGGTCGATGCCGAACTCCAACTTGCTGCCAACGGCCGCTTGAACTGCGTCACGTACCCACGGATTGAGCGTTGATCCTCCAACCATGAGGATGCGTTCGAGGCTTTCGCCAGTCAGGCCCTTGTCTTTCAGCGTCTTGCGGCACAGGGCAAGGGACTGCTCGATGTATGGCAGGCTGACCTGCTGCACATCCGCGGGTGTCAGGGTGTACGCGAAGTCGACGGTCTTTCCATCAGCGTCCTGACAGAGGCCCTCGATCCACACATCTTGCGGAGCCTTGGTACGACACACTTCGATCTTGGCCAGCTCGGCGTGGTACTTCATCTTGCCGATCGCATTCCGCCATTTCGGGTTGCCTCTGCGGAACTCAGGGAGGTTGAACTGGCTCGTCACCGCCGGGATGAGCCGCTTCGTAACGATGTCCCAGTCGATCAGCTTGCCCCCCAAGTGGTTGTCACCATCATGGTTGACAACCTGAATCAGCCCGTCGCGCACGCGCATGATCGCCGCGTCAAAGGTACCGCCTCCGAAGTCATACACGAGCCAGTAGACGTTGTCGTGCTCGGTCTGGAAGCCGTACGCCAGAGACGCGGCCACCGGTTCCAAGAGCAGCGGACACCTCCCCAACCCTGCCAATTCGGCCGCCTTCTGCGTCGCGTTGGTCTGTGGCAACTCGAACGCCGCGGGCACCGTGATGACGGCGGATCGCACCTGCTCCCCCATGCTCGTCTGCACGTCCATCTTCAGTGATTTCAACACCTCAGCTGACAACTCCTCTGGCAGAAGCTCCCGGCCGGCCCGAACGAACGACTTCTTGCCCTCGGCGCCGAGACCCATTCTCAGCTTGAACTCAAGGTCACCATTATCCTGGTCATCGACGAGGGCGTGCTGTTTGGCCTCGAAGCCGACGTGAAGTTTGCCTCGCTTATCGATCCATACTGCTGACGGCGTGATGCCTGAACCGCCTGAGTTCGGAATGACCTTGGCATCGGTCTCATGGATCACCGCAATGGTGCTGTTCGTGGTTCCGAGATCGATTCCAAAGTCCACAGTTGTGCGCTGCATTGCGGTTGCCTTTCTCGATCACTGACGGGGCACTGAATGTTCACGGGCATGACGGCTGGCACGATCAGTTTGGGTCACGTCGGACATCTGGCGACGGGTTTGATGGGCCGACCTCTTCGGGTGAAGCCGGCTCGATCGGAGAGGTCTGTGTGGGCGCCGCCGGTGGCTCGCCACCGACCGTTCCACTCGATTCTGGGGCTGGCGTCCGATGACGCTCGCCCGAGTCCTGCCCCGCTCCGTCTTCCGGAACCGCCACGAACACCTCTCCTTGTTGGACCAGGCGTCCGTGTCGAAAGACAATTGGTTTCACCGTCTCGACGACCCTTTCCACGGTGAGCCCAGGTGTGGGTTGCAGTTGTACTGGCTTCATCAGATCGCCGCTGCCTGGAGGGTATCGCCTGTTCGTTGGATCTTGAATCTCGATGCCCCCTGCTGCAAGGGCTGCCAGCCCCGTGTTCAGCCGCCCCAGTGCACGGCGAGCGCGGGGATCATCTTCATCACGGTCCTCGCTGTCCCATGCGCGTTTGAAGTGCTTCGTTTTGAGATACCACAAACATGTTGCTACGTCGGCAAGCATCCGATCTACGCGGGCTTCGCGCGCCAGGTCTGGAGTCTCAGCCGGGTGCGCGCTCGATGGCGCCGATGCCACACCGTCTTCTGCGGCCGCTTGCGCGTCGCGTGGAAGCGCGATCCGGATTTCCGACGGGTAGAGCAGCTGCCGAAGCGAGTCGAACACATTGGGCCGCATTGCCTGATCACCGAGACTGTCCTGCCTGTCTGTGGTCATTTGAATATCCCCAGCAGGCGCGACAGAATGCCGGGCCTATCCAGTTGCATTCCAAGCTGCTTCTTGATCGCGCGGGTGCCCGGAATAGAGCACTCGACCTGTCGTGCAATATCCTTCAAGGTCTTCATGTTTCTCTGAATGCCAGCATCACCGGGATCGACCTCGTCTGCGAGGAGCAGCAGCTCCAGCGAGTGAACCATCTGGCTTCGAAGCGAGTCCCTCTGCCGAGTGATCTCCTGATTGTGCTTGTATGAGCAGTTACTGCACATGAAGAGTGGAATGTCCTTGTAGGTAAACGAGGTCCACGCTGTGTAGCCCGTGGAGCCGCAGCAGAGACAGGGCGGAATCATGAAACTCGGCGTTGACGGTGTTGGGGGATTGCCGAGTACGCGGCTGATCATCGCCTCGGGCATTGCCCGAAGCCTGCTCAAGATGACCTTCAGCACCTCGGTGTCGAGGTTGAACGCGCCTTGTGCGTCGTTGTACACACGGATCGACTTGAGGCTCAGACAGTGCGCGATGCATCGCCGCAGTGGCGGTAGCCCGTTGTGCGCGTCCATTTCTACAAGTTGTCGAACGGCTCCGTCCAGATCGCCACCATCCATTTGTGCCCGAATGGACTCGAGCCGAGCAAGGGTCTCCGTCGCCAAGTCCCAGTATCCCGCACTGCACCAGTCATTCCCCGCATCCGATTGCTTGCGAAGGATCTCGATCTGCTCAGGAAGTCTGTGCTTGAGCGCTTCGCCGGCTGCTACCTGACAAGCGAGCTGCAACACCGCCACGCTCTCCTTCCAGTCCTCCGTCTTGCGCACAAACACGACTTGCCCTTCGAGCATCGCATCCGCAACCATGTCATGCAGGGCGATTCGGCTCGGATGTTTTGGCGGCAGGAGCACATCCACGATCCCGAGCAGTGGACTTGCCTGCGCGTGCAGCTCGCGAGCAAATCGATTTCCATGCTGCGGCGCCTTCTGCCAAGCGCGCTTCGCGTTGTCAGCCGCCGCCTTGATCCGCTGTCGCACTGGGGCGATCGCTTCGCGGATCGCTTGGTCTGCTGCCGATGCCGCAAACGTAGCTCCGCGAATCAGCTGGATGTGTCTGTGCGCGTTGTCGGTGTCTCTCCGTTCGGCAGCGCCACTGGCAATCTTGCCATTGATCAACAGCAGAGCCTGCGGCAACGTGGCACGAATGCGCCGCACCAGGCCGGTGGTCAAGCGAGCATCGTTCATCTCACGCACGCGAGTCCTCAACGCACTCCAGAAGTCCTCACTTTCTATCACTTGACCCCATCTGGATAGCGCCCTCGCCCAGAGCTCGCCGAGTCGCTCTCGTTGCTTGGTGTCCAGCCCATTGCCGGTAAGACGGGCCTCGTAGTCGAGGGCGACGAGATGCTCAAACACAGCGAGATTGTGAATAGCGACGTGAGTCGCCGGTCCCTGCTTCGCGCCTGACGTCCAAATCGCAGTGGCTTCCTTTGCTTGGCCTCGCTCCAGTGCCCGCAGGGCGAGATCCTCCGCGGCATCCGCAGCCAACGGCCAGAACCAAAACACCTCGTCCAACAATCGTGCTTCAGGTTCGCTCAGTCGGTCGAGGGCCGCTCGCGTCTCGTCCGGAGTTCCGGGCGGATCGAGCGCGAGCACCCCTCCATGAGCACCATTGGAGGTGACCCCCAGTTTGCGCTCCATTTCCAGTCGCTTTTGTTGGCGGCGAACATCGGCGGTGGTAGCCGAAACCGGGAGACCGAGGACGCGAAAGAGGTTTCCACGGTACAGGGACGGAGTGGCCATCTCCAAAAGGGCCGTGCAATCTGTTGCCTCTTCCACTGTGTTCATCTCGAATCCTCGGCTGGACCATGAACTCCGTTGCGTTGCTACTACTACTCCTCGATGTGCTTCGTGTTGCGCCACGCGGCCCTGAAATGAAGGCGGGGAGCGGCGGCCCGCTTGGGCGCCGCGAGTCCATTGGAAAGCGCGGGCATGGGTCGAACGAACGGTGGCGTCATGATCTTCATTGCCGCCCCCCACGATTGGACCGGCTCTTTGACAAGTCCGCCGTCGAGCAATGCATGATGCCCTTTCGCCACAGTTGCAGGTGCTGCTCGAAGCGATCCCTCAGCGCGGGGTCCTTGCTCATGGCTTCCTCAAGGAGGTCGGCCGCAGTCATCAGTTTGGTGGGGTCCTGAGCAATGGTCAGTGCCTCCCTCAGGGCGATATCGGCCTCTCCCTTGAGATTATGTGGAGAACGATCGCCGATTGCGGATTTGGAGCCCCGCTTCGAGTGGCTCACCGATGTGCCGACAGCAGCACGCCCCGGTTCCCACTTCTCAAGGTCTTGCAGGAGGGTCATGGCATTGGGGTACCGATCCTCGGCCTTCGCTGCCAGGCAGCGGTAGATCACAGATTCAAGTCCGGAGTTGACGCTCACGTTGTAAATGCTCGGCGGTCGGATCGGGCGGAGAAATCGACTGGCGTCGTCGACATCTCGGCTGCCTAGCGTGGGAAACGGCATTTCGTCGGTCAGTAGAAGGTACAGGGTCGTACCCAGAGCCCAGATGTCGGCTGCACAGGAGTCGACATTGTGAAGTGATTCGGGCGGCTTGAATCCCAGCGTGCCCTTCGCGCTGACGAGAAGTGTTAGTGGGTTCACAGCCTTGGCCAATCCAAAGTCGCTCAGTCTGACGTGCAATCCGTCTCCCCGTAGGCCCACGAGGATGTTCTGTGGCTTGATATCGCGGTGCACGATGGGCGGCGCGGATGAGTGAGCAACCGCCAAGCCGCGGCAGGCCTGCTTGACTACCTCGACGACCTGCTCCACCGGCATCAAGTCGGCGCCGAATGATCGCCAATGTCGTTCCAGCGTTCCACCAGGCACGTAGGTCATGGTGAAGTAACCGAACTGTGCCTTGGGCATCTGAATCACGTTGGCGTCGTAAACTTCCACAATGTTCGGGTGCTTGATGCTGGAGAGCAGCAACGCCTCGGCTAGGTCGCGTTCGATATCCTTGACCGTCGCGCCGACCGCTTTGAACACCTTCATGGCTTGACGACCCATGAAGCGGTGTTTGACTCGATACACCTCGGCAAAAGCGCCCTCGCCGAGCAGCCGCTCGACTTCATAGGTGTCCCGCACGATTTGGCCGGAGGCCAGGATGGGCATCTCGATCACGACTCCTGTTGGGGATCACTCATAGAACCGCCGCCCTCCAGCGAAATGCACTGCCGGATGAGTGCCCGCAGGTCGTGCGGAAGCCAGTCATACGTCAGGACGCGACGCGCCTCGCGAGTGACGTCTGCATTAGGAAGAGAAGAAACGTCTCTGGCGCCACACTTTCTGGCGCGGAGGATGGAGGCCACATAGAGAACCCTGGCCACGTCCTTTGGCAGGTCTTGCTGGCCTGGCTGCAGAAAGGACTTGGCGAACGCCTTCACAAGGCGAAGCGCCTCTGCATTTGGTGTGGCCGCGTTTAGTGCCGTCCCAAACGTATCGCAGCCGTACTGGTTGATGATGCTTGCAACCTGATCTGCGGGAACTCCCAGTGCTGTAGCGATCGGCAATACCTCCAGTCTGAGAGGCGTAGCGAGCATGTGGGCCAAGACGGCGCGAAGATCGTCCGTTGACCATGCGCAGGGCTCGGGCAGCGCCGAATCCAACAGGACCCGGAGAATGGCGTTGCTCGAGTGTTCGGATGACGGAGACTTCATGGGTGTCTGGCTCCCGAGGCCCTATCTCTTCAGGTACTACTCCTTGCAGGCGATGGTCTTGCGCTAGTGCGCCACGATTCTTCGCAGGTCGGCCAGCTCCTCTTCGATCCGATCTTCCTCCACGTACTTGCTGATCGCCAATCTCAGGTGGTCAAGGAAACAACGCTTCGCACTCGCCAGCAGGTTCATTGCCTGACGCGGCGAATCGAAGCCAAACAACTGGACGATCTGCTCATATCCCAATGGCTCAGCGCCGCGAAACACTGGCTCAACCACCCGCAGCCGGAGGATCTCCCACATGTCAGCACGGCCTCGACTCTCGCAATCTGACGCCATCATTTGGAGCGCGTCAGCAACCACTTGCTGAACCCACTGGCGATCGAACACGTCAGCGGTGGTGAACTGGAGCTGCTCCGCGGCATCGTGGGCGGATTCGAGCGACCCGCCTGGCCGCATCTGTCCCCGTCGGCGAGTAGTTGCGAAGTTGTTGAGCGACTTGAGTACGAAGTTGCGGAACTTGCCGCGTTGCTGGTCCGCGTGGCGAACGAGTTGCGCGGCGAGCACCTTATCGGCGACGAACGCCTGGACCAACTCGTCCGCCTCATCCGGAGCGATATGTCTCGCCTGGATCAAGAATGTTCGGAACCCCGGCGAGTAGATGGACAGGAGTTCCTCGAGTGCCTGGAGCCGCACGACCGCGTCCGATGCCGCAGCTCGACCCACCAGGGACCACCGAGTGTCAGGGAATCGAGTTGGCTTCTCCTTGCTGGCTGCCATTTGAACCACACTGCGAGCATCAAAGGACCATCTCCTACACACGAACGGTCACCGCCCCGGTAGCGAGCCATGACGGCACGCCCTCGTTCGGCGTTCTTCAGGTGTCAAGTGTACGCGATTTGCCCATGAATCGCTCGTACCGAGGTTTCGTTCAGATCGAAAACGTCCCCGTGCCCCCGCCGCTCGAACTCGACCCGCTTCCGCTGCCCGATCCGCTGCCCGAGGACGACGACATCGATGACCCGCTGGACTTGCCCGAGCCCGACGAGGACCCGCTGCTGGAAGAGCTGCCCGAGCCGGATCCCGATCCTGAGCCGCTCGAACTCACCCCTGACCCGGACGACTGTGCCGTCGCGGGCATGTCGTTGTGGACCCAGACCCCTTCGGCTGAGAACGTGTTCGTGCCGGGGATGTGGATGGCCACGGTGCGTGTCGGGGCGTCGATGCGGTCCACGGTCTCCACGAGTTCCTCGGCCAGACGCTCGCCGATCAGGTAGTCGCCCTTCTTGATGAACTCGGCGGACGAGAAGCCCCATTCGTCGCCGCGGCGCATGAGGAAGGGGTGCTCGGGCGTGGCCTTGATCCGGCGGTTGATCACCACGAACCCGGTGTGCTCGCCGAGTTTCACGCTGGCCACGCGGCCGACGGTCGGGATGGTGCCGCGCATGCCCCGGTGCGAGAGCCACTGGTACTGGGCGCGGTAAGGGACATCGACCTCGAGACCGGGCACCCTGATGGTGGCGACGCTGTCGCCGGGTTTGAGGTTCTCGATCGGCGTGACGCGGCCGTCGGCCAGGCGGACGAGCGTGCCGAAGAGCAGGCAGTTCGACCCGCCTGAGCCCCCGGAACCCCCGCCGCCCGACGATCCGCCGCCACCGCCCGAACTGCCACCGCCACCGCCCGACGATCCCCCGCCGCCACCACCGCTCGAGCCCCCGCCGCCTCCGCCACTGGAGCCACCCCCGCCCCCCGACGAGCCGCCACCTCCGCCGGAAGAACCGCCGCCGCCCGATGAGCCACCCCCCGAAGAACCGCCGCTCGAGGAACCTCCGCCGGAGGAACCGCCACTGCTGGCGCCCGATGACACACCGGATGAGGCCCCCGACGACGCGCCGCTGCTCATGCCGCTGGAGCCACCACCGCCCGACGAACTCGCGCCGCTCGACGCGCCGCTGCTGCCGGACCCTGACGAGGAGCCCGACCCGCTGGACGACCCGGAACCGCTGGAAGATGATCCCGAGCCGCTGCTCGAGGACCCGCTGGAGGACGATCCGCTCGAAGAGGACCCGGACGACGAGGATGACCCGCTGGAACTGCTCGACGACGAACTGCTGCTCGACGATGAGGAGGAACTGCCCTCGCTCGACGCCGAGGACGAGCCGGACCCGCCGCCACCGCCGCCGGTGGTCGAGGCCCAGACCGGGATGTAGAGGAAGTAACGGCGGGGTTCGTCGCTCACTTGTTCACCTCCTTGGCCCGATACCACCCGGCCGTGTCCACGGCCTTGCCGCACTCCGCGCCGGCCGCCGCGACGGCGTCGACAAACTCCATCCGTTCGAACACGCCGAGTTCGCTGCCCGGCGAGCAGTTGATGACCTTGAAGCCGTGCAGGTCGAAGTGCGGCTTCAGCGCCTCGAATCGCTTTTGGAGGGAGTCGTACAGGATGTTGTTGTGCCGGATGGCTTCGCGCGTCCGCTCCTCGCTGAAGGCGTACTTGCGGTCGCCCGCCATCTTAAAGTCGCACCCGAGCAGATACACCGTGCGGAAGCCCAGGTAGTGCAGCAGGTGGAGCGCGGCAAGCATCACGCTGCGTTTGCCCTTGATCCCAAGCGAATCCGTGTGCTCACCGTCCTGGCCCCAGTTGATTGTGTCGCTCTTGAGGAACCGGCTGTGGTCGAAATGGTCGCTGCGGCGGTAGAACAGAACGCCGGGCATCTGGCGGACCTTGAAGGCGCTGGCGCGGAACGAACCGTCGGGGTTCTGGACCCGCAGTCGCTTGTCGAAGTGCGATACCGGCACGATCTTCAGAATGCCGGGGTCCTTCCAGCCCGTGTCGATGAAGCGTCCCGGGTCATCCACGCAGGTCCATAGCGTCGGGCGGTGGAGCGACCAGGCGTTATTCACCGCCATCGTCACGATGCCGCGCCGGTTGAGCTGCGAGAGGTCGATCTGGTTGAGCGATGGCCCCGAGAGCATGAGGAACGCCGACCGCCCCCTGTAGAAGTCGCACAGGGACATGGAGTCGAAGTCCGCGGTGTAGAGCCGCACGCCCGACCGCGCGGGCTTGCGCTGCTTGAGCCCCGCCTGCAATGCCGCGATGTCGCCGCTGTTCTCACGCATCGTTGAACACCCCTGCGATGTACCTGGGTGCGCCCAGTCCCTGGCGCACCGTGCCCACCCGACCGATCCGCTCCAGCCACCACCCGCGGGACCGCACCGTCGGGTGCAACCCCTCGCCGTTCACCTTGGTCTTGCTCTCCCGGGTGCAGATGGAGAACACGAAGCGCCCGCGGGGTATGGCGATCCGCCGCATCTCGTCCAGGACCTCGTCCACATCCTCGGGGAGCAGGTGCTCGAGGGCGTCGAAGGCGGTCACCACGTCCGCGATGCCGGCCGAGAGCGGAACGCGGTGCACGGGCGCCACGATGTCCGCTTCGGGGAACGCGAAGTCCACGCCGAGCCCGTCGATCCCCAGCCGCCGGAGATGCTGTATAAAGAGGTTTCGGCCGCACCCGAAGTCCACGACGAACCGGGGCTTGAACCCCTGCACCAGCGCGTAGGCGTGCTGGCCGTGGTTGCTGGAGCCGTACCGCGTGCCACCGAGTGCGAGGTACTTCTGCCGCTCGTGCTCGCGGCGTGCTTCCAGGTCGACTGGTGGGGGCGGGATGGGCGTTTGGGTTTCAGACATACAGCCACACCGGAACGTCGAACTCCATCAACTCCACGCCGTTGAGGGCCTGGAAGCACCACACCGTGCCGCCCTGCGTGTCCCGCTCAGCGGTCATCTGCACGGCCACGCCCTTCAGGATGGGGCGCAGGATCGGGATCGCCGCCTTCCGCGGGCAGAACCCAGCCGGGTCGATCGGCTCCAACTGCCCGGGCACGAAGTAGGACCGCACCCCGCCGAAGCCATCGGTGCCCTCGGGCTCCTGGTCCGGCACGTCGCTGTGGTGACTTTCGAAGCGGTTGATCGCGTACTTGTCGGGGTCGCTCCCGGACGAGAGGCCGTTTTCGACCTTGATGTACCGTCCGAAAGTCTCGCTCTCGGGATCGCCGTCGATTGCAGCTTCGTCCCACGGATAGCGCCACCTGAAACGCTCGCCAGTGATCTCTGTCGCCTCGCCGAGAATCACCACGATCTTGTCGGAGCGCGGGCGGCCGATGTCCACGACCGCCCACTTCTCGCCGACTCCGTCCTCTTTCCACAGGATCACGGTGCCGCCAGAGCCGCTCGACACGAGCACGCGCTCGCCGGGCTTGATGTCGGCGAAGGCGTGCTCTTCCTCTTCGACGAACAGCCGGACGGGCGTGACGCCGTGGATGACGCACGGCCCCATCTCTCCGGCGATGATGGGTTCGCGGGCCACCACAAAGCGGCCCGGGACGGTCACTTCGTCCGGCTCGATGCCCTTGAGCGCCATGCGGTTCTGGAAGGTCTTCTCCGGCCCCTCGTCCCCGGGCGGGAAGAGCGGCCCGTCGATGGCCAGGACGTGGTAGCGGTCCAGGTCCACGCCCGAGTCGTTACGGACCGGGACCACGCCGTGCTGGCGGCCGCCATCGCGGAGTTCCCCCGAGGCCCGATCCTGCTGGCGGCGCTTGAGGTCGAGCGCGGCGTCAACGAAGGCGTTGTATGCCCGCGCGGGGACGCGGAGCGGATCGCCGGGCCGGACTTTGCGGAGGTCGTCTCCCATCAATCAAGCCCCAG
This sequence comes from Phycisphaeraceae bacterium, assembly GCA_019636495.1. Lineage (GTDB taxonomy): Bacteria > Planctomycetota > Phycisphaerae > Phycisphaerales > UBA1924 > JAHBXL01. The sequence goes on along the minus strand of JAHBXL010000018.1, from coordinate 80,020 downwards.
TGCCGCAAAGCCGCCGTCCTCATACACGCGCTCGATGTACGCCGCGATCGGACGCTTCACGATGGCCTTGGCCGCCGTGTCCTCCTGGTCGGCGTAGCGGACCCACAGGTACTCCCAGCCCTTCTTCGAGATCCCGGTGATCGGGCCGATGGTGAGCCCCGAGACGTTGGGGCTCGCGGCGAACCGGTACGTGATCTCCCAGTCGGCATCCTCGCCGAGTTGCGTGCGCTTTGAGCCCGACGCGCCGAGGAACAGGACTTCGCCGGGCTCAAATCCCTTGAACGAGTCGCTGTTCACCTTGCCGGTGAGGTTGAAGAGGATGCCCTTGTACGCGCCGGTGATCTCGTCGTCGGGCTTGTAATGCGTTTCCGTGAAGTTGAAGACGGGGACGGTGATGTCCACGCCCTCGACACCGTCGGCACTGACGCCGATGGCGCCCTTGAAGTCCGGGGCAGCCCCGACGCCGGGCGCGGGATAGCGATGCACGGTTACCAGCGACTGCGTGATGTGCTGTGTGCCGCCCCCGGTATCGAACGAGTACACCGCCTCGCCGCCGGGGGTGATGCTGCCGGAAGACTGGCCATATCGCACCACGCCATCCCAAAGTTCCGGCCCGAGCGGCTCGACCGAGACCGACTGCCGCGGCAGGCCCGCGAACGTGTCGTCGGATTCATCCTCGAGGGCGTCGCGTGCGGCGATGGCGTCGTCGGTGCCGAGCACGATAAACGCCAGCTCGGCCGAGGGGTTCTGCCCCTTGGTGAGCCGCCGTGAATCGAACTTCTCGCGCACCTCGATCGGCACTCGTTCCTCCGTTCAGGTGAACGCCAGTCCGCCCGCGCCCACCGCGTCGGCCAGGCGCTTGGTGTTCTTCGCCGTCTGCTCGCTCGCGCGGGCGGTCCGCTCCGCCGCGTCGCCTCCGCCCAATCCCGCCACTCCCGCCGCGTTGAACGTGCCCGTGACGCTGATCCCCTTGCCAATCGCGGCCCCGAGACCGGACAGCCGGTCCTCGAACTCGGCCATGAGGTCCTGGGGGCTCTTGCGCGGGCCCCGCTCCGCGCCGGCAGCCTCGCGCTTCTGGCGGGCCTGCTCGATGGCGTCCGCGAGTTTCTTCTTCGCGGCGTCCAGCGCGGCCTGCGACTCGGCGAGACCCGCCTCGGTCTTGTCCTTGAGCGCCTTCTGGGCGTCCTCGAAGTCCTGGCCGATCGCCGCCAGCGTGGCTTCGTGGATCGCTGCGGCCTGCTCTCGTTCGGCGGCCCGCTCCTTTTCGCGTTCGGCCACGGTCTGCTGCGCCGCGTTCTCCAGTTCGACGAGCCGGGATTCCAGTTGCTGATCGACCGCGTTCTTTGCGGCATCCACGTCAAGGCCGGAGTCGAACAGCCCCTGGATCTCCAGCATCCGCTTAGCAACCCAGGAGGATGCCTCCTCCCAGATCATCTGGAAGCCCGTGGCGAAGTTGGTCCAGGTCTTGGAGAGGAACGCGACCGTCTCGATCCAGCCGACTTCGAGGGCGTGGAACACAATCTCCGCGGCCGCGAGTGCTCCGTACCACATCGAGTACGCGGTGGAAACGAAGAACTCCTTCGCGCCCAGCCACGCCTTGTTCAGCGCCGCCACACCTTGCTGCCAGATGACCTTGAGGCTGAGCCACAGGATCTCCGCCGCGAGGGCGATGTCGCCGGCGGCGAGCGCGTCGGCGATGCCGCCGACGACCTTGGTGACCCATTCCCGCAAGGCCGTGAACTGCTCCCCGAGCCAGGCGAGCGCCTCGCCTCCCACGCCGGTCGTGACCACGAGCACGCCACCGAGCGCCACGATCGCAGCGATCACGAGGCCGACAGGTGAAAGCACCGCGGCGATCGCGGCCCCGACCAGGCTGAACGCAGTCCCGATTCCACCGATGATCCCGGCCACGAGCCCAAGAGCCGCCCCGATCCCCGAGATGATGTATCCCAGAGCAACGATGGCGATCCCCGCGACGGCGACGGCGGCAGCGACTTTGAGCGCCCATACCACGAGGTCCTTGTTTTCTTTGATCCACGATGTGGCGGTGACCACCACCCGGGTGATCCGTTCGGTCAGTTCCTTGAGGGTCGGGGCCAGCGCCCCGCCAATGGTGAACACGCCCTGTTTGAGCACCTTCCACAGCGTGCCGAGCGCGTCGTTGAGCTCCGCCGCGTCGCGGGCGGTCTCCGTGCTGACGGTCAGGCCGAGCCTGCGGGCCTGCTCCTGCATCTCGTTGATGCCCGCGGCACCGTCCGCCATGAGGGGCAAGAGCTTCGTCCCTGCCTTCCCGAAGAGTTCCATCGCGAGCGACGCCCGCAGCGCAGGGTCCTGGACCTTAGAGATACGGTCGGCGAGCAACTTGAACTGCTCGTCCGGCGACAACTTCGCCAGGTCGGCGACCGTCAGACCGAGCAGCTCGAGGGCCTCATTCGCGCCCTGGGAGCCCTTTGCCGCTTCAACAAGGGACTTCTGCATGACGCGGAGGCCGTTCTCCAGGGTCTCCATGTCCGTGCCCGACAGGTCCGCGGCATACCCGAGTTCCGAGAGGGCTTCGACGCTGACGCCGGTCCGCTGGCTCATCTTGTCGAGCACATCGCCGGTGTCGGAGAACGCCTTCGCCGTGCCGAGCAGCGCCGTGATCGCCGCGACGCCGATGCCCGCCATCTTGGTGCCGATGGAGCGCAGCCCCGCGCCGAAGGCTTCGAGCTTCTTCTGGGCGGCCTTCAGACCAGCGGACAGCTTGTCGCTGACGCCCAGTTCAACGAAGGCCCGGCCTGCTCGGATGCCACGCGTGTCGGCCACGGTCAATCACCCTTCCTGATCGAGTTGCGCCAAAGCAGCGGCAGCTGCGGACGCTCCTTCTCCAGCGCCGGGGCCATGTAGGGCCGGGGCGCGATCTTCACCGTCCGCGAAGTGAGCCTGCCGCCCCGCCGCGAGAGGACGACCGTCTCGCCGCCGTGTTCCAGGACCTTGGGCGCGGCGCTCTTCTCGAAACCCACCGGGCCGACGACCACTGAATCGGCGGCCTTGTCGTACCCGAAGAGGATCAGCCGCCGCAAGCTCCCTTCGTGCGAGTGCGGCGGCGATCCCGGAGGTGCGGACTTCTTCCGCTTGCGGATGCTGGTCTTGGCCGCCGTGCGGATGAACGCGCCGGCCTTGCTGAGCACCTTCCGCTTGGCGTTGTCCACCGCCGCCATCACGACGTGGCGGTCGAAGAACATGTCCTTGATCCGCATGGTGATCACGCCGTCCCCCCACCCCCACCAGCCCCGCCCCCGGTGCCGGCGAGATCGCTGCCCTTCTCCAGGCCCTTGTTGAAGGACGCTTCCTTCTCCTTGCGCAGCCGGCCCGAACCCAGGAACAGACCGACGATGCCGGTCAGCGCCGGGAGCGCGGGCCCCAGCACCGGGAGGCCCGCGACGGTCGGTCCGACGGTGTCAAGCGCCGAGAGCGTGAGCTGGCTGAACAGGCCGCGGAGCTCGCCGGCCTTCTCGATGTTGTTCTTCCACTGCGCGCCGGTGGTCTGCGTCTGGTTGAACCAGTTCTGGTACTCCGTCTCGGCCTCGTTGAGACTCATGGTCGAGGGCAGGCCGGTGGTCTGCTGGATGGTGTTGGGCGTCTTGACCTTGACCAGGTCGCCCAGGTCGAAGCCGGCGCACGAGGCGAGCACGAGGGCCAGCAACAGCAGGCCGGCGATGTAGACATAGTGGCGGGTCGTGAGGTTCTTCATCCGTGAGCCTCCTTGGCATGGCTGGGGAACTTGCCGTCGATGAACACGTCCTTGAGCACCGACACGCCAACCTTGACGGGCCGCTGCCGCTTGTGGAAGGGATCGAAGTCGCTGGGGTTGAGTCGGCGGGATCGCTTGGGGTCGCGGTTGGTGTTGGCGATGACCGCCATGAGGCTCGAGGCGATCGACCAGTCGTGGCGCTGGCGGCCGTCGAGCATGGCCACGAGTTCACGCAGGGTCAGGGGCCCGGGGTCGAGGCCGAGGACGCCGGCGCACTGCCAGACGAGACGCCAGCACTCTCCAGCAGTCGGTCGGCGAGCCGGTCCAGCTCCCCGCTGTCGAGCTTCTTCTCCACCAGGTCGCGGGCCCGCTCCATCACCTTCTTCGTGGCCTGGAGCACCCGCCCGAGGTTGGCCCGGTCCCTCGGGCTCGGGCAGAAACCCACCAGCTCCTCCAGCACCGCCGTGGTCGCCGCCTCGATGGCGTCGCCCGCCATCGCCTTTCCAAACTCCTCGTCCGAAACCTTGGCGGCGTCGGCCTCGGGCTTGCAGATCGCGTAGACCACGTCGCACAGGAGCACGGGGTCGCGGATGAGCTTCTCGATGAGCGTCCCCTCGATGACCTGCATGAGGTCCACGCCCGTGAGCCCGCGCACGCGCTTGAGCGCGGCGACGTTGATGTCCACCGTCCAGGTCCGGCCCGCGTTGTCTATGAACATCCGCATCCATGCCTCCGTGCACAGCAACCCGACAGCAATCCGACGCCAATCCGACAGCAAACCAACAGCCTCAGCCGCCGATCCATGAGGGCGCGGTCACCGAGTACGTCACCTTCGCCGTGACAGACACCGTGATCGCCTCTTCCAGCGCCTCGTTCCGCGAGAAGTTGGTGATGGAGAAATCCGCCTGAAGCCCCTGGCCGCCGGTGTCGTCAAGGATCTGGAGCCCGATCGGGTCGTTCTGGAAGAAGGCGTTCTTGATGGCGGTGAACCCGGCGTCCGCGGTATCCCAGACCATCTCGAACTCGACGCTGGCCTCCTTGAGCGTGGCGACCGTGGCCCGCCAGCCCGCGTTGGCGCGGGTGGTCACATCTGCCTCGCCCGCCTCCAGGCTCAGGGTCACGTCGCGGGTGTTCCCCAGCGCCGTCCACGCACCGCCGCCGCCCTGGCCGCCCACCTTGAAGAGGAGCTTGGCCTCCATGCCGAGTTTGATGGCCATCGTTCGATTCCTTTCACTCGGCGCTGTGGCCGACCACGAACATGCTCTCCCCGGCCTTGCTCTTGACCTTGATCTTCGAGAGGTCCATCCGCTCGAAGTAGTACTGCGTGCCGGGCGCCACCGGGATCTCCTTGCCGTCCGTTCCTTCGAGGATCGCGTCCTGCGTGTTAGTGTGCGCCGCCGTGAGCGTGAACGTCGCGATCACCGGTGTGCCGGACATGGGCACGTACCCGCTTTCGAGATCGACTTTGAGCGTGATCAGGTTCCTCACGGCTACCTCCGCACCCGGTACGTGACGCTCAAGACGCTGGTGAAGACCCGGTGCTGCTCCAACGACTCGCTCGACACCACGGGCTGGTGCGCAATCCCGACCCATGCGGCGTCGGGCGCGTCGGGCAACCGCTTGAGCCGCACGTGATCCGCGACTGCTTCGACGAGGTCGAGCAGCCCATCAATCTCGGCGGTCTCGTTCTCCGCCGGCAGCTTCTTCTGCACGCCCACATCGATCACGCACTCGAACGTGCTGCTGTCGCGGCTGGCGGCCGCGATCGCGGTGGTGCGAGGCACCACGGAAACGCGGAGGTCCTTGAGGTTCTCCAGCGTGAACGCGGGCTGGAACATCCGCACCGCGTTCACTGGCTGCCCGAACGAGCCCGCGTTGATGTGGGCGGTCAGCGCATCGGCGATGGTGACGATCGTGCTCAGGGGGCACCGCCTTTCGACGCCGACATACCGGCGACCTTGCCCTCCAGGTACGACACGCGGCGTTCCATCGCCTGGTACTCGCTGCGGATGGAGCGGGCCTCGCCGATGAACTCGTCCATCCGCTTCTCCAACTGCTGGAGCTTGGTGGTCACCACGCCCCACTGGACGGTCATGGCGCCGGCGGCGAGGATGATCGTGACGAGCACGCCCGCCCACCGCGCCTTCGTCCCGTTCTGTCCGTTGCCGTCCGCCATTACGTCTCCGTCTCGATGTGCTTGGTGTGAACTCGAAGAACCCTGCGGTACGGGTCGCTGTACCGCCACGGTGGTTGTCCGCCCGGCGCGTTGACCTCGTACACAATCACGCTTGTCCCAACCGTCTCACTCACCCGATCTCCCGCCCGCGGGAGAACCGGGCCAGCGCCCAGGTCCAGGTCCGCCGCTCGGATCAGGAAGTCCCGCGACTCCGTCCGATGGATCAGCCCCGCGTCGTCGGCCTGCTCGAACTCGGTCCTGCCGATGGTGGCCTGGACCTCCTTGCTTTCGGCCCCGCGCTGGTAGATGACGGTGCGGCTCATGTGCTTGTGCCGCTGGTCGTCCAGGAACGCCGAGCCGCGATCGAGCAGGTCGCCCACGAGAGCCTCCGGTGCCTTACTGGAGGAGACGGATGCGGACGGTGGTGTCGGCGTCCACGGTGTTCTTCACCGCCTTGCCGATGAGCTTGTTGGCGCCCGCCGCGGCGTTCTTGGTGGCGTTCTGAGCGGCGGCGTCCCAGTAGGCGTTGGAGCCCACAGGGATCGCGCTGCCCACTCCGCCCGCCTTGGGAAAGTCGAACACGCCCGACACCGCAAGCGAGCCGAGCTGGCCCGCCTTGATGGGGCCGAGCGCGACGCCGACGAGCTCGGACTGAACCACCACTGCGCCGGTGAGCGTGTCCGCGCCCGGCGTGTAGTCGATCGCCTCGCCCTCGTGAATGAACTTGGCCGGTCCCGATGCCATGCTGCCTTCTCCTTCGCCGGGTGTGACCCCGGACTGTTCTTCTCCGGCGCCTCCGCCGATTGGTGTCTCACCCATGCTGCTTACACCTCGCCCTTGCTCTTGACGCCGCCCCGGGGGTCCTGCAGCGCGACGCCGAAGTCGTGGTACCCGCGCATCCGCACACCGAGCTGGCTGAAGTCCGCGTCGGAGGTCTCGATGGTCGGGGCCTCCTGGCCGTTGAGGAACGCCATCTCGACCACCGGCAGGTCGCTGGGATCGGCGAGGAGGTACCACGCCTTGGCGGAGAATCCGGTGTAGAGGGCGTTGGACAGGTAGCGGCTGACCTCGATGCGGAACTTGCCCTGGTGCGGGTTGGCGACGGGGAACTTGGTGTTCGCCGTGGTGTCGCGCATCTCGACGCTCTTGTAGAGCTGCGTGCCCACCGCCGAGAGCGCCGTCGGGACCAGCAGGATCGACGGCATGACGCCCGTGGGCTTGCCGTCGGAATCCACCAGGTCCATGAACGAGACCTCGCCCTTGGTCAGGCCGTCGATGCCAAGCGCCGTGTCCGCGCCGGAGATGAAGTTCTTGTTGCCGACGCTGAAGAACGCGGCGTTGTTCATGAACGCCGTCCAGAACACGTCGTTGATCTTGAGACCCGATCCGCGGCCGAGCTTGCGGGGCACGGTGGTGATCGCGCCCAGGTCGTCGTTGATGATGTCGCGGCGGTCGATCGAGAGCATCAGGCCGTACGTGTCGGCCTTGTTGCTGTAGGTCTCCTCACCCAGCGTCCCGTGCTTGAGCTCGCCGCCCGGGGCGACCTGCTCGTACTGGTCCTTGCCGACCAGTCGGTAGCTCGTCACGGTCTTGAAGTCCGACACGTTGCGGACGGCGCAGATGCTCCGCCACACGCGCTCGACGCTGAAGAAGCCCTCGAGCAGGAACTTGTTGGCGACGTTGGAGAGGATGCCGCCGACGTCGATGATGGTCATCCCCGCCTCGATGCCCCGCCCGAAGGCGGCCTCGAGCACGCGCCGGCTGTCGCGGAACGTGCGCCCGGTGTACCCGTTGGCGATCGCGGCCTCGATGAGCAGTTCCTGCAGGCCCAGCCCGCTCTGGAAGCGCTTGGCCGCCACCTCCAGCGCCTGCGCCGAGCAGATCTTCTCGACGCCTTCGAGCTTGGCGCTCTGGAAGCACGCCGCTTCCAGGACTTCGCTCGTGATGCTGGTGTCCGAGGCGTGGATGGCCGGGGCCGTCGGGCGGCTGGCGCGGAGCACTTCCAGCTCCGTGCGGGTCGCATCCCAGCCATCACGGATGGCCTGGGCCTCGATGTCCAAGTGCTTGCCGGCACAGATCTTCCGCACCGCGGCGATGCGGTTGGTCTCGGCTAGGGCCTCGGCGCGGAGCCCAGCTGCGCTGGCTCCGGAAGCGGGCTCGACGTCGCCGCCGACCTGCGCGCCACCGCCACCGGAGCCGTGCTGGGCGGCGATGGAAGCGCTGGTGCGCCCGTCGGCCCCGAGGTCGACGAAGCTGATCTCGCCGAGCGTGGCCTTGCGGACCACGTTGATCGGGCCGCTGAACTCCAGGCCGTTCACGATTGCCTTCTGCGACTCGCGGATGAACTCGAACTCCTCGACGCTGGCGCCCACCGATGCCTGCCACGGGAAGCCGTTTCGGGAGGACGCGACGACCTCGCGGGCGATGGCCGTGTCGCGCGAAATCACGCCGGTGGCGACCAGCTGCCCGCCCTCGACTCTGATCGCATCCGTGTGCCCGACCCCGGCGGCGGGGTCGTGGGAAAACCGGATCGGACGGTTCTGCGACGGGACCGAGAGGCCCGCCAGATCGAGCACCACCGGGTGACGCCATCCAGCGACGCGCATGGCCCCGCCGGTGTACGCCAGCATCTTGAAGCGCGGTAGCGCCTTCTCGGCATCCGCGCCGGCGGCAATCGCGGTGATCTCCGCGGTGCCCGTAAGCGTGAGCGGAGAGGTGCCGGCCGGCGCGGCGGCGGCCTCAAGCCACAGACGCTTCGGCGTGGTTCGGTTCTTGGGCGCGGTCGGGGTCTTCGTTGCCATCGGTGTCGTCCTCCTGAGGTGCGGGCGCATCGCCCGACGGGATCGTCGGAGCAGGGGTCAGTCCGAGTTCATCCATGAGCGCCCGTTCCTTGGCGCGCTGGCGGAGCTCCTGCTCCCAGTCGCGTCCCTGCCGGGCGTACTCGGCGGCAAGCGTGGTCGTGTGATTGGCCAGGCGCGTGGCCTGGGCGGTGGCTTCCTTGGCGGGATCGACGTGCTCGACGCCATCCCAGAACCAGGCGTGCTCGGGGAGCGCCGCAGTTCGGGTGCGGAGCGATTGGGGGAGCAGGCCCTCGACGAGCACGGCCTCGTTGAGCCACGCCTTGAAGATGCGGTCGAGCACGGCGAGCTGCAGGTGGTGCTGCTCGACGCGGATGCTCTTGAAGTACACCTGGTGGTCCAGGCGGCCGCTGGCGTAGTTGTACCCCGAGGAGTTCCCCGCCGCGACGTTGAACGGCATGTTCAGGCAGCGGGCGATCTCGTTGAGGATCTCGCGCTTGAACTCGCCGAACGTCGTGGTGGGCTGCTCGGCATGAACCTGCCCGAGCTTCCACCCGCCGGGGAGCACCGTCGCCAGGCGCTGCTCGAGCTCGACCTCGTCCATCGGCTCCAGGGGATCGGCCTCGCCGTTGGGCGGAGCGTCGGTGTAGATGACGGCGGCGAAGTTAGCGGCGGTCTCGGCGGCCGCGATGGTCGCAAGCGTGTACCGGCGGAGCTGCGCGAACAGCGGGAGCGCCGGCGTGATGTCGGGGATGCCTCGGAGCTGGCCGGGCCGGTCGGCGCGGAAGTAATGCACGACGGCCGACGCGGCGAACGTGTCGTAGGCGGTCAGGTCGTCGATCGGTGCCCGCAGCAATCCGCTATCGCCGGGATGCCGCTTGAGCACGCGGTACGCGGACGGGTTGCCCCACTGGTCGAGCACGATCCCATCGATCTCGTCGGTGCGCCCACGGCGCAGGAGCGGCGTGCAAACCTGGTCCGCCTCGATGAGCTTGAGGTCCAGCGACACGGGCGACCCCCACGACGCGATCGCAGGGTTGTTGACGAGGAGTGCGAACGCTTCACCGCTCTCAGCCCGCGCCAGCCGCATCGTCCGGAGCTTGCCCGCGAGGTCCACGGCCCGGGACCACTGCTCGAACGCGTCCTCAATGCGAGCGTTCGTGTCGGCGTCACCGGTGAGCATCTGCAGCCGGGGGCCGGTGCCGATGGTGTCGTTGGCGAGGGTGAGGGCGATCCCTTTGGCGTAGGAGTTGTTGGCGACCTCGTACCGGGCACGGTTGCGGAGGATGCGCCGCACTTCCGGGTTGGCCGCGGCGTTGGGCGACAGGCCGTCCGCGTTCGCCCAGTGCTTGCGGTTGTCGGGCGTGGTCTGCGCCGAGTCGAACTTGGCCACGACGAAACGGCGCGCCCCGCGCCCCGCACGCGGCCCGCTTCCGTGCGAGCCTCGCGCGAGCGCGGTGGAGGGGGAGAGAGCGGTCGGTGAATGACCCCGCGTCGCTCGGCTCAGGATGTTGGTGATGGCTTTGAGCATGACAATCAAACGGAGCCAGGGGGCACGATCTTGGCAAACTTGATCCCGAGGCCAGGCTTCCTCGCGGCGTCCTTGGACGCGAGGTAGCGGTCGGCCTCGATCTGGTCCTTCAGCGGGTGCTGCTCGACGGACTGCCCGTCGACAGAGACCTTGGCGGGCTGGGATGCCGCCTCGCGCAGGGCTTCGGCATCAGAGGAGTCCGTTGGCACGCCAGTACCCCTCTGCTCAAGGCGTGACTTTGTCGCGCGCATTCTGCTTCTCGACGCCGGCAACAATCGAGGAATGCCGACTCCACCCGAAAACCTTGCCGCTCTGCTCCTTCGCTCAACGCTCACCGACCTCTTGCCCGCAGAAGCGATCGGACTGGTCGGTGCAAGCATCGATGCCGCCTGGGTGGCCAAGCGTCCGGATGTCCTTGAACATGTTCACACCCTCGCGACAGCGCTACCTCGAGAGTCGTTGCCGGCTCGGCTGTCGACTCTGCTCGATTACTTTCTCGCCAACCTGTGGCACGACCTTCGGAGTCTTCGTGCCGCTGGCTCGGGCGACACGTGGAAATGGGAGTCTGCTGAAACCGAAAGCGAGGTCGTGTGCCTCCGCAAGGCGCTCCGCTCCGAGGGCCTTCTGGAACAACCTGTAGAGCGCGTTTGCCAAATCCACACCAACCTCGGCAACTGCCTGAACACTGCCGGTCGCTTCATCGAGGCGTTGTCGTGCTGGCGTCGGGCTCTTGTCATCGAGCCTCGTTTCGGGATGGCTCGGGGCAACCTTGCTATGGGGCTGTGGTACTACGCCCGCTCCGCATACGACCCGGGCCATGCCGCCGTGTTGGCTCGGGAGTCGTGGCGTTTGCTGGATCCGGAGTTGCTGACCGCACTTGAACCGGGCGCGGCCGAGCATTTCGCGAGCGCTCGCGCGAACATCGAGTCAGCACTGGCCGCAGAGGTGCTGAGCCGCGATCTCGATCTGAACGATTTCCCGCTCGGAGACTCCGTTGCCGAACGGAACTATCGGGGCTGGTGCCTAGAGAATGGCTTGTTCCTCAACCCGCTCAACGACCTCGGACCACACCCCATCGCGGCACGTGATATCGTGACGGCTCCTTCAATCGTGATGAAGATCGGTGAGGGACCTCGATTTCACGGCTTCTTCAACCAGCTCAAGCAGGAGTACTGCTCGGCGCGATGGCTCGTCTTCGATGCACTGCATGCCAACGGTTCACACTTCTCAGACCGAGACGTGTTGATCTACAACACGCTCGACTATCCGTGCTATTCGCTCGCCGATGAGAAACTCCGGCTTGGGTTCCGTGCTCTGTACTCGCTGTTCGACAAGATCGCGTTCCTCCTCAATGCGTACCTTGAGCTGGGAATCCCGGAGCGTGGGGTGTCGTTCCGAAGCATCTGGTATCAGAACCAGCAGCGCAAGAAGGGCACCCGAGTCGAGTTCACTAGCAGGCCAAACTGGCCGCTGCGCGGGATGTTCTGGTTGGCCAAGGACCTGTACGAGGACACCCCGGAGTTCCGTGCAGTGATGGACCCCGACGCCGAGCGCCTAAACCATGTACGTAACCATCTCGAACACAAGCATCTCCGCGTCCACGACTCGCTGTGGTCGGGTGCGGAGCCCGGGGCGGCCGCCGACGGGCTGACTGAGTCGATCTACAAGGACGACTTCATTGACATGACGCTGCGACTGTTGGCTCTCTCGCGGGCTGCGCTGATGTATTTGTCCCTTGGCGTTCATGCCGAGGAGCGGGCTCGGGCCGCGGCTCGACCGGCGAACGCGATCACGCCACCGATGCCACTGGACGTCTGGGAGGACGACTGGAAGCGGTAGACCTCGGGACTGGACCACCCGCGCTAATCATGCCGAGGGGGTCTTCGGCTCGCCATCTTCGACACGGAAACCCGCCTCTTCAAGGTGCCGGACGGCGGAAGCGAACCATTGGGCCGCTTCAGCAAGTTCCGCCTTGTCAGAGGGGTACATCTCGAAGGCGAGCCGCATGGCTTCACGAGCGATCTCGAGGATCAGCCAAACATGCAACTCGTACAGGCTCCGCGCCGTGTCCGCGTCGAATACAGGCACAGACGACAGCCCTCGCACGTCGCCGGAATGGAGCCGGCCCAGCAATCTGGTGAGCAAGCCCTCGTTTGAGGGATGCGCGACTTCGTTGAGCTCGCCGTAGAAGTGACGTGTCCCTTCCGGCGCGTGTTTCACGTTCGGCGTCCGCCCGACCTTCGCCGCACCGGCCTTGACCTCCCCAATACGAGCGAGGATCTCATAGTCCTGCTTGAGGGCCGCTGTCGCCTTGATGTACTGGCCTTCGCTGATGAGCCGCTCAACCGCGGAAGTTCCCTGTGCGAAGACGGTGATCAGCGCGAGTCGGTCGCTACGGCTCTGGTCGGTCTGCCCTGGAACACCGGAGCGGAACGCTTGAACCTGGCGAAGCACGGAAAGGAGAATGAGCCTCGCGTCAAGCCACTGTTGCTCGTATGCAGCCTTGGACTTCTCACGGATGCCCATGCCGGCCGATTCGACCTCTGCCTCGAGCGAAATGCCGCCCTTGAGGAACTCGCCCGCCGCGGACTTGGGATTTGCTGTCATCGGGGATTCTTGGCCGCTCGCGCTTCATGTGCTCCGCGTCCGCCCTTCAACTGGGAGAGCCGAACCCGGGCCCGGAACTCCTTTGTCTGGTCGGTGCCGAACAGAACGGCGCCATGCATCGATGCTGCGACCGCCGCGCCGACCAGGCAGTCGAGCCAGTGGTTGTCGATGCCTTCGACGCGGAGCTTCCACTCGTCCACGGTGCGCCCGCGACCCTCGGTCTTCACGCGGTACTCGCTGGTCAGGTGCTCCGACAACAGTCGGTGCGGCTCGGGCTTGCTCCCGAATAGCGACAGGCACCCGGGGTCGCCCATCGGCACCGCCAACCTTGCGTGCGCGAACGACTTCCAGTAGTTCGTGTCGAAGACAACGTGGCGGACGGCGCGCTTGCCTGTGACGACCGGGATGCGCCAGTTGAGCCCGACGCGGTCACCCCGCTTGCGCTTGTAGTCGCTGAAGGGGATGCTCGACGCCCCGACGTAGCGCCCGTGGCTAGGCATGAGCACGCCCGCGTGCGGGCTCTGACGGCAGAACTGATACACCACGTCGGTGGACGAACCCCAGTTGGCATCGATCAGGCAGCGGTCGATGCGGACCATCGCGCCGTCGTCGCGCCGCCACTCGCGGGCCAGGTGCGACGAAACGAGACGCTCGAGCCCGGCGTAGATCGCTCCCTCGACGCCGGCCCGGGGCGCAGCGGTCGCCAGGGTGCGCCGCATATCGCGGAGCGTGAAGTACGCCGCCTTCTGGTCCGGCTCGGTGCCATAGTCGATCACGTACCCCGTAAAGTCGTCCTCCCACGCGGCGACAAGGTAGAACAGCGCCTTGCCCTGGACATCCACGAACATCGTCAGCCGGGTGCAGCCGATGGGAATCTCCCCGCGAGCCTGCCCGTTGAGCTTCCCCGAGATCTGGTCGGCGCTGAGCAGGTCGTCGGCGGCCTGGACTTCGGGCAGCGGCTCGTTCTGGTACTCCGCGAAGAACGCCGCGTCGTCCTGCAGCTTGAGGTTCATCGCGTGCTGAATGGCGGAGAGTTCGTCGTGGTTGAACCGCTCCGGCCACGCGATGACCGCGCCTTCATCCATCGCCGTGCGGTGCTGCCCATAGAAAGCGGTCGCATCCGCGAGGCCCCGCTCGTTCCGCAACCCATCAGCACGCAGCTCGGCGTACCGCTGCCAGAGCACATCCCGCACCGGGAACGAGTACACCATCTTCGTCCGCTCCCCCTGCCACTGCGGATGCTTCTCCCGGTCGAGGATGCGGTCGGCAAGATCGTCAGGGCGGACCACCGTCAGCGTCATCAGCCCGGCGATCTTCCTGCCCGGGCCCGCTAGGCCCAGGATCGCGCCGGCCAGAATGCGCTCACGGTTGGCGCACTGCGACGGCGAGCGGGCGCTCTCGTCGGTCTGCGGGTCGTCGATGAGCACCAGCGAAGGGCGGGCGGACGTGCCGTCAGCGCGCTTGTGCTTCATGCCGCGGATGCGACCGGTGATTCCGGCGACGCGGATGATGGCGCCCGCGGCGGCGGAGCCGGGGATGGTCGGCAGCACGATCTCCCGCGCGGTCCACCCGATGTGGGTCTGCTTGCCAAGGTAGAGCTGCCCGGACGCCCGCTGGTGGATGCCCTCGAGCGAGCGTATCGGGTGGCAGACCTCGGGAAAGTCGCCGGCGAGGAGCTCGCTGTTCTCCAACTCGGCCTTGATCGACTCCAGCATCCCCGCGGCGTGCTCCTCGTCGGAGCCGATCAGCGCCACGAAGTCGCGGTGACCGTACAGCATGGCCCAGAGGCACGCCACCTCGCAGAGCGACGTCTTCCCCGAACCGCGCGGCATGGCCATCCCAAAGAGCCCGCCCTCGAGGACCGCCTGCTCGATCTTGGCAATGACCTTCAGATGGTCGTCGGACCACTTCAGGTGGAACGTCTGCAGGAAGTACGCCTCGCAGAAGAACCGGAAGTCCCGTGCAGCCCTCTCCCTCCGCCTGGGATCGGCGACCGGCGGCAGGTCGCCGATGTCGCGCCCGGAGAGCGAGAGCAGCGCGTTGCGCTGCCGGGCCCGCTCCTTCATGGCCTCATAGCCGGTCAGGCCATCGGGCTGGCGTGCCGCTTCCGCGATCGCCTCATGCCGCGTGGTGACCAGCCACGCGACATACCGGAACAGATCGACCTTGCCGGCATCGCCGTCGGCCGCGACGCGGAAACCGGCGCGCGTGCGGTGTCGGTGGAGCTGCCGCTCACTGACCACCTCGCCCAGCGGCGTGCTGTTGAGCAGCCGCGCGAGTTCGCCGGGCTTGAGTTTGCGCGAGTCAATCGCCACCAGCACCCCCACGAGCGACCATCTCCTTCACGAGCCACGCGGCGTAGTGCACGAGGTTGAGCGTCCCATCCGCATTCGTGGACGCGTTCGCGTCGATGTCCGCGCGGAGCATCTCCTCCGTGACGGACTTGCCGCCGAGGCGCGTGAGCACCCGCGCGGCATCAGCCACCGGGAGCGCGGCGGGGTTGAGCCGGGACATCCCCTGCCCGGCGGCATCGGGGACACGGGGGGCGGGACTAGGCGCGTGTTCGGGAGTCATCGCGGACCTCCCGCGCAAACTTGCCCACATGTCCCGCCGAGTTGCCCACTTGTCGCGGAATGACCGCGAAACCGCTGCGGTTTGCCTTGCCTCGTCGCGGATGTCATGGCTTCATGTGTCACAACGCGGGGCCGAAGCCCGCGACGGAGACCACGAAGATGAACGCGACGACGAAGAACATGATCGAGATCGCCAACGCCCTTGGACGCCGCGGGTTCGCGGTCCCGAGCATCGAGGTTCGCACGCCCGACGGTCGGGCCTGGTCGGTCGACGCCTCCAGCGCGGGCGGGTTCCGCCTCTTCGAGATCGACCCCGACGGCCGCCGCGGCCCCGACGAGCACGACGCCGTCGACGGCGACACCTGGTTCGCCAGCGACCTGGTGGACTACCTCGACGCGGTGGGCCGGCCCAAGACGCCTCCGCCCGGCCGCACATCCACCTCGACCCCCTGAAGCCCGCGAAATGCGGGCTTCGCTGTTTCTAGGCGACACCAGACCCCCAACCCCAAGAGAGGTACAGGTATGAAGAACCGCACGAACAAGACGAACAAGCCCGAACCGACCGCCGCCGAGACCTACGCCGCGCGGCGGAACGACATCGCCCGTCTGCTCGACGTAATGCAGATGGAACTCGACAAGCACGCCGAGAACGCCAAGACCGAACCCAGGGACTGGGGCTTCGCAGGAAGCCTCGGCAAGGTCCGCAGCGACCTGATCGACCTGGTCGGCTTCCTCAGCGGCATGGAGCGCGAGGAGGTCGAGCGCTTCCTCGCCGAGTAAACGCACCGCGCACCCCGCCACAGGAACACGCCCATGAACATCAAGACGATCGTGATCGAAGGCCAAGAGAAGGACGTCAAGATCAGCCGTACCGAACGCGGCGCGGAAGTGACGATCGAGCAGAACACCCGGCACGCGGGCAGGCAGGACATCTGCATCGCCCACATCGCCCGCGATGAGGATCGCGACGCCCGGTACGCCAAGGCCGTCGAGGTTGCCAAGGTGGTCTACGGAACCGACCGCCGCGGCCGCGCCGCTGCCACCAACTCGATGGTCCACGACGTGCTCAACGAGATGGAGCGCGTCGCGGGCTGCTGACCGCCATCCCCACGCGGCGTCGCGGGGAACCGCGGCCGCCACGCTTCCCCGCCGCAATGTGCAGCGGGATTCCGCACCCCTGGTTTGGAGATTCGCATGAGTACGAAGATCAAGAAGCCCCGCACCTCCCGCACCCCCAAGATGTCCAAGAGCGCCGCCCGCGCCGAGGGAGCCGCCAAGACCGACCGCCTCCGCAAGGCCGCGCTCGCCGAGATCAAGGACCGCCTGGACGGGAAACCCACCGAGGCCGCGAAGGCCAAGGGCGGGAAGGCACCCAAGACGCCCAAGGCCCCGAGGCCCGCGAAGGAGAAGAAGCCCAAGCGCGTCAGCGCCCTCGACGCGGCGGCCCAGGTGCTCGCCGCCAGCGGGGAGCCGATGCGGGCCAAGGAGATGATCGCCGCGATGGAGGCCAAGAGCCTGTGGAAGAGCCCCGGCGGCAAGACGCCGGAGGCCACGCTCTACGCCGCCATCATCCGCGAGATCGCCGCCAAGGGCGAGAAGGCCCGCTTCAAGAAGCATGACAAGGGCGTCTTCGTCGCCGGGAAGGGCGCCTGAGCCATGAAGATCGCTGATATCCAGGTCGGCGGCCGGTACATCGCCAAGGTCTCGGGCGCGCTCACCACCGTGCGCGTGCTCGCGATACGCGAGGTCCCGCCCGCCTGGCACAACCCCTCCAGCGCCCGCTGGCGCACCCGCATCGAAGTGGTCAACGAGCGCACCGGGCGCAAGACCACCTTCTCGTCCGCCGCCAAGTTGCGCCGGCCCGCCGAGGCCGCCGCAGGAAAGGAGCAATGACCCATGACACGCGACCAGCTCGAGAATCACCTCCAAGCGCTGCTGGCCAGCGCTGCACATGACTCCCCCCAGGCCCCGCGGCCGCAGGGAACATTCCTGGCCAACTCGCCACGCGCGGGCCTCTCCGGCATGCGCGTAGTCACGCCGGACGGGCAGACCTTCTACCTGGCCGTCCTCGACATCGACGACTTCGAAAGGGAGGAGTCGGGCCCCGCGCACGGTTCCGGCACCGGCTGTGACGCCCTCCGCGGCGCAGCGGCGGCGCTGCTGGACGCCCGGGACAGCGGGATGCTCACCGAGGATGAATGGGAAGATCTCGCGCGCGCCGTGAGCCCACCCCCGCCGATCCCGGAGGGCGCGACCCAGCGCTTCCTCTACGACCAGGCCGACGGTCTGGTCCGGCTCGTGGAGAAGGACGGGGCCGCCGTCCTTCGGCAGAGCGCCATCCCCGACGCCCTGGCCAGCGTCGCGGAGTTCGCGGAGGAACGGGCCGGGCCGTTCATGATCGAGGGCGCGCGAGCGGCCGAAGGCTTCCAGTTCGGCCGCGAGGACGCCGAGACCGCCTGCGAGTTCCTGGTCCACCTCGGTCTGGCCGTGCGCGCCCCGGACGGCGGCTACGTGCCCAACGGCGCGGCCATCGCCGACAAGGCGCTGGCCGCGATGAACGCCCTGCCCGAATCCTGAATGGGTCATGAACTGACCCCCTCCGCCGCGACGCTCGTCGCGGCTTTCTCTTCGGCCACAGCGTTTGTCGGGAGCCGCTCCGCCTTGCGGCCCGTGAACTTCTCCCAGCGCTGCACGATCACATCGCAGTAGAGCGCGTCGAGCTCCATGAGGAACGCACGCCGCCCGGTCATCTCCGCCCCGATGAGCGTGGAGCCGCTGCCGCCGAAGAGGTCGAGCACGTTCTCGCCGGGGCGCGATGAGAACTCGATGGCCCGCCGCGCCAGCTCGACGGGCTTCTCCGTGAGGTGGACCATGCTCTGCGGGTTCACCTTCTTGACGCTCCACGTATCCGGCACGTTGGCGGGGCCGAAGAAGCGGTGGGCTGCGCCTTCCTTCCAGCCGTAGAAGCACCACTCGTGGTTGCCCATAAAGTCCTTCCGCGTCAGGACCGGGTGCTCCTTGATCCAAATGATCGCCTGCGCGAAGTAGAGCTCGCAGCGCTTGAGCACGGGCGGGTAGTTGCCGCAGTTGGCGTAGCCGCCCCAGATGTAGAACGTGCCGCCGGGGACCAGCACCCGCGTGATATTCCCGAACCACGCGGCGAGCAGGCGATCGAACTCGTCGTCGGACACGAAGTCGTTGGCGAGCGGCCGGTCCTTGGCCCGGAGCTTCTTGTGGGTCGCGCGGCTCTTCTCGGGGTAACGGTTGAGGTCGGCGCTCTGCTGGTCGTGCTGGTCGGCCTTGCCAGGCAGTGCGAAGGAACTCAGGCCGGCGACGATCGCGTTGTTCGAGCGCGGCTCAACCTTCACGTTGTATGGCGGGTCCGTGTTCACGAGGTGGATCGGCTGGCCATCCAGCAGCCGGTCCAGGTCCGCGGGCTTCGATGAGTCTCCGCACATCAGGCGGTGGTTGCCGAGCACCCAGATGTCGCCCGGCACGGTCGTCGCGGCGTCGGGCGGGGCGGGCACGTCGTCGGGATCGGTGAGCCCCTCGTTGCCCGCCGGAGCCATGATGGCGGCGAGGTCCTCGGCGCTGAACCCGAGCACCGCAAGGTCGAAGTCCACGCCCTTCAGGTCGGCGAGCTCGATGGGAAGGAGTTCCATGTCCCACGCCGTGAGCGACGCGACCTTGTTGTCGGCGATGCGGAGCGCCTTGACCTGGTCGGGGGTGAGGTCGGACGCGCGGATCGTCGGCACTTCCTTCAGCCCGAGCTTCCGCGCGGCGCGGAGACGCGTGTGCCCGGCGATGATCACGCAGTCGGCATCGATGAGGATCGGGATCTTGAACCCGAAGGCCTCGATGCTCTTGGCGACCGCGTCGATTGCGGCGTCGTTGATGGTGCGGGGGTTGCGGTCGTACTCCTTGACTGCGTCGATGGGGAGCATCTCGATGTTCACAGCGATCTCCGTCGTGAGCGCGGCGGCGAGCGCCGGCGCGAGGCGTCGTGGTGGCCCGCCGCACATGCGCCGGGTCCGGGGATCGCTGGGTTGCTGGTTGGATCGCTCGGGCAGCCGGGCCCGTCCGTGGGGCGCTCATCGCCCCGATTTCCCCGCGCTACGGGCCGCGCCCGTTGGCCACGGGTCCGCCCACGTTGGCCCACGTCGCGTTCCTGGCGGCGCGGCGTACCGACCCCGCCAGCCGCCCCACCCCCGCCCGGACGCGCGAAACAAACTCTGTCGTCAAGCGCGGCTGTTCCCGCGGGCGTCTCTTCGCGTCCTGGTCCGGGGAGTACCTACCGACCCCCGACCCTCTGGCCGTAAGGCTTCCGGCTGTAAGGCTCCCACCCGGGATTGCCACACCGCGCTTCAATGAAGTTCGGTTGGCCGGTGCGTGGCGGCGGGCGGGATGGGGTTTCCCACGCGGAAAACGAGGGAATTGGATTGAAGAGAAAGATGATTGCTTGTTTGCATACCTCTTCCTTCTCTCTCCGCGCGTGTATACAGACGAAGGAGACCCGCAAACAAGCAGCGAAGGCATCGGCGTGCGTTCAGGGTCTGGAAACATAGCGGGTTGCGCTCCTTCCCTTCGTTGCGACCCGAACTTCATTGATCTGCCCGGTGGCAATCAGGTTGTCGATGACCTCCTGCCTCTCGCGGACGCTCAGCCACCGCGTCTTCCAGAGCAGCTGGGTGTGGCAGATGCCCTGCGTGCCGCCGTGCTCGTCGATGATCCGGAGCACTCGCTTCTGGCGGGCGTCGAACTGCCCATCGGCGATCCGCACGTGCGCCTCGAAGAGCAGCCGCCGCGTGACGTAGCTCGACAGATCGCACGCCCACGAGGCGGCCAGCTCCTCGATGACGGGGTTCTCCGGGTTAGCCGAGCAGGCATAGATCAAGGCCAGGCGGCAGGCCTTTTCCTCGGCGCGCGACCACACGGCGGCAATCCCCTCCCCCTTGGCCTCCATCTCTGCGTCCGCGTGGTCAGCGAGCGCGTCGAACCGCGCCGCGGCCTCGGGCGTGGCCGTCACGACCAGGGGCTTGGGGTGCTCCTTGCGGAGGTTGCCGCCGGGCGAGAACTCGTTCCACCAGCGCACGCGGTCGACGATGGCCTTCGGCGGGGGCACGCGGGCCCGGCGCTGTCGCTTGGGGCGCTCGGGGCATTCGAACACGAGCAAGCGGCCGATGAATCCGTCGCTGAGGCTCTCGGAGGTAAGCGACTCCCAGAAGCTGTCGGGCACAGTGGTGCCGTAGAGCACGACGCACGGCTGGTCGACGGACTTGTTCCGCTTGGCGTCGGCGTAGGCTTTGCCCCGCACGAAGGTGTCGGCGGAGCTGTAGAACTTCATGAACGCCGTCAGCACGTTGAACAGGTGCGGGGCCTTCTTCGGATCGCCGATCGTCCGCAGGAATCGCCCGAACTCGTCGAGCTGGAAGAGGATCGCCGGCTGGCTCTCGACCGCGGTGAACAGGCCGGCGTCGCTGGCGAGGTCTTCGTTGCCCTCAAGATCATCGGCGCCGGCGGCGAAGAGGATGTCCCGGGTGAGCTTCCGGGCGTGGTCCTTGCCGGCCCCGCTCTTGGCCAGGCCCACGCAGTAGAGGTTGGTGCGGTTGCCGCGCTCGTCGCAGACCTTCCGCCCGGCGAGCACGGCCTGCAGCGCGATCGCGCTGGCCAGCGCCAACTGGGGCTGCGGGCGGGGCGCGTACGCGACGTTGTGCGCCACGACCTCGCCGATCAGCCCGGGCACAGTGAGCAGGTGCTGCGGGAACGGGCCGGGATCGCCCGGGCGTTCGATCTTCTCGATGCCCGCGTCATGGTGCTCAGCCGAGAAGGCCGACAGGTCGACGTCCGAGGCTTCCAGCAATTGACCACCGAAACCCTTCGCCCGAAGCGCCGACGCCGCTGCGACGAAATCGCCGCAGTGCTCGAGCAGCGCGAAGACCGCGAAGGGCGCGTACGCCTGGTTGGGCTCGAACGGCGCGGCGTTGCTGGAAAAGACGTAGAACACGCCGCCTTTGAGCGTCGCGCTGGTGCCGTGCTGCTTGCCGGGCCGGCGCCAGTGCTCGTTCTCACCGGACTTGATCATCTCCCATCCGTGCCGGCGCAGGATCTCCCGGGCGTCGCCCCGCGCGTTGAAGTCGTCGCCGGGGCGGATCTGAGGCCCGCGGGGCTGTGCCTGCTCGCCAACGACGGCGGGCGCGGCGTCGCTCAGCCGCCAGGCGCACCCGAGCAGCACCTCCCGCTCCTCGGCGCTGACGACGGGCGGGCTCGCCAGGTTCCCGGCCAGCGCCTCGTACCCCGGCGACGGAGCGCACAGGAACATCCCGCCCTCGCCGCGGGTTTCGATGAGGGTGATCACGACGTGCCATGCTCCGCCGGCGTCCTGCCTGGGCGTGAGCGTCTTGCCGGCGACCTGGACCGGGGCGCTTCCGTCCACCTCAACTCGGCGATGGGCAAGCTTGGTGTTGCCGCACACCGGCGATTCGCAGCGGTAGACGACGTGGCGGCCGCCGGACGGGGTGGTCTCCACGTACATTCGGGCGGTCAGCCCCGGCTCGATCTCCTCGACCGCGGCGCGCCAGGCTTCGAACGCCTCGCCCCCGTTGTCGAAATCGATCATCTCCAGGTTGTCGGACACGCCCCCGCAGACGATGCAGATCGCGTCCGGTCCAATGTCGATCCAAGAAGCCAGTTCCGCGGCGCTGGGGAGGCGCTTCTGGAATCCCGACCAGCGCGGCAGCGCGACGCGCTTCTCGTCGCCGCGGCGCAGCGCGGGGAGAACGCACAGCCCGGCGCTGAGGTACGCCGCGGCGGCCGGGCCGAGTTGGGTAGCGGTGGCGGCGTTCAGAACGGGATCTCCTCGTCGGGGATGCCGTACGTCATGCCCACAGGCTCAGCCGGAACTTCTGGCAGTCCTTCTTCGCTATCCAGCCGGGGCGGCTTGTCGCCCAGGCGGTGCGCGACCACTCGCTCGAACTGGTCGCCCGCCTTCTTCTCGACGGTGATGTGGAGCGTGGGCGCCAGCGCGCCCGCCTTCGCCATTTCCACCGCCTCTTCGGTACCGCCAGGAACGGCCTCGACGGACCGTGCTCGCCACCACGCCTCCGCCTTCGTTCGGGCGTAGCCGGAGTGGTCGAAGCACACCCACTCCCGGAAGTAGCGGTTGAAGCCGACGCGGTACTCCACCCGCATGGTCAAGGGCGCGGAGGGGTCGCTCCGCTTCATGTGCACGTGGTACGTCGTCTCGCTGACGTGGTGCTCCTCGCGGGTCGCTTGGCCCGAGAGGATGCCCTCGGTGCTGGCCTGCGCCTCGTGCCTCTGCTTGTTGGGCTCGGGGAACTGGTGCCCGCACTGCGGGCAGGTCTGGTAGCCCGCGGCGATCAACGCCTGGCACTGCGGGCACTCCTTCGCTGGCGCCTCGCCCTCGCCCCGGTCGAACGTGTCGATCCGAACGGCGTCGACCGGGCCGTGGCGCAGGACGTTGCCGCCGAAGTCCAGCACGAGGCAGTCGGCCTTGCCCGGGTGAAGGCGGAACCCCCGGCCCACCATCTGGTAGTACAGGCCCGGCGACATGGTGGGGCGCACCAGCGCCACGCAGTCGATATGCGGGGCGTCGAAGCCGGTCGTCAGGACGTTCATGTTGCAGAGGTACTTGAGCTCCCCCGAACGGAACCGCCCCAGAATCGCGGCGCGCACGCCAGCGGGCGTGTCGCCGCAGACGAACCCGCACTCAACGCCGTGCTTGGCCTTCAGGACTTCGACGATGTGCTGCCCATGCCGTATGCCCGACGCGAAGATCAGCGTCGCCGCGCGGTCCTTGGTGTGCTCGACGATCTCGGCGCACGCCCCCTCGACCAGGCCGTCCTTGTCCATGAGGTCCTCGACCTCGCTCGCGACGAACTCGCCGGCGCGGACGTGCAGGTCGTCGGTAGAGATCTTCTGCAGGCCCGCCTTGGTCTTGAGCGGCGACAGGAATCCCTGAACGATCAACTCGCGGACGCCGACCTCGAAGCAAATGTGGTTGAGGATGTTCTCTGCGGCGCAGATCGGCCCAGACTTGAGTCGGTAGGGCGTCGCGGTCAGGCCGATGATCCGCACGTGCGGGTTGACCACCTTGGCGTCGGCGATGAACTGGCGGTACATCCCGTCGTCCTCGGCGGGCACCATGTGCGCCTCGTCGATGATGATCAGATCGACCGAGCCCAGGTCGCACGCTTTCTTACAGATTGACTGGATGCCCGCGACCGTGGCGCTGTAATTGAGATCACGCCGTTTCAGGCCGGCCGAGAACAGGCCCAACGGGACGTCCGGAGCGAGCGCGCGAATCTTCTCCGCCGTTTGTTCGAGCAGTTCCTTGACATGGGCCAGGATGACGACGCGGCCGTGCCACTCATGGACGGCGTCATGCACGATCTGAGCGATCACTAGGCTCTTTCCCGCGCCCGTCGGAAGCACGACTGCGGGATTCGTGTCGAGCTCGCGCAGATGAGCCCATACCGCGTCCACGGCGGCCTTCTGGTATTCGCGGAGGGTGATCTGCATCATCGAATCCGTCAGCGCCGCTTTCGCAGCGCCGACGCTCATGCCAAGCCGAGACCTGCCGGACCTAACCGCGCCGTGCCACGCCATTCCATCGCTGGCCCAACCTCGTCTCGCCAGACCTGGCCTCAGCGCGCCGCACCGCCCCTCGTCGTGTCCGCTAGTTCGTGAACCTCCACATGCACGCCGCCGCCGCGCGTGCACGGGCCGCGGCGGATGTCGATTCGATCGATCATGCTGTCATCGCGGTAGAGCCCGCCGTGCTGCAAAGAATCGAGCAGGCACTTGAGGAGGTTGTCGAGATCGCGACGCCGTCGATCCGGCGGGAACACCGTCACAAGCACCGTGAGCGGCCCCGTGACCGACGGCGCGCCCATCGCCAGTAGCGCGGCCTTGACGCTCTCGCGGTATTCGCGGCCCGCGCGGCTGATCAGCATGGCGCGGCCGACCCGCCGGTAGTAGTGATTGGCGGATGGGGGAAGAGGGAGAGAGAGTTCCATCGATCGTCCGTGATTGCCGTCCGAACAGCCATTCCATGCCCGGCCCCGCCGTGCCTATCCGCGCCACCGCACGCCGTGCCAATCCATGCTCGCGCACACTCAGTCCGTCAGCATCTCGTACCGCGTCACGCGGAACCGCCCGTACGTCGGGCGGAAGTCCGCCACGCCCACCAGACGACCGGCGTCGGTGAGCAGCCCGTGCAACATCTCGGGCGAGACGTACTCCGGCAGGTTGACCATGAACACAAACGTGGCCGACCACCCCGCCTTCAGCGCCGGACGCACACGTGTGATGCCGTTGCGCTGCACCTGCACGCGGCACTTGTGCTCGTAGTCCCAGCGTATCGTGCCAAGGCCCGCCAACGGGGTCAGGCTCACGACCGCCGCCTTCATCAGGTCCTGCGCGCTCTTGCGCGGCGACCTGGGGTCCTGCCGGAACTTGGCAGCGGCGATGACCGCCTGGCGGACGTACTCGCCCGGAAGGCACAACTCGCCGTCGTCGTTGCGGTAGACGTAGGACTCGATGTCGTCGGTCTTCTTCGCCGCCGATCCCTTCGCGGAGCGTGCTTTCGCTTCGACGGCCTCGCAGTTCCAGCGGTGGAACAGGAGGTCCGCCTCGCCCTGAATCTCGACCTGGACGCGGTACGGGATGCTTGTGTCGATTGTCCGCTTGCCGCCGTTGCTGATGTCTGGTCCGATCGCTGTCGCTGTGCTCATCTGAATCGTTCCTTTCGTTTGCTTCGGTGAATCCCGCCGCCGCGCTCTCACCCGGCGGCGGCTCCATGCCTCACCCCACCGTGCCTGACCGCGCCAAGCCCGTCCCAGCCACACCGTGACCGGCCGCGCCTTGGCACACTGCTATCTCTTCCAGGGCGGCGTGCTCCCCGGGCCGACGCCCGCGGGCACGCGAGCGCCCGCAGTGCCGCCGCCCCCGTTCCCGCCCTTCTTGGCGTAGCCCTTGATGACGTTGGTGAACTCGCCGTTGTCGTCGCGCTTCTTGAGGCCGACGTTGATCTCCAGCGGCACGTTGTGCAACTCGACCGAGTCGCGCGGCTGCATCACGCCGACGGCGCGGCAGACCGCGGAGAGTTCGCCGCGAGCGATCTTCACCGTCATCTCGCTCTTGTTCTCGAGGTTGAGGCGGGCCCACACCAGGCGGCCCTTGTGCTCGCCTTCGATGATCTGGAACGTGAGCTGCAGGTACTTGCCCCCGCCGGCCTTCGTCGGCTTGAGCTCGGACTCCGAGACGACTGCGATGTACTTGCCCGCGGGGAGCGGGTCGAGCGCAACGGAGGGATCGACCTGGTTGGCGTCGAAGTTGTTCAGACTGGCCATTGAGCGGACTCCTTCATGTGCGAATGGGTGGTGTGGTGATGGGGATGGGGGATCAGCGACCGGCCGACTGACGCTCCAGCCCTTGCTGGATCGCGTCCGACAGGTCCCTCCACGACAGGCCCACCTTTGGCGGCAGGCCGTAGCGGTTCTTGGCGGTCACGTTGCTCGTGCCTTCGGTCGTGAGCACGCGCTCGCCCGTGGTCTCGCGCGAGGCGTAGAGCACCGCGTCGGCCCACTCGACGAATGTCGGGGCGATCCACTGGGGGATGTCGGGCGCGGCGAGCCGCACGTCGTACCCCTCGGGCGTCGTGATCTTGGTATTGGCCGCGTGCGCCAGCAGGATGACGGCGGTGCCCCGGTCGGTGATCGCGTTGAGCAGCGGGAGCAGATCGCGGCTGACGATGTTGTTGACGATCTCGCGGGCCTTGAAGTACCCGCCGTGGGCCGAGGAGAGCGTGTTGGTCACCTCGCCCTTGCTCTTCTTGTCGAGGTCCATCACAACGTACTCGACGATGCGCTGCACGAGCCAGTCGAGCGTGTCGATCGCCACGGCCCCGAGGCCCTCGGGCGGCTTCGCCTCAATCTCGGCGAGCCAGGCCTGCACCTCGGGCCAGCTCTTGAGGAACGGGGTGCGCGTCAGCCCCGGCACGGCGCCCGCGCCGTTCTCGCAGTCCAGGAGCAGCGCGCCGGCGCTGGCGGCGAACGTGGTCTTGCCGATGCCCGGGGTGCCGTAGACGAGGATCTTGGGCGGCGCGGGCGTCGTGGTCGTGATCACCGAATCGAGCAGGGACATGGTCGCTCCGTTCTTGGGGTGATGGGGATCGAGGTCCTCGGCCCGCAGGTCGCGGGTGAAATCGCCCTGCCCCAACCGGACGAGCGGCAGGCTCTCGTCGGCGGGGCCTGGCGGCTCCGTGTGCGGGCTGCAGGCAGGGGGCACGCCAATACCCCTCTGCCCGCGCCCGCCACTTGTCGCGCGCTAGTTGGCGGAAGGATCGAGGTCGGCCAGGTGGACGCGCAGTTGCAGGACCATGCGGTTCACCGTTCCCCGGTGGACGCCGCGCTCCGCGGCGATCTCGGGGACAGACTTGCCCGCGAGCAAGTCGCGGGCGAGCGCGAAGAGGTCCTCCGGCAGATCCGCGATCCGGTCGGCCAGGTCGAGGCGCGTGTCAACCTCGCTGATGCCCCGCTCGCGGGGATCGGCGTAGTCGAACCCCTCTGTGCCGAGGGGTGGCAGCGAGACCATCCGAGCGAGCGTCTGCGCCTCGCGGCGGAGTTGCTTGCACTTCTGCCGGTACCACAGGTTCATGACGCCCTTCATGAACGTCGTCCGCGAAGCGATTGTCGGGTCGAACCGCCGCAGCGCGCGCACGATCTCTGTCGCCAACTCCTGCCACAGATCCGCAACCTGATCAGCGGTGAGCGTGTAGAGGCGTCCGAGCCGCTCGGTGCGGAACTTCATCTGCCGGAGGGTGAGGTCCGGCAGATCCGGTTGCGGCAAGACCGGGAGGACGGAACCGAGCTTGGTGACGGTCGGAGAGACGTTGGCTTCTGCAAGCATGGATGGCTTCCGTGCTGGTGAGTGGTTCGCGCCGCACGTCGCGGCGTGTTCACCAGCCGGTGGGGCTTGCAGATCAGCGCGCAGAAAACTTGACCGTCATCACGGGAGGCCTGAAAACATGAGACCAAATGACAACCGCCGTGCGATTTGCACTTACAGCAACCAGCGCAAAGTGCAAGAAGTGGAGTGCGTCAGCGGCCCAGCCGGACGCGCCCGAAGCCGGAATCCCACAGCGCCTGCGGGTCGTTCACGAGCGTGAAGAGCGAGCGGACGCTGTCGGCGCCCGAGTCGTTGAAAACCCGTGTGATGACATGCGGTTTGACCTTGGCCGCCGTCGCAATCGCGGACTTTGTCACCCGCGGCAAGCTGGCGGGCATGCCCTGCTCATCCCTGAGTCGTGAGCGAATGAGCGCCACGCGATCCCGGGCCATCTGCGTTAGCGCCGTCTCGACTGCATTGATCGCGCCCAGGCGATCCGCCCGCTTCTTGCGCTTCGCCTTGGAGCGCCGGGGAGAGGCTAGATCGAGCCCGTTGCGCCGCACGAGGCGATCGATGAAGCCCTGCCAGAGATCCGACGCGATCAGGCCGGAGCCGTTTGAGTCAAGCACATCTTCCGCGGGCACGAGCACGCTCTTGCGGGCCTCGACCCATTCACGTAGCTCGTCAGACCAGCCCTGGGCCGTTGGCGTCACGATGATCATGCCCATGTCGCTGGACGACACGACCGACCGGATCGTGAGCGCCAGCGCTGTGGTATCCGGCTGGGCCACGAATGTGACCGGGAAACGGTCCGATCCCGGCACACCCCACGTACCGATGCGGAAGTCACCCGGAAGGCCGTTGATGGGCGTTGTGGACGTTTCCAGGCCGAGGGCGTTGGCGATTGCCGGGCGCAGTCGCCTGGGCGAGATGTGCAGAAGCGTGTAGTCCTCGGGCGCGAGATCTCGACGGGGCGTGACGCCCTCATCGCACACCGCCACCACCGTCCCGTTCCTATGCGCGACCACCCGCATGTCCGGCGCATTCGGGCGCGGCGACGTGACCACCGAAGCGCGGCGACCATTGGCCTCGAGCAGACCGTCGACACAGGCGAAGTCGTCTCCGCACAGGGCACGCCACTCCGGCTGGGGCGCGGCGTCCGCTGGCGCGGTCTCAAGACGCTGCCACAAGAGCGCGAGTGAGCCCATGGGTAGCCTTTCGACGGTCCTGTAGGAATCCGCGCAGACCGAGCCAGCGGAGGATTACTTCACGGTCATTGTCTCGCGGGAGCACCGCATTGTTGGGCAGCGTGATCCGGAGTTGTGCCTCCCGACCCGTCTTGAACAGCACGTTGAACGTGGCACCCATCAGCTTCACGCCACGTGGAATGCCGCGGCCAGCGTCTTGCAAGGCGCGAAAGAGGTCGCTCTTGGAGCGGGGGCGCTCGACCAGATCGACGCCCTTGGGATGGGCCCAGTCCAGGCCCCTGAGCCAGACCGCCTCGAGCTCGGGTACGTCGTCGCACCGCAGGCACGCCTCGCCTTTCTCGAGGATGGGCTTGAGCGTGTACTTGGCGGGCAGCCCTTCGGCCAGGAATATCTGCGACTGGCCGAAGAGATGGTGTCCGGCATGCTCGAGGTATGCTCGCTCATCGGCGTCGTGCTTCGCGTTGACGTACATCTCGCCTTCGGCCTGCTCGTAGATCAGCACATCAAACCGTTCCGGGTGAAAGATGATGTGTTGGCGTCCGCCAGTTTGGGGATCGATTGAGACGTCGCGATGAGCAATGTCGGCACGTCGGATCATCTGACGGAAACCGGTCGGCGTGGGGAAATGGAACACCCGCACGCCCGATCCGCGCTTGCGTCCGACGAAATCCTTCTCCAGCCCGTCCTCGTACCCTTTGAGGACATGATCGGCGACACCCGTCATCGCGGGCGGCGCGGTCGTGAGCGCGAAGTAACTACGGAGGCGCCGGCGCGCGATAGGCAGGCGCTCCGCGTATATCCGCTCCAGCGACTCGGTGCCGTCCAGCAGGAGATGCACAACAAGGTCGGCGCTGCTGGGAGTAGGGCCAACGTCCATCCCGAGGCGCTTGGCTTCATTGAAGAGTGTGTGGTAATTCGCATCGGACGCCATTTCGTCGATGACGCCAATTCGGTCGACAAGTTCAGCCGACAGCGCCGTAACCTCGCCAGACATCACGCGCAGGATGGCGTCATCGTCGAGCCCCGTGGCGGTGAACACGCCGTGCGGTTCAAGTTCTTTGCGGTAGCGCTCGAAGAACCGCCGTTGCAGCTTGGGATCGATGCCGTTGAGCGAACCCGGATTGACCCACCGCCCCGCACGAAGACTCTTGGACATCGGCAACTCCGGCCAGACGCGAAGATCCCGCGGCCTCCGCCACGAGCCCGCCGAGAACGCCTGGCGGGATACATGGGCAGTAGTGTATCCGTTAGGGAAGCCGCCGTTCGCTCCTGACAGGGTGCGCATTCTGTCGCCCGCCATCACTGGCCGATGCCAAGCCATTGACTGCGCTGAGTTTATGACGTCTCCAACATCACCTGTCGCCAGGCGATTCGCTGGTCGGGCCACTCGACCTTTGCCACCACTTTGCGCAATTCGTGCTCAGTGACCGGGTCGCGCCCCGCCCAGACCGGCGGCAGATGGAGCACGGCCTCCTGAAGGTCAGGAGCCAGGTGGAGCAGGTTCATGATCTGCGTCACGCGGGCCCGCGTGACGTGGCCGACCGCCGCCAGTTCCGCTTGCGTGCTCACCACTCCCTCCCTCACCAGCGAATCGAACCGGATCGCCAGCGCCATCAACCGCGCGACCCGTGGCACCCGACCGGGTGATGCAGGTTGCGCCGCATCCCCGGTGTGCGTCGTCGTTCGTTCCCGTCCTGGCACGACAAACCGTGCCGTCCTGGTGATCGGCACGGCACCCGGAGCGCGGCCTGCTTGTGTGGAAGGTGAGGTCATTCGCTGGCCGTCTCCGCTGGATCGAGTTCGGGGTTGAAGGTGATCGCGACGTCCTGCGTCTGGCCGTCGTACTCCACGGACGCGATCACGACGTGCAGGAACTCGGCGCGTTCGGCCTGCGTCATCGCGTTCCAGACTCCGTCGAAGGCCTCGACGGCTCCGGTCACCTCGTCCTCGTCGATGAGGCGGTCGGCGCCCGCCGCCACCTGCGCGGAAACCGCCGCGAGCGCACGCCGCACACGCTCGATCTCGCGGCGCGTCGCGGCGGTGGGTTCCTCGCTGGAGAGCCGTTCAAGCACGGCACGGAGCCGCGTCTGCTCGGCGATCCGAGCGCTGGCCGCTTCCCGGAGGAGGTCGATCGCGCGGGACACGACAGTCGACATCTGCGGGGAGTCGGCCAGAATGGCCTTCACCTGGTCAAGAACGAACACCTCGAGCGCCGGCCCGGGCAGGGACGGGGCGGCGCAGTGCTGGCGTCCGCGCTTCACCGCGTTGGAGCAGACGTAGTACCGGTATCGGGTGCGCGTCCCGTCGGGCTTCTTCTTCGAGGCGCTGCTCGGGGACATCGCGCAACCGCACCCCTTGCACCGGACCAATCCGCCGAGGAGCGATCCGGTGGAGTTCTTCACGCTCGCCCCGCCGCGTTCGCCGGCGAGCTTGAGTTGGGATTGGACGCGGCGGAAGAGATCATCGTCGATGATCGCCTCGTGCTCGCCGTCGTACACCGCCCCGTTGTGCGGCACCTTTCCCAGGTACAGCGGGTTCCGGAGCATCCGCGAGATGATCGTCTTGTCGAACTCCCGGTTGCCGACCGTGCGCCCGGCGGTGGTTGTCCATGACTTCGTGGTCCACCCACGGGCATTGCACTCATCGGCGACGCGGAGGATGCTCCCCGCCTCGAGGTACAGCTCGAAGATGCGAAGCACGCGCCCCGCCTCTTCCTTGTTGACGACAAGCCGTCGCCCCGTGAAGGGAGCGGGCGCTGGCACGAAGTCGTACCCCAGGATCGGCTTGCCGTGCTGGTACTTGCCCTTGCGGCGGGCGGAGGCGATCTTGTCGCGCGTGCGCTCGGAGATGATCTCCCGCTCGAACTGCGCGAACGACAGCAGGATGTTCAGCGTCAGGCGACCCATCGAATGGGTCGTGTTGAACTGCTGCGTGACCGAGACGAATGACACGCCCTTGCGGTCGAAGAGTTCCATCAGCCGCGCGAAGTCCATCAGCGACCGGCTCAGGCGGTCCACCTTGTAGACGACCACGCAGTTGACCTTTCCCGCCTCGATGTCATCCATCAACCGCTTGAGCGCGGGCCGGTCCATGTTGCCGCCCGTGAAACCGCCGTCGTCGTAGCGGTCCGGAACGCCGGTCCACCCCTCGTTCTTCTGGCTGGCGATGTACGCGATGGCGCTCTCGCGCTGGGCGTCGAGGCTGTTGAACTCCTGGTCGAGTCCCTCCTCCGTGCTCTTCCGCGTGTAAATCGCGCAACGGATGGACCTGTTGCCCGGTTGGGTGACCGGGGGACCGCTCGACGCGGCGTTCGCGGTGGCCCGGCGCGAGACGGCGGGACGCTTGGTGGCGGTGGCGCTCATGCGGTTCCCTTCCTGGTCAGCCCGAAGAACAGGAACCCGTTCCAGTGCGACCCGGTGATCGCCGTCGCCACCGCCGACAGGGAGCGGTAGGTCTTCCCCTCGTGCTCGAAGCCGTGGGGAAGCACCGTGACCTCGTGCTCAGCGCCCTTGAAAGTGCGCCGCAGCACGGTGCCCGGCGCGGGTAGGCGATCGGTTCCCGCCGACGCGAGCCGCCCGGTGATCGTCACGAGCCGCGCGCCGGCGCGAGTATCGTCTGCTTCCCGTTCCACCGGTGGCCGTACCCGGACGTCGACGTCCCGGGCCAACTCCGCGGCCCGTCGTCGCGCCCGTTCGGAAAGGTCTCCCTCTGCCAACGCCTGGATTCGCCAGGCCACCCGTCGATAGAGCCACTGGCGGTTGCCGGAGGCCGTTGGTTCGCCGAAAACGTCGGCGTAGCGCTCACGGAGCCGCGACACGGGCATGTCGCGGAGATCGTCGATCTGTTGCTGGATGTTTCTGGTTGCGCCGGTCTTCATCGTCCTTCAGGCTCCTTCGGGCAGCATCGTCCCGGGTTCTCCGGTTCGGTACGGTGGCGTTCACCCGTAGGCACACTGAGGGCGGCATGATCCGCCAGTTCAAGTCCCGACCCATAGGAACCGGCATGTTCGATGCTGACGCCCGAATCGTGGGCGCTCGCGTCGATCAGCCGCGCCGTCGCCGCGGCGAGGATTTCGATGGCGCGGGCGGGTAGGCGTAGCGAGCCCGCCTTCGTCGGGATGTTCTGCGCTTCGTGTCGTGGCATGCGGCGAGGGACCCAGCCCTCGCCCATACCCCTCTGCTAACCGACCGGGATTGTCGCGCGTGAGTACCCCGGGGGAGGCCGTGTTGCGCGCCCGTCCAGTGGGCGCGACATGCGAACACGGGTACCATCCCTGAGAATGGCTCGCCCTGCACACTCGCGGCATCGTCCCGCCCGTGCTGCGACCCTGCGGAGACGCTGTATGCCAGTGTTCCTCAATCAGCCTATCGCACACCGTTTCGGGAAGTACCTTCTGGACGAGCTCTCAGCCGGGCGATGGTCTCGTTTTCAAGCCGCGGTGGCGTGGGTTCGCCGATCGGGAACTCGGCACTTGATGCCGACCCTTCGCGCCTTTTTGCAAGGAGGCGGGGAGATCCGACTGATCGTCGGCGTTGACATCGCCCATACGTCCTTCGAGGGCCTCGAAGACCTGCTTTCGTTGGCGACGTATGGGTCGGCGATTACCCATGTGTTCCACAACGAAGAATCCGCAGTTTTCCATCCCAAGCTGTACCTGCTCAGCAACGCTACCGCCGCCAGGCTCGTGGTCGGGTCCAACAACATCACTGAGTCCGGTCTGTACACCAACACCGAGGTAGCGTTGACGATTGATGACACGCCGCAGTCCAAGGTGGTTGCAGATGCAGAGACTTCGTTCGACTCATGGCGAGATCCGCTTCACGGGATGGCGAAGCAGCTGGATGCCGCGCTACTGGCCAACCTGCTTTCGATGGGATACGTGAAGCGAGAACGGGACTTGCTCGCCCAGCTCCGCGCGCAGCGAGGGACATCGAAGGGCGGCACGAAGTCCTCGCGACAACCGCTCTTCGGCAAACTCCGCGTCGTCGCGCCGCCTGTGCCTGACGGAGGCGCGGCCGCGCCGGCGGCCCCGGTGGTCGGTGCCCCACGGGGGGCTGGAGCAGCTCGTGTCGCGACGCGGCCGTCGGACCAAACATCAAACGTCCTCTTGATGAGGCCTCGCCTTGCAAGAGGGAATACACAGCTGCAGGTGCCGATCGGGCTCTATCACTCAAACTTCTTCAATCAGGCAACCCACGTGGTCAGCGGCCACGATGGTCATCGTCGGCCGATCAGCGCGACCCGCCCCGAGCGCGGAAAGGGCAAGACGAACACGCTCAAGCTCGAGATTCCAGAAGCGAAGTCGATGCAAGCACCAGTGATCCGATTCGATCGCGCCGAGGGCCAGATTACCTATCGGGTGTACGAAGACCGATCATCCAGCGGGCGCCTCATCGCACAGGCGCTTGAGGATGGAAGAAAGTCATCCCCGGTCGCGACGGTTCTCACGAAGCCGTCCACGCCAGAAAGTGCGACTTGGTACAGGTTCATTTGATCGCGGCGATCCTGTGCGGAAGCTCGGTACCGGAATCGTGCATGATATCCCGGAGCGCTTTCACCTTCGGCCCCTTGGATCGCTTCGCAGGCGGCTTCGAAACGACCACGATGTACTCGTGAACGTTCTTGAAGAGGAAATTCGGGGGATAGGGGTAACTTCCGAAGATTGGTCGCTGTGCGTTTGCCGATCCCCAGCGTCCCCCCGTGCCATCCTTCGACCAGACGATCTCGGTGACCAACACAAATCCGCAATCGCGGAGGAGGACGCCAAAGTCGGCCGCGAGGGGAAAGGTCAGGAGGCCGTGGTCAGTGTGTTGGTTGACGTTCGCCGTCACAAGGCAGAGTTTCCTCCCCGGCTGAAGCACACGGAAGCACTCTTCAAACACAGGTCGGATCGTGCGCAGAAACTCTCGGTATCCATCGACGTTTCCGATGTTCGCCTTGCCCGATCCGTAGTCCGCCTTGTTCCAGTAGGGCGGACTGGTCACGATGAGCGACACCGAGTCGTTTTCGAGTGTTCTGAGATCTCGGCTGTCGCCGTGAACCACGTGAAGAAGCTTGGCAGCGGTCAGCGTGCCGTTGCGGAGCTGGCCGCACTCCGACTGGATGAGCCGGACGTACTTCGGATTCTGATCGACGCAGACAACCTTGCGGCCCAGTGGAATCCCGGCCTGTGCCGTGGTTCCAGTGCCAGCGAACGGGTCCAGTACGGTCTCGCCGTGGAAACTGAACAACTTGATAAGGCGATGAGGAATCTCGACCGGGTAGACGGCCGGATGACCTGGATGAGAAGTGTTGGCGATGTGCCACACCGTCTTCGTGTATTCCCGCCACTCCTCTTTCGTGAGGCGGCTCTTCTCTTTGTGCGAAGTGGTTTGGGCTTTACTCATGTGTCGGCGTCCTCCGTGACGGTGCCACTAACGGCAGTCTGGCCGCGAATGTCGGTCATGTCCGCATTAATCACCGAGCGAACGAACTGTTGAAGGTAGCGAAGGAATTGCGAATCAAGGCCCGCGGAAGCGAGCAGCACTGCGTCAATCGCATCCCTAAGTTCGTCACACTTGTACGGGCGGAAAGCAACTGTCTGCCGACCCCCGTTCACGTTGACGACCGGATCGCTCTGGAGCGCCGCCCACATCTGCGATCCCAGCGACGCGAGTTCCTGACGCTGCCGATCGTGAAACGATGCTCGACCGAATGGAAGCGTTGTCAAGAACTCGCGGGTGACGTGGAAGCCATCCTGTTCGACATGCCACAGCCAGAACGAAACTCGACTGCAGAGGATGGCGAGTCCAAAGTGAGCGTCCGACTCGTTGGCGAACTCGAAGCAGTGGAGCGAGCTCTCGCTCCACGGGGCCTTAGTCGTGGCCGGACCCGGGTAGGGCCGAAACACGTTTAGGAAGTTGTACGCCGTTCCGCCCACAAGCACCCGGTGACCGTCCCATGCCTCAACCGCCGCAGCCGGCGCCAACGACCCGACCTGCCGCGGAATTGAACTGAAATGGTGGAGGGAGCGCTGAAGCAGCTCAAAAGCATGCGAGGCGATTGCCCCTCCAAGCTTCGGAATGCCGTCGGCGATTCGCGGGCATTCCAGAGGGGTAAAGTCGATCGCCCTGAAAAGTCCTGCCCGCGTTCGACTCGACCACTTCCGCATCGGCCCCGTCTCCACAACCGCGGGCTCGCCAAGGCAGGAGCCATCCGCCGCCTCCTGGCGGAAGACGATGGCGTTTCGCGTTTTCACGTCTTCGCCGAAAAGCGCATGAGGCTCACGGTCAAAGAACGCGAATCTCCACCTTCCGCCGCTGGCGACAATCGCCTTCCGGCAGGCACGGAGTTGCTCGCGGCTGTGATACGCGATCGACAGGGGAACCACCATTCCCGCCGCGCTGTGCCCGCGCCGTGCGAATCGCCACATCATCTCCACGAAAAGCGGATAGCAGTCGGCACTCGGGGCCTCTGTGTACGACGCAAACCTGTCCTTCAAACCTGCGCCATCTCGACGCTGTCCCAGCGGGGCATATGGCGGATTCCCTACGATGATGTCCGCGCCTTCGGCGATTGCTGGCAACAGGTTGCCAAGCTCCATCCCCTCCTCGGCTTCACCTTGCCCGATGCGGGCCGCGCCCGCGGCTTCCGATTCGCGTGGCGTGCTCGGCGTCGCGTCAAACAGGCCCACTGTTGGCAAACGTGCAGTCGTTGCACCCGGGACGAATAGTCTCAACGAGTCTGTAACTACGAAATTCCGACGAATGCAGCTCCACACCGAAAATGGAGCGGGCTCGAACCGCTCAGTGTGTGTGAAAAGTCGCTCCAGCAGTACAAAGCAGGCACCTTGGATGGCTAGGGGATCGATATCTGATCCGAACAGGCGCTCCGTGACGAATCTCGTCGCCTCTACCGCGGGCAGGTCCCCGCGACGCGTCACCAGATCGAACGCCGCGCGAAGAAACACGCCACTGCCACAAGCGGGATCAAAGTAGGAGAGTTGGTCGGGCCGTCCTCCGTGTAGCCGCAGGGCCTCTGCGACGATGTACTCCGCCACGTCGCTCGGCGTGTAGTAAACGCCAGTTGCGCGTTTCGCCTCTCGCGCCCGCATCGTGGCCGGGTCCCTCATTACGCTGGCTCGGCTGCCAGGTCCGTGAGCCTCAAGCACATAGGGAAGGAGGTCTCGAAGCGCGTCGTCGTGCTCGACGGCTCGGAGCAGGTCCTCAGCCGCGGAAAGCGAGCGGGCCGAAATCAATTCCGAGAGGCATCGAGTCTCGGTTGGACCACGAAACCAGGCTTCTGCTTCAGGCAAGCCGGACATGTCTGATACTCGCCCTGCAAGAACCGCAACCAGACGCACGGACGCGAGCCACCACGCGGCAAGGCCAGCAGCCAATTCGCGTGAAATGGGCACATTGGTCTGCCCGCCCCCAATGAGGGGTAGCCAAGTGGGAGCATCACTGGTCGTCGACAGAAGATCGACTCGGAGAACCTCCACACATGCGCGAACCGACCGCGCACGCTGTTCCGTGGCGGAACTCAGAGTTTGCCCGTACCCCGGAATGGATGGGCGGCGAGGCATTGGGTGAATCAAGGGAACAGTGGTCA
Organism: Phycisphaeraceae bacterium; assembly: GCA_019636495.1. Taxonomy (GTDB): domain Bacteria; phylum Planctomycetota; class Phycisphaerae; order Phycisphaerales; family UBA1924; genus JAHBXL01. Next base: position 42,898 of record JAHBXL010000018.1, on the reverse strand, counting down.
CGCGCTCTCCTCGGGGTTCGGCGAGGCTCGGAAGAGAGGCGATCTGGCTGTCAGATACCCGCTCACGGCATCCCGAACCACCCATGCGACAGAGACGCGCTTGTCGCGAGCGACGATCTCTAGCTCAGCGTAATCCGGCCTCTGAAAACCAACCGAAACTCGGACCATCCCGGCCTTCGCCGATCGCTTCGCCCCTTTTTTGGTCGACCGTTTCCGTGGCATGGTGCACCAAGATACACCACTCTGGTGCACCAGTCAAATCGTCGCGCGCTTGGTGAAAAAAGTCGCTATCGCGGCGTGGGTCCGCGCGCCCCTCGTCCGGGCATACGCCTGGTATCCCAGAGGAAGCGATCGTCGGTGTCCACGCGCGGCATTCTCCCTTGCCGACGCTGGCCACTGGCCAGGCGGGGGGCGAGTCGGAGCTCGGCCAGGCAGATGGTACGCGGCGAGCGGCCTCGGCTGCTCGCCAGCGAACTTTCCGTCAACGCCTCGGCTTCAGCAAGTACCGCTCCACATCGGCTCCGCTCCCGGACCCCCAGACGGCTTTGCAGTAGTAGCAGTCGGGCTTCGGTCCCTCCGCGCGGATGCTGACTCGCGCTGCGCGGCCGTCGTACCTCAGGAGCGGCGCCGGCATGCCCAACCCCGTGCACAGCTTCATGAATTCGGTCACCGCCAGCGACGAGACCACGCCGTTGATCGAGACCACCGACGGCCCGCGCCCGCCCAGCGCCGACGCCGCAACGCCGTAGATGGCTTCGCGGTCCCGCTGCTGATCGGGGGTCTCCATGTCGCGCACCGCCTCCTCCACATCAAGCTCGCCCATGCACACGAGGCACCCGCCACCGCCGACGGAGCAGCAGACGGTGCCGCCGTACTGCGGCGGGGTGCCCGGCTCGACGCCGGTTGCCACATCGATGTACGGCTTGGCGTAGGCGGCGCAGAGCTCGGTGAGCACCAACCGGACGCCTTCACGATCGACGCAGCCGAACACGTAGTCGGCGGACTTGACTGCCTCGAACCCCTCTGGCGTCATCAGGCTGAGGGGCACCGGGCTGAACCGGATGTCGGGATCAAACTCCCGCACCATCCTGGCGGCGGCCTCCACCTTGAACGTTCCTGGAATCGGGTCGCCGTGGCGGACGCAGAGGTGGCGGTTGCGCGTCGTGATGTCCGCCTGGTCAGCGTCCACCGATACGAGCTCGCCAACCCCCAGCAGGGCGAGTTGGGCGATGATGAAGCAGCCAGTGCCCCCCGCGCCGATCACGGCGACCTTCGCGGCCCGGAGCCGCGACTGGCCTTCGGCCCCAAAGAGAAGCATCTGACGGTCAAAGCGGTTGCCGGTCATAGATCTCGCTCCAATTGCTGTGGGTGAGCCCGGTGGGCTCGATGCGGCCCGTTTCCGTTACGATCACCCCCGCCGGCTCGACGCGAGCCGTGGCGGAGCGCCACACCAGCGCGTCGAAGGAGTCGGGCGCCATCACGATGGCGGCGTACGGCCTGCCCTTCAGCCGCCACATGGCGTGGGGCACGAACTCGTCGAAGCCGTGGAGGTCGCTCCACGAGAAGCAGGCCCCGCGCTGCCCGGGGTGCGAATGGCACTCAATCAGCCCAGCGCCGAGGTCGTGAGCCCGCTTGATCACCGCGGCGCGCGTCTCGTCGGTGAGCTCTAGGTAGAAGGGCGATCGGCACGCGAAGCCTTCCGGGGGGATCAGCTGCGCCTCCGATACGTGCAATTCCAGAGCGGCGTCGGTGGATTGAGCCCGCGCGAACAGGAAGGCGGCTTCCTCGCAGGAACCGCCCCGTGGAAAAAGGTGCTGGCGGAGCCGTGCGAGCACTCCGCCAGCCATGTGGATCGTGGGGCCGCTCATTCAGACTCCCTCCGCGAAGCGCTGGCTCATGCCGCGGACCCACTGAAGGAGGTTGACCCCCTTCTCGACGCTGACGGTCGGCCGCCAGTCGTTGCCGTCCGCGACGGACCACGAGAACATGCCCCAGGCGCCGGCGAACGGCGGCGCCGACCCGGCGGGCTCGGTGTAGTTGGCCGGCATCTGCCCGTTGTACCGCAGTCCCGCCGGCACATAGATCCCGTAAGGTGGGGCACCGGGGAAGGCGTCGCTGATCTGGAAGGCCACGTCGGTCTCGGCGCGGTTCCAGCCCGGCGGGAGCGCGACCTTGGGGATGCGCCGCCAGCCCTCACGGACCTCCATCTCGGGGAAGATGCGACGCATGAGGTCATCCTCCGCCACGATCCGCTCCGACCGCGTGAACCCGCGCTTCCAGCGGACCCGGCGGCAGAAGGCGTGGCCCGGGCGAAGCTCAACCACCTCGCCCGGCGCCAGCGTGCGCTCCGTGTTGTCCTCGTTGACCTGGATCACGCCCTGGCTCGCCGCCCATCCACCGAGCGCCGCGATCTCTTCGGTGGTGATGGTCGAGCGTGTCCACTCGTGCTCGTTGCCCTCGGTGTTGACGCAGTACCGAGGGCCGTGGCCGTGTTCCTCGTGGCAGCCACAGTGATCTTGCCGCTTGTCTTCGACTCTCATATCTTGACACTCCGACAGTTGCCGGTACAGCCGGGCTTGATCGGGAACACCCCGCCAGCCCGTGTTGCACGGCCCCTACCCTCACCTGCCGGAATCTGGCGGCGATTTTCCATCGCGATGGAAAAAATGTTCTCCTGCCCGGCAGGGATAGACGGGGAGGCAGCCGTGGAGCACCGGCTGGAGCGAGTGCGGCGTGCGGAGGCGTCGATTGGGTGACCTTCCGAACTTGACGGCGGCGGAGTGGGAAGACCTCCTGAAGAGGTTGACGGTGTACGCCATCTTCAAGTCGAGGAAGTTGCGTTGGAGGGGGTTACTGGGAGGAAACAACCAATCCATGCCAGACGGGCACGGGCCCGACTCGCTGGCTTCAGAGGCGATCGTGTCGGTGCTGAACGATGACCGCAAGACCTGCACGGCAACAAACCGGGATGAGCTGCTCGAGTTTCTGAAGAGCGTGGTGGACAGCAAGGTCAGCCACCTGGTCAAGTATGCAGAGAACACCAAGTCCCGGGCGTTCCCATCGAACGATGGTCAGCTCGATGGGACCGGCGACGGTTGGCACCCAGGAACAAAGCCAAGAGACGGCCCCGCCGCGCTGGTGGCGGACGCAGAAGCAGCGAAGGCGTTCCAGGAGAAGGCAATCAAGGCGCTGGCGGACGAGCCGAAGTTGACCGAGTTGTTCGAGTGCCTTGCCGCCGGGTTTACTGGCCGCAAGGAGATCGCGGAACTCATGAACGTGACGGAGGACGATGTCACCAACCTCAAGAAGCGGCTCGCACGGAAGCTGGAACCACTTCGAGTCGAAACCAAGAAGGTGCCACATGGCCGGGCTGGAACGATTCGATAACCTCGCGTGGGATCGGTTCTTCGACTTCGTCGCGCCCGACGTGGCGCAGATGTCGATGAGCGAGCTCGACGCCGAACTCCAGCGGGCCGGTGTTGACATGACCAAGGCGGTCGCGTCGGTGCGGCTCGCGCTAGACGCCCGCGCGGCGAGAGAGAAGCTCGCGCGGGCCCGGGAGATGCGGGCCACGATCACGAAGAAGCTGTGCGACTACGCGCTCGGCCCGATGGAGGACGCACGCCAGATCCTCCACCAGATGATCAGCACGTGCGCGCCCCAGGCGCAGCGGGGGGTGCTGTTCCGGAAGCTCGAACAGGCCGCGACAGACGACGACGTGCGGAGCCTTCTCGAAGATATCCAGCGGCTGGAGCAACTGGACCCCGGAGGCGGCGATGTCCAACCCTGACCTCCGACGAGCCTTCGCCGTCGGTGAGGCCAAACGCGTGTGGAAGCTCTACGGCTTCCAGACGCCGGCGGACCTGGTCCTGGAAGACCTGGCGATGGCGATGGGCGTCGTCGTGCTCGAGGCGAAGCTGGACTCGGCGGACGCGCGCCTGGTCCGTAAAGGCAACCGGGGCATCATCCGCGTAAAGCAGGACATCCCCCAAGTCGGGCGCAAGCGGTTCGCTGTGGCGCACGAGATCGGCCACTGGAGGCTGCACGAGAAGGAATCCCAGGTCGTCGCCTGCACGTCGGAGGACATGCGCGCCGACTACAAAGGGAGCAATCTTGAGATCGAAGCAAACGTGTTTGCCTCTGAACTGCTGATGCCGCAGGCCTTGTTCAAGCCCGCGATGGCGGGCCGAACCCCGACCGCGGACACCATCAACGGGCTCGCCGGCGTGTACCGCACCTCTCGGACCGCTACCGCCGTCCGCTACGTTGAGCTCAGCGACGAGCACTGCGTGATGGTCATGGCCGAGGCCGGCCGGATCAAGTGGTGGCGAGCGAGCAAGGAGCTGAACGGGTCGCTTTGGATCAAGGCGGGAGCGCCGGTGTCGAACCGCACCTTGGCTGGGAAGTACTTCGCGGGAACGCTCGATTGCGAGGAGGTCCAGGATGTCAGCATGAGCGAATGGGCCGAGCGGTATCCAGAGTTTGCCGAGGATGCCATCGAGGCGGCAATCCCTCTCGGCCAAACCGGGGCAGTGCTGAGCATGATCTGGTTGGAGTAGTCGGCGTGGCCAAGGAGTTCCTTCGGCGACTCGGGGAACAGTTGCGAACCGAACGGCTTCCATGGGTCTGTCGGCAACCATCCTGTAAACCAGACCCACGACTCTCTGCCGAGAGCCGAGAGTTTGGCGCCCACAGACGTCGTTACGCAGGCGTTTCGGCTGCCGCCCTTGGCCGAGGGCACGAACCCGAGAGCGCCGGCCTGAGTTCGGCCTCGTCCGGAACCCTCGAAATTCTCGCGTGGATCTGGCGAGCTCCGGCCCCGCCGTTCTGACGGTCGCCGTAAACGAATAGGGCCGCGTCGCTTGGACGCGGCCCTTGAAGCTCCGTATCCACAACCCCGGCGAACGGTTTCTCTCTCCCTAATGGCCGGTTTTCCAGGGAAATGACGGGTTGACGCGCGACGGATCGGGTCGGTCGCGTCACGGTACCCCCCCGGGCGGGTCCTCGGACCCGGGAAGGGGCGTCATCCGGGCCAGAAATCAATACCATTGGCCCCACCCCGCCCCGATTTACCCCCCCGGGACCGTCTGTAGATGCCGTCTGCCTTCTCATGGCTCGACTTCGCCGAATCTGACCGCCAGCAGGCGATGCAGGTGATCGATCTGTTCCGGGAGAAGAGCACCGTCGACGAGCTCGGGTTTGCCCCCATCCGGGACGGTTTCGCGGACTACCTGTTCCCCGGCACCTCGACGATCCAGACCAGGGCCAGGTACTTCCTGTTCGTGCCGTGGCTCGCGTCCGACTTCAAGAGCGGGCCGCAGTCCGTCGAGGAACTTGCAGCCAAGCTCAGGAGGCGGGAGGCCCGGCTCATCCAGTCGCTCCTCAACGGGGGAGAGGAGCAAGGCGGGATCATCGGCCGCGAAGCTCAGGGGAAGCTTAAACGCATGCCCAGCAGCGTCTACTGGCGCGGGCTGCACCAATGGGGCATCCGTCTGTTCCCAGGCTCGATCGACCAGTATCTGAAGCGTGTGCTCCGCGGCGAGAATGGGCGACGGGTCGCTAGGACAGATGACGGCGAGCCCGTCGGCGCCGTCGCCCGGCATTGGCACCCCGGCCTCCCGCCCGCCCCCGACGACCTGTTCGAGCGTGCGTCGCTCGACCTGACGAAGACCGAGGCGGAGTTCCTGCGGGAGCGTATCTGCGCCTCGTACCCAGAGTCGATGCTGGCCTACGTGGTCAACCGTTCGACCGGGGAGCTGAGCGAGCGCTTCGCCTGGGCGGAGGAAGTCGTGGCGATGCTGCCGCCCGCGCTCAAAGCGGTTGTGGAGCACGCGCGGCTCTTCTCTCTGTGCGCCTGGGGCGGGCCGCTGACCTACGCCCGCATGATCGCGGCCATGAAGGGGAATGCAGAGCTGGTGGCGGCCATCGACGACTCGCTCGCAAGCTGGCAGGCGGAGCTCGAGGACGACGCCGACGTGCTCGCCAAGTGGGACGTTGACGCGTTCTGGGCGCACGTCCGCACGATGAACCCGCGGCTCTCGCCGGCGACATACGACTTCGCTGAGCGGTGGATCAAGACAGCTCTGCGTGCCGCGGAGGGAGAGCGGGTCTGGAATGACGCCGCGGTCTCGGAGGCGATCAGGAAGCGGGAGCTGCAGCTCAAGGGTGGCCGGGCACGGCTTCGGCCCGAAAACCAGCGCGGCCGGGACCGTTGGCAAGGGGACGCGGAGGCGTTCCGCATGGACTACCGCTGGCGTCCCGCTCAAATCATCGTGAACGACATCATTCGTGGGCTACGGAAGGACGAGGCGGGGGGCGTCCGTGCTTAACCCTCGCGGCCGCCAGCTGCTCCTGTCCTCCCTGCGGCCGCCCGACGGCTTCCGCTTCGATTGCGCTGTGGGGACGACGTTCTCCCTCGACCTCGTCGCTCTGCTCACGACGCCGCTGGCGTTTGCGATGTTCGACTGGCAGGACGACCAGGGCCGGTTGGCGGCCGATCCCTCGGGTGCCACCGCGGACCCGCTGGCGCTGCTCGAGTCTCTCCGTCGCTGCGCCGACCGCGTCCACATCTACTGCCAGGCCGGGCAGATCAAGGTGCCGCCGGCCAACCAGCGGCTTCTCGGCTACCTGGAGCAGTCGGTTGTCGAAGTGGCTGCGCCCGCGGCTGAGGCGGGCCGGCAGGCCGCGTTCCATCCCAAGGTCTGGGCTGTCAGGTTCGTCGGCCCAGGCGGCGCCGTCCAGTACCGCATGCTGTGCCTCTCCCGGAACCTCACCTTCGACCGGTCGTGGGACACGGTGCTCCGGCTCGATGGCGAGCTCGTCGATCGACAGAACGGCTTCGGCGAGAACCGCCCACTGTCGGAGTTCATCGCCGCGCTGCCCGGCCTCGCGACGCGGCGGGAGTCGCTATCGTCGAACACTAGCGAGGACACGGCGCGCGTCGCCGATGAGCTGCGGCGCGTGAAATGGGAGCTGCCCGAGTTCGTTGAGGAGGTTCGGTTTTGCCCCTTGGGCTTGACTCCGCGCCGCTCGCTGCCATTCGACCGGATCGACCGGCTGCTGGTGGTCTCGCCATTCCTCAGCGCTGATCTGCTGGACCGGCTCGCGTCGCTTTGCTCAGAGGGGTACCTGGTCGGCCGCGCGGAGGAGCTGCGGGCCATGCCACCGTCGGTGCTCGCGAGGTGGAAGTGCTTCACCCTCGACGACGGGGTGGAGACGCTGGAATGCACCGGCAGCGACAATCCCGAAGGCGAGCACCCGCTCTCAGGGCTCCACGCGAAGGCGTACGTAGTTGACGCGGGGTGGGACGCCCACGTTTGGACCGGCTCCGCCAATGCCACCACGGCCGCCTTCTCCGCGAACGTCGAGTTCCTGGTCGAACTCGTCGGCAAGAAGTCGAAGCTGGGCATCGACGCCGCCATCAGCCTGAACGCCGAAACGGCCAATCTGCGGACCATGCTCACGGAGTTCGAGCCGCCGGCAGAGGCAGTCGCGCCCGACCCTGACCTCGAGAAGGCCGAAGCTCTCATCGAGGCCGTCCGTTGCATGCTGGTCGCCAGTGGACTGCGTGCGCGCATCGAGCCCGCGCCGGGTGGCGCGGGCGTGGTGACGCTGATCGAACCGGGCGTTTCAATCGATCTCCCCGCTGGCACCGCCGCTCGGTGCCGGCCGGTGATGCTCCCGGCCGCGGACGCGAAGCCCGTCGCCGCCGGCGTCCGGACTGCCCTGAGCTTCGGCCCGCACGCGCCCGACTCCATCTCGTCATTCGTGTCCTTCACCATTACGGCGCAGGTGGGCGAGATCGAGCGTGCCTCACAGTTTGTGCTCAACCTGCCCCTCACCGGGGCACCGCCCGACCGCAAGGAGCGGCTGCTTCGCGAGTTGCTTCGGGATTCCCGCACCCTCCTGCGGTTCCTGCTGCTGCTGCTGGCCGACGACCCCGAGCGGCTGTTCGAGGAGCTTCGCGAGATCGCATCCTCGCCGGAGGGCGGACCCGGGCGCCAGCCTGCGGACCTGCTGCCCCTCCTGGAGCATCTCCTCCGCGCCCTGCACCAGAGCCCGGAGCGGATCGACCAGGTGCAGCGCCTCATCGATGACCTCCGGAAGACCCCCGAGGGTCAATCGATCCTCCCGCCTGAGCTCGAGCAGGTGTGGGGTCCCATTGGCCGCGCCAGGTCAGCCGCTCGGGGCAACGGGGGTCGGAGATGATCGACCCGCGAGAATCTGCGCCCCCGGCCGCCGCCGCGATGCAGGGCCTGAAGGGGTTCCAGCGCCGCACCGTGGACTACGCATTCCGCAGGCTTTACCTGGACGCGGACTCGACGCACCGCTTCCTGGTCGCCGACGAGGTAGGGCTAGGCAAGACGATGGTGGCGCGGGGAGTGATCGCGAAGGCGGTCGAACACCTGTGGGGCTCGGTGGACCGCATCGATGTCGTCTACGTCTGCTCCAACGCGGACATCGCCCGCCAGAACATCAGCAGGCTGCGGACCGACAAGGACCACTCTTTCGCGCGGGCCACCCGGGCCACCATGCTCCCGATCGAGCTGAAGGACATGGCGGGGCGCCGTGTCAACTACATCTCTATGACGCCGGGAACGTCGCTCGAGCCCCGCGGCGGCACCGGCATCGCCGCCGAGCGGGCGCTGCTGCTCGCGATGCTGCGCGAACACTGGAAGATCCCTGACAGGGTCGGCATCCGTGTCTTCCGCGGCGGCGTCAAGAGCGGCAACTTTCGGTGGTGGCTCAACGACTGGCTGCCGCGCTACCCAATCGACCCTGGGCTCCACAGGGCGTTCCTCAACGAGCTCGACCGCCTAGAGAGGGAAACGCCGAAGGGCGCCAAATCACTCCGCGCCCGGTTCAACAGCCTGGCCGACGGCGACGGGGGCGACGGAGACGGCGCCGCGGCCCCGCGGGATGACGTCCGGCGGTTTATCGCCGAGATGCGTGCGGTCCTCGGACACATATGCATCCGGGCGCTGCGGCCGGACCTGGTCATCCTCGATGAGTTCCAGCGGTTCAAGCACCTCCTCGACCCGAGCAATGAGGAAGCGGAGCTGGCGCGGTCCCTATTCGAGTACGCCGACACGCGGGAGGGCAGCTCCGAGGCGACCCGTGTCCTGCTGCTGTCCGCGACCCCGTACAAGATGTACTCGCTTCAGCACGAGCAGGACAACGGGGACGCGGACCACTACGAGGACTTCGTTGCAACGTACGACTTCCTGGTGCGCCACCGCAAGGAGGACAACGCCGCGCTCCGCGCGCTGCTCCGTGATTTCCGCGGTGCCATGTACCGCCTCGGCGACGGTGGGCCGGCCGAGTTGCAGGCCGTCAAGCGGTCGCTCCAGGAGCGCCTGCGCCTGGTGATGGCCCGCACCGAGCGGCTCGCGGTCACCAGCGACCGGAGCGGCATGCTGAAAGAGGTGGACGGGGCCGCTCGGCTGGACGACGGCGATGTGCGCCAGTACCTCGGCGCCGCCAGGATCGCGTCCGAGCTGGGCCACAGCGAGATCGTCGAGTACTGGAAGTCGGCACCGTACCTGCTCAACTTCATGGATGACTACGACCTCAAGCGGGACCTCCGCGCCGTGGTCGGCGAAGGCGATCACGCGGGGTTGGCGACGGCGCTCGCCGAGCACGGTCGGTCGCTTCTTTCGTGGAAGGATGTGCAGGCCTACCGACGCATCGACCCAGCGAATGCCCGGCTGAGATGCCTTCTGCGGGACACGGTGGATGCGGGGACATGGAAGCTTCTGTGGTTGCCCCCCAGCCTGCCGTACTACTCATTCGGCGGCGCGTTCGCCGGGGTGAGCCCGCTCTCCACCACCAAGCGGCTGGTGTTCTCCTCATGGAAAGTGGTACCCAAGGTCATCGCCGCAGTTCTGAGCCATGAAGCGGAGCGTCAGATGGTCGCGCTGAGCCACTCAGACGGCCAGACCGTGACCATCGCGAACTCGACTGAAGGCCGCAAGCGCATCACGGCGCTCCTGCGGTTCACACGCGCGGACAACCGTTTGACGGGCATGCCGGTCCTGGGCTTGATCTACCCGTCATTCTCACTCGCCGAGGCGATCGACCCGGCGCACGGCCTAAGCCCCGCCGCGACGCCGGAGGAAGCGGCGGCGGCGGCCTCGCGGGCGCTGGCTCACGATCTTCAAGCGGTGGTCGACCGCTGGGGCGGTCCCGGAGAGGCCGACGAGCGATGGTACTGGGCCGCCCCGATCCTGCTCGATCGCCTGGCCGCTTCCGCGTCGTCGGCTGCGTTCTGGGAGCGGAGGAAGCTGGCCGCTGAGTGGTGCGGAAACGAGGACGGTGTGGATGCGGACGGGGATGTCGAGACTGACTCCGTCTGGTCCGACCACGTTCAGCAGGCCCGGACCCTCCTCGCCGATCTGGCAAGGGGTGTGCGTCTCGGCGCTGCGCCCAATGACCTGGCGGCGATGCTCGGAAAGGCCGCCTTCGGAAACCCGGCGGTGGTTGTGCTCAGGTCCCTGGCCCGCGTCACGGGCGCGTCGCTCCGGGACGAGGCGGTGCGGCTCGCCGCCGGCCGCGTGGCGTGGCGGTTCCGCAACCTGTTCAACCTGCCCGAGGTCATTTCGCTGGTGCGTGGGCTCGATGGCCGCGAGCCCTACTGGCTGCGCGTCATCGAGTACGGCCTCGACGGCTGCCTCCAGGCCGTGCTCGACGAGTACGCGCACGTCCTCCGCGACAGCCTGGGCGTTTCGCGCGACGACCCCGCCCAGGCCGCCGTCTCGATCGCCGAGGAGATGGCCCGGGCCGTCGGCCTTCGTGCCGCCGCCGTTGGCGTCGACGACATCCGAGCCAAGCCCCGAGCCGGCCGCGTCACCATGACGCCGCAGCGCATGCGGTCGCGGTTTGCCGCGAGGTTCGGGCAGCAGCAGTCGGATGACGGCGAGGACGCCAGCCGCGCGGACCAAGTCAGAGCGGCGTTCAACTCGCCGTTCTGGCCGTTCGTGCTCGCGAGCACATCGGTCGGCCAGGAGGGTCTCGACTTCCATCATTACTGCCACGCCATCGTGCACTGGAATCTGCCGTCAAACCCCGTCGACCTGGAACAGCGCGAGGGCCGCATCCACAGGTACAAGGGCCACGCCGTCCGGAAGAACGTTGCCCTCGCGCACGGCCAGGTCGAGACATCTCCTATGGAGGATCGCTGGGAGGCTGCGTTCGCATCCGCCGCCAGCGAGCGTTCTGACGCGGCGAGCGAGCTCGTGCCCTTCTGGGTTTACGCGAGAGAGGGGGGAGCGGTGATCGAGCGGCACGTTCCGACCCTGCCCCTCAGCCGCGACGCCGGTCGGCTCGTGCAGCTCCGGGGTGCACTTGCGCTCTACCGGATGGTGTTCGGGCAGCCCCGGCAGGACGAACTCGTCCGCTTCCTGCAAGAACGCCTGCCGCCGTCGGTGCTTGCGGCCGCGATCGCTGAGCTGCGGATCGACCTCGAACCGGTGTAACACGCGCCCGTGCGCATCAAGCTACGCCGCGGCGGCATGGGCGATCTTGCCGATTCGATCGTGGGCCACCATGGCCGCTGCACATGCTGGACCTGGACGGTACGTGACGTAACACGGAATTCACGGCGTCGTCGCGCGGAACGTCACAGGCACCGTTACACTTCGCGTCGACCATGAAGACTGGCATCGTCGCCGGGGGTGCCCGCGGCGAGGCTGGCGACGGCGACGTTCGTGGGGACGCGATGGACAAACCGAGTCAGACGCCGTGGTTGGCAGGCCCAGTCCCAGAAACCGCCCGTGTGGTCCAGACGAACATGCCGCCAGTTCGGTGAGGGCTTCTGATCTAGTCCGACGTCCCGCTTCACCTCAACGAGAAGAAGGCACCGAGCGGGCCTCAAGGAATCCCGTTTGGGACATTCTTCACACGCGGCCGGGGCGTGCTACCATGACTGACTCGTCAGTCCGCCGCCCCACGCCCTTTGAATCATCACCGCGACATGCCCACGCCCCGCGCCGCCAAGCAGAGCCATGCCGCCCCCGCGCCGCGCGAGGGGCTGGTTGAGCGCCGCCGAGCCCAGATCCTCGCGCACGCCATCCGCCACTTCGCCAAGGAGGGATTCGCCAGCGCCAACCTCGACCAGGTCATCGCGGACATCGGCTGCGGCAAGGGGACGATCTACCGCTACTTCAAGAGCAAGGACGACCTCTTCCGCGCCGCGGTGGACGAGGTGATGCGCGGGTTGCTGGAGGCGACCGCCCCTGCCGCGGGGCTGGACCCGCTGGAACAACTGCGCGAGGCGGTCACCGGCTATCTCCGCTACTTCGCCCGGCACCCCGAGTACGTGGAACTGCTCATGCTTGAGCGGGCCGAGTTCCGCACCCGGGAGGAGCCGACGTACTTTGCCTATCGCCGCACGCACTCGCGGCGGTGGGACGCGACCTTCACGCGGCTCATGCGCGAGGGGCGCCTGCGCCGGATGCCCGTGCGGCGCGTGGTGGACGCGGTCGGCAACATGCTCTACGGCGTGCTGTTCACCAACCACTTCAGCCGCGTGCGTCCCGACCCGGCGCGCCAGGCGGGCGAACTGCTCGACGTGCTCTTGAACGGCCTGCTCGCGCCCGGCGGTCAGGATGCTCGGGCCATCCCCGCGGGCGTGGGGCGGGCACGCCCCAGGGCTCAGGGAAGGAGAGGAACGTAAGCGATGGACCACGGCCGACCTCGATGCCAGCGCCCTGCCGCCGGCCCCCGCCTTGCGCTCGCGGCGATGCTCGCCGCGCTCGGGGCCGGGTGCGCGGTGAAGCAGCCGCCCGCCGACCTCTCACGCTCGCAGGTGCAAGGGGTGCCCGAGCGTTTCGCGGCGGCCACGGACCCCGCCCAGCCCGAGGGCTCCGTGCGGGACAACTGGCTCGGCGAGTTCGGCGACGGGCGCGTGCTGGCGATGGTCGAGGCCGCGGTCGCGCACAACCCGGATCTCGCCGTCGCGGCGGCGCGGTGGGAGGAGGCGCGGGCCCGGCTGCGGGTCGCCGGGTCGTTCCTGCAGCCGCAGATCGATGCGTTCGGCACGGCTCAGCGCGCCGACCCGGGCGAGCTGCCGATCGCCAACCGCTTCGACCTGGGGATGCAGGTGTCGTGGGAGGCGGACCTGTGGGGGCGGCTCCGCTCGCAGGAGGAAGCTGCCCGCGCCGCGGCGCAGGCGAGCGGGTGGGAGTATGAGTTCGCACGCCAGTCACTCGCCGCCGCCGTGCTGGACGCGTGGTTCCTCGCCGTGACGGCGCGGCTCCAAACGGCGATCAACCAGCAACAAGTCGAGGCGGAGCAGTTCACGGCCAAGGTGACCCGGGACAAGATCGATGTGGGTGCCGCGAGCCAACTCGACCTGAACGTGGCGGAGGCGAACCTGGCGCTGGCCGAAGAGTCGCTCCGCCAGAGCCAGGGGGCGTTGCTCGAAGCGCAGCGGGCGCTGGAGATCCTGCTTGGGAGTTATCCGAGTGCGGCCCTCGCGGTCGACGATGCGCTGCCGCCCCTGCCGCCCCCGCCCCCCGTCGGGCTACCCTCGCAACTGCTCGAACGGCGGCCCGACCTGATCGCCGCGGATCGGGTGGTCGCCGCCGCGTTCTACGGTGTGGAATCCGCGCGCGCGGCTCGCCTGCCCCGGGTTGCATTGAGCGCCTCGCTGGGAACGCTGCTCGATCCGACCGAGCAGATCTGGTCCATCGGCGCAAACCTCCTGGCCCCGCTCTTTACCGGCGGACGGCTGGAGGGCGAGGTGGAGATTGCCACCGCCCAGCAGCGGCAGGCGCTCGCGCAGTATGTTTCGGTGGCGCTGCGTGCCTTCCGCGAAGTCGAGTCGGCGCTGTCGAACGAGCAGGTGCTCGCGTTCCGGCAGACGAAACTGGAGCGAGCCGACGAGATGCTCCGCTCGGCCAGTCGTATCGCCGACGACCGCTACAACGCCGGCATCCTGAACATCCTCGACCTGACGCAGGTCCGCCGACAGGACTTCGCCAACCGCTCGCAACTCCTCCGGGTGCGGGCCGAGCGCCTCCGCCAGCGGCTCAACCTTCACTTGGCGCTGGGCGGTTCATTCGACACGCGGGAGACGCAGCCATGAGCGACCACACACCGAGCACGCAGAACGACGAGCGCCGCAATCCCTGGTACCACTGGATCGTCCGCGGCATGGTCGTGGTCGTGCTCGTGGTGGGCGCCGTGGGCGGATACCTGTATTTGCAGAGTGGCCGGCATGCGCCCGCCCCTGAAACCCGCCCGCAGCCGCCCGCCGCGCCCCTGGAAGTGGACATGGTCACGCTGGAAAGCCGCACCGTGCCGGTCACGCCCCGCTTCCTCGGTCAGACCGAAGCGTCGCGGGTGGTCGAGATCCGCGCCCGCGTCAAGGGTTTCCTGACCGAGCGCCTCTTCGAGGAAGGCCAGCGCGTCACGCAGGGCGAAGTCCTTTTCAGGATCGATCCCCAGCCCTTCCAGGTTGAGCGTGACAGCGCCAAGGCCGGGCTTGCCAGCGCGCAGGCCCGGCTCGAACAGGCCAAGCAGCAACTCACTCGCTACCAGGAACTGTTCGCCCGCGGATCGGTCGCGCCCACCGAACTCGAGCAGTGGCAAACCGAGGAGCGCGTCGCCTCGGCGCAGGTCCTGCAGGAATCCGCCCGGCTCGCCAAGGCCGAGCTCGACCTGGGCTACACGACCATCGTGTCGCCCCTCACCGGCGTGATCGGCCGGGCGCTGCGGGATGTGGGCAGTTACGTGGATGACTCGGCGAGCAACGGCCTGCTGGCCGTCGTGAGCGAGGTCGACCCCATCTACGCCCGCTTCGCCGTCAGCGAGCAGGAGACGCTGCGCTGGCGCAGCCTCCGCACCGCGGGGCGGGTCACGATCCCCGAAGTCGAAGCGATCGACCTCGCGATCGCGCTCGCCGACGGCACGCCCTACCCCCACCACGGCAAGATCAAGTTCGTGGACGTGCAGGTTGATCCTTCCACCGGCACGATGGTCGTCCGCGGCACCATCCCCAACCCCGACGACGCGATCAAGCCGGGCCAGTACGTGCACGTTGACGTGCACGGCATCCAGTACGTCGATGCGCTCCTCGTGCCGCAGCGTGCGATCATGCAGTCGCCGGCCGGGCCCATCGTCTACGTGGTGAACACCCAGGGCACGGCCGAGCGGCGCGCCGTCACGCTCGGGACATGGATCGGGGACGACGTCGTCGTGGAGTCGGGCGTGCGCTCCGGGGAACGGCTCGCCGCGAACCGGCTCCTCCAGATCCGGCCGGGCCAGCCACTGGTGCCCGCCCCGCCCCAGCCCCCGCAAACCAAGGGCTCCGCCCCGGCCGCGGGCTCCGCGCAGGGAGGGCGCTAACGCCATGTTCTCGAAGTTCTTCATCAATAGGCCGGTCTTCGCGATGGTGATCTCGCTGCTGATCCTCATCGCGGGCGGGGTGGCGATGTTCGTCCTCCCGATCGCGCGGTACCCCGAGATCGTGCCGCCCACGATCAACATCACCGCGACATATCCCGGCGCGGACGCGGAGACCGTGGCGAACTCCGTCGTCGCTCCGATCGAGCAAGAGCTCAGCGGCGTCAGGAACCTGATCTATTTCAGTTCGCAGTGCGCCAACAACGGCGCGGCGACCATCACCGCGACGTTCGAGATCGGCACCGACCAGGACCTCGCCGCGGTCGAGATCCAGAACCGGCTGGCCATCGCGCAGCCACGACTGCCTTCGGAGGTGGTGCGCAACGGCATCACAATCACCAAGGCCTCGACCAACATCATCGGCGTGGTGACGCTCGAAGCCGCCGAAGGCTCGGGCTACGACGACATCTTCCTGAGCAACTACGCCACGATCAACCTCTTGGACCGCGTCCGCCGAGTCCCGGGCGTGGGCGACGCGACCGTGTTCGGGAGCAAGGACTACTCCATGCGCGTGTGGGTCGATCCCGACCGGCTGGCCGGACGAGGGATGACCGTTTCGGACGTGGCCGCGGCGGTGCGAGAGCAGAACGCGGTGTTCCCCGCGGGCGCTGTCGGGCAGCTCCCCGCGCCGGACGGAGGCGTTCAGTGGACCGTGCCCCTCCTGACCCGGGGCCGGCTCAACCAGGTCTCGGAGTACGAGAACATCATCCTGCGGGCGAATCCCGACGGCACGATCGTGCGGCTCAAGGACGTGGCCACAGTTGAGCTCGGCTCCCGAAGCTACGACCTCTACAGCCGGGTCAACGGCAAGTCCACCGCGCTGATGCTGGTCTATCTCCAGACCGGCGCCAACGCCCTGAACACCATCGACGGCGTCCGCGCGGCGATGGACGAGGCTTCCACGAGCTTCCCCAGCGGCGTCCACTACCGCATTCCCTTCGACACCACGACGTTCATCCGGGTCTCCATCGAGGAGGTCGTCCACACGCTCCTTGAGGCGGTGGTTCTGGTGGTGCTGGTGGTGTTCATCTTCCTCCAGTCATGGCGTGCGACGCTCATCCCGCTCCTGGCCGTGCCCGTCGCCATCATCGGCACGTTCGCGGGGCTCCTGGTGGTGGGGTTCTCCATCAACACGCTGACACTCTTCGGCCTCGTGCTGGCGATCGGCATTGTCGTCGACGATGCGATCGTCGTGGTCGAGAACGTCGAGCGGATCATGCACGACGAGGGGCTCGCGCCGCGCGAGGCCACAATCAAGGCGATGGAGCAGGTCACGGGCCCCGTTATCGCCATCGTCCTGGTGCTTTCGGCTGTCTTCGTGCCCGTGGCGTTCCTCGGCGGCCTCACCGGCCAGCTCTACAAGCAGTTCGCCATCACCATCGCTCTCTCGGTGGCGATCTCGGGTCTTGTGGCGCTCACGCTCAGCCCGGCGCTGTGCCGCCTCATCCTCCGCCCGCCAACCGGCCGCAAGAAGTTCTTCGCCTTCCGATGGTTCGACCGCCTCTTCGGGCTCGCGACCAGCGGGTACGTTGGCGGCACCCGCAAGGCGATCAGGTGGGCTCCCGCGACGCTGGCGGTCTTTGGACTGCTTTGTTTCGCCGCCTACCGGCTTCAGCGGCACGTGCCCGGCGGCTTCCTGCCCGACGAGGATCAGGGGTACATCCTCTCAGCGGTGCTGCTGCCCGATGGGGCCTCCCTGGAACGCACCAGCGAGGTGACCCGCCGCGTCGAAGAGTTCTACCTGAAGCAACCCGCCGTGGCCAACGTCACGCTGCTGGGGGGCTTGGATATTCTCGGCGGACGATTCAACAGCACCAATGCCGCGACGGTGTTCGTGACGCTCAAGCCGTTCGACGAGCGGCGTGAGCCCGGCCTGAGCGCGCAGGCCCTCGTAGGGGCATCGTTCCGGCACTTCGCTGGCGAGCGGGACGGCATGGTGCTCAGTTTCAACCCTCCGGCGATCCAGGGGCTCGGTCAGCGGGCGGGGTTCGAGGTGCAGCTCCAGCAGCGCGGCGGCGGCACCACCGCCGAGCTCTTCGAATCAGGCCAGAAGTTCACCGCCGCGGCGGAAGCGCACGACCAGATCGAGGGCGTGCGCGGCACGCTCCGCTTCACGCTCCCGCAGATGTTCGTCGAGCTCGACCGCGAGAAAACGAAAATGATGGGGGTCCGTATCGCGGATGTCTTCGACGCGCTTCAGGCATACTTCGGTGCCCTGTACGTCAACGACTTTGAGCAGTTCGGACGCATTTGGCGCGTGCAGGTCCAGGCTCAGCCCGAGTTCCGCGACACCCCGGACGATATCGGCCGCATCTACGTGCGCAACGAGCAGCGGGAGATGGTGCCGCTCTCCGGGCTGGTGCAGAGCCGTCTCCAGACAGGGCCCAACGTCGTCAGCCGCTTCAACGGGTATCCCGCCATCCAGATCACCGGCGCACCGCCCCGTGGGAACAGCACCGGGCAGGCGATGCAGGCCCTCCGAATGGTCGCGTCGGAGACGCTGCCCACAGGCTATGGCATCGAATGGAGCGGCGCGTCCTATCAAGAGGTCAAGGCGGGCAACCAGGCACCGGTCGTTCTCGCCTTCGGTCTGGTCGTGGTGTTCCTGGTCCTGGCCGCGCAGTACGAGCGCTGGTCGCTCCCGGTGGCCGTGCTCCTGACGGTGCCGGTTGCAGCGCTCGGGGCGCTCCTGGCCATCTACCTTCGCGGCCAGGCGCAGGACATCTACTTCCAGGTCGGCCTGCTCACGCTTGTCGGGCTTTCGGCCAAGAATGCCATCCTCATCATCGAGTTCTGCGTGTCGCTGCGAGAGCGAGGCGTCGGTGTCGTGGAGGCGGCCCTCGAAGCCGCGCGGCTCCGCTTCCGCCCGATCGTCATGACGTCGCTCGCGTTCATCCTGGGCGTGGTCCCTCTGGCGATCTCCAGCGGCGCGGGTGCTGCGGCCCGCCACTCCATCGGAACGGGCGTCATCGGCGGGATGCTCGCCGCAACCTTCCTGGCCATCTTCTTCGTTCCTATGTTCTTCGTCATCATCCAGAAGACTACGGAGCGGTTCTCACGCTCGGCGCCCGCCAGCCGAACGCCGAGTGACCTTAGCAAGGCGTCGTCACAGACGAGCCCGGCGCGTCCTGGTCATCCATGACTTCGCCGGCGCCGTTGTGAGGCGTGGCTTGCCGTCGACTCAGCGAGCCTAGCCCAGGCCAGCGCGGGGCCTTTGGACCCATCACATGGAGCCGAGCACCGCAACAACACGGGAACGATTGCTGGAAGCGGCAAGCGAACTGTTCGCGCACCGAGGCTTTCGCGGTGCCTCCGCTCGTGCCATTTCCGCGCAGGCCGGCGCGAACGCCGCGGCAATCAGCTATCACTTCCGGGGCAAGCGAGGGCTCTACGAGGCGGTGCTCACGCATGCCCCGCCGGGTCAGCCCGGCTGTATCGGCGCAACCGAATCAGTTGATAGACCTGCCGACCCGGCTTCACGCCGCTTGCGTGTTTTCATCCACGGCTGGCTTTCGCGACTTCGGGGCAATGGTTTTGATGCCTGGCAAGCCCAGGTTGCCGCTCGCGAACTGGTTGAGCCTGTCGGCGGACTGAGCCACGAGGCCCAAGACGCTGCGCTGCGACCGCTCGTTCAACTGGAGACCCTCGTGCGAGGAATACTCCCGCACGCCTCCGACGAGGCCGTGCGCTACTCCGTGCTGAGTATCGCCGGCCAGTGCCTGTTCTACTTCAACTGTCGCACGATCATCCACCGGCTGAATCCCTCCCACAGAATGGCTCGTGAAGAGGTCATGCTGACCGCCGATCACATCGCTCGTTTCAGCATGGCAGGCATGACAATCGCTGCGTGCCAAAGAAACAGTGACGATCGTGGACGCTCTGTTGGCAACCTTCGGTAGTCGCGATGCGGTGTCGGCCCATTGAGTTCGCCTGCCGAGTAGCAGGCACGATGCACGAGGATCGCGTCCCATCCTCCCCAGGAGGCAGCGCACAGTCGGGCCAACCTCGTGCACATCGCAGTTCTGTCCGCGCGGCGCATCTCCGACTGCCCGATGAGCCTGTCGTAGATGGAAGTGCCCAACAACCGCGTCGCCCGCGTGCTGGCGGTGCGGCACCAGCCATCACTGAGAACGGAAGAACCCAGAGCGACGAGATTCTCGGAGATCACGGGCGCCTGCCTCGCCATTTGCTACTGGCCCAAGGTCAGGCTTGGTGGTGCGATGTGATCTGTCGACTCTCCTGGGGGGCGTCGCGCGCCGCAAAGCGGCGCTCACTGCTCGATGACCGATCCAGAGCCGCTTCCAGACGCGCTGCTCGACCCGCTCATGCTGCCCGAGCCGCTGCCGGACGAGGAGGACGAGCCGGACATCGAGCCGGAGGTCGAGAACGAGGATGAGCCGCTCGACTTGCTCCCGGACGAAGATCCGCTGCTGGACGAGCCGCTGCTCGATCCGGACATGGACCCCGATCCCGAGCCGGAGCCTGACCCACTCCCGGAGCCCGAGCCAGATCCGGACGACGCGCTGCCCGACCCGGAACTCTGGGCGGTGGCGGGCATGTCGTTGTGGACCCACACGCCTTCGGCGAGCAGCGTGTTGGTGCCGGGGATGTGGATGGCCACAGTGCGGGTCGCCGCGTCGATGCGGACGACGGACTCGACCTCCTCCTCGTTCATGTGCTCGTCGATGAGGAAGTCGCCGGGCTGAACGAACTCGGCGGACGCGAAGCCCCATTCGTCGCCGCGGCGGATCATGAACGGGTGCTCGGGCGTTGCCTTCAAGCGGCGGTTGATGACCATGAATCCGTGGTGCTCGCCGAGGCGGATGCTGGCTACGCGCGCGGCGACGGGCGTTGCGCCGTGCAGGCCGTGGTGCGAGAGCCAGTTGTAATGGGCGCGGTAGGGCACATCGACTTCGAGGCCGGGCACCTGGATGGATGCCACGCGATCGCCGGGCTTGAGGTTCTCGATGGGCGTGAGGCGGCCGTCCTCCAGCCGCACGAGGGTGCCGAAGAGCAGGCAGTTGCCGCTGCTCCCGCCGCCGCCGCTGGAACCACCGCCACCGGAAGACCCACCGCCTCCGCTCGAACCGCCGCCACCGGAGGAGCCGCCTCCGCCGGACGAGCCTCCACCGGATGAACCGCCGCCGGATGAACCCCCTGAGGATGCGCCCGACGATGCCCCTGAGCTCATGCCGCTGCTCGCGCCAGACGATGCGCCGCTGGATATGCCGCTGCTGCCCGACCCCGACGAACCCGAACCGCTCGATGACCCCGATCCGCTGGATGATCCGGACCCGCTCGAAGAGCTTGACCCGCTGCTGGAAGACCCGCTCGATGACGACCCCGAGGAGGACGAGCCGCTCGACGACATCGACCCCGAGGAAGAGGTTCCGGAAGAGGACATGCCGCTACTCGAGCCCGACGACCCCGAGGACATGGAATCGCTCGACTCGCTGCTCGACGGCGTGTGCGTTGTGCCAGAGGTGTTGCTCGTGAAGGCGCCGGTGGTGTAAAACGTGAGAGTCGGGGTTCCGCTCGGACCGGTCGTGTAGATGACATCGCCCGTCGTCGAGTAGCTTGACGGCATGCTCGGCGTGCTGGTCGGCGTCGAGTAGGTGCTCTCTGGCGTCGAGCCTGACGGCGTGGAGTAGTTGCTCGACCCGCCACCTGTGGGCGGTCGGCCCGTTGCCCAGACGGGGATGTATAAGTAGTATCGGGTCGGGCCGTCGCTCATCGGGCAGCCTCCGGCGAGGTCGGCTTCGGATTGGGTTCATACCAGCCCTGCGTGCTCACCGGCTTGCCGCACTCAGCGGAGGCGGCCTTCACCGCGGCGTCGAAGTCCATGCGGTCGAAGGCCTGGAGCTCGCTGCCCGGGGAACAGTTGATCACGCGGAAGCGGTGTTTGTCGAAGTGCGGGCGCAGCGCCTCGAAGCGTCGGGCCAGAGAGTCGTATAGAACGTTGTTGTGCCGGATAGCGTTGGGTGCCCGGTGCTCATCGAAGGCGTACCTGCGGTCAGCGGCCATCTTGAAGTCGCACCCGAGCAGGTACACTGTGCCGAACCCAAGGTGGTGCAGCAGGCGCAGAGCGACGAGCATGACGCTCCGCTTGCCGGTGATCCCGAGCGAGTCTGCGTGCTTGGCGTCGTTCCCCCAGGGGACCGAGTCGCCCGTCAGGAACCGCTCATGGTCGAAATGATCGGCGCGGCGGAAGAACAGCACGCTCGGCATCTGCCGGACGCGGAACGCGCTGTTGCGCATGGTGCCGTCGGGGTTCTGGATGCGGAGGCGCTTGTCCCAGCAGCATGTCGGTACGAACTTCAGGATGCCCGGGTCCTTCCAGCCGATGTCGATGAAGCGGCCGGGATCGTCCACGCACGTCCACAGCGTCGGGCGATGCACGGACCAGGAGTTGTTCACCCCCATCGTGACGATGCCGCGCTGGTTGAGCTGCGTGAGGTCCACCTGCGTGAGCGACGGTCCCGAGAGGATCAGGAACGCCGACCTGCCCCGGTAGAACCCCGCGAGCGACACCGAGTCGAAGTCGGCGGTGTAGAGGCGCAGACCGTCGCGGGCGGGCTTCCGCCCCTTCAACCCCGCCTGAAGCGCCGCGATGTCCGACTGGTTCTCACGCACAGCCACACCCCCCACGACCCTCCTTGGCCGCGAACCGCCCGACGATGTAGCGGCCCTCTGCCTTCGGCGTCGTCACCGTGCCGACCTGGCCGATGCGATCCAGCCACCACGCCAGCGGCCGCACCGTCGGGTGCAGCCCCTCGCCGGCGACGGTTGTCCGGCTCGGGCGCGTGCAGATCGAGAACACGAAGTGGGCTCGTGGGCGGCCGACGCGCCGCATCTCAGCGAACACCGCATCCACGTCCTCGGGGAGCAGGTGCTCCAGGGCGTCGAAACTGGTCACCACGTCGGCAACGCCGTCGACCAGTCCGGTCTTGTGCATCGCCCGCGGGATGTCCGCCTCGGGGAAAGCGAAGTCGATGCCAAGCCCATCCATGCCGAGCCGGCGCAGGGCGCCGATGAAGTCGTTCCGACCGCACCCGAAGTCCACCACCAAACGGGGCTTGAGGCGCTGCACAAGCGGGATCGCGGCCGCCCCGTGGTTGGTGGAGCCGTACCCGGCGCCCGGAGCGGCAGGACGGGACGCCAGCGCGACGTACTTCTTCCGCTCGCGCTCGCGGCGCGCGTCGAGTGCGGGCTTGGTCGGGGAGGTCGCGGTCATGCGCCTCCCTCGATGTAGATGTTGAACTTGCGGTTCTCGTCGGCCGGGTCGGCGATCTCGATCAGGCTCATCGCCTCGAACACCCACACCGGCCTGCCCTTGCTGTTGCGCTCGCAGGTGAGCTGCACGCAAACCCCTTCGGGGATGGGAACGAGCCTGGGCTTGAGCGACCGCGCGGGCGGGCACTTCGGCAGCACGCCCGGCAACTCGCACACCGGCCCCAGCCCCAGCAGGCCAGCGAACCCCGAGCCGGGGTCGAAGTCGTTCATGTGGTGGGCCTCGAAGCGGTTGACCGCCAGCCGCGTCGGGTCCTCGCCACCGCCGGGGAGCTGGGATGACAACCCCTCCGGCACGGGCACATACCGCAGGTAGGTGTCGCTGCCGGGGTCTCCGTCGATCCGGGCCTCGACCCACGGGTAGCGCCAGCGGTTGCTCTCGGTGGGGATGGGTTGCGCTGCGCCGAGGATCGCCGTGACGCGGCCGGGCGAGGGCTGGCCCATCTCGATGACCGCCCACTTCTCGCCGGTGCCCTCCTCCTTCCACAGGATCGGGATGCCGCCCATAGGCGTGCTGGCCAGCACGGTCTCCTCGGGAGCGAGCTCGCAGGTCGTGTCCGTCTCGTTGGTGATGAAGACCCGCGCAGGCGTCACGCCCGTGAGCACGCACCGGCCGAGTTCGCCCGACTTGATCGGCTGGAGCGCCAGCACGAACGAGAGCGATGGCGACTCGTCGGTGGCGATCTCGCCCGTCAGCGGCGTGCGGCTATGGAACGTCCGCTCCTGGTCCTCGTTGTCGGGCTGCACGAGCACACCGGTGATGGCCAGCGCGTGGTACGGCTCGATGTCATCGTCCGAGTCGTTGCGGACCAGGACGATGCCGCGCTGCGCTGGCTCCAGCGCCGGCCCGGCGTTGGCGTTCCGCTCGCGCCGGCGCAGATCGACCGCCGCATCAACGAAGGCGTTGTACGCCGCCGCGGGGATGCGGAGGGGCTGGCCGGACCGGACTTTGCGGAACACGTCACCCATCGTTCAGATCCCAAGCCCTGCGAAGCTGCCTTCGTCGTACACGCGCTCGACATAGGCCGCGACCGGGCGCTTCACGATCGCGTGCGACCCGGTGTCCTCCTGGTCTGCGTACCGCACCCACAGGTACTCCCACCCCTTCTTGCTGATGCCGCTGATGTCGCCGACGGAGATGCTGTTCGCGTTGGGGCTGGCTGCGAACCGGAAGGTGATCTCCCAGTCGTCTTCGGGGTCGGTGCCGCGCCGCGCACCCGATGCCCCGAGGAACAGTACCTCGCCCGCCTGAAACCCCTTGAAAGGGCCGGAGTTCACCTTGCCGGTGAGCGTGAAGAGCGTCCCCTTGTACGACGGCGTGACCTGGTCGTTGGTGAAGTAGTGCGTCTCGGAGAACTGGAAGACCGGGACCGTGATATCCACGCCCTCGACTCCGTCGGCGGTGACGCCGATCGCGCCGCCGAAGTCCGGGGGCGACGAGCCCGAGGGCGCGTGCGAGGAGACCGTCTCCTTACTCTGGGTGATGTGCTGCGTGCCGCCGCCGGTGTCGAAGGAGAAGATGCTCTCTCCGGGCTCCGGGAGCGAGCCCCCCTGGGCCTTCCCGTAGCGGACCACGGCCTCCCACAGCTCGTCGCCGACGGGCTCGACGGAGACCGACTGCCGGGGATGCCCGTCATAGGTCGCCGGACTGGTGGTCTCGGCAGAGTTCCGGGCCGCGATGTCGTCGTTGGTCCCACGCACGGTGTAGACCAGCTCCGCCGAGGGGTTGTCGCCCTTGGTGGACTTGCGGCTCTCGAACTTCTCCGTCACCGTGATCGGCACGAACGACTCTCCTTAGGTGAACGTCAGGCCGCCGCTCTGGGCGGCGTCGGCCAGACGCTTGGTGTGCTTGGCGGTCTGCTCCGTAGCCCGGGCGGTGCGCTCAGCGGCCCCGCCATCGGACTCGAGCCCCTGCGCAGCGCGGGCGTTGAACGTGCCGCGCACGCTGATCCCCTTGCCGATGACTTCCCCGAGACCCGCCAGGCGGTCCTCGAACTCGGCCATCAGGTCGCGCGGCGTGCGGCCGGAGCCGCGTTCGGCATCCGCCGCCTCTCGCTTCTGGCGAGCCTGCTCGATGGCGTCGGCGAGCTTCTGTTTCGCCGCGTCCAGCGCCGCTTGCGACTCCGCGAGCCCCGCCTCCGTGTTCGCCTTGAGCGCGGCCTGGGCCTCCTCAAAGTCACGGCCGATCCCAGCAAGTGTTGCCTCGTGCAGGGCGGCGGCTTGTTCACGCTCGGCCGCGCGCTGTCCCTCGCGCTCGGCCACTTGTCGCTGCGCCGCGTTCTCCAGTTCCGCAAGGCGGGATTCCAGTTGATCATCGACGGCCCTCTTCGCGGCGTCCACGTCGAGCCCGGAGTCGAACAGCCCCTGGATCTCCAGCATCCGCTTGGCGACCCAAGACGAAGCCGATTCCCAGACCTGCTGGAAGCCGGTGGTGAAGTTGGTCCAGGTCTTGGACAGGAACGAGGTGGTTTCGATCCACGCGATCTCAAGGGCGTGGAAGACGATCTCCGCGGCGGCCAGCGCCCCGTACCACATGCCGTAGGCAGTGGAGACGAAGAACTCCTTGGCCTCCAGCCAGACCTTGTTGAGCGCCGCGACGCCCTGCTGCCAGACGACCTTCAGCGACAGCCACAGGATCTCGGCGGCCAGTGCGATGTCGCCCGCCGCGAGGGCATCGGAGATGCCGCCGACGACCTTGGTCACCCAGTCCCGCAGGCGCGTGAACTGCTCGCCGAGCCAGGTGAGGGCCTCGCCGCCGGCGCCAGTGGTGACGAGGAGCACGCCGCCGAGCGCCACGACAGCGGCGATCGCCAGACCAACGGGCGACAGGATCGCCGCGATGGCGGCCCCGATCAGGCTGAAGGCTGTGCCGATGCCGCCGATCACGCCCGCGACAATGCCGAGGGTCGCGCCGATGCCGGAGATGATGTAGCCGAGCGCCACGATGGCGATGCCCGCCACGGCGACGGCGGCGGCGATCTTGAGAGCCCACACGACCGTCTCGCGGTTCGCCTTGATCCAGGTGGTGACGCTCACGACGATGCGGGTGATCCGCTCCGCGAGGTCCTCAAGCGTCGGCGCGAGCGCCCCCCCGATGGTGAACACGCCCTGCTTGAGCACCTTCCAGAGGGTGCCGAGCGCGTCGTTGAGCGCGGCGGCGTCGCGGGCGGTCTCGGTGCTGACGGTGAGGCCGAGGCGCCGGGCCTCTTCCTGCATCGCTTCGATGCCCGCCGCGCCGTCCGCCATGAGCGGCAGGAGCTTCGTTCCGGCTTTGCCAAACACCTCCATCGCAAGAGCGGCGCGGAGAGCAGGGTCGCGCACCTGCGAAATGCGCTCCGCGAGGACTTTGAACTGCTGGTCGGGTGCGAGGCCCGCCAGTTGTGCGGCCGTCAGGCCAAGCCGCCCGAGGGCGTCGCCCGCGGATGCCGACCCCTGCGCCGCGCCTGTGAGCGTCCGCTGCATGTTGCGGAGCCCGGCCTCGAGGGTTTCCAGGTCGGTGCCGGAGAGGTCGGCCGCGAATCCCAGCTCCGACAGGGCCTCCACGCTCACGCCGGTCCGCTGGCTCATCTTGTCCAGCATGTCCCCCGTGTCAGAGAAGGCCTTCGCCGTGCCGAGCAGCGCCGCGACCGCCCCCGCGCCAATCCCCGCGAGCCGAGTGCCCACCGATCGCAGGCCAGCGCCGAAGGCTTCAAGCTGCTTCTGGGCGCGGCGGAGCCCGGCGGTGAGCTTGTCGCTCACGCCGAGTTCGACGAACGCCCGTCCAGCCCGGATGCCGCGAGTATCGGCCATCAGACGGGCACCCCCACGTTACCATTCGCACGATGAGCACCAATCCCACCCCGCCAGATGCGTGGCGCCCAATTGACGAGTGGCCCAGCTGGAACGACCTGCCGGCCATGTGCTGTTATCGCCTTCGACTCGTTGACAGCAATGGATCGCCGGTGCCGATTCCCCGACTCTTGGATCCTGACCCCTCGGGGTTGCTCTACATCGGGGAGACCGGGCCGGACGAGAAGTGGCCTGGCGCCCATCGGGTTGCGGCCCTTGCCGCAGACCTGGCACCGCGCGTCAACGTCGATGGTCACGGTCGGACCATCGACGAGCGCGTCACGGCAGCAGTCCACGGCGTTGGAAAGACCTTCAGGGCAATAGACCTGATCAGAAAGCTCCGGAGGCGCTGGCCTGGTTGCTCGCTTCAGATGACGTGGGAGGAGACGACGGGGATGGACTCGCTCGTCTCCGCCGAAGACGTAACGAACGCCAACGCGTCGGTAGACGCCAACGATCCAAAGGCTCGCAACCCTGATCTGCTCCCTGTGACGGAGGGCGTATTCGGCAGCTCTGGCAAGGAGTTGGCCAGAGGCCGCGAGAAGCAACTTCTGGATGAGTACGAAGAACGCTTTGGTGAGCCGCCGCCGCTTAACAACAAAGCGGGTGAGTTCATGCGCAATAAAGACCAGCGCACCGAGCACACGGTGCAGCAGTCGTTGGTAGATGTTTCGCAGGTCGGGGACCACTCCGTTGTCTACGACATCCTGAACCGATTGCCGCGAGAGGTGATCGAGTCGTTCTTGACCAGCGCGCAGAGCGGCAGCGGGCCCGATGGATCGACCTCGCCCCCTGACGATGAAGTCAATATGGGTGACGCGTACGAAGAGCTCAAGCGACGCCGTGGAGGTCATGGTTGACTCCTGCGGATGCTGTTCCGCCATAGCAGCGGCAGCTTCGGCCGCTCCTGCTCCAGCGCGGGGGCCATGTACGGCCGCGCGGCGATCTTGACCTTCTGCGAGGTGAGCTTCCCGCCTCTGCGACGCAGCACGACGGTGTCGCCGCCGTACTCCAGCACGTTGGGGGCGACGCTCTTCTTGAACCCCACTGGGCCGACGACCACGGAGTCGGCCGCTTTGTCGTACCCGAAGAGGATCAGTCGACGCAGGCTCCCTTCGTGCGAGTGGGGAGGCTTGCCCGCGGGCGTGGAGCCCTTGCGCTTGCGGATGCTCGTGCGGGCCGCCGTGCGGATGAACGCGCCGGCCTTGCTGAGCACCTTCCGCTTGGCCCCATCGGCCGCGCGGACCACCGCCGCGCGGTCGAAGAACATGTCCTTGATCCGCATGGTGATCACACGCCGCTCCCGCCCGGAGTGCCTCCCGTGAGGCCACTGCCCTTCTCCAGGCCCTTGTTGAACGACGCCTCCTTCTCCTTGCGGAGCCGGCCCGAACCGATGAACAGCCCGACGATCCCGGTGAGCGCCGGCAGCGCGGGGCCGAGCACGGGCAGGCCCGCGACCGTGGGCCCGACGGTGTCGAAGGCCGACAGCGTGAGCTGGCTGAACAGGCCGCGGAGCTCCCCGGCCTTCTCGATGTTCCCCTTCCACTGCGCACCGGTCGTCTGCGTCTGGTTGAACCAGTTCTGGTACTCGACCTCGGCCTCGTTCAGGCTGAGCGTGGATGGCAGCCCCGTGGTCTGCTGGATGGTGTTCGGCGTCTTGACCTTCACGAGGTCGCCCAGGTCGAAGCCCGCGCACGACGCCAGCACAAGCGCCATGAGCATCAGGCCGACGATGTAGACGTAATGGCGGGTGGAAAGCGAGCTGAGGAACTTCATCCGTGAGCCTCCTTGGGCATCTTGCCGTCGATGAACACGTCCTTGAGGACCGACACGCCGACCAGGATGGGCCGGTGGCGCTTGGTGAAGGGGTCGAAGTCGGTGGGGTTGAGTCGGCGGGATCGCTTGGGGTCGCGGTGGATGTTGGCGATGAGCGCCATGACGGCGGATGCGATCGACCAATCGTGACGCTGTCTGCCGTCGAGCATCGCCACCAGATCACGGAGGGTCAGGGGGCCGGGGTCGATGCCGAGGATTCCGGCGCACTGATGGACGAGCTTCCAGCAGTCGCTTCCTGTGATCCATCTGCCAGCAGGCGGTCCGCCAGCCGATCCAGTTCCCCGCTGTCGAGCTTCTTCTCCACCAGGTCCCGCGCCCGGTCCATCACCTTCCGCGTGGCCTGGAACACCCGCCCGAGGTTGGCCCGGTCCCTCGGGCTCGGGCAGAAACCCACGAGTTCCTCCAGAACCGCCGTTGTCGCGGACTCGATCGCGTCGCCGGCCATCGCCTTGCCGAACTCCTCGTCGGAGATGCTCCGTGCGTCCGCCTCGGGCTTGCAGATCGCGTAGACCACATCGCAGAGCAGGACGGGATCGCGGATCAGCTTCTCGATCAGCGTCCCCTCGATGACCTGCATGAGGTCCTCGCCGGTGAGGCCGCGCACGCGCTTGATGGCGGTGACGTTGATGTCCACCGACCACTGCCTGTCCGCATTGTCCTTGAATGACCGCATCGGTGTACCCTTCTGTGATGGCTAAGAAGCAGCCGGAATACCCCACCAAAGACACCCTGATCGAACTGGCACTCGAACTCTGTGGCATCGCAGACGAGTTCGCGGCACGAAAGCGATACACCGAGAAGCACTTTGAGCTGTTGCTCTACTACATCCTGAAGGGGAGGGGCTATCCCCGCATCAAGCGACAGAAGAAGGCCCAATTGCCGGCCGCCGCCACGGCCAAGAAACCGAACCAGATTGACTTTGAGATTGGCGTCACGAATCGAGTCTCCATTGAGTTCGCGGTGCGTCACCTGGTGTTCAACAAGAAGACGAAGCGGTACACAGCGTCCGGTCACAGACCAATCTCAAACGGGTCCGAACTCCGCAAGCTGACGCACGAAACGGTTGCCAAAGTTCGCTACCTCTTGATCACAGATGTCTCGGGCAAGGCTCCGGTGGACGCGGCTGACTTGAAGACGGAGTACAAGGCGTTCACCGCGGCGGGCGGCTTTGTGCGAGTTCGGCCTGTGACTGTGATCTACGTCCATTCGAAAGCACCGCCTCTCGTAATCAAGTGCTAACCACCGATCCATGAAGGCGCCGTCGCCGAGTACGTCACCTTCGCGGTGACCGACACGGTGATCGCCTCCTCCAGCGCCTCGTTCCGCGAGAAGTTCGTGATCGAGAAGTCGGCCTGCAGGCCCTGCCCACTGGTCTCGTCCAGAATCTGGAAGCCGATCGGGTCGTTGCCGAAAAAGGCGTTCTTGATCGCGGTGAACCCGGCATCCGCCGTGTCCCACACCATCTCGAACTCGACACTGGCCTCCTTGAGCGTGGCGACCGTGGCCCGCCATCCGCTGTTGGCGCGGGTGGTCACGTCTGCCTCGCCCGCTTCGAGGTTGAGGGTCACGTCGCGCGTATTGCCGAGCACCACCCATGCTCCGCCGCCGGCCTGACCGCCGACCTTGTAGAGCAGCTTCGCTTCCATGCCGAGTTTGATCGCCATCGTCGTTCTCCTGCCCTATCCGGCCGTATGGCCGACCACGAACGCCACCTCGCCACCCTTGCTCCGCACGAAGATGTCCGCCAGGTTGACCTGCTCGAACGGCAGTTGAGTCCCAGCCGGCACAGGGATCTCCACGCCCTTGCCGTCGGAGAGCGTCATCGCCTGCGTGTTGGTGTGCGCCGCCATCAGCGTGAACGTTGCCACCAGCGGCGTATCGGAGAGCGGCTTGTCGCCCTCCTCGAGTTCCACCTTGATGAACACGACGTTCCGCACGATTACCTCCGCATCCGGTAGGTGATGCTCAGGACGCTCGTGAACACCCGGTGCTGCTCCAGCGACTCGCTCGACACCACAGGCTCGTGGGCGATTCCCGCCCACGCCGCCTCTGGAGCATCTGGCAGCCGCTTCAGCCGCAGGTGGTCGGCGATCTCCTCGACAAGGTCAAGCAGACCATCGATCACGCCCTGCGCATCCTCCGCGGGGAGCTTCTTCTGCACCCCGACGTCAACAACGCACTCAAACACGCTGCTGTCCCGGCTGGCAGCGGTGATTGCCGTGGTCCGGGGCACCACCGACACCCGCAGGTCGGCCAGGTCCTCAAGCGTGAACGCGGGCTGGTACATCCGCACGGCGCTTACCGGCTGCGAGAACGTGCCCGCATTGATGTGGGCTGCGACGGCGTCCGCAATAGCGGCGATGGTGCTCACGGACGGCCTCCCCTTGCCGCTTCCGCCGCGGCGCTCAGGCCCGCGACCTTGCCCTCGAGGTACGACACTCGCCGCTCCATTGCCTGGTAGTCGGCGCGGATGGAGCGGGCCTCGCCGATGAACTCGTCGAGCCGCTTCTCGACCTGCTGGAGCTTGGTCGTGACCACGCCCCACTGGATCGTCATTGCGCCGGCGGCGAGGATGATCGTGACGAGCACGCCGGCCCACCGAGCCCGTGTCCCGTTGGTCCCGTTCTGTCCGTTGCCATCATGGGGGGGGGCCATCACGACTCCGTGCCAACGTGCTTGGTGTGAACCCGAAGGACTCGCCGGTAGGGGTCGCTGTACCGGAAAGGTGGCTGCCCACCCGGCGCGTTGACCTCATACACGAACACCTGCGCTCCAACCGTCTCACGCACCTGATCGCCGGCCCGCGGGAGGATCGGGCCGGACCCGAAGTCCAGATCCGCAGTCCGGATCAGGAAGTCCCGTGACTCCGTTCGGTGGATCAGCCCCGCGTCGTCGGCCTGCTCGAACTCGGTGCGTCCGATCGTGACCTGGACTTCCTTCTCCTCCGCGCCCCGTCGGTAGACCACGGTGCGGCTCATGTGCCGATGCCGCTGGTCATCCAGGAACGCGGAGCCACGGTCGAGCAGGTCGCCCATGTGCCCCTCCTCACTGCAAGAGGCGGATGCGGACGGTCGTGTCGGCGTCGACGGTGGTCTTCACCGTCTTGCCGATGAGCTTGTTCGCACCCGCCGCGGCGTTCTTGGTCGCGTTCTGCGCCGCCGCGTCCCAGTAGGCGCTGGTGCCAGCTGGCATCCCGCTGCCGGCGCCCAACGCCTTGGGGAAGTCGAACACGCCCGACACTGCGAGCGAGCCGAGTTGGCCGGCCTTGATCGGTCCCTGCGCCACGCCCACAAGTTCCGACTGGACGACCACCGCGCCGGTGAGCACATCCGCGCCCGGGGTGTAGTCGATCGCTGCGCCCTCTTGCACGAACTTCGCCGGTCCCGATGCCATGCTGCCTTCTCCTTCGCCGGGTGTGATCCCGGACTGTTCTTCTTCGATCCCGCTGCCGATCTCCGCTCCTACTCCCATGTTGCTTACACCTCGCCCTTGCTCTTGACGCCGCCGCGGGGGTCCTGCAGCGCGACGCCGAAGTCGTGGTACCCGCGCATCCGCACGCCGAGTTGGCTGAAGTCCGCGTCGGAGGTCTCGATGGTCGGGGCCTCCTGCCCGTTGAGGAACGCCATCTCGATGACCGGAAGGTCGCTCGGATCGGCGAGGAGGTACCACGCCTTGGCCGAGTTGCCGGTGTAGAGCGCGTTGGAGAGGTAGCGACTGACCTCGATGCGGAACTTGCCCTGGTGCGGGTTGGCGACGGGGAACTTGGTGTTCGCCGTGGTGTCGCGCATCTCCACGCTCTTGTAGAGCTGTGTGCCCACCGCCGAGAGCGCCGTGGGAACCAGCAGGATCGACGGCATGACGCCCGTGGGCTTGCCGTCCGAATCCACCAGGTCCATGAACGTGACCTCGCCCTTGGTGAGGCCGTCGATACCCAGCGCGGTGTCCGCGCCCGAGATGAAGTTCTTGTTGCCGACCGCGAAGAACGCGGCGTTGTTCATGAACGCCGTCCAGAACACGTCGTTGATCTTGAGGCCCGACCCGCGGCCGAGCTTCCGGGGCACGGTGGTGATCGCGCCCAGGTCGTCGTTGATGATGTCGCGGCGGTCGATCGCCAGCATCAGGCCGTAGGTGTCAGCCTTGTTGCTGTAGGTCTCCTCGCCGAGGGTGCCGTGCTTGAGCTCGCCGCCGGGCGCGACCTGCTCGTACTGGTCCTTGCCCACCAGGCGGTAGCTCGTGACGGTCTTGAAGTCCGACACGTTGCGGACGGCGCAGATGCTCCGCCACACGCGCTCGACGCTGAAGAACCCTTCGAGGAGGAACTTGTTGGCGACGTTGGAGAGGATGCCCCCGACGTCGATGATCGTCATCCCCGCCTCGACGCCCCGCCCGAACGC
This sequence comes from Phycisphaeraceae bacterium, assembly GCA_019636495.1. Lineage (GTDB taxonomy): Bacteria > Planctomycetota > Phycisphaerae > Phycisphaerales > UBA1924 > JAHBXL01. The sequence goes on along the minus strand of JAHBXL010000018.1, from coordinate 10,145 downwards.
GGCCTCGAGGACTCGGCGGCTGTCGCGGAACGTGCGGCCCGTGTAGCCGTTGGCGATGGCCGCCTCGATGAGAAGCTCCTGCAGGCCCAGCCCGCTCTGGAACCGCTTGGACGCGACCTCCAGCGCCTGCGCCGAACAGACTTTGTCGAGTCCCTCGAGCTTGGCGCTCTGGAAGCACGCGGCCTCCAGGACCTCGCCGGTGATGCTCGTATCGGGCGCGTGGATGGACGGGGCCTTGGGTCGGCTGGCGCGGAGCACTTCGAGTTCGGTGCGGGTGGCGTCCCACCCGTCGCGGATGGCCTGGGCCTCGATGTCGAGGTGCTTGCCGGCGCAGATCTTCCGCACGGCCGCAATGCGACTCGTCTCCGCGAGCGCCTCGGCGCGGAGAGCGGCAGCGCCCGCCCCAGGTGCAGGATCGGCATCACCGCCGGCCGGACTGCCGCTGCCACCCCCGCCCTGCTGGGCGGCGATGGAGGCGCTGGTGCGCCCGTCGGCACCGAGGTCCACGAAGCTGATCTCGCCGAGTGTCGCCTTGCGAACGACGTTGACGGGGCCGGCGAACTCCTGGCCGTTCACGATCGCCTTCTGCGACTCGCGGATGAACTCGAACTCCTCGACGCTCGCGCCCACCGAAGCCTGCCACGGGAACCCGTTCCGGGAAGACGCAACCACCTCGCGGGCGGTCGCGGTGTCGCGCGAGATCACGCCGGTCGCCACGAGCTGACCGCCCTCGACCTTGATCGCGTCGGTGTGTCCGACGCCGGCAGCCGGGTCATGGGCGAACCGGATCGGGCGGTTCTGCGACGGGACCGACAGCCCGGCGAGATCGAGTATCACCGGGTGACGCCAGCCGGCGACGCGCATGGCACCGCCGGTGTACGCCAGCATCTTGAAGCGAGGCAGTGCCTTCTCGGCATCGGCCCCGCCGGCGCCGGCGGCGATGGCGGTGATCTCCGCCGTGCCAGTGAGCGTGAGCGGAGAGGTGCCCGCCGGTGGAGCGGCAGCCTCAAGCCACAGACGCTTGGGCGCGAGTCGAGTCTTCGGAGCGGGAGCGGTCGGAGTCTTCGTTGCCATCGGTGTCGTCCTCTGTGGGTGCAGGCGCGTTGCCCGCGGGAGCCGTGGGGGTCTGGGGGGCGGGGGTCAGTCCGAGTTCATCCATGAGGACGAGCTCTTTGGCGCGCTGGCGGAGCTCCTGCTCCCAGTCGCGTCCCTGGCGGGCGTATTCGGCTGCGAGCGTGGTCGTGTGGTTGGCCAGCCGTGTGGCCTGGGCGGTCGCTTCCTTGGCGGGATCGACGTGCTCGACGCCATCCCAGAACCATGCGTGCTCGGGCAGTGCCACCCCGCGCTCACGAAGCGACTGCGGGAGCAGCCCCTCGACGAGCACGGCCTCGTTGAGCCACGCTTTGAGCAGGCGGTCGAGCACGGCGAGCTGCAGGTGATGCTGCTCGACGCGGATGCTCTTGAAGTACACCTGGTGGTCCAGGCGGCCGCTGGCGTAGTTGTAACCCGAGGAGTTCCCCGCCGCGACGTTGAACGGCATGTTCAGGCAGCGGGCGATCTCGTTGAGAATCTCGCGCTTGAACTCGCCGAAGGTGGTCGTCGGCTGCTCGGCGTGGACCTGACCGAGTTTCCAGCCGCCGGGGAGGACCGTGGCGAGGCGCTGCTCGAGCTCGACCTCATCCATCGGCTCCAGCGGGTCGGCCTCGCCGTTGGGAGGAGCGTCGGTGTAGATGACGGCGGCGAAGTTGGCCGCTGTCTCAGCGGCGGCGATGGTCGCGAGCGTGTACCGGCGGAGCTGCGCGAACAGCGGGAGCGCCGGCGTGATGTCCGGGATGCCGCGGAGCTGGCCCGGCCGATCGGCGCGGAAATAATGCACCACGGCCGAAACCGCATAGGTGTCGTACGCGGTGAGGTCGTCGATCGGTGCGCGGAGAAGGCCGCTGTCGCCCGGGTGACGCTTGAGCACGCGATACGCCGACGGGTTGCCCCACTGGTCGAGGACGATCCCATCCACCTCATCCGTGCGGCCGCGCCGCAGGAGCGGCGTGCAGACCTGGTCCGCCTCGATGAGCTTGAGATCCAGCGACACGGGAGAGCCGATCGCCGGGTTGCTCACGAGGAGAGCGAACGCCTCGCCGCTCTCGGCCCGTGCCAGCCGCATCGTCCGGAGTTTGCCCGCCAGATCCACGGCCCGCGACCACTGCTCGAAGGCGTCCTCGATGCGGGCGTTGGCATCGGCGTCATCCGTGAGCATCTGGAGCCGGGGACCGGTGCCGATGGTGTCGTTGGCGAGTGTGAGCGCGATGCCCTTGGCGTAGGAGTTGTTGGCAACCTCGTACCGGGCGCGGTTGCGGAGGATGCGCCGCACTTCCGGATTGATCGCCGCGTTGGGCGACAGGCCGTCCGCGTTCGCCCAGTGCTTGCGGTTGTCAGGCGTGGTCTGCGCCGAATCGAACTTCGCCACCACGAACCGTCGCCCACCCCGCCCCCCGTGTCGGCCCCCTCCGCCGCGCGGAGCCTCCGTGCTCCGCTCGGCGGGGCCGGGGCGGCCGTTTCGGGTCAGGAGGTTGGCGATGGCTTTGAGCATGCGGGGGAGTTCAGACAGAGCCTGGGGGAACGATCTTGGCGAACTTGATCCCGAGGCCGGGCTTCCTCGCGGCGTCCTTGGACGCGAGGTAGCGGTCGGCCTCGATCTGGTCCTTCAGCGGGTGCTGTTCGACCGACTGCCCGTCGATGGAGACCTTGGCGGGCTGGTTGGCAGCGTCGCGCAGCGCCTCGTCATCGCTGGAGGAGTCCGTCGGCACGCCACTACCCCTCTGGGGAAGCGAGCACGTTGTTGCGCCGCAAGCGGAAATCTGACCGAAACGGTCTACCGGTAGAACGTGTTCACTCGACCGGGCGCTCGACCGTCGTGACCCGACGCCCACAGTGCCGGCACGACCGCCGGCGCCGGATCGCCCCGTTCGGTGCCGGCCGTGTGTAGAGCACTTCGAAGTGACGGCATCCACACCTCGGGCAGGCAAGCCCGCGGTCCGTGGGCTTGACCGGGCGGGTCGCGGTGCGGCTTGTGGGTGTCATCGCTTCGCTCCACGGAGTTGGGACAACTTCAGCCGTGGCCGGGCGATGGCTTTGTGGTCCGTGCCGAAGAGCACGGCGCCCTCCATCGACGCCGCGACCGCCGCGCCGACCAAGCAGTCGAGCCAGTGGTTGTCGAGCCCCTCGACGCGGAGTTTCCACTCGTCGACCGTCCGGCCGCGCCCCTCGGTCTTCACGCGGTACTCGCTGGTCAGGTGCTCCGACAGCAGGCGGTGCGGCTCGGGCGTGCTTCCGAACAGCGACAAGCATCCGGGATCGCCCATCGGCACCGCCAGCCGCGCGTGCGCGAACGACTTCCAGTAGTTCGTGTCAAAGACGACGTGCCGCACGGCGCGCTTGCCAGACACGACCGGAACGCGCCAGTTGAGCCCGACCCGTTCGCCGCGCTTGCGCTTGTAGTCGCTGAAGGGCAGGCTCGACGCCCCCACATAGCGGCCGTGGCTGGGCATGAGCAGGCCCGCGTGCGGGCTCTGGCGGCAGAACTGGTACACCACGTCCGTGGACGACCCCCAGTTGGCGTCGATCAGGCAGCGGTCGATCCGCACCATCGCGCCATCGTCACGCCGCCACTCGCGAGCCAGGTGCGAGGCCACCAGGCGCTCGAGCCCGGCGTAGATCGCCCCTTCGACGCCGGCACGCGGAGCCGCCGTCGCCAGGGTCCGCCGCATGTCGCGGAGCGTGAAGTATCCCCCCGGCGCCTTCTGGTCCGGTTCGGTGCCGTAGTCGATGACGTACCCGGTGAAGTCGTCCTCCCACGCCGCCACGAGGTAGAACAGCGCCTTGCCCTGCACGTCCACGAACATCGTGAGCCGCGTACAGCCGATGGGCACCTCAGCGCGAGCCTGGCCGTTGAGCTTGGCGGCGATCTGATCAGCGCTCAGGAGGTCGTCGGCCGCCTGGATCTCCGGCAACGGCTCGTTCTGATACTCCGCGAAGAACGCCGCCTCGTCCTGGAGTCTGAGGTTCATCGCGTGCTGGACCGCCGACAGCTCGTCGTGGTTGAACCGCTCGGGCCACGCGATCACCGCGCCCTCGTCCATCGCGGTGCGGTGCTGGCGGTAGAACTCCGTCGCAGCCTTGATGCCGCGGTCGTTCCGAAGCCCGTCGGCCCGCAGCTCTGCGTACTTCTGCCAGAGCGCATCCCGCGCCGGGAAGGCGTACATCATCTTGGTGCGCTCGCCCTGCCACTGCGGGTGCTTGTCGCGGTCGAGGATGCGATCGGCCAGGTCGTCGGGGCGGACGACGGTCAGTGTCATTAGCCCGGCGATCTTCTTGCCGGGCCCAGCCAGGCCCAGGATCGCGCCGGCGAGGATGCGTTCACGGTTGGCGCATTGCGAGGGCGACCGGGCGCTCTCGTCGGTCTGTGGATCGTCAATAAGCACCAGCGAGGGTCGAGCGGATGACCCGTCCGCTCGCTTGTGCTTCATGCCGCGGATGCGGCCGGTGATCCCGGCGACGCGGATGATGGCGCCGGCCGCCGCCGAACCGGAGATCGTCGGCAGCACGATCTCCCTCGCCGTCCAGCCGATGTGCGTCTGCTTGCCCTGGTACAGCTGCCCCGAGGCACGCTGGTGGATGCCCTCAAGTGAACGGATCGGGTGGCAGACTTCCGGGAAGTCGCCGGCGAGGAGTTCGCTGTTCTCCAGTTCCGCCTTGATGGACTCGAGCATCCCCGCGGCGTGCTCTTCGTCGGAGCCGATCAGCGCGACGAAGTCGCGGTGACCGTACAGCATGGCCCACAGGCATGCGACCTCACAGAGAGACGTCTTACCGCTGCCGCGCGGCATGGCCATCCCGAAGAGCCCACCCTCGAGAACCGCCTGCTCGATCTTGGCGATGACCTTGAGGTGGTCGTCCGACCACTTGAGGTGGAAGGTCTGCAGGAAGTAGGTCTCGCAGAAGTACCGGAAGTCCCGTGCAGCGCGCTCCCGCCGCGCCGGATCGGCCACCGGCGGGAGATCGCCGATGTCGCGACCCGAGAGCGAGAGCATCGCGTTGCGCTGCCGCGCCCGCTCCTTCATCGCCTCGTAGCCGGTCAGGCCGTCGGGCTGCCGAGCCGCTTCCGCGATGGCCCCGTGCCGCGTCGTGACCAGCCAGGCGACGTAGCGAAACAGATCGACCTTCGCCGCATCCCCATCGGCCGCGACACGGAAGCCCGCGCGCGTGCGGTGCCGATGGAGCTGCCGCTCGCTCACCACCTCGCCCAGCGGTGTGCTGTTGAGCAGACGCGCGAGTTCGCCGGGCTTGAGTTTGCGCGGGTCAATCGCCACCGCCACCTCCAGGACCAGCCATCTCCTTCACGAGCCACGCGGCGTAGTGCACGAGGTTGAGCGTTCCATCGCTGTTGACCGGCGCGCCCGCGTCGATGTCGGCGCGCAGCATCTCCTCGCTGACGGCCTTGCCGCCCAGGCGCGTGAGCACGCGTGCCGCATCGGCCACGGGGAGCGCCGCGGGGTTGAGCCGGGACATCCCCTGCCCGGCGGCAGGTGCGGGACTAGGCGCGTGTTCGGGAGTCATCGCGGACCTCCCGCGCAAACTTGCCCACGTGTCCGGCCGTGTTGCCCACATGCCGCGAAATGACGGCGAAGTCGCTCGGATTCGCCTTGCCTGTTCGCGGATGTCATGGCTTCATGTGTCACAACGCGGGGCGAAGAAACACGAACCCCGCGACGGAGACCAACGCGATGAAGACCACCACGAAGAACACGATCGAGATCGCCCAGGCCCTTGGACGCCGCGGGTTCACCGTCTGCAGCGTCGAGGTTCACACGCCCGACGGCCGGACGTGGGAGGTTGCCGCGGTACCCGCGGGACGGGGCCGCCGAGCCGATGGCTCCTGGGGCCCGATCGCCGGCGCGGGCGGCGGCTACCGCCTGTTCGAGATCGACCGCGAGGGGCGCGACGGCTCCAACGAGCACGACGCGGTCGACGCCGACACCTGGAACGCCAGCGACCTGATCGACTACCTCGAGGCGGTCGGGCAACCCAAAGACACGACCAGTTGGGACCGCGAAAGCGGAACCCGCCCGACGGCCTGAAGCCCGCGAAATGCGGGCTTCGTTGTTTACCCGAGACACCACGCACCCCAAGCCACCCGCACGACGAGAGGTACCAGTATGAAGAAGCACACGACCAAGACCGCCAAGCCCGCCCCCACGCAACCCACCGCCGCCGAGATGTACGCCGCGCGGCGGAACGAAATCGCCCGCCTCCTCGACGTCCTCCAGATGGAACTGGACAAGCACGACGAGCGGGCCAAGGCCGACCCGACCAACTGGGGCATCACCGGCAACCTCGGGAAAGTCCGCAGCGACCTGATGGACACCGTCGCCTTCCTCAGCGGCATGGACCGCGAGGACGTCGAGCGCTTCCTGGCCGAGTGACCACGCCCTGCCCACGCACCCCGACGAAGGAGCACGCCCATGAACATCAAGACCATCGTGATCGAAGGCCACGAGAAGGACGTCAAGATCAGCCGCACCGAGCGCGGCGCGGAGGCGACCATCGAGCAGAACACCCGCCACGCGGGCAGGCAGGACATCTGCATCGCCCACATCGCCCGCGACGAGGACCGCGACGCCCGCTACGCCAAGGCCCTCGAGGTCGCCAAGGTCGTCTACGGGACCGACCGCCGCGGCCGCGCCGCCGCCACCAACTCGATGGTCCACGACGTCCTGAACGAGATGGAGCGCGTCGCGGGCTGCTGACCCGCCCCACGCGCCCCCGCACGCGCCGACGCGGGAGACCGCGCCGGACGCGATTTCCCGCCGCAATGTGCGGCGGGATTCCGCACCCGTAGTTGGGAGATTCGCATGAGCACGAAGACCAAGAAGCCCCGCACCCCCCGCACCTCCAAGATGTCCAAGAGCGCCGCCCGCGCCGAGGGCGCGGCCAAGACCGACCGCCTTCGGAAGACAGCGATCGCCGAGATCAGCGACCGCCTCGCCGGCGGGAGGCAGGACCACGAGGTGCCCAGCGCCAAGGAGGTCGCCAACAACGCCATCCTCGCGGCGTCCGCCAAGGGCAAGAAAGCCAAGGCCCCGAAAGCGTCGAAGCCCGCGAAGGAACCCAAGCCCAAGCGCGTCAGCGCCCTGGACGCGGCGGCGCAGGTGCTCTCCGATTCCGAGGTCCCTATGAGGGCCAAGGAGATGATCGCCGCGATGGAGGCCAAGAGACTCTGGACGAGCCCCGGCGGCAAGACGCCCGAGGCCACGCTCTACGCCGCCATCATCCGCGAGATCGCCGCCAAGGGGACTGCCGCCCGCTTCAAGAAGCACGAGCGCGGCGTATTCGTTGCGGGGAAGGGGGCCTGACCCATGGCCGCCACGCCCCACCGCGAAGCGCAACTCGAGGCCGTTCTTCAAGCCGCCCTCTACCTGCTTGGCGCACGCCAAGACCAGATGCTCACCATCGAGGAGTGGACGGACCTCGCGCGAGCCGTCGCAGCATGCCAAGAGCGCAAAACGGCCGACTACCTCACCGAGCACGACCTCGAAGACATCGCCGAGCGCTACGCCCTCGAATGGGACGAGGCGACCGACGGCGTGCTTCCCACGCTCGAAGACGACTGAGCCGGCCATCACGCGCCGCTCCCCGCCGCGACCTTCTTCCGGGTCGCGGCTTTCTCTTCGGCTACACCGTTCGCGGCAAGGCGCTCCGCCTTGCGGCCCGTAAACTTCTCCCATCGCTGCACGATGACATCGCAGTAAAGGGCGTCGAGCTCCATGAGGAACGCTCGCCGCCCGGTCATCTCCGCGCCGATGAGTGTGGAGCCGGAGCCGCCAAAGAGGTCGAGCACGTTCTCGCCGGGCCGCGATGAGAACTCGATGGCCCGCCGCGCGAGCTCGACAGGCTTCTCGGTGAGGTGCACCATGCTCTGCGGGTTGACCTTCTTGATCGACCACGTGTCCGGGACGTTGGCGGGGCCGAAGAAGCGGTGTGCCGCGCCTTCCTTCCAGCCGTAGAAGCACCACTCGTGGTTGCCCATGAAGTCCTTCCGCGTGAGGACCGGGTGCTCCTTGATCCAGATGATCGCCTGGGCGAAATAGAGCTCGCAGCGCTTGAGCACGGGCGGGTAGTTGCCGCAGTTGGCGTAGCCGCCCCAGATGTAGAACGTGCCGCCGGGGATCAGCACGCGGGTGATGTTCCCGAACCACGCCGCGAGCAGGCGATCGAACTCGTCGTCGGACACGAAGTCGTTGGCCAGCGGCCGGTCCTTGGCCCGGAGCTTCTTGTGCGTCGCGCGGCTCTTCTCGGGGTAGCGGTTGAGGTCGGCGCTCTGCTGGTCGTGCTGATCGGCCTTGCCCGGCAGCGCGAACGAACTCAGGCCGGCGACGATGGCGTTATTCGAGCGCGGCTCGACCTTCACGTTGTACGGCGGGTCGGTGTTGACCAGGTGTATCGGCTGGCCGTCGAGCAACCGGTCCAGGTCCGCGGGCTTGGACGAGTCGCCGCACATCAGGCGGTGGTTGCCGAGCACCCAGATGTCGCCCGGAACGGTCGTCGCGGCGTCGGGCGGGGCGGGCACGACGTCGGGGTCCATCAGACCATCGGTGCCGGCGGGAGCCATGATCGCCGCGAGATCCTCGGCGCTGAAGCCCAGCACCGCCAGATCGAAGTCCACGCCCTTGAGGTCAGCCAGCTCGATGGGCAGAAGTTCCATGTCCCACGAGGTCAACGATGCGACCTTGTTGTCGGCGATGCGCAGCGCTTTGACCTGGTCCGGCGTGAGGTCGTCCGCGCGGATCGTCGGCACCTCCTTCAATCCGAGTTTCCGCGCCGCACGAAGCCGGGTGTGACCTGCGATGATGACGCCGTCGCCATCGACCAGGATCGGGATCTTGAACCCGAAGGCCTGGATCGACTTGGCGACCGCGTCGATCGCGGCGTCGCTGATGGTGCGGGGGTTGCGGTCGTACTCCTTGACCGCGTCGATGGGGAGCATCTCGATGTTCACGGCGATCTCCGTCGTTGACCGCGGCACGACATCGCGCCGCGCGGGGAGCGTGGTGGTGGCCCGCCGCCACGCGGCGGGTCCGGGGATCGCTGGGTCGCTTGTTCGTTGGCTGGATCGCTCGGGCAGTCGGGCCCGTCCGTGGGGCGGTCAGTACCCCAAGTCGCGCTCGCTACGGGGCACGCCCGTTTGCCACGGGTTCGCCCACGTTGGCCCACGTCGCGTTCCTGGCGGGGTGGCGTACCACCCCCGCCACGGGGCCGTCCGGCGCCCGGACGCGCGAAACAAACTCTGTCGGGAAGCGCGGCTGTTCCCGCGGGCGTTGGCTTTCGATTCCGGCGGGGAAGTACCTATGGCCCCCTCCCCTCCCCCGTTCGGACTCCGGCTGTAAGGCTTCGGGTAGGCGCTGCCTGGCACGCCAACTGCATGTCCGAAACCGTGCGTCGATGGCGTGCGATCCGCACGCCGGTTGCCCGTTGCGCCGAACCTGTTGCGCGCCCGTCGCGCCAGCGCCGGCGCGGGGGGGGGGGTGGGCGCAACAGGTAGTAAAGAGGGGGTGTGTTGTTGTTTGCTCCATGATTTCTCAATGTTTCCGCGATGAACCTATTGCGCGCAAGAGGTTGCAATAGGCGCAACAGGTTGCTGCGCACCCCCGCTCGCGATGCGGAATCGAGGGTCCGCGCCCGTGCTCGCGCTGCGCCGGAGCGCTTCTTCGCTGTGTTTGAGCGGCAAAGGGCGCTGCGCAGACCGGTTTGTGTGGCTTTGGATCGCGTTTTCATGCTCCGGCAACGTCCTCGATGAGCCTGTACAGCCGCTGGGGCGTGCCGCCGGTCGCCCGCTCGGCGAACTGGATGCGGCGCTGATCCATCAGCGCCTGCCGGACCTCGTCGTGCTCGCGGGGCGACCAGGCCAAGCGCCGGCTGAGTTGCCAGAAGGGCATCCACGGGTCGCCGGGGTGTTTGACCGCCCATTCCCGGAGCACGCGGATCATCGCCTTGCACTGGCTCTCGAAGTCGCCGGCGCTGACGTGCTGGCTGGCCTTGAAGAGCATGCGGCGGGTCTGATGTTCAACCAAGGACCACGCCCAGTTCACCCC
>JAHBXL010000017.1 GCA_019636495.1 Phycisphaeraceae bacterium | reverse complement strand
TGGCGGCACGTGGGACGGCGCGGTCATCGTCGGCGATGAACTGGGCTACGGCAACCGGCTCGTCATCACGCCCGATGATGGCGATGATGAGTTTCATCCTGATTTCCGGGCCCCGCATTACCTCTCGCCCTCCGGCCCGCTGGGCGGCGGCGCGGTGGGTCTTGCGCCCTTCGCGTTCTATCCGACCGACTGTGTCCCGCCGCACAACGACCCCGACCCGCTGGTCGGCATCATCACAACCGCGTTCGAGACCGGTTACCCGGTGCTGGCCCGCTGGTACGGGCCGGTCACCCTGCCCCAGGACCCCCCACCGCCCAGCGTCAAGTCGCTGCTGGAGGTGCGCGTCGCCTGGCCGTTTGACGCGTGCGTTCCCACGCCGGGGGTCAACCTGACGAGCATCTTCGCCGCGGCGTTGCATACCGATGGCAAGGCGCGGACGCTGGGCCTCGGCGCCACGGTGCAGCCCCGCGGTGTCGAGCACTTCCTTCTGTGGAACCCCGAGAGCGAGTGGGGCCAACTGGTGTGCGACGACATCGTGGGCAAGCCGGAAGTGACATTCGCGGTCATGTATTGCACCGGCTCGGAGTACGTCTCCGACCGGTACATCTTCCGCGTGCACGAAGACTGCAACGTCAACGACATCGCGGACCCCATCGAGATCGCGCTCGACCCCGATCTCGACCTCGATGAGGACGGCTGCCTCGACGACTGCGACCCGACCAACTGCGAGTGCGACTGGAACGCCAACCATCGCATTGACGTGGCGGACATCTTCCTGTTCCTCAACGACTGGTTCGCCAGCGACTGCGCGGCGCAGTGCTTCGGCGTCAGCCCGTCGCCCTGCCCGACCCCGGACTCCTCGTGCGGCATCCCCGCGCTGTTCGCATTCCTCACGTGCTGGTTCAACAGTTTCAACGATCCGCTGTGCAACCCGGAGTGAAGACCCACGGAGCAACCGAGCGCATGCCGAAAAAGGCCCGGGCAACTCGCCCGGGCCTTTCAAGTTTCTCAGACTGTCAAAATGCCTCGCCTCAGCCCTTGGCCTTCTTTCCCGCCTTCTTGGGCTTCTCGCCATCGGCCGGGGCCTCCGCGGCGGCCGCGGCGGGGGCGGCCTCTTCCTTCGGCGCCCAGCCCGTCTTGGGCTTCTCGAGCAGGTCGACGGGCGGGGCCTTGTGCCGCGGCGCACGCTCGGGCCGCTCGCTCCGTCCGCCCTTGCCCTTCTCCACCACTTCGCCCTCGTCGTCGATCTCGATCTCCTCGCGCTCCTCGGTGTCGAGTTTGCGGTCGGCCATGACCCACAACTTGATGTCCGCGGCGAGATCGGTCTCGAACTTGATGTGCACCGTGTAGGTGTCGACGCGCTTGATCGCCTCGTTCAGGCGCACATCGCGCGGGCGGATGTTCGCGAACCCCGCCGAGTTCAACGCAGCGGCGATCTCCTGCTGGGTCACGCCCGCGTAGAGAATGCCCTGGTCGTTGCACGAGCGCTCGATGTGCAGTTCGTATCCGGCGAGTTTCTCGATCGTCGCCGCACGCTGGTTGCGCTGCTCGGCGAGTTGGCGCTCGGCCTCCAGCCGCTTGGCCTGCAGGTTCCTGATGAGTTCCTCGCTGGGCTCGGTCGCCAGTTGCCGCGGCAGCAGGAAGTTGCGGGCGTAGCCCAGGCGGACCTTCACGACATCGCCGACGATGCCGAGATTCTCGACCGATTCGGTCAACAGCAGTTCAACGTTTCGAGCCATGATGCGCTGTCCTTTCCCGGCGAGCGTGCGCCGGCGGAAGTTGAGGAGCGGAGAACCCGGCCACGCGACCGGCGCCGCCCCAGCGGGTGGGAGAAGAGGCAGTCCCGGGTCCTGAGTTCTGCGATCAGGACACAAGACTTCAGGACTCAGGACCGTACATCAGAACGGAATATCATCCTCCTGGATCGGGGCGTAGCCCGAATCGGCCGGAGGCGCCGCCGCGGCGGATTGCGGCCTGCCCGCCGGACGGGTCGAGACCTGCGGACGCGAGTCGCCCTCGTATCCGCCCCCGCCGCCGCCGCCCTTGGATTCGACAAACTGGAAGGTGTCGACGATGACCTTCAGTTTGCTGCGGTTCGAGCCATCGGTCTTGTCCTTCCACTGGTCGAGTTTCAGCCGGCCTTCGAGGAAGATCGGCTTGCCCTTGGAGAAGAACTTGGCGATGTTCTCGGCGGTCTTGCCGAAGGCCTCGCAGTCGACGAAGGTGGTCTCCTCGCGCAGTTCACCACTGTTGGAATCGCGCCACTTGCGGTTGACGGCGATGCCGATCTGCGCGACCGACATCTGCGAAGGGAGCGTCCGCAACTCGATGTCGCGAGTGATGTTGCCCATCAGCAGGACTTTGTTGTAACTGCCCATGCTCGATTCTCCGGGCCGTCGCCGCCGCGTCTCCCCCTCTCGGTTCTCCGCGGGGCGGGCGTTCGGTGGATTTTAGTGTACCTCACGCCTCGGGTCAATCCTCGTCTTCGATGTTCGGATCGATGGTTGGGGGGGCGGTGATGTTGGCCGGGACGAGGTTGGGCTGGGTAGCGCGGAGTTTGGCCTCGGCTTCGAGGTCCTTCATCGCGTCGGCGGCCCGCATCTCGTCCTCGCTGAGGTGCTCGACCTTGGTGATCAGCACCCGCATGATCTGCTCGGCGAGATTGAAGCCGCGCTCGATGTGGCCCAGCGAGGTGTTGGGCACGTTGAAGTAGCAGAGGATATAGAGCGCGCGCTTCTGCTTGTCGATCTCGTAGGCCAGACGCCGCTCGTCCCACTTCTTCATCGCGATGATGCGGCCGCCCTGCCGCTCGATGTTCTGACGGATGAGCGTCAGGATCTCGGGCAGTTGCGCCGCCGCGCCCTGGCCGATGAGGATCATCGCCTCGTAGTTGCTCGTGCGAGCATCGATCGTTGCATTCGCCATGTTCATTCACCTTTCGTCTGTTTCTGTTGGTCGCCGCGGCTCAGTTCCGCGGGCTTCAGGGTCTTCTGTGAGTTGGATTCAGTGGAAGGAGCGGGGTTGGGGAGGGAGGGGGGCCGTCCCTTGGGCGCGGGCTTCTCCGCGGGCTCGGGGCCGGAGTTGAAACGGTTCATGGCCTGCGCCAGGCCGGAGGAAACAAAGGCCTCGGTCGCATCCGCCGCGCGATCGATCGCCGGCGCAAGCGCGGCCATCTGCTCGTCGGTGAAACGCCCGAGCACGTAGTCCTCCAGCGCAATGACCGGAGGGCACGGGCCGATGCCGATGCGCAGCCGCGGGTACTCGGGCGTGCCGAGCGCACGTTGCACATCGGTCAGGCCGTTGTGCCCGCCGCTGCCCCCTCCGGCCCGGAGCCGGATGGTGCCGATCGGCAGCGCGACCTCGTCGACAATAACCAGCAGGTCCCGCGTCGGGTCGAGTTTGTAGAAGTTCAACGCCGCGGCGACGCTCCGGCCCGATAGGTTCATGTAGGTGTTGGGCTTGAGCAGCAGGCATCGCTCCCCGACGATGACCGCTTCGACGCACAGGCCGTCGAAGCGGGCCCGCCACGGCTCCGCCGGCGTGTGCCGACGGTGCAACCGGTCCACGGCCATGAAGCCCGCGTTGTGACGCGTCTTCTCGTAGGCCGAGCCCGGGTTGCCGAGGCCGATGATGAGTTTCATCGCGGTTCATGAAGGCGGGAGTGGGATCCATCTGACAATCGTGACGGCGCGTGCCGACCGTGGGATTACTTCTTGGGCGCGCCTGCCGCGGGCTTGGCAGCGCCGGCCGCGGGTTTGGCGCCCGCGGCGGGGGCTGCGCCCTTGGCGCCCGCTGCCGGGGCCGCGCCCTTGGCATCTTCCTTCTTGGCCGTGAGCACTTCGGGCGATGCAGCGCCCTCCGCCGCGACCGTTGTCGCTTCCGCGGCCTTGAGTTCGACGCCCTGGACGATCTGCGCGACGACGCCGTGCGTGTCGGAGATCAGTTTCATGTCCGCCTGCGGCAGTTTCACGTCGCCCGCCGTGATGACGCTGCCCTCGTCGAGGTTCGAGATGTCCACGTCGATGTGGTCGGGGATGTCCATCACGCGGCACTCGATCTCAATCTCCGTGACCGGGTGCATGAGCAGGTTGCCGGCGATCTTCAGGCCCCTGGCCTCGCCGACCAGGCTGATGTGCACGCGGGTGTGCACGCGCTCGTTCAGGTCCACGCGGGCAAAGTCGCAGTGGACGATCCGCGAGCCCATGTAGTCGAACTGCACGTCCTTCAGCAGGACCATCTGCATCTCGTCGGCCTCCTTGTGCCCGGGGAAGTCGAGCCGGAAGACCTTCTCGCCCTTGGTGATCAGGCCCAGCGCGGAGTGCGCATCGAGCGTGATGGGCAGCGGCTCGCGCCCGTGCCCGTAAACGATCGCGGGCAGGCGGCCGCGCTTGCGGTCCCGTGTCGCGTACCGCGTTCCGATGCGCTCCCGCTTCTCCGCCGTCAGCAGTGGTGATTTCTCGTGCATGGCTGTATCCCTGAAAAGTAAACCTTGAGTTGCAAAGTGGTGGTGAATCTCAGCGCTTGGCCCCCGCGGTGTTGCGGAACAGCGCGCTGATGGACATGTTGTGATGAATCCGGTGGATCGCCTCGCCCAAGAGCGACGAGACGCACAGTTCCGTGTATCGATCGCGGATCGGCTCGATCCGGTCGCCCGAGGGGATCGTGTTGGTGCACACCAGGCGGCTGATCGGGCTCGCCGCGATGCGCTGCATCGCAAGGCCAACCAGCACGGCGTGTGTCGCCGCGGCGATGACTTTCGTCGCGCCCTGGTCGAGCACGACCTTCGCGGCCTCGCAGATCGTTCCCGCGGTCGTGATCATGTCGTCATACATCAGGACGGTCTTGTTCTTCACGCTGCCGATCAGGTGGCCCGTGGTCACCGCCGACCCGCTGACACGCCGCTTGTTGATGATCGCCAGGTCGCCCCCCAGCAGGTTGGCAAACGCCTCGGCCACCTTCACGTTGCCCACATCGGGGCTCACCAGGCACAGGTCGCCCAGTTCTTCGCGGATCGACATGAAGTACTCGTGGAAGACCTTGGTCGCCGAGAGGTGATCGACCGGGATATCGAAGAAGCCCTGGATCTGTGCCGCGTGCAGGTCCATCGCCAGGACACGCTCCGCGCCCGCCGCGGTGATGAGGTTCGCGACCAGTTTGGCGGTGATGGGCACGCGCCCCTCGTCCTTGCGGTCCTGCCGCGCATAGCCGAAGTACGGAGTCACGACCGTGATGCGCCGGGCCGAGGCCCGGCGCAGGCAGTCGATGAACACCAGCAGTTCCATCAGGTTGTCGTTCACCGGCGCGCCCGTCGAGAGCACCACAAAGCAGTCGCGCCCGCGCACATCTTCATCAAGTTTGACGATCAACTCGCCATCGGGGAACGCCTCCGTCCGCGCTGCGCCCAGCGGCAAATCCAGATGGCGGCAGATGCCCGAGGCAAGGTCCTTGCTGTTGCGGCCCGCGAAGACTTTCAGCGAGTTGGCGTCGGCTTTGCTCAAGCGTGCACTCTCCTCGCTGCGCCCGCCGCGGCGGTTCCGCGGGCGCGATAGATGCGATCGACCTCCGCCAGTTGATCCGGCGTGTTGATGCTCAGGACATCCTCGGGCGGCACGGCGGGGATCACTTCGACGCGATGTCCCTTGGCAAGCAGGCTCGCCGGGACATCGGTGATGAAGTACTCCCCCGAACGCTCGTTGGGCCTCAGCGCGGCGAGTTCCGCAAACATCGCCCGCGCATCAAACACCGCGTACGACGGGTACACCTCGCGGATGGCCAGTTGCGCCGGCGTGCAGTCCTTGTGCTCGATAATGCCGACAAAGCGCCCCGCCGAATCCCGCACGATCCGCCCGTAGCCCGTCGGATCGTCGATCACGCTGCTCGCCAGCGTGCACAGCGCGCCCGTGGTGCGATGCCGCTCCAGCATCGCCGCGAGCGTGTGAGCGCGGATAAGCGGCCCATCGCCCGCGAGGACGAACACCGCGCGGCCCGGCTCGCGCTTCTCGGCGTCGAACAGCGACTCAGCGCACTTCGCCGCGTGTCCCGTCCCCAGTTGCTTGTCCTGCACGGCGAACTCAACATCGCTCTGTCCCGCGAACACCGCGCGAACCAGTTCCTGCTTGTGACCCACCACCAGCACGATCCGCGCGCAGCCGACCTCGCGGCAGGCATCCACGACCGCGCACACCATCGGCCGGCCGCCCACCTCGTGCAGCACCTTGGGCAAATCGGAGTTCATCCGCTTGCCCAGCCCCGCGGCGAGAATGATCGCCGCCGGCGCGTGCCGCGCCGGTTGTTGCCCCGTGCCGGTGTTGGATTGGTCGGTGCTCATTTGCGACGCGTGATGCGCCGCCCGTGGCAGTGCCGATGGTTCTCCCGCCCCCGCCCCGGCCGCCTGCGCGATGCCGTGGAAAACTGGGCGACCAGGATTCGAACCTGGACAAACAGAACCAAAATCTGTCGTGCTACCGTTACACCATCGCCCAAGTGAACTGCTCTGCAACGTGTCGTGCGGCGACGGGGTGGGGAGCGATCGGCGTGTGTTGCTCGGGTGCGGCGCGGGTTCCTTCTGCAATGACGAGCCGCGGCGATCGCGGGTTCGTCGGACCAACGGACCAGCCCTCCACGGTTGGAGAGCACGATTTCGCGGTCCGTCGGAGGGGCCTGAAAGAGCCCGACAGAAGGCCGCGGCACGAACCCGGCAGTGCCACTGACCTTCAGGTCAGTGTTCTCCGGGTTGGAACTCGGATGCTCCGTGGCCGCGGTGCTTGCTGCCGATGAGGGCAGCGGGCACAATGGGGAGCACCCCTGGCCGCGCCTTGGCAGGGTCTTGTTTGCCATGCCTCGTCGCGGCCGGTTCCGAGGGATCGCATGGTAGAGTGGGTGGCAGGGGGAGGCAAACGGGCGAATCTCGCAACAGGCATCCGTATGAGAAGTGTGCTCCATAGCGGTGGGTGGCCCATTTGCGATTCCCGGGGTCGAAGTGTGCTGGTGCTCTGGGGAAGGCGGTACAGGGCTCGCGAGCATCAATCGACCGGGCTCACGATGAGTGAAATCCGTGGGGCATGGGTCCGCCTGTACCCGCGAGCGATCTTCTGGATAGATCTTTACCAAGTGTTGGTGAGAGTGGCATTGGGTTTGGGGCTTCCGACACTCGGCATCCTTGCGGTCGCCCTCAAGCCCACACCTAGTTCGATCGTGTTTGCGGTCTGCCTTTGTGCACTCGGTGCGGCGATAGGACTGACCAAGATGAAGTGGCTTACACCGATGCCGCAGATCAATGCGAAGCTGCTGCTCATGATTGGCCGGTGTCCTCAGTGCGCGTACGTCCTTGATGACCTGAGGCCAGAGTCAGATGACTGCGTCGTCTGCCCTGAGTGCGGCGCAGCGTGGCGGAAGGACTCAGTTGGGTCAACCGAGACGCTTGCATAGCTGTGTGTTCCGAAGATCTCGGGCCCCGAAACCAGCCTTGCTTGTTTCAGCCTGCGGAGCAGGCGTTGGTTATTTGCCACTGGCGATGCCGGTGGTTGGCGGGCCCACCGAACCTCTATCTCTACCTTGGTCTTGAAGCCTGCGGAGCAGGCGGAGGTTTGCGGCCGTAGAGATTGACCCGCGACTGCTTCGCAGGCCTCGAGACCAAATGAGCAGGCATGCCGGTGAGTCACCCATCGTGAGAGCCTTTGGGAAGGGCAAAACTGCCCATCCCAACTTCCCAACAACCCATCTGCATATGCCCCGGATCAGCGCGGGCGGTGCGCAAGGGGTCACGCCATGGATACCGCTGTTGCCCTCATCCTCGTTCTGCTCAGCATCGCCATCGGCGTGATCCTCGCGCTCAAGTTCGCCGCGTGGCGCGCGGGCCGCCGCGGCGCGTGGGGGGGCGGGGTGGACCGAGTGGTGACCCAGCACATCACCGAGCGTGTCCGCTCCGTCGGCCGGCTGGTTGCGCTGGAGGTCTGTGCCAAGGAAATCGCCACCGCGACCCGCGGCATCGCCGATGGGTGGGTGCCGCCGCTGCTGCTCTCGCCGGCGCGTGTCGCGATGATCTTCCAGTTCCGCAAGCAGTACTTCGTCGATCTCGCCTCCATCGGCGGCGACGATGTCCGCGAACTCCCCACGATGCACGATGACCGCCGCCGCAGGCTCGGCCTTGCGCCGCTGCGAAGGGTCCGCATCACGCTCCCCGCGCTGGAGAGCGACCTTGCGCTCTCCGGCGTCACGCCCTATGACATCCAGGCCGGGCGCGTGCTCGGGCTGGTGGACATCATCCCCATGAACGCCGACCGCCAGGCCGAACTGATGCTCAAGGCCCAGTCGCATGCCGCGCAGGTCTTCGATGACCAGGACGAGGCCTATCGCGCCCAGGCCGCGGACGCAGTCGAGGTCCAACTGCGTTCGCTGCTGGGGCTCATGGGCGTCGAAGTCGAGGTCGCATGGCGCGCGGAAACCGCCCGGCACGGAGTGCCGGGCCACCTTGAGGCCGCCGCGGCGTAATCGCACGCCGTCGACGTCATCAGACCGCCAACGGTTACGGATTCGCGGGCTTGTCGCCCTCGCCCTTTGCGGCCATTTCCTTGGCGCGCTCGGTCGCGCTGCGCACTTCCGATGCGGGGAGGATCAGCGGGCCCGTGCGGCTGTACATCTGCCCGGGGCTGCCCATGTCCATGTCGTCCTCGTTGGGGAGGATGATCGCGCCGACGCCGACAACCTTGCCATCGGCCCCGAACACCGCGCCGCCCGGCTCGACCTGGAACCCGCTGGGGATCAGCAGTTTCCGCGGCTTGGCCGTCGTGCCGCCCACCGCGCCCTCCGACACATACGTTGTGCGGTCAAAGAACTTGTCCATCCGCTGCACGGTGTACAGACGATCGCCGAGCGCGCCGCTCGCGCTGGGCGAAAGGTCCACCGCGGCGAAGGTCCGGTCCTTGGCCTTCTCATCGTCGATCTGGAACCACGCGAGGTCCAACTCCGAGTCTCGCACAACCATGCGGGCCTTCAATCCCTCGCTTGACTCATCCTCGTTGGCGAACAGCACCTTCACGTCCGACGGCGTGATGGTCATCCCGCGGGCCGAGCCGCCGATCATCACGTTGGAGATCAGAATCAGACCCTTGGGGTCGATCATCAGGCCCGATACCTCGTGGTCGCGTCCCTCATCGCCCATGCCCTGGAACTTCAGGACCATCTTGAGCGTCACGATCGAAGGGCCGGCCTTCTCGACCAGCGACTTGTACAGCGCGGCGTCATCGTGCGCGACGGCAGCGCCGGGCAGGGTGGGGGAATCCGGTGCGGAGAAGCCTGCCGCGGCGGTCAGTGCGGCGATGCCAAGGGCCAATCCGGCCAGAGCGGTGAGGCGGCGGTTCATTCGAAGTCCTTTGTGCTTGGAGTGCAGATGGAGACGGTCGGTCTCGGGTGGAGACTGGCGCAAACAGCCGTGAGGGTAGCCCACGGTTCGGGCATTCGGATGGCGGGGTATGGAATACGGCTCATTCCTTGGGCTCGACTTCGGTCGAGGGCTTCCAATCAGGCTCGGCGAATCGGAAGAACGTCCGGCTTCCTCGGAACACGACGAACACGACCCGCCCCGGCTGGTCGCGGGCGATCTGCTCCATGGCCCGTTTGAAGGAAGCGACGTCGGTTACGGTGTGCGGGCCGATCTTCTGGATGAGGTCGCGCCCGCGGACGCCCGCGAGCCCGGCCCAGCCGGCGGGCTCGGCGGATTCGACCATGACGCCGGACACGGTCTCGTCCCAGCGGTAGTCCTCGCGGTCGAAGAAGGTGATGTCGCGCACGGCCAGTTCGAAGTCGGCGTTGCGGGCGCGGAGGGCTTCTTCGGGCGCAAGCCGCGTGCGCTCCAGCGCGATGGGCACCTGGATCACCGCGCCATCGCGAAGAACGTTCAGCGTCGCGCTGCCGTCGATGCTCAGGCGGCGGACCGAGCGGTTGAAGGCGCCGGCGTCCTGCATGCCGCGCGGGTCGAACTTCTCGTCGTTGAGGGCGAGCACGACGTCGCCGACGCGCAGGCCTGCCTTCGCGGCCTCGGTGCCCGAGTACACGCGCATGACGCGGAAGCCGCGCTGGTCGGGGTGGCCCAGTTTCTCGGCCATCGTGCGCAGCACGGGCTGCGTCGCCACGCCGATCCAGGCCTTGGGCAGTTCGGCCGGCGGGTCGGGCCGCTCCTCGGGTTTGGGCTTGATCAGCGTGAGAAAGTTCTTGTTGTCGCGGATGAACTCGATGAGCAGGTGCTCGGGCTTGTCCTTCATCGCGTCGATCTGCTCATACTTGCGGACCGCGTCGGCGATCGTCTCGATCGGCATGTCGTCGATGCGAACGATCACGTCGCCCCAGTTGAGCGAGGGCTCGGCCGTTGCCGAGGGGCCGCCGCCGCGGACAGAACTGACCAGCGCGCCGTTCGTGCTCGCCAGGCGCATCTGTTTGGCCCGACGGTCGGTGATCTGCTGGATGGTCAGGCCCCAGAGCCGCAGGGCCTCTTCGTCGCCGCGGTCGCGACGCAAACGCTCGGTGTTCACCACGATGCGCTGTCCCGACGAGCCGTCGCGGTCGTACGTGATCGGCAATGCCGAGCCGATCGGGCGATCGGCGATGCGCTTCAGCAGCGGCGGGATCTCCTCGACGAAGCGCACATTCACGCGCTCGCCGCCGAGTTCGCGGATCACATCGCCCGCACGGAGGCCCGCCGCGTACGCCGGGCCATCGGCATCCACGGAATCCACCAGCACGCCCTCGGCGATGCCCGTGTTCTGAAGGTGCCGGAACGATGCGCCGATCGACGACCGCGGCACATCGCCCGTCGCCCGCAGCGAATCGGCCACCTGTCGGGCCATGTTCGAGGGCGTCGCGAAGGCCATGCCCGCGCCGCCGCGCGTGTTCACGCCGATCACCTCGCCGTGCAGATTCACCAGCGGGCCGCCGGAGTTGCCGGGGTTGATCAGCGCATCGTGCTGGATCCAGTTGGTGAACAGGCCGGTTCGCTGCTCCCAGTTCAGGAGCATCTCGTCCACCTGGCCGTCGCCCGCGGAGGCAAACACGCGCTCGGTGTTGGAGACGATGCCGAGCGTGACCGTGCGCGACAAACTGAAGGGCGAGCCCATCGCCAGCACGTAGTCGCCCACAAGCAGCGAGTCGGAGTCGCCGATGGTCGCGACGTGCACCTTCGTGCCCGGCTCGAGGCGCGACAGATCCAGTTGCAGGACGGCCAGGTCGGTCCACGGGTCCTCGCCCACCATGGTCGCGGGGAGGCGTTGCTTGTCCGACAGCGTGCACCAGAATCGCCTGCCGCGATCCGTCACGTGCGCGTTGGTCAGCACATGGCCCTGCGGCGTGAAGATCGTGCCCGAACCCGTGCTGCGGCTCTTCTGTTCCTTGCCGCCCGAGTACTCAAGCGACACGACCTCGATGTTGACCAGCGAGGGGAAGACCCGGTCTCTCGCCGCGGCGATGGCGTCGCGCACATCGATTGGAAGGTCGTCGATGTTGCGTGCGCTGCGCGATTCGGCACACCCCCCGATGGCGAGCGGCATGACGAGCAGAGCCAGGAGCACGACGACAAGAGCGCGGGTGGTCATATGGGGTCCGGTGTGGCGTGAGGCCTGGGCGAGGGGTGGTGGGGGAGGCCGAAGCGTGCGGGGTCGCCGGAAGCGGTGGGCAAAGGGGGAGGGGGGGAGGTCAGGCGGCGCGTGACTGTCTCAACAATCCGGCCATCTGTCAAACGCCGGGACCATCTCAGTGCCAGGACCGCACCGCGAGAACCGGAGTATGTGCCCGCCGCGACCGATGTACTGTCCGGCGAAGTGCCGCAACCCCTCCCGCGGTCCGGGGTACACTCACGAGGGCCTACCATCGAAGCGACTTTTCGATGCACCTGTTCCGCACCATCACGGTGATCTTGCTCGGCGCAGCGGTGCTGCTTGCCCCGCAGTGGTGCGCGTGCGCACATGCCGGGTTGGACCCGCATACGCGGCCTGACGAGCCCTCGCTTTCTGCCTGCGGGCATGCGTGCCACCATCACGAACAGGCACCTGCGCCGAGCGACCACGAACATGAACACGACTGCTGCTGCGATGGGTCGGACCGGCCGATGCTCCCGGGCGAGGGCGGGGTGCGATTTGTCCGCTCGGCCGATTGGACCGTCGCGGCGAGCCATGCCGCTTTGTTGTGCCCGACGCGTCCGAGCGAACCCTTCGGGCCGTGGCCGCGGGGCCTGTGTCTCTCGCATTCGCCGCCGCGAACGCCGGTGGCCCTCCGCGTGCTCCTGACCATCTGAGCCATTGGCCGTACGCCCTGTGCGGGCCCGTCGCCGGTCGAGGGCGATCTCTCGCCCCCAACCGCCCGGCGGGTCGATGCTGTACACCGCGCGGCGGGACGCTTCGCGGCTCTGTCTTGCGGGCCGCGGGCCCAAACCGCTTCAACCAGAGTTCCTGTCAACCCCGGGGGCGGGGGAGGAGGTCCGGCCATGTCACATCAACGCCTGTACGCCGCGGCGGTGGTCCTGCTCGGCGCTGCGCTCATCCCGGTGATCGCCCACGATGGGCACGACCACGCCCCGCCGGCCGGCGCGACGTTCGACCTCAACGCGCCGCGCACGGTGAGCGAGCAGACCGCCCGCGTGATCGGCCTGGAAATCGCGGAGGTCGACTTTGGCGCGGTGGAGGAAGTCGTGCGTCTCGGCGGGATTGTCCGCGCTTCGCCCGACCGGGTGCAACTGGTCGCGAGCGGGGCCGGGGGCATGGTCTCGGCGGTGCACGTGCAACTGGCCGACCATGTCCGCGCGGGCCAGCCGCTGATCGAGATCACCTCGCCCGAACTGGCCAACATGGTCAGCAGGATCGAGCAGTCCCGTGCCGAGCACGAGCGCCTCGCCGCCCACATGGTCGAGGCCCGCGCCAGCCTTGAGCAGACCCGCACGCAACTGGCCGTCGTTGAGGAGCAGGCACGTCTGGCCGAGGCGGAACTGGCACGCCTGGAATCCGGCGCGGACGCGGTCAACGCGAACATCATCAGCCAGAAGCGGGCCCAGGCCGTGCAGGCACGCGGCCAGGTGACCAACGTCGGCCTGGCGATCACCCAGATCCAGCGCGAACTCGAGTCCCGCGGCCGGCAACTCGAAGCCTCGGCCAAGGCCATCGCCGCCAGCGAACGCATGGTCGAACTCGTCCGCGCCTCGCCGGGCCTGCTGCACGATTCGGCCGCGCACGGCGATGATCTCGGACGTGTCCGGCTCGCGGCGACGCGCGACGGCGTGGTGACGCGCCGCGACGCGTGGCCCGGGCAGGGCGTTACGTCGGGCGAGGCGCTGCTCCACGTCGTCGACTACTCCGTCGTGCAGATCGATGGCGAACTGCCCGAGTCGCTGGTCGGTCGCCTCGACGGCGCGACGGGGCACGAGGTCCGCATCCGCATCGGCAACACCGAGCAATCGCGCAGGCTCGTGGGCACGGGCCGTGTGCTGGCGATCAGCCCGCTGGTAAACGCCGTGAAGCGCACGGCGCACCTCGTCATCGAGGCCGCGAACCCCGATGGCACGCTCCGCGAGGGCATGTACGTCGAACTGCACGTGGTGCTCCGGCAGGCGGCCGATGCGGTCGTTGTCCCGGCCAGCGCGGTGCTCACCGAGGGCCCGATGCACTTTGTCTTCGTCGAGGAGGACGGCGTGTTCATCAAGCACGACATCGTTCCCGGCGTTCGCGATGACCGCTTCGTCGAAGTCATCGACGGCCTTGTGCCGGGCGACAGGGTGGTGGTGCGCGGCGCGTACGCGTTGACGCAACTCCGCGCGCCCGGCGCCGAGGATGATCACGACGATGACCACGGACACCGCCACTGACCGGCCATCAGGAATCCACGCGTGCTCAAGACGACCATCCGAACCGCGCTCCAGAATCGTGTGCTCACGCTCGCCGCGGCGGTCGCGCTATGCGTGTACGGCTTCATCGCCGCGATGTCGCTGCCCGTCGATGTTCTGCCCGACCTGAACCGTCCGACGGTCGCGATTCTCACGGAGTCGCCCGGCCTCGCGCCCGAGGAGGTTGAGGTTCTGGTCACGTTCCCCATCGAATCGTCGGTGAACGGCGCGCCCGGCGTCGAGCGCGTGCGATCGGTCTCGGGCCAGGGGCTGTCGGTCGTGCACGTCGAGTTCGGATGGGAGACCGACATTTACCGCAACAGGCAGGTGGTGCAGGAACGACTGGCCCAACTCGGCGGCCGCCTGCCGCCGGGTGTCACCCCGCACATGGGCGCGATCGCGTCGATCATGGGCGAGGTGATGTACATCGGCATTGCCAGCGAGACCATTTCGCCGATGGACCAGCGCGCCATCGCGGACTGGGTCGTTCGCCCCGCGCTGCTGAGCGTTCCCGGCGTCGCGCAGGTCACGGTGATGGGCGGCGAGGTCCGGCAGTACCACGTGAAAGCCGATCCCGAGCGTCTCCGCCTCTACGGCCTGACGCTCGCCGACCTCGAACGCGCCCTGGCCGATGCCAACCGCAACACCGGCGGCGGCTACGTGCGCTCGGGCGAGTTGGAGATGATCGTCCGCAACCTCGGCCGCGCACGCACCATCGACGACATCGCCGACGCCCTCGTCTCGACGCGCAGCGGCCAGGATTCGGGCCCGCTCGGCCCCATCGAGCACGCCGTGACGGTCCGTGTGCGCGATGTCGCACGCGTCGTCGAGCAAGGCGATCCCTTCAAGCGCGGCGAGGGCTCGATGATGGCCCGTCCTGCCGTGTTCATCGCCGTCAGCAAGCAGCCCACCGCCGACACGCGACGCCTCACCGAACTGCTCGATGAACGCATCGAGCAACTCCGCCCCGGCCTGCCCGCCGATCTGGTCGTCAACGCCGACATTTTCCGGCAGGCACACTTCATCGAGGCCGCGATCGGCAATGTCACCGAGGCCCTGCGCGATGGCGCGATCCTCGTCGTGATCGTCCTCATCCTCTTCCTCTTCAGCGTCCGCACCACACTCATCACGCTCACGGCCATCCCGCTCAGCCTCCTCGCCACGTTCATCGTCTTCTCGCTCTGGGGACAGTCGATCAACACCATGACGCTCGGCGGCATCGCCGTGGCCGTCGGCGAACTCGTCGACGACGCCATCGTCGGAGTCGAGAACGTCCACCGCCGACTGCGAGAAGGCCTTGCCGCCCGGCGCGGCGTGCTCGAAGCCGTCTTCGACGCGACATCGGAAGTCCGCGGACCGATCCTCATCGGCACCGCCATCGTTCTGCTGGTCTTCATCCCGCTCCTGGCTCTGCCCGGTCTCACCGGTCGCCTGTTCGCGCCTCTGGCCGCGGCATACGTCGTCTCGATCGCCGCCTCGCTCGTCGTCTCGCTGACGGTCACGCCCGTGCTGGCCTACTTCCTTCTCGGTCGGCGCGATGCCGCCGCGGCGGCTGCGCACCAGGCGCCCCGCGATGCGGCGGTGCTGCGGTGGTGCAAGGCCGTGGCCCGCAGGGCGTACGCGGTTTCTCTGCCGCGCCCGGGTGTGGTGGTTGCGGGGTGCGCGGCCCTGGTGGTCGGGGCGGGCGTGATGGTGACGCGCATCGGCGCGGAGTTCCTTCCGACTTTCAACGAGGGCACGGCCGTCGTCACGATCGCGGCATCACCGGGGCTCTCGCTCGCCGCATCGGACCAACTCGGGCGAACCGCCGAGGAACTGCTGCTCGAGATCTCCGAGGTCCGTTCGGTTGCCCGCCGGACCGGCCGCGCCGAGCAGGACGAGCACGCGCTGGGCGTCCACGTGAGCGAGATCGAGGTGGATTTCTGGCGCGAGGGCCAGAAACCCGGTCCGCACGATTCGCGAATGCCGCCGGCCGACCCGCGGCGGCGTGCCGAGGTCTTCGCCGAAGTCCGCGAGCGACTCTCACACATCCCCGGTCTCTACATCTCGATCGGCCAGCCGATCAGCCACCGCATCGAGCACCTGGAGTCGGGTGTTCAGGCGCAAGTGGTGATCAAGATCTTCGGCGAGGACCTCGGGACCCTGCGCGACCTGGCCGAGCAGGTGCGCAGCGCGATGGACGGCCTGCCGGGCGTGGTGGACCTTCAGGTGGAGCGACAGACGCTGGTGCCGCAACTCCGCGTCCGGGTCGAGCCCGACCGTGCCGCGCTCTACGGCTTCCGGGTCGGCGAACTCGTGGACACGCTCCAGACCGTCACCGGTGGCAAGGTCGTCTCGCAGGTGCTCGACGGGGTCCGCACCTACGACATGCTGCTGACGCTCGACGACAACTGGCGCGACCCGAGCGGCCACACCATCGGCGATGTCCGCCTGCTCTCGCCAACGGGCGCCGTCGCGCTCATTTCCGATGTCGCCGACATCCGCGAGGCCCGCGGGCCCAACGAGATCGCCCGCGAGAACGCGCAGCGCCGCATCGTCGTGTCGTGCAACGTGCAGGGGGCCGACCTGGGCTCAACCGTCGCCGCAGTGCAGCGTGCCGTGCACTCGAAGGTCACCCCGGCGCTCCCCACCGGATACAGCATTTCGTTCGAAGGCCAGCATCAGTCGCAGCGCCGCGCGACCAACGCCATCCTGCTGCTGTCGGCCGTCTCGCTCTCGATGATGTTCGCGCTGCTCTACGGGCACTTCCGCAGCGCGCTCATGGCTGCCCAGGTCATGCTCAACATTCCCATGGCGTTCATCGGCGCCGTCGCCGCGCTCGCCATCGCGGGCCTGCCCTTCAGCGTCGCCAGCCTCATCGGTCTGGTCTCTCTGTGCGGCATCGCCTCGCGGAACGGTCTTCTCATGATCAGCCACTACCTCCATCTCATGCGGGAGGAGGGCGTCCCCTTCGGGCGCGATCTGGTCATCCGTGGCAGCCAGGAGCGTGTCGCGCCGGTCCTGATGACCGCGCTGACCACCGGCCTTGCCATGATCCCGCTGCTTCTGAACGCCGATGCCCCGGGCAAGGAGATCCTCCACCCCGTCGCCGTCGTCATCACCGGCGGGCTGATCTCCTGCACCATCCTCGACTTTGTCGTCACGCCCACGGTCTTCCTGGCCTTCGCTCGACGGAGCGCGCAGCGGCTGGCCGGCCCGGCAACAATCAACCGCAAGGAGTCCGAATCATGATGTACCGCACGATCCCAGCCCTGGTTGTCTGCGCTGCGGGCCTCGCTCTTGGTTGCGCCCACGGCGCTGCAATGGCTCAGCACGCCCACGGCCATGCCCATGCCGACGTCAAGCCCGCCGAGACCTACGCCGAGGCGGTCTCGCGAATCCGCGAGGAACTGGCCGAACTCGAGCAGATGCTCGAGCGCCGGGCCTTCGCCGCGGCCCACGAACCGGCCGATGTCATCGAGCACCTCGCGTCCGCGCTCGGACGCCTCGCCCTCAAGGCAGGAAGCGGCGTGCCGCGCGAGAAGGTCCGCGATGCCAACCTCGCCGGCAAGGACCTCGCCAAGATCGCCCGGCAGTTCCACGATGCGGCCGACAAGAACGACGGCGCGGCGTGTCTCCGGCTGCTGCCGCGCCTCAGGGAGTTTGTCGCCGCGGTCGGCGTGTTCTCGCCCGAAAGGTGGGTGTGCGACATGCACTGCGAGCCGGGCAAGACCTTCGACGGGCCCGGCATGTGCCCGGTGTGCCGGATGGCCTACAAGCCGATTTCGCAGGTTCCGTACTCGGCCAACGTCGCCCCCAGCCCCGCGCCGGTCCAGCCCGGAGTCACAACCGAACTGACGATCCGTCTGCTCGACCCGGCCGGAAATGTCCTCGGTCTCGACGCGCTTGAGATCGTCCACGAGGAGCCGCTGCACCTGCTGATCGTCAACGCCGACCTGTCGTGGTACGCCCACGAGCACCCCGCCGCGCGGCCCGATGGGACGTTCGTGCTGCCGCTCGCGTTTCCCGCGCCCGGCGAGTACACGCTCTTCCACGACTACACGCCCAAGGGCAAGCGGCAGCAGGTCGCGCCGTTCAATCTCAAGGTCGCCGGCGCCGCGCCCGCGTCCAAGCCGCTCGTCGAGGACTACGACACCGTCGCACAGATCGAGGGCTACGAGTTCCGCGTGCGTTGCAACGGCGTGAAGTTCTTCGCGGCCGAGGACTCCATCATCCGCATCGGCATCGATCGCGACGGTGAGCCGGTCACCGATCTGGAGAACTACCTGGGCGAACTCGGACACCTCGTGATCATCAGTCAGGACCTCAAGTCCTTCGTGCACAGCCACCCTCTGGACATGGACGACGACCACGCCGGCGGAGACGCGGGCCACGATCACGCGCACGGCCATGCGCACGATCACGCGCACGACCATGAGGCCGTCATGCACACGGCGCGTGCGGCGGTCGCACTGGGCAACGGCAAGCCGTCGGACGTTGTCTTCCACGCCGTCTTCCCGCGGCCGGGGCTCTACAAGGCCTTCGCCCAGTTCCAGCACAAGGGCAGGATTCTCACCTACCCGTTCGTCATCGACGCCGAGCCGCCGCGCAATGGTCGCCAGACCCCCGCCGCCGATGACAAGCACGACCACGGCGGGCACGACCACTCCTCGCACGGAGCGAAGAAGTGAACAGGCACGTCTTGGCCATGCCGCGTTCGGCCGCGATGGTTTTGGTGCTCGCCGGCACGGCGGGGTGCGTCTCCACTGACCCGCGAGCGGATGTCGAGCGCTCGCAAGCGCTCATCGCCGAACGCGCCGGGCTCCACACCGACTGGCTCACGCCGCTCGACGCCGCGGCCGACCGCTGGGACGGCGAGTCCGATCTCGCGGCCGGTGACGCCGTGGCCATCGCGCTGGCGCGCAATCCCGCGTTGCGCGCCCAACTCGAGGTCGTGGCCGCCGCACGGGCAGACCTGGCGCAGGCGGGGCTGCTTCCCAACCCCGTGCTCAGCCTCTCGCTCGGCTTTCCCATCGCCGGCGCCGATGGCGGTACATCCGTTGGCGCATCGCTTGTGCAGAACTTCGCCTCGCTCCTCTCGCGCGGCCGCCGCATCGATGCCGCGGCGGCGGATCTCGACCGCGCCGTGCTCGAACTCAGCGACCATGCCCTCGCCCTGGCTGCACGCACGCACGCGCTGCACACGCGGGCCGACTTCGCCGAGCGGGCCGCAGCGCTGGGCGAAGAGAACGCCTCGCTGGTCCGGCGGTCGCTGCAGATCACCAACCGGCGTGTCGAGGCGGGCGAAGCATCGCGGCTCGACGCCAACCGTGTGCGCGTCGTGCTGTTGCAGACCGAGGTCGAATCGGCGCACCTCCGCGCCGCGGCCGAGGCGGCGCGGCGCGAACTGCTTGCCACGATGGGATTGCCCGGGGCGTCTGCCTCGTGGCGACCCGCGGCATCGCCGGATGCGCCGGTTCCTGTCTGTGACGAACAAGCGGTCATCGAACTGGCCCTCACGCTGCGATTGGATGTCGCCGCGGCCCAGGCCGCCGCGAACGCCGCCGCGGCAAGGGCCGGCGCGGCCGACAGGTCGCGACTGACCGACATCGAGGCGGGGGCGGACTACGAGCGCGACGAAGACGGCCGCGACACGCTGGGGCCGAGCATCGCCGTCGAGGTTCCGCTGTTCGACACGGGCGCTGCACGCGCCGTCGCGGCCCGGGCCGAGGCCCGGCGCGCGGAGCACGAGGCAGCCGCCATCCGGAACGCCGCGATCGGCCAGGCCCGCGCGGCGTGGGTGAACGCGCTGGCCGATGCCCGTGCCGCGAACGTGTTCGCCGCGGAGATCGTGCAACTGGCCGATGAGAATCTCGACCTGGCCCGGCGAGCCTACGACGCGGGCGAGACCGATCTGACCGTGCTGCTCGACACGCAGCGCGAGCGCCTGCGCGTGAAACTCGAACTGATCCGGCTCCGTGAGCGTGCCGCGCTCAGCCGCATCGAACTGTGGCGAGCCGGCGGCGGCCGACTGCCGAACTGAGCGAGGCGTATCGGCGACAGGCGGCCAACGAAAAAGGGGCGTGCCGCGATGGCACGCCCCTTGGTTGATTGGCTTGGCGTCGGTCAGATCGAAGCGAGCGAGGTGAGCAGGCCGATGGGCGCCGCGATGGTGCCCCAGCCGCCGTTGAAGTTCAGGTCGTAGTGGGTGAAGGTCGCCACGAACGGAACGTTTGACGAGACGACCAGCGAGAACGCCGCGGGGCCCGGCCGGCTCAGCACCGCCGGCAACTGGTCGATCGCGACGAATGCGAAGTCGTCGGGGCCGACGTTGAATGTCGAGGTGGAGGTCGCGCCGTCGAAGAACAGGATGCGCACCGTCACCTGCACCGTGGTGCCGGCCGGGTTGTAGAGGCCGAGGGTCTCGAGGTAGTTGATGCCCGCCTGCGCCGGGTTCACCCAGGCATCGCCGACGACGTACTCCAGCGCGGCGTGGGTCGCCGTGTTCGTGGCGTTGCCGTCGCCGTTGCGGTACTGGATCACGTTCATCGTGACCGGCGCGGTCGAGGTGTAGCGGATGCCCGCCTGCTGGCCGTTGAGCAGCCCGAACTGCGCGCCGGTCAGATTCAGCACGGTGCCCGCGGGGATGTTGTAGACGCGGACCAGGTCCGGCAGGTCCAGCCGCGCGTACGACGCGGTGACGGTGACGGAGGTCGTGGTGGTCTGCGTATTCAGGATCGACAGGTTCATGGCCGTGCCCGAACCACGCCGCACGTCCGGCAGAACGCCGCGCGTCCCGCCGCCGTTGGAGTCGCCCAGGAGGCCGTCGCCGCCGCCGTTCACAATGTTGTACGAACTCTGCGCGGCGACCACCGGCAGGTTCGACGTAATCCGAACGCCGAAGTTGCCCTGCTTGGAGATGCGCCCGTCGGCGTTGATGTTCACGCCTGCGCGGCGGTTGGCCCCGATCATCTGCACGAACGAGATCTGCGTCCCGTCCTCGTAGAACAACTCAACCGTCGCCGAGGCCACGCTGTTGTTGGGGTTCAGGAAGACCAGGAAGTCGCGGTAGATCGACGGGTCCTTGTGGAACTGCGCGAACGTCCACGTCGTGCTGACCTGGTTGGTGAACGACTCGCCCACCGACACGTCGAAGTCGTAGCGGCTCAGCGTCGCGCCCAGTTGCGCGCTGGAGCGGATCTCCAGCCCGTACGGGGTGTTCAGCCGGACCAGCGATGCGCCCGGATTCGACTTGCTGAACACCGTGATGCCGCCGCGGCTGTTCGCCGGGATCGAGCCGGAGAAGATCGGCGTGGCCTGCAGTGCGCCGGTTTCGTAGTGCGCGAACACCGAGAACGTGACCGTGAACGGGTTGGGGTTGACGATCGGGATGAACTCATCGACGCCCGGCCCCGAGAAGCCCTCGGGGAAGTACAGGAAGTGCGTCAGCGGCTGGCTCGCCAGCCGGACCGAGTACGAACCGGTTGCCGAGCCGATCGGCTCGACCAGAATGTAGTAGAGCGTGCCCGCGGTCGCGTTGAAGGAGACCGCCGCGGTCGCGCCGGGAATGCCCGCCGAATCCTGCACGAGTTGGTTCTGCGCGGCGTTGAAGATGCGGACGCGCCCATCGATCAGGCCGCCCTCCGGAACGTTGATCTGCACCCACACGCGTCCGGCGCCGAGGGTCGTGAAGCGGAACAGGTCGGTGTCGCCGATGAAGTTGATGACCCCGGTCGCCTGGCCGTTGCCGGTCGCCGCGTTGACGGGGATGATCGTCGCGTCGTTGAACTCTCCCGCGTTGGCGTGGTCATCGGGCGTGGGGCCGGGGCCGCCGCCGCCGGGCAGTTGCCCGGTGACGGTGACGGTGTAGGTGCCCACCGCAGTGGTGCCGGTCGCCGTCGGGTGCGGAAGGACGAGCACGTAGTACACGCTGCCGGCCGGGCCCGCGGTGATGTTCACCTGCACCGAGTCGCCGTTGCCATCGTTGCTGGCGATCAGGGCGAACCCGGCGTTGAAGATCTGCACCGACGGGTTCAGCGTGCTGCCCGGCGTGGTGATGCGGATGGTGGTGTTGCCCGGTGCAAGAACCGCAAAGCGGAACAGGTCCGTGTCCGTCGCCGGGACGATCACGCCCGAGTTCTGTCCCACGCCCGTCGAGTTCGACAGCGTGATCACGTCCCGCGGGTCCACGATCGAGCCGAACTCGCCCGCGTTGGGGTGGTCGTCCACGGGTTCGGTGAGCACCGACACCGTGTACGTCCCCGTATCGTCGGGCTGGCCCATGCCGGTCGTGCCCGGCGTCACGACGATGTAGTACTGCTGGTTGGTCAGCACCGTGGGGATGTTGACCATCACCGTGCCGTTGACACCGTTGGTCGCGACCACGATCACGGTGTTGGCCGCGCTGCGGATCTCGACCCGCGGCGCAAGCCCGCTGTCGGGCGTCGTGATGGTGACCTGCGCTGTGCCGGTCGCCGGGGCGATGAAGCGGAACATGTCGCTGTCGAGGTTCTGCTCGATGCGGCCGTTGATCGACCCCATGCCGACCTGCGTGAGCGGGTCGAAGGAGAGGTTGATCTGCGTGCCCAGCGGGAAGTCTGTCACGTTCGGGTGGTCGTCGGTCGCGCCCACCTGCACGGTGAGGGTGTAGTCGCCGAAGTGCACGTCGCGGTCCGCGCCCGAGACGACGAACCAGTACCGCTTGCCCGCGGTCATGGAGAACGGAACGCGAGAGTCCACCCCGCCGCCGCCATTGTCGTCGTAGGCGACCTGCAGGAAGACCTCGAACCCGCTCATCGTCGGGTTGAACGGGCTCCAGCGGCCGTCGAGGTTCTGCTCGTACACCCGGACGAACGGATCGAGCGAGCCGGAGCGCGATGTGACCGTCACCACGCCCGTTTCAAAGTTGAGGGCGTCGTAGAAGAACACGTCCGTGTCGTTGGGGTTCTCGATCACCCCATCGGCCGAGGCCGTGCCGAAGAACGGCTGGAGGAAGAGTTCGGTCGCCAGCGTCCAGTCGCCGTCGTCGGCGTGGTCGTCCTCGATGCCCGGGGAGATGATCTCGACGATGTAGTTGCCCTGCGAGCCGTTCGCGCCGTCCACGAGGATCGTGAACCGCTCGCCCTGCGACGCGAAGAACGTGAGCGTCACCGGCGCCCCGGGCGCGGGGGTCAGGTTGCTGTTGACGATGTTCCCGTCGTTGTCGAAGATCACCGTGGCCGCTTCGAGCAGTGAAGCGACCGGCGTGACGCGGACCTGCACCTGCCCGCGCGTCGTCGCGATGTACGAGAACAGGTCGATGTCGTTGGGGTTCTGGAACACGCCCGACACCACGTCCTGGATCACGCCCGAAATCTCGCCGCGGCCCGTCCGCGGATCGACCGGGATCGGCGATGCCAGCGCAACCGTCCCGCCGTGATCGTCGATGCCGTTGAACGTCGGCGACGCGTTGATGAGCAGTTCGTACGCGCCCGTCGCGTGACGCCAGTCGACCTTCGCGGCGATGGACGGGTCCGGGTTCGCGGCCACGCCGCGGAACGCGCTCTCGACCTGGATGAAGTACGACTCGCCCGCCACCACGTCCATGACGATGCGCGGATCGCGGTGGGTGAACGTCCGCCCGCCGAACGAGCCCACGAAGGTGACGTCGAAGCGTCCCGCAACCTCGTACGCATCATCCGCGCCGGGGTGATAGAACGGATGCGTCGGATCGGGCGAGAAGATCTCCTCGAAGTCGTTGTTGAAGATGCGGATCGCCGCATCGAGCGGGCTGTCGAACGTCTTCTCTTTCAGGACGATCTCGAGTTCGTTGGTCAGCAGGTTGAGCCGCTGCTCCTGGAACTGGCTGGTGATGCCGAGCGTCGAGATGCGGATCTCGACCGTGCCGGTGGATGGCGCGCGGAACTTGTACAGGTCGGTGTCGTTGACGTTCTCGATCGCCGACAGGTCTCGATTGTGCTGCACCAGGATGCCGGCCGGCGTCGGGTCGAACACGCGCGAGTAGTACGACGACGGCGGGTTGCCCTGCGGGTTGAGGAAGTTGCGCCCGTCGCCGGTGGCGGCGGCCAGCGAGATCTCCGGCGCGATGGCGAACTGCCCCTCGCCCGGCAACTCGCGGACCACGCCCAGCGTGTCGATGTACACGCCCACGTCGTTGTCCGGATCGAGCGGTGGCGGCAGGGCGTCCACGCTCACAGTCAGCGTGTATCGCCCGGTGCCCGTGCCCCCGGATGCGCTCACCTCGATGTAGTACACCTCGCCGCCCCACACCTGGAAGCCCGCCGCTCCCGCCGGGAGCGCGTCTGTCCCCGGGCCGGCCAGTTCCGGACGCGTTCCATCGATCGCGCCCGAAGGATCGGGGAAGATCGGCGAGATCGTCTCGTTCTCGTGGATCAGCACGAGGTTCGAGTCGTACACGCGGATGAAGGAGTTGAACGCCGCATCCGCCGTCGGCGAGAGCGTGATCGACACGCGTGAACTCTTGCGCTCGTTGCGGTCCCACACGCCCGCGATGTGGTCGTTGTGCGCCGCCATGGCGAACACCGTCGGGAAGCCCAGTCCCGCGGGCGGCGCTGGAGACTCACCGGCGACGCCGGTTCCAAGACCGAACCACTGGAAGCCCAAGGGGCCAAGATCAAACTTCGCGGCCCGGACGACCGTCATATCGCCGTTGATTTCCGTGAAGTCGCCGCCGACATAGAGCACTTCAAACTCGGATGTGAATGCCGGTTCGGCATCCTCGAACGCCTCCAGCGCGCGGAACGTGCCGGTCGTGCTGGTGCCCAGCACGCCGAACCCGCCGCCATCCCAGAAGCGGATCAGGCCGGTGCCGTTGCCGCCCGCGTTGTTGCCCGCGGTGATGAGCAGCGGGACATCGCCCGTCTCAAGGTTCGCATCGGGCGGGAACCAGATCTTGAGCGCCCGCACCGCGCCGGGCGAGCCCAGGTTCTGCCACCTGTTGCCCACGCCCTCATCGAGCAGCGACGATGTCCAGAACGCGAGATTGCCGCCGCGATTGGCGAACGACCCGCCAACGACAAGCACGTTCTCTTCCTGGTCGGCGCCCATGCTGTCGACAAACGTGAGCGGGAACGAAGCCAGCGCGAGCACCGGCCCGTTCACGCCGCGCGTGCCGCCGTTGGCGACCGTCTCGCCCAGCGGCTCCCACGTGTTCATCGTGTTGGGATTGGTATCGGCGCGACCGAACCGCGCGATGTTGTTCAGGTTGATCTGCCCGCCCGCGTTCGTGAACTCGCCGCCGACGTACAGACCCGCGGGCTTGTCCTGCGGCTGCATCATCGGGCCCGGGCCGTCCGGATCAGGCTCCTGCGCGGGGTCGTGCACGACCAGCGCCCGCACCGTCGCGTTGCCGCCGGTCACGCCGCCGCCCAGCACGTCGCCGTACATGCCCAATCCCGGCTCAAAGCCGACCGCCGCAATGCTCCCGGCCGCGAGGCCGCTCAGGTCGGTGAACTGCCCGCCGATGATCAGTTCGGCGCCGCCGATGCCGGGCACGGCGTCAAAGGTCGTGAGGGCGAACACCGGTCCGTCCGTGAAGATCGGCGGCATGAACGGATCGGTCGGATCGAGCCTCGGGCTCCAGATCCACCGCTGGCCGTTGAACACGCGGAAGGCGATGTTGGTGTTCGGCTCGCCGTTGACGGTCTGGAAATCGCCGCCGGCGACCAGCACGGTGCCGAAGGGCGCGACCGTCCACGTCGTCATCGCGTAGATGTGCCCGTCGATCGCGCCGTTGGCCTCCGTCGAGGGGCCGCCGAAGAACCACTCGCCCGCGTCCCAGATCGCCACGTTCTCCGAGGTGATCGCGCCCGCGGTCTGGAAGTTTCCGCCCACGTACAGCGCGCGGCCCTGGTTCCCATCGTCGCCCGCGTACTC
Organism: Phycisphaeraceae bacterium; assembly: GCA_019636495.1. Taxonomy (GTDB): domain Bacteria; phylum Planctomycetota; class Phycisphaerae; order Phycisphaerales; family UBA1924; genus JAHBXL01. The sequence goes on along the minus strand of JAHBXL010000017.1, from coordinate 90,850 downwards.
CCCGAGCATGTCCACCGGCGGGACAAACTGGAACAGGTCCGTGTCGCCGTTGCCGTAGATGCGCCCGCGGCCGACCGCGGTCTGGAACCAACTCCGATCGATGACGGGGTTTGGAACCGGGAAGCCCTCGCCCGAAGTCAGCAGCGTGGGCGGGCCCCAGATCAGCGGCGTCGCGTTCTGGAAGTGATCCTTGGTGAACGGAGTCGAATTGATGTGGTCATCGATGGGCAACGTCGGACCAAACGTGTGGTTCGACTCGATGAAGATGTTCACCGCGCCATTGACCGCGCGGTCGAAGCCCTCGACCACGAGGAAGTACCGCTCGCCGCCTGTGAGCGAAACTTCCAACTGCGGGTTCAGCCCGTTGAAGTCGTCGTTGAAGGCGATTTCGACGCCGAGGCTGTTGTACAGGTGAATCGCGGGATCGGGCAGCGCGGGCACCAGGCCCGACATCTGTCCGTTGACCGTGATGATCGTGAGACCCGAGCCCTGCGCCTGGAACTGGTACAACTTCGCGCCGGTCCCGCCCGGCGCATCTTCTCCGCCCGCCGATGGCCCGAAGATGTTGTCCTGCCGGTTCGGCGCGGCGAGGTACGTGACCGGGTCAACCGGCAGGTCGAGCGCGGCCATGTCCACCGCGAGAATGAACTGGCCCACCGACGGGCGGTTGACCGCCAACTCGTCGGACCGCACGCGGAAGTAGAACGTCGAATCCTCGGCCGAGGCGAACGCGAAGTACGCGTTGGTGAGCCGACCGCCCTGCCGGTCGGCCCGCAGTTGCACGACCTGCCCGAGCATGTTGCCCGAGTCGAACACCGAGAGATGCACGTCCAGTTCCGCGAAGTCCAGCGCGACGCCGTTGCCGATCGCAAGCGAGTTCCACTCCGCTCCCACGCCCGTCGTGACCCGATAGACAATGTCTTCCTGACGCGCCGTCAACTCGCCGAGCACCGAGCCCTGGCCGAATGTGTCCGCGCCCTTGTCGGGAGCGGGGTTGAACATCGTGTCCAGCGGGAGCGCAATGGTCGCGGCGTCGATCTGGAGTGTGTACGTGCCCGTCGCCGTGCGGCCCGGCGCGATGGCGCCCTGCTGCGAACGCACGCGGATGTAGTACGTCATGCCCCCTTCGCCCACAAAGCCCGCCCAGCCGTCGGTCGCCACGCCCGGCGCGGTCGAAGACAGCACGCCGTTGTTCGCGCCCGTGACGATCAGTTCGCCGCTGTTGTTGTAGATCTGGATGTACGAATCCAGCGTCGAGGACGTGGGGATGGTGTTCGCCAGCACCGAGACGAAGTCGCGCGTGCCCGGAGCGCCGGGCATCACGAACCGGAACATGTCGTCGTCGCTCGCCGACGAGATTTCGCCGACCGCCGAGCCGCGACCGTTGGTCGGGTCATCCGCCGCGGCGACGGTCAGGTTGATCAACTGCCCCGTGCCGGGAACCCACGGCATCGGGAAGCCCGGCTGGTCCACGCCGAGCAGCACGCGCCCCTCCAGCGCTTCCAGCGCGATGCGCCGGTCAAGGGTCGCAGCCCGCGCAGCGCGTCCAGCCTTCCTGGCCAGCGCCGCGGGCGTGTTCAAGGGCTTGCGGCCAAACAGTTTGCCCATGAACCCATCGGTCGTCCTGTTGATCATGTCGGGCTCCAATTCCCCAAGGCACCAAGTCTAACGGCATGTGGGATGTTGGGCCGGGAGGGGCTCGTCTCCGGTCAGGCCGTCCCCGGCCGGACCATCCTCCCGTTCCTCCCGCCCCCCTTGTCGGTCCTCCCCCAGTTCAACACTGTAACCGATTCGAATCCGATTCGTCCACCCGGGCAGGCCGGTTCCTGAACAGAAAGCGACTTCCCTCGCCGCGACAGGTCCGCAAATCCGCCTCCCGCCCTCGCCGCCGCCACTAGGAGCCCTTCAGGTCTGCCGCGTAGCGGACTGCCCCTTCGGCCAGAAGGTCCGTGGCGTCGTACACCGGCACGGGCGAGTTCTCCGCGGAAATGACCAGCGCGGCCTCGCTGCACCCCAGGACCACCGCCTCGCACCCGCGGCCGGCCAGCCTGCGGACGATCTCCACGACCTGTGCGCGGGACTCGGATCTGGTCTCTCCAAAGACCAGTTCGCGAAAGATGATCGAGTTCAGGCTCTCGGCCTCGGTATCCTCGGGGATCAGCACCCGCACGCCCTTCAGGCCAAGCGCGGTCTGGTAGGTCGATCCGTACATGACCATCTTGGTGCCGATCAGGCCCACGACCTGCCGCCGGTCGCACTCCACGGCCCGCGTCACCAGGTCGGTCATGGTCAGCCATGGGATTGGGGAACCGCCCTCGGCCAGGTGCACACCGTGCTGCATCAGGTTGTCCGGAACGATGCAGAACTCCGCCCCGCAGGCTGCAAGGAACCGAGCGGAGCGGGTCAGAAGGTCGCCCACGGTGTGCCAGTCATCCTTGAGCACGGCTTCAACGTACCGCTCCAGTGGTTCGTTGTGGATTGAGACCACCGGGTGCCCCCGGTCGCCCAGCAGACGCTTGGCGTGCCGAAAGATTTCCCGATAGCACAGCGCTGTCCCCTCCGGGCTGCAACCGACGATGCCGATGTGCTTGGGCACGCAATGGCTCCTTGCGGTCGGATGGTGGTGTGCGGTGGGCGGAGTCGGCACAGATACGGTCTGCCGGGCATGCGGCATCGTCCCCGATGCCGTGCCCGGCGTCAAACCGTAGGGGTACAGTCGCGGGTCATGGCGTTCGACCCGTTTGCCATTCTCGGCCTTCCGCGGCGGTTCGACCTGGACCCGATGCAGGTCCAGCGGGCGTATCTCGCCCGGGCGGCCATGGCGCACCCCGATCTCTTGCCCGGTGGTGGTGGGGGGGATGTGGGGCCCGGCTCGGGTTCGAGCGCGATGGACCCTTCGGCCCTCAACCGCGCCAAATCGGTCCTGGACGACCCAGAGCAGCGGGCCGATGCCCTGCTATTGCTCTTGGGAGGTCCGCCACGCGAGGCCGACCGTTCCCTGCCCGACGGGTTCCTCGTCGAGATCATGGACATCCGCGAACGGCTCGATGCGGCAGTCGCTTCGCGTGACACAGCGGTCGCGGCGGAACTGGAGGCCTGGGCGGCACAGCGCCGCGCCGGGCACATCCGCGCTGCGGCGGAACTGTTCGGGGCCCTGCCCCGGCCGCCGTCGGCCGATGCGCTGCGGGCGATACGGCGGGAACTCAACGCCTGGCGGTACATCGAGCGCATGCTCGAGCAGGTGCGCGATGCGGACCGTATGTAACTTCCAATCTTGTTATGTCAAGTCGTTCATGAACAGCCCCGTGGCGAGTTTGGGAAAGAAGAACGTGCTCTTCTGCGGCATCAGTTCGCCCGCGCGGCTCACGGCCTTCACCGCTTCCAAGGGCGTCGGCCGGAGGATCACGCCCAGTTGGGGCGCAAAGCCCTTGCCCCCGCCGCTGCCCTTCTCGTGCCCGGCGCCGATCTCCTCAACCTCCGCCACCGTGTGCGGGAAGGCCCACTTCACGGCCTGCCCGGCGTTGAGCAAGGGCTGCGCGATCGCTTCGACGATCACGTATTGCACGAACGCCACGTCCAGGTCGCGCCAGGCCCGCGGCTTCTCCGGGAACCGCGCTGCCAGCGGGTCGGGGCTTGCCGGCGCGGCGACCGCGGCGGCCCCGGTCGCAAAGTCGTACAGGCCCACGCGCGGGTCGCCGAGCACCGCGCTCTGGTGCACCGCACGCTCCAGTTCGGCAAGGCCGCCCTCGCAGGGCTCGATGCGCAGGTCCTTCGACGCGGCACGGTAGAACTCCGGCCACGAATACCCGCTCATCCCGCCCAGCACGCGGTGCGTCGGCCAGATGACCATCCCCGGATCGTTCATGCCGACCAGCACCATCATGCACCGCCGAGCCGGGTGCGAATCGGGCACGGGTCCACCCTGCTCCAGGTGCCGCAGGTAGTTCAGCGCGGTGTTGTACCGGTGGTGACCATCGGCGATGAAAATGTCGTCTCCCGAGAGCGCGGCCTGATACGCCGCGATCGTCTCCGCATCGTCAACCGTCCAGACCTCGTGCTTCACACCGTCGCCCATGTCGGCGGTGATGTCGGGCTCGCGCGATGCGCACACGCGGAGCAGCACCGCCGTCGCCCCGCCCTTCTCGTCGGCGTGGAGCCCGAAGATCGGCGATAACTGCGCGCCGGTCGCCTTCATCAGCGCGAGCCGGTCTTCCTTCGGCCCGGAAAACGTCTCCTCGTGCGGCAGGATGCCCCCGCCCGTGCGCGGGCCGAAGGGCGCCGTCTCCACCGTGCAGGCCATGCCGGTCCGCTGGAATGTCCGCCCCGATGATTGAAACGTCTCGCGATACACGAACATCGCGCCCTTCGTCGCCTTGTGCATCGTCCCGTCGCTCAGCCACGAACGGAACAGTTTCGCCGCCGCGGCGTAGGCCTCCGGCGGGCCGAGTTCCTTGGCGGGAATGTGCGGCAGGTCCGCCGCGACGATGTTCTTTGTGCTGCGCGTCAGCAACGCGGCCTTCGCCGCGCCGTCGAGCACGTCATAGGGCGGCGCGACCAGCGCGGAGACATCGGTTGTCGCCGCGGCGGCCCGGGCATATTGGATGGCCTGAAACGGATAGACCTTGGGCATTTCGTTCTCCTGCACCCGCGGGCGGCGAGTATAGAGACGGCGGGCAATCGATGCCGGGTCACCTCGGGGCGACGGCCAACGGCGAACGGCCCTCGACGATCGGCCCGCGCGAGCCCGGCCGCACCACCGCGTTGACAAAATCGAGGTACTCGCGCTCGGCAGCGGCCAGATCGCGGTTGAAGTACGCCAGGAACACGCCCGGCCCCTGCCGAAGCGACAGTATCCGCGTGCCCTCGGGCCCGAACACCGCGCCCAGGCGGCGCGTCACGCGGCCCTCGGCGGCGTCGGACAGCAGCGCGGCCAGTTCGTGCCGGTACTTGCCGCCCTCGCCCTCGACGAGGAAATGCGCCAGCGCCCACACCTGTGCGTAATACGTCAGCGCCTCTCGCGCATCGCCGCCGGGGCCGATGAGGTTCCCCGGGGCCGACTCGAGCAGCCGAGAAAGCGGCAGCAGTTCGCCGCGGGACTCGGCATCGCGCAGCGCATCGAAGCGCTCGGTGTTGGCCCACGGCAGGAACACGGGCGCGCTGCCGGTCCGTGCATCGGGCGCGCCCCAGCGGTGCCCTTCCATGTACGCCGCGAGCCCCTCGTCCAGCCAGATCGGAATCGGCTGCGCGAAGGTGCGCTGCACGTATTGATGCCAGCCCTCGTGCGCGAGGATGGCCATGGTGTCGTGCGTGCCGATGTCGAACAGCAGGGCCCGCCCGCCATAGGCAAACCCGCCTCGCGGGATCTTGAGATACGGCCCTGCGCGTTCGGCCAGCAACTGCTTGGTCAGCCGCTCCCACTGCGCGCGGTTGCGCATGATGAAGGTGTCGAGTTTCATCGGCGGCGGGGGCAGGGGCGGCGCGCCCGCCGCGTTCGGGATCGCGCCGCGGTAGTGCCGCAGCGCGCCCTCCAGAAAACCCGGCAGCCGCTGCGTGAGAATCGGGTCCAGTTGCGTGGTATACACACGGAAGTGCGCTGTCCGAAGAATCGCGCCCGTGTCATTGTCAAACGTCCACGGCTCGACCGACTCCGCCGCTGTTGCCGTGGTCGGTGCGACCGCGCGATCACTCGCGGCCCCGGCCCCGGCCCGCGGCCCGCTGCACGCGACAATGCACAGCAAGAGCGGTACCGCGCCGATGCACGCAGCGGCCGCCCTGCGCTGCCGGGAGCGATCAACCATCACGTCACACGCTCCAGATGTTCGAGCGCAGCGCGAAGTTCGTCCTGAGCCTTCTCCAGTTGCGAACGTGTCTCCTCGACGAGTTTCGCGGGTGCCTTGGACATGTACCCGGCGTTGCTGAGACGGCCGCTGAGCGTCGCGATCGTCTTGCGCAGGTCGGCCACGAGTTTCTCGAGGCGTGCCTTCTCGGTGGAGGCGTCCACGGCGTCGGCCAGGTTTGAGAGGTACAACTCGTGCCCCTCAAACCGGAAGGCGACGTGCGCGCCCCCGCCCGCCGATGGCGCGGCATCCGTGACCGCCCCAAGCCCCGCCAGCGTGGGCACGAGCCCCGACGCGTTTGGAGCATTGATGATCGACAGCACGGCCGCCGAGTTTCCGGGCGCGTGCAGCATGATCTTCCGGCGGTCGTGCACGTTGTGCTGCGAGCGCACCTCGCGGATCGACGTGATCAACGACCGCAGCCGCTCGAACTCGCGTTCCGCGGCCTCATCCCGCAGCGAATCGGCGATCTTCGGCCAGCCCGCCGTGCACAGCAGGCCGCCCTTGCGGGATGCACCCAGATCGATTCCTTCGATCACATCGGTCTCGATGTGCCGCAGATGCTCCCAGATGGCTTCGGTCACAAACGGCGTCACCGGGTGCAGAAGGCGCACGATCGTCTCCAGCGCGTGGGCGAGGACAGCACGCTGGCGGCGCGAAGAGTCGACGGTGGGCTTGATGCCCTCGATGTACCAGTCGCAGAAGTCCCGCCACAGCAGGTCATACAGCGTCTGCGCGTAGTTGGCAAACTCGTAGTTGGCCAGCGCGGCTTCGACATCCTTCACGCCTGCGTGGAGGCGGGAGAGCATCCAGCGGTCGATCAGTGCATCTGGTGGCCCGGCACTCCGTGCCGGGCCTGTGCTGGTTGCTGAGTCACGCAGCGGCCTCCTCAAAATCGTGAGCGCAAACCGCGAGGCGTTCCAGAGCTTGTTGCAGAAGTTGCGGCCCGCATCGAACTTGGGGGAGGAGTTCTTGCCTGTCTTCGGGTCGATCGCCACGGGCAGGCGGACATCCTGCGTGTTGGTCGCCATCTGCGTGAGTGTGAAGCGCATCGCGTCCGCGCCGTGCGACTCGATGATGTCGCGCGGATCGACGCCGTTGCCCAGCGACTTGCTCATCTTGCGACCATCGCCATCCTGGATGACGGCGTGGATGAAGACGTTTTTGAAGGGCACCTGCCCGGGCGTGAATGTGTTTGTGTCAGAGTTCTCGGCAAGCAGGTACCGGTTGAACATCACCATGCGCGACACCCACAGCGTGATGATTTCCCGCGCAGTGCAAAGCACCGATGACGGGTTGAAGGCCTCGAGCAGGCCCTTGTTCGACTCGGCGTTGAACTTCGCCGGGTCCGGCCAGCCGAGCGTGCTCAGAGGCCAGAGCGCGGAGGAGAACCAGGTGTCGAGGACGTCGGGGTCTTGTTCAAAGCCAAAGATATAGAGACGCTTTGCCAGCATCTCAAACTCGCCAACGTCGTGGGTTCCAATACACGCGAACGTCATTTCGTCAACTGTCGTAATGGCCAGCTTGTCGCGGTGTCCAGAAAGCGAAATCCACTCAATCGCATCCGCGCGGGCATTCGCCACACTCCACACCGGAATCCGATGCCCCCACCAAAGCTGGCGCGAGATGCACCAGTCGCGGATGTTGTCGTGCCAGTGCTCAAACGTCTTGGCGTACCGCGCGGGGTGGAAGGACATGGAGCCATCGAAGGCTGCGCCCTCCCCCCGGCCCCCTCCCTCTGGGAGGGGGTGTGATCGCTGCTCCGGCACCAATGACGCATTCGCCGTCTGAGCCATGCGCGGATCGGTGACCTTCACAAACCACTGGTCGCTCAGGTACGGCTCGATGATCGCCTTGGAGCGGTCGGAGATCTTCACCGTCTGCCTGTACGGCTTGGTCCCCTCCAGCAGCCCGCGTGCCTTGAATTCGGCGACGACCTTCTTCCTCGCATCTTCGCGTGAGAGGCCCAAAAACACGCCCGCATCGCCGATGTCGGTCCAGCCGTGTTTGTCCGAGATCGAAGCATCCGGAGCCATCACGCTGATGAGCCCCGTGCCCGTCGAGTTCCGGTCGATCTGCTCTTTGCGGCGGAAATACAGGTCGTAATCGTTCTGGTCGTGCGCGGGCGTCACCTTCAGGAAGCCGGTGGCATACTCGGCCTTGGTTTCCTGGCCCTTGTCAAGGGGCTCGGCACCGCTCTGGAGAGCGGTGCCACCAAGAGCCTTCGGCAGCACCACATACTCATCCGCCACAATCGGCAGGATGCGCCCCACCAGCGGCAACTGCACCCACAAACCATCCAGCGCCTTCAGCCGCGGGTCGTGCGGGTTCATGCCGATCGCGGCATCGCCCAGGTACGTCTCCGGCCGCGTCGTCGCGACCGTCACCCACGCCTGCTGATCCGCCGGGTGCTGGTCTGCCTCGGCATAGCCGCGGCGTGCGAGTTCTCCCCACGTCACGGGCCGGACATACCGCTGCTCCGCAGCGGACACGCCACGGAGTGGCGTGCCACCCAGATGCACCAGCGGATACCGCATGTAGTAAAACGCTGTCTCGATCTCGATCTCATCCGTCTCATCATCCGCCACCGCCGTCTTCAACTCCGGGTCCCAGTTCACCAGCCGCTTCCCGCGATAGATCAGCCCATCGCGGAACAGGCGGAAGAACGCCTCCCGCACCGCCGCGGCACACTGTTCATCCATCGTGAACCGCTGCCGGTCCCAATCGCACGAACACCCCATGACCTTGAGTTGATCGGTGATGGTCTTCTCGTACTCATCCTTGAACGCCTGGATCTTCGCGATGAACTCTTCGCGCGTGAAGTCGTGCCGCCGCTTCTTTTCTTCCTGCCACACCCGCTTCTCAACCACCGCCTGCGTCGCGATGCCCGCGTGATCCGTCCCCGGCATCCACAGCGTCTCGAACCCCATCATCCGGTGCGCCCGCGCCAAAATGTCCTGCAGCGTGTTGTTCAGCGCATGCCCGAGGTGCAGCGCGGCGGTCACGTTCGGCGGGGGGATGAAAATGCAGTAGGGCTCGGCCTCCCCCCTCAGCACGCGCGCAGGGTCCGCACGAAACGGCTTGGCCTCATCCCACGCCCGCGTGATGCGCGGCTCGGCATCCGATGGCTTGTATGCCGAGGGCATGGAGAACTCTGCCGGGTTTGCAGAAGTCTCGGCCGTGTGGACCGGTCGGCCGAGCGGGGCGGGCGGTTGAATGGGGTGATTACTCATGGCAACGGCGGCTGGCCCGGAAAGGCGAATGGTGGGAGGGGGCGGGAGATGGAGGGCGACCGGAGTGTATGAGCCGCCGAGCCGATAAAGTTGGCATGATGACCGACCAACCAAGCCACAATGCCCCGGACTCCGGTCGTTCCATCGGCCCGTTGCTGGCCGTTGCCGCACTGGCCATCGCCGTGGTAGGCGTGGGTTGGTTCGTGTTTCGCATGGCCGTGGGCGGGCCTGCCAGCACGAACGGCGCGGCGATGGCTCGCGATGCGGCCAAGGCCGTCGAAGCCGGTCTCGACGCCGCGGCGGTGTATTCGCGGCAGGGCAAGTTTGGGGAGGCGTCGGCCATTCTCTCGCGCTTGGCGGAGCAGAGCCCTGAGAACCAGACCGTGCGGCTGGCCCTTGCGCAGTCCCTTGTCGGCGAGAAGAAGTTCGCCGCGGCGTACGCGCAGTATGAAGCGGCGTTCGCCATCGAGGCGGCCGGCGGCGGCCAGTCGACCATGAACGCCGCGCACGCGCGTCTGCAGTTCGAAGCCGGGACGTGCGCCAACCAGGCCGGCCTGACACGACAGGCCGCCGAGCACTACCACCTTGCACAACTGGCCGACCCTGCCGATGCGAGGTACCCGCTGTACCTGGCAATGATCCAGATCAAACTGGGCGAAGACGATGCGGCGACCGCCAGCCTTGTCCGCGCGGCGCACCTCAATCCCGAACTCGCCGAGGCGTGGGGCACTCTGGCGGAACTGGCCCTGAAGAAGAACGCGCTCGGTCTTGCATCGCAGCATCTCGAGAACGCCGAGCGCATGCAGCCCGAGGTGGCGCGGTGGCGTCATGTCCGCGCGAGGATCTTCAACCGGCAGGGCGAGCCCGAGAGGGCCGCGACGCTGCTGCTGGCGCTCCCACCGGCGGCGCGGCGCGAGCGCGACATCATGACCACCCTCGCCCAGACCTACGGCCTGCTCAAGCGCCCGGCCGATGCGGCCAGGCTCTACGCCGATGCCGCGAAAGACACGCCCGATGATGCGGAGTTGCGATTCCAGGCCGCGACGTGGTTCGAGCGCGCCGGCGATGCCGCGAGCGCGGCCGAGCACGCACGGATCGGCGCGCTGCTGGGGCACGAGGGCTGCCGTGAGATGCTCGCCAACGCGGGCGGGTGAGCCTCAGAGCATCGACCGACCGCCATCCAGCCGCAGCACCTGCCCGGTCACATAGTGCGCATCGAGCGCGAGCCACCGCACGGCTTCCGCGGCGTCTTCGGGCGTGCCCGCTCGCCCGAGCGGGACGCGTGCCAGGTATTCACGCTGCGCGGGCTCATGGGATTCGTGCCCGGCCTCGGGCCACGCCACCACGCCCGGCGCGACCGCGTTCACGCGCACGCGCGGTGCCAGTTCGCGCGCCAGCGACCTCACCATCTCGACCAGCGCGGCCTTCGACATCGCGTAACTGATGAAGTTCGCCCGCGGCAGGCCGTGTTCCCCCAGCGCGTGGATGTCGGCCATCGCCACGATCGCGCCGCCGCCGGGGAGCGACGATGCCGCGAGCGCAGGCGCCAAGGCACGCGACAGAAGCAGCGGCGCCAGCGCGTTCACGGCGTAGTCGCGCTGCGCGCGCTCCGCGGTCAGGCCCGGCAGCGGCGAGGGCTCATACGAGGAGGCGTTGTGCACCAGCACGTCCCAGCGCGGGCTCAGCGTCGCGATCCGCGATGCCGCCCCCGGCGCCGCGCCATCATCGATCCGGAGTTCAACAGGCTCGGCGCGAACGCCGAGCGAGCGCGCCTCCGCCGCGGTACGCTCGGCGTCGGCCGCGCTGCGGTTGTACGTCAGCACCACGTCGCATCCCGCACGGGCCAGCGACAGGCACACTGCGCGCCCCACGCGCCGCGCCCCGCCTGTCACCAGCGCCACCGGCCGATCGCCCGCGCTCATCGCCCGCCTCGCCATCCGCCACGTCCCCCGTCGGGCCCCGGCTCGTCATCATCCGGCGGTCGAAGGTCCACATCGCCCGGCGAAAGGTCCGATGGATCGATGTCCTTGGTGTCCCCGCGATCACCTTCTTCATCAGGCGGCATCGGCAGCCGCCGCGAGGATTCACTCCATGCGCTCGCTCCCGGCGGCTTGCGCTTCTTGGGCCGCGTGCCCTCCGGCCGCGCGCGCCGCCGCGCCAGCACCAGCCACACCGTCGCAAAGATCACCGTCATCAACGCCACCGCAAGCAGCAGCGCGGCCGCGCCGCGGAAGTTCTCCGGCAGCGCCCTCTGCGGCTCCGCCGCAAGCGCGAGCAGCCAGTCGGTCGTTTGGGGAAGCCACGGCGACATGCCGATCACTCTAGCGTCGTTCTCCACGCCGTGGCTGGGTGGCATCGGCTCAGTCAAGGTCGCCTGCGTGCGCATCGCGAGGCACAATCACTGCGCGACCGCCGACCCGGACCAACCCCGATGGCTGACCAGCCTCCGCCAGCGCGGCCAGCAACTGCTCATCGTTCAGCAGGCAGACGCCGGCCATTGGCGCAATCTCGCAGGGCGCGGCATCGACAACCGCCATCGAGACGATCCGCACCGTCACGCGCCCCTGAGAGGCCGCCGAAAGGCCGCCTTCAGACACGCTCGAGTCGGGCGCGCTGCGCAACTCCACTGTGCCATCCGCGAGCGGGATATGCCGTGCCGGCTTGTCCTTTGGCAGCGCGCCGGGGAGCGCGATCCATACACCTGCCCCCAGCACGATCATCGCCGCGACGGTTGTGCCCGCGCGCGCGGCCCTCTTTCGGCGCACGCGGGTATGCAACCGCTCGTGCAACATGCCGAGGATGGCCTCCTTCCGCGCTGCGCCCGCGGCGGAAAGGCCGTCAGTCTGAGGTGCCCGGTGGTCACTCACGGTCGATCTCCTGAAATCTGGCCTTCATCCGCGCGATCGCCCGGCGGATTCGTCCGTACGCTGCGCCGATCGTCACACCTACGGTCCTCGCCGTGCTTTCGATCGTCGCCCCGCGCCCGAATCGCAGCGCGAGCAACTCCGCATCCTCGGGGTCAAGCGCGCGAAGTTGCTCGAGCAGCCAGTCCGCCCGTTCGCGCTCCACACCATCGCCTTGATTATCCGCGCTGCGCGCCAGCCTCTGCTCGCGTGCCGACCGCCGCAACTCCTTCCGCAGCAGGTCGATCGCCGCGGAGCGCACCACTGCGCCGATCCAGCGGTCCAGGTCGTCGCGTGTCGCCAGCCGCGAAAGCCGAGGCGCGTGGTCGATGATGCGCACGAACGTCTCCTGCACCACGTCAAGACAGAACGACTCATCCCGCCGCGTGATGGCCCGCGCAAGCCCCAGCGCGCGTCCGAACCATGCTTCGTACAAAGCCGCGAGCGCATCGTGGTCTCCGCGTGCCAGCGCGGCGAGCAGTCGGGTATCGCGCCCTCCCTCATCGCGCGACAACGCCCCGCCCGGGCGACCGGCGGGGCGCGTCTCGGAAGCATCGTGGCGATCGGTCATCGCGGTTCGCCGTGTCGCCGAGAGAAGAAGAGGTTGTGCCGCGCTGGGTGCCGTCGCCTACCCCCTGGTCTTTTCGATCAACTGCTCGAGCGTCTGCCCGGGCAACTTGGGCTCATTGGTCTTCAACCGGCGGGCGATGTTGAAGATGCTGACAAGGATCTCGTGCCGATCCCGCGGTGCGCGAACAACCAGCGAACCCGTGGTATCGCCCGAGATGGGACGCACCTCCATGCGTCCATCGTCGCCGATCACCTGCTTGACGATCGCGTTGAAATCGGCCTTGAAGTTCGCCAGATCACGAAGATCGTAGATGGCGACCACCGCCTCGACGGCGGAAGGCTGGACATCGCCGAGTCCGCGTTCAAGCGCTTCCCGCCGTTTCGAGAGCATGACCAGGTGCGCATCGGCGCTCCGCACATTGGCTCGCGCGATGTCGACGTTGGCCCGGGCGCGCTCCAGGTCGGTCCCGCTCGCATTCCCGGATGCCACCAGTTGCTCGAGCCGCGACACCTCGGCCTGGGCCGGGCGCAGTTCCGAAGTCGCGCGCTCGAGTTGGGCCTTGGCCTGGCCCATCAGCCCCTCGAGTTCCACCATCTGAAGTTCGGCCTTGCGCGCCCGTGTTTCAGACTGCGCCAGCGCTTCGCGCCGCTGCTCCATCGTCCGGTGCAGTTGCCCCAGCACATCGACGATCAGTTGGAGTTGTCTCCCGGTGCCCCGCGCGATGAGCAACTGCGTGTCCGGGTGGAAGAGCAACTGCGCCGGCGCGCCCCGCGAATCGGCGGCCTCCAGTTCCGCGGCGACTTTCAACGCACCCAGCACCGTATCGGGCGACATCCGCAATGAGGGATCGCTCTGCGGCAGACCCGCGGGCGTTGTGATGAGGTCGCGGAGCGAGTGCGCCTGGGCGATGATCGCCTCCACTTGGCTTGTGAACGGCGGCTGAGCAGCGGTCTGCTGCCCGCCGCGACCAGTCGAGTACCTGAGTGCGAAAGTGAGCCCCTCGTCGCCATCTCCGGTCATGTTGGTGGTGTCGAACTGGTGCTGACCCTGCATGCCGAATGCAAACCGCAGCGTCGCGAGGGCGGTCTCCGCCGAGACCCGCCGAAGGCTGATCGCCTCCAGCCGGACATCGGCCGCCTCGGCGGGGAACATCACGTTCACGGGTGTCTTCGCGGCCGATTCCATCGCCGCCTTCTGCACAGCCTTGACAAACTCGCGCACGGTTCCGCCCGCGAAATCAACATCGATGATCGGCATCGGCGGACGACCCTCCTGACGCGATGTCGGCCTTGTGGGCTGGCGTCCCGCGCTCTCGGCCTGTTGGGCGAACGCTCCGCCCGAGGCGATGAGCAAGGCGGCGGGCACGGCAAGGCATGGCATTCGACGCATGGGGGCCTCCTGTGGTTGGATACCCGCAGAACGTCGCCGCGAGCCTGCTTTGGCGCGCCCTGGCGAAAAAGACGCCGCGAAGCGCCCTACACTCCCGACCCATGCACTACGACGCACACCAGCCCATCATCGCCGATCTTGAGGCGCGGATCTTGACCATCCGCGACTCTCTTTAACTACGAAAAGAAACTCAAAGAGCAGGCCGAACTCGAAAGCCGGATGGAGGCCGCCGACTTCTGGGACCGCCCCGCCGATGCCCGCCGCATCGTCGACGAACTCAAGGTCCTCAAGGCCAAGACCGAGCCGCTGCGCGCGGTGATCGCCGACTTCGAAGACGCCAAGGTCGCCTACGAAATGGCCAGAGAGGCCGGCGACAAGGACCTCCTCGCCGAGGCCGACCAGAAACTCTTCGAGATCGCCGGCAACGACGAACTCCCCGGCCGCATGCACAAGGTCGAGTTGCAGTCGCTCCTCGCCGGCAAGCACGATCACCGCAACTGCTTCCTCACGCTCTCCGCAGGGGCCGGCGGCAAAGAAGCAAACGACTGGGTCGAGATGCTCTTCCGCATGTACATTTTCTATTGCGAGAAGATGGGCTTTACGCTCGAGGAGGTCTCCAGGATCGACGGCACCGAGGTCGGCATCGACTCGGTCACCCTGCACGTCAAGGGCCCCTTTGCCTTCGGATACCTGAACACCGAGCGCGGCACCCACCGCCTCGCCCGCGTCAGCCCCTTCAACGCCGAAGGTAAGCGGCAGACCAGTTTCGCCACGGTCGACATCATCCCCGAACTCGAAGAGACCAAACTCAAGATCCCCGAAAAGGATCTCGAGATCGTCGCCTTCGTCCGAGCCAGCGGCCCCGGCGGGCAGAACGTCAACAAGGTCGCCACCGCCATCCGCGTGACGCACCTGCCCACCGGCATCCAGGTGACGGCCAATACCTACCGCGACCAGCCCCAGAACCGCGCGCAGGCGCTCGCCGTCCTTCAGGCCAAACTCGAGTTGATCGAGGAAGAGAAGCGGCAGAAGGAACTCGACGCCGCGACCGGCGGAGCCGTCGAGATGGGCTGGGGAACCCAGATCCGCTCCTACGTCTTCTACGACAACCGCGTGAAGGACCACCGCACCGGCCACGAATCCCGCGACTACGAGACCGTTCTCCGCGGCGAGATTCAGCCCTTCATCGATGCCGAACTCAAGCGCCGCATGAAGGAAAAGAGCCAGGCCGCGGCATGACCGCCGCGCATCACCCGCTCACAGCAGCGGGCCGAGCAACTGCGCCGTGTTGTCGCGAAGCGCCTGCCAAAGCGGCCGCTTCTGCCATTCGTCGAGGTGGATCTCGTACGACCGGCTCATGTAGTCGGTCTGCATGAACCGCAGCACGCTGGCAAAGTCGTCGTCGTAGATGAACATGGTCGATTCGAAGTTCAGCCAGAACGACCGCGCATCGAAGTTCGTGGAGCCGATCAGCCCGATCTTCCGGTCCACCGTCACCGACTTGCTGTGCAGCAGGCCGCCGCGGAAGTGCATGATCTTCACGCCTGATTCCAGAAGGTCGAGGTAGTGCGACCGGCTCGCCGCGGCGACAATCCGCGAGTCCGAGATGCACGGCATCACCAGCGACACGCGCACGCCGCGCTGGGCGGCGGCCTGCAGGGCCTTGCGCATCGCCTCATCGGGCACGAAGTAGGGCGTGGTCATGATCAGTTCTTCGCGCGCCGAGTAGATGGTCGTGAGCAGCGCCTGGTGGATCGCCTCTGGAGCGGGGCCGGGCCCCGAGGGGATGACCTGCACCACGCACCCGTCGCCGTTGCCGCCGCGATGGTCGGGCACATAGCGCTCCAGGTCTTCGAAGGTCTGGTCGCTCTCGAGTTGCCAGTCCTGCAGAAAGATCACGCCCAGCGCGCCGGCGCCGGGGCCCTCGATGCGAACGGTTGCATCGATGTAGGGTCCGGCTCGGCGGAAGATCCCCGCGCGGAAGGTCGAGTCCGTGAGGTTCTGGCTCCCGCAATAGCCGATCCGGCCGTCGATCACCGCGAGTTTCCGGTGGTTGCGCAGATCGATGCGCGCAAAGAGCATCCGCAACGGGTTCACCGGCAGCGCGGCGACGACCTGCACGCCCGCCGCACGCATCTCCTGCACCATTCTGCCGCGGAGGAAGTACTTGGCGCCGACGGCGTCGACGAGCACGCGGCACTCCACCCCGCGCTGCGCCGCGCGGATGAGCGCTCGCTCCACCTCCTCGACCGGCCGGGCCCCATCGCGCTGCCAGATGTAGAACAACAGGTGGCAGTGCGACTTCGACTCGTCGATGTCGCGGCAGAGCGATGCGAGCATCTCTTCGGCATCGGGCAGCAGCGAGAGTTTGTTCCCCTTCAGCGGCGGAAGGCCCGAAACGGCGGTTCCGAACCGCGCGATCTGCGCCCAGAACACGCGCCCGGAGGCCAGCGCGCCATCGGCATCGACGTGCCGGTGCCGCCACAGGTGCGAGGCCCGCTCGTCGAGGCCGCGCGAGAGTTGGACAAACCGGCGCAGCCGCCGCGCGCCCAGTTTGTTCTCGCCGACGAGGAAGTACAGCACCGCGCCCAGAAACGGCAGAAACGCCAGCACCGCCAGCCACGCCAGCGACACCGACACCTCCCGCCGTCGATAGATGATCTGCACGGCCACCACCAGCCGGATCGCGACATCGACCGCGACCAGCCACAGCGGGATGGAGGGAAGGTCCAGCATCGGGCGCGGCCATGATAACGGCGCGCCGGCAGGCAAGGATGGCCGGAAAGTCTCTCACCGCGCGGCCCAAGCGCGGCGATCGTCTACGCCACGCCCTTGAACGCCGCGAGCACCCGCTCCCGCACCCTCGCCCGATCCACGATCGGCCGCGGATAGTCGATCCCCGCACGGGCCAGTTCCGGCAACTCCGAGGGGTCGTGGATCGCCCCATCCTCCCCGCCTTCAAGCGCGGCCAGTTCCGGCACAAACCGCCGGATGTACTCGCCAGAAGGGTCGAACTTCCGCGACTGGCTCACAGGGTTGAAAATGCGGAAGTAGGGGGCCGCATCGGTGCCGGTACTCGCCGACCACTGCCACCCCCCGTTGTTCTGCGAAAAGTCCGCATCGACCAGGTGCCGCATGAAGTGCCGCTCGCCCCACCTCCACGGCAGGAACAGGTCCTTGCTCAGATACATCGCGGTGATCATCCGCACCCGGTTGTGCATCCAGCCGGCCGTGGCGAGTTGCCGCATCCCGGCATCGACGATCGGGACTCCCGTGCGGCCCTCACACCAGGCTGCAAAGTGGCCGCGATCTTCCACCCACTCGATCCGGTCCGTCGCCGCCTTGAACGCCCGCCCCATGCACACACGCGGATAGCCCACCAGAATGTGCTTGTAGAACTCCCGCCAGGCGAGTTCGCTGATCCACGTCGATTGCCCCGCCTTGTTCGCCGCGGCGTTCTCCAACTTCCCCTCGTTGGCCTCGATCGCGGCGTGCAAACACGCCCGCGGCGAGATCGCCCCGATCGCAAGATACGGCGACAGCCTGCTCGTCCCATCCTCCGCGGGCAGATCGCGAAAGTGCTTGTACTGCGTCAGCGGCTTGCCCGCAAACCCGCGCAGCCGGGCCAGCGCGGCGTCCTCGCCCGCCGGCCACAGGTCATCGGGCACGTGCGTGTCAAAGCCGGGCAGCGAATCGGGGATCGGCGAAGGTTCAATGTCGAGCCTGGCCTGCTTGGAAACAGGCACAAGTGGGGGGACCATGCCGCGTTCTTCCACCACTCGAATCCAAGCCTTCTTGAACGGTGTGAACACGGTGTACACGCGATCCTCACCCGTGCGCACCGCGCCCGGCTCAACGATGCACTGATCATCGACCGCCCGAAACACCACCCCATCCCGCGCCAGCCGCGCTTCCACCGCCGAATCCCGATGTTGCTCGTTCACCTCATACTCGCGCGCGCAAAACACCGCCCCGCACTTCACCCTCGCGGCGATTTTCGCCAGCACTTCCGGCGCATCCGCAAACGTATCCGCACGCTCCACGATCAACGGGATGTTCAGTTTCGCCAGCGCAACCGACAACTCGCGCAGCGTCCGCAGCACATACCGCACCTTCACCCCGCCCCAGTCGTGCTCGCGCCATTGCACCGGCGCGAGCAGAAACACGCCGATCACCCCATCGTTTCCCGCCGCGGCACATGCTGCGGACAAAGCCCGATGGTCGTGCGTACGGAGATCGGAACGGAACCAGACCATCGATCTCATCGCGGCGTCTCCAGTCCTGCGGATTCGCCCGACTTTCGCGCCCGGATTCGCCCCAGCGCGACCCAGACCGCCCACCCGGCCACGCCGCCCGCCGCGAGCGCGACCAGATCAGCCGGGTTGTACACCTCGCCGAACACCAGCCGCAGCAAGGGGTGAATCGAAGAGAGCCGCCGCGGCACATCCGTCATCTGCGCCAACTCGACCGCATACGAGATGCACAGACACCCGATCAGCGCATGCACGGGCCGCATCCGCGGCGAGATCACCAGCAGCAGAAAGTACACACTCATCGCCCACAGCGCAACGCCGAGGTACTTGGCCGGTGCGCCTGCGAGCACGGCGCGAATCAGCAAACCGAGAGCGATGACCGCGCACCAAATCGAAGCGGGCAGAACTCGCGATTGCATGCGGCGCAGGGTGGCGTTTGGCGACATGTCTTGCCGCGATCAGGCGCGAGCCGGCCCCATCAGAACTTCCGGCTCCTGCAGCAGCCGGATGATCTCCGCCAGCGCAAGCGCGGCCGTCGCGCCATCCACAACGCGGTGGTCGCACGCCAGGCTCAGCGGCAGCAGGTTGCCGACGAAGATGCCGCCGTTCCGCACCACCGGCGCGGGCCGTGCCCGACCGACGCCCAGAATGCCGACCTCCGGGTAGTTGATGATCGGCGTCGCAAACCGCCCCGCGTGCGAGCCCACGTTGCTGATCGTGAACGTCGAGCCCATCAGTTGCTCGCGCGACGCCGTGCGATTCCGCGCCGCCTCCGCCACGTGCGCAATGTGCCGGCCGATCTCCAGCACGCCCAGGGCATCGCAGTCGCGGATCACCGGCACCATCAGCCCGTTCTCCGTGTCCGCCGCAATCCCCAGGTGCACCGCCCGGTGCTGCACGATCGCCGCCTCGTAGTTCGAATCGCTCGGCTTCTCATCCACCGTCGCGTTCATCGCGCGGAACCGTGCATCCGTCAGCACCCGGCACACCGCCGCGGCGACAAACGGCAGGAACGAGATCTTCTCCCCGCTCGCCGCGGCGAGTTTCTTTCGCAGCCCGTCGAGCATCGAGACATCCGCCTCGTCCATCACGTTGAAGTGCACCGCCTGGTTCACACTTTCGCGCAGTCGATTGGCGATGGTGCGACGAACCCCGCGGAAAGGCACGCGGATCGACTCCTCTTGGTGGCCCGGCACTCCGTGCCGGGCTTCAGCCGGTGCCCTCGCAGCCGGCGCCGCAACCGACCGCGGCGACTCCACCACGCGCGATCGAGGCTCGCTCCGCTCAATCGGCGCCACATCAGGCAGGCCGCGACCCTTTGTGCCCGGCACGGAGTGCCGGGCCACCCCGCCCGCTGCATCCCGCACATCTTTCTCCGTCACCCGCCCGGCGATCCCCGTTCCCGCGCAGCAGGAGATATCGACACCGAGGTCGCGCGCAAGCCTGCGCACCGCCGGAGTCGCCAGCACCTTGCCCGGCTCGGCCGAAACGCCGCCGATCGCGCCGCTCATCTTGCCGACGACCGTCCCATCATCTTCGCGGGCCTCCGTCTCGGCCTCGGGCTTCGCGGCGTGCGATCCATTCTGCGAGCCGCTCTTGCCGGGCTTGCTCGCCGCGGGCTTGGGCTCCGCCGCACCGGCCGCGCCGCCGCCCTCATACGTCACCAGCGGGTTGCCCACGTGCTGGATCTCGCCCTCCGTCCCGTGCAGCGTCTTGATCGTCCCCGCGCGCGGGCTCGGCACTTCCACCAGGGCCTTGTCCGTCTCCATCTCGGCCAGAATGTCGTGCTCGGCAACGGTGTCGCCCACCTTCACCCGCCACTTGATCAGTTCGGCCTCGTGCACGCCCTCGCCAAGGTCGGGGAGGATGAACACGTTGGGGTCGGTGGACTTTGCGTGCGCCATGATTCGTCTCGCTGCAACTTGGAGCCCCGGCCCCCGGGGGGAGGGGGGAGCGGGGCGAGTGAACGGGAACAGGAGCGGGGCCCGAAAGGCGCCGCCCACGCTTGAGGCCCTAGTCTATCCGCAAAGCCCCGCTCACTCACCCCGGACCCCCGCATGGACATGCTCGAAATCGCCCGCCTCGAGGAGGGCCGTCAGGCCGAGGCGCTCTCCGAACTGGCCGACGAAGTCCTCTCCATCGGCGGCGGCATCGCCGGGCGCGGCGCCCCGGGCTCGTGGCTCAACAACGCGAACAACATCGGCATGGCCGGGCCGGTCCACGACGACGACGCCGAGCGGATCATCGACTGGTACCAGTCCGCGGGCATCGAGCCGCGCGTCGAACTCTGCCCCTACGCCGATGAATCCCTCGTCGCCGCGCTGGCCGCACGCGGCTTTGTCGTCCGCATGTTCGAATCGGTCCTCTTCCGCGAGATCGACCCGCGGGAGACCGTTCGGCCCGTGGTCACTCCGCCGCCCGGCCTCGAGATCCGCCGTCTTGATCCCGCCAACGACGCCGAGGTGCGCGAGTACGCGGTCGTGTGCGCTTCGGGCTTCCTGCCGCCCGGCATGACCGACCTGCCCCCAGATCATCTCGAAGTGTCCATGCGCGCTGCCCGACACCCACGCTCCGTCGGCCTCATGGCCATGCTCGATGGCCGCTGCGTCGGCGCAGGCGGAATGGGCCTTCACACCAACGTTGCCGCGCTCTTCGGTCTCAGCGTCCTGCCCGAGTTCCGCCGCCGCGGCATCCAGCAGGCGCTCATCGCCGCCCGACTGAACATCGCCGCGCAGATGGGCCGCAGGCTCGCCACCATCGGCTCGCGCCCGGGCGCAGGCACCGAGCGCAACGTCCGGCGCATGGGCTTTCAAACAGCCTATGTCAAACCGATCGTCGTGCGCCCCGGTCCCGGCCTTGCGCCGAATCTGGGTTGATGCGACGACGCCCTCCCTCTCGCCGGAGCGGGGGCCTTCGTCGTACCGAAGCGCGTGCGCGCATCCAGTGATCAGTTCCCCCGCGCGTCGATTACCGCGCCCGCGCTGCGAGCCGCGCGCCGGCGACCGCCGCCGCCGCGCCGGCCACGAGCGCCGAGAGCGTCCACAGCGCGGCGGTGCCCAGCGAGCCGCCCGGCGCAACCATGCCGTCAACTTCGAACATCGCCGATGCGGCCAGTTCGCCCGCCAGCGGAGCCATCGCCCCGCCGAACATGTCGCCCGCGGGAAGCGCGATCATCGCTGAGCCCGCCAGCGTCGCCAGCCCCCACACGAACAGCCCGCGCCACACCTGGTCAGACCCGCGGCCGATCCCCGCGACCCGCGCCGCAGCGACGCCGCCGATGAACATCGACACCACGCACGCGACCAGCCACCACGCACCGCCCGCGCTCGCCGCGCCGCCCGCCATCAGCATCGCCATGTTCAACGCCAAGGCGATCGTCGTCCCCGCGGCAACGCCGCGAAGCGAATGCACGTACACCTGCGCCGCGCGGTCGCGCTGTTCAGCGCCCGCGGCAGGAACGTACAACGGCTTGGCAATGTGAATGCCGGTACCGAACAGGTTTGCCTGGCTCATGTGGAACTCCGAGAGACTGCCGCGTGCGCGGAAGGACTCTCTCTCTCGCGTTCCGACCAAAGCATACCGCGCGATGGCTCCGGTGGGTAGGAAAAAACGCACTTTGCCCGCGAACGTGGGCAAGCGTGCCGATGTTGGACGGGTTGTGTTCGTATTCCCAGGCCGACTTTGCTCCCCATTCGGCCCGAGCGAACTCAAAAACGCCGGGCCCGAACAAAGTGGTGGCGATCCAGGACCGCCTCTCCCCGGCCGCGATGCATCCGCCGGTGGTCGGCGCTCAAAACCGAGCGACAGTCCCTCTCACTTCGCAACTCGCGGCAGGCCCAGGTCCTCTCGTTCGGCCAGCGCGGCCGCCGCGACGCGGTGGCCCAGCGGCCGCCAGTGCGGGTCGACGCGGAAATTGGTCTCGCTCAACGGGTGCGCGCGCACCGCATCGGTGAGATCGACAAACCCAGCGCCGTTGGCCGCGGCCCAGTCGCGCACGCGGTCGCGCAGAAGGAATCGCCCCGAATCGTCGAGGTTGTGACGGTCGCGGTGTGCGTGCCACGCCTCATCGCTCGATTCGAGCGCAGAAGGGATGTACCAGATCGTCACCGGCCTCTCGCCCGCAGCGGCGACAAACCCCTCCAGCCCGCGCTGCGTCGGCGGCCAGAGTTCATCGAGCGTCTGCCGGGTGTAGAGGTTTGGCCACCACGCTGCGGAGAACGCGCGCAGCCCGTAGTACCACAGGAATGTCGACAGCCGCACGTTCTCGCGCAGCCACGAGCGCATCGGATTCTCTCGCGGCGGAGCGGCCAGCGCGGCCGCCATCGGGTCGTGCGCCGATTCCTCGATGTTGTCGGTCACATCGTTGCCGCTGTAGAAGGCGAGCACCAGTTCATCGAGTTCGTACCCGCGCGCTGCACCGCCGAGCAGCGCGGCCTGCTGCAGCGTGCCGGTGCCCGCCATGCCGAAGTTCCACAGCGTCGTGCCGGCGGGCAGCCGCTCGCGAGTCTGTGCGAACCAGACATCTCCGAACCGTTCCGACACCTGCACCCCCATGCCCATGGTGAACGAATCACCGAACAGCCCGATCCGGCGCTCGCCCGCGCCCTTGGGCGCCAACTCGCGCTCGACGAACCCGTGCCGGTTCAGCGTGTAGCGCACGTAGTAATCAAAGTGCACCAGGCGCAACTCGCGCCCAAGGCCGCGGTACGCGCTGCCATCGGCCCCGCCGCGCTGCGTGGTGCTGGCGCGCTGCCCGTCGATCAGGTTGCCGACCACCGGCCAGCCCGCAAGGCGCAGGCCGATCTCGGCGAAGATCAGGCCCATCGCCAACCCCACGCCGAGGACGATGAGCCGGAGCAGCAGCGCGCGGCCGCGAGACCGGCGGCGGCGATTGGGCGATCGGGTGGTTTGCTCCGCGTTGCTCATTGTGCTCCTCTCGGGGCCGCTTCGGCATCGCGGCGGAGAGTGTATCGGCACGCGCGACCCGCGCCGCCAGCAGGCCGGTCGCCACGAGCGCGAAGCGATGGGGCCGGCAGCGAGGGCAGGGAGAGCCTGAAACAGCCCCTACCATCCCGCCCAATGCCCGCGCGATCCGTGTATCTCGAGACCTTCGGCTGCCAGATGAACGAACTCGATTCCGAGTTGGTGGCGGGCCAGTTGCGCGCGCTGGGCTACCGCTTCGTCGCCGAGCCCGACAACGCCGACGTCATCCTCTACAACACCTGCTCGGTGCGCGAGCACGCCGAGCAGAAGGTCTGGTCGCGTCTCGGGCTCGACCGTCTGCGCAAGCAGCGCGAGCCGCACGTGGTCGTCGGCGTCCTCGGCTGCATGGCCGAACGCGACGGCGAAGACCTCATCAAACGCATGCCCGTGGTCGACATCCTCTGCGGCCCCGGCGAACTCGACAAACTGCCCGCCCTGCTCGACAACGCCGTCCGAACGCGCGACTCGTTGCTGGCGGACGAGGTCGGTGGGAACACAGAGGGAGCGCAGCAAGCAGAGGGAAGCGGAGAAGAGCGAGAAAGAGAAGGCAACTCGGACTCTCGCACGAGATCTGGGGCGGGCGCGAGTGCCCCAACTTCTTCTTCTTCTTCTTCTTCTTCTTCCTCAGCCCTTTCTATGTCTCCTCTGCTCCCCTCTGCTTCCTCTGTTACCTCTGTGTTCCCTCCGGATGTGCTTCGGGCGGCCGCCGGGACATCCGCCCGTCAAGTCGCCCTCCAAGGCAACACCTCGCGCCGCTCCGGAACCCTCGCCGCGGCACAGGACACGCTGGAGTTGCTCGATCTGTCCCGCGCGGTCTCGCCGGCCGCGGGGCACAACGGCTCGGCCTACGTCCGCATCACGCGCGGGTGCAACAAGTTCTGCACCTACTGCGTCGTGCCCTTCACGCGCGGGGCCGAGGTGCACCGCCCGCCCGATCACATCGTCGATGAGTGCAGGAGACTCGCCGATGCGGGCGTCATCGAGATCACGCTGCTCGGGCAGACGGTGAACCACTACCGCTTCGAGCACGGCGCGGCGGTGACTGTCAACGGGATCATCCAGCCGCAGAAGGGTCGCAGTTATTCCGGCGCGGGCGGGCACCGCGCCGATCCGTATCGCGGCGCCGGCGTGACGACCTTTGCCGATCTCCTGGCGCGGATTCACGACGAGGTGCCCGCGATTCGGCGCCTCCGCTTCGTCACCAGTTACCCGCGCGACTTCGGCGACGACGTACTGCAGGTGATCCGAGATCACCCGCGCATCTGCCGTTACCTGCACGTCCCGGCCCAGTCCGGCTCCAACGCCCAGTTGAAGGCGATGAACCGCGGCTACACCGTCGAGGAGTACCTCGAGTTTCTCGACCGCGCCAGGGCGTTCCTGCACCAGCCCGATGCCGCCGGCGGGGGGAGGCCGCTGGCCGTCGCCGGCGACATCATCGTCGGCTTCCCCGGCGAAACCGAAGAGGACTTCGCCGCGACCGCCCGCCTGCTGGAACGGGCGCGATACAAAAACTGCTTCATCTTCAAGTACTCGCCGCGCCCGGGCACCGTCGCCTACGACAAACTCCCCGACGATGTGCCCGAGGCCGTCAAGCGCAGGCGCAACAACGAACTGCTCGCGCTCCAGCAGCGCATCAGCGCGGAGGTCGGCGCGGAGTATGTCGGCATGACCCTCGAGGTCTTCATCGAGGGCCTGTCGCGGCGGGAGGAGAAGCGTGCAGCGCGAGACAGGCCCGCCGCCGGTGCCCCGGCCCTCCGGGCCGGTTCGGGTGCGGTCGGCCTGACCATCGGCGGTCGTCCCCTCGGCGCGCCAGAGACGCTGCACGAAGTCCCGTCGGCCTGTGCCATGCCGCCGCTTTCGGAGGATGAAGCGCCCACGCCCGACACACCCGCGCGCGGCGTGCAACTCTCGGCACGCACCGATGGTGACCTGATCGTGCACATCGATCTGCCGCCGGAAGCGGCCGCACGCGCCGAGTCGCTCGTCGGCCGCATCGCCCGTTGCCGCATCACCGAGAGCAGGCAGTTGTCACTGGTCGGCTCGCTGGTCGATTGAACATCGCCTGCACAGACCGCTCCCGGGCGCTCATGCGCGCCGTGCGAACCGCGCCCGCAGCACCCACCCCGCCACCACCAGCGCGACCAGCGCCAGCACCGGCAGCCACCAGGCAAACCACGCCGCGGCATCGCGCGACGGGTTCGGCATCGCGTCGACCACGCCCCGCACGCCCTCGGCCACCCCGTCGCCGACCTTGTACGCCGTGATCGCCGCGACCGTCAGCCCCCCGGCCACGGCCAGCGGCTTCCACCTGCGCGAGACCCACACCAGGAAGTCGTCGCCCCCCGCCGCGAGTCTGTCGAGGAACGCCGAACGCACCGCCGGCTCGGCCTTCTCGAGCGCGGGCATGAACTGCCGCAGGTGCGCCTGACCCTCGGCGCTCAGCACGCGGCCGTGCCGCGACAGCGCATCGCCCGCGAAGTTCAGCAGTCTTGCACCGGCATCGGGCCCCTGATCCGCGAGGATGCGCACCGCTTCGTCACCGTACCGCTTGAACAGTTCGACCGAGCCGCGACCGCCCTGCTGCACCACCAGGGTGCCGCGCGGCCCGTGCGACGCAACCAGCCTCGCGCCCTCCGGCGCAAGGTCGCCCAGTTCGCGCACCGCGCGCAGCGCGCCCGGCCCGCCGCGACGCACGACCCCCTCAGCGGCCTCGCGCCCCGCGACCTTGGCCAGTTCCTCGACCGCCTCCCTCGCTCCGGACCTCCCGCCGAGCCGGGCGACGTCGTCGGCGTGCGCCCCGCCCTGGCGGAGCATCCATTCGATGAGTTCCTCGGCGGCCTCGCGGGCGATGGGCGCGACCTGCGCCGGGGCGGCAGCCGCCAGCGAGAGGACAATGCACAACATATAAATGAGTTTCATCGGTAGTGCGCCTCCACCAGAAGGCGGTCCAGCAGCGCGGCCCGTTGGCGGTCGAGTTCCGCCGAGTACCCGGCATACAGGTCATGCAGCCGCGCCACCGTCTCCGCCCGCATCGCGCGCACCGCATCGGTCATCCGCGCCTTGGCACGGGCCTCAAACATGGAATCGGCCGCCAGATAGACCAGTGTCCCCGCCACGCCGCCCACGATCACGCCCGCGACCGTTCCGGCGACGGGCACCGCGCTCCCCGCCGCGCCGCCCGCGCCCGCGCCGCCCGCCGCGGCCCCGCCCGCCCCCGCGCCGGCCGCCGCCCCGGCCGACAGGCTGCTCGCCACCGCCGTCGTCACCACGCTGGTCACGACCGCGTCGACGACCACGCTGGAAACCAGCCCGCCGATGCTCGCCGCGGCGAGCGTCTCGGCCTCGC
Source organism: Phycisphaeraceae bacterium (assembly GCA_019636495.1). Taxonomy (GTDB): domain Bacteria; phylum Planctomycetota; class Phycisphaerae; order Phycisphaerales; family UBA1924; genus JAHBXL01. The sequence continues at coordinate 64,335 of JAHBXL010000017.1, read as the reverse complement.
GCGAACTCACGTTGTGCAGCGCTTCGATGAGCGCGGCGTGCGCGGCCTGCCTGCGCAGTTCATCGAGCCGCTCGGATTCGACGCGCACACCCGCGCCGCGCAGCACCGCGTAGGCCTCGTTCCGGAAACGCGCATCCGACTGGTTCTGCAAAGCCTCGAACCGCTGCATCGACGCGGCGATGGCCGCTTCGAGTTCGCCGGGCATGCCCATGCGGCGCTCCAGCGCTTCGGCGACCTTCGATTCGACGCGCGTTCGCGTCGCGCCGGCAACCGGCGCAGGGCTCCACCAGTCGCGCACCCGGAGCCACGTCAGGTTCAACGACGAGAAGAATCCGGCCATGTCGCGCACGAACGGCTCGACGTTCGGCAACGCGCGGTCCTGAAAGTACGACTCGACGGGCGCGAGCGCATCAACCGTGAGTTTCGCCGGGTCCGGCCGCGCGGCCTCGATCGCGCTCGCCCAACTGGCCCGCAGGTCATCCAGCGACAGGTGTGCCCCCCCGCGCATTGCGGCGTGGGCTCCCTCCGGCTCGCGAGATACCCGCCCGGCCACAAACCCGCCGACAAACGCGGCGACCGCGACCACCGCAAACGCCTGCTGCGCGGGGGCCGAGCGACGCCGGAGTGGGCGCTGGTCGGAGTGTGGCGGCGATTCGGGCATCCGTACGGGTCCTTGTTGGGAACGGCCCCGAACCGCGTTCGCGGGCGCGCCGACATTCTTCGTCGGCCATCGGCCCGGCGGTTGCGCACTCGCAGGTGCGGAGAATGTGCGTTTCAACCGGGCTCGACGCTCGCCGGTCTCGCAGAAATCGTGCCAAAGATGTCCCGCACGGTCTCAGGGCTTGATGGCGATGCCGCGCCGATACGGAACGAACTCGTTGGCGTACCACTGCCGCCACGCGCGGGTGTTCCACCCCAGGGGGGCGGTATCGCGCCCGTCCCAGCCCTTATTGGCCAGGCCGATCAGCGAGCGGTTCACCTCGATCCGGTACGTCACGACGAACGCGTCGATCACCCGCAGCACCACCCCCTCGGTCGCCACGCTGAGCGTCGGATCGAACGCCACGGCGTTATCGCCGACCACAGGGTTCAGGTCCGACACAAACGCCACCTGCCGACCAACAAGAATGTACGCCAACGCCGCATCCCCGCCGTCCTGAGCCCGCTGCGAGCCCGTCGCCGTCCCGCTTACCTGCGCCGAGATTAACGCCGGAATCGCCTCGAAGATCTGCAGCATGTTCGCCAGTTCCGCCGCCGCGACCACTTGCGTGTTGCTCTCGCGCCGCAGGCCGATTGCCACGACCGACTTGACCACGTTGGGGATGTGCCAATCCGCGGACTCCGCCTTCTTGACAAGGCGGCGCGCCGCGGCGAGACGGAAGGCCTTGTCCTTGCCGAAGACCGCCGCCCAGGCGATCGTGGCATCGGCTTCGTCAATGTTCATGTCCGCCCAATGGTCGAGCAGGGCGTTCTGCACGTCGGCACCCTCGGTGCCGAAGATCTCCAACAGCGCGGGAAAGATGGCCGGGTCCGTGAACTCCTTGAGTTTGGCGATCCCCGCCTGCCGCAGTTCCGTGCCGCGAATGCCCTTGAAGTGCTTGGCCCTGATCAGTTTCAGTTCGCGCTCGGTCGCGAGCCGACGCTTCTGCTGCTCGGCGTATCGCTTGCTCGCGTCCGATTCCGGGTCGGGCGCAAACTGCTTGAGCCACTCGTCATCGGTCGGCGCAGCCGGCACGGCATCCTCGGTCCCGGGCGCATCCGCCGTGGGCGGCGCCGGGTTGGTTGCGGGGTCGGGTTCGGCGAATGTCAACGCGGACCCCGCCGAAACACAGAACACCGCCAGTGCGGCGGATGCGAACAACGATTGCAGATTCTGGATCATGTGAACTCCGATCCAACTGGTGGCCGGGCGTTGTGGGCCGCGGCGGGCTCCGCTCGCCGCAAAGCCCGCGTCTGCGCTGCATCGGCCGCTCCGGCGGGGCCGTTGCTTTGGGCCGCGCGATGCTCGTCCCTCCCCTCGCCGCCACCGGATCCGCCCTGCCATTCGGTTCGGCGCATCGCATCCCCGCAGAGTCTATGACGCATGAAGCGCGCCCCCGGTTCCACGAAGTTCCCTGACAGCGCCCGATCGACTCCTCCCCCAGCCCGTTTGTGACGGTGCGGCAGTGGTTACTTGCCGCTAACCTGTGATCATGTCGGTGCACTGGCCCATCATCCGCCAACTGTTGTCCTCGCCGCGGCGAGAAGTCATCGTGGACGACCGACGCGCCTTTCGCGCGATCGAGATTCTCATCGGCGCGCTGCACATCGCCGAGGAGGTCTCCCGCCGGTCGAAATCCCGCACGCTGGGCGTCCTGCTGCCGACCAGCGGCGTGTTCCCCATGGCGCTGCTGGCCGGGTGGATGCTCGGCCGGACGGTGGTCCCGCTGAACTACCTCCTCAAGCCCGATGAACTGGCCTTTGTCATCGACGACTGCGAGACCGATTGCGTCGTGACCGTCGAGCCGATGCTCGAGTTCCTGCGCTCGTCGCACAAGGAGGAAGCCGCGGCGACGCCGACCGCTCTGGCGAAAGTCGCGCAGAACCTGGTGCGGCTGGACGCGATGGACTTCTCCGGCGCGCCCGCGCTCCGCTGGCCCGCGCATGCCCACGCCGACGACCTCGCGCTCCTGCTCTACACCAGCGGCACCAGCGGACGGCCCAAGGGCGTGATGCTCTCGCACGGCAACATCGGGGCCAACATCGCGCAGATCCGCGAGTGGGTCCGCTTCACGCGGGACGACGTGCTCGCGGGCGTTCTGCCGCAGTTCCACACCTTCGGCCTGACCGCGCTGACGCTCCTCCCGCTGACGGCCGGGTGCAAGGTCGTGTACACCGCGCGCTTCGTACCGGCGAAGATCGTGCAACTGATCCGCCAGCACCGCGCCACCGCCCTGATCGCCATCCCGTCGATGTACAACGCGCTGCTCCAGGTCAAAAACGCGACAGCCGAGGACTTCGCGAGCCTCCGCTACACCGTCTCCGGCGGCGAACCCCTGCCCGCGGCGGTCTTCGACGGCTTCCGCGAGCGCTTCGGCGTCACGCTCAACGAGGGATACGGACTGACCGAGACCGCGCCGGTGACGAACTGGTGCCGACCGCATGAGTGGCGGCGGCATTCGGTCGGCCGCGCTCTGCCGCGAGTCATCGAGCGCATCGTCGACCCCGAGACCGGGCGCGACCTGCCGCCCGGCCGCGATGGCGAGGTGCGGATCAAGGGCCCCAACGTGATGCGCGGGTATTTCAAGCGGCCCGAGGAAACCGCCGCGGCGTTCGACGACCACGGGTTCCTCCGTACCGGCGACATCGGTCGGCTCGACGAGGACGGTCACCTCTATATCACCGGCCGACTCAAGGAGATGCTGATCGTCGGCGGCGAAAACGTCTTCCCTCGCGAGATCGAGGAGGTCCTCAACCGGCACCCCGGCATCAAGGAATCGGGCGTTGTCGGCGTCATGGACGACATCCGCGGCGAGTTGCCGGTGGCCTTCGTCGAGTTGCGCGAGGGCGCGGCGTTCGATGAGAGAGATGTGCAGCGACACTGCCGCGAGCACCTCGCGGGGTACAAGGTCCCGCGGCACGTACGCGTGCTCGAGGCCCTGCCCCGGAACCCGACGGGCAAGGTGATGCGGCGCGAGTTGAAGAAACTCGCCGCCGAAGGCAACTGATGGGCGTGCGCTATTGTTCTGTGCGCTGCGCCGCAGCGCAGGAAAGGACGGCCCGTTCGTGATGCCGAAGGTGTTGACCATTGCGCTGGTGCTGGCGTGTGCGGCGGTGTGCCGCGCCCAGCCGCTGCTCGATGTGTCGGATGGCAAACTGGGCGAAGACCGCCGCCTCCGCGCGATCGATCAGGCATGGCGCGAGGTCGAGGCCGGGACGGCCGACCGCGAGGCAACGCGCGAGGCGCTCAAGAAACTGGTGTGGACCATCGGCCGACCGAGCGACCGCATCCGAGTTCGCGCGCTCGAGGCTCTGCTCCGCGATACAACGCCCGAGGGCCGCGCCGACACGCTGAACCTCCTCCGCCTGCGCATGCCCACCGAAGCGGGCTGGCCGATGATCGAGGCCGTGAGCCGTGCAGCGCGGGAGCGGGCCGACGACCAGGCCTGGCGCGTGCTCACGTCGCCGCTGGTCCGGAGTTTCTCCCGCGCAGTTCCGACGCCCCCGGACCCCGACCGTCCGGAACGCGCCGCGCTGCTCGCCCTGCACGACGGCACAACCGCCGACGATCTCGCGGCGATTGTCTTCGGCGTGTTCATCGACCCGGTCGCCAACGGCGCGGACGAGGGCGAGATGGCCGACAAAGCCCGCGCCGCCGCGTGGGAACTGCTCTCACGGCTCGACCCGCGCGGCGAGCAGCGCGCCGCGATCATCGCCGCACGCTCCGATCTGCGAACGCACCCCGCCGTCGCCGAGATCGCGCTTCTTCAGGAACGCATCGGCATCGTGCCCGTTTCCGGAAGCGAACTCGACCTGGCGCGAAGGATGACCGCGACCGACGACCCCACCCGCGGCGCGTGGTGGGCCGCGGCGGTCGCCGCGTTCGACGGGCTCACCGACGAGCAGCGTCTGGGGCTCGCGCTGCGGCACGTCGAGCCGCTGCGCTGGGCCGCGGAGCACCGACCCGAGTGGGTCGCGTGCGGACGCGAGGAACTGCTCACGCACGTCGAGCGCCGCCTTGCCGGCCGTCGGACCTGGCGAGCGGGCGGGGCAGATGGCGGCATGCGCGCCAAGGGCGAAACGCTCCGCGACTGGCGCGCCGACCTGGCCTGGGGCGACCTGCTCGCGATCATGGTCATCGATGAAGCGCTGCACGAGCCCGCCGTCATCGCCGAACTGTTCGCGCAGGCCGCCAAAGACCGCGCCGACACCAGCACCGAGTACGGCGGGCTCCTCTGGGCCGCGGCGGCGCGGTGCGTCGAATCCACGAGCGGACGCGTGGCCGCCGAGTCGCGGTTCCGCGCCTCGCTCTTCGAGCCGCGCCCCGCGCACCGCAAGAACGACCGCACGTTCATCGCCCCGCCCGAGATGTTCGCGGCCGATGCCCGCGCGCTGGCCCACTACCACTTCCACGTGCAGACCGTCGCCAACAGCGACTATGCCGGCCCGGGCGCGGGAGATCTGGAGTTCGCCCGGACCCACCGGCGCAACAACATTGTCCTCACCAGTGTGCGGGCGGGCGTTCTCAACGCCGATTACTACCAGTGGAACGGCGCGGTCATCGACCTCGGAGAGGTCCTCGCGCCGCGCTGACACGCGCCGCGCACGCCCACGGCCGCGCGGGCAACCGACACAGGGACCAACGCCCACGTGCTGCATGTGCTGGTCATCCTGATGCTCGCCTCGATCGCGCTCCACGATTCGCTGCGATCCGGCAGCGGCACGCTCGCGGCGTTCTACGACGGCGCGGCCGGATGGTGGACCGTGCCCATGACGCTCCTGCCCCTCGCCGCGCTCGCCCTCCTCGCGCTGCTGGGCGCACGCGCCGGCGCGGCCATGCTCGATGCCGGACGCATCGAGGGCGCAGCGCTGGCCGACCGCGCATGCGCCGCCGCGCGCGTCGGCGCGGTGTGCGTCTTCGCCGCGGCGGTGCTGACGCTGGGCTGGCTCGATGCCGTCCGAATGGTGATCGGCGACGTGATCCTCATCGACGAACTGGTCGCGCTTTCCCCCGCGCTGGCCGTGTTCTGCGCCTCGTGGGCCGGGCACTACGCGATCGAGTCGCGCATCCGCCAGGCCATCATCATGCGCGGGCTCGATACCGGCGCGACGATGTACCCGGTGCCTTCGCGCGCGCGGTTCGTGCTCACGCAGTTCCGTCATCAGGTGCTGCTCAGCCTCGTGCCCATCATGCTGCTGATGGGCTGGGCCGAGTGCGCCGAGCGCATCGCCGACTATCTCGCGGCCAACCGCGCGGTCGTCGGCGGCGCGCTCGCGTGGCTCGGCGCGCTCACGGCCGACCGCGATACGCGCCCCGGCGTCCTCCTTGGCGCGCAACTCATCGGCGTCGCGCTGGTCCTCAGCCTCGCGCCGCTCGCGCTGCGCTACGTGTGGGACACCGTGCGGCTCGCCCCGGGCCCCATCCGCGCCCGGCTCGAGGACATGTGCCGCGAGCACAACGTCGGCGTGCGAGAACTCCTCGTGTGGCGCACCCATGGATCGATGATCAACGGCGCGGTCATGGGGCTGTGGGGCAGACTCCGCTACATCCTGCTCACCGATGCCCTGCTGGATTCGCTCCCGCGCGAGCAGGTCGAGGCCGTCATGGCGCACGAACTCGGACACGTCCGGCACCGGCACGTGCCCTGGCTCATCGCCGTCATGCTCGCGACGCTCCTGTGGCTCTCGATCGTCGCCTCGGCACTCCTCCGTCTCTACATCGCCGCCGCGCCCGCCCCGGGTGGCGGTGTGCTGCTCGATGCGGCGTGGGGACTGGGCGCGCTCGGCCTGGAGATCGGTTCGATGTTCGGTATTCTCGCCGGCGCGGTCGCGGTGTTCATGTTCGTCAGCCGTCGGTTCGAGTGGCAGGCCGATGCCTTCGCCGCGCTGCACCTCAGCGGCGGGAAGCAGGTCACGCCGGAAGGCGCGGGCGCAATGGCCGGCGCGCTGGAGGCGGTCGGCCGGCTCAACGGTGTTCCGCTGCGCCGCGGCAGTTGGCGGCACGGGTCGCTGGCCCTGCGCATCGCGAGGTTGCGGGCACTCATCGGCCGCGATGGCGCACGACTGCCCATCGACAGCACCGCGCGGACGATCAAGATCGGCGCCGCGGCGGGACTCCTCTGTGCGGCCGCGCTGGTCGCGGCCTCGGCGTGGCTGGGCTTCTAGGAGCGGCGCATGCGGTTCGTCAAGATGCACGGCATCGGGAACGACTACGTCTACATCGACGCGTATTCGACCGATGCAGCCCGATCCATCGCCGAACGCACCGACCTGCCCCAGATCGCCCGGCGCATCAGCGACCGGCACCGAGGCGTCGGGTCCGACGGCCTGATCCTCGTCTGCCCGCCGACCGATCCTTCCGCAGCGCACGTGCGCATGCGCATGTTCAACGCCGATGGGTCGGAGTCCGAGATGTGCGGCAACGGCGTACGCTGCGTGGCGAAGTTCGCGCACGACCGATTGGGCATCCGCATCGCGCCGATGCGCATCGAAACCGGCCGCGGCGTGCTGAGCATCGAATACGAGACGCGCGAAGGAGACCTGACCAGCGCAACCGTCGACATGGGCGAGCCGATTCTCGATGCCGCGAGCGTGCCCTTCGATGAATCACGCCTTGCCCGCCCGGCGGGCACGAGCGGTGCGCACATCGCCGAACGCATCTTCGATGCGGGCCAGGCGGGCGCCTGGATCGGCAGTTGCGCATCCATGGGCAACCCGCATGTCGTGTTCTTCGATGCGGCGAATCCCGCCCTCCGCGCCGACGGCCTGGCACGATTGCGGATCGATGATGTCGGGCCGCGGATCGAAACCCACGCGGCGTTCCCGCGCCGGGTCAATGCTCACTTTGTCCTTGTGCACTCGCCGCGGGAGGCGACAATGCGGACATGGGAGCGCGGTGCCGGCGCAACCCAGGCCTGCGGCACGGGCGCGTGCGCGGTGCTCGTTGCCGGCGTGCGCACCGGCCGGCTCGACCGCCGCGCATTGCTGCACCTGCCGGGCGGAGACCTGTCGATCGAGTGGGACATCTCAAGCAATCATGTGTTCATGACCGGCCCGGCCGAGGAAGTCTTCGAGGGCGAGTGGCCGATGCCATGAACCACCGGTGCAGCGCGGGGGGAGTCGAGCGATCAGTCCGGCACAACCGACAGCGTGAGGAGACCAATGGCGCTGAGCGAATCCGAGTCCCGAGTCTGCCGGTCGATCGAGCAGCGCCGCAGCGCGTTGCTCGACGACCTGCGCCTGCACGTCGGCCTGCCGACCGGAAGCGGCGGGGCCAACTCCCCCGCGCTCGATGAAACGCGCGAGCGGCTGTGCACAAGGCTCAAGGCGGTGGGGGCGGTGTGCCAACTGGTGCCCGGCGACCCGCGCCCCGATTGGCTGTACACAGGCGACTCGAATGCCGCGGCCAGCATTGCCCACCGCTCAGTCCCGCCGACGGCGGTCTGCCGGATCGGCGATTGGAACTCGGGCGCGATGAAGAACGCCGCGGCAGCCGATGCACGGGCGATCATGCTCGCAGGTCACCTCGACACCGTGCACGACCCGCGCGGAGCGTTCCGCGAGTTGGCAGTGTCGGCGGATGGGAACCGCGCGACCGGGCCGGGGTGCGCCGACATGAAGGGCGGGCTGGTGATCGCCATGGCCGCGATGGAAGCGTTGGCGGAGTGCGGTGCGCTGCCGCGCGTGAGCGTCGTGCTGAACTCCGATGAGGAGACCGGCAGTTATCACAGCGCGAAGGCGATCGTGGAAGAGGCAGCGCGCGTCGCCGCGGCGGGCGGCAGTGGTGGGGGTGGTGGGGGTGGTGGGGGTGGGGGTGGTGGGGGGATGGGGCTCGCGCTCGAGCCCGCGATGAGCGATGGCGGCCTCGTGGTCGAACGTGCGGGGAGCGCGCAGTTCATCATCGAGGCGTTCGGCCGGTCAGCGCACGTCGGGCGCGACTTCACATCGGGCGTGTCGGCCGTGAACGCGCTGGCGGTCGCCATCAATCGCGTCGCGGCGATGCCCCGACCGCACGAGGGCTTCGTGCTGAACATCGGACCCATTCGCGGCGGCAAAACCACCAACTCCGTGCCGGATTCCGCCGCGGCGTGGGGCAACGCGCGATTCCCCAGCCACGCCGCGTGGTTGGAGATCGAGCGACGGCTGATGGACCTGCAGCGCGAGCCCGGCGTGGAGGGCGCAACAATCAAGGTTCGCACCGCGCTGGCCCGCCCCGCCAAACCGCTGACCCCGGAAACACAGAATCTCGCAATCCTTGCACGCGAGGTGTCGCAGGAGTTTGGCATGCCCCTGCCCTTCGGCAAGACCGGCGGCGTGTGCGATGGGAACCTGATGCAGGCCGCGGGATTGCCGACGATCGACACGATGGGCGTGAAGGGCGGCGGGCTGCACACGACCGATGAGTGGATCGACCTGACGAGCCTGGTGGCGAGGTGTCAGATGCTGGCGGTGGTGATGATGAGGGTGGGGGGGAGTGAGAGGAAATCAGGCGGTCAATGAGTCTTCTCTGTGGTCACAGGATGATGTCAGGAAGAAGGCTCGCGCTCAAGTTGAGCCTGTGTCTGGTTGGATTGTGGGTCGCTTCCATGCATTGGAGTTGCTGGCATGTTGATCATCCAGTGAGCGTGCTCTGCTTTTCGGGCAGCATTCACATTTGGGTGATTTCAGAGCAGTTTCTTGAGCAGGTAGCGTTTGACTTTGACGGCTCTGGACTTGGCATGAAGTTCGGACGGATCAGCGCAACGAGTTGTTGGTTGCCACGTGTGTTTCACCTGCCCGGCGGCCCATGGATGCTGACCGTGCCGCTGTGGATTCCCGCTGGCGTGTCGATGCTGGGGACACTGTGGGTCTGGAGGAGACTTAAGAAGCGTGGCAGACACGGTGTATGCGAACAGTGCGGCTACGATTGCACCGGCGTGCCCGCAGGCGTGGTGTGCCCGGAGTGCGGGAAGGCGCGGCCTGAGACAGCCAACGACTGGTAGGGTGGAGTGCAAGGCAACCAGCGGCGGCTGTTCTTGGGCTCCAGCCCGCTTCTAGCGGGCTTGCTCGCTCTTAGGCCACGCCTTTAGTGGTAACGCGGCGCGGCGACGACGAAATCGACCGGCTGAAGCCGCTGGACGTGAAGCCCGTTGAAGCGGGCTGGAATGCACACGCGGGCGTTGCTCCGTGGCGGCCTGCTGTACCACCGCTGAAGCGGTGGCCTGAAAGCGAGCAAGGCCGCTGAAACGGCCTGTAGATATGTTGAGCCTTCAGGCTGCTTTGGCGGTTGCGATCGATCGCCGAAGCTGTGTTGGAAGACGAAGGCGGCCTCTTCAGCCCGCTTCCAGCGGGCTTTCCCGCTTTCAGGCCACGCCTTCAGGCGTGGTGCACAGGTGCGGCACCAACCCGATCCCACATTTGGCACCGCAGCCCGTTTCAACGGGCTTCAACATGGTTCGCCTTCAGGCGGCGAAACCTCCATCTGCGTGATCCGTTCGAGCCGATCTTGAACGCGCCCCGCGGCGTGGTGTTCGCGCTGGTTTCGCACATACTCCACGACCCACGGCAGGTCGCGCTTGCCGAACGACACGACGCCGTACCCGGTCTGCCACGCCAGCGCGCCAGGGCCCGATGGCCCATGGTTGATGTGGTGCGAGGTCGCACCCTTCAAGTCGCCGACCCACTCGGCGAGTTGAACTGTCGGCGGCAGGCTGACCGCCATGTGCACATGGTCCTCAATCCCGCCGACCGCGTGCACAATGGCCTCGGGTGTCTGCAGCGCACGATGAACCAGGAACTTGTGCGTCAGTTGCTCGACGGCCGGCGCGAGCATCGGCGAGTTGTCCTTGGTGCGCCATACAAAGTGGTAGTGCAGTTCCCAGTAGACGTTGCGTGGCATGGGACCAGTTTACTGGAAGCGTCTGGCGAACGCCTGAAGGCACGGAGATCGAAGCCCGTTGAAACGGGCTGGAATGCGGGGACAAGCGGGGCGATGTGGCGGCCCGCTCTACCACCGCTGAAGCGGTGGCCTGAGAGCAAGCAAGGCCGCTGAAGCGGCCTCAATACACGGTCTATCCAGTCGCCACACGCGGGCCGGCGGACAGCGTTGGTTGGCCACGGCGGCCCGCTCTACCACCGCTGAAGCGGTGGCCTGAATGCGGGCAAAGCCGCTGAAGCGGCCTGTGGAAATGTCGCACCGCTTGGCCGCGTTGGCCGGTTCCGTTCGATCGCCGAACCAGTTCTGTTGGCGATGTCAGAAGAGCGTCAACTGACTCTTGCGGCCTCTCCAGCCCGCTTCAGCGGGCTTGCTCGCTCTTGGGCCACGCCTCCCGGCGCGGCTGTGTAGATTTGTCCAACCGCCAAACTGCATTGGCCGGTTGCGCTCGGTCTCCGATGCTGGGGGTGGCAGACGAAGGCGGCCTCTTCAGCCCGCTTCAGCGGGCTTGCTCGCTCTTAGGCCACGCCTTCAGGCGTGGTATCGAAGCGCGGCAACACATACCGATTGCACCAATGCCCCAGCCCGTTTCAACGGGCTTCATTCTGGTTCGCCTTCAGGCGCACGCGCGCGGACCCAGGCTCGAAACGGCCGATAGGATTGCATGGTCGGGATGCCCCGACCTGCAGACCGGCGCCACCCTGTGCATCGGAGATCGTGATGACCACCGCCGTAAATCGTCCTGTCTCGCCTTCCACGCCTGCGCCCGCCGCGGCAGCGACTATCGGCCAACAACTGTTCTCCAGCCCCGCGCTACACGCCGCGATTGACTCCGCCGTCGCTGAGGTCGGCAGGCACAGCGCGAAGATCACCGATGTGCGCCCGCCACGCGAAGACCTCAAGGTCTCCTACGACGCGCTGCTGAAAGAAGCCGCCGATGTTCGCGGCCGCGGGCTGCTCTATCCCTACCTCGGTTCCGGCGTCGGCAACGGCGCGCTGGTCGAACTGCTCGATGGGTCGGTGAAGTGGGACATGATCACGGGCATCGGTGTGCACTTCTTCGGGCATTCCGACCTCGAGACCATCCGCGCCTCCATGCTCGGCGCGGCCGAGGACACGCTGCAGCACGGCAACCTGCTGTCGGGCAACGGGCCCTACGAGTTCGCGCGCATCCTCCTCGACGAGGCCAAGAAGGGCAGCCGCCTGAAGCACTGCTTCGCGACCACTTCCGGCTGCATGGCCAACGAAAACGCAATCAAGATCTGCTACCAAAAGCATGCCCCCGCTTCGCGCGTGATCGCGTTCAAGGACTGCTTCATGGGCCGATCGGTCACCATGAGCCAGATCGGCGATGCCGCGGCCAATCGCATCGGCATCCCGCTCTCGACGCAGATCGACTACATGCCTTTCTACGACGAGGCGGCGGCCAAGCGGATGTCCGCGGGCGATGTTTCGGGCCAGACGCGGTTCATCGACATGGCAGTCTCGCACCTGCGGCAATACGTCGAGCGATACCCCAGGCAGCACGCCTGCTTCATCTTCGAACTCGTGCAGGGCGAGGGCGGCTTCAACACCGCCCCGCGCGAGTTCTTCACCGCGCTGATGGATGTGTGCAAGGCCGGCTCGATCGCGGTCTGGGACGATGAGATCCAGAGTTTCGGCCGCACCGAGTCGATGTTCGCCTACGACGCCCTCAACCTCGGCGAGTACGTCGATGTCTTCTGCGTCGGCAAGATGACGCAGGTGTGCGCGACGCTGTACACCGAAGAGTACAACCCCGGACCCGGCCTCCTGTCGGGCACATTCACCAGCAGCGGCCCGGCGTTCCGCATCGGCACGAGCGTGCTGGAGCGGCTGCGCGATGGGCAGTACTACGGTCCGCAGGGGCAGTTCGCCAGGCACCACGCACTCTTCGCGCAACAGGTCCGCGCTCTTGCGGCCAGGCACCCCGAATGGTTCCCCGCCTCGCCCGATGTCGCCGACATCGTCGGCGGAACCGGCGGCATGATGCGCTTTACACCCTACGGGGGCAAGAAGGACAAGGTCACCAAACTCTGCAAGCACCTGTTCGATGTGGGCGTGCTGGTCTTCTATTGCGGGCACGGGCCGTACCACATCCGCATGCTCCCGCCGATGCCGGTGTTCAAGGATGCCGACTGGCCGCGGGTCTTCGCGTGCATCGAGAAGGGCATGGCCGCGGCCGCGGCGGAGGGGTGACAGTGCGGAAGCAGTTTCACCGCGGAGGCGCGGAGGGCGCAGGGGCCGCGGATTGAAAATACCATGCGCGTGCGCTGGGCCGACAGGGGCCGACAGACTTTGCTCGCTCGTGCGATCTCTGCGACTTTGCGGTGATTCCTGGTCCGGCACGAGTTCGGGCCGGGTGGCACGGACCGCCGTAGCATCGCCCACCGGAGGCCCCACGTGTTCCTGATCCGCCGAGCCAAGATCGAAGATGTCCCCACGCTCTACAAACTGGCGCGGATGGTTCACTTCATCAACCTCCCCGCCGACAAGGACCTGATCAACGAAAAGGTCCTCCTTTCGCGGCAGAGTTTCATGAGTCTGGCCAAGCCCGCCGGCAACGGCTCAGCGAAGTCGGCCAACGCCAGGAAGCCCCGCGGCAAGCCCGCCCGAGCCGCCAACCCGGGCATGAACGATGGTTCCGCCTCCGCCGCGCAGCAATCGGACCTCTTCATGTTCGCGCTCGAAGATGCCGACTCCGGCGGCGTTCTCGGCACCAGCCAGTTGATCTCCGCGATGGGCGGACCCGGCGCGCCCAACGTCGCGCTCCGTCTTTCTCGCCGCGAGATGTTCAGCCAGTCCCTCCAGCAGGGCATGACGCACATCACCGCGCAGATCGAACTCGATGAAACCGGACCGACCGAGATCGGCGGCCTGATCCTGCAGCCTTCCTACCGCGGCCACAAGGAAAAACTCGGCCGATTCCTCTCGCACGTGCGGTTCCACTTCATCGCGCTGCATCGCGCGCGGTTCTCCGACCGCATCCTCGCCGAGATGATGGGCGCGATCACCCACCAGGGCGAGGGCGGCGGCAACACGCTGTGGGAGTACCTCGGCCGCCGATTCATCAACCTCACCTATCTCGAGGCCGACCGGTTCTGCCAGCACTCCAAGGAGTTCATCACCGCGCTCATGCCGCGGGAAGAAATCTACCTCACGCTCCTCCCGCCCGAGGCCCGCGGCGTGATCGCGCAGGTCGGGCCCGAGACGCTGCCCGCTCGCAGGATGCTCGAGAAACTCGGCTTCGCCTATCGCGACCGCATCGACCCCTTTGATGGTGGTCCGCACCTGGAGGCTCGCACCGACGACCTCGACCCCGTCCGCGCCACCTTCACCGCGCCGCTGGGCGCCGCGGCGAGCGATGACGACTGTCGAGAACTCGGCATCGTCAGCGCGACCGATTCCGATGGCGAGTTCCGCGCTGTGCAGACGGGGTATGTCCGCGATGGCGGCAGTGTGTGCATCCCCGTCGCGGCGAGAAAAGCCCTGGATTGTGCCACGGATGCGGTGCTCGGCGTGACGCCCTACGAGAGCACGCCCGGGCAGAAGCCCGCCGCGAAACCATCGACCGGAGCCAGGCGCCGATGACTCCCATCCGGCACCATCCCTCGTTGATGCACGCGCCCAGCGACCTGATCGGCGGCGAGTGGGTCGCGCTGAACTCCGGCGGTCGCGGCGCAGCCAAACTCGAATCGCACAACCCCGCGCGCCCGCTGGAGATCGTCTGGTCGGGCGGCACGCGGCTGGCACATGTCGAGAGCGCTGTAGCCGCCGCGCGCCGCGCTGCGCCCGCATGGGCCGCGTGGGGCCGCGACAGCCGCTTCAACGTGCTGCGTCGATTCGCGGATCTGTGCAAGGCCAACGCCGCGAAAATGGCCGAACTGATCTGCGATGAGACCGGCAAGGCGATGTGGGAGGCCAAGGGCGAGGCGGCCGCGCTGGCGAGCAAGGTCGATATCACGCTCGATGCCTCGCCCATCGGCGGGCTGCGCCGGGTTGAGGGGTACGAGGTCGAGGTCGGTCCGCAGCGCATCGGTCGGTGCTGGTTCCGCCCGCACGGCGTGATGGCCGTGATCGGCCCGTTCAACTTCCCTGCGCACCTTCCCAACGGACACATCATCCCCGCGCTGGCCATGGGCAACACGTTGGTCTTCAAGCCCAGCGACAAGGCGCCGGGCGTGGGCCAGTTGCTCGTCGAACTGCTCGCCGAGGCGCTGGCGAAGGAGAACGCGCCGGACAAAGGCCGCGGCGTGGTGAACCTGGTGCAGGGCGGGGCCGAGATCGCCTCCGCGCTCACGACCCACGAAGCAATCGATGGCATCTTGTTCACCGGTTCCTGGCCGGTGGGCCGCCGCATCATGGAGGCGAACCTCGATCGGCCCGGGCGGCTGGTGGCGCTGGAGATGGGCGGGAACAACGCCGCGGTAGTGATGGACGATGCCGACCTGCGCCAGGCCGCGATCGAGGTTGTGCGCTGCGCGTTCAATACGACGGGGCAGCGGTGCACGTGCACGCGCCGCGTGATCGTGCACGAGTCCATCGCGGATAACTTCCTGCGCGCGGTCTGCACCTGCGCCTCGAAACTCGCCATCGGCGATCCGCGCGCCAGGCAGCCCGTGTTCATGGGCCCGATCATCCGCCGCGAGGCTCGCGACGCCGTGCTCGATTTCCAGACCCGCGCCAAAAAGGCCGGCGCGCAGGTCGTCCTCGAGGCCGCGCCCGTCTCGCCCCGCGGCAGCGCGGATGGCTGGTACATCTCCCCGGGCGTGATGCTGGTCGATCGCTTCACCAGCGCACCCGGCGCGACCCGCGGCTTCGACCCCGGCTGCGATGACGAAATCTTCGGCCCGCTCCTCCGCATGACCACGGTCGACTCGCTCGACGAGGCGATCGAGCAGTGCAACGCCACGCGATTCGGCCTCGCGGCTTCCATCTTCACCCGCTCGCAGGAGACCGCGCAGCGCTTCATGGCCAGCATCCGCTGCGGCTGCATCAACATCAACAACGGCACCGCCGGCGCTTCCAGCAAACTGCCCTTCGGCGGGCTCGGCCTCTCGGGCAATCACCGTCCCGCGGCGAGTTTCTCGCTGGATTACTGCGCCTACCCCGTCGCCGGGATGATCGAGCGCGGCCCCGCCGCGGCACTGGCCGATGGCATGACGTTCGATGATTCGTGGCTGGATTGACCGGCCGCCACTGCGTGCGACCACACTTCCATCCGCGGCATCCAATCCGCGCGGCTTGCTCCGTCTGTGGGAACAACCCTCGCCGCTCCTGCGTGCGCGTGCTCGCAGGGAGTTGTGAAACGGGCCCGAATCCGCCGCGGCATACCATTCGAACGCCATGAGGCAGAAGAACACGCGAAAGGGGAGCAACGTGGTGAGCATCAAGACTCCCGGCGCGCAGCGGCCCGCATCGCCATCGAGCGTCGGTCGTCCCGTGGCGGTCGGAATGCCCGATGTCCAGGCCTCCGGCGACACGCGCCAGGTGCCGATCGACAAGGTCGGCGTCAAGGACGTGACGTACCCGATCCGCCTGCGCGTGCCCGGCGAATACGCCGCGATGTTCGGCGCCACCGAGCAAATGACGGTCGCGACGATCAGCATGTACGTCTCGCTGCCGCACTATCAGAAGGGCACGCACATGTCGCGCTTCCTGGAGGTGCTCAACGAGCACGCGGGCGTGAACGCGCCCGGCCCGATCTCGCCGGAGGAAATCCCGCAGATCACCGCCGCGATCCGCGAGCGGCTGGATGCCGAAGAGGCGCACTTTGAGGCGGAGTTCACCTACTTCATCCCGAAGAAGGCCCCGGTGACGGGCGCGGTGGGGCTGATGGACTACCGGGTCACGTTCTCGTGCACCTCCAGCCGAACGGGCGCGACCGATGATTTCATCATGGGCGTGATGGCTCCGGGCGCGAGCCTGTGCCCCTGCTCGAAGGAGATCAGCGCGTACGGCGCGCACAACCAGCGGTGCCTTGTCGAAGCGCGGGTGCGCTTCGATGGTCGAATGTGGATCGAGGAACTGGCCGAGATCATCGAGAAGTCCGTCTCTTGCCCGGTCTACGCCGTGCTCAAGCGGCCCGATGAGAAGTTCGTCACCGAGGCCGCGTACGACAACCCCAAGTTCGTCGAGGACATCATCCGCGACCTCGCGCTCGGCCTCGATGCCGAAGACCGCATCGCGTGGTACTCGATCAGTTCGGAGAACTTCGAATCGATCCACAACCACAACGCCTACGCCGAGATCACGCGGGACAAGCGGGCGGGGTGATTCGATTTGGGATTGCTGATTTTGGAGTGCCGAGTGCCGAGTGCGGAGTGGGGGGCGGAGAATGGGCAGGTCGCCCGACCTCGGTCCCTTTTCTCCCCCATTCCAAAACCAAAACCGCCCCAACAGCGTTCGGGAACCAGTAGGGGGCTCTGTGAATTCCCCTCCGCGCAGACCCCTTGCCTAACAGCCGCCCGCCGCTACACTTTCAGCCCGACTTTGAGACCTGTCACGACCCGGAATCGCCATGCCCACGATCAACCAACTGATTCGAAAGCCTCGCACTCCCATCCGCGCCAAGTCGCGCGTGCGCGATCTCGATGAGTGCCCGCAGAAGCGCGGCGTGTGCATCCAGGTCAAGACCGTCACCCCCAAGAAGCCCAACTCCGCCCTCCGCAAGGTGTGCAAGGTCCGGCTCTCCAACGGCAAGGAAGTCACCGCCTACATCGGCGGCGAAGGCCACAACCTGCAGGAGCACTCGATCGTCCTCGTGCGCGGCGGCCGCGTGCGAGACCTCCCCGGCGTGCGCTACCACGTCGTCCGCGGTACGCTCGACTGCCTCGGCGTCGAGAAGCGCAAGCAGGCCCGCTCCAAGTACGGCGCGAAGAAGGGCAAGTAAGCAGACCACCGGGGCGGCGGGGGACATGGCAAGTAATCGTCCGGTACTCGCCAGGCACGGACGGTGAACAGATGGCCGCGGCAGACCGCCGCGGCGGATGAGCCCAAGGAGATTCAACGATGGCAGGCAGAATCACCGCCGCGGACACCCAACTCCGCCCCGATCCCCGCTTCAGCGACATGGTCCTCTCGCGGTTCATCAACTGCGTGATGCGCGATGGCGAGAAGGCCACCGCGCAGCGCGTGGTCTACGACGCGATGGAAATCATCCAGGAAAAACTTGGCAAGGAAACCGACCCGAACGCCCCCAAGGAGGCCATCCAGGTCTTCCAGATGGCGATCGAGAACGTCAAGCCCTTCGTCGAGGTGCGCTCCAAGCGCGTCGGCGGCGCAAACTACCAGGTCCCCATCCCCGTGAACCGCAAGCGTCAGCAGTCGCTGGCCTTCCGCTGGATCATCACTGCCGCACGCGATGAAAAAGGCCGGCCAATGGCCCACCGCCTCGCCGACGAGTTGTACGCCGCGGCACGAAAAGAGGGCAAGGCCATGACCACCCGCGAGCAGGTGCACCGCATGGCCGAGGCGAACAAGGCCTTCGCCCACTTCGCACGCTGAGCGAGCCCTGGGTGGGCCGGCACTCCGTGCCGGCCGTCCCCCGAGCCCTGGGTGGGCCGGCACTCCGTGCCGGCCGTCCCCCCCAGGTCAGACTGCAACCCTACTGGCTCGCCGCAAGGCGGGCCTTTCTTTGCAATGGCTTCAAATCAGACCCGGACCTTTCGGCACATGCCGGACCGCGTCCCACTCTCCCACCAGAACGCCCCAGATCAGTGTGTCGTCCCAGCCGCGGCCATCGACCCACCGGTCTTTTCGCAGCCGGCCCTCCATCCGCAGGCCGAGTTTCGTCGGCACGCGCTGCGATGCCTCGTTCCCGCCCGCGCAGCGGATGTGGATCCGGCGCAACCCCCATCCGCCCGCCTCAGCGCGAGCGAACGCCCAGGTGATCAATCCAGCGACCGCCTCGGCGCACAGCCCCTCGCGCCGACGATCGGCCCGAACCCAATACCCGATTTCCGCCTCGTGCGCGGCGTGGTTCACTCGGTGCAGCCCCGTCCCGCCGATCACCGCGCCGCTCGCACGCTCGAAGATCGCGATCGTGAAGTCATCCGCGGGCGGGTCCGTCCGTTCGCGCTTCCCGCGCTGCCGTTCAATCGCCGAAGCGCACTCCTCCACCGTGCGGTTGTCCTCTCGAACCCACGGCAGCCACGGCAGAAACGCGCCGCGATCAATGTCGATGGCAGCCAGCATCGCCGCGGCATCAGGCGGCTTCCAGAATCGCAGCGTCAGCCGCGCGGTGTCGAACGACCCCGGCAGCGGGTCCGGCGCGCGCCAAGGCGCGGGCGCGGCTGCCCCGGGCGAAATCGGTTCCGGCGACAACCCTGTCTGTTCCATGGCCCAAGCATCATGCCAAGGTGTTGACAGGTCAAGCCGCGCTTACGATTGCCGCGTGAGCACCAGCCGCATGCACAGCCCCGCAGACGATGCGCCAGACCTCGCACGCTACCACCGCCAGATGCTCCTCCCAGGCATCGGCGTGGACGGCCAGCGGAACCTGCTCAACTCCCACGCCGCGATCGTCGGCTGCGGCGCGCTCGGCACCGTCGCGGCGGAAATCCTCGCACGCGCAGGCATCGGACGAATCACACTCATCGACCGCGACATCGTCGAGTGGACCAACCTTCAGCGTCAGACACTGTACGACGAGGCCGATGCACGCGAGGCAACGCCCAAGGCCGCCGCCGCGGCCGCGCGCCTCGCGCGAATCAACGCCGCCGTCCGCATCGTTTCCCACATCGCCGACTTCAACTCATCCAACGCCGAGCAACTGCTGCACCTGCGCGACGATCTCGCCGCGCCCGACCATCCGCCGCCCGGCGTCATCATCGATGGCACCGACAACTTCGAAACCCGATACCTGCTGAACGACATCGCCATCAAGCACAACGTGCCCTTTGTCTACGGCGGCGCGGTCGGCACCCGCGGCATGCAGATGTCGATCCTCCCCGGCCGCACCGCGTGCATCCGATGCGTGTTCCCCGAACCCCCCGCCCCCGGCTCCGCGCCGACGTGCGACACCGCGGGCGTGCTCGCCAGCGCAACGGGCATCATCGCCGGCGTGCAGGCCGCCGAGGCGATCAAGATCCTGCTTGGCCGATTCGACCTCATCGCGCCGACCCTGCTCGAGTTCGATCTCTGGACCAACCACCGGCGCAGGCTCGATCTTTCCATCGCCCGCGACCCCGCGTGCCCATGCTGCGGACTGCGACGATTCGACCACCTCAACGCCGCGGCGGGCGGTGCAGGCGGAACCGTCTCGCTCTGCGGGAGCGCGAGCGTGCAGGTGTTGCCACCCCACGGCGCGGCCGCGGCGATCGATCTCGATGCGCTCGCTGCGCGCCTTGCCGCACACGGCCCGACAGTGCGCACCGCGCACCTGCTCCGCATCACGCTCGATGCCGATGGCCTCGGTGCGGGCGCGATGAACGAGGGCGAGACGACCGCGGCCGGTCGAGCGCACGCGGGAAACGCTGGGAACGAAGTTGTCGACGGTGTCGGGCCGGGCGGTCTCGGCGGTGGTTGGGTTGACGATCGTGGCGATGGTGGCGGTGGTGGTAGCGGGGGCGGAGCGGGTGGAAGTGGGGGTGGTGGAAGTGGAGGTGGTGGTAGCGGGGGCGGAGCGGGTGGAAGTGGGGGTGAAAGTCGTCGGGGCATTGGCGGTGGTGGAAGTGGGGGTGGTGGAAGTGGCGGTGGTGGTAGCGGGGGCGGAGCGGGTGGCGGGGCGGGCGTTGGCCGCGCCGAGATCACGGTCTTCCGCGATGGCCGCGCGATCATCAGGGGCACCACCGACCCCGCCCGTGCCCGCGCCCTCTACGCGCGCTTCATCGGCGCCTGAGCGCTGCCCGCGGCGACATCGCCCGCTCCTTGTGTGTGGGGGCAGGTGGTCGTGGTGGGAGTGGGAGTGGGAGGGGGTGGTGGGAGTGGTGGGGTTGGGGGCGGGACCGGAGATGCTCACCCGTCCGTAGTCGGTCGTGGTGATCAGGGATCGGTCGCCCGCGGCACGCCGCCGCTGGCCATTGGGGGCGGCATATCCTCACGCTGAGACTCAGAAGGGGTGGAGACGATGCGCAAGAGCAGCGATGGGATGTTATCGCTTCCAGTCGTTAAGCCACTTCTCGATCCGGCTGCGAAGCGAGAATCGATTTGAATGATCAAAGGCCTCGTCGCTCGCATCGAATCTGGGCTTGTTGGCACCAGCGATGTTAGAGAACTTGAGCAGATCCGCGTCCAGCCCAACTTCCTCAAGTATCAGAAGCGGCTTACCCTGTCCTTGGAAGAACCCCAGTTCATGCGCGAGATTGGGCACGACCGATGCCTCACTTTGGTCGCTGGACTTGGCGAGGAGGATGATCGCTCCTCGAGAATTCCACATCTGTTCGGTGATATACCAGAATGGGGGCTTCAGGCCTGATACCTGTTCTTCCCCTTCGACGGCAACGCATCCATTCAGTCTCAGGACTTCCTTGATCTCCAATGCTAAACGAGCCGTTCGGGGGCAGTTTTTGAAGAAGCGTCTGGACAAAAAAATCGGACACAGTCCCTGCGGGAGCCTCTTCTTCGCTTGTCGAACGAGTTGTAGCATGTCTCGGTCCAGCTTGGCAATCGGCTCCTCAGGGTGACTCAGATATATGGTCGATTCCGCCGGTCTGCCGTCGTGAATGTCACTTCTTCCGGGAGGAAACACTCGGAATGCTCCGTCTACCGTGGCAAGTGCGGAGCGGATAATCTCGCCAATTGATCCGTCGTACCCGTTGGGTGGCTCACAGACAGCTACAAGTACTGCATTACCATGTTTGGCACCACCCCTACGCAACAACGCGGACAGCACATTGAGTCCTGCTGCAGCTAAGGCAGCGGTGAGTGCTTCTAAGGCGCCGGGCGAATCGCGGTGCTCAACCTGTACCGTATGTGTCCCCCTTCTCGGGAACACGTATCGCACGAATCGGCGGTCAGTGTCTGCGGATACGACCGCCCGAGTAAAGTCGAATTCCGGAAAGCGGGCCCCTTGCTTCTCCACGAGTCGCCACCACTTGCAAACTGCCCATCCATTTACCACCTGTCCGATGTCCACCGGATGCGAGACCAAGGGCATGTCCATCTGCTCCATGCGAGTTGTCCAGCCTTGATCACGCATCGCGGCCTCGACTCTGTCGCGATGCTCCATCGCAGACTTTGTCGCACCTCTGGGTTCGCAGACAACCGTAACCTGATGGATTCGCTGTACCTTTCCATCCTGGCGGTGTTCGACCATCGTCGCGGCTTCGGCGAGAGCGATGTTCAGAGGTGGAACGATTGCGAAGGCTTTAGTCAAGAGCCCCGGCTTGTCGCTGGTGCTACAAGTGAGCAGAGCGAGATCATGCCAAGTGTTGGGGTCTAGGACAGAAAGCAGCAGGTCGCCTGGGCGGTCATCCGGCCCGCTTCCATCTCCGCTGGAGGCCGTTATGGCAATGTACACGGGTGTGTTTGAGTGAAGTCCAAGCGGCGCCCGATGCCACCACGGCACCGGAAGTAAGCCGCTCGGATCTTCCTGCACACTGAGCTTGACCAAGTCGCCGAGTACCTGCATGGGGACAATGATAGCCCTCTTCCTTGCCACCTCGATGACCGCTTGGCTGCTATCAACACAAAGATGCATCTCACCGTCCGGAGCAGCATGAACAAGTCGCTTCACGTTAAGCCGAGACAGCCAGAAGCTCTGCCCTGATAACGGCGATTGGCCGGTGCGAGCTCAACCTGCCCATCGTCGTCGATCACTACGCGTGAATCCTTGAGGGATTGAGCTGGACGCCATCAGGGCGTCAGCCGCCGTTGCCGGTATTGCGGCACAGTCAGCCCGGAGTCAAACTCCGTTGCCCGGGGCAGGCGTAGTCACTTTTGCAATCATGCGAGCTACATGGTCGTCGTCGGCGGCTCGCATGAACGCGAGTACGTCGTTCAGCACAGCACGGCTCTCTCCGAGGAGCGTGAGATCTTCATCTCCGTCTCCAACCACATCCCGATGGGAGTGCGTCTGCAGGAATCGGTAGATGCGAGACTTCTTCACGTCGTCAAACGGGATGGTCTGCATCTGGCTCCATAGTCGATTGTGTCCACCGAGATCAGGCACCCGGAAAGCCACAAATGTCTCCATGACACGACGAGCAATGCTCGGCGCGCTGTAGTACGCTTCAAGCGTCGGGGCTGGCTGCTCGGTGGCCATCCGGTAGATACGAGCGAACAGATAGTGGTACTCGGACTCAAACTCCATCAGGAGTTGGTCAATAGCTCGAATCTTCGCCACCCGACACGTGCCGTTGTGCTCACACTCGAGCATGTAGACCTGCCACGCGCGGCGATCGACACCACGCAGATTGCCAAACCACTCACGGACCAAGCGAAAAAACATGAAATTGTGCGTGAACACGATCACCTGTGCCGCCGCTTGCGTCTTTTTTACGCGGATGTAGCCGAACGCCGCAAAGAGTGCATTCTGATCCAGGCTCGAAACTGGATCATCTAGGACGACCACGCCATTCCGCAAGGCGAAGCTGCGATCTTCCAGAGTCTTGAGGAAGTAGAGCAACGCAAGCGCCGTCATCTCGCCTTCACTGAGCAAGTCAGCGGACACGCCATTTCGGGAGATGGCGTAGCCGGTGTCCTTGATGGTCAAGTGCAGGTCGCCGTGTCCCAGATATCGCTTCAAGTCCTCGTTCAACTCCTCCGCGGGCTGTTGGTGCTCCACGATCTCTCGTTCCAGGCGACCAATCTCCGCCGATAACCGTGCAAGTTGCGCCTCGACTGGCGGGAGAGCCGCAGTGGCCGTCTGAACCGCGTCTCGTAGCCGCAGATACTCCTCGACGTTCTCGGCGACCATGTCAAGCGCGAGGCTGTCGCGAGCAGCGTGTACGCGGCGATCGAAGTCGTCGCATGCCTGATTGTGTGTACGGATCAGGCCGTTCAAGCGAATCACGACGCCGCCGTCAACCGTCGGCGGGACGGCATTCAAAGGTACCACGGTGAACGGATTGGCTTTCTTGTTGCTCAGACACCTGATGAGCTCATCGATGAAGGCGGTTACAGTGTTCGTCGCTTGTTGGAACAACTGCCCCGCGGTGTCGTATTCCGATGCGAGATCGTCATACAGCGCGGCTCGATCAGGGAATCGTAGCTCTATCGACTGTTGTTTTGTGGCTTCCAACGCGTAGATCTGCTGGTCCAGGGTCTGTAGAAACTTCTCATACTCAGTACTGAAGTGAGCTTCCAGATCGGAAAGGCGATCTGCCGGTAGTTGCTGCTGACAGAAGAGGCAGTCGCCAGACTTGCGGTCCTTGTGCAAGCCGAGCCCATGCCGTGTCCATTCGGCAAGAGCGGAATCTTCCTTCAGTGCCCGGATTGCCTTCGACATGACCGTTGACTTGTGCAGCTCAGTGATCCTGTTGGCCAGCCCCTGGAGGTCCGGAAACTGATAGGTGGTTTCTGCTACCTTCCGCTTTGGCGTGCCCCGGTGCTGGGCCAGCAAGGTCTCTCGGGTTGAGTCACTCAGACGATGATCTCCCGCGTTGCCCTCGCTTGCCATCTGTTGAGCGCGACCTTGGTAGTCGGTCTTGTTGTAGTTGTTGTACGCGTTGTGCCCAGGAGATCTGAGAGTGTCCTTGATCACCCTGGCGCGATCGATGCAGTGCCTGTCGAAATCTCGCTCGGCCTGCTGCTTCGTGGAACGAGCCGTGTTGAAGCCGCCCTCCCCGGCTGCTCGCTCAGCCTTGAGCCGTTCCGCCTCGCGCTGCTTTTCGACGCTGTCTCTCCCAACGACAAAGATGGGCGGGACGTCACCGCCGCCAACGGGGAATAGACTCTCTTGGACGAAGTCGCGGTTGAAGACACGGATCGGAAGGTTCGAGTGAGGGAAGTCTTCGCCACGAACATCGGCGCCGCCGATTTGAAGCACAGCCTGGCCCATCGGGGGCGGGCGGCGCAGCTCGAGATAGCGGAACAACCGGCTGAGCGTTGTCTTCCCTGTACCGTTCCATCCGTAGATGAGGTTGTACCGCCCGAAATCCGAAAGATCAGCGGGCCACGAGAAGTCGCGGAACACGCCGAAGTCGCGGAGTTGAGACACGCGATCAATGGCCACGTGTGCGTCCCTGAGGAAACGTCGGGAGGGCTGGCCCAAAGTCCAGCCCCATGATCAAGCAGCATAACCGCTTCTCGGTTTTGGATTCCGTTGCCATGTCCCATACCCCTGATCGAAACCCCGCCTCAAATCGGTGGGGGTGCAAACCGATAGAGTCAGAGAGTTTGAGAGTTTGGACCGAGAGGGCGACGCGAACCCTGAGGGTTGCGGTCGGCGGCCCGATGCACCCGCCCGAACCGAGAGCGCGGCCGCCATCGCCACCCAGCGTTTGACCCCGGAATCCCCCGTCGTTTCCGCCACCTCTCCCGGACGCTGGAAATCGGTCTGGCCGTAAAGCAAAACCGGCCCGCTTTCGCGGGCCGGTCAGAAGCTCCGTATCCACAACCCTCACGAACCGATTCTCTTGGGGACATTTGACGACTTACCGCCGTTTGGCCGGTTTACGCGCGACGTGCCATAGGGTCCGGGCGAACCCGGACAGCTCTCAAGCGGTATACACTCTCCGACCGATACACCCCAAACAGATGCCCGCTGCCGCCATCAAACTCGTCGCCATGCTCCTGCTCGTCGTGCAGGGAGCGATCGCGTTGGCTCCCGGGCGGGTGCTGTGCATCCCGGTTCGAGACTGCGGAACCCACGAACCGGAGGTGCTTGCGGCGTGCAACCACTGCGATTCCCACGGGAGTTCGAACGTAGTGGACGGCTCAGGCGGTCCGGGCCAACAGCACGGTCCCTTCATCACGGCGTTTCACCCCGTAGACGAATGCGGCTGCCATCTGCATGTGCCGGTTCCGAGCGACCAGCAGGTTCCGAACAATCCAAAGGGTGACAATCCTGATCTGCGGACGTTCTTCGTCCCCATGATGGTCGTCGCCATCGTCTTGAAATGGGAACTCAATCCGCCTCTTGCGGTCGGTGCTCATTTCCATCCGCCGAACTTTAGCGCTTCTGATCAGGTTCTCGCGCTAAAGACCACCCGCCTTCTCATCTAGCGCAAACGTTTCCGCCCGCCGCCTTCGGGGAACATCTGTTCCGAGCGGCGGGTGATGTCGTTGTGCCTGCTGCGAGCCGCCTGGCTCAGACAGCGGTTCTTGGCGCTGCTTCCCATCACAACTCGGTTCGGATCGCATCCAGCGATGCTCGTCGTCCCCGGACGTCTCGGGCTTGCCGGCGCGACTGCTCGCTCACTCGCTCGGAGTTCCACATGCATAGATTGTTCAAAATAACCGCGTACGGCAGGTCGCGACGGCTGCTCGGGGGCATCTCGCTGGCCGGGCTGATTGCCTTGGTCGCCGGCGGCTGCCAGTCCTATGAGCGCCGCCCACTAGACATGGCGGGCCATCATGCCGCGTTCCTCGCGCGTACGCCCGAGAGTCCCGAGGTAAAGGCGTTTGCCGAAGGCCTCGCGGCACGGTCGCCGGACATCTCGGGGTTTGATCCCGCCGACGGCGTCACGTGCGCCGAAGCAGAGGTCATCGCACTGGTCTTCAACGCCGAACTGCGGCTCGCCCGTCTGCGGGCTGGTGTCACTCGGGCGACGGCGGAGAACGCAGGGCTATGGGAGGATCCGACGATTGGCGTCGACCTCACACGCATCGTAGAGAGCACGCCCGAGCCGTGGAAGGTGTTCACCAACGTGGGCATCACCATCCCGATCTCGGGGCGGCTTGAGATCGAGAAACAGCGGGCCGGCGTCGAACACGCCGCTGAACTGGCCCGTGTCGCTCAGCGCGAGTGGGCGGTGCGGATGTCGGTCCGCCGGGCATGGAGCGAGTGGTCTGCGCTCGACGCGCAGCTCGCGGCGACACGCGACTTCCTGTCCCGTGTCGACCAGATCCTCGCGGTCGTCGACAAGATGGAGCAGGCGGGCGAGATTGCCAGGACCGAGGCGAGACTCTTCCGCATCGAGAAAGCGACCAAGGCCTCCGACCTTGCCGTCCTTGAGTCACGGGCACTCGAGTCGAACCTGCGCCTTCGTCAGCTCATGGGGATGTCGCCCGATGCTCCTATTCGGTTCCACGCCATCGGCGTCGGGCCGGCGCGAACCACCGGTTCTCGCTCTGCTGACGCCGGGGAACTGGAGCGGCGAAGCCCGGCGATGCTGGTCGTGGCGGCCGAATACGAGGCCGCCGAGAAGGCACTCGAGCTCGAAGTACGCAAGCAGTACCCGGATTTGCACATCGGACCCGGTTACGGGCGAGAAGACGGCCAAGACCAGGTCCTGCTCGGGCTTTCGATCCCGATCCCGATTCTGAACGCCAACCGGCAAAGGATCGCTGAAGCACGGGCCCAGCGGGAACTCGCGCGGGCCGGGGTCGAGGCCACGCTGGAGCAGACCATCTCTGCACTGCGGGCGGCGGAGGTCAGGCTCGCGGGAGCAACGCTGCGGCGGCAAACCCTTGAAACCGAGATCGTCCCGCTGGTCGATGCTCAATACAGCGATGCGAGGCAGGTGGCCAGGCTCGGCGAGGTCAACACCCTCGTGCTTCTTGAGAGCCTGACACGCCAGCAAGAGGCCAAAGCCGGACTTGTCGAGGCGGCACGCGACGAGGCGATCGCAGCCGTCGACCTCGACGAACTCTTCGGCCCCGAACCCGCAGCGCTGCCTCCCCACCCGGCTTCGACGCCCGGCCCAGTGGGCGAACCCGCCGCTCCAAGCGGCATTCGTCCATCCACCTCCACCCCACAGTCCACCGCGCCGTCCGGCGGCTCAGACCGCTGATCGGCTTCTCGCAAGGAACAAGCAATGAAGAACACATTCACCACGCTCTCGAAGATACTGCTCATCAGCGGGCTGGCCCTGTCCTTGCCGCTCGCCCTGACGCTCACCGGCTGCGAGAAGAAAGATACCGCCCACGGATCGGACGACGGTCATGGCCACGGGAGCGAAGGGGCCGGAGCCGGAGGGGGGGCGGGCAAGGAGGGGGAGGCCGCGCCCACGAACCGCGTGGACATCCCGGCTTCCGTCCGCCAAAATCTGGGCATCACCTTCGCCAAGGTGGAGTCGCGCAACGTCGCGCAGACGCTCCGCGTTCCGGGCCGCTTTGAGTTGCTTCCCACGGCCCGACGCGAGTACCGGACGCCCCTGTCTGGCCGCGTCGAAATCCTGGTCAGCCAGTATCAGAAGGTTGAGCCGGGCACACCGCTTTACCGGGTGGACGCCTCAGGCTGGCGTGACCTGCACGAGCAGACCGCGGCCACGCGGGCGCGGGCCGAGTCGATGGTGCCGCTCTTGGCGGCGCAGGCCGAGCACGAGAAGAGTCTGGCCGAGAAGGTCGTTCTCTGGCAGGAGCGACTGACGCAACTCGACGAGCTTCGCGGCGCGGGGGGCGGGAGCGCGACGCAGTTCATTGAGGCCCGGGCGACGCTCAACGCCAGCCAGAGCGAACTGGCCGTGGCCAAGGGGCGCAGCGCGGAACTTGCGGCGCAGAAAGCGCAAGCCGAGTCGGATCTGAGGAGCCTCACGGCGCGGCACGAGGTCCTGACGCGCGGCGCTGGTTGTTCCGACGGGCACAACGACGCCACACCCGGCTCGATTTACACGGTCTGCGCCGTCGAGCCGGGGATCGTCGAGAGCATCGGGATCACGCCGGGCGGGCTGGCGGAAGAGAACCGGATGGTGCTCGCGCTGGTGCAGCCGGAGAAGATCCGCTTCCACGCGCGGGGCCTGCAGGCGGACCTGGGCCGGCTGCGGGACGGCCTGCCCGCCCGGATCGCCCCGCCGCAGGGCGGGAGCGTGGACCTGCAGGACGCGATGACGGGCGAACTGCAGCTGGGCCTGGGAGCGGAGGCCGACGAGCGGACCATCGACCTCCTGGTCACGCCCGGGACGCTGGCGGGGTGGGCCCGCGCGGGCGTGTCGGCGCATATGGAGGTCACGCTGGCGGGCGGGACGCCCGAACTCGCCGTCCCGCAGTCGGCGGTCGTGCGCGACGGGGCACGGGGGATCATCTTCCGACGCGACCCGGCCGATCCCGACAAGGTGATCCGCATGGAGGCCGATCTCGGCCTCTCCGACGGCAGGTGGGTGGTGCTCGCCAGCGGGGTCAAGGAAGGCGACGAGATCGTGCTCGGAGGCAACTTCCAGTTGATGCTGGCGACCAGCGGCAGCACCGAGAAGGCCGGTCACTTCCACTCAGACGGAACCTTCCACGAGGGGAGCCACTAAGCCATGCTCGCCAAACTCATCGCATTCTCTCTGCGGCAGTCATCGCTCGTCGTCGTGCTGGCGGGATTGGTGCTGGTCTTCGCCGGCGTCAAGGTCAAGGACATGCCGGTGGACGTCTTTCCCGAACTCAACGCGCCCACGGTCGTCGTTATGACCGAGGCCGGCGGCCTGGCCGCCGACGAGGTGGAGCTCAACGTCACCTTCCCTATCGAGACGGCTGTCAACGGTCTGCCGGGCACGCGGCGTGTCCGCAGCGCATCGGCCACCAGCCTGTCGATCGTCTGGGTTGAGTTTGACTGGGGTACGGACATCTACCGCGCGCGGCAACTGGTCTCGGAACGGCTGAGCGCGGTTCGGGAAAGCCTGCCGCCGGACACTCACGCTGAGATCACACCCGTCACCAGCATCACGGGCGAGATCATGCTCATGGCCTTGTCTTCGCCCGACGGCTCGGTCACTCCTCTGGAGATGCGGTCGTTCGCGGAGTTTGATCTGCGGAACAAGATCCTCGCCGTGCCGGGCGTGGCCCAGGTCGTCGCCATCGGTGGGGAACTGCCGCAGTACCAGGTCAACGTGAAGCAGGACCAGCTCGCCCTGTACGGGCTGACCATTTCCGACGTGGTCGATGCCGCCAAAGGGGCGCACTCAACGGCTAGCGCGGGGTACGTCCCCAACTGGGAGAACCAGGAACTGCCGATCCGCCAGACCGCTCGCGTCACGAGCGCCGAGGACATCAAGAACACGCTGGTGCGCATCCACAACGGCGCGGCGGTCACGATCGGGCAGGTGGCTGACGTGCAACTCGGGCCCTCACCCAAGCGCGGCACTGCGTCTGACCGGGCATTGCCCGCGGTTGTCATCAGCGTGCAGAAGAGCCCCGGGACCAACACACTCAACCTGACGACGCAGATAGACGTGGTGCTCGACCAGATGGAGAAGGCCATGCCCAAGGGGATGGTCTTGAACCGCGACCCATTCCGAGCCTCGCGGTTCATCGAGCGGTCCATCCACAATGTGTTCGACAAACTCCTGAAGGCAAGCATCATCGTTGCCATCATCGTTGTCTTGTTCCTGATGAACGCCCGGGCGACAGTGATCACCCTCACCGCGCTGCCGCTGTCGCTGGCCGTGGCGCTTCTCGTCTTATGGGCTTGGGGTCTGTCGATCAATGTCATGACGCTCGGCGGACTCACCGTCGCGATCGGCGAGCTGGTCGATGACGCGATCATCGACGTCGAAAACGTGCTGCGGCGGCTGAAGGAGAACGGTGGACTACCCGAGGGCGAACGCAAGGCACCGGTGGAGGTCATCTACACCGCCAGCAACGAGATCCGCTCGTCGGTGGTCTTTGCCACCATCATTATCTGCATGGTCTTCGTGCCCCTGCTGTTCCTTCAGGGGCTCGAAGGACGGTTCTTCCAGCCCCTGGGAATCGCGTACATCATCTCGATTATGGCCTCGCTGTTGGTGGCGCTCACGGTCACGCCCGCCTTGTGCAAGTGGCTCTTCGCGGGCTCCTTCGGCAAGAAGAACAAGGACGGGCACGGGGAGCACGACGGGTGGCTGGTGCGCAAGCTCAAGCGGGGATACGAACCGGCCCTGCGTGCCAGCCTACGCAATCGCGGGCTGGTGCTGGGCGGGGCGGGCGTTCTCACGGCGCTGTCGCTGGTGCTCATGTCCACCTTCGGTACATCGTTCCTGCCCGCGTTCAAGGAGGGTACGTTCACGGTCTTCCTGCTCGCGCCCCCGGGTACATCGCTGGTCGAGAGCAACCGCCTGGCCGTGGGTGTCGAAGCCCAGTTCGTCCAGATCGAGGGTGTGTCGAGCGTGACGCGGCGCACCGGTCGGGCCGAGCGCGATGAGCACGCCGAGCCGGTGAGCAGTTCCGAGATCGAAGTGACGATGAAGCAGGGCTTCGACCAAGAGAAGGTCCGGGCCGCGATCGACCGCATCATCGCCAACATCCCGGGGATCACCACGATGGTCGGCCAGCCCATTGAGCATCGGCTCAGCCACGTCTTGTCGGGTACGCCAGCGGCCATAGCGATCAACGTCTACGGCGACGACCTCAACGTACTGCGGTCGCTCGCCAAGGAGATCGAGGCGGCGATCAAGCCCATCCCCGGTACGCGTGATGTCGCGGCCAACCGCGAAATCATGATCACCTCGCTTCCCATCCGCTACCGTCCGCAGGATCTCGTCGCCGCCGGACTCTCGCCCGGAGCCGCGGCACAGCAGGTGCAGCAGTTGCTCTATGGCGAGACCGTCGCAGAAGTGAACCAGGGCGTCCGCCGCTATGAAATGGTCGTGCGCCTGGCGGAGAGCGAGCGGGAGCGGATCGACCAGATCATGGACCTGCAGCTCCGCGGGGCGGGTGGGGCGATCGTGCGTTTGCGCGAAGTGGCGGACATCGGCCCGGAGAAGACCAGCAACCTCATCGCCCGTGAGAACGCCCAGCGCAAGGCGGTCGTCTCGACCAATGTCGCCGACGGCTACAACCTCGGACAGCTCGTGGCGCAGGTGCAGGCCAAGGTGGACCCGATCGTCCAGAAGGCCGGATACACCGTCCACTACGGTGGGCAGTTTGAAGCCCAGCAGTCCGCCAGCAGGACGATCTACATCATGGGCGCCGGCGTGGCGGTGTTCATGTTCCTGCTGCTGCAACTGTCCACTGGCAAGTCACGTGTGGCCTTGCTCGTCATGCTCAACCTGCCGCTGGCGCTCATTGGCGGGATCGCGGCGATTTATCTCACCGAGGGTCCGGGGTTGATCAGCAACACCTTGGCGCTCTTCGGGCTCTCATCGTCGCGCTACATCGCCCCAGTGATCTCGATTGCGAGCATGGTGGGCTTCGTGACGCTCTTTGGCATCGCCGTCCGCAACGGCATCCTGCTGGTGAACCACTACGACCACCTGCAGCGGCACGATGGCAGGTCCGTCGGCGAGTCAATCATCCAGGGTTCGATGGAGCGGCTCGTGCCGATCCTGATGACCGCCCTGACGGCGGCACTGGCGCTTATCCCGCTGGCGCTCGCCAAGGGCAAACCCGGAAGCGAGCTTCTGGCACCGCTCGCGATCGTGGTGCTGGGCGGACTGATATCGAGCACGTTCCTCAACCTGTTTGTTGTCCCCGCCGGCTACTCGCTGGCGTTCAAGGTCAAGGAAGACGCCGAGGCGCGCCCCGGCGTGCTGTCCCGTCTGATGCGTCGTTCCTCAAATCGATCCGATTCAACCAACTGATCGTAAGGAGATTCACACATGAAATTCACTTGCACTTTCCCGCTTGTGCTCGCCCTCCCCGCTCTCGCTCTCGCCGTGGCCGTGCCCGCGTGCGAGAAGAAGGCCGAGTCGCCCGCCAAGCCCTCAGCCAACACCGGTGGCCATGCCGCGGGAGATGGTCATGACCACAAGGACGGGGATGACCACGACCACAGGGACGGCCACGGCCACGGTCCCAGGACCGAACTGGGCAGCCAGTCGGCGGGCGGCATGACGATCGTGGCCGCTCGCGAAGGGGGCGTCACCCCCGGCGGCGAGGCGACGTTCGACATTGCTGTGACCGGGGGCGCGGGAAGGCCCGCAGCGGTCCGGGTGTGGGTCGGCACGCAGGATGGCAAGGGCTCGATCAAGGGCAAGGCCGAAGCCGAGGGCGACGGGTGGCATGCCCACGCGGAGGTGCCCAAGCCGCTGCCCGCCGGAAGCAAACTCTGGGTCGAGGTCGAAACGGCCAAGGGCGAGAAGCACGTCGTGGGGTTTGATCTCAAGTCGTAAACCGTGCGCTGGTCGCACACCGTCCCGGCGGCGCGGCCGGGCGGAGAACTGAAGACACGTCCCGGCGGTCCGCGTCCATCCGCCCCGCTTTGGAGAAACACCATGAAGAGTTCGAACCGTTCGTCCGTCGTCCTTGGCCTGCTCGCTGGCGTTGGTCTGACCGCCGCCCTCGCGACGATGATGGGCCAGGGTGCCGCACAGCGCGCCCCCGCCGACACGCAGTACTTCGTCACCGCCGATGATGGCGAGGCCCATCTGTGGTTGCGTGACGGCAACACCCTCAAGATGGTCGCGCACGGCGAATGCGCTGAGTGCAAAGCCAAAGGGGATGACGGCCACGACCACAAGGAGGGCGACGGACACGACCACGCCAAGCCCGCCGCCGCGGCACCCGCAGGCGGGGCCGGGAAGGCCGGCGGCGACCACGGCGACCACGGCCACGGCGAGGGGGGCGCGATCGGCACGGCCACCATCGGCGCATGGACCGTCGCGGTCTCTGGCGAGATCAAGGCCGGGAGCGAGGCCCACCTCGACATCAAGTTGTCGGGGAGCACGGCCCGGCCCGCCGCCGTTCGCGTCTGGATCGGTTCGCAGGACGGCAGGGGCGCGATGAAGCAGAAGGCCGACGGGGGCGGCAACGAGTACCACGCCCACACCGACGTACCGAACCCCATCCCGGCGGATGCGAAACTCTGGATCGAGATCGACGACGGCAAGGGCAGCAAGGCCGTCGGCGGGTTCGCGATCAAGAGGTGATTCCGGCGGATACGCGGGGAGCGGCTCAGCGTACTTGCCCGGCCTGAAGCGACACTCGCTCCTGGCGTGTGGGAACATGCTCCGGGAGCTTTGGAACCTGAACGAGTTCCGAAACGAAGCCCGCGTGCGGTGCTTGGAGGCGGCGCGGCCGCCGCGTTGGATAATGGCATGCCCACGACCACCACCATCATCGCCGTTGACCAACTGGACTGCGCCGCCGAGGAGCAGGTGCTGCGCAAGGCCGTGGGCTCTCTGCCCGGCGTCGCGTCGGTGCAGTGCAACGTCGTGACGCGGCGGATGACAGTGCTGCACGACGCGGCAGCGACTCCGCCCGCGATGCTCTCGGAGAAGGTTCGCTCGGTGGGGATGACGCCGACGGTGGTTTCGCCTGCGGGAGAAACGGGTGTGCTTGCGGGAGCCGACTGCGGCGCGACGGCGTGCGCGCCAGGGGACGCGTACGCAGCGGTAAAGGAGGATACGCGCCCGTGGTGGCGGAAGTACGGGCTGTTCATCCTCGCGGGGTTGCTCGCGGCGGGGGCGGAAACTCTCTACTTCGCGGGCGTGAAGGAGACCTCGCCCATCGTCATCGCGATGTCGGTCGCGTCGATCCTGCTCGGCGGCCTGCCGACGCTGAAAAAGGGCTGGATCGCGCTCCGGACCTTCACGCTCAACATCAACTTCCTGATGACCGTGGCGATCGTCGGCGGGGCGGTCATCGGCGCGTGGCCGGAGATCGCGCTGGTGACCTTTCTGTTCGCGCTCGCCGAACTGATCGAGGCCAAGGCGCTCGACCGCGCGCGGAACGCCGTCAAGGGCCTGATGGCGATGGCCCCCGACGAGGCGAGCGTGAAGCAGCCGGATGGCTCGTGGAAGGTGATGACCGCGGGAGCAGTCCCCGTCGGCGCGGTCGTGCAGGTGAAGCCGGGCGAGCGACTGGCGCTTGATGGCGTGGTGGTCGCGGGCGAGTCGAGTGTCAACCAGGCCCCGGTCACGGGCGAATCCGTGCCGGTGGACAAGAAGGCGGGCGACAAGGTTTTCGCGGGAACGATCAACGAGTCGGGCGTGCTGGAGTTCAAGACCACCGGCGGCAAGGACCAGACCACCCTCGCCAAGATCATCAGGACCGTGCAGGAGGCGCAGGGGAGCCGCGCGCCCACGCAGCGGTTCGTGGACAACTTCGCCAAGGTCTACACGCCGCTTGTCTGTATCGTCGCCGCGCTGGTCGCGGTGGTGCCGTGGCTGGCGTTCGATCAGCCGTTCTATTCCTGGCTCTACAAGGCGCTGGTGCTGCTCGTCATCGCGTGCCCGTGTGCTCTGGTCATCTCAACGCCGGTGACGGTCGTGAGCGGCCTGACGGCGGCGGCCAAGCGGGGCATCCTCATCAAGGGCGGCGTTCACCTTGAGAACGGCCGCAAACTGAAGGTCGTCGCGCTCGACAAAACCGGGACGATCACCGAGGGCAGGCCTCGCGTGACGGATGTGCAGCCGGTAGGTGGCGCGAGCAAAGACGAGGTGCTGCGGATCGCGGCGAGTCTCGATGCGCTCTCGCAGCATCCCGTTGCGATCGCGGTCGTCGCGGCTTGGAGCGGCGAGCGGGCGAGCGTCGAGGCGTTCAAGTCGCTCACGGGTCGTGGAGTGGAAGGACGCATCGACGGCGCGGCGTACTTCGTCGGCAACCACCGCCTCGCCGAGGAACGCAAGGTTTGCTCACTGGAGGTTGAGGCCGTCCTGAGCCACTTCGAGGTGCAGGGCAAGACGGCGGTCGTCGTCGCTTCCGCCAGCACCGTGCTGGGCGTCATCGCTGTGGCCGACACCCCCCGCGAGAGCAGTGTCGAGGCCGTTAAGTCACTGCACGAAATGGGTATCAAGACGCTCATGCTCTCGGGCGACAACCAGACCACCGCGTCGGCCATTGCCAAGCTGGTCGGCATCGATGAGGCCCGCGGCGGCATGCTCCCCGAGGATAAACTCGCCGAGATCGAGCGCCTGACCAAGGAACACGGCGACGCGATCGGCATGGTCGGTGACGGCGTGAATGACGCCCCGGCCCTTGCCAAGTCCACCATCGGCTTCGCTATGGGCGCGGCGGGAACGGACACCGCGCTGGAGACCGCCGACGTGGCGCTCATGCAGGACGACCTGCGCGGCCTGCCCGAGTTCGTGCGGCTCTCGCGGCAAACCGGGCGGGTGCTGGCCCAGAACATCACCTTCGCCATCGGGATCAAGGTGGTCTTCTTCGTTCTCACCCTGGGCGGGTGGGGAACGATGTGGATGGCGGTCATCGCCGACGTAGGGGCGAGCCTCCTCGTGGTCGGGAACGGGCTGCGGTTATTAGGGATGCGGAAGGGTCCGGCGGCCCGGCCGGGGCCGAACCCGCCGCGGAATCTTGCGTAGAGTGAACCCGGCGGACGGTCGGCCGATATACTGGATGCACCGATGGACCCCATGCGTCACCCTCTGCTCCACACCCTGGTCGCACTGCTCATCGGCGTTGTCACGCCGCTGTGCTGCTGCGAGGCGATGGCGTTTGCGGGGAGCGTCTTCGGCGGCCAGCACGGGCCGGCACCTGAGACGACTTCGTGCGGCCACGAATGCCCGGGCGACTCGGCATCGGATCAGCAGCAGGAAGTCCCGTCCGACGACCAGCAGCCGTCGCCCGGGGAATGCCCCTCATGCCCGTCGTGCCAGGGCACATCCGGCGGCACGGGCGTGAAGGCCGAGGCAAACCTTCCCGTGTTCGAGAAGGTTTGGAACGCGCTGGCGACGACCGCCGTCGCGGTGCTCTGGAATCTGCCTCCGCTGGCCGCGCAGTCCATGCCGGGCTGGGCCTCCGACCCACCATTCCTGAGGGCCAACCGCGAAGCGCTGCGGTGGCATTGCACGCTCCTCGTCTAGTTCATCCCTGCAACGGACGCACGCCGTCCAAGCCGTCCTCGCTCGAGCGACCCTTGTTCGCACGCGCGGGTGGTACGCCGAAGGCCCGCGGCCTTGTTGGCCGCTTTGCAGGGAACTCTAATGACCACCACGCCGACTGACCTGCGGACGCTCCGTCGAGCCCCGCGGCCCACAGAACAACACGCCGTACCCCCACCCGCATTGGCGGGAACCACCACAGTCATAGCTCGTCCCAAAGCACGATGGTTGACGAGGCTCCTCGTTCCGACCGCCGTGCTGCTCGCGACGGGGGGCCTGCTCGCGTACGCCGCCCGCGATGCACTCCAGCCCCGGCTGGAGGTGTTTGTCGCCGCGGCGATCCCGAAGGAGATCTTCGCAAACGCGCCGCCAACTGATGGCGCGGAAGCAGCATCGGATACTGCGGAAAAGCCCGCTGACGCCGTGCTCGGTCCGGTGGCTGTGCAAGCGCCCGGATGGATCGAACCCGCGCCGTACGCCGTCAGCGTGCCCGCGCTCGCGGAAGGCGTCGTCAAGGAGCTTCTGGTCCTGGACGGCGAGCGCGTCGAGGTTGGGCAGGTAATCGCCCGGCTGATCGACGACGATGCGCGGCTGGCACTCCGCGCGGCGGACGCGACCGTCGCGGAACGCGACGCGGACGTGGCCCGGACCCGGGCGGCGCTCGCGACCGCCGAGTCGCAGGTGGAGGTCGAGCGCACCGCCGCCGCCGAACTGCGCGACGAGGTGACCCGCAAGCGCGAGTTGGTGCCCGCAGGAGGATTGAGCGAGGGCACGTTCCGCCGGATGGAGATCCGCCTTGGCGGGCTGGATGCGAAGGTCGCTACGGCGGAGAAGATGGTGAGCGAGGCCCGTGCCGTGCTCGCGCAGGCGGAGTCGGCCCGCGCCGCAGCCAATGTGCTGCGGGACGAGGCGGCGCTGCGTCTGGAGCGTATGGAGGTGCGCTCGCCGGTCGCGGGCATCGTGCTCGCCCACTTGGTCGAGCCCGGCTCACGGATCAGCATGAGCGGGCAGAGCGGAGACGCAGGGCCCGCTAGGAGCATGATGGGGGCGGTCATCCGCCTCTACGACCCCGCGAAACTCCAGGTGCGTGTAGACGTGCCACTGGCTGACGCCGCCAAGGTGAGCGTGGGCACGCGGGCGACTGTCAGCACCGAGGCGCTGGCCGACCAGACGTTCAGTGGCGTGGTGTCGCGAGTCGTTCACGAGGCCAACATCCAGCGGAACACGGTGCAGTTCAAGGTCGCTCTCGACGCGCCATCGCCCGTTCTCAAGCCCGAGATGCTCACCCGCGTAAGACTTCACGCACCCGCGTCGGCTTCTCAGCGGCGCTCCAATGGGAGCATCGGCGGCCCGTTCCCCGGTGACAGCGGCGGTGGAGACCTGACGCTTCTGGTGCCGACGGCCGCCGTTGCTGCGGCTGGCGATGGGCGAGGCCAGGTCTGGGTCGTGGATACTTCTGGCGGCAGCCCTGTCGCGCGCCGCCGCGACATCGTCACCGCTCCCTCGGCGGACGAGGGTTTCACCGCCGTGATAAGCGGACTCCGCCTCACCGACCGCATCATCCTGGACCCGCCCGCTCCGCCCGCGATCCGCGACGGCATGCGGCTCAAAGTTCTGGGGGAACGCACAACTACTCCCTTGGAACCCGCGTCCTCAAACCCGTAGCTCCCGGTTCCAGAACATCCCCGCGACAAACTCGCGGCATCAACGAGAAGCCCCATGACCACGAACCAAACGCACGCACGAACATCTCCCCTTGGCCCGCCGCTCATCCAGTGCCGCCGGCTCACCAAGACGTACAAGAAGGGCGACAACACCATCACGCCGCTCCAGGAGCTCGACCTCGACGTGCCGGCGGGCGACTTCCTCGCCCTCATGGGCCCCTCGGGCAGCGGTAAGACCACGCTGCTCAATCTTATTGCCGGGATCGACCGGCCCAGCGGCGGGCAACTCATCATCGGCGGCACGGACATCTCCACGCTGTCGAGGTCCAAGCTCGCCGATTGGCGGAGTGTGAACGTCGGCTATGTCTTCCAGCTCTACAACCTCGTGCCCGTGCTCACGGCCTACGAGAACGTCGAGCTACCCCTCCTGCTCCACAGCATGTCGGCCCGCGAGCGACACGAGAAGGTACAGACCGCCATGCAGCTCGTAGGGATCGCCGACCGGCACGACCACTACCCGCGGCAACTCTCGGGCGGCCAGGAGCAGCGTGTCGCCATTGCCCGCGCGATCGTGACCGACCCCACCATCATCGTCGGAGACGAGCCCACCGGCGACCTCGACCAGGAGTCGGCGCAGGCGATCATGGATCTCATGACGCGCCTCTGCGAGGATCTCGGCAAGACCCTCATCATCGTGACCCACGACTCCAAGAGCGCAGCGTATGCCAAGCGGACGCTGCACCTGGAGAAGGGCCGCCTGATCGAAACCGCCGATCTCGCCGCACGCCGCGCACCCCTTGTCCCGCAGGAGGCCTAACTCATGATCGCCCCCAAGTTTATGCCCGTCGTCTTCAAGCAGCTGTGGCGGCACCGCGTCCGCAGCGTGCTCACGCTCTCGGGCGTCGCCATCGCCATGTTCCTCTTCATCGCCGTGCAGACGCTGCAGGAGGGCGTGCGCCAATCCACGCAAGCTGCTGCGGGGGACACCACGCTGGTGGTCTACCGTGAGAACCGCTTCTGCCCCGCCGCCAGCCGCCTGCCGCAGTTCTACGTTGACCGCATCGAGAAGATCCCCGGCGTCGTCTCGGCGGTGCCCGTTAAGATCGTGGTCAACAACTGCCGGGCCTCGCTCGACGTCGTCACCTTCCGCGGCGTGCCGCGCGAGAACCTTGGTGGTCCCAACGGGTGGGCGAGCAAGTGGCAGATCATCGCCGGCTCCGTGGCCGAGTGGGAGAAGCGATCGGACTCGGCACTCGTGGGCGAGACGCTCGCAGCGCGGCGCGGCTTCCGAGTCGGCCAGTCCTTCGACGCCTCGGGCATCACCGTCACAGTGGCAGGGATCATCCGCTCCCCCGAAGCGCAAGACCAGAACGTCGCCTATGTCCACCTTGACTTCCTTCAGCAGGCCGGCGCGGGGGGGGGCAAGGGCGGCGGGCTGGGCGTCGTCACGCAGTTCACCGTCCGCGTCGATGACCCGGCGAGGATGGAGGCCGTGGCGGAGGCGATCGATGCCGAGTTCCGCACTGAGGCCGACCCAACGATGACCAGTCCCGAGAAGGCCTTCGTGGCGCAGGCCGGGGCCGACATCGTGGAGATCGTGAAGTTCACGCAGTGGCTGGGGTGGGGGTGCCTGGCGGCGGTGCTGGCGCTGGTCGCCAACGCCATCGTGCTAAGCGTGCAGGACCGCATCAAGGAGCACGCGGTCTTGCAGACCTTGGGGTTCCGCTCCGGCCTCATCGCCCGACTGATTGTCAGCGAAGGGATGCTCATCGGCTTGCTCGGGGGTGCGATCGGCACGGGCATCGCCCTGTCGGTCGTTCACTTCGGCAACTTTACGCTCTCGCAAGAGGGGCTGTCGATCGGCGTGAGTGCCTCGTGGTCGGTCCTGGCCTGGGGCCTCATCATCTCGGCGGGCGTGGGGATCGTGGCGGGTTTGGTGCCCGCGTGGCGGGCCGGTCGCCGCGAGATTGCATCGTGCTTCCGGGCGGTGTGAAAGAGGAACCTATGAGACTTCTTCCGTTTGCATACGCAGTCCGCAATCTGGGCCGCTCACCCTCGCGGCTGTTTCTATCTGTCGCGGGGGCGGCGATGGTGGTGCTGCTCATCCTGGTCGCGGGCGGCTTCGTGAACGGCATGAGCCGGGCACTCAAGGCCACCGGCGGGGAGCACAACGTCATCCTCCTGGGCGCGGGGAGCGAGGAGAGCGTCGAGCGCTCCGAGATTCCGGCGGCGACGCCGGGGGTGCTCTCGGCCAGCGTGCCGGGCATCCGCACGCGGGCGGGGGTGGCGTATGTCTCGCCCGAGGTCCATGTGATGCTGCCGGTGGGAGTGGTCGGTACGGCGGCTGCGCCGGTGCGCACTGGCGCGGGCAGCGATGGCGCGCTCGCGCCCAAGGCGAAACTCCGCCAGGTGATGATGCGCGGCGTGACTCCGGCGGCGGCGCTGGTCCACGAGTCGGTGTCGCTGACTGAGGGTCGCTGGCCCGCATCCGGTGCGGATGAGGTATTGGTCGGTCGTATGGCGGCGACAGTGCTGGGTGTGGCGGCGACTGACGTGCAGATCGGAAAGTCGCTCATCATCGACGGCAGGCCGTGGACCATCGTCGGGCGTTTCAGCGCGCCCGGGACGGTCGTTGAGGCCGAGGTGTGGCTGCCGCTGGCGGATCTGATGGAAGCCACCAAGCGGGACACGATCTCATGCGTGATCCTTACGCTCGACCCCTACAACGAGACTACGGGCGAAGGGGCAGAGTTCGGTGATATCGCGGCCTTCACCAAGACGCGGCCGGACCTCGAACTGGTCCCCATGACCGAGCGCGAGTACTACGGAAAACTGGCGAGTTTCTTCGGGCCGATCAAGATTGTCGCGTGGGTGACGGCGGGGCTGATCGCCGTCGGCGGGCTCTTCGGCGGGCTGAACACGATGTACGCCGCGTTCGCCTCGCGCATCCGCGAGCTGGGCACGCTGCAATCCATCGGCTACCGGCGGCTGGCGATCGTCTGGTCGATGATTCAGGAATCGACGCTGGCAACGGCGGCGGGCGGGCTGCTCGCGTGCGCGGTAGGCGTCTTCCTGCTCGACGGGCTGGCGGTGCGGTTCTCGATGGGGGCGTTCGGTCTGATGATCGACGAAACGGTGATCGGGCTGGGGCTGCTGACGGGCCTAG
Source organism: Phycisphaeraceae bacterium (assembly GCA_019636495.1). Taxonomy (GTDB): domain Bacteria; phylum Planctomycetota; class Phycisphaerae; order Phycisphaerales; family UBA1924; genus JAHBXL01. The sequence goes on along the minus strand of JAHBXL010000017.1, from coordinate 23,151 downwards.
CCCTGGGTGTCGTGGGCGCGTTGCCCCCGGCGATTCGATGCCTTCGGCCGACGATCCCCGTCGCGCTCAAGGCGGTGTGATGGTGAACGTGTACGCCGCCGCGGCGTGTGCCGCGGGGCGAGAAGTATCCAAGGAACCTTGCAGGGAGTTTCGATATGAAAGCGATGAAGATGAACATGACCGGTTCGATCAAGGCGATGACGGTGGCCGCGATGATTCTGGGCGGCGCGGCAGGCGTCGGAGCCATCGCGCCTCAGGCCGCGATGGCGCAGGTCAAGAGCGTGGCGGACGTGAAGACGATGCTCAGGCCGGAACTTCCGGCGAATGCGCTGGAGATCACCGCCGCGATGAAGTCGGCCAAGGTGGGCGAGACGATCACCGTGCGCGGCACCGTGGCGATGTCGAAGGACGCGTTCGTCGAGAATCGCGCGATGTTCACGCTTGTGGATGAATCCACCCGCAAGGGATGCTGCCCGCCGCTGGACAAGCTGCCCGACACCGCGTGCGACATTCCGGCGGAAGGGCGGGCGACGGTGCAGATCGTGGACGCGAACGGAAAGCCGCTCCGCTCGGGACTCAGCGGCCAGCACGGGTTCAAGGCGGGCGCGGAGGTCTTTGTGACCGGCAAGGTCGAGACCGCCAACGGCACCGATGCGCTGGTGCTCACCGCATCCTCCCTGCACGTGGCCAAGGCCCCGCTGCCGAGCGGGTTCTTTGTCGAGAAGCAGCCGGAGAGCGCCAAGGACGTATCCGAAGTCCGCAAGGCCGGAACACTCAAGGCCGGCGACGACGTCGTGCTTCGCGGCCGGATCGGCGGTAGCAAGGACCCGTTCGTTGCTGGTCGCGCCGTATTTACTCTCATGGGCCGCGGGCTCAAGGCCTGCAACGAGATCCCCGACGACAAGTGCTCCAAGCCCTGGGACTACTGCTGCGAGACCAAGGAGGAGATCCTCGGCAACTCCGTGACCGTCCAGGTGGTGGACGCCAAGGGGCAGATCCTCCGCACGGACATGAAGGGGCGGCGCGGGCTGAAGGAGCTCTCGGAGATCGTGGTTGTCGGAAGGGTCGCGGCGGCCGACGGGAAGACCATTGTGGTCAACGCGTCGTCCGTCTACGCGGTTCAGTGACTCTCGTGTTGGTACGGCACCAAACAGCCCCGGCCAAGTTCCCGCGTACCGGGGATCGACAATGACACCTATCCAACTCACGCCACGACGAATGGCTGATCAGATCGAGTACGTCCCACCCGGCCCGCCGCTGGACTGGCTGCTAGAGCCGCTGCCGGAGCCGGATGAGGAACTCGACGACATTGAGGACCCGCTGGACTTGCTGGCAGACGAGCCGCTGCTGCTCGAGGAACCGCTGCCGGAGCCCGAGCCGCTGGAGCTCGACCCCGAGCCGGAGGAGTGGGCCGTCGCGGGCATGTCGTTGTGGACCCAGACGCCCTCGGCGGAAAACGTGTTCGTGCCGGGGATGTGGATGGCCACGGTCCGGGTTGGTGCCTCGATGCGGTCCACCGTCTCCACGAGTTCCTCAGCAAGTCGCTCGCCGATCAGGTAGTCGCCCTTCTTGAGCAACTCCGCCGACGAGAAGCCCCATTCGTCGCCGCGGCGCATGAGGAACGGGTGCTCCGGCGTGGCCTTGATCCGGCGGTTGATGACCACAAACCCGGTGTGCTCACCAAGCTTGACGCTGGCGACGCGGCCGACCGTCGGGATCGTGCCGCGCAGGCCGCCCCCACGAGCATGAGAAAGCCACTGGTACTGGGCGCGGTAGGGGACATCGACTTCGAGGCCGGGCACCTTGATCGTGGCGACGCTGTCGCCCGGCTTAAGGTTCTCGATCGTGGTGACGCGGCCGTCGGCCAGGCGGACGAGCGTGCCGAAGAGCAGGCAGTTCGAACCCCCACCGCCACCTCCGCCGCCGCCTCCACCACCTCCTCCACCGCCACCACCGCCCCCCGATCCTCCACCACCCGAACCTCCGCCTCCGGAGCCGCCGCTGCCCGATCCGCTGCCGCCGGACCCGCCACTTCCGGAGCCGCCCGAGCCTGATCCACCCGAACCACCCGAGCCGGAACCTCCGCTCCCGCCCGATCCCGACCCCCCCGACCCGCCCGAGCCGCTGCTGCCACCGCCGCCGGAGGAGCCACCCGATGCGCCGGAACTCCCGCCGCCCCCGCTTGACGCGCCGCTGCTGCCCGCACCGGAACTGCCCGATGCGCCGCTCGATGCGCCGCTGCTGGCCCCGCTGCTCGCGCCGCTCGAAGCGCCCGAGGAACCGCTCGACGAGCCCGAGCCGCTGCTGGATGACCCGCTTGACGATGATCCCGACAAGCTGCTGCCGCTCGACGAAGACGAGCCCGACGAGGAGCTCTCCGAACTCCCGGACGAGCCGGAGCCCGACCCCGAGCCGCCGGGGCCGCCAGTGGAGGCCCACACAGGGATGTAGAGGAAGTACCGGCGGGGCTCGTCGCTCATCCCTTGTTCTCCTGCGCTGGGTTGGCGGGCTGATACCACCCGGCGGTGCTGATGGGTTTCGAGCACTCGGCGGCCGCGTCGCTCACGGCCTGCTCGAAGGGCACGAACTCGAACGCCTTTAGGGCGCACGACTCGGGATCGGGCGCGCAGTTGACCACGCGGAAACGGTGCTGCTCGAAGTGCGGCTTGAGGGCCTCGAAGCGCTTCTGGAGGCTCTCGTACAGGATGTTGTTGTGGCGGATCGCGTCCTTGCTGCGGTTCTCGTCGAAGGCGTAGCGCCGGTCGCGGGCCATCTTCAAGTCGCAGCCGAGCAGGTAGACCGTGCGGAAGCCCAGGTAATGGAGCAGGTGCAGCGCGGCGAGCATGACGCTCCGCTTGCCCTTGATCCCCAGCGAGTCCGTGTGCTCGCCGTCCTGGCCCCAGTTGATGGTGTCGGCCTTGAGGAATCGGCTGTGGTCGAAATGGTCGCTGCGGCGGTAGAAGAGCACGCCCGGCATCTGTCGCACCTTGAACGCGCTCGCACGGAACGAGCCGTCGGGGTTTTGCACGCGCAGGCGCTTGTCGAAGTGCGAGACGGGCACGATCTTCAGGATGCCCGGGTCCTTCCAGCCCGTGTCGATGAAGCGGCCGGGGTCGTCCACGCACGTCCACAGCGTGGGGCGATGCACGGCCCAGGCGTTGTTGACGGCCATCGTGACGATGCCGCGCTGGTTGAGCCGCGTCAGGTCGAGTTGGGCGAGCGACGGTCCCGAGAGGATCAGGAACGCCGAGCGGCCGCGGTAGAAGTCGCACAGGGAGACGGAGTCGAAGTCGGCGGTGTAGAGGCGCACGCCGCTCCGCGCGGGCCTGCGCTGCTTGAGCCCCGCCTGCAATGCCGCGATGTCGCCACCATTCTCACGCATGGTTGAACACCCCCGCTATGTACCTTGGAGCGCCGAGACCCTGACGCACCGTGCCGACGCGGCCGATCCGGTCGAGCCACCACTTCAGAGGCCGCACCGTCGGGTGCAGCCCCTCGCCGTTGACCTTGGTCTTGCTCTCCCGCGTGCAGATCGAGAACACGAACCGACCGCCACCCCTACGCACGGCGATCCGACGCATCTCATCGAGCACCTCGTCCACCTCCTCGGGGAGCAGGTGCTCCAGAGCGTCGAATGAGGTCACCACGTCGGCGATGCCGGCGGAGACGGGAACGCGGTGCATGGGCGCCACGATGTCCGCCTCGGGGAAGGCAAAGTCGATGCCCAGGCCGTCGATCCCCAGCCGCCGGAGGTGCTGTATAAAGAGGTTCCGGCCGCAGCCGAAGTCCACGACGAACCGTGGGGGGCGGGGCTTCCATCCCAGCACCAGCCGGTACGCGAAACGCCCGTGGTTGGTCGAGCCGTAGGTGCCCCCGGCGTGCCCCGCCAGCGCGAGGTACTTGCGCCGCTCGTGCTCGCGGCGGGCTTCGAGGTCGATCGGGATGGTGACGGTTGAATCAGACATACAGCCACACCGGGACATCGAACTCGACCAGTTCCATTCCGTTGAGGGCCTGGAACGTCCAGATCGTCCCGCCGCGCGTGTCGCGCTCCGCGACCATCTCGACCGCGACGCCCTTGAAGATGGGTCGCAGCATTGGCACCGCCGCCTTGCGGGGGCAGTAGCCCGCGGGGTCGAGAGGCTCGAGTTGCCCGGGCACGAAGAGCGAGCGCAGGCCGCCAAAGCCGTCGGTGCCTTCGGGTTCCTCGTCCGGCACATCGCTGTGATGGCTCTCGAACCTGTTGATCGCCCAGCGCGCCGGGTCCTCCTCGCCGCCCGCGCCCTTGGACGACAGCCCTTCCTCCAGCGTGATGTACCGACCGAAGGTGTCGCTGCCCGGGTCGCCGTCGATGGCGGCCTCGGTCCACGGGTAGCGCCAGCGGAAGCGCTCGCCTTCGATCTCGCTGGCCTCGCCGAGGATGGCGACGATGCGGCCGCCGCGCGGGCGCCCCACCTCAACCAGCGCCCACTTCTCCCCGCCCCCCACGCCCTCTTCCTTCCACAGGATTGCCGCGCTCCCGAAGCCGGCGGATCGGAGCACGGTCTCGTCAGGGGTGATCTCGGCGAAGGTGTGCTCTTCGTCCTCGATGATCACCCGCGCGGGCGTGACGCCGTGGACGACGCACAGGCCGACCTCGCCCTGCGGGATCGGCTCGCGCGCGATGGCGAACGAGCCCGGGCGTGTCGTGGCGGCGGGCGTGATGCCCTTGAAGGCCAGGCGGTTCTGGAACGACTTCTCCGGGCCGTCGTCGTTGGGAAGAAAGAGCGGGCCGTCGATCGCCAGGGCGTGGTAGCGCTCCAGGTCCGCGCCGCTGTCGTTGCGCACGGCCACGACGCCGCCGCCGATGAAGGATCGCCCGCCGTCCCACAGTTCACCGCCGCGGCGGTCCTGCTGGCGACGGCGCGCGTCGAGCGCGGCATCGACGAATGCGTTGTACGCCCGCGCAGGGATGCGGAGCGGATCGCCGGGCCGGACTTTGCGGAGGTCATCTGCCATTCGTCATCCCAGTTGCAGCGCCGCGAAACTCCCGTTCTCGTACACACGCTCGACGTAGGCCGCGACGGGGCGCTTCACCAACGCCTTGGCGGCGGTGTCCTCCTGGTCGCTATACCGCACCCACAGGTACTCCCACCCCTTCTTGTTGATGCCGTTGATCGGGCCGACCGACAGGCCCGCCACGTTGGGGCTGGCGGCGAAGCGGTACGTGATCTCCCAGTCAGCCTCAGCGCCCCCCAACCCGCCGCCGCGCTTCGCACCGCTCGCGCCCAGGAAGAGCACCTCGCCGGGCACGAAGCCCCGGAAGCCGTCGCCGTTGACCTTGCCGGTGAGGTTGAACAGCACGCCCTTGTACGCGCCGGTGATCTGCGCATCGGGCTTGTAGTGCGTCTCGGCGAAGTGGTAGACGGGGACGGTGATGTCGATCCCCTCGACGCCGTCGGCGCTGACGCCGATGGCCCCCTGGAAGTCCGGCGCGACCATGCCCGGCGCGGGGACACGCTGGACGGTGGCCAGCGATTGCGTGATGTGCTGCGTGCCCCCGCCGGTGTCGAACTGGAAGGCGGACTCGCCGGTGGGCAGGCCGCCCCCGCCGCCGGAGAGGGCGTACCGGACCACGCCGTCCCACAGGCCCGGGCCGAGGGGCTCTACCTGCACGCTCTGACGGGGCAGGTTGGCGTAGTTAGCGGGGGCATCCGCCTCCATCGCATCGCGCGCGGCGATGTCGTTGTCCGTGCCCAGCACGATGTACGCGAGCTCCGCCGAGGAGTTGCTCCCCGTGACGCTCTTGACGAGCCTGCGTGACTCGAACTTCTCTCGCACCTCGATGGGCATCCGTCACTCCGTTCAACCGAACGTCAATCCGCCCGTCCCCGCAGCGTCGGCCAGGCGCTTGGTGTGCCGGGCCGTCTGCTCCGTCGCGCGGGCCGTGCGCTCGGCGACGTCGTTGCCCGCGGCCAAACCCTGCGCGGCCTTGGCGTTAAACGTGCCGCGCACGCTGATCCCCTTGGCGAGCAGGTCGCCCAGGCCCGCGATGCGCTCGTCGAGCTCGGCCATCAGGTCGCGCGGTGAGCGCCCCCCACGAGGCCCGCGCTCCGCATCCGCCGCCTCTCGCTTGCGCCTCGCCTCCTCAATCGCGGCGGCCAGACGTTCCTTTGCGGCGTCGAGGGCGGCACGCGACTCGGCAAGGCCCGCCTCCGTGTCCTTGCGGAGGGCGTCCTGCGCGTTCTCGAAGTCCTGACCGATCGCCGCGAGCGTGGCCTCGTGGATCGCCGCGGCCTGCTCGCGCTCTGCGGCGCGGCGTCGCTCCCGCGCTGCCACGTCGCGCTGCGCGGCGTCCTCAAGTTCTACGAGCCGCGACGCGAGTTGCTGGTCCACCGCCTTCTTCGCGGCGTCCACGTCCAGCCCGGAGTCGAACAGCCCCTGGATCTCCAGCATCCGCTTGGCGACCCACGACGAGGCGGACTCCCAGATCTGCTGAAAGCCGGTGGTGAAGTTCGTCCACGTCTTGGAGAGGAACGCCGTGGTCTCGATCCACGCGACCTCGATGGCGTGGAACCCGATCTCGGCGGCGGCCAGCGCCCCGTACCACATGGAGTGGGCTGTGCTCAGGAAGTACTCCTTCGCCCCCAGCCACGCCTTGTTCAGCGCCGCGACGCCCTGCTGCCAGATGACCTTGAGGCTCAGCCACAGGACCTCGGCCGCGAGGGCAATGTCCCCGGCGGCGAGTGCGTCGGAGATGCCGTCGATGACCTTGGTCGCCCAGTCGCGCAGGCGCGTGAACTGCTCCCCGAGCCATTCGAGGGCGGCCCCGCCCGCGCCGCTGGTGATGAGCAAGGCCCCGCCGAGGCCAACGACAGCGGCGACGACCAGGCCTATGGGACTGAGCAGGGCCCCCAACGCCGCGCCGACAAGCCCGAAGGCCGCGCCGATGCCGGAGAAGACAGCGGCGAGCACGCCCATGGCCGCCGCTACGCCGGTAATCGCCACGCCCAGGCCGATGAGCGCGGCCCCGACTACCACCACGCCCGCCGCGACCTTCAAGGCCCACACCACCAAGTCCTTGTTCCGCTTGATCCAGTCGGTGGCGGCGACGATGACGCGGGTGATCCGCTGAGACAGATCCTTGATGGTGGGGGCAAGCGCCCCGCCGATGGCAAAGACGCCTTGCTTGACCACACGCCAGAGGATGTTGAGCGTGTCGTTGAGTTCCGCGGCGTCCCTGGCGGTCTGCGTGCTGACAGTCAAGCCCAGGCTGCGGGCCTGCGCCTGGAGTTCTTCGATCCCCGCTGCGCCTGATGAGAGCAGAGGCAGCAACTTCGTCCCGGCCCTGCCGAAGATATCCATCGCTAAGGCGGTGCGGAGCGCCGGGTCGGTGACCTGCGCAAGGCGGTCGGCCAGGCGCTTGAACTGCTGATCGGGCGAGAGGCTCGCGAGATCCTCAAACGAGAGCCCAAGCAGTGAAAGGGCCTGCTGCGCAGAGGCCGAGCCTTTCGCCGCGTCCACAAGCGACCGCTGCATGAACTTCAGGCCGTTCTCCAGCGTCTCCAGGTCCGCACCAGCCTGCTCGGCGGCGAAGCCCAGCTCGCTCAGAGCCTCGACGCTGGTGCCGGTGCGAAGGCTCATCTTGTCAAGGGCGTCGCCCATGCCGGAGAAGACCTTCACAGTCCCGAGCAGCGCCGTGACCGCCGCCGCGCCGATGCCCGCCAGCCTCGTGCCGGCGCTGCGCAGCCCCTGGCCGAAGGCCTTTAGACGCTTCTGGGCGCGGCGAAGCCCGGCGCTGAGCTTGTCGCTCACGCCGAGTTCGACGAACGCCCGTCCGGCCCGGATGCCCCGAGCGTCGGCCACCGATCAACCTCCCTTGCGGATCGAGTTCCGCCACAGCAGCGGCAACTTGGGCCGCTCCTTCTCCAGCGCCGGGGCCATGAACGGCCGCGCGGCGATCTTGACCTTCCGCGATGTCAACCTTCCCTTGCGCCTGGTATGCACGACCGTCTCACCGCCGTGTTCCAGTGCCCGCGGCGCGGTGCTCTTGGCAAACCCAACCGGACCCACCACGACCGAATCGCTCGCGCGGTCGTACCCGAAGAGGATCCACTTCCGCAGGCTCCCCTCATGTGAGTGCGGCGGCTTGCCGGGCGGGGCGGTCCCCTTGCGCTTGCGGATGCTGGTCTTGGCCGCCGTGCGGATGAACGCCCCAGCTTGGCTGAGCACCTTGCGCTTGGCCGAATCCATCGCCCGAATGACGACGTGGCGGTCGAAGAACATGTCCTTGATCCGCATGGTGATCACCGCTCACCACCACCCAGCACGCGCCGGATGAGGGCCAGGAGCGACTGCCGCTTCGCCGGCGGGATGTCCTCGCGGTTCTTCTGCGCGCGGTGCGCGGCCCGGCGCAGTTCCGTGGGCGTAAAGAGCAGGTCGAGTGTCGCACGCCGCCCACCGCAGACCACCTCGCCGCGCGTGGCGAAGTAGTCCGGGCTGGCGGCAGGGTGCTGGTACGGTGGCTTGTTGGGGACTCGGACAAAGCGTCCGGGGACGATCTGCATCGGTGGTTCCTCCTTGAATCAGGCTTCCGACATATCGCGGCCGGTCTCCAGGCCCTTGTTGAACGACGCTTCCTTCTCCTTGCGGAGCCGCCCCGAGCCGATGAACAGGCCGACGATGCCGGTAAGCGCAGGCAACGCGGGACCGAGGACGGGCAACCCCGCCACGGTGGGGCCGACGGTGTCGAGTGCCGAGAGCGTGAGTTGTCCAAGCAGGCCACGGACTTCGCCTGAACGGTCGATGTTGCTCTTCCACTGCGCGCCGGTGGCCTGCACCTGGTTGAACCACTGCTGGTATTCGACCTCGGCCTCGTTGAGGCTCAGCGTCGAGCGCAGCCCTGTGGTCTGCTGGATGGCGTTGGGTGTCTTGACCTTGACGAGGTCGCCCAGGTCGATCCCGGCGCACGAGGCGAGCACGAGCGCCAGGAAGAGCAGGCCGACGAGGTAGACGACATGGCGGGTGGAAAGCGGAGCGAGTGACTTCATCCGTGAACCTCCTTGGGCAGGTCGGGGAACTTGCCGTCGATGAACACGTCCTTGAGCACGGACACATCAACCTTGATGGGACGCTGCGTGGGGTGGCGATTGGCGAATGGGTCGAAGTCGCTGGGCTTGAACGAGCGCGTGCGTTTGGGGTCGCGGTGCAGGTTGGCGATGACCGAGAGGCACGACGAGGCGATGGACCATTCGTGGCGCTGCCGCCCTTCGAGCATGTCCATCAACTCGCGCAGCGTCAGGGGGCCGGGATCGACTCCAACGGCTCCGGCACAGTGCCAGACGAGTCGCCAGGCGTCGGCGGCGGTGGGTCCGCTTCCGCGAGGGCGCTCTCCGCGATCCGGTCCAGCTCCCCGCTCTGGATCAGGTGATCGATCCGCCGGGTCGCCAGGTCCCGCGCCTTGTCCATCACTTCCCGCGTGGCCTGGAGCACCCGCCCGAGGTTGGCCCGGTCCCTCGGGCTCGGGCAGAAAGACACGAGTTCCTCCAGCACCGCGGCGGTGGCGTGCTCGATGGCGTCGCCGGCCATCGCCCGGCCGAAGTCCTCGTCGGAGATGGATTTCGCGTCCGCCTCGGGCTTGCACAGGGCGTAGACCACATCGCACAGCAGGACGGGATCTCGGACGAGCCGCTCGATCAGCCCGCCCGAGCCCTCGATCGGCTGCATGAGGTCCACGCGCACCAGCCCGCGCACGCGCTTGAGCGCCGCGACGTTGATCTCGACCTGCCACTGCCTGCCCGCATTGTCCGCAAATGTCCGCATTCGTGTCTCCTGATTGAGTGCTGCGTGGTTATCGTGGGAGGGGATCGTGGGGGGGATTACCCGCCGATCCATGAAGGCGCCGTCGTCGAGTAGGTCACCTTCGCCGTGACCGAGACGGTGATCGCCTCCTCGAGCGCCTCGCTGCGCGAGAAGTTGGTGATGGAGAAGTCGGCCTGAAGGCCCTGGCCGCTGGTCCCGTCGAGGACCTGTAATCCGATGACGGCGTTGTTGAAGAACGCGTTCTTGATGGCGGTGAAGCCCGCGTCGGCGGTGTCCCACACCATCTCGAACTCGACGCTCGCCTCCTTGAGCGTGGCGACGGTTGCCCGCCAGCCGCTGTTGGCGCGCGTGGTCACGTCGGCCTCGCCCGCTTCGAGATTGAGCGTCACGTCGCGGGTGTTGCCCAGCGCCGTCCACGTTCCCCCGCCCGCCTGGCCGCCCACCTTGAACTTGAGGGCGGCCTCCATGCCCAGTTTGATCGCCATCGCCTTGCTCCTTGACCAGCGGCCTCAGGCCGTGTGCCCAACCACGTACACCGACTCGCCGCCCTTGCTCCGCACGAACAGGTCCGCCAGGTTGACCCGCTCGAAGCGGTACTGCACGCCCGTCGGCAACTGGATCTCCACGCCCTTGCCGTCGGTGAGCGTCGCGGCCTGCGTGTTCGTTGGCGCGGCGGCCAGTGTGAACGTCGCCACCAGCCGGGCGTCGGACAGCGGCTTGTCGCTGTCGTCGAGGTCCACCTTGATGAGGACGACGTTCCGCACGGCCTACCTCCGGACCCGGTACGTGACGCTCAGGACGCTCGTGAAGACCCGGTGCTGCTCCAGTGACTCGCTCGACACCACGGGCTCGTGGGCAATGCCCGCCCACGCCGCCTCGGGCGCTTCCGGGAGGCGCGCGAGCCGCAGGTGGTCGGCGATCTCCTCAACGAGGTCGAGAAGGGCGTCGATTTCGGCTTGCTCGTTCTCGGCGGGCAGCTTCTGTTGCACGCCCACGTCGATGACGCACTCGAAGATGCTGCTGTCGCGGCTGGCGGCGGAGATGCCGACCGTCCGCGGCACGACCGACACGCGCAGGTCCTTCAGGTCTTGGAGCGTGAAGGCGGGCTGATAGACCCGCTCGGCACTCACGGGGCGCGAGTATGTCCCGGCGTTGATGTGCTCGGCGACGGCGTCGGCGATGGTCGAGATGGTGCTCACTGGCCACCCCTTCCGTTGAGCCGACCCTCGAGGTACGACACGCGCCGCTCGATGGACTGGTATTCGGTGCGCAGGGCGCGGGCCTCGACGATGAGTTCGTCCAGTCGCTTCTCGACCTGTTGGAGCTTGGCGGTGACCACGCCCCACTGGACGGTCATCGCGCCAGCCGCGATGAGGATCGTGACGACGATCCCCGCCCACTGGACGCGCAGCGAGGCCTTGCCGCCGTTGGTGCCGTTCTGTGCGCTTGCTCCCGTCATCACGCCTCCGTGCCAACGAACTTCGTGTGAACCCGCATCACCCGCCGGTAGGGGTCGCTGTATCGCCAGGGCGGCTGGCCGCCCGGCGCGTTGACCTCGTAGACGAACACCTGCACACCCACCGTCTCTCGCACCTGGTCCCCCGCCCTGGGCTGGATCGGCCCCGAGCCCAGGTCCAGGTCCGCCGCTCGGATCAGGAAGTCCCGCGACTCCGTCCGATGAATCAGTCCCGCCTCGTCCGCCTGCTCGAACTCCGTGCGGCCGATCGTGGCCTGCACCTGCTTCTCATCAGCGCCGCGCTTGTAGACGACCGCGCGGCTCATGTGCCTGTGCCGCTGGTCATCCAGGAACACCGCGCCCTGTTCGAGCAAGTCACCCACGCCGTCCTCCGATCAACCGTGGGGTTATTGCGACATCCGGATGCGGACACTCGTGTCGGCGTCGGCCGCCGCGCGCACCGCCTTGCCGATGAGCTTGTTGCCCGTGAGCGTCTTGGTGGCGACCTTGTTGGTCGCATCCCAGTAGGCCAGCGTGCCGACGGTGAACGCCGTGCCCGCGCCGGCGGCCTTGGGGAACTCGAACACCCCCTGCACCGCCAGCGAGCCGAGCTGATTGGCCTTGAGGTCGACCCGCGTGGTGCCGACCAGGTCTGCTTGCACGACCACCGTGCCCGCGGGGATGTCGGCCCCGGGGGTGTAGTCGATCGCCGCGCCTTCCTGAACGAACTTCGTCGTGGACATCTGTGATCCTCCGGAGCCGGGCTCGCCCGGCTCGCCTGGTGTAACTCCGCCGCCGATATCGCCCCCACCCGGAAGCACATCGCCCATTACGCCTCACCCTTGCTCTTGACACCGCCCCGCGGGTCCTGAAGTGCCACGCCGAAGTCGTGGTACCCGCGCATCTGAATGCCCAGACGGTTGAAGGCCTGTTCAGCCGTCTCGATGGTCGGGGCTTCCTGCCCGTTCAGGAATGCCATCTCGACGATCGGCAGATCACTCGCGTCCGCAAGCAGGTACCACGCCTTGGTGGAGTTGCCGGTGAACTTGGGATTGCCGAGATAGCGGCTGACCTCGACACGGAACTTGCCCTGGTGCGGGTTGGTGATGGGGTACTTGGCCGCGGCCGTGTTGTCGCGCAGCTCCAGGCTCTTGAAGAGCTGGCTCCCCATCGCCGAGAGCGCCGTGGGCACCAGTAGGATCGAGGGCAGCACGCCGATGGGCTTGCCGTCGGAGTCCACCTGATCCATGAAGGCGACCTCGGCCTTGGTCAGCCCGTCGATCCCCAGCGCCGTGTCCGCGCCCGTGATGTAGTTCTTGTTGCCGACCGTGAAGAACCCGCCGTTGGCCATGAACGCGGCCCAGAAGACCTCGTTGATGGTCTTGCCCGAGCCGGACCCCAGCTTGCGCGGGACGGTGGTGATCGCGCCCAAATCGTCGTTGATGATGTCGGTGCGGTCGATCGAGAGCATCAGCGCGTACGTCTCGGCCTTGTTGGAGTACGACTCCTCGCCGAGCGTGCCGTGCTTGATCTCGCCGCCCGGGGCGACCTTCTCGTACCCGTCATTGCCGGTGAGGCGGTAGCTGGTCACAGTCTTGAAGTCGGTGACGCTGCGGACAGCGCAGATGTTCCGCCAGACCCGCTCGACGCTGAAGAAGCCCTCCAGCAGGAACTTGTTGGCGACGTTGGAGAGGATGCCCGAGATGCTGATCGTGCTGTTGCCGACCGAGGCCTCGATGTGGCGGCCGAACGCCGCGTCCATCACGCCATGCCAATCGCGGAAGGTGCGCCCCGAGTAGCCGTTGGCCCACGCGGCGTGCAGGAGCAGTTCCTGCAGTCCCATCGTGCGGCCGAATGCCCGGCTCGCGGCTTCGAGGTCACGCTCGTTGCAGTGCTTCTCCGGATTCTCCAGGCGGCCCGAGAGGATGCACGCGGCCTCGAGCACATTCTGCGTAACGCCCGCGTGGCCCTGCGCGTGGATCGCCGGACCGGCGGGCGGCTTGGGACGGCTGGCGCGCAGCACCTCCAACTCCGTGCGCGTGGCGTCCCATCCCTCGCGGATGGCCTGCGATTCGATGCCCGGGTGCGTCCCGCCCCCCGCGGCGCACAGACGCCGGATGGCCGCGATCCGGTCCGTCTCGGCGGCCATCTGGGCACGCAGGTCGCGCACGGGATCGGGGGTTCCCGCGCTGCTGCTGCCCGGCACCGTCTCACCACCGGCGGTACCGCCATTGTCGCTACCACCCGCCCCCACAGCCTCACCTGAAGCAGCGATGCTTGCGGTCGTCCCGCCGTCGGCACCAAGGTCTACGAAACTGATCTCGCCGAGCGTGGCGCGGCGGACGATGTTCAGGGGTCCCTGCACCTCGCGGCCGTTGACCGTGGCGGACTGGTTCTCGCGGAGGAACTCGAAGGCCTCGACACTTGCGCCGACCGACGCCTGCCACGGGAACCCGTTGCGCGCCGACGCCACAACCTCCTTGGCCGCGTGCGTGTCGCGGGAGATCACGCCGGAGGCGACGAGCTTGCCGTCCTCAACGGCGACGGCACTGGTGTGCCCAACGCCGGCGGACGCATCGTGACCGAAGCGGATCGGGCGGGACTGCGAGGGGATCGCAAGGCCCGCCAGGTCGATGACGACCGGGTGCCGCCAACCGGCGACCTTCATGGGGCCGCCGGTGTAGGCGACCATCCGGAACTTCGGCAGCGCCGCGTTCGGTCCCGCGTCCTCGCCCGCGACGATCTCAAACTCCGCCTGCGCGGTCAGGGAGAGGCTCTTGTGCGGGGCCGCCGCCGCGTCGGCGTCTGCGGCTTTCTGGGCGTGGATCACGAGCGGGTGGTCGTTGAAGACGATGGTGTCAGATGGCATGGGCTTCGGTCTCCTGTTCCTCGTCACGCCTCGGGGTGGACTCCTGCTGTGCGGTCGTGGTGAGCGGGAGCCCGAGCTCGGCCATGAGCGCGAGTTCCTTGGCCCGCTGACGGAGCTCGTCCTCCCAGTCGCGCCCCTGGCGGGCGTACTCGTGGGCGAGCGTGGTGGTGTGGTTGGCCAGGCGCGTGGCCTGGGCCGTGGCTTCCTTGGCCGGGTCGACGTGCTCGACGCCGTCCCAGAACCAGGTGTGCGGGGTCGCGGCGCCCCCCCACGAGCGCACCCGCATCGACTGCGGGAGCAGCCCCTCGACCAGGGTCGCCTCGTCGAGCCAGGCCCTGAGCAGGCGGTCCAGGACCGCAAGGCGCAGGTGGTGCTGGTCGACGCGCAGGCTCTTGAAGTACGTCTGGTGATCAAGGCGGCCGCTCGCGTAGTTGTACCCGGAGGAGTTCCCCGCCGCGACGTTGAAGGGCATGTTCAGGCAGCGGGCGATCTCGTTGAGGATCTCGCGCTTGAACTCGGCGTAGCTCGTGGTCGGCTGCTCGGCGTGGACCTGGCCCAGCTTCCAGCCCCCGGGCAGCACGGTCGCCATTCGCTTCTCAAGCTCGACCTCGTCCATCGGCTCCAGCGGATCGGCCTCGCCGTTGGCGGGGGCGTCGGTGTAGAGCACGGCGGCGAAGTCCGCGGCGGTCTCGGCGGCGGCGATGACCGCCAGCGTGTAGCGCCGCAGCTGCGCGAACAACGGCAGCGCAGGCGTGATGTCGGGGATGCCGCGCATCTGCCCGGGCCGGTCGGGCCGGAAGTAGTGCAGCACGCTGGCTGCGGGGAGCGTGTCGAACGCCGCGGGATCGCCCCCCCCGCCCGCACCCCCGCCCCACCCGCCGCAGTCGCCGGGGTGATGGCGCAGCACGCGGTAGGCCACGGGGAGGAAGTGCTCGTCAAGGACGACGCCATCGACCTCGTTCTCGGGAGCCCGCATCCCCACGCGCCACGGTGTGGCTACCTGCTCGGGCTCGATGAGCCGCAGGTCGAGCTTGACCGGCGAGTCGATGCCCGGGCTGCTGACCAGGAGCCCGAATGCTTCGCCGCTCTCGGCGCGGGCCAGACGCATGGTGCGGAGTTTGCCCGGCAGGTCGATCGCCTCGGCCCAGGACTCGAAGAGCTCCTCGACGCGGCGGTTGGCCGCGGCGTCGCCGGTGAGCATCTGCAGCCGCGGGCCGGTGCCGACCGTGTCGTTGGCCAGCGTGAGGGCGATCCCCTTGGCGTAGGAGTTGTTGGCGACCTCGTAGCGGGCGCGGTTGCGGAGGATGCGCCGGACCTCGGGGCTCACGGCGGCGTTGGGGGAGAGGCCGTCGGCGTTGGCCCAGTGCCTGCGGTTGTCGGGGGTGGTCTGAGCCGAGTCGAACTTGGCGACAAGTCGGCGGCCGCCGCTCGCCCCTCGAGCCCCGCGTCCATGCGGGGCTCGCGAGGCCGCGGCAGAAGGAGAAGCGGCGCTCGTCGCACGGCCGGCCCGGCTCATGATGTTGGCGATGGCTTTGAGCATGAGATGGTCAGACAGAACCGGGAGGGACGATCTTGGCGAACTTGACCCCGAGGCCGGGCTTCCTCGCGGCGTCCTTGGACGCGAGGTAGCGGTCGGCCTCGATCTGGTCCTTCAGCGAGTGCTGCTCGACGGACTGGCCGTCGACGGAGACCTTGGCCGGTTGCTTGGCCGACTCGCGCAGAGCGTCGTCGTCGCTGGAGGAGTCCGTGGGCACGCCAGTACCCCTCTGCCAATGCCGCTAAGTTGTCGCGCCGTCGATGGAGAAGTGGCGGAAACGGTCTACCGGTAGAACCCGATCACTCGACCAACCGTTCGACCGTGGTGATCCGGCGCCCGCAGTGCCGGCACGAGCGCCGACGCCGGACCGCCCCGCTGGGAGCCGCGCGAGTGTAAAGCACCTCGAAGTGGCTGCACCCGCACCGCGGGCAGGTGAGCCCGCGCGGTTGAGACGGCGGTTTGGCCGGACGGGCTGGCGTGCGGGCATTCACCGGCGTGCTCCTCGCAACTGGGACAGCCGCAGCCGGGGACGCGACGTCGCCCTATGGTCCGTGCCGAAGAGCACGGCGCCTTCCATCGACGCCCCGACCGCTGCGCCGACGAGGCAGTCCAGCCAGTGGTTGTCCAAGCCCTCCACGCGGAGTTTCCACTCGTCTACTGTGCGTCCGCGCCCCTCGGTCTTCACGCGGTACTCGCTGGTCAGGTGCTCCGACAGCAGCCGGTGGGGCTCGGGCTTGCTCCCGAACAACGACAGACACCCGGGGTCGCCCATGGGCACCGCGAGCCGCGCGTGCGCGAACGACTTCCAGTAGTTGGTGTCGAAGACGACGTGCCGCACGGCGCGCTTTCCGGTGACGACCGGGATGCGCCAGTTGAGCCCGACGCGGTCGCCGCGCTTGCGTTTGTAGTCGGAGAAGGGGATGCTCGATGCGCCGACGTACCGCCCGTGGCTGGGCATGAGCACGCCCGCGTGCGGGCTCTGGCGGCAGAACTGGTAGACCACGTCCGTGGACGATCCCCAGTTGGCGTCGATCAAGCAGCGGTCGATCCGCACCATTGCCCCGTCATCGCGTCGCCATTCGCGTGCCAGGTGCGAGGCCACCAGGCGCTCCAGCCCGGCGTAGATGGCCCCTTCAACGCCGGCGCGAGGAGCCGCCGTTGCCAGCGTCCGACGCATGTCGCGGAGCGTGAAGTACCCCCCCGGTGCCTTCTGGTCCGGCTCGGTGCCGTAGTCGATGACGTACCCGGTGAAGTCGTCCTCCCACGCGGCCACGACGTAGAACAGGGCCTTGCCCTGCACGTCAACGAACATTGTCAGCCGCGTGCATCCGATGGGAACCTCGGCGCGGGCCTGCCCGTTGACCTTCGCCGCGATCTGGTCGGCGCTGAGCAGGTCGTCCGCCGCCTGGACCTCGGGAAGCGGCTCGTTCTGGTATTCGGCGAAGAACGCCGCTTCGTTCTGGAGCCTCAGGTTCATCGCGTGCTGGATCGCAGACAGTTCGTCGTGATTGAACCGCTCGGGCCAGGCGATCACCGCCCCCTCGTCCATCGCGGTGCGGTGCTGACCATAGAACTCCGAGGCGGCTTTGATCCCGCGGTCGTTCCGCAGCCCCTCCGCCCGCAGCTCCGCGTACTTCTGCCACAGCGCGTCGCGGACCGGAAAGGCGTACATCATCTTCGTCCGCTCGCCCTGCCATTGCGGGTGCTTGTCGCGGTCGAGGATGCGGTCGGCCAGGTCGTCGGGGCGAACCACCGTCAGCGTCATCAGCCCCGCGATCTTCTTTCCCGGCCCCGCCAGCCCAAGGATCGCGCCGGCGAGGATGCGCTCGCGGTTGGCGCACTGCGAGGGCGACCGGGCGCTCTCGTCGGTCTGGGGGTCGTCGATCAGCACCAGGGACGGACGCGCCGAGGTGCCGTCGGCTCGCTTGTGCTTCATGCCGCGGATACGGCCGGTGATCCCGGCGACGCGGATGATGGCGCCGGCGGCCGCCGAGCCGGGGATCGTCGGCAGCACGATCTCCCGAGCCGTCCACCCGATATGCGTCTGCTTGCCTTGGAACAGCTGGCCCGACGCACGCTGGTGGATGCCTTCGAGCGAGCGGATTGGGTGGCAGACCTCTGGGAAGTCACCCGCGAGGAGGTCGCTATTCTCCAGTTCCGTCTTGATCGACTCCAGCATCCCTGCGGCATGCTCCTCGTCCGATCCGATCAGCGCCACAAAGTCGCGGTGGCCGTAGAGCATGGCCCAGAGGCAGGCGACCTCGCACAGCGACGTCTTACCCGAGCCGCGCGGCATGGCCATCGCAAACAACCCGCCCTCGAGGACGGCTTGCTCGATCTTGGCGATGACCTTGAGGTGGTCGTCCGACCACTTGAGGTGGAACGTCTGCAGGAAGTACGTCTCGCAGAAGTACCGGAAGTCCCGGGCCGCCCGCTCCCGACGTGCCGGATCGGCCACCGCGGTCAGGTCGCCGATGTCACGCCCTGAGAGTGAGAGCGTCGCGTTGCGCAGCCGCGCCCGCTCCTTCATCGCCTCGTAGCCGGTGAGCCCCTCGGGCTGACGGGCCGCTTCCGCGAGAGCTTCGTGCCGAGTCGTGACGAGCCACGCGACGTACCGGAACAGATCCACCTTCCCCGCGTCGCCGTCGGCCGCGACACGGAACCCCGCGCGCGTGCGATGCCGGTGGAGCTGCCGCTCGCTGACGACCTCGCCCAGGGGCGTGCTGTTGAGCAGCCGCGCCAGTTCGCCGGGCTTGAGTTTGCGCGGGTCAATCGCCACCGCCACCTCCGGAACCGGCCATCTCTTTCACAAGCCATGCGGCGTAGTGCACGAGGTTGAGCGTGCCATCCGCGTTCGTCGGCGCGCCCGCGTCGATGTCGTGGCGGAGCATCACCTCGCTGACGGCCTTGCCGCCGAGCCGCGTGAGCACCCGCGCGGCGTCTGCCACGGGGAGCGCCGCGGGGTTGAGCCGGGACATCCCCTGCCCGGCGGCGTTGGCGGGGTGGGGGGTGTGGGGGGCGGGACTAGGCGCGTGTTCGGGAGTCATCGCGGACCTCCCGCCCGAACTTGCCCACATGTCCCGCCGAGTTGCCCACATGTCGCGGAATGACGGCGAAACCGCTCCGATTGGCCTTGCCTGTTCGCGGATGTCATGGCTTCATGTGTCACAACGCGGGGCAACCCCCCACAAACCCCGCGATGGAGACCACGCCGATGAACGCGACGACGAAGAGCACGATCGAGATCGCCACCGCCCTGGGCCGCCGCGGGTTCGCGGTCGCCTGCCTGGAGGTCCGCACGCCCGACGGCCGGACCTGGTCGGTCGACGCCGCCAGCGCGGGCGGGTTCCGCCTCTTCGAGATCGACCCCGACGGCCGCCGCGGGCCCGACGAGCACGACGCGGTCGACGGCGATACCTGGTTCGCCAGCGACCTGGTGGACTACCTCGACGCGGTGGGCCGACCCAAGACGCCCCCGCCCAACCGCACAACCCGCCCGACCGCCTGAAGCCCGCGAAATGCGGGCTTCGTTGTTTACCGGAGTCTCAACGCACCGCAAGCCCCGCACACGACGAGAGGTACCAGTATGAAGAACCGCACGAACAAGAACGCCAAGCCCGCCCCCGCGCAGCCCACCGCCGCCGAGATGTACGCCGCCCGGCGGAACGACATCGCCCGCCTGCTCGACGTGCTGGCGATGGAACTGGACAAGCACGACGAGCAGGCCAAGGCCGACCCGACCAACTGGGGCATCACCGGCAACCTCGGGAAGGTCCGCAGCGACCTGATCGATGTGGTCGGGTTCCTCAGCGGCATGGACCGCGAGGACGTCGAGCGCTTCCTCGCCGAGTAACCGCTCGCCCCGCACGCACCCCCTCCCCCATCCCCACGAAGGAGCACGCCCATGAACATCAAGACGGTTGTGATCGAAGGGCAGGAGCAGGACGTCAAGATCAGCCGCACCGAACGCGGCGCGGAAGTGACCATCGAGCAGAACACGCGCCTCGGTGGGGGGGCGGGCAGGCAGGACATCTGCATCGCCCACATCGCGCGCGACGAGGACCGCGAGACCCGCTACGCCAAGGCGGTCGAGGTCGCCAAGGCGGTTTACGGGACCGATCGCCGTGGGCGAGCCGCCGCCACCAACTCGATGGTCCACGACGTGCTGAACGAGATGGAGCGCGTCGCTGGTTGCTGACCGCCGCGAGGCGGCGTGGGGAACCGCGCCGGCCCCGATTCCCCGCCGCAGCGTGCGGCGGGATTCCGCACCCGTAGTTGGGAGATTCGCATGAGTACGAAGACCAAGAAGCCCCGCACCCCGAAGATGTCCAAGAGCGCCGCTCGCGCCGAAGGGGCGGCCAAGACCGAGCGCCTCCGCAAAGCCGCGATCGCCGAGATCAAGGACCGCTTGGACGGAAAGCCCACCGCTCCGGCGAAGGGCGAGAAGGCCGCGAAGCCGCTCAAGGTGGCGAAGTCCCCGAAGCCCGCGAAGGAGAAGAAGCCAAAGCGCAGCAGCGCCCTCGACGCCGCCGCGCAGGTGATCGCGGGGGCGAAGGTCCCCATGCGGGCCAAGGAGATGATCGCTGAGATGGAGGCCAAGGGCCTGTGGAAGAGCCCCGGCGGCAAGACTCCGGAGGCCACGCTCTACGCCGCCATCATCCGCGAGATCGCCGCCAAGGGCGAGAAGGCCCGCTTCAAGAAGCACGACAAGGGCGTCTTCGTCGCCCCCCCACGCGGAAAGGGGGCTTGACCCATGCTCACCGTCAAGAAGTTGTTCGACGCGCTCCAGGGGCTCGACCCCGATGCCCAGGTCGTCGTAGGCATCATCAACGGCCCCTGTTTCAACGCGGCCTACGCCGAGCAGCAGGTGCGCACGACTGCGAATGTGGATGAGGACCAGCGCCTGACGCTGCGGGACGCAGCCTCGCCGGCGCTCTACCTCTGCTGCTACGAGCAGCCACGTCCCTGGGAAGGGCAGCAGCCCACCATCAACCCCGACGGCACCGCGACGTTGCGGTACGACCCCGAGGACGACAACCCCAACCCGGGAAAGGAGGCCTGACCCATGAAGATCACAGACGTTCAGGTCGGCGGCCGCTACATCGCCAAGGTCTCGGGCGTCCTCACCACGGTGCGCGTGCTCGCGATCCGTGAGGTTCCGCCCGCATGGCACAACCCCAACAGCGCCCGCTGGCGGACCCGCATCGATGTGGTCAACGAGCGCACCGGGCGCAAGACCACCTTCTCGTCCGCTGCCAAGTTGCGCCGGCCCGCACAGGCCGCCGCTAGAAAGGAGCCATGACCCATGCAGGCCACCCGCGCCCAACTCGAAGCCCTGCTCGACGCGGCCGAGCGCTTGCTCAACGCCCGCGAGGTCCAGATGCTGACCACCGAGGAGTGGGACGCGCTGGAGCACGCGGTCGCGGCCTGCAACGAGCCGCCCGCGAACGAGCGGACGGAGACGTTCACGGTCGATAGCTCGCGGGCGCTGGTGCGGAGCGTCGTCCCAATGAAGGGCGAGCCGTACCAGCACCGGTGCCCGGAGGACGCCTTCGAGGCGGTCGCCCATGCGGTGGCCGAGGCCACCAGCCCGTTCAACCTCGAAGACCTCAGGTACGCCGCCAACATCCCCTGGACGCAGGCGGCCGTTGCCTTTGCCTTCCTCAAGGAGCGGAGCGTGGTCGTCCCCGCGGGCGGGCGCAGCCACGCCGCCGCGGGGGCAACGCCCTACGAGGACGCGATGGTCGAGTTCCATGCCCTCCGGGAGAAGGGCCCCAGCGTCTGAACGCATCGGTGCCCCCTCCTCACGCCTCGGCCTTCGCCGGGGCTTTCTCTTCGGCCACACCGTTCGCGGGAAGGCGCTCCGCCTTGCGGCCCGTGAACTTCTCCCACCGCTGCACGATCACATCGCAGTACAGCGCATCGAGCTCCATGAGAAACGCCCGCCGCCCGGTCATCTCCGCGCCGATGAGCGTGGAGCCGCTGCCGCCGAAGAGGTCGAGGACGTTCTCGCCCGGCCGCGATGAGAACTCGATGGCCCGCCGGGCGAGCTCGACGGGCTTCTCCGTGAGGTGGACCATGCTCTGCGGGTTGACCTTCTTGATCGACCACGTATCGGGCACGTTGGCGGGGCCGAAGAAGCGGTGCGCGGCCCCTTCCTTCCATCCGTAGAAGCACCACTCGTGGTTGCCCATGAAGTCCTTCCGCGTGAGGACCGGGTGCTCCTTGATCCAGATGATCGCCTGCGCGAAGTA
This sequence comes from Phycisphaeraceae bacterium, assembly GCA_019636495.1. Lineage (GTDB taxonomy): Bacteria > Planctomycetota > Phycisphaerae > Phycisphaerales > UBA1924 > JAHBXL01. The sequence continues at coordinate 1,234 of JAHBXL010000017.1, read as the reverse complement.
GAGCTCGCAGCGCTTCAGCACGGGCGGGTAGTTGCCGCAGTTGGCGTAGCCGCCCCAGATGTAGAACGTGCCGCCTGCGATCAGCACCCGAGTGATGTTCCCGAACCACGCGGCGAGCAGGCGATCGAACTCGTCGTCGGACACGAAGTCATTGGCGAGGGGTCGGTCCTTGGCCCGGAGCTTCTTGTGCGTCGCGCGGCTCTTCTCGGGGTAGCGGTTGAGGTCCGCGCTCTGCTGGTCGTGCTGGTCGGCCTTGCCGGGTAGGGCGAACGAACTCAGCCCGGCGACGATCGCGTTGTTCGAGCGCGGCTCCACCTTCACGTTGTACGGCGGATCGGTGTTCACGAGGTGGATCGGCTGGCCGTCAAGCAGACGGTCGAGGTCCGCGGTCTTGCTGCTGTCTCCGCACATGAGCCGGTGGTTGCCCAGCACCCAGATGTCGCCGGGCACAGTCGTCGCGGCGTCGGGCGGCCCGGGCACATCGTCGGGGTCCGTGAGACCCTCGTTGCATGCAGGAGCCATGATCGCCGCGAGGTCCTCGGCGCTGAAGCCGAGCACCGCCAGGTCGAAGTCCACGCCCTTGAGATCGGCGAGCTCTATGGGCAGGAGTTCCATGTCCCACGCCGTGAGCGACGCGACCTTGTTGTCGGCGATGCGGAGCGCCTTGACCTGATCGGGCGTCAGGTCCGACGCGCGAATGGTCGGCACTTCCTTCAGCCCGAGCTTCCGCGCCGCACGCAGGCGGGTATGGCCGGCGATGATGATGCCGTCGCCGTCGATGAGAATCGGGATCTTGAAGCCGAAGGCCTGGATCGACTTCGCAACCGCGTCGATCGCGGCGTCGTTGATGGTGCGAGGATTGCGGTCGTACTCCTTGACCGCGTCGATGGGAAGCATCTCGATGTTCACGGCGATCTCCGTTGACGCGGCATGACATCGCGCCGCGCGGAAGGCGTGGTGGCCCGCCGCGGCGCGGCAGGTCCGGGGATCGCTGGATCGCTTGTTCGTTGGCTGGATTGCTCGGGCTGACGGGCCCGTCCGGGGGCGGCACAGCGCCCCGATTCCCGCCCGTTACGGGGCGCGCCCGTTGGCCACGGGTTCGCCCACGTTGGCCCACGTCGCGTTCCTGGCGGGGGCTCGCACCAACCCCGCCACGGGGCCGCCCCGCGCCCGGACGCGCGAAATGGCTATACCTTCCGGCTTGTTGGCGTGCGCAAGGAAAACGGGATGCCTC
>JAHBXL010000016.1 GCA_019636495.1 Phycisphaeraceae bacterium | reverse complement strand
TGTTGGCTTCAATCATCGCCGCGGCGGCAATCGCCGCTCCGGCCCTCGCCGGCAACGGCATCGACCCTGTTTCCGGCATCGACTTCGTGCGGATCACGCACCCGGGCAACGCGCCATGGATGGGGTCGCCGCCGCAGCAGTTTCCGCCGATCCCGAATCAGGCGCTCGGCCGCGGCGGTGTGGGGTATGAGTACTTCATCGGCCGGTTTGAGGTGACGACGAGTCAGTGGGTCCAGTTCTTCAACGCGGCGTACGACCGGCCGGCGGGGGAGCCGGGCCTGCCGTGGCTGATCCCGCCGACGTTCTGGGGCGCAACAGGCACGACGCCGATCAACAACTCGAACCCCAACGCGCGGCGCTGGCAGGTGCCATCCGGCAACGAAATGCGGCCCGTTGGCAACATCTCGTGGCGCATGGCCGCGATATACTGCAACTTCCTGCACAACGGCGGGGCGGTCACCGGGAATGTCACGCCGCGGGAGAACTTCCTGAGCGGCGCGTACGACGTGAGCACGTTCGGCAACAATGGCACGGGAGGGTTCAGCGACCAGGCGACCCGCTCGCCGGATGCGCGGTACTGGATCCCATCGTGGGATGAATGGCTCAAAGCCGCTCATTACGACCCGCACAAGAACGGCCCTGACCAGGGCGGTTGGTGGGCCTACCCCAACTCCACGGACTCGCGGCTGATCTCTGGGCCGCCGGGCGTGCTGGTGAGCACCAACGAGATCGGCCCGCCGGTTCCGGACCCCAACGGAGTGCTGGGCCAATCCAACAACGGCTGGGAGGCGCAACATTTCCCCGGCTACAGCCCATTCACAACGTTGCTCGGTGCCTACCCAGATCAGCAGAGTCCGTGGGGGTTGTTCGATGTCTCCGGCGCGACCACAGAGTGGACAGAAGGCATACGAACGATAGATGGCGGAGGAATGTACCGCGTCTATGACGGCAGCTATTGGAACAATCTCGGCAGCGGCGTCGGTGACCCTGTTTGGCTTTATGTCGGTGCGACGGAACCGTGGATCAGTGACTACAGCCATGGCTTGCGAATTGCCTCGATTGTCCCCGGCCCACCCATCGCGGTGGTGTTTGCCTCCGGGTGCGTTGTTCTCGTGACTAGACGCAGACGTAGAGGGTAAGAACATGAAAGTTCGGACTTTTGTCAGGCTCGGAGCAGCAGCGCTGCTCACGAGCGGGGTATCTGTGTGGGCACAGACCGGACCCATCCGTGTGTTTGTGGACCCGGGCACCGGGACCTTTTCCGAGTTGACGAGCGCGCGTGCCGACGATGGGGACCCGGTGACAATCGACCTGACCGGTCTGTTCCCCAATGGGATCGACCGGGGTGTCACAATCCACATCTACGACGAGGACACCATCACGACCGACTGCGAAGCCCCTTGGAATGTGCCGACCCACTCGATCGGCCATATCACCATCACGGGTACGGTGCATTCCAGTCCGACTTTCCCGCCGCGCCTGTTCGTCGCTGTCATGCACAAATGCGAGACCTTCCCAGGTAGTCCGGAACTGCCGCTCGCGCGGGGCTGCATCAACTTCGGCGGCCTGTCCTTCAGTTCCGGCTCCGAGGACCTGCGCGATGTGGCTCGCGTCGCTATCGCAGTCTCGGGCGACATTACTGGGGATGTCACAGCGGGGCACGTTTTCCGCGTGCAGGCCCAGGGCCGCATGGTCAGCACGACGTACACCGGCGGCACGATCTCGGGCAACATCACCGCGACGGTGCCGCGCTTCAGCGATGTGAGCGGCAACTTCGACTCTGTCGGCGTCGTCTGGGCCGGCCACGAACTGACCGGGGATGTGGTCGCGACCGCCGAGGACCCCGATGGCGAGACGACCTCTGTCGAGGGCGGATCGATCGGCAGGGTATTCGTCGGCGTGGCCAGCAACACCGCGGTTGCCGGGATCACCGGCGACATCAAGGCCGAACACGGGCGAATCGAGGTGGTCCACACGGCGGGACCGATCGGCAGCGTGAGCGTGACGCCGAAGATCTGGGCGGGATTGGCGTTGCACGAAGTGCGTGTCTTCGACGCCGCGAGCATCGGCGGCGGCGGCACGCCGACGATTGGCAGCGCGGACATCAAGGCGGACATCCGGAACGGCTTGGACATCCAGAACAGCGTCGGCGCGGGGCCGAACAGCATCGATGCGCACGTCTATCTCGTTGAGACCGACGGCGACCTGACAGGCGCGATCGACATCGCGAACCTGACGTATCCCATCGCGGGCGCTCGCCAGTACGGCATCATCGTGGGCGGGGCAGTTACCGCCCCGATCAACATCCGCTATAACCTCGAGATCGCCGACATCATCGCCGCGAGCATCGATGCGCCGATCACCATCGGCGTGTCAGCCAAGGGCGCGATCGTGGCGACGGCGGAGAACGGTCAGATCGTCTCGGTCGAGATCGGGTACGCCAACGAGGGGCTCGACCCTCAGGATGTAGGCTACGACGACCGGGTGGAGTTCTACGACGCCGCATACCCGCGTGGGTTCAAGGGGTCGGCGTGTTCGCCCGTCAACCCCAACCGAGTTGCGCCCAGCGGCACCTACACGCATGCCGACTGGACGACAACCGTGGTGAACCACTGCCTCGACGGCTCGACGCCCGTGCCGGTCGATTCGGGCTCGGTAGATTCGGTGATCCGGGCCTCATACATCGGCAGCGTGCGGATCGCCGCGATGACCGACATGTACAGCATCGGCTCGTCGTTGAAGTCGCACTACCCGCGCATCGAGTCGCCCGAGATCGGCTCGCTGGAGATCGGGCTTCTTCGAAGCGGCGTCATTTGGAGCGGGAATCTGACCTTTGAGGACGACGAGCTCGTGTGGGACCCGGCGGAGGCCTACGCGAACATCGGCACGATCACCATCGGCTGCATCGCTCAGGCCGGGGACTTGTGGGTTGACGGCACAACTCGTATCGAGATCGCGGGTGACGTGCTGGGGCAGATTCACGTGCCGACGCTGACCAGTACCATTTGGATCAGCGGCAGGCTGGGCCTTTGGAGCGCGTTCGGTGCATCGTGCGCCAATCAAGGCCTTGGCACGGGCGGCCTGGCCTACGCAAATGAAGAGGACTCTCCCCGCGACTCAACGTGGACCGGCGAAGACACCAACGCCCGCGGCGAGATTGTGATCCGCGAGGTCGGGGGACTTCAAGGGCAGATCATCATCAACGGCAACAACGACGGCGGCACGTGGGACGGCGTGGTCATCATCGGCGATGAACTGGGCTACGGCAACCGGCTCGTCATCACGCCCGATGATGGCGATGATGAGTTTCATCCTGATTTCCGGGCCCCGCACTACCTCTCACCCTCCGGCCCGCTGGGCGGCGGCGCGGTGGGGCTTGCGCCCTTCGCGTTCTATCCGACGGATTGCACGCCGCCCGACGATGACCTCGCCGCCTCGATCATGTATCAAGAGTTCGCCGGCGGGGCCATCCCTGTCCGCCTGCGCTGGTATGGACCCGTCGAACTGCCCGAGGGCGAAGACTACGAGGAGTTCGCCACCCTTCTTGCGCTGCTCAACCTGCACTGCCGTGTCCCCGGCTCGGAGTGCGGCTGGCACCCCCTTCGAGGCCATGTTCAGTTATGTCAAGCACCCCGATGGCCAGAAGCGGGCGATCGGCATCAAGGCCAACGGGGCCGCGGTACCCAAGGACGGGCGGTACCGCGTCAGTTATGAGGATGACTCGTTCGCGCGGCTCGTGAGCGACGACGTGCAGGGTGGTCCATTTGTCGGCCATTTCCCTGCGGGGTGCGACCTGCTCGGATACACGTTCTATGTTGACGCCGATTGCAACAACAATGACATCCCCGACTCGATCGACATCCTCAACTCGCCCGACGAGGACCCGGCAGACGGGATTCCCGACCTCGACAGCAACCCGCACAACGGTATCCTCGACTCCTGCGAGGGCGTGACACCGACGTGCGCGGCGGACTGGGACCAGAACGGCCTCATCGAGATCGCGGACCTGTTCGCCTATCTCGCCGACTGGTTTGCGCAAGTGCCGGCCGCGTACGCGTTCGGCGGCACGCCCGGCGTACCCGCGTTGTTTGCCTTCCTCAACGCGTGGCTGGTGGCGCTACCGGACGAGGCTTGCTAGACCTTTCGCCGTGCGACCCTGACTTTCCGAGCCCCGGCCGCGACGCCGGGGTCCCTATTTCATTTCGACCCGAAAGGGCAGTTCAACCCACCATGCCCTCGCGCCGCGCCGGTTCACACTTCCACCACCATCGCCACGCTGTTGCCCCCGCCCAGGCACAACGCCGCGATGCCGCGCTTGCCGCCGGTGCGGTGCAACTGGTGAATCAGCGTCGTCAGCACCCGCGCGCCCGAGCCGCCGATGGGGTGGCCCAGCGCGATCCCGCCGCCGCAGATGTTCAACTTGCTCTCCGGGATTTCGTGCCCCGCGGCCTTGAGCCCCTTGAGGTTGCACAGCACCTGGGCCGCGAAGGCCTCGTTGATCTCGAAGAGGTCGATGTCCCTGGCGCTCAGGTTGGCCTTTCGGAGCGCGCCGGCCACGCCCTCGATCGGCGCGGCGAAGATGTCCTTGGGCGCAACGCCCGAGGTGTGATACGACACGATGCGGGCGATGGGCTTGGCGCCGAGTTTCTCCGCCGCGGACATGCTCGCGACGACCAGCGCGGCCGCGCCATCCGAGATCTGCGATGCGTTCGCGGCGGTGACGGTGCCATCGGGCGTGAACGCCGGGCGCAGTTTCGCCGCGCCGTCGATCGTGGACTCTGCGCGGATGCCCTCGTCGGCCGAAACGCCGGGGGACCGCTTGTCGAGGCACTGCTCGCCGCTGAGCGCGACGATCTCGTTCTTGAACCAGCCCTGCCTGGTCGCTTCGGCCGCGCGCTGGTGCGATTGCACCGCAAAGCGGTCCTGTTCGGCCCGGCTGACCTCGAACTTCCTGGCGATGTGGTCGGCGGAGTTGCCCATCGCGCAGCCCTCGAAGGCGCAGCGCAGGCCGTCGAACGCCATGTGGTCTTCCATCTGCGCCGGGCCGTACTTCACACCCTCGCGCACACGGGCGAAGTGCGGCGCGGCGGTCATGTTCTCGAACCCGCCGGCGACCACCAGGTTGTTGTCGCCCGCCTTGATCGACTGCGCGGCGAGCATCACCGCCTGCAGGCCCGAGCCGCAGACCTTGTTCACCGTCTGCGCACTGAGCGTCTCGGGCAGACCGGCCTTCAGCCCCGCCTGCCGCGCCGGGTTCTGTCCCAGCCCTGCCTGCAGCACGCAGCCCATGATGCACTCGTCAATCTGCGCGCCGAGTCTCTCCACCCCGCCGATCGACTCGAGCGCAGCGCGGATCGCGTACGACCCGAGCGCCGGCGAGGGCACTTTCGACAATCCGCCGAAGAACTTCCCGATGGGTGTGCGCTTCGCGGCGAGAATCACAGGCTGGCTGGACATGAATCCTCCGGGGGGCAGATGTCTTGTTGATGTCTCGGAGAGCGGCCACATCCTAGGCCCTTGCGCGGCCGACATGGGCCGCTTGGGGCCGTAGGATCGGTCATGATCACCCACTTGCTCAACGGCCCGACCGTGACCATCGGCACGGGTGCCGCTTCCGCCGCCGAGCCAATCATGCCGAGCCTCGATGCCGCCACCGAGATGCTCTGGGGGGCGGGATTTGTCCTTGGCTCCCTGGCGGTCGCGTTGATCTTCGCGCTGATCGCCCACGCGATCGTGTTTCGCCTGCTGCTCGCCGCGGCGACGCGCACCGAGCAACTCAAGGAACCCACGGTCCGGCGGCTCCGCTTGCCTTCGCAGATCGCGGTAGTCGCGCTGACGGGCCTGTTCGTTCTGCCCAAGATCGAAGCGTCGGCGGCCTTGCGCGAGGGGCTCCGGCATGGGTTTGCATTGCTCCTGATCCTGGCCATGACCATCCTGGCCGTGCGGATGCTCTGGATCGGCGTTCGTGCTTATCTGACCCGATTCGACGTATCCGTGTCGGACAACCTGGGCGCTCGCCGCATGCACACCCAGTTCACCGTGGTGACGCGCATCCTGACCGCGCTGGTCTGGGTTGTCGGGATCGCCGCGGCATTGATGACGTTCCCCTCGGTCAAACAACTCGGCACCAGCATGCTCGCATCGGCGGGAATCGCGGGGCTGGTGGTCGGGCTGGCGGCGCAGCGCACGCTGAGCAACTTCATCGCGGGGCTGCAGATCGCGCTGACCGAGCCGATCAATCTCGACGACGTGGTGATCGTGGAAGGCGAGTGGGGCCGCATCGAGGAGATCACCGCGACCTATGTCGTCGTGCGCATCTGGGACCAGCGGCGGCTGATCGTGCCGTTCTCGTGGTTCATCGAACGGCCGTTTCAGAACTGGACCCGCCGCACCGCCGAGGTGCTGGGAACGGTGTTCCTGTGGACCGACTACAGCGTGCCGGTCGATCGCATCCGCGAGGAGGCCGAGCGCATCGCCAAAGACTCCAGCAACTGGGACGGGCGTACGGTCGGCGCGGTGGTCAGCGATTGCAGCGAGCGAGCGGTTCAGGTGCGGGTGCTCGCCAGCGCGGCAGACGCCTCCAAGGCCTGGGACCTGCGCTGTGAACTGCGCGAGAAACTCATCGCGTATCTGAACCGCGAGTACCCCGGGTGTCTGCCGAGGGTGCGGGCGACCGTCCGTTCACTCCCCGGGGCCGACGGGGCATGAGCATCGCACGCCGCTCGCTGGTCGGACGATCGCTCGAGTGCGCTGCGCTTTTCGCGGTCGCGCCCACGCTCCTGTCCGTGTTCATGCGGCCGGGCCTGGTCTTCCCCGCCATCTGGACGCTCGGCCTGCTCTGCCTGTTGATGTTGGTCTTCGATCCGTCGTTCGACCGATCCCGGCTGTGGAACGCGCGAGGCGCCGCGGGCGGGCTGCGGCGAGTGATGCTCCGATTTCTTCCGTGCGCCGCCGCGCTGACCGCGCTCCTGTGGGCCATCGAGCCCGCGCGGTTGCTCGACCTGCCCCGCCGCAACCCCATGGTGTGGGCGGTTGTGATGGTCGGTTACCCGGTGCTCAGCGTCTACGCGCAGGAGATCGCGTTCCGCGCGTTCTTTTTTCATCGCTACGCGCCGCTGTTCGCCCAACGCTGGACGCTGATCGCGGCGGCGTCGCTCGCGTTCGGCTACGCGCACATCATCATGAACAACTGGTGGGCCGTCGTGTTCAGCGCGATCGGCGGCGTGTTCTTCGGGCTCACGTACGCGCGCACCAACTCGCTGCTCGCCGCGTGCATCGAGCACGCGCTGTACGGCTGCTTTCTATTCACCATCGGCTGGGGGTGGTACTTCTACGGCGGCGCAATCGCGCGCTAGCCGATGCGCTCCGCAGGTGGCGGCAGTTCGCCCCGCTCGACTTTGTGCTCGGCCTCGACCTCGTCCTGGGATCGCATCAGGCCAGCGCCCCACACGACGATCCACGCCACGGCGTAGCCCATCAGCAGCCAGATGATTCCTACCGCCGCGGCGAGCCAGTTCACAGTCGCGCCGATCACCACTGCGCCGATGAGCAGTCCGGCGGTCGCCAGCCCGCCCGCGACCCAGGGCCACAGTCGGCGCTCCTCGGGCAGAATGCCGACACCCTCTGGCATGTGCTTCTCATGTTCGATGATCAGCACTTCGTCCAACGGCATGTGCGGCGGACTGGGCTTGGCTTCGATCACGTGCGGCGGCACAGTCGGGAGGTCGTCGTCCGCAACGGACGCCAAAGAGACCGGCCGGCTGCTTGCGCCGATGGTGCTCATGGGGCACGCTCCTTTCGTGACATTTATTTATACCACGTCGCGGCGCGCGGGGTTCGCGCGCCGCATGGGGCGTTCGCTGTCTGTATGCATGAATGTGCCGCGAACACCGCGCTCAGGTCTTGGGCGGATCGACAAAGCACAATCCCATGATCCAGTGGCCATGTCGGCCTGAGCGCGTCCGCACGACCCTTGCGTAGCGGCTGAGCGTGCGCCCCCCCGCGGCGGGGATGGTCAGATGCAGCAGTTCGCCGCGGGCAAAGGGCCACTCAGCCTCTGCCGCGACCCCGCCACGACTGACATCCACGATTCGCACTTCGAACGGCTGGCCCTTCGCCACCGGGTGCGGTCGGGTCTGCTCGACGAACCGCGCCTGGGCCAGGGCCTGAAAGATGAACCGCGTGAACTTCCGGCGGTTGTCCAGCGATGCGATCTTCGCGCTGGCGCCGATGTCAGAGGTCGCCGGCGCCGCGGTCAGGCCGGGCGGCGACTGCGGCGTGACTTCGTCGAGTGACTTGATCACCTTGCCCTCAACGACTTCGCCGGTGCGCGAGGCATCCTCCTCGATCAACCTCTCGACCAGACCCCTCCAGGCTTCGAAAATCTCGCGGTCGAACTGCGTTCCCACGCCGTCGGTCATCATTCGGAGCGCATCGCGCGGATGCGTCGGGCCGCGATACGGTCTGGTCGCCGTGATCGCGTCGAACACGTCGCCGACTGCGCACACGCGCGCCAGGAACCCGATCTGGTCGGCGAACACGCCGTTGGGGTAGCCCTTGCCGTCCAGGCGCTCGTGGTGGTCGCGGGCCATCTCCAGCACAGCGGCGGGCATCGTCGGGAAGGCCGCGAGTTCGGCGTGACCGATCGCCGGGTGCTTGCGCAGCGTCTCCCACTCCTCGGGATCGAGTTTGCCCGCCTTGTTCAGGATCTCCGGCGGGATGTCGCGTTTGCCGATGTCGTGCAGCAGGCCGCCCTGCACGGCCAGCGCGAACATCGCTTCGTCATTGGGCCTCAATGCCCGGACCAGCAGGCCGCACCCGACGCCCACATTCACCATGTGCGTCGACGTGTAGAAATCGTGCGACGACATGTCGAGCAGGTATCCGAACTGCTTTTCATCGCGCGATACCCACTCCTGGAACGTCCGGCTGATCTCCGAGATCGTCTCGACTGGCTCCTGCTGCCCGGGGAGCAGCAGCACGTCCTCGATCATCTTCTGGCAGTTGCCGCGGATGATCCGCGCGCGCTCCTCCTTGCCCTTGCTCGCATCGGCATACACGCGGTCGAGCCTGCGCGTGAGCGCCTTGCGATAGATCGCGTGCTGGTGCGCCGGGATGTAGAGATACTCGATCTTTTGCTCTTTGAGGCGCTCCAGTTCGTCGCCGCGGACCTCGAGCCCCGCGCCGCGATAAAGCGCGGGCGTCGGTTGGCCCTCGTGCCGCAGCCAAAGGTCCATGTCGAGGACCTGCGGGTCCAGCGAGTCGATGTGCACTGGCAAGAACCGCTGCGCGCCCGCCTCGTTGGTCGCCGCGGGCGGGTTGGTCGGTGGGTTGGGCTTCGCGACTGATTCGGTGATGGCAGACATGGGTTCCCTCTCGAGTTCAGTTCAGCATCGTCCACTGTGAGCGCGGGATTCACCCTTGGTCGCCAATGCCAAACGTCTCCCTTCCGATAACGCCGCGCACCGCGACTTCCGGGCTGCAACCGGCGCGCCCCCGAGTCCCAGAACATCCCGGGCCAAGCCCCTACGCTTCCGCCCCCAAACACCCGGTCTCACAAGCACCGCTCCGCGACAATCACCGTACCTCCGGACCCGAACATGCCGACCTCCACTGTCACCCTTCCCGCCGATACCAACCAGGCTCTGGGCCTGGCCAACTTCGCCCTCGACTTCATGTGGAACACGCCCGAACAGGGCGGCTGCGAAGCCGACAAGTCGGTGCTGGAGCGTACCGAACTGTTTCACACCGACGCCTGCCTGTGCGGTGTTTCCGCGCTCGCCCTCGGCACCAACGCGCCGAACATCCTGCGCGAGGAGGCGCTGACCTACCGCGCCCCCGCCCCGGGCACCGGGTCGCTCGGCGCGCCCCACGGCGCGAAGCGGCCGGGCGCGACCGTCTTCGGCTCCGCCGCGGAGGTCATGCCCGAGAAGGCCATCGTCGCCAACTGCGCCGCGGTGCGCGAGTGGGACTCCAACGGAACCAACTTCGGGTACTCCGAGGAGCGCGCCCACCACCGCGCGGGCGAGTTCGGGCACAACGATTTCTACGCCGTCGCAATCGCCGCGGCACAGATGATGGGCAAAGATGGAGCCTTCGCCCTCCGCGGCATGGTGCTGCTCGACGAGATCCGCGGGCGCCTGGCCGAGGTCTTCAGCCTCAAGAGTTACAAGATCGACCACGTGGTACACGGGGCGATCGCGTCCGCCGCGACGTTCGGCGCGATGCTCCGCGCCACGCCGGAGCAGATCGAGAGCGCGATCGGCATGGTCGTGGCGCATTACATCCCGTTCCGCGCCATCCGCGCGGGCAAGCAACTGTCGGATTCCAAGGGCGCGAGCGCGGCGATCAGTACGGAGGCCGCGGTGCTCAGCGTGCGCCGATCGATGGCCGGATTCCTCGGCCCGCGCGACATCTTCCGCAACCCCGAGGCGATCTTCCGGCTGTTCGAAGGCCCGGGCCAACTCTTCAAGAAGGTTGAATCGGCGGGCACCGGCATTCCGGAGGCCCGCGCGGGCAAGGCCTACGCCTCGCCGTTTGATCTGGTGCTCAGCCGCGCGGGGGACGACTTCGCCGTCATGGGCATGCACTTCAAACTCGGCCTCTACGAGCACCAGTCCGCCGGCGCGCTGCAGGGGCTGATCGATCTGGTCAACAAGTTCCCGCGCCTGCTCGAGGATCAGTCCGGCGACTGCATCGCCAAGATCGTCGTCAATGCCTATGAGCCGGCGTTCGGCATCATCGGCGACCCCGCCAAGCGCGACCCCAAGACCCGACAGTCCGCCGACCACTCGATGCTGTACCTCGTGTGCACGATGCTGCGCCGGATGCTCGAACTCCGCGCCGCCAAGCCGTCGCTGCGGACGATCGATTGGACCGACGTCATGCTCCTCCCGCACGACTTCGGACCATCGGCGCTGCACGATGCGCTCACCCGTTCGCTCATGGACAAGATGTCCTTTGAATGGGGCGGGCCCGAGTACGATTCGCGATACCCCGACGGAATCCCCACCTCGATGGTCATCACCGATGATCAGGGCTCGGTGTGCGATTCGGGCCTGGTCATGTACCCGGGCGGCCATGCCCGCAACACCACCGCCGACCTGCTGCGCATCCTCGATCACAAGTTCGAGAGTCTGGCGATGCTGTCGCTCGCACAGCCCGACAAGAAAGCGGCGAAGGCGTTGATCTCCCGATACGCCGGAATCGGCCGCAAGTCCGCCAAGGATGTGGCCACGATTCACGACTTCCCTTTGCACGTCAAGGGGAAGTTTGACTGAAGCCAGGCGTCACAAGATACTGATGCACAAAGACTTACGTGCGCGCAGTGCAGTGCCCAAGATCCGATAACGGCCAAAAGTCTCGAAAGACCATTGAGTGCCCCCTAAATAGGGGTTATTCTGCGGCTTGTCCGGCACTCTCTCGCGCCGGTGTGTACATCCTGGCTCTCTCTCGGAGGCTCCAACATGCGTTGGCATTGTGGCATTACTGCCGCCGCGGCGATCGGTCTGGCCGCGGGCATGGCGAACGGTGACATCGTCACCGAATGGAATCAGATCGCGCTCCAGTCCATCGTGAACGTCCCGACCCCGCCGCCGCGCGCAGCGCGGAACCTGGCGATGGTGCACACGGCGATCTACGACGCCGTGAACTCCATTGATGGAACGCACACACCCTACCTCTCGAACTTCACGCCGGCCCCCGGCGCCTCGCGCGAGGCCGCTGCGGTCTGCGCGGCCCACACCGTGCTGAGCGCGCTGTACCCGACGCAGGCCGCACTGCTCGACGCCGCGCGCGATGTGCATCTGGCCTCGATCCCCGATTCCCCGGCCAAGTTCGCGGGCGTTGCACAAGGCGACGGCGTCGCCGCGGCTGTTCTGGCATATCGCGCCGGCGACGGCTCGGGCAACACGATCATGTACACGCCAAACCCCGCCGCGGGCCACTGGCGCATCGGACCGGACAACCCCGGCGCCGCGCTGCTCCCCCACTGGGGCGGAGTTCAGCCCTTTGGCATCCAGAGCGGCTCGCAGTTCCGCCCGCCCGCGCCGCCCGCGCTCAACAGCGCGCAGTACGCCGCGAGCGTCGCCGAGGTGCAGGCCATCGGCGCGCTCAACAGTGCGACCCGCACGGCCGACCAGACCAGTATCGCGCGGGCGTGGGCGTTCGGCGGCGGCACCATCACGCCCCCCGGCGCGTGGAACCGCATCGCCCAGACCATGGCGACCGGCAACTCGCTGAGCGAGAATGCCCGGCTCTTCGCGATGCTCAATGTCGGCCTGGCCGATGCGGGCATCGCCTCCTGGGACGCGAAGTATGAGTACGACCTGTGGCGGCCGATCCATGCCATCCGCGAGGCCAACATCGACGGCAACCCGGACACCGTGCAGGATGCCGGCTGGCTCCCGCTGCTCACGCCCACGCCGCCATTCCCGGCCTACACCTCCGGGCACTCGACGTTCTCGCGCACCGCGGCCGACCTGCTCGCCGCGTTCTTCGGCTCCGACGCCATCAACATCATGTTCGCCGGCGACTTCGGCGAGATGCGCCACCTGACCAGCCTCGATGCCGCGGCCAACGAGGCCGGCCTGTCGCGCATCTACGGCGGGATCCACTTCGACTTTGACAACACCGCCGGGCAATGGACCGGCGAGCAGATCGCCGAGTGGGTCTACTTCAACCACTTCCGGCCGATCCCCGCTCCCGGCACGGCGACGCTGATCGTGTTGGGCGTGCTGGGCATCGCGCGCCGCCGACGCTGACCGTTTCGGCTTCGCACAGTACAGTGTTCTCCTTTCCGGGCCCCGCGCCGCGAAGCGAGGGGCCTGTTTTCTGCGCGCACCTGAGGACCGTCGGTCGTCCCCTATGCTGAACGCCATGCACCATGCCGTTCAGGCCGCCGCGAACGCCCTGCGCGCTGCTCGGCGCATCGCCGTCCTCACCGGCGCGGGCATCAGCGCCGAGTCGGGCCTGCGCACCTTCCGCAGCGCGGCGGCGCCCGACCTCCCGCCCGACATGCAGGCGCTCTGGAAGGAGTTTGACCCGCAGACCCTCGCCACCCCCGAGGCCTTTGCCGCCAACCCGGACCTGGTGACACGCTGGTATGACTGGCGGCGAATCGGGTGCCTCGCGGCGGAGCCCAATGCCGGGCATCTTGCGCTGGCGGAACTGGAGCGCGGGCTCGTTCAATCCGACGGCTCGTACACACTGCTGACTCAGAACGTGGACCGGCTGCACCAGCGTGCGGGGAGCCGCAACGTCGTCGAGTTGCACGGGACGATCATCGTGTGGCGTTGCACCCGCTGCGGCGAGGAAACCGAGCCCGCGCCGGAGCCCATGACTGAGTTTCCGCCGCGAGCCCCCTGCTGCCGTGACCCGCGCGCACTGCTCCGGCCCGATGTCGTCTGGTTCGGCGAGGCTCTGCCCGACTGCGCGCTGCGCGCCGCCTCCGACGCCGCGGAATCGTGCGACGTCTTCATGTCGATCGGCACCAGCAGCATGGTCTACCCCGCCGCGGCGTTCGTTCTTCAGGCCGCGGCCAACGGGGCGCGGACGGTCGAGATCAATCCCGATCCGACGCCGATCAGCCCGCGCATGGACTGGTCGATCCGCGCCAAGGCGGGCGACGCCCTGCCGCGCATCGTCGAACTCATGCGCACGGGCTGAGGCCGCCGCGCCCGAGCCTGCTCAGTCCAGCCCGAGGAGCGTGCCGATCACCGCGCCGTACTTCACCGTCAGACCGGCGAAGACCACGCTCACGATGGAGATGAGTTTGATCAGGATGTTGAGCGAAGGACCCGAGGTGTCCTTGAACGGGTCGCCCACGGTGTCGCCGACGACGGTGGCCTTGTGATCGTCGGACCCCTTGCCGTAGATGTAACTGTTGCCGCGCCCGGTGCGCACCATTTCCTGCGCGCGGGAGCGCAGCGTCTCGTGCAGTTCGACCGGCACCTTGTCGGCGGTCGCGGGGTCGTTCAGGAACTTCTCGGCCGTGATGCGCCCGTAGGACTCGATGAGTTTCTTGGCGTTGTCCCACGCGCCGCCCGCATTGGCCATGAAGATGCCGACGGCAAAGCCGCTGGTCAGCCCGCCGGCCAGCAGGCCGACGACGCCCGGCACGCTCAGCATCATGCCGATGGCGATCGGGGCGGAGATCGCCATGAGCGCCGGCAACACCATCTCGCGCTGAGCGCCGGCGGTCGAGATCGCCACGCACGTTGCGTAGTCGGGGTATTCCTTCCCGCCGATGTCGATGCGCTTCGGCCACGACTGCGGGTCGGCGATCTGCTCCTCGGTCATGCCCTTGGCGCGCAGCGCCTCGCGGATGAGCGCGAACTGCCGTCGGCACTCGCCCATCATGCTGTACGCCGCGCGGCCGACCGCGCTCATCGTCATCGCGCAGAACACGAACGTGAGCAGCGTGCCCAGGAACAGCCCGCCCAGAACTCGCGGGTTCGTCAGCGTCACCTGGTAATACGCCAGCACATCCGCGATCGTCCCGCGCGATGTCGCCAGCACGTCCAGCGTCACCGCGTGGTCGTGCGAGCCGTGCGGGATGATCGTCGACACCGTCAGGTGCCGCTCCGAGGTGAGCAGGAAAGGATCGTTCGGGTCGCGATTGACACGCTCGCCCGTCGGCTCGATGCCGAGGATGAACACGTGGCCCTTGCGCACCACGTCCTGGAACGCGCCATCGCTGGGCAACTGCCCGCGATCGGCGAGCATCAGCGCATCAACGTGATCGCCGCCGCGCACACCGAGGCCCGGCACGACCGATGCGAACAGCCCGTGGCCCATGTACACCGCGTGCGGGCCCACCGGCTTGGGTTCGGCCGTCGAGTACGAGTGCGAGGACATGAAGGTGCGCGCCTGCGTGGTCAACTGCGTCTGCACCACCCCGATGTACGCCGCGAACAGCGCCAGCGCGGTGAGCGCCGCCGAGCCGATCGCAAAGCCCTTGCCGGTCGCGGCGGTCGTGTTGCCCAGCGAATCGAGCATGTCCGTCCGCTCTCGCACATGCGGCGGCTGCCCCGACATCTCCGCGTTGCCGCCCGCGTTGTCCGCGATGGGGCCGTACGCATCGGTCGCCAGCGTGATGCCCAGCGTGCTCAGCATGCCGACCGCGGCAATCGAGACGCCGTAAAGACCCATCAGGAAGTTCGCGCCGCCGCCCGCGAGGATGTACGCCGCGAGAATGCCGATCACGATCGTCAGCAGCGCGGTCCACGTGCTCTTCATGCCCTCGGCGATGCCGGCGATGATCACCGTCGCCGGGCCGGTCAGCGCCTGCAGCGCGATGCGGCGGGTCGGGGGGTGCTCATAACTGGTGTAGTACTCCGTGCCCTTGGCGATGAGCAGGCCCGAGAGCAGGCCCGCGACGATCGACCCCCACAGCCCCACCCAACTCACCTCCGTCGATCCGTTGAAGAGCATGTACAGCAGACCCAACGAGCCCAGCGCGATCAGGCCGCTGGCGAACCACACGCCGCGGCCGAGCGATGCCAGCAGTTGGGCGAATGTCGCGCCCTCCTGCGCCCGAACCACGAAAATGCCCAGGATCGAGCACACGATGCCCAGCCCGGCCAGCGCCAGCGGGGCGACGGCGAGTTTCATCGCCGTCTCGCCCTGCTCGGCCGAATCGAGCGCGGTCATGCCGATCGCCGCGGCCGCGCCCAGCGCGATCGCCGACAGGATCGACCCGTAGTAACTCTCGTACAGGTCCGCGCCCATGCCCGCCACGTCGCCGACGTTGTCGCCAACGTTGTCCGCGATGGTCGCCGGGTTGCGCGGGTCGTCCTCGGGAATGCCCGCCTCGACCTTGCCGACCAGGTCCGCGCCGACGTCCGCCGCCTTGGTGTAGATGCCGCCGCCCACACGCGCAAACAGCGCCTGCGTGCTCGCACCCATCGCGAAACTCAGCACGATCGTGCTCAGTTCCACCATCCGCTGTGCGCCCGTTCCATGGGTGATCCCCCACTGCTCGCCGAACCGCGTCAGCACGAAGAACCAGAAACTCACATCCGCCAGCGCCAGGCCGACCACCGTCAGGCCCATCACCGCGCCGGCACGGAACGCGACCGTCAGGCCGTCGTTGAGCGACTGCCGCGCCGCCGCGGCGGTGCGGGCCGAGGCCGAGGTCGCCATCCGCATGCCGAACCAGCCGCACAGGCCCGAGAGAATGCCCGCCACCGGCACGCCGATCATCGACATCACCGGCTGCAGGTTCAGACCCATGCTCAGGACAAACAGGACCGCGATGAGCGCGATGAACACGCCCGCCACGACCGTGTACTGCCGCTTGAGGTAGGCCATCGCGCCCTCGCGGACAGCCCGCGCGATGCGGATCTGCTCCGCGTCGCCTTCGGACCGGCTGTTGACGCTGCGGGCGAACGCCATCGCCATCAGCAGCGCGGCGATGGAGCCCGCGGGAGCGAGGAAGTACGGAGCGGGAACGCCCATGATCGTCTGGGCGAGGACCAGCGACTGTTGCACCATGTCTTAACCTCCCGTTGGGGGGCACAGTGTATCCCACCGCACGCCCAAAAGCAGAGGGACCCCGGCGAAAACCGGGGCCCCAGGGAGACAAAGCCGTCACACCAACGGCGCGGCTCAGTTCCGGCGCGCCGGGGCGTGCCCGATCTGCATGCCGTAGAACGACCGCCACACGAAGAACAGCGACACCAGGAAGAACGTCACGGCCAGCACGTGCGCAAATGTGACGCCATCCAGGCCAAAAACGTCCTCCATCGCCTTGATGCTGATCGCCAGTTCGACCGCCAGAAGGCCGAACAGCGTCGAGAACTTGATCACCGGGTTCAGCGCGACAGAACTCGTGTCCTTGAACGGGTCGCCCACGGTGTCGCCAACGACGGTCGCGGCGTGCAGGTCGGTGCCCTTGGCCTTGAGTTCGGTCTCGACAATCTTCTTGGCGTTGTCCCACGCGCCGCCCGCATTGGCCATGAAGATCGCCTGGAACAGGCCGAACAGCGCGGTCGCGACGAGGAACCCGATGAAGAAGTACGAGTCGTAGAACGCGAACGCCAGCGTTGAGAAGAAGACCCCCAGGAAGATGTTGAACATGCCCGCCTGCGCGTACCGCGTGCAGATGTCCACGACGCGGCGCGAGTCCTCGACGCTGGCCTTGGCGGCCCCATCGAGCCGGATGTTCTGTTTGATGAACTCGACCGCGCGGTACGCCCCCGTCGACACCGCCTGCGTCGATGCGCCCGTGAACCAGTAGATCACCGCACCGCCGGCGATCAGCCCCAGCAGGAACGGCGGGTGCATCAGGCCCAGTTTGTCGAGGTTCTGCTCCAGGCCGTGCGTCAGACCGATGATCAGTGCGAAGATCATCGTCGTCGCGCCGACCACCGCCGTGCCGATCAGCACCGGCTTGGCCGTCGCCTTGAAGGTATTGCCCGCGCCGTCGTTCTCCTCGAGGAACTGCTTGCCGTGGGCAAAGTCCGGCGTGAAGCCGTACTGCTGGCGGATCTCGCCCTCGATCCCCGGCTGGCTCTCGATGGTCGAGAGTTCGAAAACCGACTGCGCGTTGTCCGTCACCGGGCCATAACTGTCGACCGCGATCGTCACCGGGCCCATGCCCAGGAACCCGAACGCCACCAGGCCGAAGGCGAACACGGCCGGCGCGACCATCAACGTGCCCAGGCCCATCGTCGATATGAAGTACGCCACGCCCATCAGCAGCATGATCGCGATGCCCAGCCAGTACGCCGAGAAGTTCCCCGCCACGAAGCCCGACAGAATGTTCAGCGATGCCCCGCCCTGCTCCGAACTCGTCACCACTTCGCGCACGTGCCGGCTGTGTGTGCTCGTGAACACCTTCACCATCTCGGGGATCAGGGCCCCGGCCAGCGTCCCGCAGGTGATGATCGTCGAGAGTTTCCACCACAACGACTTGTCGCCGTTGATCTCCGGGATCAGCAGGTAACTGGCGACGTACGTCAGCACGATCGACACCGCCGAGGTGATGAACACCAGCGTCGTCAGCGGGGCCTCGAAGTTCATGCGCGGCGCGTTCTGGTACCGGGCCTTGGCCATGGTGTGGTTCACGAAGTAGGCCCCCGCCGACGCCACCACCATGATGATGCGCATCATGAAGATCCACACCAGCAACTGCACCTGCACGGTGCCCGCCGCGGCCGAGGCCGCCGCGATCTGGTCCGCCGTCGCGCCGCCCATGTTCACGCCCGCCGGCAAGTACGCCTGCGGGAGGATCGCGAGCATGATGAACACGATCAGCGCGACGCCCGTCACGCCATAGGTCTCAAAGCCATCGGCCGAAGGGCCGACCGAGTCGCCCGCGTTGTCGCCCACGCAGTCGGCGATCACGCCGGGGTTCCGCGCGTCGTCCTCCTTGATCTTGAAGACGATCTTCATCAGGTCCGACCCGATGTCCGCGATCTTCGTGAAGATGCCGCCCGCGATGCGCAGCGCCGCCGCGCCCAGAGATTCGCCGATCGCAAACCCGATGAAGCACTTGCCCGCGAGGTTGCTCGGCAGGAACAGCAGGATCACCAGCATGATCAGCAGTTCGACGCTGATCAGCGCCAGGCCGATGCTCATGCCGGCCTTGAGCGGGATGTCGTAGCACGGCCAGGGCTTGCCCCGCAGCGCCGCGAACGCCGCTCGGCTGTTCGCGAACGTGTTCACGCGAATCCCGAACCACGCCACGCCGTACGAACCCGCGATCCCGATCAGGCTGAACAGCAGGATCACGCCCATCTCGCTCAGCGACACGCCCACCAGCAGCAGGAAGTACCCCGTCATCGCCGCGGCGACGAACGCCCACAGCACAAGCAGGAACCGGCCCTGCCGCAGCAGGTAGGTCTTGCAGGTCTCGTAGATCAGTTCGCTGACCTCGAGCATCGAGCGATGCACGGGCATCGCCTTGAGTTGCATGTAGATCCACAGGCCGAAGGCCAGGCCCAGCACACACACGACAATGCCCGCCAGCAGCAGCGTGTGTCCGCTGTACCCGCCGATGAACTCGGCGCGCACCGGCGCGATCCCGGCGCCGACGTTGGCGCCGTTGGTGAGATCAGGCATCACGATGTTCACTTCACCGCCGGGCTTGTGCCCGCCGCCCTCGCCCGCCAGCGCGGGGGGCGCACCCGGACCGAACACCAATACGGCCCCCAGCAATGCCGCGAAACAGGTCTTCCACCATCCGCCCAGGGCCGAAGCCCACGACTGCTGGTTCCCTGACAAGGCTGAGTCTCCGAAGAGTCTTGCGAAGATGTTCTGTTGGTTGATCGGCCGCGGGGCCGGATCGGCAAAAATCGTCGTTGGCCCGGAATGCCGTGCGGCGTTCCCGCAACGACAGCGCACGGGTGGGGCAGCCCCGGCGCGATGGGGTGCTCACAGATCGCCGCGTACAGCGGGTTAGAAGCGCGGCCCGGACGGCTTCTTGTCCTTGTCCTTGTCCGCGCTGGGGCCCATGCGTCGGCCCTTGAGCGGGATCCCGGCCTCGCGCATTCGACGGGCGACCGACTTGCGCGCATCACGACGAGCCCGCTCCGAGGGCTTTTCGTAGAACTCCTTGCGCTTGATGTCCTTGGTCAGCCCTTCCTTCTCACACAGTTTCTTGAAGCGGCGGAGCATCTGCTCGGCCGACTCACCCGCACGGGATTTGATCCGAATGGCCATTCAAACCCTCAAAACGCGTCAAAACGCCTAGTTCCGCCCCAAACCCCGGACAGGGCGGAAGTAAAGGCCCGCTTCCCGCACCGATCAACCCCCCACTCCCAACGCACCCCGCCCCCGCCCCAAAGTTCAGCAGCCGCCCGCCGACCCCCCTTCCCGCCCCCGGATGGCCGTTTCTGGCCTCCCGGCCCCTACCAGGACGATCTCTCACTTTCGCCGGTCCTTCTCGCGGCCGCGGAGCGGCCGGGAATCGGCGATGGTCCACTTGCCAGGACGGGCCCATGCCGGTAGGTCGAGTGTCCAGATGGCGCATCGCGGCGGGCCTCTCGGCGTGGATCGCGCTCACATTGGTGTTCGCCGCGATCCTGATGGCCGGGTGCAAGGCCCGCGTCGAACAGGCCGGAGCACGCCGCGACGTCGCCGCGGCGTACCAGATCAGGACCCTCTCCGCGGATGTGCCCGGCGACATCAGCGTGCACGCGGCGGCGGCGGCGGCCCACAGCGCGCTCCGCGGCCGGGGCTATGTCATCACCCGAAGCGAAGTGAACGCCGATGCCGCCCGCATCGAAGCCCGGGCCCATGGCGACGGCGCGCTCGACAAGACCGTTGTGCAGGCCCGCCCCGCCTCCGATGGCGCGGTGCGCATCACCGTCACCGCTGAGCCGCTGGGCGACGAGCGTGCATCGCGCGCGATTCTCGACGCGATGCTGGCTCGGCTGGGCCGTTGAGTTGCAATGCTCGATTCAGCGCTGCGCCAGCGGCACGTACTGCACACCGTGCGGGCCGACGTACTCGGCCGTCGGGCGGAACAGGCGGTTGTCGGCCAGTTGCTCGATCACGTGTCCGGCCCAGCCGGCGATGCGCGACAGCGCGAACATCGGCGTGAAGAGGTCGAGTTGCAGGCCGATGCAGTGGTACGTCGTCGCCGAGTAGAAGTCGACGTTCGGGTAGATGCCCTTGGCCGCCTTCTCGCGCAGCATCACCTGCTCGATCGCCTGCGACTTCTCGTACAGCGCTGTGTTGCCCGTGTCGGTGGCCAGTTGCTTGGCCAGCGTTTTGAGATACGTCGCACGCGGGTCGTAGGCCTTGTAGACCCGGTGCCCGAAGCCCGCGATCTTGTCCTTGCGCTCAAGCCGGCCGACGATGAACTTCTCGACATCGCCGACGCTCGGGATCTCGCCGAGCATCTTCATCACGTCCTCGTTCGCGCCGCCGTGCAGCGGGCCGCGGAGCGAGCCGACCGCGCCCGTCAGGGCCGAGTACACGTCGGACATCGTGCTGATGATGACGCGCGCCGAGAAGGTCGAGTTGTTCAGGCCGTGATCGGCGTGCAGGATCATGCACGCATCGAACGCCCGCTCCATCGTCGGCGTCGGCTCCTTGCCGTTGAGCATGTAGAGGAAGTTCGCCGCGAACGACAGGTTCTTGTTGGGCTTCACCAGCGGCAGGCCGCGCCGGTGCCGGTCGAAGTACGCGACGATCGCCGGCGCCTGGGCCAGCACGTTCAGCGACTTCTGCCGCGCCGAAGCGACATCGTTCTTGTTCGGATCGGGGTCGCTCATGCCCAGCGCCGAGATGGCCGTCCGCAGCATGTGCATCGGCTGGGCGTCCTTCGGGAACGCCCGGATCATGTTCGTGACGAACTCGGGCGGCTCGTAGCGCGAGCGCAGGTCGGCGCAGAACGCGTCCAGTTCCGCCTTCTTGGGCAGACGCGTGTTCCATAGCAGATACGTGGTCTCTTCGAAGGTCGAGTGACGCGCCAGGGCATCGATCTCGATCCCGACGTACTCCAGCACGCCCTTCTCGCCGTCGATGAAGGACATGCGGGTCTCGGCGGCGGTCACACCCTCAAGACCCTTGGAGAATGTGCGGCCAGCCGACGGCTGGGCGGTGGCGACAGCGCTGCTCATACTCGACGTTCCTCCCTGCAAAACCAAGTATAGCGCGCACGTTTCGCGGTTTCGCCCCCGCGAACCACGCATTGAACGCTTCTTGTTCATCCGCCGCGGAGTCGTTGGAGGTTCCACCCTTCGACCGCGAATCCTGCCGGCCCCTCGCCGGTTAGGATGTCACCGCCATGCTCTTCCCGCTGGGAACAGACCGCCCGCTCCGAAGGCCGCCGCTGGTCACGCCGGTGCTCATCGCGCTCAATATCGCCGCGTTCCTGGCCCAGATGGCCATGCTCCGAGCCGACCCGAACCGTTACCGCGAACTGCTCGCCGATCTCTGGGTTTTCGGGCACGACTTCCACTGGTGGTCGCTCTTCACCAGCGCGTTCCTCCACTCCACCAACGCCATCTGGCACATCCTCGGCAACATGCTCTTCCTCTGGGTCTTCGGCCCCAACATCGAAGACCGGTTCGGACGCATCGGGTTTCTGATCTTCTACCTGCTGGGCGCTGCGGCCTCCGGCGGGGTGCACGCGTTCTTCTCCGACAACCCGGCCATCGGCGCCTCGGGCGCGATCGCCGCGTGCACCGGCGCGTATCTGGTCATGTTCCCGCGGACCACCGTGCGGTGCTTTGCGCTGCTGGTGGTCGTCGGCGTTGTGCGCGTGCCGGCGTGGTGGTTCATCGGCTTCGCAATCGCGTGGGACCTGATGCTGCAAGGCAGCGGCGCAACCACGCGCATCGCCCACGCGGCACACCTCGGCGGATACGCCTTTGGCATCGCGGTCAGCCTCGCGCTGCTGGGGTTCAAGGTCATGCCGCGCGAGCCCTTCGACCTGTTCACCCTCGGCCGCCAGGCGTACCGGCGGCGGCAACTCCGGGCAGCCAGCGCACTCGCGGCCGAGCAGAACGCCCGCCGGTTCCGCGCGACGAACCAGAACGACGATGGCCGCGTCGAGGCGCTCGCCGCCGCGCGGGCCGATCTCACTCGCCTCATCGCCGCCGCCGACACCGCGTCCGCCGCCGCGGCGTATCGAACGCTGGCCGACGAGTTCGGCGACCGCCCCGGCGCAACCACGCTCCCGCGCCGCCACCAGTACGACCTGGCGAACCTGCTCTTCGCCGCGCGACAGTTCGAACTCGCCGCCTATGCCTACGAGCGCTTCCTCGAGACCTACCCCGCCGACGGCGAGAGCCCGCAGATCCGCCTGCTGCTGGGGATCATCTGCGCGCGGCAACTCAACGACCCCGTCCGCGCCAAGTCCCTGATCTCCGAGGCCGTGCCGGACCTCGAAGGTGAGAACCTTGCCCGCGCCCGGGAGGAACTGGCCAACCTCGGCTGAGGCGCTACCGTCCACCATGCCACGCACCCGCATCAAGATCTGCGGAATCAAGGACGAGGAATCCGCCTTCGCCGCGGCCGATGCCGGCGCCGACGCCGTCGGACTGGTCTTCTACCGGCAGAGCCCGCGCTTCATCGAGCCCGAGGATGCGTGGGAACTCGTGGGCATGCTCCCACCGTTTGTGTCCAGCGTCGGCCTGTTCGTCAACGCGGACATCGAGCGGTTCATGAGTATCGAAGAGACCTGCCCCACCGATCTCTCGCAACTGCACGGCCAGGAGCCCGAAGACCTCGTCCGCCAGTGCGGGCCCAACGTCATCAAGGCGGTCCGCTTCGACCCGCAGACCATCGGGCGCGAACTGGAACGCTGGGACAAACTCCCCGAAGTCGATGCCCTGCTGATCGATGGTTCCGCCGGAGGTGCGGGCGTGAGTTTCGACTGGGCCGCGCTCGCGGCGGTCAAGGACCGCACCTCCAAGCCGCTGATTCTCGCCGGCGGTCTCACTCCGCAGAATGTCGGCCAAGCCATCCGCGCTGTGCGCCCGTACGGCGTTGATGTCTCCAGCGGTGTCGAATCGGCCCCGGGCGTGAAGGACGCGGGCCTCATCGAGGCGTTTTGTCGCGCGGTGCGCCGTGCCGACGCCGAGTACGAAGCATGATGCCCGAGGCCGCCAATCTCCTGCTGATTGGCCTTCGCGGCTCGGGGAAGAGCACCATCGGCCGCATGCTCGCAGCGCGGCTGGGGCGTGAGTTCGTCGACCTCGACAACACGACCGCTGCACTGCTGAACTGTCGCACGCCCGGTGAGGCGTTCGCGGCGCACGGCGAATCGGTCTTCCGGATTGCCGAGAACCGTGCGCTGATCAACGAGTCGGTGATCGGGGGCCGGGTGATCGCCCTCGGCGGTGGGACACCGACCGCGCCCGGTGTGGCCCAGATGCTCGAAGGGGACCGAAGCGCGGGGCGAGCGGTGATCGTGTACCTCCGGGTGATGCCGGATGTCCTGCGGGCAAGGCTCCGCGCAACGGATACTTCGACCCGGCCGTCGCTGACGGGCACGGGCACGCTCGAGGAGATCGAGTCGGTGTTCGCCGCGCGCGATCCCGTGTATCGCCGGCTGGCCACGCACGTGATCGAGGCCGCCGCGGAAGAGAACCCGCACGCCGGGCACATCGCGCAGCGGATCGAGCGACTCATCCGGTAGCGCGGCGATGCCACCATCGGCACAGAAAGACGGGCAGGCCGGAGCCTGCCCGTTGTCGTCAGATTCGAGATGCTCGCGCCGCGTGAATCGGGCCGCAACCCGAAATCGGCGCGGCTCACTCCTTGGCGCGGGACAGGTACGAGCCATCGGTCGTGCTGACGCGGATGGTCTCGCCGTTCTCGATGAACCCTGGCACGCGGGTCTTGAGCCCGGTCTCGCAGGTCGCATCCTTGAGTTGGTTGGTCACCGTCGCGCCCTTGATGCCCGGCGGGCACTCGGTGATCTGCAGGTCGACCGATGCCGGCAGTTCGATCGTCAGCGGGTTGCCCGCGTGGAAGAGCACGATCGTCTGCCCGTTCGGTCGCAGATAGAGCAGCGCATCGCCGAGCACCTGCTGGGGGATCACCACCTGGTCGTAGTTCTCCGTATCCATGAACGTCGCGCCGTGGCTGTCGGAGTAGAGGTACTCCATCTGCCGCCGGTCGAGGTCCACCACTTCAATCTCTTCGGACGGCTGGCAGCGCTTCTCGATCTGCCCGCCCGACTGCACGTTCTTGAACTTCACGTTCACAAACGACCGCAGGTTTCCCGGGTTGCGGAACTCGTAGCCCGAGATCACCCAGAGTTTCCCATCCATCTTCACGCCGTATCCCGGCCGGAGGTCGATCGCCTTCATGCTGCACATCCCATCGTGAATCGAGTATCGTGTGAGGACGCTTCCGCGCCCGCGGCCCGGGGCATTCCACCGGTCCGCCCGCGAAAACGGGCCCAATGTTAGGCCGCGCAACTCCCATGGTGAACCTTCGCGAAAAACTCCGCTCTTGCCCGAAGTCCCGGCGCTGGGCCCCCGCCGCGCTGGCGGCGGTTGCCGTCGCGCTGGGTGGCTGCAATGCCGAAACGGGCCTCTTCCGCACTGCGGGAGGTCCGGAAACCGCGATCTTCGTCTCGGTTCGGGATGCCGCGACGCTCGAGCCGGTGCGCGATGCGCAGTGCGCGGCGGAGACACTCAGCCGGAACCATCCGTTCTCCATCGCCTCCATCATGTGGCAGACCATGGACAGCGCGAGTGCCGGCACGACCGACGAAACGGGCACGGCGCGGCTGACCGTGCTGGCCGATCGGCACTACCGCCTGCGAATCTGGCCGCGGGGACGCGCTCCGGTGGTGTTCTTCCACGCCGAGCCCGGGCCGCTGCCGATGGGCATCTGGCTGCGGGCCGACCTGCCGCCGGGATCGGACCCCGGCATCGAGGCTCGCATCGACCCCGCGGACTGAAAGCCCGATCGATGACGCTCACCCGGTCATTTGGTCGCGCCCACCGTCAACGCCGCCGTCGCGGCCTTCGGAACCAGCGGCGCCTGCTGGTGCATGCGCCGGGCGCGGTGCGCCGACCAGTCCTTCACGGCCAGGTCGGGCGCATCCGGGGTCGCGGCGTGCACGCGGATGAGGTCGTAGGTGTTGTTGCGCTGCGCCGGCGTGAAGCCCGCATCGCGGATCAGGCGGCAGAGTACCGCCTCGTCGAGGCAGTACGTCGTGCCCGCGCTGGAGACGACGTTTTCCTCCATCATCACGCTGCCCATGTCGTTGGCGCCGAACGCCAGCGCGACCTGCCCGATGTGCGGGCCCATCGTGACCCACGATGCGCCGATCGAGTAGATGTTGTCGAGGAAGAGGCGCGACAGCGCCTGCGTGCGGAGGTAGTCGGTCGCGCTGCTCATGCGGACGCGCCGGCCGAACGCGGGCACGCGCTCGAGCACCTGCTCGTTCGTCAGCGAGTTCTCGCCGCAGATCGTGCCGTTCAGTTCCGCCAGCATGTCGCCCGCGAAGTCGCCCAGCCTTCCGGGCGCGGCGAAGTCTTCTTCCCGTGCGCCGAAGTCGGGCACGCGTCCCAGCGGCGTGTTCTCTCGCTGAAACGGCCACGAAATGAAGGCCTTGTAGTGACCGGGCGCGCACGACCCACGCGGTCCCACATCCGACATCGCCAGCGCCCGGTCCTGCCACTGCCGCACCAGCCACATGTGGTGCACGCGGTCGGCCAGCCCCTCGATGTGCCCGAACATCATCGTCGCGCTGGTGAACATTCCCAGCGAGTGCGCGACGTACATCGTCATCAGCCACGCTTCCGCATCGCACTTGCCCAGGCCGATCTTGCGTCGAACGTGGTGCGAGAAGATCTCGCCACCGCCGCCCGGCACCGAGTCGAGCCCCGCATCGCGCAGCCGCACCATCACCCAGCGCAGTTTCGCCTCCAGCGAATCGCCGGGCGGGTCGAAGAACTGCACGAACTCGATGAACTCCGGCGGGCTGAAGGCGTGCACGTGCACGCCCGGGAACCGGGACTTGATGCCGCGGAGCAGATCGGTGTACCAGTCGAGCGGGAGCGCGGGGTTCATCCCGCCCTGCATCAGGATCTGCGTCCCGCCGATCGCCACCAGTTCCGCGACCTTGTCATAGATCGCCTGCTTGTCCAGCGTGTACGCGTCGTGGTCATCGGCATCGCGCCGGAACGCGCAGAACGTGCAACGCGCCGTACACACGTTCGTGTAGTTGATGTTCCGGTCGATCACGTACGTCCGAAGTTCGTCCCCGTGCAGCACGCGGCAGCGCGCATCGGCTGCTCGGCCCAGATCGTGCAGCGGGAGCGACCGCAGCGCGGCCAGCCCCTGCTCGGGCGTTAGACGCGCCGCGCCCGCCGCGACCGCGTCCAGCAATCCGGGATCATCGGCGCTCAGGTGCGGGTGCTCGGGAGGCAGTGTGTAGATGGCCATGGGGTTGCGGGCGGTGCGGGTTCAATCCCGGGGAGGTCTGACGAGGTCCGATTTGAGTTTTCACGAATCATTGAAAGGTGGGGCCGCTCTGTCCACACGCAGACGCGCCAAAGCCGCTGTACTGGTCCGAAAACACGCCCGCTGACAAGCCGCACCGGTTCTGGCGGCCTCGACCCCCGAACAGACCAACTGTAACCCCTGATCTGCCAATGACTTCAATCGCTCTTGCCGACCTGACAACGGTTCGGCGCGCTGCCCGCAGGTTCCTCGCGCGCCCACGGGAGATGTCGCCATGCCCCCCAAGCCCCATGTCAGCGCCGCCATCCGACAACTCCGGAGTTGGGTCACCATCGCCGCGACGCTGGTCGTTCTCGCCGGCCTCACCCAGGCCCTGACTTTCGGCTTTGTCCACTTCACCGATGTTCGCACCGCGGCCATCGAGCCCGCGCCCCCCACCGACCTCACCGTCATCGGCGGCACCGCGCCCCTGCAGGGGCCCGGCAAGGCCATGGAGATCCCCGATGGCAACGTCCGCGCGGCGGTCGGCGGCATCCGAACCTCCGCCGCGGCGACCTCCGCCGCGGTTGATGTCAACACCGCTCGCACCGGCTGGGACCTCGTGCTTCACCGCGCCAGCGTGCTGGCGTGCGGCATCGGCGGCTTTGCGGCGATCGCGCTCATGCTCATGTGCATGATGGGCGTGGCGGTCGCTGGCGGCGGCGCGGTGCCGGGCGTCGAGCGCGTCGTCACCGCCGCGGTGTGGTCGATCATCCTCGCCGGCCTCGCCGTGCCCGTGGGCGACTTCATGCCGTCGCTTCCGGCGCTGGGCGTCTTTGTCGGATACGAATCCATGACCGCCAGCAGCACGCTCTGGTCCTCGACCGGCGCCGGCGCGGCGGGCACGCTGGCGCAGTGGGTCGTTGCGCCGCTCGTTGCTGCCGCCGCGGCCGCGCTTGTCGCTCTCTGGTTCCGCACCGGCGTTGCCCGCGGCATCATCATCACCAGCGTCAGCGAACTCGACGAGATGGCCGAGCGTGAAATGGCCCAGATCCGCAAGCGCGGCGTCAGCACCGCCATCGGCAAGAGCGTCGGCGCACTCAATCGCACCCTTGGCGAGGCGGAACTGCCCGCGCAGCCTCACCCGGCCGAGGATGCAGTGGATGAAGCGACCGAGATCGCCGCATCGCTCGCGCGCGACTCCGGAGGGCCGCGTCTGAACGCCGCGGGCAAACTCGTCGGCGGACGCAGCACGGTCGACAGCGGATTCAAGCGGCTCATCTGATCCGCGGTGCCTCCGTGCGACCGCCGTCGCTGCGCCTACTTCTTCGGCCGTTGCTCCAGTTTCAGCGGCGGCGCCCACTCCGACCGCTTCACGCCCGGCATGCGCCAACCCCAGGTGTTGCGGTGCGGGTCGGCGCTGCCCGTGAAGTGCCGGACGATCATTCGGTGCAGCATGTCCATGTTGGGCAGAATGCCGTGGAAACCCGCCGCGAGCGCCAGCGCACGGTCGCCGATCTCCCAGTACCCGAAGTCGGACGGTCGCACGCAGACAATGTTGCGTTCTTCGAGGAATGCCGGCACCGCGCCTTCCAGCGGCACCGTTCCATCGCCCGTTCGACGCGAGATCGGCCCGAGGTCCTCGGCATTGCTGTCCCACCGATCGTCGCTGTCCGCCGAGCGTCGCAGGTCGAACTCCGGCTTGCCCAGTTTCATCTCCACGTGCAGGTGCACACGCGTCTTCGAGTTCACGCCCGCCACGCACAGCCAGTCGTCGGTCGCCAGGCCCGCATCCGGGAGTCGGAACTTCTCGATCCGGTCGCGATGATCCGCCGCGGCGTCGAGCATCGACTCGAACAACTCATCGGCCTGCTTGTTCCGGTCGGCCGCGCTGCCGCCCTGCACGCCGTTCCGCTTCACGAAATCGCGGATCGTGTCGTGCACGCCGCGTTGCCACGCATCCGATTCATACAGCGAACTCGGGCCGCCGGATGGGAGCGAGACCGCGCCGCGGAACCGGGGGAGGAGGTGATACAGCGCGGGCGTGAGCCGCGCCGCCTCGCGCTCGCGCGAACTGCTGTCGGGCTGGCCGAGGTTCGCCGTGCCCGTCGCGATCTTCAACACCGCCTCGAACGAGCCTCGGAACGGCGTCCCCAGCGACACCACCTTGCCCACGCGGCACTTTGCGCCCGAGCGCTGGAGATACCCCGCGATCACCATGCCGCCCATCGAATGGCCGACAAGGTTCACCCTCGGGTCCGCGGCCCAGGGCGAATCGTGATAGTGCCGCATCAGTTTTGTTCGCTGGATCACCTCGGCAATAAACTCGGCCAGGTGCGCCTCGATCACGTCCAGCGGCTGCCGCCAGTCGTAGCCGAACGGGTACACTGGCACGGGCCGCTCTTCTTTCTCGCGCAGGTTGTAGCGCAGTTCGGCGATCAACTCCTGGTACGCAACCTCGAAGACCTGGTCGTGTCGCACCCGCGTCGGCTGCGCGAGTTCATACCACGTCCCGCGCGGGTTGTCCTTCGCGATCGACGGGTTGTCGGGGTGCAGCATCGCGCGGCGGTAGTCCTTGGTCATCACGCTCCAAACGACCTCCGGCGGGAGCGGGTACTCATCGCGCAGGTAGGTGGCGGTAATGCCGGGCACGACGATGACGGGGTTGGGAAGGGGCATGGGGGCTTCCGATCATAGTGGCCGACTGCTTTTATCTCTGAGAACGATCCTCCACTGCGTCGTGCCATTTTCAAGTGTCTCAAGACAGATCTGTATAACATCATCGCTGGTAGTACTCATGTACCAGCCCAGCTTCTGATTTCGTGCACGAGTGGCGTTCTCGTCATTCGGCACCGGCACCTTCTTATCAGCCTTGCACGACATACGACCTTCCTCTCATGTATCTTGCTGCTGTATCACGATGACCACACTCGCCCGCCTCATTCGATCCCGTATGCTGTCTTGACTGCGCTCCGATACGCAGGATCTGTCGTCACTCGGAGCACGATCGCTCGAATCTGCATCTCAAGAGCTTCGATGGCCGCAGAGATCTTGTCGACACTCCATTCTCCTCCAAATCGCTCCCTGACGGTCCCGCTCGAGTCCGGTTGCTTCGCCTGGTCGAGAGCAGCCTTGAGGCTGCTCGCGCTTTCTGCGACTCTTTGCAGGTGCTCGGCCAGATTGTCAAAATCTCTGAATCTGCCGTTCTGCCCGAGACGGGACGCCACTTGCATCGGTTCCTTCAGAATCTGCTTTTTGCCCCGGTCAAACATGTATCTGTGCTCGCTGGCCGTCGGTGGCGTGATCTGCTGAGCCATCTGATGAAGTGCCGCAAGCGCCTCGCTTGCCGCCGAGTGTTTCGCGGCAGCCTCTTTCAGCACACTCGCCACTGATGACAAGGCCGCCGCTAAAGGCTCGGCCACGCTGACGTTTGTCGGCACTGCCGACAGAGCCTTGGCCGTCTGGTGATCGCTCGCCATCAACGCCACTGCCGCTTTGGATTGCACCGCCACCCTGCCCACCGCCAGCCGTTGGTACACCTCGATTTTGTTCGACTGCTCCCGGAATGCCTGCTTGCCCGTCCCACCGACCTGGATCTCGGCCAGCACTTCGGGCGTGAAACTCGGGTCGTTGTTCTCGATCTGCTTGAGAGAGTTGATCCTGCAAGCGTCGGTCGTTGTCCCCGCGGCGTCCTTGTTGTCGGCGTCGTTCACAACCCGCTTGCTTGTCGGCACCAGGAAGAACTCACTGCGGAAGTAGCCCAACTTGGCCTCGTACATCTGCGTCTGAGAACTCTGCGCGACGGAAAGCCCGATCGCCGTCTGCGTCGTCGCCAGCACGTTCTCTCGCAGCAACTTCCCGTGGCAGCCGGTCAGCAGCATCGCTGCCACTGCCACGAACATCCGGGATCCAGACGATCTGCTCATGGTCGCTCCTCTTTGTTCTGAGCCGACAGATCCGCTTCGGTCGCCCGTTCAACAACAGACTCGATCTTCGTGTGAAACCTGCCATCCTGGTACATCACGGCCTCGACCAGCACGTTTGCATCCGGGTCGATCCGCACGCTCTGCATACAGGCCCACCCGATCATCAGGCCGTTGATCACCGGCCCAGCGCCGATGAATGCACCCATCGCCGAGATGCGCTCGATACTCGCCCCTTCCGACGACCTGCCGGCCGCCCCGCCCGCGCCTCCATCTGCGGAGGTCGTCACAATGCCAAGGCCCAGCACCAGATGGTGTCGCCTCATGCCCGCGGCATCGGTCCACGCGCAGCCCGCCAGCGCAAGCGCGCACACAGCGTTCATCGCCGCGGCTACACCCGAGCACCGATGTCGGTCCCTTGCGCGCACTCTCACTGCTCCCTGAACGCCTTCGGCGCATCCGCCAACTCCGACAGGTCCAACTCCAGCGGCGTCTCGCCGGCGATCGCGCCAACGGTGAACGCGCCCCACGCGAGCGCTTCCAGCCGCGCGATGCCTTCGTGCACGCGAACCTCCTGCACCGGACTTCCGAAGGTCGGGTGCAGGAAGAACTTGACCGCATCGGGCATCGGCCTCGTGCCGCCGGGCGAGCGCACCTCCAGCACGATGTCGTAGAACTCCGGCAGGTTGTCCGACTCGCTTACCCGCGCCGACAACTCGTACCCATCGCGCTTCGACAGCCCGCCAAACTGGCCCTTGTTCGGATCATCAGGATCCCGCGGCGAAGGAGCCCCCCCTGCGCCATCGAGCGCGTTCATCGCCAGGGGCGGCGGCACTGCCTCCAACGCTGGCGCCGCCCGACCAATCCGGCCCAGCGCGGCCTTCTCCGCCACCATCGCCGCCACCTCGCTCCTGCGCTCCGCCTCCTCGCTCTTGCGCTCCGCCGCCTCGACCCGCTGCTTCAACGTCGACTCCGCACGATGGAACGCACCGGGCAGATACGTCCTCGTCAGCAGATAGCCGAAGATGAACCCCGCCACCGCGAAGTACACGATGACCGCCAGCGCGAAACTCGCCGCCTGGCCGCGGCAGTCCGGCCCGCACATCGTGCCCGCCGCCAACTGCGCCAGCGACCACACCCGGTCCGGCATGTTGCGCAACTCGACCAGCCCCAGCCCGACGAGGATCTTCGTCACCCAGTCCGAGATCTGCTCGAGATTCGTGTTCGCCCGCTGCAACTGCTCGCCGTTGTCGCCGCCATGGTCCGAGGCATCGCCATCACCGTTCGCATCGTCCTTGCTGCTTGCGCTTACGCGGCGGCCCGAACGCGGGATCCCGAAGAGGAACCCCATGCCAAAGCCGCTCGCAAGCGATGCCAATCCCCACACCAGCGCGCCCGCCCACGCTGTTCCGCCCAGCAGGCCGCCGAAAGTGACCGCCGCGACGACGCCGATTCCCGAGGCGATCAACCCCGAGTACAGCACCCTGCGCACATCGTGCCTGACCGCCTCCCACTGCGCATCACGCTGCCGCGTCCTGCCCCGCTCGACGTTGTTGTGCTCGCCCGCCATGCCGAGACTCCCCACGTGCACGGTGCTCCACCCATCTCGTCGCCTGCCGACCGATGAGTGTGAGCCGATTGGAAGACAATTCTCATCTTCCCACGATTCTCTCACAGCATACTTGCGTTACCGGCAAATGCAAGTGCAAGGACACAACTCTCGCTCCATTTGCGGCGCGGTCTTGACCAAGTACTCCCGCTCACTTGCGAGTTCTTCTTGTGTTGTTTGCCGCCCCATTGTGGTGGCCCTCGCCACCCTTGTTGCACAATTCTGTGCAAAATCGCCGCTGGTTTGCACACTTCTGTGCAAAACCCCGGCTGGTTTGCACACCTTTGTGCAACTGTTGCGTCCTCGCAACCACCTGTTCGCTTGAAAGAACCGCTCACAGCGCGCGGTCGACTTCCGTGCAGAGTGATCCGCGGCGAGAGTCGACCAGATCGCCCAGCCTCTCCGCCAGCGTCACCTTCACCCGCGCCATGTCCGGACACGATTCGCGCAGTTCCTGCCGAAGGCTTGTCACGGGCCGCCCGACCAGCCCGCACGGCACGATCAGCCCGAAGTGCTCAAGGTTGGTCGTCACATTCAACGCGAGCCCGTGCAGCGACACCCACCGACGGATGCGCACGCCCATCGCGCAGATCTTTGCCGCGCCCGCTCTCGGCGCGGCGCCTTCCGCGACCCGGGGCACCCAGACTCCGGTCGCCGTTGCATCGCGCTCGCCGCGAACACCGAACTCCGCCAGCGTTTCAATCACGGCCTGTTCAAGCAATCGCATGTAGTCGTGCAGGCGCAGGCCGAAGAAGTTGAGGTCGATGATCGGGTACACGACCAACTGCCCCGGCCCGTGATAGGTGATGTCGCCGCCGCGGTCGGTCTCGGCGACCCGCACGCCGTGCAGCGCGAGCATCTGATCGGTCGCGAGCAGGTGCGCCCGCGCACCCGGCCTGCGGCTGATCGTGATGACCGGCGGGTCGTGCTCGACCAGCAGGATTCGCCCGCCCGCGCGACCTGTCGCGCCGCTTTCGCGCTCGGCCAGCACCGCCGCGTGATGCTCGCACTGCACCGCGTACGCCGCGGCGTACTCCATCCGCCCGAGATCGACCACCGGTATCGGCACGCCGGATCGTAGGTGGTGCACACGCCCGCTCGACCGCTATTCGACCCGCACGCGGTTCCGCAGCACGCCGAATCCCTCGCCGCGAGCGCCCGCGAACTCCACCTCCACCACGTCCCCATCTTGCAGCCACATCGGCGGTGTCCGCGCCATGCCCACGCCGCCCGGCGTGCCAGTCAGGATCACGGTGCCCGGCAGCAACGTCAACCCGCGCGAGAGTTCGCTGATCAGCACCGCCACCGGGAAGATCATGTCGCTCGTCGGCGCCTCCTGCATCACCTTACCGTTCACGCGCGTGGTCAGCCGCAGAGCCTGCGGATCGGGAACATCCGCCGCGGCGACGATGTTGGGCCCCAGCGGGCAGAACGTGTCGAAACTCTTCCCGCGCCAGAACTGCCCGCCCGAGCCCTGCTTCTGCCACCAGCGGGCCGAAACATCGTTGGCGCAGCAGTAGCCCAGCACGTGCGAGAGCGCACGCTCGCGCGGCACATCCCGCGCGGCGGTGCCGATAATGACGGCCAACTCGCCCTCGAAGTCCACCTGCTCTCCGCCCTTGGCCGCGTCTTGGCACGCCTTGGGGATGACGATGTCCTCGCCATGCAGCACCGCCGCGGCGGGGTTCTTTGCGAACACGAGAATGCTCTCGGGCGGCGCGAGCCCCTGCTCCTTGGCGTGCTCGGCGTAGTTGCGGCCGATGCCCAGGATGGTGTGGAACGGAATGGTCGCGGCATCGGTGCGGACACCTACGCCGTAGGCGGTGCGGATGAGGTTCATTGGGGAGATTCCGGTGATTCACCGGCGTCCGCCGTCGGAGTCGGTGGTCTGGGGTGGTTCAGGATGAAATCCGAGGCCGTGCGCTGCTTGGGGAGGTAACACGCTCGACGGTCCTTCTGGTCTTCCCTGCCACCGTCATCAGCACCATCAGCGCCCAACGAGTAGATGAGGTAGCCGCGTCCGCCAGGGTCGTTCTCGAGGAGGGAGTAGGCAAACGGCTTGCCGTTGGCGGGGTCGGTGGTTGAACCGGGGTGGTCGACTTCAACAGCGGACAGGGCAGCGGAATAGGAACCAGCCGATGCGCGCTGGATCTCCAGCAGCAGCATCAGCCTCGTGCCGGCGATCTCGGAGCGAACGCCGGCCTCTTCTGCAATGAGGCGGTCGAGTCGGGGGAGAAAGCCCCGGCTGAGTATCGGATTGGCGTCGACGCGTGCGGGATCGGGAGGAGTGAGCGAGGGCGGGGAAGCTGAACTGGGAGGCTGCAGTCCGAAGAGGTAGTAGAGGTGAGCGAAGTGCTGGTCGGCAAGATCCACAGTTTCGCGGCGGCCTGGCGTCAAGAGGCCGCGGAGGTTCTTGAGGCGCCAGCCCTCGTGGCGATTGTCTGAAACGGCTGAGAATCCACCGAGGTTGGAACTGGTGAAGTCGTACTCGTACGGCAGATAGCGACCACCGCCGCGCCCATTGTCGGTAAACGATCGCTGGATGATGTCGAGCACGCTGGCGCGGCTTGCTTCGATCTGGATCGTGGCGGGCCACGACCTGGTCTGAGCATCGATGATGGCAATCAGTGCACGGCACCTATCGGCAGGCGGAGGAGACTCGATGATCTGGCGGCGAAGCTCCTCGAGTGTTTCCATAGTCCACCCAGCAGCGGCCCTGCGTTCGACCCAACTTGGCTGAGCGGTGAAGTGACGAGCGATGGCAAGATTCTGCGACAGAATCGCCGCGCGATCCCCGAATCGCTGTTCGTCGCTCGCGGCCTTCATTCGAACGAGGTTGCCGCGGACAACCAAGCGGATCTGGCCGACCTCGGGAAGCACGCGCTCAAACTGCGGGCCGGGCGCAAGGGTGGCAACTGCATACTTGGCATCGACAAGCGACTCCAGACCCTCGAAGAGGCCTGCGGCTTCATACGTCGCGAAGGTCTTGCGTGTCGCAGCAGTTACGCTCTCGCGGGATTCGGCAGGC
This sequence comes from Phycisphaeraceae bacterium, assembly GCA_019636495.1. GTDB lineage: Bacteria > Planctomycetota > Phycisphaerae > Phycisphaerales > UBA1924 > JAHBXL01. The sequence goes on along the minus strand of JAHBXL010000016.1, from coordinate 88,608 downwards.
GAGAGCCTCGCGGTGGGATCCACCAGGAGCAAGAAGTCGTTGTACTGGTACTCACCGGAAAAGCGGGTTGTCAAAAGTGTGTGCTGATGCTGCTCTACTGCCGCGGACCGCCGCGAGATCAGGTCCCACGCGTTGAACGCATCCGCGGGCATTCCTTGCAGCGTGCGCTGAAGCTCGGTGAGCTTGGCGGAGTAGTCGACGGCGATTGTGGGCTTAGCGTACGCGATGCGGTACAAAAATCCGGCGACCAGCAGTGTGGGGATGAGATGGATGGCCAGCAGCCAGAGCCAGAAGCGCCGGCTGGGCTTGCGATCGGTCTGCACTGCCGGTTGCTCCATCACCACAGCATAATCAAACTGCCAGCGTCACGAAACTCACTTCCCACCACTCTCCGGCGGCGGCGCAACCTCCATCTGGAAGTTCGAGTGATCCTCCTGCGGCTCCACGGTCAGCGCCTTCGGCGGCGCGGGCTTGCCGCGCGGCTGGTTGAAGACAAAGTCCAGGCCGGACTGACCACCCGTCAGGAACGCCGAGTGCGGCGGACGATCGCCCATGAACCCGCCGTTGTCTTCGCCATCGTTGGTAAACGAGTACAGCAGGTAGCCGCGGCCGTGCTCATCGGGCGCTTCGAAGCGCCGGTAGCCGAACTCCGTCCCGCTCACCGCATCGAGCGGGATCGAGGGCAGAATGTCGGGGGCGAGCGCACCGAGCGACTCCGGGTATGCGCCGTGCCGACCGCGATACACCTCCAGCGCGAGCATCAGTCGCATCGCATCGCGTTCACACGCGTACTGGTCGCGCGATTGCATCGTCCGTCCCAGCGCGGGCATCAGGATTTCCAGCACCCGATTGCCCGTGATCTCCCCATCGAAGTTCGCGGAGATGCCCGATGCCAGGCGCTGGTCCCGCGGCAGGTCCGCCAGTTGCATCATCCGGTCGAAGATTGAGTTGGCCAGTTGCTCCGTGCTCTTGCGATCGGGGTGCAGCAGGCCGGCAAGGTTGAACACCCGGTAGTTGCCGATCCGCCCGCTCCCCGGCACGGGCAGAAAGTCCCCGCCAAGTTCCGCCGCGGCGGTGGGCATGAAGCGCCCGTTCCCGTTTCCGGTGTCGCTGAACGTGCGCTGGATCGTGTCCAGCGTGAAGTACCGCTCGCTGTCGATCGTGGCCGACAGCGGTGAAAGTCGCTGCCGCTGCATCGCTTCGAGCAATGCCGCGGCGGCAACCGGCGACACCGTGCCCTCAACGATCTCGGTGCGCAGTTCCCCCTGCACGACCGCGTGGATCGCGACGCCGACAAGATGCTCGATCAGCGACATCTGCGCCGACAATATCCGGCCCATCGCCAGCGACTGCTCGAATGCCGAGAGGCGGTCGGCATCATCGCCCATCTGCGACGCGATGAACATCCGTGCGGCGTTCATTCGTGTCGCGGCACGCGCCTTGCCCAGGTCCATGAACAGAAAGCCGATGACCGCGCCGTCCTGCGATGGGCGCGCGGCATAGGGCGTGCCCGACAGAGCATCGAGATCGGCAAAGCCGCCCAGCGCGCGGAACTCGTCGAGCCACTCGCGCGCGATGCGCTCGCACAGTTCGCGCGGGATGTCGCCCGTGGGCTGGGCCTCCGGACGGAAGATGTAGGTCGGGTCGAACCCCTCGAGCGGCGCATCGGGATTGCGTGCCTGCACCGCTTCGCGCGCGGCATCGATCTTCTGCGCGATGAGTTCGAAAACCTCCCAGTTGCTCGGCGCATCCGCGGGCATGCTCTGCCGCGCACGCACGTGCTCGTGCGCCTTCCTGCCATAGTCGGTCGTGACCTTCACAGGCGCGTACATGATGCTGTAGAGAAAGTACGCGGCCCACGCCAGAAGCAGCAGCAGCGTGAAAAGCACAACTCTCAGCGGCGTGATCATGGCGCGGGGTGCGGGCTCGCCGGCGGGCTGGTGCGGGTGCTGCATTGCTGTTGTTCCGTACGCTCGGGAACGCGGTCCGGATGCCGCGCAATCACTCGTCGGACTCGTCGGCCGACCGCACGGCGGCGGCCCGGCTGCCGCGGGTCGATCGACCCATGCCCGGCGCGATGCCGCGCTTGGTGGTTTCGAAGAACTCGGCCAGTTCCATCACGGGCGGGCAGGTCTGCCCGCGGGCCCGCAGAATCGCGACGGCCTCCTTCCGCGGCATCGGGTTGCGAAGGACATCGCGGAACGCGCGGCGCAGTTCGGTGATGTGCTCCCGCGGCATGCCGCTGCGACGGAGGCCGACCTGGTTCAGCCCGCCCAGCCGATTGCGCTCATTGACCATGCAAAACGGCGGCACATCCAGCGACACGGCGCAGTCGCCCGACATCATCACCAGCCGACCGATCCGGCAGAACTGGTGGATCACCGCGTTGCCGCCCAGCGTCACGTTGTCGCCGATCTCGCCGTGGCCCGCGACGCCCGCGCCATTCACGAACACCACGTTGTTCCCCACGCGGCAATCGTGCGCTACGTGCGAGTTCACCATCAGAAAGCACCTGTCGCCGACAACCGTCGGCCTCTCCTCGCTGGTCGCGGCGTGCACGGTCGCGTGCTCGCGGATCAGGCACCCCGCGCCGATCACAACGCCTGCGGTCTTCGCGCCGGGGCCGAACTTGTAGTCCTGCGGCTCGAATCCCACGCACGCGTGCGGCCAGAGAATGGTGCCCTCGCCGATCGTCGCGGGCCCGTTCACATAGTTGCTTCCGAGAAGTCGGACCCCCGGCCCAAGACGCACCGGCCCCCCCGTGGCGCGAATGACGCAGTACGGCCCGATCTCCACATCGGGTGCAAGTTCTGCCGAGGCATCGACCAGTGCGGTCGGGTGGATCGTGGGCATGGTGGATCGTAGGAGCGGGGCGCAAGGCCGTGCCGTGTCGGGTGCGCCCGCCGCGCGGCCAAAAACAGAACACGGGCAACGCGTGTGCGCCGCCCGTGTCCGTCGTTGCGTGGGGACGCCCTCGCGAGGCCCCAGCGAGAAAAGAAGACCAGAGTGTACTCAGTGCCGGCGGCGGCGGGCGGCGGCAAGCGCGCCCACGCCCAGCAGCGCGGCCGCGCCGGGCGCGGGAATGATGTCGGTGTCGTCGTTCCACAGATACGTCATGCCGCCGATGAAGTACGAACTCGCGGCGTCCGGGGCTGGCCACCGGATGACCTGCTCGAGGAACATGTCGCCCATGTTCTTCGGATCGCCCCATAGGTTCAACTCGCCGGAGAAGATCTCCGGCGGCGCCGTGGACGCGGGGTTGTAGATCACGCCCGCGACGCCCACCGAACTGTCGAAAGTCGAGGGGGTCGAGTCGTCGTCGAACAGCGAGATCGAGCCGGCCAGATCGAAGTGCGCCCGCACGATGCTGGCATCGGCCAAGTTCTCCAGCGACCACAAAGTCGAGAACGTCTCGCCCACACAATCGAAGATCGCACCGGGGAACGGGTTGCCGAACGGATCTGGAATGATCGCGCGCCCATGCCCCGGGCCCGCGACGAAGATCGGCGCTGAGACCGTGATGACGGGCGCGCCCGGACCGGGCATGAAGTCGATCGTCAAGAGGCCGCCGGCGAGTTGATCGCCGAACGCAGTGAACTGAACCACGTTCGCGTTCGACACGCTCGAGCCCATGCCCAGAGCAGTCAGCGCGCACACAGCAAGAATGCGATGCTTCATGATCTCTCTCCTCCCCTTGAGCGCAAACCCAAGGGTTCTCTATGAATACGTTATCGCGCAAAGTGACCGGCTGCAAGGGAAATCGCGGAAAACAAGACCAAACATAATGTGAACATCAATCGGGTCGGAACAGCCTGGCACCTACCGCAAACGACATCCCACCGATGCCGAGCAGAACCCCACACGGCGCGGCCATCTGCGCCATCGAAAAACCGCGGAACACGCCCCCCTCCAAGGCCAGCAGCGACCACCGAATCGGGCTGACCACGCTCAGCGTCCGGATGAACCCGGGCATGAACTCCAGAGGCACCATCCCGCCCCCGATCATCGCCATCAAAAGCAGCACGCCCCACCCCAGACCGTTGCCGGCGGCCTCGGTCCGGCTGACCGCTGCGAGGAGCATCATGATCCCCACAAAGCACGCCGATGAGCACGCGATCGCCGCGGCGAGCATGATGACCGATGTGGGCTGGACCTGAAAGACCACTCGCGCAATGACCATCAGCGTCGCGGCGACCGACGCGGTGACCATAAAGCAGCCGACGGCCTTGCCCGCCAGAATCTGCATGCGACTCAGCGGGGCGATGCGCAGCCGCAGAAGGGTGCCGCGCGTGCGCTCCATGACCAACGTGATCGCAAACCCCAGCGCGCAGCCCATCATCCCCCAGATGACGCCCTGCGGGAACGTCAGCGCAAAACTGTTGGTCGGCAGCCCGCTCGGCCGCGCCGAGACCGCACGCGTGCTCACGCGCACGGGCTGCCACCCGCCCGCGCGGGCCGCGGCCTGCGCCGGGTCCGCCGCTTCCCCCGGCTCGCCCGCCGAGTCTTCCTGCACGGTCTGAAGCATCGAATCGAGCGCATTGAAGAACATCTCGAAGGCCGGCCGCATCGCTCGCGGCAGCGAGCCGTCGCGCCGCATCTGGTCCATGGACTCCCGCACCTGCCCACGCATCTTCGCAGGATCGGCGAACATCTCCGACAGGCCCTCGAACGCGTGCCGCGTGACGACACCTTCGAGCATCGACGCGAGCGCCGCCCGCGAAGGGTCCACCGCCAGTTCGATGCTCATCGGCTCGCCCCAGAACGGCCGGCGCCGCGCCTCGCCAAACCCCGGCAGCAACACGATCGAGCCGCGCAACCGCCCGATGCGCACCGCCTCCTCGGCCTCGGTCGGCGAGAGACCGGTGGTCACCTCCAGTTCGCTCGCCGCGATGAGTTTGGCGGCAAACGCCGCGGATTCCGCCGTGTTGTCCAGGTCCACCACCGCCACGGGAATGCCGCTACCAGCGCCGCCTCCCCCGCCCCCGCCTCGGAACACCACGCCAAAGAACACCGCGATCAGCAGCGGGAAGAAGAACGAGAAGAAGAACCCCATCCTGTCACGCAGCAGCAGGCGGATGTCCTTGATGGCGATGGCGAGCACGGCGTTCATCAGTCGCGCAGACTCCGTCCCGTGAGGTGAAGGAACACGGCCTCCAGATCCGGCCGCTCGACGCGCACGCCGCGAACGCCCGGCGCGGCGAGCCGGCGCCCGAGTTCGCCGACGGGGTCGGCCGTCTCGATCCGAGTGTCGCCCTCGTCGGTTTGGATCGTCACGACGCTCGACCCGCCGAGCGTGCCGACGAGTTGCTCGACCGTTCCCTCTGCCAGCACTCGCCCGCGGTCGATGATCGCCACGCGGTCGCACAGCCGCTGGGCTTCCTCCATGTAGTGCGTCGTGTACACCACCGTCCGGCCCTCGTCGCGCAGCGACCGCGCCATTTCGAGGATCGCGTTGCGAGACTGCGGATCGACGCCCGCGGTCGGCTCGTCGAGCAGGACGATGGGCGGATCGTGCAGCAACGCCGCGGCGAGATTCAGCCGGCGCTTCATGCCGCCGGAGAAGCCCTTCACGCGGTGATCGGCGCGGTCCGAGAGGCCGACACGCGCCAGCAGCGCATCGGCACGCTCGCGCCGCTGCGGACCAGAGAGGCCGTAGAGCCTCGCAAAGAAGTCAAGGTTTTCGCGCGCGGTCAGGTCGTCGTACAGGGCAATCGCCTGCGGCGCAACCCCGATCCGCCTACGGACCTCGGCCCGCTCGGGTGTGCCGCCGTGGCCCAGGTCCACTTCCCCCGAGTCGGGCGCGAGCAGTCCGACGGCGATGCTGATCGTGGTCGTCTTGCCCGCCCCGTTCGGGCCCAGCAGCCCGAAGATGCACCCGGCCGGGATGTGCAGCGACAGCCCGCCGAGCGCCACGACCTGCCCGAAGCGTTTGTGGAGATTGGACAGCCGCAGCATCGGCGGGCAACGTACGTGCGGCGGAGCGCACTGTCAACCGAGCCCGCGACGCGTAGAGTTCGCGGCATGGCCAAGGGCAGGAACAAGCAGGCCGCCTCGCGCGAGGTGATCATCGAGAACCGCAAAGCGCGCCACGACTACGAGATTCTCAGCACGCTCGAGGTCGGCATGAAACTGCTCGGCTCCGAGGTCAAATCCATCCGCGACGGCAAAGCCTCGCTCGGCGAGGGGTACGTGCGCGTCGAGGACGGCACCCGCCGAATCGCCGCGACCAAACGCCCCGATGGCCGCACCGTGCGCAGCGCGCCGCGCGTCGCCGAGCCGGGCCTCTGGCTCCACGGTGTGAACATCGCCGAGTATCCGCCCGCCGGCCCGGCGGGCAGCGCGGCCCAGCACAAGCCGACGCGCGTCCGGCAGTTGCTCGCACACAAGCGAGAACTCGTCAAACTCGTGCGCGACGTCGACGCCAAGGGCGTCACCGTCGTTCCCTTGAAGATGTACTTCAAGAACGGCAAGGCCAAACTGCTCATCGGCGTCGCCCGCGGCCGAACCAAGGGCGACAAGCGACAGGCAATCGCCAAGCGCGAGACCAAGCGCGAGATGGATCGCGCGCTTTCGCGCCGGGCCTGAGCGCCCCACAAACAAGAACGCCCCGGGCGGCTTGGCCCGGGGCGCGGCGCTTCCATGCGCTGAAGGAGTGCTGCTGAAGATTCAGATCGTGCCGCGGCCGGCGTAATCGCCGTTCTCCGTCACCGGACGGCTTCCGGGCATGAAGTTCGGGTTGATCGGCGCGCCCTGCGGATGGCCGGTCGGCGCGTAGCCGTTCACGGGCGTGCCGCAGAGGTACGGGTTGAACGTGCCGCCGAACACGGGCGCAAAGGGCATCGTGCCCTGGCCGAAGAACGGCATGTTCATGCCGAACGTGCCGAAGTTCGGCGTGCTCCACGGCGTGTGAATGCCGCCATACAGGTTCGGCGTGCTGTTCCAATAGGGCTGCGCCGTGTTGAGAATCGCCGGCATCGTGCCGAGCGTGTTCGTCCAAGGCGTGCCGATGAACGGCGCCGACCACGAGTTCGGCTGGCAGAGCGTGCCGAGCGTGTTCAGGATTCCCGTCCACGGGGTGCCGACGAAGTTCGGCGTGATCGAGGGCGTTCCGTTGATGAACGCGCCGATGTTCGCGGTCGGAAAGGTGTTCACGAACGGGTTCATGTTCGTGGTATTCCACGGCGTGCCGAAGTTCGAGTTGAACACCGGCGTGTTCCAGTGGCTGTTGAACACGGGCTGGGTGCTCAGGTTCCACGGAGTGCTGAACATGCCCGGCGTGCCGCAGGAGTTGAACTGCGGGTAGAAGGAGCCGGGGCTGGAGAAGTTGGGGTTGAAGACGTTGTGATTGAAGAAGTTGGGAACGGCATGGCCCTGGTAGAAGGAGGGCTGGCCGAACGCCGCCTGACCAAAGAACGGCGTGTTGTTCCACGTGCCGGGCACAGGTCCATTCTGCCACGACTGGAACGGACCGCTATTCACATGCTGCCAGGGCAGCGTGTTCCACGGGGTCGTGTTCCAGAACGGGTTGATGTTCCAGGGCGTCGTGCCATTGATGAACGGGTTGAACGCCGGCACCGGGTTCTGGATCGGGTACGCGCCGTACGAGAACTGCGGCGTGTTGAAGTACCCCGGGAAGAACTGGGGGAAGGGAGAGTTGAAGGCGGGGGTGCCCGCGTTCATCGGCTGCCCGAAGAACGGCTGAGTCTGCGGATTGTTGATCCCCTGCACATAGTTGCCCTGCATCGGCTGGCCGATGTTCGGCTGATTGATGCCAGTGGGGTTGAACGCGCCAACGGGGTAGCCGTTGTAGCAGTTCGGCGGCGTATTCGTGTACTGGTTGTTCGGTGTGACGCATGTTGTCATGGCGAGGCTCTCCTGTGAGGTGTTGCGTGGTCCGATTGAGTCCGCCGCGACGCGGCGGGAAAACAGCGATCGCGCGGCCGGTCGTGCGACCGGCTGGTGGCCCGTTGGCCCCGAGAGATAAGTGGATGTACAAACGGTCCGTGGAGCGATCGTGCCCCGTTTCACGCCAAACGACGCACGGGGTCAATCGCTCGGCGAGTGCATCGGACAATCGCGCGGGCGAAGCGATAGAGTTGGGCCGTCACCGCGCGCACCGCGCAAACTGCGACAATCAGCAGCGGATTGCGCGTCCCCACGCTCAACGATGCCGTTCAACCGCGCGGCGGCTGCGCTCAGCCTCGCGCTTGCGCAGTTCGGGCGCGTCGCACACGCTGCTCGCCGCGGCAGTTCCTGCGCAACGAACCGCACGGGCGTCACAGTTGCGCCGCCGGTGCCGTCACTCAATCGGAAAAAATCTTGAAGCGCGGGCTCCCGTCAGATCGCGCCGCGACCTTTGAAGTTCCTGGCCGCGCTCAGTTTGGCCTGCGCCCGGCGGCGATCCTCGCGCAACTGCCTGAGGTCCGGCTCGCTCAGGCCCGCCTCGTTGCGGGCGGCAAGTTCGGCAACCTCGGCCTGCGCTTCAGATTCCGTCAGGCTCTCCGCCGCGACCGCGCGAACGGCGAGGATCGTCAACTCGTTGTTGACCATTTGCACGAAGCCGTCATCCACAAAGAACGACCGCGACCCGCCCTTGGCCGGGCCCGAGTCGGGGAAGTCGAGCCGGAGTTCACCCGTGCCGAGTTGCGCGACAATCGGGGCGCGGCCGGGCAACACGCCAAACAAGCCATCCCACGCCGGTACCACCGCCGAAACGGCGGGCTCGTCCAACACCTGGGCTTCGCGGGTGATCAGTCGGCAGCGGAAAGTCTTGGCCATGGTGATTGTCGCGTTCTGTGTCTGTTCAGTATTCGACGTTGATTTCCCAGTCGTACGGCTCCACCAGCCAGCCGAGGGTCGGGAGTGTAGGCCCGGCCGCGGCGGGCGTGTACGGCAACCGCCACGCGCACGGCCCCGAAACCTGCAGCGCAGCGTCGTCCGCGGTGTGCCGACCGACGGAACCGAGCGATTGCGAATCAGGCCGGGCAACCGGCAAACCACGCCGCGAGGAAGGCGAAGATGTCGTGAACGTCCGTCTCGCCGTTGCCATCGAAGTCCGCCGCGCCGGCGAACCAGTCGCCCAGGAACGCAAAAATGTCGGAGACCTCCAGAAGGCCGGAGTCGTCGTGATCGGCCGGGCACGGCGGCGGCGCAGGGCCAATGCCGACTCGCAACACGGCTTCGTCAAGCGGTACCGGAGGATCGATCGCCGCGGCGAGCACGACATGGCCCAGGTCGTTGATCGACCCTGCCGCCCCTATGCGCACGGTGCGGAGCATGACCTGCTCGCTCCCGACGGTGACCGCCGCGCCCTCAACCGCGATGATGCGAGCGGCCTCGCCGGGCGCCGCCGTAAGGACCGCGGTGCGCGACATCGCCGACTCCGGCTCCTCTCGCGTATCCAGTACAGTCGCCGAAAACACGATTCGCCCTTGACCGTTCACCTGCAAGTCGCCGCCGGTGTGCGAGAGTGTCAGCACGCGATACGGGCCGACACGGTCTCCCTCGCGACAGACTCGAGCGAGCGTGCCCGCTTCGGGCGACCACAGCATCACCGCGACGTCGTTGTCTGTGGATACACCCGGCCCCTCGAGCCGCGCGGCCAGCGCAACGTGCCCGGCCCGGCCGAACCTTGCGCCAAGCCCGAACGACGAGTTCTGGAACACAACACCCGATGGCAGGCCGGCGACCGCCGACCCCGCGCGCGCAACCACGACGCAATCGTGCTCGCCGATGCAGAGAATCGCCGCGTTGTTCGAGAAACTGATGCCGGGCCCAGCGAGCAGCGCGGTCGTGACCACGCGCCCGTCCTCGTCCGCCGCGAGCGCGGATGCGCCAGATGGCAGCGTGAACCCCGCCACGGTCGCGCCGACCTGCGGCACCACATCTCCATAGCGGAGCATCCTCGTCAGGCCCGCTCCGACCTCCTGCCAGATGCCCCACCAGTTCGACGAATCGACCCCCGGCCCCGCAAGACTGGCGGAAAACACGATGCGCCCCGCCGGAGAAACGGCCGACCGCGCCGATCCACCCCACACGTGCCAGAACACAACGCCCACCGGCTCGGTCGGCGCTTGCCAGCCTGATCGCGCAACCGTTCGAAGGTCCGGCGCATAGCCGGAGACCAGCGCGCGATCCGTGATGATCGTCACCCCGCTCACCTCGACCTGTCCGACCCCCGACCCCGTCAGCGAACACTGGTACCCGCCGATGCCCCCCGCCGAGACCAGCGGCGTCGCCGCGAGTATGAAGGTGTTGGGCAGCGCATCGGGCAGTTGCATGTTGGCGATCGCGGCGACGTTGAAGCCCCCGCTGCTCTGCACGACCACGCCGCCGATTCCATTGCCCAGGTCGGGCACATCCAGATCGCAGGTGACGATGGCCGGACCAAGTTCGCCGGGCCCGGCAAGTTCGACATTGTTGAGCCGACGGAGCATCGACGTCGGATACCCCAGCAACGCGATCAGGGACCCTTCGCGCGCCAGCAGCGAAAGCCCGGGCGCCGAGGTGTGCGCAACCCAGACGCCCCGATCGTTCACACCCGGTATCACGCCGATCCCCGACAGCGAACCGATGAACGACACATCTCCGGCATCGTTCATCGAGAGCCGGGATACGCCCGTGAACTGCACGCCGAACGGCAGCCCCACCGCCTGATCGCCCTGCCGCCAGACCGGGTCGATCCCGCCCTGCGACCAACGACTGATGGTCAATCGGTTGCTCGCGTTCACCCCCGCTCCCGAGAGCACCGCGTGAAAACTCGTCGCGCCGCTGTACGCGATCTGCGGCCGCGGCAGGCTCGGACCATTGGCCAGAAACTGATTGAACTGCACGCCCGAGCCGTAGGGCGCTGGCCAACCTGTCCGCGCGATGAACTGAAACTCGTCCGCTTCGACGACGGCACCGAGCCCGGCAGTCGAGCAAAGCGCTGCAACACACCAGCCACGTCGGCAAAGGCTTCGGCACATGCTCGCAACCTCCCGCGGCGCAGCAACTTGGCCTGCGGCCGGGGCACCGGACAGCAACGATCGCGGAAGGGTACCACAAGTGCAGGCCAGACGCATCGATCTCCCGCGTGTTTTCCCAGCCCCACGGTGAGGACTCCAGCGCTCGACCCTGTGACAGGATACCCCCTAAAACGGCGGGTCCACATCCCAGACTTCGATATTGGTTCCAACTATCTGCCACGACGTGAGTTACAGAACATCGCCGGCCACCTGTCCGGAAGGGTTCGCAGCCGCGCTCGCGTAACTCGATCTTGCACATGAAGTTATGTGAATCACCACGGGCGGAACCGAAATTATCCCCCAATTCTAGTAAAACACCCCGTTCTGGGGATTGTACGATCCCCCACGAATGTGGTACACCAACCCACGTTCAGGTGCTGACCTGCACCAATCAATCAACCACTTCGTGTGGTTTTCCAAGATCGATCTAGCCCAAAGTGGTTACATGCTTCAAACAAGCCAGTTCGTGAAAGGGCCGTCCGTGAAGCGCAACTCTCTGAGCGCGTTTGTGGCATTGCTTCTTGCCGCGATCGGTGTCCTGACGCCGGTGCGCGCTGGCCATGCGCAGTGCTACACCATCCAGAACGCGACGACGTTCATCGTCGACGGCGGCCAGTTCGACGCGAGCGGCCTGGCCGCGGGCGACTGCCTCGGGCAGGCGATCCGCGACATCCCCAACGGCGGCACGATCCGCCTGCGCATCGGCACAGGCGCGTTCTTCATCGTGCGCGCCCCCATGGCCGGCACGCCGGAGTCCGATGAGCGAACCGGCCTCCCGTTCATCGACAAGGCCATCACCATCGAGGGCTTCAACGGCGCAGGCAGCCCGCTCGACGCCATCATCTCCGCCGACACCACCGGCGGGAGCATGCCCGACTACCGCCTCTTCCTCGTGCGCGGCGACACCGGCGAACTCACGCTCAACCGGGTCACACTTCAGAACGGCCGCTCGCTCACGCCCGGACAGACCAACGGCGGCGCGATCAAGCACGACTCGCTCAACCCTCTCCGCCTGAACGACTGCATCGTGCGCGACAACCTCGCCGGCACGCGCGGCGGCGGCATCTGGTCGCAGCAGGTCGTGCTGTGCAACAACGTCCGCTTCATCCGCAACCACGCCAACCCCGCGGGCCTGCCCGGCAACCCGGGCGAATCGATCCGCGGCGGAGCGATCTACCACGCGCCGGGCAAGGCCTTCCCCGAGACCGACGTCATCCTCGCGCTCACCAACTGCATCTTCCGCTGCAACTCATCGACCGAAGAGGGTGGGGCGATCTGGCTTGGCGGCGGCTATCAGCGCCGCATCACTGACTGCCAGTTCTACGGAAACACCGCTGCGCAGGCCGGCGGCGCGATGACTTGCAACGGAACCAGTTTCTCCAACACCGTCCCGCCGGTTCGTCTCGAAGTGACCAACTGCCGCTTCGGCCGCGCCGATGTCGCCGGTTTCGCCTGCGGCGATGAACCCGCCGGTGCGCCGAGTTTCGGCGATGCCTACGGCGCGGGCAACAGCGCCGGCGCCGATGGCGGCGCTGTGCAACTGGTCGACAACGCCCAGCCCATCTTCGTGCGCTGCACGTTCGAGAACAACCGCGTGAACTCGATGGCCAACGGCCGCGGCGGCGCGATCTACATCAGCAGCATCGGCGGCAACAACCCCAGCCTGCCGCGCTCAGCGGTGTTCATTGAGAACCTGTTCCTGCGGAATCTGTCCTTCAACGGCGGCGCGGGCGGAGGCGATGGCGGCGCGGTGTATATCCGTGAGTCGAGTTCGCCCTACTTCCTTGACTGCGGCTTCATCGAGAACACCTCGATGAAAGGCGGCGGCATGCACGTGATCGGGGGCAGCAACCCGCGGCTGTACAACTGCGTGTTCAGCCGCAACATCGTGGGCGGTGCAACGCCCCAGGGCAGCGCGCTCTGGACCAACGCATCGTCCCCCCAACTGCTCCACTGCTCGCTGCTGACCGCGATCGGCTCTCCGCTCGTGTGGACTGACACCGGCTCAGCCACGCCGCTGCAGATCACCAACAGCGTGGTCTGGGGCCAGGGTCCGGGCGGAACCCATCGCGCCTTCGGAGGCGGAGGCCTGGTGTTCGGCAACCCGGCGACTTCGTACCCACGCATCGCCTACTCCGATATCGACGTGGATGACGCCGCGGCATTCGGCGACCCGACCAACGAGGCACCCAACGCCCCGGGGTCGACCAACATCAACTGCGACCCGCTGGTCGCCAACGCCGCGATCAATGATGTCCACCTGACCACCTGCTCCCCGGCCATCGACCGCGCCAGCCACACCCTCGCCGCGGCGCGATACAACGCGCTCTTCGCCGCGCCGTTCGCGACCTTCGGCTTCAGTTTCGCGATCGTGGGTCTGGCTGAAGGCGAGCACCGCGACTTCGACTACGACGACCTCATCGTCCCCCCCGATGGCGCGTATCACAACAACATTCCCGGCTCCGTGGGCCCGACCCCGCGACTGCCCGCCGCGAACGGCCCGATCGGCTGCGAGGCTGACATGGGGGCGGATGAGTCGCCCTACACGATCCAAGCCCAACTTGATCTCCGTTGTCGCATGCGCGGACCTATGAACTCCGATGCTCAGTCGTGCGATTCGCCCGGCACGCTCGTCGACACCCAGGATTGCGGTTTCTGTGCCGGTCAGGACGTCTTCCTGGAAGCGAACGTCATCACCGAGTGCAATGAGCAGTTCATGATCAGGTGGTACAAGTGCTCACTCGATGCGGGCCAGTGCGCCGGCGCGTCGTCCTCCCTGACCTGCCCGGTTCCGGTCGGTCCTCATCCCTCGTGCGGTGTGCTCGTGTTTGAGGAGGTCTTGCCGTCGAGCGGAATCAGCAGATTCTGCATCGACAACGCAATGCCGTCGGACTCCGGGTGCTACTGCGCCTACATCACCCGTGATTTCTGTGAACCGCCCGGAGAACCGAAGACCCCCGGGTGTTTCACAACAATCATCAATGGAGGTACGGTGTGCGTCAGTCAGTTGGTGGCGTGCAGGTATGTCAACATCTACAGCGCTCCCGTGGTCAACATCCAGCCGCAGCCCGCGGAAGTGTGCGTCGGCGGTCAGCAGCAGATCTGCGCCACCTTCGACATCCCGGACGGCTGCACCGCCCCGAACATCCGCTGGTACAAACTGCCCGCCGGATCGTGCGGCGGCAACCCGTTCTGCGCCCCGGCCCAGCCGCTCCCGAATACCTGGATCGATCCGAACGACCCGAGCGACGGCATCGAGATCACCTTCTCGCCCGTGCCCGGCCAACCCGGCAAGTACGTATCGTGCCTGCTCTTCTCCCCCGCGGTCCTCGCGCACGATGCGTGCTACTACGTGACCATCGACTGCGGGCTGAACTGCATCGACACCTCGCAGTGTGCGCGCCTCACCGTCTATCGCCAACCGCAGATCACCGTGCAGCCGCAGCCGCGGGCCTCGTGCGTCAACGGCATGCAGGACCTGTGCCTCACGGCGATCTCACCCGATGGTCGGCCGCTGCAGATCGACTGGTTCCGACTCGCGACGTGCGACGAGCCGATCCCGTCGGACCCGGACAACGCGCCCAACCGCGTCTGCTCGTCCGTCTGCACGCCCGCCGCGGCGGGCGTCCCGGTGCAGTTCTGCTGCACCATCACCGCACCGGCGGATGCGGGAACGTACTTCTATCGCGCGGTGATCCGCGTGTGCAGCCCCGACAGCCGACTCAAGTGCCCCGTGGCCGTGTCGGACTGCACGACGCTGACGGTCGTCGATCCGCGGCCGTGCGTGGAGTCTCGCGTGGTGTGCGCCGGCGGAACGCAATGCCTGTCGGTGAACCCCGCGTCCTTGCCGACCCTTCCGCCGCAGTACACCTACACGTTCCGGTGGTTCTTCCTCGGCACTCAGGATTGCACCTTCCCCTCGTGCCTGACCTGCGAGCAGAACCCGGGCGCGCACGGCGTTTCCTGCAACGGCGGAACCATCGTGAACAACGGCGGCGTGTACTCGGGCGCAACGACGAGCACGCTGCGCATCACGGGCGCGCAGTTGTCGCACCGCGGCCGCTACTACGTGCAGATCGGCCTTGACGGCCCCGATGTCGGCGGCGACCCGGACCCGGGCAAGTGCATGGCCAACTCGAACTGTGCCTGCCTGATCGTCTTGAACCCCAACCCGCAGGTGCAGGGCCGGACGGTGTGCGAGTCCGGGGCGCAGTGTCTGGAACTGACCAGCCCGCTCCCAACGCTCCCGTGCGGATACACCTACGACTACCAGTGGTTCTTCCTTGGATCGAGCGCGTGCACGACCAACGCCAACTGCGCCGCCGGCATGTGCAGCGGGGGAACCGGGCTCGTGAACAACGCGCGGTACTCGGGCGTGACGACCGACCGCCTGTGCATCACGGGCGCAACACTCGCCGAACGCGGGTGCTACTACGTTCGCGTCCGCATCAACGCGCCGAGCACTTGCAGCCCGCCGGCGCTCACGTGCGACATCAACTCCAACTGCGCGTGCCTGAACGTGATCCCGCCGCCGGTCATCACCGGCCAGCCGCCCAACCGCACGCTGTGCGAGGGCGACCCGACCTTCATCAGCGTGACCGCGTCGCCGCCGCCCGGCCGCATTCTCTGCTACCAGTGGTTCCGGCGTGACACCCCGTGCACGGGCTCGTGCCCCACTCCGGGCTCGGGCGGCACCCGCATCCAGGACCTGCCCGCCAACATCCGCGCCGGAATCACCGGCGAGTGCACCGCGACGCTGACCTTCGCGCCGCTGAACACTCTTCACGAGGGGTACTACTACGTCCGCGTGGTCGCGTGGGACCCGGCCTCGGGCGCCTGCCCCTGCCCGATCGACAACAACACCACGTTCGAGTGCGCCGAGGTGACGAGTTGCTGCTCGTTCATCGATGTGATCTGCAAGCCCACAGCCGACGTGCAGCCGACCAGCGCAAACGTCTGCGTCGGTGGGACGCAGTCCTTCACCGCGACCTTCGCGCAGTGCGCTGGCCAAGACCTGCCGCTGGTGGTCCAGTGGTACCGCCGCACCTTCAACGGCCCATCCTGCTCAGGCCAGCAGACGGGCGAGACTCCCGTCGGCGCGCCGGTTCTTCTTCCCGCGAACGATAACGACTCGCACACGCTGACGATCCCCAACGCCAGCCTCGCGAGCGAGGGCTGCTACTTCGTGCGCGTCCACGTGCAGAACTTCACCGGCTGCTCCACGGATTCCCCGTGCCGCTGCCTGACGGTCATCCCGCCGCCCACGATCACCACTCAGCCCGGCAACCGGATCGTCTGCGAGAACGGCACGCAGACCATCTCGGCGGTGGTCGGCTTCTCGGGCAACCCGGCGAACCTCTGCTTCCAGTGGTACAAGCGCGCCACGCCGTGCACCGGCACGCCCACCCCCGCCGATGGCGACCCCGTCGTCAATGGCGGCGGCATCTCCGGCGCGAACACCGCCACCCTCACCTTCAACCCCGCCGTGCCCGCACACAACGGCTACTACTTCCTCTGTGTGCGCGTCTGCACCATCGGCGGAAACGCGATCGATGACACCAAGTGCCCGCATGTCTGCTCCACCTGCGCGCGACTCGAGGTGCGACCGCCGCCGATCGCCTGCGAACTCATCTGCCCCGGCACGCCCGCGGGCGACGAGTGCCTGGTCTGCATCGGCGCGAACGCCACCCTGCAGTGCGGCGATTCGCAGGACCCCGAACTCTGCTACCAGTGGCAGAAGCAGTCCTTCCCCGCCGGCCCGTGGGAAGACATCCCCGGGCAGAACGGGTTCCGTCTCGTCATCCCCGCCTACAACGATGCCCAGCACCGCGGCTGCTACCGCGTCCGCGTGAACTACGCGGCCTTCGCGCAGGGCGGAGTCTGCCCGCTCGAGACCGACAAGTGCATCGGCGCGATCTCCAACGTCATCTGCCTCGCCCCCGATCCCAACTGCTGCACCGAGGACTGCGAGTGCAAGGACAACGAGAACGATCCCGACGTCCGCTACGCCCTCTGGCGCACCGGCGAGTGGGACGGCGTCAACGGTGAGCCCTCCTACGAGGGCGCGCAGGAAGGCACGCCGCTCCGCCGAATCATCAAGTCGGCCGACGATGTCTATCTCGATCCTTACTGCATGCACCGCATCGCCGTCTTCAACGGCTACATGATGGTCAAGACCGCCAACCCCGCGCTCCCGCTCCACGCTCGGCTCTACATCTACAAGGACTGCAACGGCGCGCCAGGCGAACTGGTCGAAACCCTTGAACCCGATTGCGTGCAGGTCCTCGGGCCCGTCCCAAGCAAACCCGAGTTCCGCCGTGTGCAGTTCCAGTTCACACCCGACTGTCTCTGGCTCCGCGGCGGCATCTACTGGTTCTCGCTCGTCGGCATCGGGCCCCTCGATGACACGACCTACGAAGCCTACTGGGCCACCGCCGGCTTCCCCGGCAACCCAACCTTCCCGCCGCCGCCCGATGTGCCCGACGGCTTCCTGCTGGGCAAGCGCCCGGTGTTCATGGACGAGTTCGGGCCGTGGCAGGAGTTCGACCCCTGCTGCCACCCGTGCGACGACTTCGAGTTCTGCATCACCGGTGAGTCGTGCCCGATCATCTGGGACAACGGCAAGCCCGACTTCGGCGGGGCCGACGGGGCGAACCCGCCGCCCGCGCCCATCACCGTCCCCGGCACACGCTCGGAGAAGTCGACGCTGACGCCGCGAAACTCCCGCGCCGCGGATCAGTTCGTGATCAAGACCTGTGACATCGAGGAGATCTGCTACATCGAAGGCTACATGCTCACGAACTGCACGGGATTCACCGCGCACCTGGAGATCTACGAGAACGACTGCGACGAGCCGCTCTTCACCCTCCCGGTGACGAACAGCCCCTACTACCACCGCACCGCCAACGTGATCGAGGACCTCGGCCTCGAGGGCCTGCGCGTCGGCACGACCAACGTGCGCGCCTACAAGATCTCGTTCTGCGACTGGCCCGCTCCGCTGGTCCTGCAGCCCGGACGGAACTACTGGCTCAGCCTGTCGATCCAGGACTCGTTCTCCGCCAACGAGCGCGCCTACTTCGCGCACGTCATGCCGCCCTGCGACCCGTGCGTTCCGGGCAACACCTGGAAGATCAACCCCGGCATGGAGATCGCGCCCGGACGGCAGATCCCCCACTGGCGCTCGGCCGGCGCCGACTTCGCGTTCATGATCGCCGCGAGGAAGCGTGCCGGCGAGCCGGCATCGTCGGCGGGCGCTGCGCCGGCGTGCCCGGTGGACCTGAACCAGAACAGCGTCGCGGACATTGGAGACATATTCCTGTTCCTCAGTGCGTTCTTCGCCGGTTGCCCGTGACGGCACATCGGACCCGCGTCTGAGAGACTCCTGGCAAACGGCCCCGGACTTCCGGGGCCGTTTGTGCTTATCGGCCCCGCCCGCGGCCGCCGTTCTGTCCGACTCGCCGCCCACTGCCGCCGCGTGCCCGCCGACCCGGTATGCTCAACGCATGAAGCGCATCTGCTACTTGGTCACCGCCACGCTGCCCGACGATCCCACGCTCGCCGAGTACCTGGCATTCCTCGAAGACGGCCACGTCGACGCGGTCGTGTCGCACGGCGCGCACTCCGCGATGATCGTGCGCCTCGAGACGCCTCCCGCCGCGCAGCATCGCGTCATGACCCAGTACATCTTCCCAACCCGCGAACTCTTCGACCGCTACATCGAGCACTTCGCCCCGGCGCTCCGCGCCGACGGTCTGCGCCGTTTCCCGCCCGACCGCGGCGTCCGATTCGAGCGCGCCATCGGCGAGATCGTCTGATTCCCCGCCCCACACGCCCGCAGATCGCCCCCCGAATCTACCGATAGACACCCCTTGCCCGGACCGAACCGCTCTCCACGGAGTTTGCGCATGCACCGCTTCACGCTCGCCCTCGTCCTGTTGCTCGCCAGCGCGCAGGCCGCGCTCGCGCAGACCCCCCGGGCATCGGAGTTCCGCATCGTCTTTGACGAGTCCATGAACACTGCCCCCTACACCGGTCGTGTGTACCTCGCGCTCGCGCGGAACGCCCGGATCGAACCGCGCCTGCAACTGGTGAACTGGGTCTCGCCCGTGCAGGTGCTCGCCATCGACGTCAAGGACGTGCCCCCCGGCGGCAGCGTCACCATCTCGTCGACCAGCCTCGCCTTCCCCCGGACGTTTGCCGATCTCGAACCCGGCGTGTACACCGCGCAGGCGATCATCCGCCGTTCGCTCGACAGCCCCCACCCCGGCCAGGGCAAGGGCGATGTGCACAGCGAGGCCGCGCGCATCCGGCTCGACCGCGACGACGGTCTGCCCTTCGATCTCGTGCTCAACCAGGCCGCGACCGAACTCCCGCTCCCACCCGCGGCGAACGCGCACGTGTTCGAGATGCGTTCCGCGCTGCTTTCGGAGTTCCACGGGCGCGATGTCAACGTACGAGCCTCGATCACGCTCCCCGATGAGTGGCACTCGCAGGCCGACCGCGTCTGGCCGACCATGATCTCCATCGGCGGATTCGGCAGCGACCACCGCGACGGCATCTTCACCTCCCAGATCATCGACCGCTCGCTCGACGGGCCGCGCCGCTTCCTCGTCGTCTCGCCCGATCCATCCTGCGGCTTCGGACACTGCGTGTTTGCCGACTCCGAGAACACCGGCCCGTGGGGACGCATGCTGGTCGAGGAAATGCTGCCCGCGATCGACAAGCAGTTCCGCGGCGGCGGGCCCGCGACGCGCCATGTCACCGGCGTGTCATCCGGCGGGTGGGCCTCCCTCTGGCTCGTCGTCAACTACCCGGAGCAGTTCGCCGCGTGCTGGTCGCACGTGCCCGACCCGGTCGACTTCCGCGACTTCCAGCGCATCGACCTCTACGCGCCAGGCGCGAACATGTACCGCGACGAGAAGGGCGACCGCCGACCTCTGGCTCGCAACGATGGCGGCGTGATGCTGTGGTACGACGACTTTGTCCGGCGCGAGTCGGTCATCGGCCGCGGCGGGCAGATCGGCTCGTTCGAGGCGGTCTTCAGCCCGCGCGGAGCCGACGGCCTGCCGCGCCCGCTTTTCGATCGCGCTACCGGCGCGGTGGACCCGGTCACGGCCAAGTCGTGGGAGAAGTACGACATCCGCCTGATCATCGAGCACGGCTGGGAGGGCGCGGGCGGCAAGCCCGGGCTGCGCGAACGCCTGAAGGGCAGGATCAACATCTTCGCGGGCGGGCGCGACAACTTCTATCTCGAAGGCGCGGCGGAGAAACTCAAGGCCGCGCTGGCACAACTCGGCAGCGACGCCGTCGTCGAGATCGACCCCGGCATGAACCACACCTACTCGTCAACCGGTCGCGAGCGCATGATCGAAGCGCTGCAGGTCGCCGGCGGGGCCCCGCCGCGGAAGGCGAAGCAGGAGACCGATGGAGACTGATGCGCCCGCCGCGATTCCCGGTCACTTCGGGCTTTGATACTGCTCCAGCACGTTCCGCGCCTGCGCGCGTCGGCGCTCGCCGCGGGTCGCATCGAGCGCCCGCTGTTGAACTTCCGCCGCGCGGGCCGCATCGCCGTTTCGCCAGTGCGCCCGTGCAAGCCGCGCGAGCGTTCCGGGGTCGCGCCCGCGCTCGAGTTCGACCGCGCGCTCCAGCGCGCGAACCGCCAGCGACAGGTCCCGGCTCGATGGACCCGGCGCATCCATGATCTCCGACCCGATCTGTGCCAGCGCCGAGGCATCGTCCTTGTGCGGGCCATCGATCAGCCCCGCGGCCATCCGCAAAGCCTCATCAAAGCGCTGACGGATGTTGATCTCGATCCGGAACCGCATCAACGCGGCCTGCGAGGCGAAGTAGGCATCGATCTTCGCCGCGTCGTCGAGCGCAGCGCCTGCCGCGGCATCGTCGCCCGCCCGCGCCGCCTCCACCGCTCGTTGCACGAGTTGAAAGAACCTCGACTCCGCCTCGGCCCAAGCCCCGGCGTCGAAGTCGCCCTTCACCACCTGCTCCAGCACCGGATCGAGGCCGAAGCGCGGGTGCCCGACCCACACCATCCTGCCGCGTCCATCGACGACGAACGAGCACGGGATGCCGTTGCGACCGGCGGCGCGCATCCAGTCATCGGTCATCGAGCGGTCGGCATCGTGCGCGACCGCATAGTCCATCGCATCGCCCTGCTCCTCGACGAAGCGCTCCGCATCGTCGCGTCTGGAATCGGTCGAGACGCCGATGATCCGCACGCGGTCTTTGTACCGGTGCTGCAGGTGCGTCAGGTGCGGGATGGAGTCGATGCACGGCCCGCACCACGTCGCCCAGAACTCGACCACGTATACGCGCCCCGGCTCGAACCCCGACACCGTCTCGCCCTTGAACCACGAATCCACCGTCAGCGCAGGTGCTGGGTCGCCGGGCCGCAGCGGCTCGCGGGAAACCGCCGTCTCGTGCGAAGTCGGGGCCGGGTCGGTCACGGCCGAGCCCGGCTGTGCCGCCGCGGGAAGTGCGTGCGTTGCCACAACAATCGCCAACGCGGCATTCAGTCGCATCGAGAGGCCTCCTGGTCCTGGATGATACCGATCATCAGGCCCGGCGATGCCGGGTGTCCTCTCGCTACGCCCCCACCGCCACGCGCTCGCCCATCGGCTTGCCCTCGACGGTCAGCCCGAGTTGGACCAGCGGGCCGTGCGGCTTCTTCGCTTCTTCGGCGAGCATCGCCGCGGCGTGCGGATCAACATAACTGCTCGACATCATCGCGCGGATGGTGCCCCACAGCCCGCCGATCGCGCCGAAGGTGTGATCGACGGCGGAGGGCTCGTAGCCGCAGTGCACCATGCACTGCTGGCAGGCGCGGTTGCCGCTGGCGCGTCCGTATCGCTCCCACTCGGTGTCTTCGATCAACTCACGGAACGTCTCGACGTAGCCATCCTGCAGCAGGTAGCAGGGCTTCTGCCAGCCGAAGATGTTGAACGTCGGGTTGCCCCAGGGCAGGCACTCATACTCGCGCTTCCCCATCAGGAACTCGAGGAACAGCGGAGACTGGTTGAACTTCCACCGGCTCTTTCGGTTGGAGAGCAGCATGCGGAAGAAGTCGGTGGTCTTCTCACGCTGCCGGAGGAACGACTTCTGGTCCGGCGCCTTGGGGTACGCGTACCCCGGCGAGACCATCATCCCCTCGACGCCCAGGTCCATCATCTCGTCGAAGAACGCCCGCACCGAGTTCGGGTCCGCGCCATCAAACAGCGTGGTGTTGGTCGTCACGCGGAAGCCCATCTGCACCGCGAGGCGGATGCCCTCGCGCGCGACCTGAAATGTCCCATCGCGGCACACCGCGAAGTCGTGGTGCTCCTCCTGCCCGTCCATGTGCACGCTGAACGTGAGGTATTTGCTGGGCTTGAACAGTCCCTCCTCGAGTTTCTGCTTCAGGAGCAGCGCGTTGGTGCATAGGTAGATGTACTTCCGACGCGCGATCAGCCCCTCGACAATTACCTTGATCTGCGGGTGCAGCAGCGGCTCACCCCCGGGGATCGAGACCATCGGCGCGCCGCACTCCTCCACCGCCGCGAAGCACTGCTCGGGCGTCAGTTGCCGCTTCAAGATGTGCGGCGGGTACTGGATCTTCCCGCACCCCGCGCACGCGAGATTGCACCGAAAAAGCGGCTCGAGCATCAGCACCAGCGGGTAACGCCGGTTCCCCCGGAGTTTCTGCCCGAGCACGTACGTCGCCACCGTCCACATCTGGCTGACCGGAACGCCCATGGCTCCCTTTCGACTCGCGGCGGTTCTTCGCCGCGACTCCCGCGGCACACGGGACCATGCTAGCGGATGCTCACCGCGGAACCAACGACAAGGCCGCGCCGACATCGCCACCATTGGGGAGCGCCGGCAAACCGTCTCCCCCGCCGCGCCGTACACTCTCAGGAAACCCCCGGACCCGAACAGTCCGAGAACAGCCGCACCGTCGCGGCAGGTCCCACCGACTGATCCCGCGAGGCGCACTCAAAACCATGCCCGGCAAGCGCTTGGAAGAACTCTCCGACGAGGAACTGCTCGAAGCCTACCGCTCCGGGCAGTCCGCGGCGTTTGAATCGCTCGTCCGGCGGCACCACGACGACCTCATGCGCTTCCTTATCCGCCTGTGCGGCAACCGTGCGCTCGCCGAAGACGCCTTCCAGGACGCATTCCTGCAGATCCACTTATCGGCCGAGACCTTTGACGCGACGCGGCGCTTCAAACCATGGCTTTTTACGATCGCGGCGAACAAGGGCCGGGACGCCCTGCGTAGGAACACTCGCCGCAAGGCGCTCGATCTCTCGGCGCCGATCGGCGGCACGTCCGGCGGCGGCGATGGAGCCAACGGGGACGGCGCCCGAACGTTTGTGGACCTGATGGAGATCGACGTGCCCGCGCCCGATGCGGCGATGGACACCCAGGAGCGAAGCCGACTCGTCCAGCGCGCGATCGACCAGATGCCCTGGTCACTCCGGGAGATCCTGCTGCTGGCCTACTTCCAGAGAATGTCGTACAACCAGATCGCCGAGTCCTTGCGGATTCCCCTCGGGACGGTCAAGTCCCGGCTGCATTCGGCGGTCGCGTCTTTCGCGAAGAACTGGCAGTCTGTAAGCAAGGGATCGAAGGACGTATGAGCACCCACGATCACGCAACGCCTTCTCCAGCCGGCAATCCGCGACGGCCCGCCGCCGCGACCGACGAATCCAACGACCTCCGCTTGTGCGCGGCCGACACCGCGGCGTGCGACGCCGCGTTCGGCGACGAATCGGCCGCCCAGCCCGCGCGGGCCGACCGTCTGATGCGGCTGCTCTCGATGCTCGATGCGCCGACCGGCGTTGAGGCGAACCGCGACCTGATGATCGACCTCACGCTCGCACGGGTCGGGCGCGCCCGGCGCGCCGGCACCGACGATTCCGGGCCCGCCTTCGCGGGCGGCGACCTCTCCCCCGAAGACGACGATGCGCTGGAAGCGCTCGTCGCCGCGGGCATGGACCCGTCGCAGACGCCCGGACCGCTGCGCCGACGCTGCGAGCGGCTGGCCGCGCTTCTCGGCTCGCTCCCCGTCGCCAAGTCCGAACTCGGACCGACCAACGACCTGGTGCAGCGCACGCTCGCACGCGTGCAGGAGAGCGTCCACGCCGAGGAGTCCCGTCTGTCCGTCGCCACGTCCGAGGGCCCGTCACAGAGCCCCAGCGCCCGCGCGCGCTTCCGAATCGGCGACCTGGTTTCCGTCGCCGCGCTCGTGCTCGTCGGTTTCGGGGTCCTCATGCCCATGGCCGACGCGGTGCAGGGCGCATCGCGCCGCACGGCGTGCCAGTCGAACATGGCCGCGGCCGGCCTGGGCTTCGGCCTCTACGCCGACTCGAACAAGGACGCGTTGCCGCTGGCCTCCGCCTCGCCAGCGGGGCGGCCGTGGTGGTTTGTCGGCCGCGGGCCCGAGCAGTCCAACTCCGCAAATCTCTACACGCTGGTCCGCACCGGCATGAACAAGGTGTCGGACTTTGCCTGCGGCGGGAACGCCCGGGCGGTGTTCGACAACTCGCGCACCGATGCGATCGACTGGGGCTGCCTTGAAGAAGTCTCGTACAGTTACCAGAACATGTTCGCCAGCGAACGCCCGCGCTGGACGGGCGCTGCCCGCGTGATCGTGCTCACCGACCGCTCGCCGGTGGTGCTCAAGGCGTACAACCGCGTGTCGATCGACCCGCTGGAGAACTCCCCCAACCACGCCGGCCGCGGGCAGTCCGCGCTGTTCAACGATGGCGCGGTCGAGTGGCTCAAGTCTCCCGTGCTGCAGAGCGGCGACAATATCTGGCTGCCGCGCGTCATCGAGGACGTGATCCGCCAACTGACCCAACCCCGCGAGGCCGATCCGCTCCAGGGAACCGAAAGCCCGTCCGGCGCCGACGATGTGTTCGTCGGACCTTGACCACCCGCTCCACCAATCGCCGCACCCGCACACTCCGTACGGAATTCTCTCCCAACAACGACAACGCCCGGGGTTTCGGCCCCGGGCGTTTGTCGTCTGGCGAACTACCGCTTCCACCCAAGGGGGCGGGATCAGTTGGCACGAACTTCGATCTTCCGCGGACGGGCGTGCGCTGCCTTGGGCAGCGTCAGCGTGAGCACGCCGTCGCGGCAGGCCGCCTCGATGCGGGAGGAGTCCACGTCGTCGCCGAGGCGGAACGAGCGCTCCCACGCCCCCACGCCGTACTCGCGCAGGCGCCACTGCACGCCCTCCTGCACGTCTCGCCGCGGCACTTCGGCGCGGATCGTCAGCACGCCGTCTTCGACGCGCACGTCGATCGACTCGGCCCTCGCTCCGGGCACATCGGCCACGAGTCGCAGGCTGTCGGCCGTCTCGATCACGTCCACCGCCGGGCGATACGTGCGGGTCTCACGCTCGGTCGCGGTCGCGGCGGCATTGGTCTGTCCGTTGGTCATCTGGCAGCAAGCGGTCATGTTCCGCTCCTTTCATGTGTGATTGGTGTCAATGTGTGCTCGGCGCGCCCCCGCGTCGTCAGGCAGTTCGCACCTGGATCCGCCGCGGCTTGGCGGCCTCGGCCTTGGGCAGCCCGATGCGCAGCACGCCCAGTTCGAGCGTCGCAGCGACCTTGTCCGTGTCGATGTCGGTGTTCAGCGTGAGCGTCCGGCTGAACCGACCCTGCGGCCGCTCGCGCCGATGGAAGGTCGCGCTCTCCGCCGGATTTTCGTTGCGGGAACCGGCGATGGTGAGTTCGCGCCCGTTCAGCGTGATCTCGATGTCCGACATGGCGAAGCCCGGCAACTCCGCTTCGATGTGCAGGGCCTGCTCGTCCTCCCACGCGTTGAGCGCGGGGAACGCCGCCGCGCCGCGCTGCGAGAACCACGCGGGCGCATCGGCGAAGAACCCGCTGAACAACCGGTCGATCTCGCGGTCGATGGCGAACGGACGGGCCACGGCAACTGGGCTGAAAACTCGTCGGGTCAGCATGGCAGAACCTCCTCAAAGCCCCGCAGGCCGGCGTCATTGCCTGCCCGCCTGGGCCAAGGACCTGGACACAAACCACGTGCCAGTCGCCGCGTGCACCCACCGCATCGGCAACCTGTCAGTTCGGTGCTTCGTTCGGCTCGGTGCCTGTCAAACTGACACCCCGACGAGCGCATGGTCCGGATAGAACGCCGGAGGACGCACAGCCGTCCCACTCCGCAGCGGGCGCTTCCGCCTCCCGCCGCGCCGAATCCCACCGGCGGTTGGCACGCGGGTTGATTCACCCGGATACCGTCCCCGACAGGACATCAGACCCATGGCCGCGAAGTTCGTGGACTACTACCAGTCGCTGGGCGTGAAGCGCGATGCATCGCAGGAGGACATCCAGCGCGCCTATCGCACGCTCGTCCGCCAGTACCACCCCGATGTGAACAAAGAGCCCGGTGCCGAGGCACGTTTCAAGGAGATTCAGGAGGCGTACGAGGTTCTGAAGGACCCCGCGCGCCGAAGGCGCTACGACGAACTCGGCGCCGACTACAAGCCCGGACAGGAGTTCCGCCCGCCGCCGGGCAGCGCGTGGGCCGGCAGCGGACAAAGCCGCCGCGGCGGGTTCCGAGTGAACTTCGGCGGCGAGGGTGCCGAGGGCGTCGATTTCGGTTCGTCGGGGTTTTCCGAGTTCTTCGAGTCGCTCTTCGGCGGCATGGCCGGGGGCACGGGGGCCGCGGCCGGGTCCGGTTTCGACCCGTTTGCCGCGGGGGCGGGCCCGGGCCGGCGTTCGGGGCGCAACGGCTCGCGCCGGCGCGCGGGACCGCAACGCGGGGCCGACGCCGAGGCGGAGATGACCATCACCATTGCCGAGGCGATCCAGCGCGCAACCAAGCGCGTCTCGCTCGCGCGCGACGACGGGGCCGGCGCCAAGACCATCGACGTGCGCATCCCCGCGGGCGTGACCGATGGCGCGGTGATCCGCCTGGCCGGGCAGGGCGGGCCCGGCGCATCCGGCGGCGAGCCCGGGGACCTCCTGCTGCGCATCCGCATGGCCCACGATGCACGGTTCCGCATCGATCAATCCGAACCCTTCACACTGCACACCACACTGCCGGTCGCGCCTTGGGAGGCCGCGCTGGGCGCGAAAGTCACCGCACACGCGCCGGATGCGGACGTTCTTGTCACGATTCCGCCCGGGACATCCAGCGGCCAGAAGTTGCGAATCCGCGGGCACGGTTTGCCGAACAAGCAGGGCGAACGCGCGGACCTCATCGCCGAGGTCCGCATCGCCGTACCCAGAGCGCTCACGCCCGAGCAGCGGGCGCTGTGGGAGCAACTGGCCGCGGCGTCGAACTTCGACCCGCGTCCCGCGTAAGAGCACCGAAGCAGAACCCCGGGGCCCATCGGCGGTATCACCGCGCGGCCCTGTGTCGGAAAGGAGTCCCCCATGCCCATCACCACCGGCGGCTCGACCCTGCTGCCCTTCCTGCTGTTGATCATCGTCCCGCTCCTGCTGGGCCTGTGGGCGCAGTTCCGCGTGCGCTCCACGTTCGGCGCTGCGCAGCGCGTGCCCGCGAGCAGCGGCCTTTCGGGCGCCGAAGTCGCTCGCGAGATCATGCGTGCCCACGGCATCACCAACGTCGGCGTCGAAGTCTCGCACGGCATGCTCAGCGACCACTACGACCCGCGCGCCAAGATGCTGCGGCTCAGCAAAGAGGTGTACAGCGGCCGCTCCGTCGCCGCGCTTGGAATCGCCGCGCACGAGGCGGGGCACGCGCTGCAGGATGCACAGCACTACGGCCCGCTCAAACTGCGCAGCGGCATCGTCCCGCTCGCGATGGTCGGCAGCCATGTGTCGAACATCGCGCTGCTCATGGGCGTGCTCCTCTGGGGCATGCTCGGCTCCACGCTCGGCCCGACGCTGCTGCTGGTCGGCATCGCCGGCCTCTGCCTGGTTGCGCTGTTCCAGTTGATCACGCTCCCCGTCGAGTACGACGCCTCGCGCCGCGCCAAGGACCTGCTGGTCTCGACCGGCCTGGTCTCCCAGGGGCGCGAAGCACAGGCCATGGGCGCCGTGCTGAACGCCGCCGCGCTCACCTATGTCGCCGCGCTCGTCGCCACCCTCGGCACCATCCTCTACTACGCGCTGATTCTGTTCGGCCGGCGCGACTGACCGGCCCTCAGGCCAGCAGCGAGCGGCCCGTCATCTCCGGCGGCTGGGGCAGACCCATCATCGCCAGCGCGGTCGGAACGATGTCCGCCAGTCGGCCGCGCGCGGCCCGCACCTCGGGCCTGAACCAGCCCGACGCATCGAAGTCGCCCCGCAGCGCCCGCCGACGGAACGACTCGCCCACGACAAACAGCGGCACGTCGTATGTCGTGTGCGCCGTGTGCGGAGAGCCGGTCGCGGGGTCGAACATCTGCTCGCAGTTGCCGTGGTCGGCGGTGACGATCAGCGATCCCCCTCGGGCGATGGTCACGTTGACAATCTCCCCCACGCACCTGTCCACCGCCGCGCACGCCTGCACCGCCGCCTCGAGGTTGCCCGTGTGCCCCACCATATCCCCGTTTGCGAAGTTCACCACGATGAACGGCACGCACGACGGCGCGAGCAGCCGGTCGACCACGGCCTTGCACACTTCCGCCGCGGCCATGTCGGGCTTCAGGTCATAGGTCGCGACCCTGGGGCTCTGCGGGTTGTCGCGCTCCTCTCCGGGCCAAGGTTCATCTCGATAGTCGTTGAAGAAGAACGTCACGTGCGGGTACTTCTCCGTCTCCGCCACCCGCAACTGCGCCAGGCCCAGCGAACCGAACCACTCCCCCGCGGTGTTCTTCATGCGCGGCGGCTTGGGGAACGCAACCCTCACAAACGGCGAGAGTTCCTCCCAGTACGCCGTCATCGTCACATAGTGCAGGTCGAGTTTCGGCCCGCGATCAAAGCCGCGCGCCCCCGAGTCGGGGCTGGGCTTCACCCCCGCCCACTTGTCATCGGGGAAGACCAGCGCCGCGGAAAGTTCGCGCGGGCGGTCGCCACGGTAGTTGTAGAAGATCACGCTGTCCCCGCTGCCAATGCGCGAGGCGCGAACGTCGTCCGCACTGCCGATCGCCGTCGGCGTCACAAACTCATCGCCCCTGAGCGTCTCACCGGTCGGCGCAGAGTAATACGCCTGCACCGCCGCCTCCGCGCTCGCCGCCGCGGCCGCTTCGGCCCGCCCCGTCAGGCAGTCGTAGGCGCGCTGCACGCGCTCCCACCGGTGGTCGCGGTCCATCGCGTAGTAGCGTCCGATGACGCTGGCGATCCGCCCGACGCCGATCTCGCGGCAGTTCCGCTCGACCTCTCGCACAAAGCCCACGCCCGTGAACGGGCCGGTGTCGCGACCATCGGTGAACAGGTGCAGGTGCACGCGGCTCAGCCCCAGCACGCGGCACGCTCGCAGGATCGCGTACAGGTGCTCGAGTTGCCCGTGCACGCCCGCATCCGAGGCGATGCCCAGCAAGTGCAGCGACGTGCCCCCTTCCGCGGCGTGCCGAATGGCTGCGGCGATAACCGCGTTGTGCTCCAGCCCCGCCTTGCACGCGGCGGTCATGACCAGCGACTCCTGCGGGACCACCCGCCCCGCGCCGATGTTCTGGTGCCCGACCTCCGAGTTGCCCATCGTGCCATCTGGCAGGCCGACATCCTCGCCGCTGGTCTTGATGAGCGTCTTGGGCCACAGCCGGCGCAGCCGGTCATCGACGGGCGTGAGGCCGCGGGCCGAGGCGATCTTCGGCGCATTGAAGCCGTCGTGCTCGGGGTTGGGGTTCTCGCCCCAGCCATCGCGGATGATCAGCACCAGCGGGACGTTCTTCGGTCGTGCGGGCGCGGGGGTGGACATGGCGCGAGTGTACGGCACCGTCGGATGCCTCGGCGGAGACCTCGCGGCTCCCCGGCGGGACGCGGCACCGAGCACCGCACGCCACCCGAAGCCTCAACCCACCTTCGCCAGCACCTCGTCCCAGTTCATCGCGTTGCCCGGCTGGCGTGTCTGCACCCACTTCACCTTGCCCCGGCCCTCGGCACTCCTGCCGATGATCACCGTGGCTCGCTGGGTCGTGTTCATGTCGGCCCAGTAGATGCCGTACGCCTTGCACACATTCCGGTGCTGGTCCGAAAGCAGATCGTGCGAAAAGCCCTCCGCCGCGGCCCACGCCTTCAGCACGAACGGCGAATCGCACGACACGCCGACAACCTGCGCCCCCTTTTTCTGCCACTCGGCCATCTCGCCCGAGATGCACTTCATCTCCGTCCCGCACACCCCCGTGAACGCGAACGGGAAGAAGCACAGCACCACGTCGCCCTTCTTGACCGCCTCGGCCAGTTTCCAATCCTGACGGTCCTGATTCTGCAGCACGAAGTCCGGCGCGGCATCGCCCGCGGCGATCGGGAGCGAGCGGGCCGGCGGCTGGGTATGGGTTGTCGACATGAGAGTCCCCTGTTGCGTGGTTGAATCGCGACAGCGTAGCGCGCCCGGCCCTGCGGGCAAGAACCGGGCGCGCTGGCACGCGAGGCGTGCATCGGCTAGGCTACGTACATCGCAACGGCACCCACGGGAGCGGCGAGGGGACGGGGACAGGGCAGGAGGCCCGATCGCCCATGACGACCATCGCGACGTTGAAGGACCGCTACGCCGAAGTTCGCGAGCGCATCGCGCGGGCCGCATCGCGCGCCGGCACCGATGCCGACCGCGTGCTGCTGGTCGCCGTCACCAAGCACGCCGAGCCCGACCAGATCCGCGAACTCATCCGGCTCGGCCACACCGACTTCGGCGAGAACCGCGTCCTGCAACTCGTGCAGCGCGCCGCCATCATCGACGAGTGGCTGCACCGCCACCGCACCACCCCCGGCGTCATCCCACCCTCCAACCGCGATGCCCCCGCGCAGGGCTCCGAGGGCGAGTGGCAGTGCCCAGCCATGCCCGGCACCGTCCGATGGCACATGATCGGCCACCTGCAACGCAACAAGGCGCGCAAGGCCGTCGAAGTCTGCCGACTCATCCACACCGTTGACTCGCTCCGCCTCGCCGAGGAACTCCAACTCATCGGTGCCCGACGCGAAAAGCCGATCGATATCCTCGTCCAGGTGAACTGCTCCGGCGAACGGCAGAAGTCCGGCTGCGCCATCGCCGCGGCGCCGCACCTCGTCGCCGAGATCGAGACCATGGTCCAACTCCGCGTCCGCGGGTTGATGACCATGGCCCCGCTCTCTGCCAACCCCGAGGACTCCCGCCCCACGTTCGGCCGCTGCCGCGAACTGTTCGACGAGATCCGCGAATCGGGCGATGTCCCGCCGACGTTCAACATCCTGTCGATGGGCATGTCGGGCGACTTCGAGATTGCGATCCAGGAAGGCGCGAACATGGTCCGCGTCGGCACCGCCCTCTTCGGCGAGCCCCGCGCCGGTGCCGATGTCGAAGACGAGTCCGACGACGAGTGACGCTCACCGTCGGCCGCTGGTCATGTCCTGAACTTCCAGCCGACGGATCTCGGCGATCAGTTCAACCAGGTCCGCCCCGTCGATGACGCCGTCGGCGGTGACATCCGTCGGCGATACGAGCCAGGCATACGCATCCTCGATGTCCACAACGCCGTCGTCGTTCACGTCGAAATCAAACGGCGTGATCACATTGCCCAGCAGCGTGACGATGATCGTCGGCGCCTCGGGGTCGTCGCTGGCGATCGTGAGCGTGCCCGACTTCGGCCCCAGCATCGCCGTCAGCATGCCGATCTGGTGCACGTTGCCGACGGCGCCGGGGTCCGCTGCCTCGTTGAAGGTCCCCGCCGGGGCCGTGAACCCCGCACTGGGCGAGAGCGTGTACGTCAGCGCGTCGATGCCCGCGCCCGTCCCGTCCTTGCTCCACAGCGCGATGTTCGCCACGTTGGTCACAGTCAGCGGCAGTTGCGCCACCGCGCCCTGGAAAACCGTGCCAAAGTCGAGCGTGAGCGTGCTGACCGAAGCCCTCGCAGGGACCTGCAAATCCAGGAACACCGGCAGGTGCGGCGCTGTCGAGGTGCCGGCGAAGTGATCGAACAGCGCCTGCGCGACCACCGGCCCGACCATCGTGTTGTTGGCGATCCGCATCGACTGGTTGAACGAGAACCCGTCGTTGCCCCAGCAGCGGTAACTGTGCACCGGGTCGTTCCACACGCTGCCGTAGGGCACGTTGCGGTCGCCCATGTACGCCAGGCCCTGACCCTGCGAAATCGAGTCCGAGACGAGCAGAAAGTCAAACCGATCGTCCATCCCGCCGAAGGCCGATGTCGGCGACTGCGTGTGCACCGCCGCGAACGACGCGTTCAGGTTCCACGACCCCGCACGGTTGATGGGGTCGTACAGCCGGCCGCCCTCCACGCCGCCGGGCGCTGTCAGCGTGCCCCAAGCCGGCTCGGTGTGGGTGTACAAGTTCAGATCGCCGCCGAAAATGAACCGCGTGCCCGCTGGCAGCGCATCCAAGTGCGCGCGAACCAGCAATGCCTCCTCGGCACGCCGGTCGCGGTCCGTCGACGAGTTCCCCGCCTTCAGGTGCGCGCTCAGCAGATAGAACGATGCCGCCGATGACGAATACGACACCGGCCGGAGGTGGTACCGCATCACGTGCCGCGTCGAGACCGTCAAACTCCCCGACACCGCAACCGCCGTCCCCAGCAGGCTCAGTTTCGATGTACGGTAGAAGCACGCGCTGTCGGTGTCGGGCCCGTTCACAAACGTCGCGTAGGCGTAGTCGCCGGGGCTCCCCGGCGCGGTGTTCAGCAAGCCGGTGAAGGTGATCGTCGCCGCTTCGCTGGCGATCTCCTGAACGATCAGCACGTCGGGCGCGAACGACCGCCCCTCGAACGTTCCGAAGATCGACGTCTGAAAAGCCGCCGAACGCGACGGGATTCCGTTGTACTCCGTCAGGTTCCAGCACCCCACGCGAATCTGCGCCGAAGCCGACGCGCACACGCCAAGTGCCGCCGCCGCCCCGACAACCATCGCTCGACGATTCGGCATCGATGCTCCTTGCCCCGCATCTCCACCCCGCGGCCGGAACCACAGTCCATTTATGCCCACCCGCCGCCTGCCTGCCACCCGAACCCGAACTCCATCGCCCAAGTTTGTCCCCCGTTCCGCCGTTTGCAACCTGTTCAGCCCGAGAATCTCGCACGCCCCGCCCTTCCGCGATGCGCCCGCGCAGGACCGCCCCGCGCGGCTTCCTATCCTCACGACCTGCTCACGCACGCACACCCTCACGCCCCGCCGCGAGAACGCAAGAGACCCACCATGACCACGACCGCCGCTCCCCGCAAGATTGTCCTCGCCTACTCCGGAGGGCTCGATACCTCCGTCATCCTGCCGTGGCTCAAGGATCGCTACCCCGGTGTCAAACTCGTCGCCTACGCGGCGGATCTCGGGCAGGGCAAGGGCGAACTCGACGGCATCGAAGAGAAGGCCCGCAGGAGCGGCGCCGACGAGGTGATCGTCGAGGATCTTCGCCGCGAGTTCGCCGAGTTGTACTGCTTCCCCATGCTGCGGGCGCACGCGCTCTACGAGCAGGACTACCTGCTGGGGACCAGCATCGCGCGGCCGCTGATTGCCAAGGGCCAGGTGGAGGCCGCGCGAAAGACCGGGGCCGACGCGGTGAGCCACGGCGCAACCGGCAAGGGCAACGATCAGGTGCGCTTTGAGTTGACCTACATGGCGCTCGGGCCCGATCTCAAGATCATCGCCCCGTGGAAGGACCCGAGTTTCGAACTCACCAGTCGCGAGGCCGCGGTGGACTACGCCGCGAAGAAGGGCGTGCCCATCGCGCAGACGAAGAAGAAGATCTACTCGCGCGACCGCAACCTGTGGCACTGCTCGCACGAGGGGGCGGAGATCGAGCACCCCGACCAGCGCGCCAGCGACGAGGTCTGGCTCATGACCGTGCCGCCGCACAGGGCGCCGGACAAGATCGAGACGGTGAAGGTCGCTTTCCGCATGGGCAACCCCGTGGCCGTGAACGGCAAGGAGATGCGTGGCGAGCAGATCATCGAGACGCTGAACGAGATCGGCGGGCGCAACGCCATCGGCCAGATCGTCATGGTCGAGAACCGCCTCGTCGGCATGAAGTCGCGCGGGGCCTACGAGACACCGGGCGGGACGATTCTCTACGAGGCGCACAAGGCGCTCGAGCAGTTGTGCATCGAGCGCGACACGCTGCACTTCAAGCAGCAGGCCGCGATCCGCTACGCCGAACTGGTGTACTACGGCCAGTGGTTCCACCCGCTGCGCGAGGCGCTGCAGTCGTTCATGGACCACACGCAGCGCGGCGTGAACGGCGAGGCGACGGTGGAGTTGTACAAGGGCCGCGCGACCGTCGCCTCCGCGACCGCCGATCGCTCGCTCTACGACACCAAACTCGCGGGATTTGCCATGGAGGGCTACGACGTCACCGCCGCGCGGGGGTTCATCGACCTCTTCGGCCTGCCCATGAAGATCGCCGCGATGCAGGGCGTGCGGTGATTCTCGTATTCAGGCCGTCTCGGGCGGCATGGGCCGCATGCCGAACTGCGTGCGGATGAACCAGCGCCCGAGATAGATGAACGGCGTGAGCGCGACCGCGATCACGAACTTGAGGATGTAGCCCGTCAGCGCGGTCGCGGCGACAAATCCCGCGTCCGCCGCCTCGCCGCCGGTTATCCTCTGCAACACGATGAAGAACATGAACGTGACGATGAACGAGTCGAACAGTTGCGAGACGACCGTCGAGCCCGTGGCGCGCAGCCAGACCAGCCTGCCGCGGGTCAGGCGCTTGAACACGCCGAAGAGATAGATGTCGAGCAGCGACCCGCAGAGAAACGCGACAAGCGAGGCGATGTACATGAGTGCCGAGGCGCCGAAGATCATCTCGAACGATGCCGCATCGGCCGTGCCGGGGATGCCCTCGCGGATCGGCATGGCGCGCCCGAGATAGATGAGCACGAACGACAGCGCGCCCATGGCGAAGGCGACGTACGTCACCCGGCGGGCGGCCTTCTTCCCGTAGTACTCGTTAAGCAAGTCTGTCAGAAGGAAGGTGATCGGGAACGGCAGCATGCCCACGGTGTGCTCGACGGGCAGGCTGCCGTCGAACAACTCGAAGCGGAACAACTTCACCCCCAGGATGTTCGCCAGCAGCAGGCTGGTGATGAACACGCCGCTCATCCACAGGTACAGCCGCGTGCGGACATCGGGCGCAAAGGGCTCCCCCCACTCTCCCTTGTCCTTGCCGGCGGCGATGTCGGTTTGATTCGGCATGGTTGTCGGTCGCTCGCGGCTGGGTGTCCGTCGCGTGGAGGATACCCGATGCTTGTCGCTGCGTGGAAAGCCGCTCTGCGCGTTCGGCTATGCTGCCCCCATGTGCGGCATCGGCGGGATCATCAAGGTCACACCGGCGGGGGAGGCCGCCGCGGCCGCGCTGGCTGTTCCGCCGCGGGAAGCGATCCCGGAGGCGTGGCTGGATGTGCTGGATGAGTCGATCCGGCACCGCGGCCCGGATGGGCAGGGCCGGTTCCGCGACCGGGTGGTGCGCGCGGATGGTTCGGTGGTGGATGTCGCGCTCGTGCACCGGCGGCTGAGCATCATCGACCACGGGGGCGGCGCGCAGCCGATGGTGTCGGTTCTGGGTGGCCCGGAACTTGGTGGCCCGGCACTCCGTGCCGGGCGCGCTGCATCGCCAGCGCGCGGGGCAATGCGTCCCCTGCTCTTCCACGGCAAGCCCAACGCCGCGGTGGTGTATGACGCCGTCCGTGGCACGGGCCCGGGCAACACGGGCATTCTGCCTGCGGATTCATCGGGTGGCACGGGCGTTCCGCCCATGGATTCACAGGAGCATGGGCAGGATGCCCATGCTACGGACTTGGTCGCCGTGGTGTTCAACGGCTGCATCTACAACCACCGCGACCTGCGGCGGGAGTTGCAGAGCGCGGGGCACGAGTTCAGGACCGATCACAGCGACACGGAGGTGCTGCTGCACGGATGGCGCGAGTGGGGGGAGCGGCTGTTCAAGAACCTGGATGGGATGTATGCGCTGGCGATCTGGGATCGGCTGGCGGCGAGCCTGGTCATCGCTCGCGACTGGTTTGGTGAGAAACCGCTTTACACGATCGAGACCGATCGCGGCGGCGCGGGAGTCAAGGCCCTCTGCACTGCCGTGCCGGGGCTGCTGAATCTGGGGGCGCACGGCGTCCAGGGTGTCGATGCGATGTCGCCGATGGGTGTGCAGAGCATCAGCCCGTGGGTGAAGTTCGGCTGGAACCAGGTGCCGCCGGCATGGAATCCTGTCGAGCTGTGCATCGGTTCTTCTCAGTTCCTGAGCGGCCAGACGCCCTCGGATGCCCCGATCAGTTCCGACCGCTTCGCGCACCTCTCCGCCGCAATGAACCCCATCGGCTCCACCTTGTCGGTCGATGCTCTCGACAGGATGTTGGAGGCTTCGGTCGCCGCCAGATTGGAGTCCGATGTTCCGATCGGGTGCTTTCTGAGCGGCGGCATCGACTCATCGCTGATCGCCCGCTATGCGCATCTCACGCGGCCCGACGTCGCCGCGTTCACGGTCCGCATGCCGACAGCACGCTTTGACGAATCGCCTGTCGCGGGCCGGGTCGCCCGACACATCGGCATGCGGCACCAAGTGCTGGAGTGTCAGCCTGCTCCCGCGGCCGATCTGGTCGCGCTGATTCAACAGTTGGGATTGCCGTTTGGCGACTCTTCGCTGCTGCCGTCCCATTGGGTGAGTCGAGCGGCCCGGGAGGTCGCGCGCGTGGCGCTGGGCGGTGATGGCGGAGACGAGCTGTTCATGGGCTACGACCGTCACAAGGCCATTCGCTGGCTGCGCTGGCTCGATGCGCTGCCGCGCGAGTCTCGCCGGGCGCTCGCGGGGGCTGTCGCGGCCGATGCCAACCCAAGATCCACGCGGACACGGCTGAGCCGATTGATCAACGCGTCGGCGCATGATGGATACAAAGAACTCGTCGCGATCTTCGCGGCGCCTTTCGATGAACATCTCGGTTTGCGAGGGCAGGGGGAGCACGGGTGGAATGCGATTCAGCACTTCGGGATGACCTGCGAGGGCTCGACCGACCGGTTTGGTGCCTTGAACGCCAGTACCGCCATGGCCCTGCGATTCGACCGACTCTTCTATCTACCGTGCGACATCCTGCGCAAGACCGACACCGCTTCGATGTCCGTCGCGCTCGAAGTGCGAGCGCCGTTCCTCGATCACACCCTCGCGCTCGCGGCGATGAACGCGCCCGTCTCGTGCCTCATGCCCCGCGGCCAGCGCAAGGGCCTTCTGCGCCAGGTCGCGCGGAAGTACTTCCCGGCGGAGATCGTCGATCGGCCCAAGCAGGGGTTTGCGATCCCGATCGGCGAGTGGTTCCGCAGCGACTATGGCGGCATGAAGCAGTTGCTGATGGATCACCTGAACAGCGCGGAGCCTTGGGGCCCGCCGCGGCTGGGGATCGAACTGAACATGAAGTTCGTCCGCCAAATGGTGGATGAACACATGAACGAACAGCGCGACCACTCGCAGCGGCTGTACATGCTGCTGGTGCTGAGCATCTGGGCCAAGTGGATGGGGTCACTGGGCGGCTGAGGGATTGAACCACGGAGGACACGGAGGACACGGAGGAACGCGGGACGCGGACGGGAACACTGATGTCCAAGTTGTACGGACACAAGCGATCCGTGCCCGTTTGAAGGCGATCTCGATCATCCTCTCCTTCATGTGGTCCAACTGGCAATCAACGGCCACATACGTGCTTCTGTCCCTCTCCGTGCTCTCCGTGGTGCCCAGAAACAAAGAACCCCGGGCTCGGGCCCGGGGCTCACTTGATCGTCGCGCGTGCGATCGCGGCTGTTAGAACTTCCAGCCGATCGTCGCGAAGTACGTCAGGTCATTGCGGTTGCGGTCCGCGCCGGGGGTTGAGTCGTAGCGGTCCTCCGCGCCGACCTTGAAGATCATCCCCGTGCTCGCGTCGAGCAGGAACTCCAGACCCGTGGACGCGACCAGCCGGTACTCGGGGAAGTCCAGCAGGCTCCAGTAGGAGTCGAAGGTGAAGAAGAACTTCGCCGCGTCGTTGAACTTGTGCGTGAAGTCGAAGCCGAGGTTCGCCTCGGGGATCCAGCGGTTGTCGGAGCCCCCGAACTCGCGCGTGACGGCGATACCGAACCGCGGCAGGAACAGCGTCTTCTCTGTCTTGTACAACTCGTACCCCAGGCCGACGACGCCCGTCAGGCGCCAATCCCACTCCTGGAAGTAGTCGTACTCAAGGATGCCGCGCCCGAACACCCGCCACTTGCTGTCGGTGATCTTCCAGTCATTGCGGATGTTGAGTTCGAAGCGGTCCTGCGACTTCTTGCCGTCGTCCACGCCGTAGAGGTACGACGCGCCGAGAGATGTCGCCATCGTCGAGGTCTCGCGCGCGCCGCCGAGCGCGATGCGCCCGCCGAACCGCTCGGTATTGCCCGTCGCGCCCGTTGCGCCGGCCTCGAACGTCCACGACCATCCCTTGAAGAACGAGTCGGGATCGGGCGGCGGCGGCGGGTTCGCATCGGCCACTTCCTTCACCTGCGTCCGCTGAAACGTCATCCGGCCGAGCACCGGGTGATCGATCACCACCGTGCTGGGGTCGAGCGCGACGAGTTTCCCCTTGAGCGTCTCGCCGCTGGTCAGCGTGACATTCGCATCGCCGCCCACCGGCGGGGGTTCGACGAAGTTGAACTCGAACTCGGCGAGGGCCGTGCCGCTCGCCGCGGCGGCGACAAGCGCGGCGCAAAGCGTTCTCCTGATCATGACCGAATCTCCTTGAAGATCGTGGTTGCGGTTGGGGGCCCAGCATATCCACTTCCGCCGGCCGGTGCACACCGCATGCGGCTGCGCCGCGACCGTCCATGGTGGCCGTTGCGGCCTGTCCGGTCCGGCCGCGCCGCTACGATCGGGCCCCCGATGCCCCTGCTCTCCGCCACCAACCTGAAGTACACGATTGGCACGCGCACGCTGCTGGACGGCGTCTCGTTCTCGATCGAGGCCGGGGAGCGCGTCGGACTTGTGGGCCGCAACGGCACGGGGAAGACATCGCTCTTCAAGATCATCGCGGGGCGTCTGCGGCCCGACAGCGGTTCGGTGTCGCTGGCGCGAAACGCGCGGATGGGCTACCTGTCGCAGGACCCGGAACTCGACCTGAGCAAGACCCTCCGCGAGGAAGCGCTGGCCGGGTTTGTGCAACTCAACCGCCTGCACGCCGAACTCGATGCGGTCTTCCACGACATGGGCGTGCCGGAGAACGCCGCGCCCGAGCGTCTCGAGCGGCTCATGAAGAAACAGTCGGAACTGCAGGACCGCATCGAGTCGATGGGCGGTTACGCGACCGACCACAAGGCCGATGCTGTTCTGCACGGGCTGGGGTTCGTTGATGCGCAGTTCGGCATTCCCGTCTCGGGCCTGTCGGGCGGGCAGAAGGGCCGCCTCGCGCTGGCCAAGTTGCTGCTGGAATCGCCAGACCTTCTGCTTCTGGACGAACCGACGAACCACCTCGACATCGCGGGGCGCGAGTGGCTCGAGGAGTTTCTGGTGAGCGAGTTCCGCGGGGCGGTGCTGATGGTCAGCCACGACCGGCGGATGCTGAACAACGTGGTGACGCGCATCGAGGAGATCGACGGCGCGCGGTTGATCGACTACCCGGGCAACTACGACGCGTTCCGCGAGATCCGCCAGCAGCGCCTGCTCACGCAGCACCGCGCATACGAGAACCAGCAGTCGCAGTGGGCCAAGGAAGAGGAGTTCATCCGCCGCTTCCGCGCGGGACAGCGCGCCAAGGAAGCGCAGGGCCGCCTCTCGAAACTCGAACGGCAGAAGGAACTGTTCGCCGTCGAGCGGCCGGTCGAGATGGGCGCGATGAAGTTCCGCCTGCCCGAGGCGCCGCGCTCGGCCGACCTCGTCGCCGTTGTGCGCGAGGCGAGCAAGGCCTACGACAACCCGCCCGAAGAGAACGGATCGACCCACGGCGGCCGGCGCGTGCTGTTCGACAACCTCACCGTCACCATCTCCCGCGGCGAGCGCTGGGCGATCGTCGGCCCGAACGGCGCGGGCAAGACCACGCTCGTCCGCGCCCTGCTGGGCGATCTGCCCCTCGACAGCGGCACGGCGAAACTCGGCGCATCGGTCTATGTCGGCTACTTCGCGCAGTTGCCCGCGGGCGTCGATGACGAACTCCCGCTGTGGGAGTACCTGCAGCGGGCCATCAAGCGCGAGAACCCGGGCACGACCTTCAGTGAGCAGCAGGCCCGCGACCTGGCCGGCGCGTTCCTGTTCTCAGGCCAGGAGCAGGACAAGGCGCTGGGCGTTCTCAGCGGCGGGGAGCGCAGCCGCGCCCGCCTGGCCGCGCTGCTCGCCTCGGCCAAGAACCTGCTCGTGCTCGACGAACCGACCAATCACCTCGACATCCCATCGGCCGAACTGCTGGAGGAGGCCCTCCGCGCGCCCGGCGAGGATTCGGACAAGGACGGCTTCGCCGGCACGCTGCTGCTCATCAGCCACGACCGCGCGCTCATCGATGCGACCTGCAAGCACCTGATCGTGCTCGACGGGCACGGCGGGGCGACGATCTTCCACGGCACGTACTCGGAATGGCACGACAAGCAGGTTCGCGACCGCGCGGCGGGGGTATCCGGCGGTCCTTCCTTTTCGCCGCCGCCCCCCAAGCGACCCGACCCCAAGCCCGCCGCGACGGGACAACCCTCGCGCAAGCCGGGCCGAATCGACAAGAAAGCCGGCGGGCTCAGTTGGATGCCCAATGACCGGCTGGAGAAAGAGATCGAGAAGGCGTCGGCGCGTCTGAAAGCCGCGGACGCGGACCTCTCCCGCGAGGAGATCTACCGCGATGCGGAACGCTGCCGCGAGGCACTGTCTGCCCGCGATGCCGCCGCGGCGGAACTGGAGCGGTTGGAAGAAGAGTGGCTCCGCCGGGCTGACGGAACCTGAACAGGCAGGCATCGCGACGATAACCAGCAATCGGACGTTGAACTGGGTAGCCCGTGACGGTCACCTCTGTACAATCGGGCCGCGTTTGGCGGGACCGAACTGGCGGGTGGAGTCGGCGCGGCGTGCTGGCCGATTGAAGGGCAACCATGGATCAAGCAGAGCGCGGAACGACAGGGCCCCGGCTCGGCCGGCGTGAGTTGATCGGCCAGGGCCTTGTGCTCGGCACGCTGTTGCTGACCGGCTGTGGCAGCCGGCGGAACACGGTGGCGGCGCGCCCGCCGCTGCCGGGCTCGGCCGCGCCTGCGCCGGCGGTGTTCTCTGCCGTTCCGCAGCCCGCGCCAGTGCCGGTCGAAACGCCGGGCTTGGTCGTGATGAAACGAGCGCAGTGGACGCGCTCCGGGATCGCCGCGGGCGTGCCCATTTTCGACATGAACGGTGTGCAGCGC
The DNA here is from genome assembly GCA_019636495.1 of Phycisphaeraceae bacterium. Classification (GTDB taxonomy): domain Bacteria; phylum Planctomycetota; class Phycisphaerae; order Phycisphaerales; family UBA1924; genus JAHBXL01. The sequence goes on along the minus strand of JAHBXL010000016.1, from coordinate 47,183 downwards.
ATCACGGTGCACCACGACGGGATGCCGCCGGTCGCGCTCCGCGGCGAGCAGGAGACCGCGCGCCGGATCGAGTCGATCCGCGCTTCGCACGTGAACGCCCGCGGCTGGGCGGACATCGGCTACCACTACGTGATCGACCCGACGGGCCGCGTGTGGGAAGGCCGCCCGTCGTGGAAGCAGGGCGCGCACGTGAAGGACCAGAACGAGCACAACATCGGCGTGCTGGTGCTGGGCAACTTCGACGTGCAGCGTCCGACGCCGCAGGCACTCGCTTCGCTCGACCAGTTCATCGGCGTGCTCATGCAGCGCCACCGCGTGACGCTCGGTCGCGTGTACACGCACCGCGAGATCGGGCAGTCGGCCTGCCCGGGCGTGAACCTGCAGCAGTACATGAACCGTACCCGCGCCGGGGGCGGCCGGCTGGCGATGGCCGCTTCGCGGAACTTCCGCGCCTGAACGGCGATCGGATCTAGACGCTCAGATCCACCGGCTCGATCGCCGCGGCACGCCGCATCAGCGTGTCGATGCGCACGATCGCGCCCTGGGCGCGCGGGTCTTCGCTGGCGACTTCCAGCGGCGCGGGCATCTGCCGCACCATCGCATCGAGGGTCGCCGAGACATCGCGCCCGATCACGCTCCGTTGCGGGCCGCACATGCCCACGTCGGTCTGCGCCGCGAGCACGTGATCCAGCAGCCGCGCATCGGCCGTCGCCACGTGTGTGTGCGTGCCCAGCACCGCCACCACACGCGGCGCATCGTCGCGGCACCAGTTCCGCAGGCAATGCCACGCCACCGCCTGCTTCTCACTGGTGGCTTCGGCGTGGATCTCCACGATCACGATCGCATCGCGCTCGGGAATCGCCGAAATCTCGCGGTCGATCGCGGCGAACGGGCTGTCGGCCGGCAGCGGCATGAACAGCCGTCCCAGCACGGTGAGCACGTAGAGCGTGGGCGCGCCCTCGAGCCCGATGCGGACGATGCGTTTGCCCGGCGCATGGGGCGAGAGGTTCGCCGGACGCAGCACCGGCTGCGTCGGGTCCTCGATGAACGGGACGATCTGCCGGTCCTTGACCCAGTGGTCGCCCAGAGTCACCGCGTCGATCCCGCCGCGGAGCAGTTCGCGCAGGTTGTCGGGCGAGAGGCCCGAACCGTTCCGGGCGTTCTCGCCGTTGGCGATGACGAGGCGGACGCCCTGCTCGCGCAGCCGCCGCGCCGCGGCGGTCGCGGCCGAGCGCCCGACCGAACCGACCGTGTCGCCGAGGAAAGCGATGGCAATGTGCATGGGCGCTCAGCCCTCCGCCCGCGAGAAGGTGCCGCGGTCGCGGTCCTTCTTCACGCCGGGAAACGCCAGCGCTCGCCCGTGGGCGACGCAATAGACGCCGGGCGGGAGGACGCCGGTCGCGAAGATCGATTCGGTGAGGTTCTGGAGCGCATCGGAGCGGGTCATCTCGAAGGGTCGCATCGCGCCGGTGAGCACCACCGGCACGCGCAGTCGCGGCCCGAGTTCGGCGAGGATGCGCTCGCCCGTCATGGTGAGCGTATCGGTGCCGTGCAGGATCACGATGCCGTCGCCGGTGCGGGCTCCGCCCGCCGCGGGCGCGGCATCGCCAGCGCCACCGCCCCCCCCCACAGCGCCCGCCGCGCGGAGCGCTTCGAGAATGCGATCGCGGTCCGCATCGGTCAGGTGCAGGCTGTCCTTGCTCATGAGTTCGAGCGTCGAGACGCGGGTGTCCTCCAGCCGCAGGCGACGGAGCATCCGGCCGACGATGGTTCGGCGGTTGGAGAGTTCGCCCGACCGCTCGTCGTAGGTCTTCTCGATTGTGCCGCCGGTGGTGATGAGCGTGACGTGCCGCATGGGGCAAAGGGTACGCGCGGGGTCTATCGACCGGCGCTACCGGCCGCGCCGGCCGCGGAGCCTCTGAAACAGCGAGATCTTCAGCAGCACCGAACCGACCAGCAGGAACGGCACGCCGACCGCGCCGATGATTGCCCAGCGGAACATCGCCGCGCCGACGGCCTTGCCCTCGGGCGCATCCGCCGCGAGCGGGTCATTCATCGCCGACGAGTACAGCGAGACCAGTTCGTTCAGCGCGCCGAGCAGGCCGATGATGGCCACCACGCCGCCGAGAAGAGTGAGGATGATGCCGAGCGTGAGGCGCATACAGGCGTCCAGGCGATTCCATCACGCGGCAAACGAGCGAACCTCGACCTGCACACCGTTCCCCACCGCCGCGTGTGCTTGTTTCAGAAGGTCAGACGACACGCTCTCTTCGACATACTGCTTGCCACAGTTCTCGCACACTTGTGCAGGAACCCCCTTGAACACGATTGTTGACCCACCACGCTCAAGAGTCACGGTCACGAGCCCCGGTGCCGAAATGCCGACTTTACAAATCGTGCACTTCAACTCTTCCTCACCGTCCTTTGCTCGATCCGCTTCTCGCTCGTCGTCTTCACGATCCGGTCCACGTAGTTGCCCGGCGTGTGCACCGCATCGGCTTCGATCTCGCCCAGGCCCACCACCTCTTCCACTTCCGCGATGACAAACGCCGCGGCGGTCGCCATCATGGGGTTGAAGTTCCGCGAGGTCTTGCGGTACACCAAGTTCCCGAACGGGTCGGCCTTGTGCGCCTTCACCAGCGTCAGGTCGGCGTACAACCCAGTCTCGAGCACGTACTCGCGCGCCTCGCCCGACTGCGTCGCTGAACCCCCCGCCCCCCCCTGCTTCCCTTCGCGCCCCGCGAATCCGCGCCCGGGAATCGTCGCCCCGCCAACACCCTGGCTCGGCCGCAGCAACTGCCGCGTCTCCTTGCCATCGGCCACCACCGTCCCCGCCCCCGTCGCCGTGTAGAACGCCGGGATGCCCGCGCCCCCCGCGCGGATGCGCTCCGCCAGCGTCCCCTGCGGGTTGAACTCGACTTCCAGTTCGCCTTGCAGGAACTGTTTCTCAAACGTCGCGTTCTCGCCGACGTAGGAACTGATCATCTTGCTGATCTGGCGGGTCTGGAGAAGGAGCCCCAAGCCCCAGTCATCCACGCCGGCGTTGTTGCTGATGCATGTCAGCCCCTTCACGCCGCTGTCGCGCAGCGCGATGATCAACTGTTCGGGGATCCCGCACAGCCCGAAGCCCCCCACCATTACGGTCATGCCGTCGCGGATGACGCCCTTGGATCTCAGATCGGCGAATGCCTCGGCGGTCGTGTTGAAGAGTTTGTTGGCCATAGGCAGAGGGTATTGCTGGCAAAGGAACCGGGAGCATCGTGTCCTGAGTCCTGCTGTCCTGAGTCCTGCCGAACCCCGCCATTTCTGTGAGAACTCAGGACCCAGAACTCCAGGACCCAGGACCTGCCTTCGCTCAGAACAGTCTCGCCTGGTCCTTCACATCCTTGGGCCGGGCATCGAGCACCTTGAGTTCCTCGACGAACTGCCCGACGTTCTCGAACTTGTAGTACTCGCTGGCGAACCGCACATACGCCACGCTGTCGGTATCGCGGAGTTTGGCCATCGCCTTCTCGCCGATGATCCGGCTGGGCACCTCGCGCTCGAACTCGCGATGCACCTCTTCCTCGATCTCATCGACAAGCCGCACCTTGGTCTCCTCGGGGATCGGCCGCTTGCCGATCGCCGCGGCGATGCCCCGCAGGATGTTCTCACGGTTGAAGGGCACGTGCGTGCCATCGCGCTTGATGACCATCAACCGGGCCGACTCCTCGACCCGCTCATAGGTCGTGAACCGCTTGTGGCACTTCAGGCATTCGCGCCGTCGGCGCACGACGCGGCCCGCATCGCTGGCGCGGCTGTCGATCACCTTGTCGTCGTTGGCCTCGCAAAACGGACAGATCACGCGGCACAGCCCTTCCATCGCCGCCACGCCCCGCCGGAGTTTCCGGCCGCGTATCTTGCGGATGTTCGCTCCCCGCGTCAACCTCCGGGGGCCCGCCGACGGCATCAATCGCCGAAAAAGGCCTCGTGGGTCAGGCGGTCCTGCTCGCGACAGACCTCCGGCCGCTTGCTGTCCTCGTCGCCCCGAAAGATGATGAACCGGCGGCACCCGGCCTCGATCCACAGGCGGATGTTGGCACGGAAGTCGCGGTGGTACTTGGGCTCGCTGATCACGGCGACCGACCACTGATTGGCCCGGATGACCTCCGCGATCTTCTCCGGGTCAAAGGGCACGTGGTCCACCCAGTAGGTGTTGATGCACGCGGTCCGGCCGTCGATCCCGCCGGGAATCTCCTGCACGAAGTTCGCGCCCGCGCTGTGCGGCACCGTGCCGAAGTTGGCGACAAAGCGGTACTTGCACGCCGGGGGCGTCGGCAGGAACCCTGAGTCATTCAACACCTTCTTCATCGGCGCGATGGCATGGTCCCCGGCCTCCATGTCGATGTAGAGGTCGAGCGCGCGGGGGTCGATGCCATCGGCCCGCAGGCCGCGGGCCAGCAACTGCAGGCTCTCGGTGTACCCATCCACATAGGCGCGCGAGAGATACTCAGGGACACCGTCGATGCCCATCGGGTCGTCGGGGGTCTTCTTGGGCACCATGCCGAACATGCTGGACAGGAACAGGCACGGCCGGACCGACCGGTGCAACTGCCGCACGATCTGCCGCATCTGCCGCGGAATCGATGGGCGCATCGCGCTCCAGTGCCAGCGCTGGGTCACGGGGTCCTGCCCCGCGAACCACATGCTCACCATGGGCACGACCCGCGGCGTGGTCGGCTCGAACTCCAGCGCGTAGACGGCCAGGTCGTGCATGCCCGGAGGATACCGCCGCGAGCGCCCCGAGTGCGACATCGCGGCGGGGGCTGGCGTGCTCAGCGGTCTGGCCCGACGGGCGCGGGACCGGCCGGCCCCACGGCGGCATCGGGAACTCCGATCAGCCGACCGGAGTCAGCGTGAGAGCCGATCGGCAGGTGCGTTGGGGTGCTCAGGACTGAGGGCACTCGCTCCTGGGTGTACACGCTGCCGCCAAAGATGCTCCCGAGGATCGGCAGATCTCCGAGCAGTCCATGGCGGCCGCTGCTGTGCGATGTCTGCGCTCCCGCGTGCAGTTGCTCGATGTACCACTTGATGCTGTCGTGCATGCGCGGCGGGGCTTTGACAAAGAGCCTGCCGCCAACGTGCTTCATGTAGGCGACGTCGCCGCCATTGTCGGCCCAGTTGTTTGGCTCAACGAACTGGGCGATGAGTTCGCGGATGTCCTCGATGCTGATGCCCGAGTCGATCAGCGGCGCAACGTCGTAGCGGACGACCGTCGCCTCGCGCAGATCAAAGAACGAGCGCGGCGCAAACTCGACGATGCCGTTGCTCACGCGACAATCGAGCCAGCGCTGGTGCTGGCGGTCGAAGACACCCAGCGCCTCGTTGATCGCGGCCATGGCCGCGCCGAGGTCGGTGGCGGGGATGTCGAGCGTGACCAGGTCGTCGGGCGCGATGCCGATCTGCTCGAGCAGCGGCCATCGGACAACCGCGCGGACGCCGGCCCTCTCTGCCGCGGCATTGAGAACCGCTTCGAGCGGTTCATTCTGGACCTTGATCGGGGCGAGCCGCAGAACCGGATCAGTGCTGAGGATCCCGCTGCTTTCATCGAGTTGCGCGGACAGTTCGATGGCGAGGGGCAGGGCTTCGCGCAAGGCGTGTTCGACCCGCACCCGCCGCGAGTTGAAATCGATGATCTCGCGTGCCGCGAACTCGACGCCGGCAAGGGCGGAATCGAGCCGAGCCTGTGCGGAATCGGCGGCCCCGGGCGCCATGACCTGCGCGGGCTGCGACGGAGTCGCGGGCGGCGTTGGCGCCGCGGACAACGCGATGACGCTGGTCACCAATGCCGCGCCCGCGATGCCGATCACTGCAAGGTTCATGAGCATTCTCCTGTGTGGTGTGCGTTCGGCCATTCGAAACCGCCGCGCAACGGCCGCGGCGTCCCCCAGTTCCTTCACCGCCGCGATGGACGCGTCGGTCTCGTTCAGACCTTCGAGTTGAAGATCACGGATGCGCTCGCGCAGGTGCTCGGCGAGTTCCTCGCGGATGGCCTCGCTGCGCTCGAAAGGCAGCAGGAGCGCGGCGGCGAGTTCATCGAGCCATTGCGCCGGGGATTCGACGCGCGGTCGCGACGGATCGATGGTGCGCTTCATCGGCCGGCCTCCTCGGCCCGCGGCCGAGCGGGCAGGAAGCGCTCGATGAGCGCGATGTGCGCACGGTGCGCGGCGATGCGGGTTTCGAGGTGAGACTCGCCGCGCGGCGTGAGCCGGTACCACTTTCGCCGGCGGCCGCGGGCGGGCTCGGCTTCCTCGATTGCCCGGCCCGCACCCTGCTCTGTTCGCTCGGCCCGAATGACCTCCCAGAGCGAGGTGATCAGCCCGCGCTTCTCAAGGCTGGCCAGGAGGGGATAGAGCACGCCCGGCGAAAGCCGGAACTGGTTCTCTGAAGCCGCGGCAGCGCGCTTGGAGATGGCGTATCCGTACATGGGCCCATCAGCCAGGAGCGAGAGGATGAGGACCTCGCTGTCGGCGGGCAGGGGCGACTGATTGGAGTTCGCGTTGGACATGGCCATCCTCGGGTTGACGGATATATCGACTATGGATATATCTTTAATGCAGATACGGGCAAACCCCCTGCCAGGTTTCGCCGATTCGCGGTTTCTGGAAGATTTTGGGCGAGCATGCCAGCAGTCGGCCTTTCCCCATCGCTCGCCGGCCTCGCACCGCAACCCGCCTCAGTCGGCCTCTGGAGGCCGCCGGAGGGCGTGCGTACGCTTGACAGATGCCGTTCGGCCAGACCATCACCACGACGACCGAGATGAGCCGCCGCGGGTGAGGCCGAGCCCGCTGTGCGCGTATCCTGACCAAGCCCGGCCCGAAGCCGGGCTTTTTCGTTTGACCATCCACCCCCTGTCCGGCCGAATCGACCGGCGAAGAAGATCGCAGAATCAGGAAGAAGCCCCATGCCACGCATCACCCTTCCCGATGGCTCCATCAAGGAGTTCGCCTCCCCCATCACCGCGCGGCAGGTCGCCGAGGCGATCGGCCCGCGCCTCGCGCAGGCCGCGCTGGGCTGCAAGATTGATGGCGAACTGCGCGACCTCTCCACGTTGATCGACCGCGACTGCTCGCTGGCCATCGTCACCGAGAAGACCCGCGACAAGCAGGCCGACCCCGATGCGCTGATGCTCATCCGCCACTCCGCCGCGCACATCATGGCCGAGGCGATCCAGCGGATCGTCCCCGAGGCGCAACTCGTGTACGGCCCACCCCTGGCCACCGGCTTCTACTACGACATCAAGTTCCCCGACAACCGCCCGCTCAAAGAAGGCGACTTCGCGGCGGTCGAAGCCGAGATGAAGAAGATCATTGCCGAGGACAGGCCGTTTACTCGCGTGGATTCTTCCGCACCGGAAGGGATGTCCCGGCTTCAGGGTGAGGGCAGCAAGTACAAGATCGACAACGCCGCCCGTGCGGTCATCCCCAAGCGCGCCGCTGAACTACTCAATGGACTGGTGAGTGGCCATGTAGCCGTCACTGAGAGTGATTGCCCTGGCGCGAAATTGAGCTTCTACTACACCGGGGAACCAATGCCGGGCGTCTGGAACGATCTCTGCCGCGGCCCGCACGTCCCCTCCACCGGCCGCATCGGCGCGGTCAAGGTCATGTCCCTCGCCTCCAGTTACTGGCACGGGGATGAGAACTCCGACCGCCTCACCCGCGTCTACGGCACCGCCTTCGCCACCCAGGCCGAACTCGATGCCTATCTCAACCAACTGGATGAAGCCAAGAAGCGCGACCACCGCGTCATCGGCAAGCAACTCCGCCTCTTCCACATCGATGAGATGGTCGGCCAAGGCCTCGTCCTTTGGACCCCCAATGGCTCCATCGTCCGCAAGGAACTCCAGAACTTCATCGGCAGCGAACTCAAGAAGCAGGGCTACACCGAGGTCTTCACCCCGCACATCGGCTCGCTCGATCTCTACAAGACTTCCGGCCACTTCCCCTATTACAAAGAGTCGCAGTTCCCCCCGATCGTCGAGCGCGATGCCCTCGACCGCCTCGCCGATGAGGGCTGCTCATGCGCGGAAGTGATGCGCCGCGTCGAGGGTGTCTCGGCGCATCTGGCCTCCGGCATCAACGAGCGGACCAAGGCGCAGACCATCGCGCCCGACCGCGTCATCCCCGATGAGCAACTCGTCTCCGGCTTCATGCTCAAGCCGATGAACTGCCCTCACCACGCGAGGATCTTCGCCAGCGCGCCGCACTCCTACCGCGACATGCCCGTGCGCCTGGCCGAGTTCGGCACGGTGTACCGCTGGGAGCAATCGGGCGAACTCAACGGCATGACCCGCGTGCGCGGTTTCACCCAGGATGATGCCCACCTGTTCTGCACCGAGGAGCAGGTCCCGGCCGAGATCCAGGGCTGCCTCGAACTCGTCAAGGTCATATTCAAAGTCCTCGGCATGAAGGACTACCGCGTCCGCGTCGGCATGCGCGACCCGGACTCCGGCAAGTACACCGGCACGAAGGAGAGTTGGGACAAGGCCGAGGCCGCATGCCTCGCCGCGGCGGAGTCTCTCGGCGTTCCTTTCAGCAAGGAGCCGGGCGAGGCCGCGTTCTACGGCCCGAAAATCGACTTTGTTGTGAAGGACGTCATCGGCCGCGAGTGGCAACTGGGGACCGTGCAGGTCGATTATAACATGGCGATCCGGTTCGACCTGTCGTACATCGGGCCGGACAACAAGCCGCACCGCCCCGTCGTCATCCACCGCGCGCCCTTCGGCAGCATGGAGCGCTTCTGCGGCGTGCTGATCGAGCACTTTGCCGGCGCCTTCCCCACCTGGCTCGCCCCCGAGCAGGTCCGCGTGCTGCCCATCTCCGAGAAGACCGCCGACTACGCGCGGCAGGTGGAGCAGGCACTCCGCGCGGCCGGCGTCCGCGTCACCCTCGACGAAACCAACGAACGCATCCAGGCCAAGATCAAGGACGCCGCGGACTGGAAGGTGCCGTACATGGTCGTCGTCGGCCCGCGCGATGCCGAAGCCAGCCAAGTCTCCCTCCGCGCCCGCGGCCACATGAAGGACCTCGGCACCATGTCCCTCACCGGCTTCGTCGAGGCCATAAAGGACGAGATCGCGACCCGCGGGGCAAACACGGTGGTGAGCCGGTTTGTCTAGTGGCCGATGCCGGGGCTGAGGTCCGCTCTGGGACCGAAGCCCCGGGTTGGCGTAGGCAGCACTTCCTCACCATGTGCTCTCTTCATTGATGCGCCAAGATTACCGGAGCAGAGCTTCGCAGCATTGCTGCCTGTCCACAGGGCAGGGGTGCCGAGGGAACTGGACCTTCTCCGGCATCAGCACGGCTGGCCCATCATTGGGCTAGCGGTCGTGTTCGCCGAAGTTGCTTGTCCAAACGTAAGGGTTTTGCGGTAATCTGCACAGATGCCGCGAATGCCTCGCTACTCAAACTGGGATTTGTATTCCCGGGCACTCAATCTCGCCAAGCCCGCGCCGCGTGCCAGACAAATCCGACTGGGGCGTCCCTCTGCACGTTGGAGAGTCCGAATCAGGTCGCGCACGATCGCGGTGCGCCCGAGCGCGGTCATCGCTGTCGCGGCAATGTTCGTGTATGTGTTCCTTCTGCTTTGGGCAGCATCCCCTTTAAGCAGAGGCTACTCGCAATCGGCTCGGGATGCTGTCAAGTGGCTGGGGGCCATGACATATCTGCCGATCCTCTTGTTCGCGTTGATCGGTCGCGTTGACACGGCACTGGTGCCGATTGCGCGCGAGCGTACCGCCCATGTTCGACGGGCCTTACGCGCACAATCTCAAGGCGCACTCACCTGTCGCGACCTGCAGGCGCTCTCTCATGTGCTTGCAAACCGCCGCGAGCACGCCAAATCGCACATCCTGCGGCAGGTCGGCTCACGAGGACGCTTCTACTTGGTCGCCGCTTCCTCAGGCAAGATGTCAGTCCTCTTGACATTCTGGATGGTGCCGGCCATTGCATTGCCGCTCCTCTCACCACAGAGTTCGTTCGCTCCGTTGGTCACCCTGGTGCCATTCCTTGGGATGTTCGGCTTGATGGCCTTCGTCTCGACCGCCTCCCGCCGCCATCAGTCGAGGTTGTTGAACCGCTGCTGCCTCGATTGTGGCTACGCGCTTGACCACTTGCCCTCCACAATTTCGACCCTCGAGGGCGTCGCCGTCGACACCGGGCCGGAGCGCTGCCCCGAGTGCGGCTGCCCTTGGCCTCTGGTGCCGCCCGTGCTTCCCTGAATCACATCAATCTGCTCCATCCGCCCGAGTTCTTGGACCATCACTCTTGGCATTTCGTCCGTTCTGTGTTAGGCTGTAGTCAAGAGACCGCCCATCGGCTCGCGGCGTGGAAACCGCGTGCTTTGTCAACCGGGCGGAGGAGAGAGCGATGTTCCCACAACGCCGTCAACGGTGGACCGACCTTGTGCGCCGCGCGATCGCCGTGGGGATGGCGATTTGCTGCTTCGGTGCAATCCCGGCGCGAGCACAGATCACGCAGTATGCGGTGTATCGCGGCGCGGAGTCGCTCAGTGTCGCCGTCGCCCTGTCCGATGGCGACCTGCTCACGTTCCGCGCGGCAACGCCAGGCGGCGCCGGGATGTTCGGCCTGCAGCCCTCCGCCCCGCCCGCCGCCGGGGGCGTTCTCCTCACCATCCGCGGCCAGAACTTCGCTTCTCCCGAGATCTCACACCCGAGCATGAGCAGCAGCGGCGCGATGTGTTTCACCGACATCGACGTCGATGGCCGCAGCGCGATCTTCACGCGGTCGGCCGGCGGAACACTGCTGACCATCCGCGGCGATAATTTCGGCTCGTATGCCGGCGCGTTCATGGGTGGCGGATCCATCGGAACGATCCTGGGCGACTTCCGCAACGCTGCGGGACAGGCCGCGCTGCTGGCCGTGCAGCCCGGCGGCTCGCACATCACCATCGTGGGCGACAACTTCGGCGCGCGCGGCTTCGGGCGGGCTCGCTCCGGCGCCGGCGGACGCACATACACGCTGTTCGATGCCTTCCCCGTCAACGGCATCGTCAACTCCGGCATCCTCTCCATCGGCGATGACGGCACCATCATCACCATTGTCGGGCGCGACCAGTTCCAGAACGTCCGCGGCCCGGCGGTCAGCAACGACACCATCGTCTTCACCGGGCTCGAGGTCGCATCCGGGGTCGGCGGCGTGTTTGCGCGAGCGCCGGGCGGCTCGATCATCACCATTCACGGCCAGCACTTCATCGACCCCCCCTACCTCTCCGAGCCCGCCGCGAACGATGCCGGCGCGGTCGTGTTCGCACGACTCGGTGCGGCCAATGGCGGCGTCGAGCGCATCCACTACACCGACATGTTCGGCGGGCCGCTGCAGACCCTTGTCGCCGTCGGCGACCCCTTGCTCGATTCGACGGTCGTCGAGTTGTTCTTCAACCCCGACGGCCTCAACCAGGCCGGCGATTTCGCCTACGGCGCGCGTCTGGCAGACGGCAGCACCGCGATCATGATCGCCACCGGCATCCCAGCACCGGGCGCGGCCGCGCTGTTGGGGCTCGGGGCGATCGCCGCGGGGCGAAGACGACGCTGAGTCCATGCGCGGCTGCCGCGTTCTCCGTTCGGGCGTCTCACTTCCCAAGAAGTCGGCGCGCGTTGCGCAGGTTCTCCTGCGCTTCGGGCGCATCGGGCGCGCGCTCCAGCGCGAGTTCGAACGCGTGTGCCGCTTCCTGGTAGCGACGCTGCCGGATATAGAGCAGGCCGAGGTTGTTGAACGGCTCGTACGCGCGGGGATCGGCCTGCGCCGCCGCGACATAGCACTCTTCGGCCGCGGGCGCCTCGTCGGCCATGGCGAATGCATCGGCGGCCCGCATGTAGACCCAGGCGCCCGTCAGTCCGGCGGCCGCGGCCTGCCGCCATCGGGTCCCGGCCTGCCGCCATTGCTGTGCCCGCGCGTGCAGGAGCGCCCGGTTGGCGAGCGCCTCGGCGTGGTTGGGCTTGCTGGCAAGGAGCCGGTCGAGCAACGTCGCGGCGTCGGCCGATTCCCCGGCGTTGAGGAGGATCACGGCGAGGTTGTTGAGCGCCTCGGGATGGTCCGGGTCGGCGGCGAGGACTCGCTCGAACATCGCGCGGGCCTCGGCGATGCGGCCCGCCTGCGCCAGCAGCACGCCGAGCCCGACCGCGGCACGCGGCGAAAAGGTCGGGGCGTCCAGCGCACGGCGGTAGAGGTCCTCGGCATCCGCGGCGCAGCCCTGCGATTCCCGCAACTCGGCGAGGTTGACAAGCACCATCGGCGAGCGCGGGTCGGACTCGAGCGCGCGGAGAAGCAACGGCTCGGCCTCGCGCAGTTGGCCGCGGACCTGCAACGCGCGGCCGAGGTTGTTCTGCGCCACCGGGCATCGCGGAACGACGGCGACGTTGTGCGACCAGAGGGTGACGTCGTCGGCCCAGTGCGCCGACTGCGCGAAGGAGTGCCAGCCCAGCGCGACAAGCACGGCGCACACACTTGCCCACAACCAGCGTGAACGCACCGGCGCAAGCGCCGCCGCGACCAGCAGCGCGATGCCCGCCAGCGAGACGTACATGTAGCGGTCGGCGACGGTCGAGATCGCCTGGTGGTGGAAGGTCGCAAGTCCGAGGACAGGCGCGAGCGAGCCGACGACGATCGCCGCGCCAGCGGCGGCGACACGGGACCGTCGGGCAAGGAGAAGCGCGAGCGCGCCGGCGAGGAGGACGATCGCGAGCGCGGCCCACGGCCACCCTCCGCTGAGCACGTGTGCGGGCGTGCGGCCGTAATCGGGCGCGAGCCCGGCGGGCCACGTGAGTTTTGCCGCGTAGAAGCAGAGCGCATCCGCCGCGACCAGCGGGCGCTGCCAGAGCGCCGGCATTTCGCCGAGCGCTGCGGCATCCTGCACGCGCTGCGTGATGATGACCATCGCGATGCTCATCGCCAGCCACGGCGCGATGGCGAGGATGATCCGGCGCGTGGGCACGCGACCGGCCCAAAGCGCCGCCGCGGCGACGATGGGCATCGTGACCGCCGAGGGCTTGCTGAGCAGCGCGAGCGCCAACAACACGAGGCCGAGCGCGTACCACAGTGCGCGGGCGGGCACACGCACGCGCAGCGCGGGGCCCCGATCCTGCGACTCGGCATCGCTCGGCGCGGCGATGCGTGCCGCTCGCTCTGCACCCGGCGCCACCGCGCTCCAGAGGGCCAGCGTCGCCGCGAGGCCGAACATCGCCGCGAGCAGGCCGCGCGTTTCGGAGATCCACGCGACCGATTCGACCTGCAAGGGGTGCATCGCAAAGAGCAGCGCGCCGAGCAATGCAGCGGCGGTGGCTCGGACGATTCGGCGGAGCAGGACGAACACCATGGCGGCGTTGGCCGCGTGCAGCGCGACCTTGACCGCGTGCAGGAGCATCGGGTCGATGCGAGGGGTGCGCTGCTCGCCGGTCAGCGCCTTGATCGCGGCGACCTCGATCGCGAAGACGCTGTAGGCGACGGGGATGTAGAGGTTTCCGTAGGGCTCGTGCCAGAAGTGCGAGACACTGCGCGAGTTGATCTGCGCGAGGTGCGGGTTGTCCGCGACGTGGTAGCGGTCATCGTACTCGAGCATCGCGTGGCCCGTTACGCGGCCGAAGACCGCGGCGCACACGAGCGCGATGACGATGATGCACGCCGCGGCGCCGGCGCGGGATGGCGCGGGCGGTTGCTCGGTTGAAGGGGTCATGCGTGCGGCTCTCTGTCGGCTCGTGGGCCGCGCGGTGTCGCGAAGATGCGACCGAGAGCGACCGCGTAGAGACGGCCGACCTGCAGCAGGAAGCGCGCGGCCTCGCGTGCCGAGGCCTTGCTCGTGCCGCGGTCGCGGTCCACGAAGTGAATCGGGATGTCGATGATCCGGCGCACTCTCGCCCGCACGATGATTTCAAGTCCGATCTTGAACCCCCTCGTGCGTATGGTCCCCGCCGCGGCAAGCACATCGCGCCGCACGGCCAAGAACCCCGACAGCGGGTCGGTCGTTCGCGCGATCGGCCGGACCAGCATCGACCCGGCGCGGCTCGCCAACCGCCGCCACGTGGGCCAGCGCGGATCGGTCGTGCCGCCCTCGACATAGCGCGAGCCGATCGCCATCGGCGCGCCCGCACGGATCGCCGCGATCAGGTCCGGAACCGCCTCGGGCGGGTGCGTCAGGTCCGCGTCCATCACGACCAACACATCGGCCCGCGCCCGGGCGAAGCCATCGACCACCGCGCCCGACAGACTCCGCAGCGCGCGACGATCGACCACGTGCACCCACGGGGCCTCCAGCGCGTGCGCCGCCGCGGCGGTGCCATCGGGGCTGTCGTCATCGACGATGATCAGTTCGAAATCGATGCCTGATCGGTCGCGCACATCGTCGAGACGCCGGATGAGCGTGGCGATGATCGCGGCCTCGTTGTAGGTCGGCACGATCACCGAGGCGGCCGGACGGTCGGTCGGGGTGATCGGCGGGCTCGGCACAGGGAGATTGTGCCCTCGCGCTTGCCCCAACGCAAGCGCTGGGCCGCGAACATACACTCTCCGGTCGCCCGTCGTGCCCGAAAGATCACTCGTGAACCATCGCACCATCGCGAACCCCTGTCGAGCCCGCCGCGGCGGCAGCAACACCCGGCTGGTGGTGCTGCTTGCGCTGCTGGCGGTGCTGTTCGCGGTCGGCGCGTGGGTGTTTCTGACGCGTGAGGGGCCGAAGACGGTGCCGCCTTCGCAGGTCTACCAGAAGCTCATCGATCACGGCTTTGTACCCGAGTTCGTCTGCACGACCGAACCGGAGTTCGTGCGCACCGTACGGGAGCGTTTCGGAACGGGCCTTGGCCTGCGCGAGGAGCCGGCGGGCCTGGAGATCCTGGGCTGGGCGTACGGCGATGCGTACGAGGGCCGCGTGGTGGGCGACAAGACGCTGATTCTCATGGCCCGCATCAACACCCACCCGACGCTGGTGCTGATCGACCATCTGCGCGACGACCGGAAGATCGAGGACCCCGCCGCGTTGATGGGCAACTGGACGGGTGGGGACATCAAGGCTCTTTCGGGACGCGGCACTCCGCCGCCTGATGGCACACCAGCGGACCCGTCCAAGCCCATGGGCAACTGGGTCGGGGGAGACATCAGCGCGATGTCACTCCCGGACACGCCGCGAGCCGATGGAAGGCTCTCGATCTTCCGAGCGCAGGCGGGCGCGCTGGTGCTGTACGAGGTGACGCCCCTTGAGCGGCCGGGGCTGCTGGGGCTGCTGGTGGAAAAGTGAAAACGGCCCCGCATCTTGTGGGATGCGGGGCCGCGCACGGAGGGAACACGAAGAGGCTCGTGGGACGAGAGTCAGGCGGGGTTCATTTGCGACGGCGGGAGCCGACGAGGCCGATCAGACCGATGGCCGCGAGCGCTCCGGCGCCGGGGGCGGGAACCGCGGCGATGGTGATGACCGCGTCGTTGTAGTCGTAGTCGGCGCTCTGGCCGCCGATGCGGTCCTCCCAGAACAGCGCGATCTCACTGAGGCCCGATGGGCCGGTCACGTGATAGGTGACCAACTGGTCAAAGGTCTCGGCGGAGCGCGAGCCGACGCCGGCATTGCTCCAGGGCGCACTGGTGAACATCAGGCCCGTCGAGGTGTTGTGCAGGGCCCAGCGGAAGTTGGAACTCACTTCCAACATGACCGGGCTGTTGAGCGTGTGCGTCGAGATGATCGGCGCGAAGGCGGGTTCCGCGGCGGTATCATCGATCCAGCCGAAGATGTGGCTGTCGCCGGCGTAGCGGGCGCGGACCGCGACCGAAACCAGATTGCCGGCCCAGACATCGTCCTGCGCCAGTTCGGGCGCGGCCACGGGGATGCTCATGCCCGCCGATGCCCCCGCGTCCATGACGCGCATCGCGCCGTGGGTGCCGTTGGTCACGTGCACGCCCGATGCGCCCCACGTGCCGCCGTACATGTTCGAGAGGATCGCGGGGTGGCCCAGTTCCGCGCCCGGGGGTGCGTTGACCACGGTGTACTGCGGGTCGGCCTGCGCGATGGCGGCGATGCCCGACACGGCGGCGAAGGCGACGACAGAGAACGTACGGGTCTTCATGATCTTCCCTTTCATTGGAGCCGCGTGGGCGGAAACACAAGGTCCGGCGGCGCCGGCGTTGCCCACGCGACATCCAGAAGATCACATTCAGCCGGCGCGCCGGCCACGAACAGCGGTCGGTCCGTGCTGCGCGCGATGCCAGAACCGCCAGCCGCTTCCCAGATTGGCGCGTTACGGGGACGGGGCCGATAAGAACGGGCTTCGCTGCGCGTGAACCGGCGTGCTTCAATCACACAGGCGCGCTGCGACCGCCAGTGCCGATTGGTCGCCGCGATGGGCGAGCGCGGAGGGCACGATGCGAACGTGCCGGGCCGATGCGGCCACGCCCTCTTCGAGCAGCACCCGGCTTGCGCCGGGAATGAACAGATCCGGGTGGGCCGTGCCGATGGTGCCGAGCACGATGACATCGGGGTTCAGCACGTCGGTCAGGATCGCGCACAGGCGGCCGAGTTCGACGGCGATGCGGTCGGTCACTCGGCGCGCCGCGGCATCGCCCGACTCGGCGGCGGCGCACAGGGCCTCGGCGCTCATGGCCCCTCCCGCCTCGACGATCTCTCGCAGCATCGAGGCCTCGCCGCGCTGCGTGCAGATGAGCGCCTCCTGCTGCGCCAGTTGGCTCATGCCCGGGCCGGAAAGAAACCCCTCCGCGCTGCCGCGCTTGGCAAAGCCGACGGGGCCATCATCGCGCAGGCGGATGCGCCCGATCTCACCGGCGAGGCCGAGCGGGCCCTCGTAGAGCCTGCCGTCGATGATCAGCCCCGCGCCCATCCCGGTGCTCATGGTGAGGAAGATGGCGGTGGTTGTGCCGCGGGCCGCCCCCCATTTCCACTCCGCCAGCGCGGTGGCGTTGGCATCGTTCATGAACGCGGTCGGGCACGCGAAGTTCGCGGCCAGCCAGTCGCGGATGGCAAAGCCGTGCCATCGCGGCATGTTGGGCGGGTCGAGAAAGCGGCCGCCGGAATAGTCGAGCGGGCCGGGGCACGAAGCCCCGACCGCGGCGGGCGCGGCGCTGGCACCGGCCGCATCCGCGAGCAGCGCGAGGAGGCGGTCGCGGCAGTCGGCGAGAATCGACTCGGGCGATTGGTCGCGGGCGGTGGGGATCGACTGTCGCGCCAGCACGTGCCCATCGGGCGTGCCCACGCACAGGCCGATCTTGGTTCCCCCGATGTCGATCCCCAGAAGTTGAGGCATCGGCCGCATCACACGTACTGGTCCGGGGCGACCGCGCCCATGTCTTCGGGGCGCTTCTTCACCATGCCGAACCAGATGATCACGAACACCGGGAAAAGCACGCTGACGAACGCGGCGCCGATGGTCTGCGCGACCATCATGGACGGGTTGCTGAAGGTATTGAAGTAGGCGACCCACTCGTGGTCGGGTTGGGCCGCTTCGAACGCGCGGAACGACCCGACCCACGACATCACGCCCATGACGCCGACGATGGTGCCCAGCAGGCTCACGGCCGCGTAGACCAGATGCGTCATCCGCGCGACGGGTCTGCGCATGCACAGCAGGATGCCCGCAACGAGAAGGATGATGCCGCCAAGCGGGTGGATCACCGCCGAGAGAATTTGCATCGCGCCGGGGTGCAACTCCGCGGGGATCGGGCCCGTCGGCATGGCCGGGGCGCCGGAGGTCTGCGGAGCCTGGGCCTGCATCTTCGCGGCCCACTCCAGCATCGGCCCCTGGGCAAAGGTCGAGGCGACGGTGCACCCGCCGCACAGCACGCCCAGCGAGCCCCACACGATGCTGAAGATCCCGAGGCCCGTGGGCCAGCCCGGCCGCGGCTCGGCAAAGTCGGGCTCGCCAAAGGTCGGCGGATTCTGATCAAACTGGCTCATGTGAGATCCCCTCAGAGTTGCCGGAGGAACCGCAGATCGTTCTCGAACAGCATACGGATATCCGGGATGCCGTACTTGCCCATCGCCAGGCGCTCGATGCCGAAGCCGAAGGCAAAGCCGGTCCATTCTTCCGGATCGATGTTGCAGGCTTCCAGCACGGCCGGGTCCACCATGCCGCAGCCGCCCAGTTCGACCCAGCGGGCGGGCTGGTCGGGCCGCAGGCGGATCTTCATGTCGAACTCGGCCGACGGTTCGGTGAAGGGGAAGTAACTGGGCCGCAGACGCACCTCGGCCTCGGGGCCGAAGTAGGCGCGGGCGAAGTGCAGCAGCGTGCTCTTGAGATCGGCCATCGAGACGCCGCGGTCGATCGCCAGGCCCTCGATCTGATGGAACATGAAACTGTGCGTCGCATCGACGGTGTCGGGCCGGTAAACCCGGCCCGGCGCGACCACGCGGAAGGGCGGCTTGCGGGTCTCCATCACGCGGATCTGCACCGTCGAAGTCTGGCTGCGCAGCATCCGGGGCGACTTGCCCTGCGCGGCGGGTTCGTCGATGTAGAAGTTGTCGATCGGGTCGCGGGCGGGGTGCTCGGGAGGGATGTTGAGTTTGACGAAGTTGTGCTCGTCGTCCTCGAGTTCGGGCCCGGTCGCGACTTCGAAGCCCATGCGGGCGAAGACCTCGACCAGTTCATCGCGAACACGGCTGATGATGTGCCGACGGCCCGGGCCCGTGCTGTAGATGCGGCCGGGCTCGGTGACATCGATGCCCGCGATGCCCGCCGGCGCTGCGCCGCCGAGTTGGGCCTGCCGCTCGGCGAATGCCGCGGCGAGCGAGGCGCTCACGGCGTTGACGCGCTGGCCGTAGGCGGGCTTGTGCTCCTTCGGCACATCCTTGACCGCCGCCAGCGCGGCCTTGACCTTCCCGCTCCCGCCGAGGTAGGCGATCCGCCACTGCTCCAGCGCGCCGGCATCGGCCGCGGCGGCGAGCGCCGACTTGGCCTCGGCTTCGAGTTGATCGAGTCGCTCCAGCATCGGGCGGGAGTGTAGTGCACGAGGCCGCGCGCTGCGCGCGAGAACGCACGCGGCATAAAGCACAAGGCCCGCCGGCATGTGCCGACGGGCCCTGGCGTTCGTTCATGTCCCGAGCGGGGGACTCAGTTCTGCTGCTTGCTCATCGGGCACTGGCTGGCGCAGTCGGCCTTCTTCTCGGCGCACGAAGAAGCGCAGGACTTCTTCTCGGCGCAGGTCGAGGAGCAGGTCTTCGCGCTGGCGGGGGTCACTTCGCCATCGCGGGCGACCGCGGCGGTCTCTTTGCAGTTGCCGCAGCAGCCTTCGTTCTTCTGGCAGCCGCCGAGCAGGGCCATCGCGGACACACAGCAGACGACGCCGAAACCAAACAGGGACTTCTTCATGATTCTTCTCCCAAAGCACGCCCGGCCGCGATGCGGCACGGAACCAATGTTCGATCCCGCCCGACGCGACCACCGCGCGGGCCCGGGTGATGTCTATACCGTAGCATCAAAACGGGGTTGCGGCCAAACCGAGTCCGAAAACCGGCAAAAATGAGCAAAAAATAACCCGGCGAAGGGCCGGGTCGTGAGGCGTGGCAGGATGGGCAAGGGCCAACTGACGATTGGCTCAGGTCGAGGCCTTGGCTTCCTTGCGGACCTTGGCCGCGTAGGCCTGGCGACGATCCGCCGTGCGCCGGCGGGTGCTGGGACGGCCGCCGATCTCGGGGCCCTCCTCGGCGCCGACAAACTGGATCAATGCGAGTTCGGACCCGTCGCCGATGCGGTGCTTCCCAAGACGGACGATCCGGGTATAGCCGCCGGCTCGGTCCTTGAACCGGGGCGCAACGTTCGTGAAGATGTGCTTCACGAGTTTGGGCGCCTTGCGCAACTCGCCGTAGCGGTTCCGCTCCACCTGGGCCGAATCGGGGATGTCGAAGAACTTCGTGGCCCGGTCGCGGAGTTTGTCCACCGCGGCCTTCTCCTCATCGGTGGCCTTCTTCGCCAGCCAGAGCCAGTCGAAGGCGAGCCGGTCGCGGCCGAGAATCGCGATCACGCGGCGGCGCGAGGCCAGGTCGCCCTTCTTGGCAAGGGTGACGATCTTCTCGACCATCGGCCGCATGGCCTTGGCCTTGGTCACGGTCGTGACGACCTGACCGTGCTCGAATATCGCCGCGGCGAGGTTGCGCAGCGTCGAGGTGCGGTGGGCCGTGGTCCGGCCGAGTTTGTAGCCGCCTCTTCGGTGGCGCATGGTGGAACTCCTGCGAACGGTCGGGCCCGGCAGGAGCCGGCCCGAAAAAAGGTCATTACTTTATGCGCCACAAGCCTTTGAGTAAATCTGCCGGAGGGCGCATCGCCCGGCGGGTCGGTAACGAATCAAACGCCGGCCGTGGAGCCGGGTGTCATGGTGGTGTTCACGCCCTCGGGCAGTTTCATGCCCAGGTCGAGGTTCATGTCGGTCAACTTCTTCTTCACTTCGCGAAGCGATGTGCGGCCAAACGAACGGACCCTCAGCAGGTCGGCATCGGTGTGCTGCACCAGGTCCGCGATCGTGATGATGCGGGCCGACTCGAGGCAGTTGCTGGCGCGGACGGAGAGGTCCAGATCGCCGATCGGGCGGTTGAGTTTGCGGATGAGTTCCTCGTCCACTCCCGCCGCGGCCGAGGCGGCCTCGGTCACGGTCTCGCTGCCGACTTCGAAGTATTGCACGAAGGGGTTGAGGTGCTTGCGGAGGATCTTGCCGGCCTCGACCAGGGCCATCTCGGGGGTGGCCGTGCCGTTGGTCCAGATGTCCATCACGAGTTTGTCGAAGTTGGTGCGCTGGCCGACGCGGGTCTCCTCGACCTTGTAGCGCACACGCTGCACCGGCGAGTAGATCGCGTCAATGGGGATCAGACCGATCTCCTGGTCCTCGTCGCGCCGGTACTGCTCGCTGGCGGGCACGTAGCCGCGGCCGAGACCGACGCGAAGTTCCATCTCAAAGTCGACCTTGTCGGTCAGCGTCGCGATGACGTGGTCCTTGTTCAGGATGGTGACCGACGGGTCGCCCTCGATGAGTTCGGCGGTGACGTCGCCGGGCCCGCTCGCGGCGAGCGTGAGCGTCTTGGGACCTTCGCCATCCATGTGCACGACCAGCCCCTTGACGTTCAGGATGATGTCGGTGACATCCTCCATCACGCCGGGGAGCGAAGTGAACTCGTGGGAAGCGCCCTTGATCTTGACGGCGGTGACCGCCGCGCCCTCAAGGCTGGAGAGCAGGACGCGCCGCAGGCCGTTGCCAATGGTGGTGCCGAAGCCACGCTCGAACGGCTCGACGGTGAACCGGCCGAAGGTGTCGCTGCGGAACTTGGGATCGGCGACGACGCGGGATGGAAGTTCGAAGCCTCGCCAGCGGATGCGCATGTTGATACCTCACAAAGCGTGTCAGCGGGACCCGGGGAAGGGAATCGTGCCACTCGCCTGAATCGGGCCGTTGCCGGTCCGCTGACCGACCGGCAAGCCCTGCTGCGCGAGGGACGAGAACGAGACAGGTTCAGACGCGGCGGCGCTTGCGGGGGCGGCAGCCGTTGTGCGGGATCGGCGTATGGTCCTCGACCGCGGAGACGCGGAGACCGGTGGACACCAGGCCCTGCACTGCCGACTCGCGCCCCGCGCCCGTGCCGCGGATGTAGACCTCGATCTCCGACATGCCGACCTTGCGGGCCTTCTGGCCGCAACTCTCGCCGGCGCGGGTCGCGGCGAAGGGCGTGCTCTTGCGCGCGCCCTTGAAGCCGATCGTGCCGGAGGAGTCCCAGCAGATCGTCTCGCCGTTGGGGTCGGTGATCGTGACGATCGTATTGTTGTGGGAAGCGCGGACGTGCGCGATCCCGCGGGTGACGTTCTTGCGAACCTTCTTGGCTTTCTTCGCCATCGTGTACTCCTCGGATCAGCCGACCGCGTCGGGTCGTACCCGGGGTTTGGGGGAACCGAAACCGGCGGAACGGACACGGGCGGGCCCGCGAACCGAACCGCGCGGGACTGCTTACTTGGCCTTGACGCCCTTCTTGCCGGCGACGGTCTTCTTCTTGCCCTTGCGGGTGCGCGCGTTGGAACGGGTCCGCTGCCCGCGGGTCGGCAGGCCGCGGCGGTGCCGCTCGCCGCGGTAACTGCGGACGTCCTTGAGTCGCTGAACGTTCTGCTGCACCTGCCGGCGGAGCGCACCCTCGACAATGTAGGTGTTGTCGATGATGGCGTTGATCGCGGCGAGTTGCTGCTCGTTGACCTCGGTTGCGCGCAGGTCCGGGTTCACGCCGGCCTCGGCGAGAATGTCCGCGGCGAACTTGGGCCCGATGCCGTAGATGTACTGCAGGGCGAAGAAGATCTTCTTCTTCTCGGGAACGTCGATGCCGGCGATACGTGGCACGGAGGCCTCCTGTCGTTTGCTCGAACTTGCGTGCCGCGCACTGCCGCACGGGACGCGGTGATCATCAGCCCTGGACCTGCTTGTGCTTGGGATTGGCCTTGCAGATGACGCGGACCTTGCCCTTGCGCCGGACGACTTGGCACTGATTGCACATGCGACGGATACTTGCCTTGACCTTCACGACTCCGCCCGTCCTTTCGATCCTGTTCAGGTTCTGTCCGTCGCCCGATTGCCCGCGCAAACCACGTTGGGCGAGCGGGATGTTAGGACCGCACCCGCATTCCGGCCAGTTCGCCGTGCCGCGGTCGCGGCTGGAAAACGCTCTGCGCCCCCGTCCTTGAGAGCCACCCGACCCAGCCCCGACTGCCCATCCCCCCGTCCGCGCCGGTCGATTCTCGATTCCGTGATCACTGCCGGTACGTAATCCGCGCCTTGGTCAGGTCGTACGGGCTCAGTTCGACCGTCACCCGGTCGCCCGGAAGAATGCGGATGTAGTTCATCCGCATCTTGCCCGAGACGTAGGCGAGGATCTTGTGACCGTTGGGCAGTTTGACGGTGAACATCGCATTGGGCAGAGCCTCCTCCACCACGGCGTCGAGCGTCAGTTTGTCATCGGTTTTGCTCATGACCCTCTTCTTCGCGGCACGGGCTCCGCCTGTGCCGCAGGTTTCGATCCGTTCAGACGCCCGTCACCATCCGCGGCCCGCGGACGCGCGGCCCCCCGCCGCCCTCGCCGCCGCTGCTGAGGAAGCCCGCGTAGTTGCGCATCAACAGGTTGGCTTCGACACGCTGGATGAAGTCCAGCACGACCGACACGACGATAAGCAGGCCCGTGCCCCCGAGGAACTGCGTGACCGCCATGCTCACGCCCAGGCTCGAGTTCACGACGGTGGGAATGACCGCGATCACCGCCAGGAACGCCGCGCCGACGAATGTCACACGCTCCATCACCATCTCGAGGTACTCGGCGGTGCGCGGCCCGGGTCGAAGGCCGGGGATGAACGAGCCGTGGTCGCGAAGGTTCTTGGCCATTTCCTCGGGGTTGAACTGGACGGTGATCCAGAAGTAACTGAAGAAGTAGATGAGGATGACCTCGAAGAACACGTAGGGGAAGTTGCCGATGCGGAACGCGTCGGCCATCCAGTCCAGCGTGCCCTGCATTCCGTCGCCCCAGTTGGCGGCGCGTGCCTGCGTTGCCGCGGCGCTGAAAATGACCGATGGGAAAATCATCAGCGACGAGGCGAAGATGACGGGCATGACGCCGCCGTGGTTGACGCGCAGGGGCAGGTAACTGCGCTGCCCGCCGAAGACCTTGCGGCCGCGGGTGTGCTTGGCCTGCTGGATCGGGATTCGTCGCTGCGCGACGGTCATGATCACCGAGCCGGCGACGACCAGGACAAAGCCCGCGGCGATGAAGAACAGCCCGCCCCAGCCCATCTTGCCGCCGCTGGCGCCGGGCTCGAAGTTGTCGTAGATCCAGATGAACGCGTTGGGCATCTGCGTGAGGATGCCCGCGGCGATGATCAGCGACACGCCGTTGCCGATGCCGTACTTGTCGATCTGCTCGCCGAGCCACATCAGGAAGACCGTGCCGGCGGTGAGCGCGGTGACCGCCATGACCCACCACATCGGGTTCGAGGCCCACTGCGTGTAGACGAGGTTGGAGCCGGTGATGAACTTGAGCCAGCCGATGCCCTGCACGATGCAGAGGCCGATGGTCGCGAAGCGCGTCCACTCCATCACTTTCTGCCGGCCGGTCGGACCTTCCTGCTGCAGTTGCTTGATGCGCGGCACCACCGAGCCGAGCAACTGGAAGATGATCGACGCCGAGATGTAGGGCATGATGCCCAGGCCGAAGATCGTCGAGTGCCCGAATGCGCCGCCGGAGAAGATCGTGACGAACTGCGCAGCGCGGCCCGCGGCGGTGCCGGCCTCCACCTGCTCCTGGAAGAAGCGGCGGAGTTCCTCCTGGTTCACGCCCGGGAGCGGGATCCAGTGCCCGATGCGGTACACCGCCAACATCCCCAGTGTGAAGAGGATCTTGACGCGGAGGTCCGCGATCTTGAAGACATTGATCAGAGCCTGGAGCATCTTCGCCGTCCGTGTTTCCCCCCCACCCGGTCAGACATCCCGCCTTACTTGTCCTTCTTGGCGGGCTCCTCGCCCTCGGCCTCGACGGCCACGGGCTTCTTGGGACCCTTGGAACGCTTGAGTTTCTTGGTCAGATTCTTGGGGGTCTGGTCGTCGCTGTTCCGGTCGATGCCGCGGACCTTGTCGCGACGGGTTCCGGTCTCGTTCACCTTGCCGCCGGCACCCTCGATGAGTTTGCGGGCCTTGCCTGAGACGCGGGCCGCTGTGACATCGAGTTTGGCGTTGAGGGTCATGTCGCCCAGGTCGCCGAGGATCTTGAGATCGCGTGAATCGTCGCGGACGAGGCCGGCCTTGACGAGCGTCTCGGTGTTGACCGTGCCGCCCTTGGCAAATGTCGGGTGCGCCAGGATGGCACGGATGTTGACCGTCCAGAATCGGCTGGTGAAGTTGGCGTTGGAGAAGCCGAACTTCCGCAAGCGGCGGAAGTAGGGCATCTGACCGCCTTCGAAGCCGGTCTTCCGCGCTGTGCCGGAGCGGCTGCCCGCGCCCTTTTGGCCGCGACCCGAGCGCTTGCCGCCGCTGCCCGTGCCGCGGCCGACGCGCTTGCGGCGCTTGTTGCGCCCTGCGAGTTGCGTGATTTCGTGGATCATCATGGCTGGGTCACTCCAACGGAAACGGCCGAAGGCCGGTCAAACTCGGGTCAAACGAGGCACTGCGGAACGGGGGCGGCCCGATGGGAGGGGCCGAATCACTGCGGTGCGGGGGCCGCGCCGCCATCGGCGGGCGCGCCGCCGGAATCACCACCTTCGGGCCCGCGCCGCCGGGGTCGGCTGCCGCCGCGACCCTTGCGCTCGTTGCCGATGGTGTTCACCGGGCCGCGGGCGCGCTGCTCCTTGCCGGTGGACTTGGGCATGAAGGCCTTGCCCTTCTCGATGCGGTCTTCGATCTGGGTGCGCTCGAGCGTCTGCTTTCGCAGGTCGGCGACGACCGCGGGCGTCTGCAACTGCTCGAGACCGTCGAACACGGCCTTGACGACGTTGCGCGCGTTGGTCGAGCCGTAGCACTTGGTGAGCGCGTCGGTGACGCCGGCGAGTTCGAGGATCGAGCGGACCACGGTGCCCGCGACAACGCCCGTTCCCGGCGAGGCCGGCACCAGCCGGACCTTGGACGCCGAGAAGACGCCTTCGACCTCGTGGTTGAAGGTGCCGCCGATCCGCGGGATCGAGAGGAGTTTGCGCTTGGCGTACTTCTCGGCCTTCTCGATGGCGTTGGGCACTTCGTTGGCCTTGGCATAGCCGTAGCCGACCTGGCCGCTGCGGTTGCCGACCACCACCAGCGCGCCGAACGAGAACCGGCGCCCACCCTTCACGGTGGACGCGGTCCGGTACACGCCGATGGTCGTGGCTTCGAGACTTGAAGTTTCTTCGAGGAGTTCCGGCATAACTCTACCTGGTGGCAAATGGCTTTGGCCCGTGCGGGCCGTGTGTGTGCGATCCCGTCCTTAGAACTTGAGCCCCGCTTCGCGGGCCGCATCGGCCAGCGCCTTCACGCGGCCGTGGAACTTGAACCCGCCGCGGTCAAAGCAGACCGCGCCGATTCCCTTTTGCTTGGCGCGCTCGGCGAGCAGTTTGCCCACCGCCGCGGCGGACTTGCTGTTGCCCGGCTTCTCGGCACCGGTCGCGCTCTCGACCGACGACGCGGCGACGATTGTCCGGCCGGCGAGATCGTCGATGATCTGCGCGTGGATGTGCCGGACGGACTTGTACACGGCCAGGCGCGGCCGCTCGCCCGTACCGGTGACGCTCTTGCGGACGCGCAGGTGCCTGCGCTGCCGGCGGACGCCCTTGTGCTGGTTCTTGTCCATAGTCGTTGACTCCGGGCCGTATCGGCCCCGATGGGTGATTCGGGGCGCGATCAGGCGCCGAACTGCTTGCCCTGCTTGCGCTTGATGACCTCTTCCTTGTACTTGATGCCCTTGCCGTTGTAGGGCTCGGGCTTGCGGCGGGCCCGCATGTCCGCCGCGAACTGGCCGACCTGCTTCTTGTCCGCGCCCTTGATGGTCACGAACTGCTTGTCGACGGTCACTTCCAATCCCTGCGGGATGGGCATGATCAGCGAGTTGGCGAAGCCGACGGTGAGTTTCAGGTTCTTGCCCTGCACCGCGGCGGTCCAGCCGACGCCGATGACTTCCATCGTCTTCTCGTAACCCTTGGTCACGCCCTCGATCATGTTCTGGATCAGCGCGCGGGTGGTGCCCCAGTAGGCCTTGACCGCGCTGTTCTCCGCGCTCGATGGGTCGATCGCGACATCGATCCGCTTGGCCGCCTCGTCGTAGGTCACCTTGACCTCGGGGCGGACAGGCATCGAGAGCGTGTGCTTCGGGCCGGCGATCGTCACCTTGTCGGCGGCGATCTGGGCCTTGACGCCAGCGGGGAGAGTAATGGGCTTCTTTCCGATACGAGACATGGTCTGATGCTCCTCATCCGGGCCGGGCCGGACGGCTTCGACTCAATGGGGGTTCATCCGACGAGGCACAGCAGTTCGCCGCCGACGCGCTCGGTGCGGGCCTTGCGGTCGCTCATGACGCCGCGGGAGGTGGAAACAATGGCGATGCCCAGCCCCTGGAGGGGTCGGGGCAGGTCGTCGACGCGCTGGTAAACACGCCGGCCGGGCTTGCTCTCGCGGCGGAGCCAGTGCAGCACCGTCTCGCCGCGGGGGCCGTAGCGCAGTTTGACCTTGATCTTGCCCTGGCGGCCGTCCTCGAGGACTTCGTAGCCCTCGATGTAGCCTTCGTCGCGGAGGACGTCGGCGATGCCGCGGCAGACCTTCGAGTTGAGGCACTCGACGGTCTTGGACTTGTTGCCGGCGGCATTTCGGATGCGCGTCAGCATGTCGGAGATGGGGTCGTTGATCGCCATCGACTTGTCCCTCGGGCGCGGGTGCGCCCGCAATGTGGTGGATCGTGTTTCGTCGCCGGCGGTCGCCGGCGCTGCGTGTTCGAGTGCGTGCTTACCAACTGGACTTGCGCATGCCCGGGATCTTGCCCTCCAGGGCGAGTTTTCGGAGCATGATGCGGCTGATGCGGAACTTGCGATACACGCCGCGGGAACGGCCCGTCAGTTCGCAGCGGCGCACGATGCGCGTGCTGTACTTGGGGGTCCGGCGGGCTCGTGCTTCCTGGGCCTTTGTGGCCATGATTCGTTTCTCCGATTCGAGCGGGGGGAGTACTCAGGGGCGGGGGCTGTCAGGCGGCCTTGCTCTCGCGCTTCTCTTCGCGGCGGAAGGGCATGCCCAGTTCCGACAGGACGAAGCGGCTCAGTTCCGGCGAGGAGTTGCTGAAGACCATGTTGATGTTCATGCCGTGGGTGAACGTCACCTCGGCCATGTTGATCTCGGGGAACACGCCCTGCTCCGACAGACCCATGGCGTAGTTGCCCTGGCGGTCGAAACTGCGATCGTTCAGGCCGCGGAAGTCCTTGATACGCGGCGTGGCCAGGTTGATGAGGCGGTCGAGGAAGTGCCACATGCGCTCGCGGCGGAGGGTGACCATCGCGGCGGTCTCGTAGCCCTCGCGGACTTTGAAGTTCGAGACGCTCTTCTTGGCCTTGAGGACCACGGGCTTCTGTCCGCTGATCTTGGTGATCGTGTCGAGCACGGTCGCCTTGACGTTGGGCGGGAGTTTCGTGCCCTCGAGGTGGCGGCCCATGTTGACGTTGATCACGATGGAGCGAAGTCGCGGGTGCTGCATCGGGTTCGTCAGGCCGAACTGCTCGGCGAGGGCCTTGCGGACCTTCTCCTCGTAGACGCCCTTGAGACGCGGCGCGGGCAGCGGCCCGACGGGCGTGTCGTCGTCGGCCTTGCTTTTCTTGCCGTGCGGCTTCTTGGTCATGTCCTTGGCCATGGGTCTGTTCCGGGGTCACGGACGGGAGCGTCCGCGTGTGTGAGGCGTGCGGTCGTTGGGATCACTTCTTGCGGGAGGGCTTGGCCTCGTGCTTCTTCTTGGCATCGGGGCCGCGGACGACGCCCAGTTCCTGCCCGCCGCGAGCGGCGACACGAACCTTGGAGCCGTCAGGCTTGGTGACAAAGCGGACGCGCGACGGCTTGCCGTCCACGACGGGGCTGACGTTGGAGATGTGGATGGGGGCCTCGCGGGTGACGATGCCGCCCTGGGGGTTAAGACGGTTGGGCTTGAGGTGCTTGGTTCGGAGGTTGATGCCCTTGACGATGACGCGATCCTCCTTGGTGAGGACGCGCATGATCGTTCCGACCTTGCCCTTGTGGGAGCCGCTGTTGATGATGACGTTGTCGCCCTTGCGAACGTGACGTGCCATGGTTCAGACCACCTCCGGCGCGAGAGACACGATCTTCATGTAGTTCTTCTCGCGCAGTTCACGGGCGACAGGCCCGAAGATGCGCGTGCCCTTGGGGTTGCCGTCGTCGCCGATGAGCACGACGGCGTTGGCATCGAACTTGACGTAGGAGCCATCGGGACGGCGGGTGGCCTTGGTCGTGCGCACGACGACGGCCTTGGACTTGTCTCCGGTCTTGACGTCCGCCCCGGGGAGAGCCTTCTTGATGGAGACGAGGACCTTGTCGCCGACGCCCGCGATGCGGCGCGTGAAGCGTCCGCTGCGGGTGGAGCCGCCGTAGACGCGGATGACGTACGCCTCTTTGGCGCCGCTGTTGTCCGCGACCTCGCAACGTGTTTCCTGCTGAAGCATGTTCGTTCACCTCTGCGGCCGGCCGGCCGGCCCGCGACGTTCAGTCCTTGATGAGTTCGACGCGGCGGCTGCGCTCGACCACGCGCACCAGTTTCCAACTCTTGGTCTTGCTGAGGGGGCGGCACTGGGCCACCTCCACCGTGTCGCCGATGCGCGAGTCGTTGGTCTCGTCGTGCACATGGAGCACGGTCCGTCGCGCGACGAACTTGCCGTACTTGGCGTGGCGGACCTTGTACTGCACGACGACCTTGCGGGTCTTGTTGCGCTTGTCGGACTCGACGACGCCGACGCGGGTTCCCTTGAGGGGCGCTTCGGCGGATGCGGCGGCTTTGTTCGTGGTTGCTTTGGCCATGAGGGGCTGTCCGTGTGTGCGTGCCGGTCCGGTCACTTGCTCGCGGCCGCGCGGCGCGCGGTCCGCTCGGTGAGGAGCCGGGCGATGTCCTTCTTGATCTTGCCGTACCTGGAGGAATCCTCGACCTTGGCGGTCACGAACTGCGTGCGGACGGTGTGCAGGTCCGCGCGGAGACGCTTGATCTCCACGCCGATCTCCTCGTCCGTCAGTTTGCGAACTTCCTTGCGTTTCTCGTGGACCTTCATGGTTCGACCTCGTTCGATTCACGTTGCGTGTGCGGGCTTCTTCAGACGCTGAGACGGCGGCCGACGAAGCGGCACTTGACGGGCATCTTCATGGCGACGCGGACCAGGGCCTTCTTGGCGAGGGCCTCGGGCACGCCGGCGATCTCGAAGAGCATGGTGCCGGGCTTGACGCGCGCCGCCCAGTAGTCGACGTCGGCCTTGCCGGTGCCCATTCGCGTCTCCAAGGGCTTCTTGCTGATGGGCTTGTCGGGGAAGACGCGGATGAACAGTTTGCCCTCGCGCTTGAGGAAGTGCTGGGCCGCGATGCGGCCGGCCTCGAGCGTGCGGCCGGGGACCCACGCGCCCTCCATCGATTGCAGGCCGTACTCGCCGAAGGCGACGTAGTTGCCCTTGGTCGCCTTGCGCGGGCGCACGCGCCGCTGCTCCTTGCGGTACTTCACTCGTTTGGGCATCAACGCCATGGGTCACTCTCCGTACTGCTTCGGTCGTGCGCCGGGTTCAGCGGCGCCCGCGTGCGCGGGCGCGGCCGCCTGCCGCCTTGGATTCGGTCTCGTCCACCATGCCCTGGACGTACAGGCCTTTGTAGATCCACACCTTGACACCAATCACGCCATACGGCGTCATCGCTTCGGACAACGCAAAGTCGATGTTGGCCTGCAGCGTGCTGAGCGGGAGCGAACCGAGTTTCACGGCCAGAACGCGGCTCATCTCGGCCCCGCCCAGGCGGCCCGAGATCTGGATCTTCACGCCCAGCGCGCCCGCCTGCATCGCTGCTTCGGCACGCATCTTCACGACGCGGCGGAAACTGGCCCGCTTGCGCAACTGCTCGGCGACGTTCTCGCCGACGAGTTTCGCATCCAGGTCGGGGTTCTTGACCTCGATGATCGAGATCGAGACCTTGCGGCCGGTCATCAACTGCAGTTCCTCCTGCAGGCGGTCGACCTCCGCGCCCTTGGGCCCGATGACCAGACCGGGGCGCGCGGTCTTGACGATGACCTTGAGTTCCTCGCGGGTGCGCTCGATGTGGATGTCGCTCACCGCCGCGTGCGGGGGCTGGCGGTTGAACCGCTGGTCCAGCACCTTGCGGATGCGCGCATCCTCGATGAGGAGTTCGCCGTAGAGCGCCTTGGGGGCGTACCACCGGCTCTTGTGCGCCTCGGTGATGCCGACCCGCAGACCGAATGGATGAGTCTTCTGGCCCATGACGTTCAGCGCTCCTCGACACCCACGGTGATGTGGGTCATTCGCTTGAGAATCGGGTGTGCACGGCCGCGGTCCTTCGGCTGGAACCGCTTCATGACCGGCCCGTTGGCGACCATGCTCTCGGCCACGACCAGCGTGGTGACGTCGGCCTCGGCCTGCTCGGCGTCGGCGATGGCGGACATGAGGGCCTGCTTGACGTCGACCGCGGCCCGCTTGGTGGTGAAGGTGAGCAGGTTCATGGCCTCGTCGACGCGCTTGCCGCGGATGAGGTCGACAATGAGTTTGGCCTTGCGCGGGCTGCCGCGGTGGTAGCGGAAGACCGTGGTGAACCGCGCGATGTCCTTGGGCTGGCAGCCCAGGGTCTGCGCCAGAGCGCGGACATCCTCGGCCTTGCATCGCGGGTGGTCGCTGCCGCGCATCCAGTTGTTGACGGCGGACACGGCCTTGGGGCCGGTCAGGCCGGTGCGCTCCACCGAGCGGGCGAGCGCGTCGACGCTCACGCCGGCTTCGGCGGCACGGGTCTTCAGTTTCTGGGCGTTGATCCTCACGGCCTGTCCCTTCGATCGATCCTGTCGTGCGTGGGTGTGCGAATGCGTGCGAACCCGGCGGCGCTCAACTCTTGCCGCCGGTTGCGCCCGCCTCCATGCCTTCCTTCTTGTTGGTGTGGCCGCGGAAGGTGCGGGTGATGCTGAACTCGCCGAGTTTGTGTCCGACCATGTCCTCGGTCACGAACACGTCGTGGAACTGACGACCGTTGTGCACCTTGAAGGTGTGCCCGATGAACTCGGGGACGATGGTGCAGTCCCGGGCCCAGGTCTTCATGGGCTCGCGCTTGTTCTGCTGGTTGAGTTTCTCCACCCTGCGGTAGAGTCGCTCGTCGACGTGCGGTCCCTTTTTGAGGCTGCGTCCCATGGCGTGGTTCCGTTGGTCTGATTACTTCTTCTGGCCGAAGCGCTTGCTGACGCGGCGGCGGATGATGAGTTTGGTGGAGGCCTTCTTGCGGTCGCGCGTGCCGCCGCCCTTGGCCAGCGTGCCCGTCGGGCCGACCGGCGGACGGTTGCCCTTGGAGCGGCCCGAACCGCCGCCCAGCGGGTGGGCGTTGTGGCTCTTGGCCACGCCGCGGGTCTTGGGGCGGATACCCAGGTGCCGCGAGAGCCCGGCCTTGCCGAGTTGGCGGTTCTGGTGATCGGGATTGCCGACGACGCCGACGGTCGCGCGACAGTCGATGGGGACCTTGCGCATTTCGCCGGAGGGCAGCATGATGGTCGCGTGCTCGCCCTCCTTGTTCATGAGACGAACGCCGCGGCCCGCGCTGCGGCAAAGTTGCGCGCCCGCACCGGGCTTGAGTTCGACGCAGTGAACATCGAGGCCTGCGGGAATGTCCCGCAGTCGCATGTTGTTGCCGACCTGGGGCTCGACCGGTCCGCTGCCGCTGCTGAGAACCGTGTCGCCGTCGGTCAGTCCCTGCGGGGCGATGATGTATCGCTTGACGCCGTCGGCGTAGCGCACCAGCGCGATGTGCGCCGAGCGGTTGGGGTCGTACTCGATGCCGACGACCTTGCCCTCGATGCCGTCGCGGTCGGCGCGGCGGAAATCGATCACACGGTACATGCGCTTGGCGCCGCCGCCGCGACCGCGCACGGTGATCTTGCCGTGGTGGTTGCGCCCGCTGGTGCGCTTGATGGGCCGGAGGAGCGACCGCTCGGGGGACTTCTTGGTCACCTCGGCGTGCGCGTTGACGGACGCGTTTCGGCGTCCGGCGCTGGTCGGCTTGTAGATCTTGATGGGCATCTGCGTACCTCGTCACACGTGAGCGGGCGCGGCCCGCATCGGCGTGTCAGAACAGTTCGATGGTGTTTCCCTCGGCCAGGCGGACGGTGGCGAGTTTGATGTCGGCCTCGCGTCGCATGCCGTAGCGGAAGCGCTTGTGCTCGCCCTTGCGGGTCTGGGTGTTGATCTTCTCGACCTTGACGTTGTAGATCTGCTCGACGGCGCGCTTGATGTCCGTCTTGGAAGCGCGGCGGTCGACCACGAACGCGTAGCGGTTCTGCTCGTTCATGCCCCAGGTGCCCTTCTCGGTGATGAGCGGGCGCTTGATGACGTCGATGGCAAGCATCAGGCGGTCTCCTTCTGGCGACGGCCGAGCGGGCTGATCTTGGCCGACTTGCCGGTCTGAGCCTGCGGGCCGTCGAGGAACGCCTGCAGGTCGCCCTTGGCGATGACCAGGTAGCGGTGGTTGAGCATCTCGAAGCAGTTGAGTTGCGAGGGCTGGCAGAGCGTCACGCTCTCGACGTTGCGGCCCGAGCGGCGGATATGGTCGTTCTCGGCCGGGACGGCCACGAGCGCGGACTTGTCCACCTTGATCGCTTCGAGGAAGTTGACGAAGTCCCGGGTCTTGGGCGCGGTCATGGACATCGCGTCCACCACGCGCACCTCGTTGTCCAGCAGTTTGGACAGGAGCGCGTTGAGATTCGCCTTGCGGCGCATCTTCTTGGGCATGTCCTTGCCGTAGTCCTCGGGGTCGCGCTGCTTCCAGAAGGCGTGACCGCCGCCGCGGAACTGCGGGACTTTCTTGTCGCCGTGACGGGCGCGGCCGGTGCCCTTCTGCTTGTAGATCTTCTTGGTGGAGCCCTCGACCGCCTGGCGGTTCTTGGTGCGCACAGTGCCCACGCGGCGGTTCGCGTGGTACATCACGTACGCCTGCTTGATGAGGGCGGGATTGATCTCGCCGCCGAGTTTGGTCGCGTCGATGGACAGTCTGCCCACCTCGACGCCCTTCATGTTGATGACGGGGACATCCATCTGTGTCGCCTTGCGTCTGACGCCTCGTGCGGACGCGGGACCTTCCCGCATCCTTGTGAAACCTTCGCCTATCCGGCTCGCCCTCGGTCACACATGGGGGCGGCGCGGAATCGACTCGGCCGTCTTTTCCGGCACGGGCGACACTCGCCCGATGCACCGGATCAACTTCTTGTTCCCGCCCGGCGGTTTCCTTTCGGACCCTCCGGGCCCGCGGGTCGCGATCCCTCGCGGCCTGCGGCAGTTCTTCGATCAGCGGCTCGAACGATGAGCCGCGAAATCACCTACTTCTTCGCCGCGTCGGCGACCTTCTTGGCCTTGGACCGGTTGAGCCGGACCGCGGGGCGAACCATGACAAAGCCGTTGTTGGCTCCGGGGACGGGCCCCTTGACGATGACCAGGTTCTGGTCGGGGTCGATCTTGATGACGTCCAGCGAGCGGAGCGTGACACGCTCGGCGCCCATGTGGCCGGACATCTTCTTGCCCTTCTTGAGTTTGCCCGAGTGGCCGCGGTTGGTCGCGTGGCTGGCGATCGAACCCGGCGAGCGGTGCTTGCGCTCGGTGCCGTGGCTGGCGAACAGGCCCTTGAAGTTGTGACGCTTCATGGTGCCCTGGAAGCCCTTGCCCTTGCTCGTGGCGGTCACATCCACGTAGGCGGAGCCCTCGAGCCCGGCGACGGTGAGTTCCTGCCCGAGCGTGAACTCGCCCACCTTGGCGGCGGGGACGAGGAACTCGCGGTGGAAACGGCGCGGCGCGGCGCCGGCCTTCGCATCGTGCGAGATCGTGGCCATTGTCGCGCGGCGAGGCTTGGCGTCGCCCCATCCGACCTGCACCGCGGCGTAGCCATCGGTGTCGGGGGTGCGCACCTGAGTCACCACGCACGGGCCGACTTGCAGCACCGTGACGGGGATGCTCGCGCCCTCACCATTGAAGACGCGTGTCATGCCGATCTTTTTGCCGAGCAGAAGCATTGCAAACCTCAGGGTGCTCGTGTGAGCGGCTTCATGCCTCGATGGGCAGAGGAAGCGGGGACAATCGGGGCAACAAAAAACCCACGCGCAATCGCGTGGGTGTGGGTTCAGGCCTTGATCTTCACAAAGACGCCCGCGGGAACGATCAGCCGATTGAGCGCATCGACCGTGCGGGGGTTGGGCTCGAGAATGTCGATGATGCGCTTGTGCGTGCGGATCTCGAACTGCTCGCGGGATTTCTTGTCGATGAACGGACTGCGGAGCACGGTGTAACGCTCGACGCGCGTCGGAAGAGGGATCGGACCGGCCACCTTCGCGCTGGTGCGCTTGGCGTGCTCGACGATCTCCTTGGCCGAGGCGTCCAGGGCCAGGTGGTCGTACGCTTCCATCCGGATTCGAATGCGGCCGCCGCTCATCGTGTCCTTCCGACTGGCTTGGGTCATACCGATGCACAACGCCCGCGCAGTGCGGGGCGAGCCGGAAAGATACGGGGCTCAACGCGAATGTCAAACTCCGGCCGGAAGCGGAGTTGAAGAATCTGCCTGTTTCCCCCAGTTCATGCACCGGCTCGAGCGCGGCAACCGCCAAACGTGTCTGTACAAGTCACTCCCCTAAACAGGTATTTCTTGCGGCCTCGGGCAACGGCCGTTTGCTGGCTCCCACCGGAACACACAGGGACCGGTAAACAACCGATGAAGGAACACGCGGCCTCATCAGGTTTCTCGGTGACCGCGCAATACCAAACGGAATCCATCCATGCCGATCAAAGACACCCGACTCGTCGCGATGCTTGCCAGCCTGGTGGCGTGTACCGCCGCGACGGCCCAGACCCAGCCAAGAACGACCTCCGCCCCGCCGCGGACGGCAGGCATCGCGGTGGACCTTGCCGATGCACCGTTCAACTTCGACGAGGTGGGCTTGAGCATGTACCTGCCACGGAACGCGACTGCGCAGTCGACGATGATCGGCGACCGCAAGGCGGTGCAGATCGTTCCGGATGATCAGAAGTGGGTGATCAACATCCAGACGCCGGCCTCGCCGCGGCTGGAGACAACGATAAAAGAAGCGGCGGACAACACGTGGACGCTGATCCAGGGGGCGTACGGGGTGCTGGACAAGGACCAGAAGGTCATTCTGGAGACCAAGGCCACACTGATCGACCGAGTGTCGAACCTGCGACTCAACAGCGGCGCGGTGTGCGAGCGGATCTACACGAGCGTGCCACGACAGGACGGATCGCGGCTGGTGAAGGGGTACTCGATCTTCAAGCCCGCGGCGGACACGTTTGTGGTCTTCGAGTTGATCACGGATGAGTCGCTCATGTCAATCGCCCGTCCGATCTACGAGGCGAGCATCGCGACGGCGTCGTTCCTCGACCCGGAGATGCTGAACGCGTCGCGCGGCTCGCTTGTGAAGGCGGGCGTTGCGTTCTTTGCGGGGCTTACAGACGCGGACTACGCCGCGGCGTTTGCCGATGGGCGCGAGTTTGTGCACCGGCTGAGCATGCCTTCCCGCACCGGGAGCGCGGCGGATGCGCAGGAACTGGGCTTCCGCCGGATGCGGTTCTGGAAGGGCAAGCGCGCAGACGTCGGGGGCGTGTCGAGCACGCGGAGCGGCTCGCAGGAGGGATACCTCGCGCGGATCCAGGCGCGGATGCTGTTTGATGAGCGCGTCATCGACTCGGAGGCGACGTACTTCATGTCGCTGGACCGCAACGAAGAGACGTGGACGCTCCGGACCGTGGTGTGGGGTCCGAAGGGCGAGCGGCTCGGATCGGCGGTCGAAACCGGCGGTCGCATCGGGCGCGACCTGAACATCGTGATCCAGGACGGCGGCAAGTCGCCCGAGGAACTGCGGCCGTTCGTACCGGCCGAGGGATACCTCAGCCAGTTCGAACTCTTCCTGCTTCACCGGTTGCTGGTCACGCGGCGCATCCAGACCGAACTGGCGTTCTACACGTATCAGAGCCAGTCGCGGTCGGTGTCGTTGCGGCGAGATTTTCCGCAGACTGTCGGCTCGGGCGGCAACTGGGATGTCGTGACGACGTTCCGCGATGAAGCCACGCCGCAGCGGTACTCGTACGATGCAAGCGGGACGCTGATCCGGTCGGTCCTTGACGACGGCAGCACCTGGGAAGCGATCGATTCGGACAACCTGCAGCGGATGTGGCAACGCAAGGGACTGCCGACGGGTGCGATCGGCCGGTCGCGCTGACCGCCCCCCCCCGCCCCCCCGCCCCCCTTCCCGCCACACTGCCACCCCCCACTCCCCCACTTCCACCGTTCCGACTCTTGATCTCGCCCCGCCGCCCGGCGAAGCCGATGCGCCCGGTACACACTGCCGGTACGCTTGGTTCATGATGGCGGGTGGAACTTCAGCCCTCTGGGCACGTTGGCGGCACGCGCTCCTGCCCGCGGCGGTGGTGCTCGTGCTGTGCCTGCCGGGAATCGGGCAGGGGGCGCTGGCGACCGACACCGCGTGGTACACCGCCATCGCCTGGCAGGCCTGGCGCGATGCGCTCGACGGGCAGATCGGTGCGTTGTGGACGCTCCGCGGTGTCGCCGACCAGCATTACTTCAACAAGCCGCCGCTGGCGTTCTGGCTCAATGGCCTCCCGCTACTCGCGACGGGCCCGACGGTCATGGGCGCACGGCTCGGCAGCGTGCTCGCGTGCGTACTGTGTGTCTTGGCGGTAGCGCGTCTGGGGCGGCTGCTGTCGGGACGGGAGGTCGGGCTGGCCGCGGGGCTGGTGCTGGCGACGACCTGGGAGTTTGTGCGGCACTCGCACGCGTTCTCGCTTGATTTGTGGATGACGCTGTTCCTGCTCCTGGCATGCTGCGCCGCGGCGGCAGCCCACGTGGCGAACCGCCCACGCGCCCTGCTGATCGCCGGGGCGTGGGTTGGCGCGGCGATGATGGTCAAGCCGCTGGTGCCGCTGCTGGCATTACCCATGCTCGCCGCGTGGCTATGCGTGGTCGGTCGCGCCAGGTGGCTCGGCTGGGTTGGGCTTGCCGCGGTTGCGGCGGTGCTGGTTGCCGCGCCGTGGCATCTGGCCATGTGGGCGCAGCACGGCGAGGCTTTCGTTGCGCAGTACTTCGGCCGCGAGATCATCGATCGCGCGGCCGGCGATGCGCCGGGGGCAGCGGCGGTCTTCAACACCGGCAGCGACAGCGTTCTGTACTACCCGCGCGAGATCGTTCGCGCCTACTGGCCTTGGCTGGCGACGGTCGTGTTCGCGTTCGTCGCGCTCTGCCGCGGCGAGGGCGGGCGGCCGTTGCGCGGGGCGCTGTGGTTGGCGCTCATCTGGTGCGCCGCGTGGTTCGTGTTGCTCTCTGTGTTCCCTGATAAGCGGCCGCGGTACCTGCTCGTGGTCTATCCCCTGGGCGCGCTGGCGAGCGGCGTGTGGCTGGCGCGCCTGGCGCCCGCGCGCGTGCGCGAAGCATGGCGCGGCGTGGAGCGCTGGGCCGCGCCGGTCGCGGCCGCGGTGTGTATCGCGCTGGTCGCGATCGGCGTCCGCGTGCATCGGCCGCCGCACCCGCAGTGGTCCGCGCTCGCGGCGTGGCTCGCCGAGGATCCGGAGCGTCGGCTGCACGTCGGCGGGCTTGCGCCGCAGCGAAGCGCACAGGTGTTCCTCGATACCGGCCGCTGGCCGATTCCCACGCGCGGTTCATCAGGCGAAACAACCGCTCTGCCGCCAGCCGGAGCGTTGATCATCTACCACCGGCGCGACGGCCTTGCCCGCGGGGAGCATGAGACGGTTGTCTTCCAACGAGACGATCTGATCGTGACCCGGCTTGATCGCGAGCCGTGGTCGCCGCGAGCGGTGGCCGACCCCGGCGAGTGAGCAGGTTTCAGAACAGTTCGGCCTCGGGCGCGTGGCCCGCGCCGGGCACGCCGATGTGCCCCGCGCCCGCGGGCGTGAGCATCCGGCCGCGGCGAGTCCGCGCGAGGAACCCGATCTGCAGGAGGAACGGCTCGACGACGTCTTCGAGCGTGCCCGCGTCCTGATTGAGCGTGGCGGCGACCGCCTCGAGGCCGACGGGCCCGCCGGCGTAGACCCTGGCGATCACGCGGAGGTAGGCGCGGTCAAGTTCGTCGAGCCCGAGTTGATCGACGCCCTCGAGCGCGAGCGAGTCGGTGACCATCGGCGCGGTCAACACGCCGTCGCCGCGGACCTGGGCGAAATCGCGCACGCGCCGGAGCAGGCGGTTGGCGATCCGCGGCGTGCCGCGAGACCGCGCCGCGATCATGGCGAGCGCATCGCCGCCGCGCTGCGGTCCGGCGGTTCGGACTCCCAGCAACTCGCAGGATCGCGTGAGGATGGTGAGCAGTTCGTCGGGCGTGTAGTAGCGGAGGTTGTGAGCGATGCCGAACCGGCTGCGCAGCGGCGCGGAAACAAGCCCGGCGCGGGTCGTTGCGCCGATGAGCGTGAACGGCTTGACATCGATCTGCACCGTCTGGGCGTGCAGGCCCGACTCCATCCGCACGTCGATGCGGAAGTCCTCCATCGCGGGATAGATGAACTCCTCGACGGCTATCGGCAGCCGGTGGATCTCGTCGATGAAGAGCACGTCGCCCATCTGCACGCGCGTGAGAGCGCCGACAAGGTCCGTCGGCCGCGTGAGCGCGGGGCCGCTGGTGACGTGCACCTTCGTGCCCATCTCCTCGGCGATGACGTGCGCGAGCGTGGTCTTGCCCAGCCCCGGCGGGCCGTGCAGCAGCACGTGCTCCATGGGCTCGTTGCGGGCCTTCACCGCGCGGATGGCGATGTCCAGCCGCTCGATCAGGTCGGCCTGGCCGATGTACTCGGCCATTCGGCGCGGGCGCAGCGACCAGTTCCGCTCTTCGGCGAGCGGTTCGGCGTCCGGCGAGACGAGGCGTTCAACGGCCATGCGACGAGTGTACCGAGGCCGAGAGGGGAGTGCGGAATGATGGATCGCGGACTTTGGGGTGGGGTGGGGGGATTCGAAGCGAGAAACGGAAAGGTGTGCGCCGGACGGGGCGCGGAGCGCGCAATCCCGACACTGCATTCCAAACTCCGCACTCCGACTTCCGCGCTCCGCACTCAGGTCAGTTGCTCGCCGCCTCCGCCTCGCGGTCTCGCCGCGGCCGGCGGCGTTCGCCGCCCTCGCCCTCGCCCGCCGGCTCGGTTTGCCAGCGCGGCAGCAGGCCGGGTGCACACGCCAGGTTGTACGCCGTGATGGCCGAGCAGGTGGAGGCCTGCTTGAGATACTCGGGGATTGCCAGTTCGAGCGTGTCGAACTGCGTGTGCCAGCCGCGGCCGTACTCCGCACGCCCGATCTCGTCCCAGAAGAACCCCGGCACGCCCCTGGCGACAAACGCCGCATGATCCGACCCGCCGCTCTGCTGCATTCGGGTGCCCGAGGGGCGGATGTTCACGCGGAGCGGCTTGCCATCGGCCGAGTCAAAGAACTTGTCGTTCACCGGCGCGGTCGCCGCGGCGAGCATGTCCACCATGGCATCGGTGCAGGACAGGCCACCCTGCGAGTTGGTCCCGCCATCATCGACGAACATGGCCGAGATCTTGTCGAGAGTGGAGGCGTAGCGCTCGACATACGAACGAGCGCCAAGCAGGCCTTGCTCCTCCCCCGTCCACAGGATGAACCGGATCGTGCGCTTGGGCTTTGCGCCCGCCGCCATGAGGATGCGGGCGGCCTCCATCGTCACGCTTGAACCGGTTCCGTTATCGGTGCAGCCCTGGGATCCCGGGCCGTCCCACGAATCAAGGTGGCCGGAGATGATCACAAACTCATCGGGCCGCTCGGTCCCGGGAATGTCGGCAACGGTGTTGTAGACGGCGAAGGGTCCGGTCACAAACTCGTGCCGCAGGTCGAACTCAAGGTGCACGTCTTCACCGTCGGCGATGCGCGAGTTGATGTAGTCGTAGTCGGGCAGGGTGATGCTGACCTCGATATCGCGCGGAGCATCCTCGGCCTTGGTCTCGCGCCAGCGGCGGACGCTGGTTGTCCACACGCGGTCATCGCGCGAGGATGAAACAAAGCCCGCGATGCCCGCATCGAGGTATGGACGCAGTTCGGCTCGCAGCGCGTCGAAGGCGTCCTCGTCCGCCTCGCGCACGCCAAGGTCCTTTGTCGCGGTGCCGGTCCGCTCGCCGTGCTTGGCCAGCACGCGGTCGCTCATCGATGATCCCACGCCGCGCATGTCGGTCCGACCCGGCGTGATGACCGCCTTGCGCAGCACCCACGCGCCGTTGAGTTGGTCCTTGACGGCCTCGAACTCTTCGGTCGATTCGGGCATTCGGACGACGCGCCCGCGCACCGGGCCCTCGGTCCCGTGCGTCCACGCGAGCGTCGAGAACTGCAGATCGCGCACCTTGCGAAAGTCGGCGTCGCGCTCCGCCCCGCCCGCCTCGCCCTCGCTGCCGCGGCGGGCGCGCTTGAGGTACACCGCGCCGCTCGACGGGCCGCGATCAAACCGCGCCGTCACCTCGCCCCATTTGTCCTGGTGCACGTTGCTCAGGCCCCACTCGCGGAACTTGGATGCCGCCCACTCGTTGGCACGCTCCAATCGCGTCGACCCGGTGAGCCGCGGGCCGATTTCCTGCGTCAGGTGGGTCAGGTGCGCCATGACCTGGTTGCGGTGCACGCCCTCGTCGAGGATGCGTTTGATCGTCCGCGGGTCGCCCATCTCGATCTGCGGCGCGGGCACGGGTTCGCCGCGGATGTACGCCGTCCATGTCGGCGCGGCGAGTTTGGTCGGCGCGACGGGGGCCGGAGCGGTTGCCGTTGCCGTCGCGGCGGGCTCGGACCGGCCTTGCACCGCCGATTCCGACGAGCGCGAGTCGGCGCATGCAGTCAGCGAGGCCACCGCCGCGAACAGCGCGACGGGCAGTTGGAGTGCACGCACACGAAGAAGTGATGAGTCTGCCGCTAGGGTCATGGCCGGGGCCTCCGAAGTTCCCACCCCCAGCCCGCAACACGCGGCGAGAATCGCCGCGGCATCGATCAATCGGCAGGATACCGCCAAACCGGGCGGCGGTTCCACCCGGCCGTGGACGAACGGTCACGATCGGCGTGAGGGGGGTTTGCCGCGGGCTCAGAGGTCACTGGGCCTTGGCGGCCTCTTCCTTCTTGGCCTTGGACTTGCGCTTGCGCGGCGGCTCTTCGCCGGCCGTCATGAGGCTCTCTTCGATGTAGAGGAAACAGCGGCACGAGGGGCAGCGTGTGAGTTTGCCGGTCATGAGCGCGCTGAGCGCCTCAACGGGAATGGCCATCATGCACGCCGAGCAGGAGCCCTCGTGGGCTCGCCGGTCGATCATCTCGATGTGGGCCATGGCCTCGTCGCCGCGGGTACGGACGAGGTGCTCAAACTCGGTGAGGTTTGCCGCGGGGATGGCCTTGGTCAGGTCCGACCGCTGCGCGGTGAGTTCTGCCACGCGGTCCTTGATCTCGGCGTCACGTTCATCGCGGTCGGCCTTGGCCTTTGCGACGATCCTGGTGCGCTCGCCGTGCTGTTCAGCGATTTCCTTGAGGCGGGCTTCGGCCGCCTCGATGCGGCCCATGCTCTCGATCGCCCGCTCCTCGAACTCGCCCTTCTGGGTCTTGAAGGTATTGAGTTCGGTGACCAGCGCCTGGTATTCCTTGGCGGTCTTGGTCTGGTTCATCTGCTCGCGGATCTGGGCCATCTTGGCTTCAAGCCGCTGGGCCTCGCCCTCGTCGTTGGCCGCGGCGGCGCGGAGTTGGCGGACCTGCCCCGTCAGGTCGGCCTTGAGTCGCTCGAGTTCGGTGAGTTGGGCCGCCTGCTGGGAAAGAAAACGCTCCGCCGCCTCGAGGCGATGCCTCAGGCCGAGGAGCTGTTTGTCGACACGGAAAAGATCGAGCAGATGCTTGGTGACGCTCATTCAGGTCGCCCCGGTGGATCTCGGAATGTCATTGTGCGCTGGACATCTCAACTATACACCGCGCACGGGCGAGCGGCACAGCGCGGCGAAAATTCGACGCGCCTTTCGTTCCGGCGTGTTCGCAAACCGGTCGGCGGCATCCGCGGATCAGATCTTTCCCAGCGTCCAGTAGGCCACGGGTGCGACCAGCAGGATCGAGTCGATCATGTCCAGCACGCCGCCAAAGCCGGGAATCCGGCCGGAATCCTTCAGCCCTGCATCGCGCTTGAAAACCGAGGCCAGGAGGTCCCCCGCCTGACCGGCCAGGGCAAACGTCACCCCGGCCCCCAGGGCCGCCCACCACGGCACCTTGGCAAACGACTCGTCCGGCCCGCCGAGCAGTCGCGTCAGATAGACGCACAGCAGTGAGACACCCGCCGCGGTCGCCATGCCGCCCAAAAGGCCCTCCCACGTCTTTCCGGGGCTGATCCACTTGACCAGTTTGTTCCGGCCGAAGGCCCGGCCCGTGAAGTAGGCCCCGGTGTCGCACGACTTGGTGATCGCCACCACGGACAGGATGAACCATGCCGAATGCTCGCGCCTGAGCGCGAGCAGGAAGCCGAACATCAGCCCCAGATACACGAAGGCGAACATCGTTGCCCCCGCCGCGGATGTCGCGCCGCTCAGGTTCCGGTCGCGGATGTGCCAGAGCATCGAGCCGATGAGCACGATGCACCCGGCGGTCGAGACGATGGCGACCGAGTGCATGGACGAGAGGCGGGAGGGCGTCGCCGCGGCGACGATCAGGCCTGCGATGGCGGCGATGAACATCCACCTGCGCGAGGCGGGCACGCCGCTGGCATGGAAGACCGCACCCAGTTCCCGCGCGGCGAAAGAGACGATCAGCAGGCCGAGGGCGAACAGCGCGACCGTGGGAGGCAGAGTGGTCGAGGCGGTCGGAAAGAATCGGAACACCCAGTCGGGCATCGGCTGCCGGTCGATCCACTCGTCGAGCCAGAGAACGCCGATCAGAGCGGCGATGACGAGCGGTCCGAGAAGCAGCCTGTGGCGGAGCATGGGGCAGAGGATACCGCGGGGCGGCGCCGGAGGGCCGATCGCGGGTCGTGGAACCGTCTGAGCACGTCGCCCAAGAACTTCGGGCGGTCCCGGGCGTAGGTTCGGTGACCGCTACCATCGAGCGACTTCTTGA
This sequence comes from Phycisphaeraceae bacterium, assembly GCA_019636495.1. Lineage (GTDB taxonomy): Bacteria > Planctomycetota > Phycisphaerae > Phycisphaerales > UBA1924 > JAHBXL01. The sequence continues at coordinate 3,378 of JAHBXL010000016.1, read as the reverse complement.
TGCCGCCCACCACCGCCGCGCCAACGCCGTCACGACTCGACCCGCCCGCCGCCAGCGCGATGGATGATGCGCCGGCCCGCGAGGCGGTGGCACGCATGCGGGCACGCTCGCCCAAGGCCGACCCGCAGGCACGCCTTCCGGACGTTCACCCGGCCCGCATCCCCCGTCACATCGCGATCATCATGGACGGCAACGGGCGATGGGCGGCGCAGCGCGGCTTCCCGCGGGCCTTCGGCCACCGGAACGGCGCGGCGACCGTCCGCAACGTTCTGGAGGAGTGCGGCAAACTCGGGGTCGAAGTGCTGACGCTCTACTCGTTCTCGATCGAGAACTGGAAGCGCCCCGCCGACGAGGTGCAGGGACTGATGGACCTGTACACGACCTATCTCGACGGCGAACTCGAACGGCTGATGCGAGAGAACATCCGCTTCGTGCAACTTGGCCGGCGCGAGGGCCTGCCTCCCGAGGTGCTCTCGACCGTTGACCGCATCACGCGGGCCACGGCGGGGAACACCGGCGCGACGCTCTGCCTGGCGGTGAACTACGGCTCGCGCGCCGAGATCACCGATGCCTGCCGCGCAGTTGCGCGAGAGGTCGCCGCGGGCACGCTCCGGCCCGAGGACATCACGCCGGAGACGATCAGCGGCCGGCTGTACACCGCCGGCCTGCCGGACCCCGACCTGCTCATCCGCACGGCGGGCGAGATGCGCGTGAGCAACTACCTGCTCTGGCAGATCTCGTACGCCGAACTGCATGTGACGCCGGTGCTGTGGCCGGATTTCACCGTCGCGGACCTGCACGCCGCCATCCGCGACTACGCATCGAGGTCGCGCCGGTTCGGCGGGCTGGCCGAGAGCGCCGCGCCCGGCGCGTGAACGCGCTGCACGCCTCAACCAACGATCGTCTGCGCCCGATCCGGGCCGACGCTGACATGCGAGACCGGCACGCCGACAGCGCGCTCGACCAGTTCGACGTACGCCCGTGCCGCGCCGGGCAGATCGGCGCGCGTGCGTGCCTCGGTCACGTCTTCGCGGAAACCGGGGAGCGTCTCGTAGACCGGTTGTGCGCGGGCGAGCACATCGGCATCGGGGGGGAAGCGGTCCGTGACGGCCCCGCCCTCGAGCCGGTATGACGTGCAGACCTTGAGTTCGTCCAGCCCCGAGAGCACGTCGAGCAGCATCAGCGCCAGCGAAGACACGCCGTTGAGCATGGCCGAGTAGCGCACCGCGACCAGATCGAGCCAGCCGACGCGGCGCGGCCGGCCGGTGGTCGTGCCGTATTCTCGGCCTCGCTCGCGGATGCGGTCGCCGATGGCGTTGACCTGCTCGGTGAGCATGGGCCCGTTTCCGACGCGCGTCGAGTACGCCTTGACCACGCCGATGACCGAGCCGATTCGCGAGCCGGGCACGCCCGTGCCCGCCGGGATGCCCAGCACCGTGGTCGACGATGAGGTGACAAACGGGTGCGTGCCGTGATCAACGTCGAGCAGCGCGGCGTTGGCGCCCTCGAAGAGCACGCGCTTGCCCTCTGCGAGCAGATCGTGCAGGAGATACGTGGTGTCGCGGATGCACGGCGCGAGCCGCGCGCCCAGCGGGCGGGCCCAGTCCAGCAGTTCCTCGGGCGTGTAGGTCTTCTCACCGCCGAGCGCGCACAGGTACGCGTTCTTGAGCGCGCAGATGTGTTGCAGGCGGCGGTGCAGCGCATCGGGGCGGAGCAGATCGCCCACTCGCACGGCGGTGGCGCGGTGCGCCTTGTCGGCGTAGCACGGGCCGATGCCGCGCTTGGTCGTTCCGATCGCCTCGCCACCGGTGGGCACGTTGCCCGCCTGCGAGAGCGTGCGCTCGCGCAGTTCGTCCTCGGCCTTGTGGTAGGGCATGACGACGTGGGCGCGGTCGGAGATGATCAGCCCGCTCACATCCACGCCGCGGGACGAGAGCGTGTCCACCTCGCGCAGCACCACCTCGGGGTCAACCACCACGCCGTTGGCGATCACCGACAACTTGCCGGGATAAAGGATGCCGCTGGGCACCAGGTGCAGCGCGTAGCGCTCGCCCTTGACCACGACCGAATGCCCGGCGTTGGCTCCGCCGTTGTAGCGCACGACCGCGTCGAACGAGGGCGCGATCAGGTCCACGATCTTGCCCTTGCCCTCGTCGCCCCACTGCAGGCCGACCACGGCGGTGCACGCTGGGTGCCGGTGTGGGTTGGTGCTGCTCATGTCGCTCCTGATCACTGCCCCGGGCCGCCCCCCAAACCGCCCGGTTCTCGCCTTCTGCGGCAACTGTACATCGCGCACACACGCGGGGCGCGGCCCGTTCAGCCACGCTCCAGCAGCACCGAATAGCCGCCATCGCGATAGCAGGACGACGGGCCGCCCGGCAGGCCCCGCGGCATTTCCAGCCGTTCGCGCCGCGGCACAAATCGGTGCCACTTCGCGGCCCATTCCGCCATGGCGTGGTTCTCCTCGGGCTCGATCGAGCACGTCGAGTAGAGGAGCCTTCCGCCATCCGCCAGAAGCGGGATGCTGTCGGCGACAATCTGCCGCTGCACATTCACCAGCGAGCGGAGGTGTTCCTCGTCGGCGCGATAGCGCGCCTCGGGCCGGCGTGCCAGCACGCCCGTGTTCGAGCAGGGAACATCCAGCAGCACGAGATCGGCCCTGCCAACATTTGCACGGAGCGTGGCTCGCACGCCCGCGACCGTGACGCGGTCGTGCCCGTGGAACACCGAACGCAGCGCGTTGAGCCTGCGTTCATCGGCATCGGTCGCGCAGATGCGCGCGGATGGAAACACCGCGGCCAGTTGGCGCGTCTTGGTTCCGCGGCCGGCGCACAGGTCGATGATCAGCCCCGGGCGGAGACCGGCGATGCTCTCGACCGCGCCGGCGGATGCGGCATCCTGCACCCAGACATCGGCGCGGGATCGGAGCAGGGCGACCAGTTCGTGCCGCGCGCCCTCGAACACGGCGCGGCCGGGTTCATCGTGGGGCGCTGCGCTGCGGACCGGGGCCGCGGCGTGGGCCGTGTTGAGCACGACCGGCGGCTCGGCGAGGGCGTGCAGGGCGAGATGGCGGGCGGCGGGCGCGCCGAGGCGCGCGGTCCACCGGTCGATCAGCCAGCGCGGCAGGCTCATGGAAATGGAGAGCCGCTCCGGCGCATCTTCGGGCAGCAGGGACGCGGCGAGCACGCGCCACGCGCCATCACCCAGCGGCAGGCGGTCGCGAGGCAGGTCGGCCCGGCCGTCGGCGACGGCTTCGTGCAGCGGCTCGGCGGCGCGGGGCGCATCCTCGGGCGCGAGTTGCGCGACCTTCCGCAGCACTGCGTTCACCAGTGCGCCCGCGCCGGGGCGCACGACTACCTTGGCCCATTCGACCGCGTG